>CAVRKU010000016.1:0-652277 GCA_963721695.1 uncultured Microthrixaceae bacterium
CATCTCGGAGGCGGTCCGCGGCCGGGACCGGGCCGGGCTACGATCACCTGGACGACCGACGTCCCCGCCGACAGCCAGGTGCAGTACGGACCTACGACGACCTACGGCAGCGCGACGGCTCTCGACCGTGCGTTGGTCACAAGACACTCGGTCACGATCAACGGCCTCGCCCGCAAGTCGCGCGACTTCTTCCAAGTGCTGAGCCGTGACGGCATCGGCAACCTGGCGCCGGCCACCGGGACATTCACGACGAAGTAGCGACACGAGCCGCTGCGGTCTCGCTCCAGCCCGGAGCTTGCGCAGGCCGCCGGGCCGACGGCGGCAGGCGTGGGTCGCCTCGAAGCTGGCGCCGGCGCGCTCGAAGTCGCACGGGACCGCGATGCCCGACTCCGGGTCCCACTCCTCTCTACTGGGCCGGGCTGTGATGTCGAAGTCGACGTGCCAGGCGCCGATGGGGCCGCCGCGCACCGGCAGTTATGCCCGGTGTTCGTGGCGGTGGTGCAGGTCTGGGACGTGTGGGTGCGCGTGGACGAGCGGCTCGTGGACGTGTCGGTGGGTGTGGCGGACTTGTTGCGGCGGGTGGTGGTGTTGATGGTGGACGTCGTGCTCATGCTCGTGGGAGTGCGCCATTGGCGCATGGCTGTGTTCGTGCTCGTGGCCTGATCCGAGCACGAGCGACACGCCCCCGAGCGGCGAGGGCCAGGGCGATCACCTGGGTGAGTTCCACCGGTTCTCCCAGCACCGACCAGGCAACGACGGCACCGACGAATGGCGCAGCGGAGAAGACGAGTTGCCCACGAGCCGCGCCCAGGTGATGGGCTCCGCGGACCCACAACGTGATCGACGCCCCGTAACCCACGGCTCCAAGTGCCAGGACGCCCAGCGCGATCCCGAGCGGGGGTAGCGCACCGGCGATCGCGATGCCTAGAAGCAGGTTGGTGGTGCCCGCAGCTGTTCCCTTGGCGCGAGTGATCTCATGGGGAGCGATGGTGTCGAGGTCGGCGGTGACGCAGTTGTCGACCCCCCAACAGATGCACGCAGCGACGATGAGCGCCGCTCCGAGTCGTAGCTCTGGGACACCGGACCACCCAAGCGTGACCCCCGCTATGGCTACCAGCGCAGATCCGATGGCGACCCTGCGCCCGATGTGCTCGCCGAAAAACATCGCGGCGAGCAGGACGGTGGCGACGAGCTCAGCGTTCAACAGAAGCGACGCTGTCGCCCCGGGCGTGCGAATAACCCGCCGCCAAGAGCAGTGGCCCCAGGAGACCGCCCGCAACAACGGCCACAACCAACGGCCAACCACCGCGGCGCACGACACCACCCGCGCGAACCGTGCGGGAAGGCAAGCGGCATCACAGCGAGGGCGGCACCCACGTAGAGCAACCCCGCCAGAGTCGGAGCGTTCACATCATCAGCAACGCGGGCAGCCAGCGGCACTGTGACCCCGAACAGTACGGCGGCAAGCCCGCATTCGATCGCTCCCCGACGCTCCTGGGACCTGGCTTCATCCACATCGACACTCTGCCCCCGAGTGACCCCTACTGCCCGTTATGCCCGGCCAGCGTCGCACTCCGGCAGTTATGGGACACGGACAACTACTTACAGTCCGGTGGCGTCAGTCCCGTTTCGATGGCGTCCTGGCGATCCGAGGTGCAGTCGAGATCGTTGCCGATCTGAGCCAACCAGATCCCACCAGCGATCACGAGGAGGAACACGACCGCGGCGACCACCGCCCACTGCCGGCGTTTGGACATCGCCCCACTCTGCCCGTGATGCCCGCGGCTCACGTGACACTCCGGCGGATGTGGGACACGACCAGGGAACAGGTGGCCCGCGATGACGTGTGGCGGCCAGCTCGGCAGTTGTGGGGCTGTGGCTAGTCGCCTGGGGCGATCGCATGCGGCGCGGGTTCGATCCGGCGACGCCTGGCGAACAGGATGATGCCGACCACGATGTAGGTGAGCAAGCGCAGAAGCTTCACGCCGACATACTCGGGTTCACCTTCGGGAACGATCGCCGTGCCGCAGAGGATCGTGAAGTCGAACAAGCCGTGGAGCACCGAGTTCAGGATGTTCGAGCCCGACCAGCGGCGGATCAGATAGAAGAAGTAGCCAGCGAAGGACACGGCCACGGCCTGGCCGACCGCACGGGCGTCGCCCCCGATGAGGTTGGCCATGTGGACGGCACCGAAGACGACGCTGCTCCACAACGCGACGCCGGCCTCCGAGAAGCCGTTGACCCGGAACGTCGTGACCCCGATGCCACGGAACATGCCCTCCTCCGCCCAACCGACGAACTGCGTGGCGACAAGCAGGGCGACGGTGAACTTCAGGCCGTGGTAAGCGAGTCCGCCGTAGTTGATCCCGAGCAGGATCGTCACCACGAAGACGATGGGCACAATACGGACCCACGGCTGGACCGGCTTGCGCTCAATGAAGACGGGTCGCTGCCAGCCGAGGACGAACACCGTCGCGTACACGAACACGAGGGACGCACCGATCGGGACGATGAAGGCCCAGAACACCTGGTCTGTGCCGAGCAACCGGTCTTTCGGATCGTCGAGCTGCGAGTCGACCAGCAACCCGCCGACCTTGATGATCGCGAGGTAGACAATCACCACCCCGAGGAATACTGGGATCGAGATCCTGCGCACCCCAGACGTCGGGTCGGCGTCGGGTGCCATGCCCATCGCGCAATCGTGACAGACGGACTACGCGCGTCGATCCGTCACACTCTGCCCGTTAAGGGACAAGCAGCGCACGCCCGCCACCGTCCCACTCGGCTCGTTGTGCCCCGCGGCTCGCCGCGCGGAGGACCGTCGCTCGACGCGGTAACTGTGGCCACAACGCTGGATGGCTGACCAGCACAAACATGGGCTTGCACAGCGCACATTGGCAGGTAGTGGTCACGTACCACCTGGCGCAGATGGGCCTCGTCCTCAGCCTCGTGTGATCACTCCGGCGGGTAGGCGAGCGGGAGCGCGGGATCCGAGGTGAAGATGTTCAGACCCAGCCGCTCGGCCAGCCGGCGGGTGAGCAGCTGGCCGCGGACGCTGTTCCCCTGGGCGTCGAGGCGAGGGGAGTAGGTGCCGAGCCCGCCCTTGCCGGGCGAAACGGTGACGATGCCGCCGCTGACGCCGCTCTTGCCGGGGAGGCCGACCTCGTACATCCAGTCACCCGAGTGCTCGTAGAGCCCGGCCGTCGCCATCACCGCGAGCACGCGCTTGCAGTGCTCGGCGGCGATGACTCGCTCGCCGGTGCGAGGGTTCACGCCGCCATCGGCGAGGGTGGCTCCCATCACGGCGAGGTCCTCCGCCGTCACGCGCAGCGAGCACTGCCGCGTGTACACCTCCGTGGCGGCATCGGGGTCGAAGTAGACGCGGCCGTAGCTCTCGAGGAGGTGCGCGATGCCGCGGTTGCGGAGGTTCGTCGCCCGCTCCGACTCGTACACCGCGTCGTCGAGCTCCAGACGATGCCCGGCGAACCGCGACAGGCCGTCGTGGACGTGCGCCCACTTCTCCTCGGCCGTGTCGCCCGGCACGAGGCTGGTGGTGGCGATGGCACCCGCGTTCACCATCGGGTTCATCGTGCGGCTGTCGCTCAGCTCGACGGCCATCACGGAGTTGAACGGCATCCCCGTCGCGTTCGTGCCGAGGTGGGTGCGTGCTTCCGAGGCGCCGAGCGCGTCGCAGACCAGCGCGAACACGAACGGCTTCGAGACGCTCTGGATGGAGAACGGCTGCTGGGTGTCACCGACCGCGTGCACGAGGCCGTGCACGTTCACCATGCAGGCACCGAACAGCTCCGGCGACGCCTCGGCGAGGGCCGGGATGTAGTCGGCCACCTCGCCGTCGCTCACGTCGGCGACCCCGGCGAAGGCGTCCTCGAGGATGGACTGCACCAGGTCGGGCTCCGGTAGGCGGCCCGTGGAGACGAAGGTCGTGGCGTCGGTTCCTTCATCGGGCGCGGGGTGCATGGTGTGGTTGCCTAGTACGCCCGGTCGCCTGGGGGCCACCGCGACGCGTCGAGCGCACGCGGTGGGTGCGCTGGCTAGGTTCTGGACGATGTCGAGCAAGACACCACCGGACTCGAACGACGGGAGGGCGCATGAGCAGCTCGGTCCCTGAGGCCCACAACATGCGCCGAGGGTTCTGGCTCGGCACCCTGATCGTCTTCGCGATCGTGGCCGTCGCGTGCCTTGCTCTTGGCGCCGACCTCTGGATCGCGATCGTCGTGGGGTTCTTCGTGGGCCTCTTCGTCGGAGGTGGGCTGGGGTTCCTCATCTCGGCTCGGCTGGACGCGTCGGACTGATCGACACCCGAGCGGCGGGCCAGCAGGCGATGGCCAACAGCAACCGTGCGGTACGTTTCCGGCCTGACGTGCGTCCAGCATCCGGCTGAGGCAAGGGGGAACCAGTGCAGAGCAGGGTGATCGAATGGTGAGGCTCCTGCTGCGGACCCTCGTGCAGCTCATCTCCAACGCGGTCGGGCTCGTCGTCGCGGCCTGGGTGCTCGACGACATGAACCTCGAGGCCGATGGGTTCCTCATCGCGGTCGGGATCTTCACGCTGGTCTACGTGCTCGCGCTGCCGTTGATCCAGAAGCAGGCGCTGAGGCAGTCGAGCGCCCTCATGGGGAGCACGGCCCTCGCGGCGACGCTGATCTCGCTCATCGTCACGGTGCTCGTGTCCGACGGCCTGACCATCGACGGGTTCACCACCTGGCTGTTGGCCACGGTGATCGTCTGGGGGGCCTCGCTCCTCGCCGTGTTCCTCCTCCCGCTCCTGGTGTTCAAGAGCCTGCGCGAAGACAACAACAACAACCGGTAGCGTCAGACCCCGTTCACCTCGACCCTCCTGGAGACCATGACCGTGCTTGCCTACGACTACCCCATCCTCGGTGCCTTCCTCACGATGATGTTCTTCTTCGTGTGGGTGATCTGGCTGTTCCTGCTGTTCAAGGTCGTGATCGACATCTTCCGCAGCGACGACCTCGGCGGCTTCTCCAAGGCCATCTGGCTGCTCTTCGTGATCTTCCTGCCGTACCTCGGGGTGTTCGTCTACCTCATCGCACGCGGCCACAAGATGACCGAACGCGACATCGCGACCGCCGAGGCGCAGAAGGCCAGCATGGACGAGTACGTCCGCAGCGTGGCCGGCTCTGGTGGCGGTGGTGTGGCCAGCGAGCTGGCGAGCCTCGGCGACCTCAAGGACCGGGGCGTCATCACGCAGGCTGAGTTCGATCAGCAGAAGGCAAAGCTGCTCAGCAGCTAGCCGCCGACCCTGACGTCCGCTCCCTCAGGCCCACGCTGACCCTCATGCGCTCCAGGTGCTGCTGGAGGGTCTGCTTGGCCTGAGGCAGCGGATGCTCGGCCGTGAAGGCCTCGATGTCCGCGGCCAGCGCGGGGTCGCTCACCGAGCGCATCCCCGACATCATGCGCACGATGCTGTTCGACGGGAACCGCTCGTTCATCTCGTCCCAGCGCTCGTGCACCAGCTTCCACGCGAGGGCGCCGTTGTCCCGGTTGGCGATGCAGGCGGCGATGAGGAAGGGCGCGTTCTGCGTGCGCACCTCGGCTGACATCGACAGCTCCAGCACCCGTGCCATCTGCACCGGGTCACGGACGTCGGCGAGCGCGTAGAGGAACCGCATCTCCTCCTGTGGCGTCGCGCCGTGGCGGAAGCGGTCGAGGATGACGTCGAGCTCGTCCGGCCCCGCCAGGGCGGCGGTGACCTTGACGACGCCAGCGGCCACGTTGGCCTCGACGCTCGACGGGTCGGCGCAGTAGCGCTGGAAGAGGTCGGCCACACGGGCGATGGCTTCCCCGTCGCCCCCGAGCGCGGCCATGGCCTCGATCAGGACACCCCGGAGCTCCCGGTCGCGGTCGCCGTCACCGGGTCGATCCTCCCAGCCGACCCGTTCGAGCGCGGGGCCGACGAGGGTGCGGACCCGGGCGTGCAACGCCGTGCGCTCCTCGCCTTCGAGCAGCCGCTCGATCTGCTCGACCCCGTTGAGCAGTCGCCGCCAGACCGAGACGTCGCCCTCGGCCGAGAACCCGTCCGCCAGCGCCAGGTACTCGTCCGCCGTGGTGGTGCCGGCGAGCACGGACACCCAGGTGTCGTCCACCAGGCCGTAGCGCTCGACATCGGACAGGACGCCCTGGACGTTCGCCACGAGCGCCTCCCGCAAGGGAGCCGAGGTGCGCACGCGATAGAAGCCGTGGCCGTCGGCGTTCGCGATGACCCACGCCACTGGTTCCGGCAGCTGGATCTCCATCTCCGTCGTCCTCGAGCAGCGCGGTGGTCGACACGATCTCTCCGGACTGCAGGCCGTAGCGGAGCTGCAGCGGGATCGCCCACCGGCTCGCGTCGGCCTCGTCGTGCAGGTAGAGGAACCGCTCCTGTGCAAGGCGCAGGACCGTGCCCCCGTCGCGGGCCTCCACGCTGACGATCGGGAAGCCGCCCTGGAAGATCCACGAGTCCATGATCCGGCGGACGGGCTCGCCCGTGGCCTCTTCGATGGCGTCCCACAGGTCGGTGGTCTCGGTGTTGCCGTACTGGTGGTTGGCCATGTACTTGCGGATCCCGGCGCGGAACTCCTCCTCGCCGAGGTACTGCTCGAGCATGCGGACGACGGCGGCGCCCTTCTCGTAGGTGAGGACGTCGAACATCCCCTCGGCATCCGCCGGCGACACGACCGGGTACTCGATGGGCCGGGTCGTCCGCAGTGCGTCGGTGTCGAAGGCCGTCGACCGGGCCAGCCCGAAGCTGACCCACCGGTCCCACGCCGGGCGGTAGGCGTCCGTGACCTTGAGCTCCATGAAGGTGGCGAACGCCTCGTTGAGCCAGATCCCGTTCCACCACTTCATGGTGACCAGGTCCCCGAACCACATGTGGGCGAGCTCGTGGGCGATCACGTCCACGACGTTCTGGAGCTCACCCTGGGTCGCCTGCTCAGGGTCCGCGAGGAGCAGCGTCTCCCGGAAGGTGATGCAGCCGAGGTTCTCCATCGCCCCGAACGCGAAGTCGGGGATGGCCACCAGGTCCATCGAGTCCCCCGCGTAGGGGATGTCGAAGTAGTCGGCCAGGTAGGTGAGGGAGAACGTCGCCACATCGAGGCCGAAGGGGGTGAGGTGGAGCTTGCCTGGCGGGCACAGCAGCCGGAGCGGCGTCCCGGCGACGTCGACCGGTTCGGTGGCCTCGAGCGGCCCCACGATGAACGCCACCAGGTAGGTGGACATCGTCATGGTCTCCGCGAAGCGCACGCGGCGCTGGCCATCGATCACCTCGTCCGAGGTGACGGCGGCGTTGGACACCGCCCGCAGGTCGTCCTCGAGGTGCAGGGTGATGGCGAAGCGGGCCTTGAAGTCCGGCTCGTCCCAGCAGGGGAAGGCCCGGCGGGCATCGGTGGCCTCGAACTGCGTGGTGGCGATGACGCGGTCGTTGCCGTCGTCGTCGGTGAAGGTCGACCGGTAGAACCCCCGGAGCTTGTCGTTCAGCTGGCCCCGGAACCGAAGCGAGACCACCGCATCGCCCGGCGGCAGCGGCGTCGGGACGGTGAGGGTCGCCCGCTCGCTGGCCTCGTCGAGGGAGACGCTGGCGTCGTGGCGCGTGGTGCCCACGGTGATCCACGCCTCATCGATCTCGAGGTCGATCGCGTTCAGCACCACCTCGGCGGTGGGCTCGGCCACCTCCACGTCGACGTGGACCTCGCCGGAGAACGTGGCGTCGGTGAGATCAGGCGTGAGCGAGAGGTCGTAGCGGCGCGGGAGCACCGTTCGCGGAAGGCGATGGGGGTTGGCCACGGAGGGAGGCTATCGGGGCCCCTCGACCGCTCGTGGAATCGCGGGTTGGGGCTCAAGTGCCGGCTGGGGCCATGCCGATCACCATCCGTCGGCCGGGTCACCGGTCGACACGGGAGGTGTCGATCTGTGTGGACCCCACCGACCTGGGCGAGGGTGCCTGGGCACGGAGACAAGCGGGCGCCTAGACCACACAGGGAGCCAGTGGCGCGACCGGCCCGTTCAAGGAGTGGTCCACCTCCGGTGGGCCCCGAGCTGGACGGGAGCTACCCAACATGCGCATCCACCACGTCGTACGTGGTGGCCTCATCTTCCTGGGAACGGGGATCGGAGCCATGAGCCTCATCGCGTCCGCCGGCATCGGCACCCCCAGCGTCCTCGCAGCGACAGCTGCGAACGGCGTTGCGGTGTCGTCCGTCGACGAGAACGCCGGGGTTCAGGCTGCTCCCATCCCTGCTGCGACGGCCGCTGTGCCGGTCGTCGTGGCCTCCCCCGAGGTTGAGGTCGCAGCGGTGTCAGACCCCGAGCCTGACCGTCCCGTCGTCCAAGCGGGCCCTGGACCGGCGACGCCGGTCGAGGGGGCGATCACCCTCATCGATCCACTCGTGATCGAACGGTGATCGTCTGACGAGACGGAACGGGGGCGGATCGGCACCCCCGACACGGCGGTCGCCCCCCTCATCGGGGGCGGCCGCCACCGGGGTCGGCCGACCGGCGTGGGCCCTGTACCCTCGGACGTCGTGACTGAGGCCGCGCCGAGAGCAAGCGAGTTCGACGTCGTGGGGATCGGCAACGCCCTGGTCGACGTGCTCACCCACGAGGACGACGCCTTCGTCGAGGCCCAGGGCCTCGAGCGGGGCGCCATGACCCTCATCGACACCACCCGCGCCGAGTCCCTCTACGCCGCCATGGGCCAAGGGATCGAGGCGTCCGGCGGCTCCGCGGCCAACACGCTCGCCGGGGTGGCGAGCTTCGGAGGACGGGCCGCGTACATCGGCCGCGTCCGCGACGATCAGCTCGGCGCCGTGTTCGCGCACGACCTCCGGGCCGCCGGCGTCACCTTCCGGTGCCCCGCCGCCACGGATGGTCCGCCCACGGGACGCTGCCTCATCGTCGTGACCCCCGACGCCCAGCGCACGATGAGCACCTACCTGGGCTCGTCGGAGTTCCTCGGCCCGGAGGACGTCGACGGCGACCTCATCGCGGCGGCCCAGATCACCTACCTGGAGGGGTACCTCTTCGACCGCCCCGAGTCGCAGGAGGCGTACTGGAAGGCCAGTCGGGTCGCCCACGAGGCCGGGCGGCGGGTCAGCCTCACCCTGTCGGACACGTTCTGCGTCGAGCGCCACCAGGAGGCCTGGCGGTCGCTCGTCACCGACCAGGTCGACGTGCTGTTCGCCAACGAGGGCGAGGCGATGGCGCTGTACGACGTGTCCACGCTCGACGAGGTGATCCGCCACGTGCAGGCCGACGTCGAGATCGGCGCCATCACCTGCGGGCCGCGCGGCTCGCTGGTGGTGCACCACGGCGAGGTGACGGAGATCGCCGCCCACCCGGTGCCCAAGGTCGTCGACACGACCGGTGCCGGTGACCTGTACGCCGCCGGGTTCCTCTACGGGCTCACCAACGGTCGTTCGCTCGAGGCGTGCGGTCGGCTGGGCTCCGTGGCGGCGTCGGCCGTGCTCGGGCACACCGGGCCCCGCCCGGGTCTCTCGCTGGCCCAGACCGCGACGGCGCTCGACCTCTAGGTCCCCCGGCGGTCAGCCCTCCAGCGAGGCGATCACGAACGCGAGCGTGAAGCCGAGCACGGTGAGCACACCCACGGATCGCCCGGCGTGCTCATAGGCCTCCGGCATCATCGACGTGGCGAGCATCGTGAGCACGGCGCCGCCGGCGAAGGCGAGGATGAAGGCGAGCAGGTCCGTCGACGCGCCGTCGAGCGCGGCATACCCGAGGCCGGCGGCGAGCGCGCTGGCGAGGGCGATCCCGCTCCACAGGGTGACGACGGCGGACAGGGTCCAACCGCTCGCCCGGAGGCCCGCGGTCGCCGCCATGCCCTCGGGCAGGTTGGAGATCAGGACGGCGGCGAGCATGGCGACGCTGACGCTCTCGGTCTGCAGCAGCGTGAGCCCGAGCACGGCCGACTCCGGGATCCCGTCGAGGAGCGAGCCCAGCACGATCGTGAGCGGCGACGCCTCCGTCGGCGCGCCGTGGATGTCCTTCCGGTCGCGGTAGCCGAGCCGGGAGACGGCCAGGTCGCCGATCGTGAACACCGCCGTGCCCGCGAAGAGCCCCAACACCACGCTCCGCAGGTCTCCGGCGGTGTCGAGGGCCTCCTCGACGAGCTCGTAGGCCACCGCGCTGAGGAGCACGCCCGAGCCGAAGCCCATCACGAGGCCGAGCGTCCGCGTGCTCGGCGGGCGGGCCTCGGCGATCAAGGCGCCGAGCAGCAGCGTGGACGCCGCTGCCAGGCCCCACAGGAACGCCTCCGCCATCGCAGCAGCATGGCAGGCCGTCGCCGGTCAGGTTGACGACCGGGACCGGAGCATCCAGCCTGTCCCGGTGACCGCCGCCGATCCCTGGTTGCTCGTCGCCGATGCGGCGGCGGCGATCGCCGAGCGCACCGGCGTGGCCCGACACGACGTGCTCGTGGTCCTCGGCTCCGGGTGGACGCCCGCCGCCGAGCGGTTCGGCACGACCACCGTCGAGGTGCCGATCGCCGAGCTGCCCGGGTTCCCCGCCGTCGGCGTGGCCGGCCACGCGGGCGTGCTGCGCTCGGTGGAGGCGCCCGGCGGTCGGCGCATCCTCGCCCTCCTCGGGCGGGTGCACGCCTACGAGGGCCACGAGCTCAGCACCGTGGTGCACGCGGTGCGCAGCGCCGTGCGCGCCGGATGCGCCACCGTGGTGCTCACGAACGCCGCGGGCGGCCTCCGGCCCGGGATGCGCGTCGGTCAGCCCGTGCTGATCAGCGACCACCTCAACCTCACCGCGCGCTCACCGCTCACCGGTCCGGCGGCGCCCGACGAGCTCGGCCTGCCGCGCTTCGTGGACCTCACCGAGGCCTACTCCCGCCGCCTCCGCGACCTCGCGCGTGAGGTCGACCCCACGCTGGAGGAGGGCGTCTACGCCGGGCTCGGCGGACCGCAGTACGAGACCCCGGCGGAGATCCGCATGCTCCAGACGCTCGGCGCCGACCTGGTGGGGATGAGCACCGTGCACGAGGCGATCGCGGCGCGCCACGTCGGGGCCGAGGTGCTCGGGCTGTCCCTCGTGACCAACCTCGCCGCCGGGCTCGGTGACGATCACCTCGATCACGCCGACGTGCTCGAAGCTGGACGGGCCGCCGCCGAGGCGATGGGCGACCTGCTGGCGGAGGTGGTCGGCCGCCTGTGACGACGCCGGCCGCCCTCGACGACGACCTTCGCGCCCGGGCCCGGGACTGGCGCGACGAGGACCCCGATCCGCAGACGCGGGCGGAGGTCGACGCACTGCTCGCGACCGACGACCTCGACGGGCCTGCGGGAGCGGTTCGATCACCGGCTGCAGTTCGGCACCGCCGGCCTCCGGGGCGCGCTGGGCGCCGGACCCAACCGGATGAACCGCGCCCTCGTCCGTCGGGCGACCGCGGGCGTGGCGGCCTGGCTGGCCCGGCAAGGCCTGGTCGGACCGGTGGTGGTGGGCCGCGACGCCCGCCACGGCAGCGCCGAGTTCGCGAACGACACGGCCGCCGTGCTCGCCGGGGCCGGGTTCCCGGTGCGCGTGCTGCCGCGCCCCCTTCCGACCCCCGTCACCGCGTTCGCCACCCTGCACGAGGGAGCGATCGCCGGGATCATGATCACGGCCAGCCACAACCCGCCGCAGGACAACGGCTACAAGCTGTACCTCGGCGATGGCGCCCAGATCGTCGGGCCGGTCGACGAGGAGATCTCCGCCTGCATCGACGCGGTGGGCGCGCTGGCCGACATCCCGCTGAGCGACGACGGCGTGATCGTGCTCGACGAGGCCGTGCTCGACGCCTACGTGGCGGGTGCGGTCGCGCTCGTGCCGCCCGGCCCGCGCGACCTCATCACCGTGTACACGGCGATGCACGGCGTCGGTGCGGAGACCGTGCGCCGCGGCTTCGCGGCGGCCGGGTTCCCCGCACCCCACGAGGTCGCGGCCCAGGTCGAGCCCGACCCCGACTTCCCGACCGTGGCCTTCCCGAACCCCGAGGAGCCCGGTGCGCTCGACCTGTCGCTGGCCCTTGCGGCGGAGGTCGGCGCCGACCTGGTGCTGGCCAACGACCCCGATGCGGACCGGCTCGCGGTCGCCGTCCCCGATCCGTCCGCCGACGGAGGTTGGCGTGCCCTCACCGGCGACGAGCTCGGCACGCTGCTGGCCGACCACCTCGTCCGCCAGGGCGCGCACACCTCGGACGAGGTGCTCGCCACCACCGTCGTGTCCTCGCGGCTGCTGTCGAAGCTGGCCGCCGCGGCGGGGCTGGCCTACGGCGAGGGGCTGACCGGCTTCAAGTGGGTGGTCCGCACCCCGCTCCCGGGTCAGCGGTTCCTGTTCGGCTACGAGGAGGCCCTCGGCTACTGCGTGGGAACGCTGGTGCGCGACAAGGACGGGGTCACCGCCGCGCTGGTGGCCGCCGAGCTGGCCGCTCGGCTCAAGGCCGAGGGGTCGCACGCTCCTCGATCGGCTGCACGAGGTGTTCCGCACCCACGGCGCCCACGTCACCCGGCAGCAGTCGATCCGACTCACGGGCAGCGACTGGCTGGACCGCGTGACGGCCGCCATGGCATCCGTGCGCGCGACGCCGCCCGCCGAGGTGGCCGGGCGAGCGGTCATCGAGGTGGAGGACCTCGCGACCGGCACCCGCCTACCGCCGAGCGACGTCCTCATCTGGACGCTGGATGGCGCCCGGCTGGTCGTCCGCCCCAGCGGTACGGAGCCCAAGCTCAAGATCTACGCCGAGGCCGTGGTCCCCGTGGACGACGACGTCCCGGCCGCCCGGAGCGCGGCCGCCGCGATCGTCGACGAGATCCTGGCGGCGGCCACCGACCTCCTCACCACCCACGGCCTGTAGCCACCCGCGCGGCGCCTAGGCGGTGCCGAAGAGGCGGTCGCCGGCGTCGCCGAGGCCCGGGATGATGTAGGCGTGGTCGTTGAGGCGCTCGTCGATCGAGGCCGTGACCACGTGGCTGATGAGGCCGGAGGCCTCGAGGCGGGCGACGCCCTCGGGAGCGGCGATCACGCAGACGCACGTGAGCGCGCCGGCGCCGTGGTCCGCGAGGATCCGGCAGGTGTGGTCGAGCGAGCCGCCGGTGGCGAGCATCGGATCGAGCACGAGGACCGGGCGGCCGTGCAGCTCGTCGGGCACCGAGTTCATGTAGGGCTCGGGCACGAACGTCTCCTCGTTGCGGGCCACGCCGATGAAGCCGGTGTCCGTCTCCGGGAGGTGGCGCAGGACCCCGCCGAGCATGCCGAGCCCGGCCCGCAGCACGGGCACCACCAGCGGGGGTCGACTCACCCGCATGCCCGTGGTCGGGCCCATCGGCGTGTCGATGTCGATCGACTCGACCTCGATGTCGCGTGACGCCTCGTAGACGAGGATGCCGGACAGGTCGTCCATGGCCCGCCGGAACCCGGCCCGGTCGGTGCCGGTCTCGCGGAGGCGGGTGAGGAGCTGGGCGGCGAGGGGATGGTCGACCACGGTGACCTGCATGGGGGCATGATGGCAGCCGATGGACCGGGGCACCCTCGCCGCCATGATCGACCACACCCTCCTCAAGCCGGAGGCCACGACCGCGGAGGTGATCGCGCTCTGCGAGGAGGCCACCGACCTCGGTGTGGCCGCGGTGTGCGTGTCCCCGTCGCACCTGCCGATCACCGCGGGGCTCGGGGTCGGGATCGACATCGCGACGGTGATCGGGTTCCCCAGCGGCGCGCACCAACCGGCGGTCAAGGCGCACGAGGCTGAGGTCGCGGTCGACGCCGGGGCCACCGAGCTCGACATGGTCGTGAACCTGGGCCTGGTGAAGGCCGGCGAGTGGTTGGCCGTGGGCGACGACATCGCGGCCGTGCGCGCGTCGACGCCGGACCACGTGCTGCTCAAGGCGATCCTCGAGACGGCCGCCCTCTCCGACGAGGAGATCACCGAGGCGTGCCGCGTCGCGGAACGAGCCGGCGCCGACTACGTGAAGACGTCCACCGGCTTCCACCCCGCCGGGGGCGCGTCGGTGGCCGCGGTCGCGCTCATGGCCGCCACCGTCGGGGGCCGCCTCGGCATCAAGGCCAGCGGCGGCATCCGCGATGCCGCCACGGCGCTCGCCATGGTCGACGCCGGCGCCACCAGGCTCGGCTGCAGCGCCAGTCGAGCCATCCTCGACGGCCTCCCCTGACGCCTTCTGTGTGCGCTGAGCCACCGCTATCCGGTGCTGAGCGCACACAGAAGCTGCTAGATGCCGCCGGCGCGGAGCTGGGCGTAGGCGGGCTTGATCTGCTGGTTGATGATGCGGAGGCGCTGGTCGAAGGGCCAGAAGGAGCTCTTCATCGCGTTGAGCGTGAACCACTCGACCTCGTCCCAGCCGTACCCGAAGGCGTCGACCAGGGCGGCCATCTCGGACGTCAGCGACACCCCGCTCATGAGGCGGTTGTCGGTGTTGACGGTGACCCGGAAGCGAAGCCGCGCCAGCAGGCCGATGGGGTGCTCCGCGATCGACTCGCACACCCCGGTGTTCACGTTCGACGTCGGGCACATCTCCAGCGGCACGCGCCGGTCGCGCACGAAGCTGGCCAGGTGTCCGAGCGTGGCGCGTCCGTCGGGGGCGACCTCGATGTCGTCGACGATCCGCACGCCGTGCCCGAGCCGCTCGGCGCCGCACAGCTGCACGGCCTCCCAGATCGAGGGGAGCCCGAAGGCCTCGCCGGCGTGGATGGTGATGTGGAAGTTCTCCGCCGCCACGAGCTGGAAGGCGTCGAGGTGGCGCGTCGGCGGGTTGCCCGGCCTCGCTGCCCGCGATGTCGAAGCCGACGACCCCCGCGTCGCGGTGCCGCACCGCGAGCTCCGCGATCTCCGTCGAGTGGGCGGCATGGCGCATGGCGGTGACGATGGTGCCCAGCGTCAGGGCCGTGCCGGCGGTGCCCAGCCGGAACCCCTCCACGACCGCCTCCACCACCTCGTCGAGCGTGAGGCCCTCGCGCAGGTGCTGCTCCGGAGCGAACCGCACCTCGGCGTAGACGACCCCGTCGGCGGCGAGGTCCTCGGCGCACTCCTGCGCCACGCGCGTGAGGGCGTCCTTGGTCTGCATCACACCGACGGTGTGGTCGAAGGTCTCGAGGTAGAGCACGAGGTCCTGGCGGGCGGCGCCTTCGGTGAACCAGCGGGCCAGCTCGGCTGACATCGGTCGTGGGGAGGCCGTCGTAGCCCGTCTCGCGGGCCAGCTCGATCACCGTCGCCGGGCGCAGGCCGCCGTCGAGGTGATCGTGCAGGAGCACCTTCGGCGCCCGGCGCAGCTCGTCGAGGGTGGGCGCCGGTCGCATCCGATGGACGCTACCGCGGCGCGTAGGTTCGCCCGATGGCCGAGCCGCGCTCGTCACGTGTGCGTGTACTGCTCGTCCTCGGCCGCCGTCGATCGGGCCCACGTGACGGTCGCCCGGGAGCTCGGCGCGGCCTTGGCGGCCAGGGGCGACGTGCTCGTGTGGGGCGGGGCGACGGTGGGGTTGATGGGGGAGGTGGCCCGGGCCGCTCGGGCCGGCGGCGGCCGCACGATCGGCGTCATCCCGGAGACCCTGCTGGCCGTGGAGATCGCCGACCACGCCGCCGACGAGCTCGTGGTCACCGCCGACATGCTGACGCGCAAGGCCGAGCTGGCTCGCCGGGCGGACGCGTTCGTGGCGCTGCCGGGTGGCTTCGGCACCCTCGAGGAGCTGCTCGAGCAGCTCACCGGTCGCCTGCTCGGCTTCCACGACAAGCCGATCGTCCTCGCCGACGTCGACGGGTTCTGGCAGCCGCTGCTCGACCTGTTCGAGCACCTGTACCGAGAGCGGTTCGCCCGACCCGAGAGCCGAGACAGCTACTCCATCGCACGGACCGCGGCCGACGTGATGGCCATGCTCGACGTGCCCCCGGTCGCGCTGCCGGGCAAGTGGCTCTGAACGGAGGTTCAGGCCAACAAGCGGTTGCGGCGGTGGCGCAGGATGGCGATGCCGACCCGTCGGACGCACCACCAGCCCATCGCGACGAACCCCAGGACGAGACCGATGATCGAGCCGACCGTCGCCATGACCGCGATCTCCTCGAACCACGCCGCGGTGCCCTGCGGCAGCGCGCTGACGTACCGATCGAGGCGTGACACCCAGGCGAGCAGCCCGCCCAGCACCGCGACGACGGTGAGCAGCCAGGTGTACGCGAAGACCGTGCGGGCGCCGACCGCGGGGGTCACCGGCGGAGGTTCGGCGACGTGCTGCGGCGGCGTGTTCGGCAGCGACCGCAGCGACCGCGTCGGCAGGGCGAGCCCCGCGAGCTGGCGGGCGGCGAGGCTCTGGGCCTCGACGCGCTCGGGCCCGCAGCCCGGGCAGTGGTCCGCGCCCACGGGGATGTCGAAGCCACATCGCCGACACAGCTCGATGACGGTTCCCAAAGCGTTCGCCTCGCTTGTTGGGTTCGTGATCGCTCGCCGATTCGAACGATAGCACCACGCTAGGTGGTCGCGTGCGCGCGGACGCGGACCCTCAGAGCTGGGTGCGACCGCGGGCGACCACGGCCTGCCGGCTGGCCTCGATGGCGGCCGGATCGATCCCACCGGCCTGCCATTCGCCGGCGACTTCGTCCTCCAGCGCCCACGCCCCGGCGCCGTCTCGCAGCGCTCCCTCGTCGTAGGTCTGGAGCATCCGACGGACGGGCTTCGGATCGATGGACGCGATGTCGTGGCCCAGCTGACGGCAGAACGGCAGGAGCTCCTCGTGGGCCACGACGTGGTTCACGAGGCCCCACGTGAGCGCGGTCTCGGCGTCCACGAAGTTGCCGGTGGTCGACATCTCCTTGGCCCGCCGGACCCCGATCGCCTCTGGCAGCAGGACGGTGAGGCCCCACCCGGGCATGATCCCGACCCGCGCGTGGGTGTCGGCGAACCGGGCTCGCTCGGACGCCACGAGGTAGTCGCATGCCAGCGCCAGCTCGAAGCCGCCCGTGATGGCGACGCCGTTGATCGCACCGATCACCGGCGTGTCCAGATCCGGGAACGGGCCTCGTTCTGCTGGCGTCTCCGGGCGTCGCTTCTCCGCCTTCGCCTTCGGCTCGGCTGCTCCTGCCTCCGACTGCGCTGCTGCTCCTGTTCCGGCTGCGCCCGTCTCCTGCAGGGCGTTGCCGCCGGCGGCCAGCTCCTTGAGGTCGAGTCCGGCGCAGAACGCGGGGTCGGCCCCCGTGAGGACGATGGCCGCGATGTCGTCGCGCTCGTCGAGTCCGCGAAGGACGGTGGGCAGCTCCTTGCGCAGCTCGCGGTTCAGCGCGTTCCGGGCATCGGGGCGGTTCAGCGTCACCACGGCGACCGGACCGTCGACGGACACGAGCACGACGTCACTCACAGGTGTTCATCCCTCTTCGTCGGCCGGCAGGAAGTCGAGCTTCAGGTCGCCGAGGCGCACGAGCGTCGACGCGATCCAACCCCCCATGGCGGAGAAGTGATCGTCGAGGATCGACCCGTCGGCCAGCGTGGCCTCGTCGAGCTCGTAGCTGCCCTCGTAGCTGACCTCGAGCGCCCAGTCCTCGGCCTCCAGCTCGTTGTTGAACGCGATCTCCACGCTCGGGGCCGATCGCTCGAGGCGCTCCGCTCCGATCGGTGGGCTGTGCTCCGGGAGCACCGCGAGCACCGGCTTCACGTCCGGCATGGAGGCGAGCCGCTGGATCCGCATCACGATCTCGATCTCGATGCGCGGCGCCTCCTCGGTGGGCTCGCCGATGTACCAGGACCGGTAGGCGGTCTGCGCCCACGTGGGCCAGTCGAAGGTGATGTCGGCCTGCACCCGAGGGGGGAGGCCCTCGCCGGGGAGGCCGTAGGACGTCTCCCAGGTCGTGTCGCCGAGCAGCACGTCCACCTGGAAGCGCTCCTCGAAGGCCTGCCGCTCGAGCAGCGCCTTCTCGAAGGTGTCGCGGAGCGCACCGATCGCATCGGTGAAGACGTGATCCAGCATGGGTGACTGACGCTACCCGTGCGCGGTCAGGCTGCGCGCTCGGCCGCCAGGCCCTCGGCCACCCCGGCGCAGATGTCGAGGGTGGCCTCCACGAACGCGTCGATGAGTGCCGACGGGCGGCGATCGGCGTGCCAGGACACCGTGATCGTCCGCGGGGGAACGGGAGGATCGAGCTCGACGATCACGGTGGTGGGATCGTCGAGGTCGATGGTGAGCATCGGGAGCCAGCGACACCCCGAGCCCGGCCGCGACGCAGCCCTGGATGGTGGAGTTGTCATCGGACTCGAACACGAAGGTGGGTTCGATGTCCCCGAACGCGAGCAGCGCCTGTCCGCAGCACGACGGGTTGCGGTTGCCGACCAGCGGATGGGTGGCGATCTCCTCGACGGAGATGCGTCGCCGGTCGCGCCACTCGGGGGTGTTCGGCGCGAGCAGCACGAACGGATCGTCGAGCACGGGGCGCGTGATGAACGGGCCCTCCGGCGCCAGCTGGGCGGAGAACGCGATGTCGAGGTCCTGGCGCTCCAACATCGCCAGCAGCTCGTCGGCATCGTGGGCCTCGTGGAGCACGATGTGCACCTCCGGTCGTTCGACCGCGAAGCGCGTGAGCAGGCTGGGGAGGATCTGGGTGCCCACGCTCTGCATGAGACCGACCCGCAGCCGCCCGCGGTTCCCGGTGGTGATGGCGTCGATGTCCGCCTCCGCCATGCGCAACGTCGCGAGCACCGTCCGGGCGTGCTCGAGGAGCACCTCACCCGCGGCCGTGAGGCGCACGGGCTTCGGACCGCCGGGTCGATCGAACACCGCGGTGCCCGCGGTGCGCTCGAGCGAGGCGATCTGCTGGCTCACCGCCGATTGCGTGTAGCCGAGCGCTTCGGCGGCCCGGCCGAAGGTGCCGGCCTCGGCGACCGCGACGAGCGCCTGGAGGTGTCTGACCTCGATGTCCATGGGCCCAGACTATCAGCAGACCTGATCAACTGGTCCAGGGAGAACCGCTTTTGCTACTGATCCGCGCGGCGCACAATCGAGCCATGACCCTCTCCGACTGCCCCATCTGCGGCCGCCGCGAGCTCCGTGCCGAGCGGTCGCTCCGTGCCTTCCCCACCCCCCGTGGCGACGTCCTCGCCATCACGTGCCGCCGCTGCGGCTCCGTGCTCAGCGCCAGCACCAGCCGGGTGCTGCGCGCCGCCGACCGGCTCCCGCTCTGAACGACCCGTCCCCGAGCGAGCTAGCCCGGCTCGGGTGACATGAACGCCGTGGCGACCGACATCCCCAGGTCGCGATGGCGCAGGGTGGCGATCCGGCGCCCCTCTTGGACCGCATCCTTGATCGTCCCGAGGCGCTCGCCGAGCTGCACGGCCAGCCCGTCGAGGTCGTCGACCGTGATCGCCAGCCCGAAGAACCCCGGTGCCCCCTCGCCGGTCGAGCCTGGCTGGCCGATCAGCTCGAGGATGACCTCGCCGAGGCGGAAGAACACCTGCTTCATCGGCGCGCCGTAGGTGTCCGACTCCCGCTCGCCGCGGGGCTCGAGCCCGATCCGACCGAGCGCGGCGGTGGTGCGGGACAGATCCGGCGTGAGCAGCACGACGTGGTCGATGTAGGTGGCCCCGTTGGCGTGCACGGCCGGAGCCGCGGGCGTGGCGTCGGACTCGGTGGTGGGCAGGCCGTCGAGCAGCCCGTCGGCGAGCGGGGCGGTGGGCGTGCCGCGCAACGACCAGCCCAGGATCCGCTTGCCGCCATCGCGACCGACGAGCCGAACGCGGACCGTGCCGACGCGGCAGCAGCCGTCGTCGTCGACGGTGAAGCCGGCGGCCTCCCACGCCTCCCGCGGGTCGCCCACCAGGATCTCGTCGATCGTCACTCCCATGGGCACACCGTAGGGTGAGGACGTGGTCGATGTCGTCGTGGTGGGCTCCGGTCCGAACGGGCTGGCCGCCGCCATCACGTGCGCGGCGGCGGGCCGTTCCGTGCTCGTCCTCGAAGGCGCCGACACCATCGGCGGCGGGACCCGCAGCGCGGCGCTCACCCTGCCGGGCTTCGTCCACGACGTGTGCTCGGCGGTCCACCCCCTGACCGCGGTGTCGCCGTTCTTCCAAGAGGCCGACCTCGGGCGACACGGCCTCGAGCTGGTCCATCCGGACATCCCCCTCGTGCACCCGCTCGACGATGGCCGCGCCGGCGTGCTCCACCGGTCGGTCGACGACACGGTGCAGGGCCTGGGCGAGGACGGCCGGGCCTGGGCGCGGCACGTCGGCTGGTCCGCCCGTCGCTGGGACGATCTCGCACCCGCGGTGCTCGCCCCGTTGCTGCGGGTGCCCCGCCATCCGCTCACGACTGGCCGCGTTCGGGGCCCGGGGGATCCTCCCGGCCACCGTCGCCGGTCGGGCCTTCTCCACCGACGAGGCGCGCGGGCTCTTCGCCGGCGCGGCGGCCCATGCGTTCCTCCCGCTGTCCCGCCCGTTCACCACGAGCATGGGCCTGATGCTCCTGACCTCGGCGCACGCCGCCGGCTGGCCCAGCGCCCGGGGCGGGTCGCAGACCATCGCCGACGCCATGGGTGCTCGTCTCACCGAGCTCGGCGGCACCATCGAGACGGGGCGCACCGTCCACTCCCTGGACGACATCCCGGACTCTCGGGTGGTCCTCTTCGACGTCACCCCCCGGCAGCTCCTCCGCATCTGCGGTGATGCCCTGCCGGACGGGTACCGGAACCGGTTGGGTGGCTTCAAGTACGGGCCTGGCGTCTTCAAGGTCGACTACGCGCTGTCCGCACCCGTGCCCTGGACCAACCCGGACGCCCGCCGGGCGGGGTGCCTCCACCTCGGTGGCACGCTCCGGGAGATCGCGGCCGCCGAGTCCGACGTGGCCGCCGGCCGCCACCCGGAGCGCCCGTTCGTGCTGGCGGCCCAGCCCAGCCTCTTCGATCCCACCCGCGCCCCCGCCGGTCAGCACACGCTCTGGACGTACTGCCACGTGCCGGCTCGCTCGACGTTGGACATGACGGAGGCCATCGAGGGGCAGATCGAGCGGTTCGCGCCGGGCTTCCGCGACGTCGTCCTCGCTCGCCACATCGCGGACAGCAGCTGGTTCGAGACCTACAACCCGAACAACATCGGCGGTGACATCGCCGGGGGCTCGCACGGCGGGCTCCAGCTCGTGCTGCGGCCCCGGGCCGGGGTCTCGCCCTACGCCACGCCGAACCCGCGCCTGTTCATGTGCTCCGCCTCGACGCCGCCGGGCGGGGGCGTGCACGGCATGTGCGGCTACAACGCGGCCCAGGCCGCGCTCGCCGGCCCGTTGCGCTGACCCCGGCGCCGTAGTCTGCGGCGATGGGGATCCGAGTCGTCCTGGCCGAGGACAACACGCTGCTCAGGGAGGGCATCGCACGCCTGCTCGAACGAGCCGACGAGATCGACCTCGTCGGCACCGCCGTCGACCGGCCCACCCTCGAGGCGCTCATCGAGGCGGAGGACCCTCAGGTCGTGGTGACGGACATCCGCATGCCGCCGACCGGGACCGACGAGGGCATCCAGATGGCCGCCTCGCTCCGGGCGACCCGGCCCGAGGTGGGCGTCGTCGTGCTGAGCCAGTACGCCGACCCGGCCTACGCGCTCGCCCTGCTCGACGGCGGCTCGGCCGGGCGCGCCTACCTCCTGAAGGAGCGCGTCAGCGAGGTCGACGACCTGTTGATCGCGATCCGTGAGGTGGCCGCGGGCGGCTCGGTGATCGATCCGAAGGTGGTGGAGGCGCTCGTGTCCACCAAGCGGCCCCAACCGAGCGAGCTCGAGCGCCTGACCCCGCGGGAGCGGGAGATCCTCGGCGAGATGGCACAGGGCAAGAGCAACGCGGCCATCGCCGCGGCCCTCGTCCTGTCCACTCGAGCGGTCGAGAAGCACACCAACTCGATCTTCTCGAAGCTCGGCCTGTCGGAGGAGGTCGACGTCAACCGACGGGTCAAGGCCGTGCTGCTGTACCTCGCCGACGGGGGTGGGGGAGGGTAGCCACACCTCGTGCACACCTGCCCCCACCCTGGGAGAGCGAGCCATGCCCGACGATCATGAACACGAGATGGTTGTTGATGCCGACGTCGTGTCCGTGCTGATCGTGGACGATCAGGCGCCGTTCCGCCTCGCGGCGCGGGCGGTGCTCCGTCGGGCCGAGGGCTTCGAGCTGGTGGGCGAGGCCGCGGACGGCGGTGAAGCCGTGGAGCGCGTGCGCGAGCTGCGGCCGGCCCTCGTGCTCATGGACATCAACATGCCGACCATGAACGGCATCGAGGCCACCCGCCAGATCATCGCGGAGGTGCCCGAGACCACGGTCTTCCTCTGCTCCACCTACCAGCGCAGCGATCTCCCACCGGAGGCCGAGAGCTCGGGCTTCGCCGCGTACGTCCACAAGGAGGAGCTCGCCCCCGACCTGCTCCGCCGGCTGTGGGACGAGCGCCACCCGGCCTGAGCGCTACTCCACCCGCAGGCCCTCTGCGGCGCTCTGGGCGGCGGCCCGCCGAGCAGGGATCGTCGCCGCGACGAGGGCGATGAGCATGGCGCCCACCACCGGCACCAGCAGCAGCGCCCACCGGTAGTGGGCGTCCGAGAGCACGAAGGCGCCCTCCGCAGTCAGCCGCCACAGCGTGGCTCCGAGCGCCAGGCCGACGGGCAGTCCGACCAGCACACCGATGCTGACGATGGCGAAGGACATGACCACCACGGAGATGGCGGTCTGTCGGCGCGTGAAGCCCATCGACCGCAGCACCGCCAGATCGCGTCGACGCCGCCGCACGGCCACGATCAGCGCGTTGGCCAGCGCCAGCACGGCGATCGAGCCGACGATCGCGGCGACGCCCGCCGGCAGGCCGCCCGAGCTGCTCGAGGTTCTGGACCGCGACCGGGACCGCCTGCGCATCGGCCTCGAACTGGGACGCCAGCAGCTCGGTGAGCTCCCCGACGTCCTCGCCGGGCGCCACCTCCACCGCCGCGCCGCTGAACGCCGCCGCCGTCGCGTTCGCCTCCAGACCCTCGGAGGTCACGAGCGCGTTGAGTCCGAGCTCCTCGCCGTTGAAGGTCGGGACCACGCCGACGCCGACCACGGCGAGCTCGCGCGTGCGCCCGCCGGGCTTGCCGCGACGTGACCGTGTCGCCGGCACCCACGTCGAGGTCCTGCGCGGCCCGGAGGCCGAGGGTGATCTCATCGGGCGTGCGCGGGAGCCTCCCCTCCTGGATGCCGATGTCGAGGGAGCCTCGCAGCGCATCGATCGCGTGGCCGTCGATGCTCAGGCCGTCGACGAGCAAGGGGGCGCTCTCGATGACGGAGACGTCACCGACGAGCGGGTCGTCCATGATCGTTCGCTCGAGGTCGTCCCTCGTCACGTCGGCGATCCCGACGTCGTACGGGATCGCCGAGCGGGACGGCGACTCGATCAGGCGGTCGAGGCTGGAGACGAACACCAGACCCGCCACCACGCCGGCCACCCCCACCGTCGCGCCGATGATCGCGGAGCGGACGGGCACGGCACGGGCGCCTCGGCCGGCTTCCAGCGCGAACCGGAGGCCCAGCACCGTGGGCGGGGTGCCGCCGACGCGGCTGACCCGGTTCACCACGGAGCTCTCGCGCACGGGGGCGTCGGAGCGGCGACGACCCTGGATGGCGCCGGTCAGGGCGGTGGCCGCGAGCACACCGGCGAACACGACGGCGAGGCCCACGAGGAGCACCGTGACGTTGATCGCGGTGCCGGGGTGCGGTTCATAGAGGTCGACCGCGCCGATCGGCTCGATGCCCGCGGCGGCGATCGCTCCGATCGCCGCGAGCGCAGTGGCGAGGGCGGCGGGGAGCAGGCCGGACAGCAGGCGCGCGCTCGTCTGCTGGGCCCTCGTCATCCCCAACGCCTGCTCGACCTCGCGGGCGCGCGCGGTGGCGGTGTGGTGCCGGGCGAGCGCTTGGGTGACGGCGACGCCGCCGACCACGGCGGTGGACAGCGCGAGCAGCAGGAGCGCCCGGCCGAGGAGCAACGCGGTGTTGTCGATCGACGCCGCCGCGATCGACGTGTCGGACACGTCGACCACGGAGAACTCCTCGGCCTCCGGCGGCAGCGTTCGGTCGCCCACCAGGTCCTCGATGCCAGCCTCCAGCTCCGGGTAGCCCGCGCGGCCGCCGGCGAGCCGGACGAAGTAGCTGGTGCCGATGAACGCGTCGGGATGCGACTCGAGGGCAGCCGCGCTCGCGAACGACGGGGGCACCGTCGAGAAGCCGCCCGCGATCCGCACCGTGCCGACGACCTCGCAGCACGGCCGTCGGGCCGTGGACCTCGCCGCCCTCGAACCCGGTGTCGAAGCGGAAGTAGTCCGCCTCGCTCAGGAACTGGACCGGGAACTCCGACCCGAGGGGCACGTTGACCTCGCGCTGGAAGTCCTCCCGCAGGACGATCTCGATGACGTCCGGGTCGGGCGACGCGCGAGGGAGGCGGCCCTCGAGCACGATCGGATCGATGAGCGGCGAGGGATCTCGGGGTCCGGCGGTGATGCCGATGAAGCTGTTGTCGCCGTCGACCTTGGCGATGCCGATGCCACCGACCCAGCTGTCGGTGACGACAGGGAGGGCGGTGAGCTCGTCGACGAGCTCGGGGTACCGGAGCACGTAGCCCCGGGCGTCGTCCACCTTCACCGCCTCGCCCAGTCGGTCATAGGCGGTGGTGGTGCGGCGAGCGAGGGCGACGCCGCTGATGGCGACCGCGCCCACCACGCCGGCCAGGAGCCCGATCAGCACCAACCCGATCCAGCGCGTGCGCACCTCGGATCGAGCGATGGCGATCACGGGCCCCGCGGCGGAGCCTCCCCGATCTGTGTCGGGGGTCGGGTCGTCGCCGGTCACGACAGCGGGATCGTGCCCAAGACGCGGGCTCCTTCACCAGGCGAGGACTGCCACTCCACCACGCCACCGATGGCCCCGAGGCGGTCGCTCATGTTGGTGAAGCCGTGGCCGTGGCGCGCCGCGGTCGCATCGAAGCCGGGTCCGTCGTCGACGACCTCGAACTCGAGCCGCTCGGCGTCCTCGCGGACCTCGACGCGGACCGTGGCGTCGGGAGCGTGCTTGGCGGCGTTCTGCAGCGCCTCGAGGCAGCAGAAGTACACCGCCGCCTCCACCTCGCTGGGGTGACGTCCGACGCCGGTCGCATCGACGCTCACGGCCAACGGGCTCCGGTTGGCCGCCGCCCGGAGCGCCTCGCTGAGGCCGCTGTCCATGAGGAGCGGCGGGTAGATGCCGTGGGCCAGGTCCCGCAGCTCCTGGATCGTCTCCTTCACCGCGTCCGCGAGCGCGTCGAGCATCTCGGCCGCGGAGGCCGGGTCGTCGTCGAGCATGTCCTTGGTGAGGCGGAGGTTCACCGCGAGGGCGACGAGGTGCTGCTGGGCGCCGTCGTGCAGGTTGCGCTCGATCTTGCGGCGCTCGGCGTCACCGGAGGCCACGATGCGGGCACGTGAGGCCTGTAGGTCGTCGTTGGCCTGCTTCAGGTTCTCGAGGCTCTCCTGGAGCGCGGAGTCGAGCTGCACGTTGTGGAGCGCGAGGCCGACCTGACGGGCCAGCTCGGTCAGCACCCGGTCGTCCTCGTCCGTGAAGTGGTCGCCGTCGACAGCGCGCTCGATCACGAGGAGCCCGAGCAGCTCCCCGGAGTGGGAGGCCGGCGCGACGCGGAGCTGCGCTGGGCTGCGGCCCGCCAGCAGGCTGGGGAGCCACACCTCCAGCCAGGCGTTCCCGGTCACCCCCGCCGCGAGTGACCACCGGTTGCTCCTCCGGCCCGAGCACGAGGGGAGGGGCCGACCGATCCGGGACGGCGACCGCCAGCTCGAGCCGACCGCCGGAGCCGGTCCAGATCTCGGCGCGCCGCAGCACGAGCACCTTCCGCAGGGACTCGGCCAGCTGCAACAGGAGCTCGTCCATCGGGATCGACCGGCTGAGCCGGCTGCCCCAGGTGCGCAGCACCTCGTCGGGGGGATGGCGCTCCCCGTAGACGAGCCGGTTGGCGGTCTCGGCCAGCCGCTCGCGAGCGGGGACGTAGAGGAGCGCGGCGACGGCCGCGGCCAGCATCGAGAGCACGAGCAGCGTGCGCTCGCTGTCGGCGGGGGCCCGGCCGAGACCGATGACGATGACCAGGTAGACGAGCACGACGACCGCCGTGAGGCCCGTGGCCGACACGGTGTGCACGAGCAGCCGGTCGACCCGGCGGGCCACGCGGGTGCTGGTTCCGGCGGCCAGCGCCAACGGCACGAGGGCGGTGGCTCCCGCGGCGACCTCGGCGGCGTGGGTCGGGCCAGTCGACCAGGATCCGCAGGGCCGCCACCACCAACGCGACCTCGGCGATCACCGCCACCGCGCAGCCGACCAGCTGCAACCGCTGGCGGGCCAGGCCCGCTGAGCTCTGGTACGTCTGGTGGGCCGAGGGCAGGCCGACGAGGAGCATGCCGACGACGGCTGCCGCGACGACCACCGCGGCCGGCTCGCGTCCTGCCAGCGCCAACGCCACGCCCGTTGCCCCGGCCACGACGTACCCGGCGACGGCGAGGTTGCGCCGGCTGCTCCTCCCGAACAGGCCGTCCGGCAGCACCAGCTCGAGGTGCAGCGCGACGGCCGGCACGAGGGCCGCGGCGATCATGTGGACCTCGGCGAGATCGGCGGAGAACGCCGTCGCGGCGCAGATCCCCCCGACGACCGCCGCGCCGCCCACCACCACCCCCAACGCGGGCGCGGCGCGCAACGCGAGCACGATGGCCGCGAGCGCCCAGATGACGACGAGCGCCGAGCGCACCCAGCCGCCGGCTTCGAGGTCGGACTCGGTCAGACAGGACGCGGCGAGCGCCATCGCCGCCAAGGCCGCCACCACGCCGACGGCGACCAGTCCCCTCGAGCCGCCCGCGGCAGTGCCCTCGGCTTCGAGCGGGGGTCCGATGGCGGTGGTGGAGATGGTGGTCATGGGTCGGCTCCGTCCTGATGCGGTCGGGTGACGAGGGTTGGGGGCTGGTGTGCTCATCGCTACTCCGCCCTCAGGGCGAGTCCGGCGGCGGAGTCGCCCGGCCGACCGACGGGACAACGACGGCGCCGAGCTGGGCCAGGGCGGCGATGGCGAGCGGGACGAGCCACGATCGCGGCGACGGGGAACGCGATCACGACCGGGAGCGGGACGCTGTCGGCCACGGCGCCCCACAGGACGCGCCCGAGCGCCACTCCGAGCACGACGCCGACGACCGCGCCGCCGAGCGCCAGCACGGCGACCTGCACGGTCACGATGTGCCGGAGGTGCGGCCGTACAAGCCCAGCACCCTGAGCATGGCGAGATCACGGCGGCGACGTCGCACGGTGACGGCCGCGGCGTGGGTGACGGCGAGGACGGCGATGATGCCCAGCACCGCGGCCAGTGCTCTCGGCAGGCCGTCGACGGCGCGTCAGCCGGCTCGACCTGCGCCGGAGGCGACGGGCTCGACCAGGGCCACGTCATCGGAGAGGTAGGGCGCCACGGCGTCGGCGACGTCGTCCCGTCGGCGACCGTGAACCGCGAGGTAGCGGGAGCACTCGTCGTCGCTCTCGCATCGACCGCTGAACCCGATCGCTTCGGCGGCCTCGCGGCGCAGCGCGAGCCCGACGGAGCCTGACCCACCGTCTTCGTTGACGGGCAGCGACGGCCGCACCGACGATCTCCAGCGGCCCGCGGCTGGCCGCCCGCGCTGACGCTCGACGGTGTCGCCGATCTGGCAGGCCATGCTGCTCGAGGGTCTGGCCCCCGATCGCCACCTCGCCGGCGTTCCGACCGGCTCGCGCCCGCGCGTGGTGACGAACGGAGGAGTGGCCGCTGAGGTCCTGCAGCGACCCATGCCCGGCTCGGGAACCCCGTCGACGGTGACCTCGAGAGTCGTTCACGACTCGGCCACGGCCGCGAACGCCGGGTCGGCGGTCAGCTCGGCCGAGGTCAGCGTGCGGTCCTCGACCCAGGTCCGTCGCCGTCGTCACTGCCGACCAGGACACCGTCGAGGGCCCAGCCGTACACCGATGGCGTCGTGACGGCGTGGTGCAGGCTGCTGCTGAAGACGACGGTGGCCATCACGCCGATCCCGCCGAGGGCCGGCGGCCAACGCGGCGGCGGCGACCGGCGTCGCGCGGTCGCCCCGCCCCCGCTCCAGGGCCAGTCGCAGCCCGGCCACGGCGGAGACGGAGGCACCGAGGCCGGCGGCTCTCGACGCGATGGCGCTCGGCCGCGCCGCGCTCGGTGGACGGCTCGCTCGCGTCTCGTTGCAGTGCCACCCGGGCCACGAGCCCGATGGCGACGGCGAGGAGCACCGTCGCAGCCGAGGATGCCGACGGCGAGCACGGGGAGGTCGACCCGCACGCCGGGGTCACGGCTCGGCTCGGCGCGCCAGGCCCCACAGCAGCGAAGGGGGAGGCCGCCACGCTCAGCGCCGCCACCGGCGGCGAGCCGACGACCGGCGGCCAGCGCGCTCGGCAGGCTGAGCTGCAGCAGCAGCTCGCGACCGCGTTGCCCCCAGGCGCTCGGAGCGCCTCGTGGTCGCCGAGCCGCTCGGTGAGCCGCGCGGCCGAGCGCCTGCGCCAGGACGATCGCGGTACCGCCGACGAGGGCGAGCACGAGGGCCACGATCCGCAGCCCCGTGGCCATCGCGCGAGGGTGGGGTCGGCCTGGTCGCCGGAGCGCGTCGGTGCCGAAGAACGTCTCGAAGTCGACTGGGTACCCGAGCAGGGTCACGTCGTGTGCCAGCTCGCTCGAGCCGAGGCGCCCGGCTCGAGCGGCGACAGCATGCCGACCGACCGAACAGGCCGATCTCGTCGCCGTACGTCGCGGCGAAGGCGGGGGTGAGGAAGTTGGGGTCGATGTCGGCCTCGCGACTGGCCACGTCGCCGGGGGTGCGGACGATGCCGACGACGTCGAAGGCCAGCTCGCCGGGCCCTCGGGCATCGCGGCCTCGAGGACCATCCTGGGTCGTGCGTGAACGTAGCACGCGGTCGAGCGGATCGCCGACGCCGACGCCGAGACGGTCCGAGCGGTGCGCTCGCCGAGGGCGACCTCGAGCGGCGCCGCTCGGGTCGGGCGCTCGACCGGCCACGAGCGGAGCTCGTTGGTAGGTCGTCCGGGACACGCGGTCGTCGTCGGGGACGACCATGGGGAAGAAGTGAAGCCGTCCGGCTCGCCCCGGGGAACGCCGCGTACCAGCGGAAGCCGACCGCCGCCTCGACGCCGTCGATCTGCTCGACGGCCGCGGCGTCCGCGAGGCTCGTCCTCGAACGTCACCAGGGCGTCGAACGGGCGCACCTCGTCGAGGTAGCGGTCGAAGGAGGTCACGGGTGCGGCGGGCTCCGGCGAGTCGCGGTGAGCACGGCTCCGACGACGATCGCGATCAGCAGGGCCAGCATGGCCGAGCGACCGCCATCGGCTCCGCAGGTCGGCGCGCAGGAGGTAGGTGACGACGGCCATCGGGGGAGGTAGCGGGCGGCTACCCGATCGACGCCAGGCCGAGGCAGCCTCGTCGCCGGCGTCGATGACCTTGCCGTCCTTCATGCGCGCGATGCGCTCGGCGGCGGCGGCGACGTCGTCGTCGTGGGTGACCATCAGGATCGTCTGCCCGCCCTGGTGGAGGCGGCGGAACAGCTCGATCACCTCGTGGCCGCCCTCGGAGTCGAGGGCACCCGTCGGCTCGTCGGCGAGCAGGAGGGTCGGCTCGTTGGCGAGGGCCCGGGCGATCGCGAGGCGCTGGCGCTGCCCGCCGGAGAGCGAGCCCGGCGCGGCCTTGGCCTTGTCCGACAGGCCGAGCAGGTCGAGCAGGTCCCGCCCCCGCGTCTCGGCCGGGCTTGCCGCTTCTCGCCCGCGATCATCGCCGGGAGGGCGACGTTCTCGAGCACGGTCATGCCCTCGAGGAGGTTGAAGAACTGGAAGACGATGCCGATGTGCTGCCGTCGCATGCGGGCCAGCTCGTCCTCGGTCTTGCCGGTGACCTCCTCGTCGGCGAGCACGATGGTGCCCTCGTCGGCCTGGTCGAGGCCGGCCACGAGGTTGAGCAGGGTGGACTTGCCGCAGCCCGACGGTCCCATGATGGCGACGAACTCGCCGCGGCCGCATCTGGAAGTCGGCGCCGCGCAGCGCGCGCACGGGGGCGTTCTCGGCCTCGAAGGTGCGCCGGACGCCCCGCACGTCGAGCACCAGGTCGGTGTCGAGCGACGGGAGGGTGGGGGAGGGTTCGGTCGTGGTCATGTCAGGCTCCAGGTGTCTCGCTCGATCCGATAGGTGGTGACGGGGGTGGTCCGGCCCTTGACGAGCTCGGGCGGGTTGGGGGTGGCCGTCGGGGGGTTCGTGAGGCCGGCCCAGGTCGCTTCGCTGAGGATGGTCTGGCCCCCGGGCCGAGCCATCTCCTGCAGGCGCTGCGCGAGGTTCACGGTGTCGCCGACGAGCGTGTACTCGAGGCGCTCCTCCGAACCGAGGAGGGCGGCGGCCGCCTTGCCGCTGGAGACGCCGATGCCGAGCAGGAACTCCTCCCGCGGCGTGCCCAGCCACGCGCTGGTTGAGCTCGTGCTGCGAGCGGTGCATCGCGAGCGCCGCGTCCACCGCCTTGTCGCAGTGGTCGGCCTGCGGGAACGGGGCGCCGAAGACCGCCATGACGGCGTCGCCGACGAACTGCATCACCGTGCCGCCGGCGCCGAGGATGGCGTCGTTCATCGCGGCCCGGTGCTCGTTGAGCTGGGCGGCGAGCTGCGTGGGGGCGGTGCGCTCCGCGATGGACGAGTAGCTGCGGATGTCGGACATGAGCACGGTGACCTCGAGCTCCTCCGACTCGCCGATGTGCTTGCCCTCCAGCCGGAGCTTCTCCGCCAGCCCGCCGGGCAGCAGTCGGGAGAGCGTCTCGCCCTGCTCCTCGCGGTCGACGATCATCTGGTGGAGCATCCGGAGGCGCCGCAGCGCGCTGTCGTCGCCCGTCGACGCGCCCTTCGCCAGCTCGAGGAACAGGTGCTCGACGGCATCCGAGACGGCCTCGGGGGTCGTCTGGCGGGCGACGGCGATGGCCTTGATCGGCTTGCCCTCGGCGATGAAGGTCAGCAGCTCCTGGTCGGCGTCGCTGAGGTCGTCACCGGCCTGCACGGGACGCACGAGCGCGTCGACGATCACCGGGTCGAGCAGGGTGCCGCCGGTGGCCACGGCCCGGATGGCGTCGATGAGCTGGTCGCCCTCCGCCAGCCGGTCCTTCAGCAGGTACGAGTACCCGGCGGCCCCGTCGGCGAGCAGCGAGACGGCGTACTCGGGGTCGTCGTACTGGGACAGGATCACGATCCCGGTGCCGGGGTTCCGTTGCCGGATCTCCTTGGCGGCGTCGATGCCCTCGCGCTGGAACGTCGGCGGCATGCGGATGTCGCTCACGACGACCTGCGGCTGGTGCTCGGCGGCGGCGGCCAGGAGCTCCGGGTGGTCGGAGGCCTCGCCGACGACCTCGACGTCGGGCTCCCGGGCCAGCAGGGCCCGAACGCCGGCGCGCACGATGAGGTTGTCGTCGGCCAGCACCACCGTGATCACGCCGTCGGGCATGGTCACCATCGAGCCAGATCCGGCTGAGGACGGCGAGGGGGCAGCCATGCGACCGGGAGGGGGTGCCAGCCCCACCATCTGAGGCTGGTCAGCGCCCTTGGGCCCGACGGCCCAACAGGCGATGGTGGACGCAGCCGAAGCAAGGAGCGTGAGATGAAGATCGAGTCGAGGGTCGTAGCCGTGTCCTGGATCCCGTCGGAGGCGATCAAGGGGGCCATGAAGGCGCCCTTCGAGCTGGGGATCGCTCACTACGACCAGCCGCTGCCCGATGTGCTGGGCACCCTCGAAGACTGGAAGGAGCGGGGCCTCTTCCGCTTGGCCAACGACCTGCGGGCGTGGATCGAGGTCGACGACGACGGTGCCATCGTCGGCCACGGGTACACGGGTGGGGGCGAGATCGGCTCGACGGTCGTGGGGCGAGGAGCGGCGTCGGTGACGTTCCAGGCCGTCGGCTATCCCGACCTGCAGGCCGAGCCCGAGGTCGGCGACGGCTGGGTGCGCTTCACGCCAGACCGCCGGGGGCCGCACCGGGGTGCCCACGCCGCGCCACGTCGCCAAGCCGCCGTTCGTGCAGTACCACTCGCCCACGGCCTGGTCGACGCTCTCGCTCACGATCCACACCGACGGCACGGCCGAGTGGGCCCTCGACGGGGCCAGCTCGTTCCCGCGGCACTGGGTCTACGGACCCGATGGCGCACTGGCGGCGAAGTCCGGCCTGGTCGACTTCAAGGACTGGAACCGTCACGCGTTCGGGGACTACAGCCCGTGGGGCGGGGAGGACTCGCCGGCCCTCGTCACGGCGGTCGAGTCGGCGATGGAGCGGGAGCTGTCGCGGGTGATCATGGGCGAGGGCAAGCCGAAGATCCGCAAGCTCAAGGACGGGCGCGGTGCTCACCGAGCAGGGCGAGGAGGCCGACGCCATCTACCTGCTGCTCGACGGCGTCATCCAGGTGGACGTGGACGGCAAGGAGATCGCCAACCTGGGCCCGGGGGCGCTCATCGGCGAGCGGGCCGTGCTGGAGGACGGTCGCCGGACGGCCACGCTCACCGCGGTCTCGCCCTGCAAGGTCGCCGAGGCCCGCAAGGTGGAGCTCGACATGGCGAAGCTGGCCGAGATCAGCGAGGGGCACCGGCGCGAGGACCAAGCCACCGCATGAGGGTGCACGTGCTCGGCGTCCGGGGCTCCACCCCCGCGCCGGGGCACGCCTTCGCCCGCTACGGCGGGAACACGTCGTGCGTCGCGCTGGCTCGCGACGGCGAGCAGCCGAGCCTGGTGCTCGACGCCGGGACGGGGATCCGCGGGCTCGACCGCGCTGCTCGGCGAAGCGCCCTTCCGGGGCGCGGTGCTCCTCGGTCATCTGCACTGGGACCACACCCAGGGCCTGCCCGTTCTCACGAGCCGTCGACCACGACGGAGCCGAGGTGCGACTCTGCCTCCCCGATCAGGAGGATGGCGCTCGCGCGGTCGACGTCCTGCGCCGGGCCATGTCCCCGCCGCACTTCCCGATCGGGCCCGAGGGCCTGCGGGGGGCGTGGACCTTCGACGGGCTCGAGCCCGGTGTCCACCAGATCGGCGGCTTCGAGGTGCTCGCCCTGGAGATCCCGCACAAGGGCGGGCGGACCTTCGGCTACCGGGTCAGCGACGGGCGCGCGGCCATCGCCTACCTGTCCGACCACGGGCCCGCGTCGCTCGGCCCCGGCCCCGACGGTTGGGGTCCGTACCACGACGCCGCCATGGCCCTGGCCGCGGACGTCGACCTGCTGATCCACGACGCGCAGCACACCGCCGACGAGCTGCCCTCGCGAGCGCACTTCGGCCACTCGGCCGCCGACTACGCCGTGCGCCTGGGCGAGGTGGCTGGTGCTCGGTCCGTGCTCCTCTTCCACCACGACCCGACGCGCACCGACGACGAGGTCGACGCCATCGTGGCGGGGTTCGCCGAGGCTCCCGTCCAGGTCACGGGCGCCTGCGAAGGCGAGACGATCGCGCTCTGACGCGCCGACCCGCTAGAGGGCCAGCTGCCAGGCGAGGAACGCCAGCACGTCGGCTCGCTCCTCGATCTGCTTGCTGGCGGGCTTGCCCTGCCCGTGCCCGGCCGCGGCCTCCACACGGAGCAGCACCGTGTTCGTGGACGCCGCCTGCAGGCGCGCCGCCATCTTCCGGGCATGGCACGGGTCGACGCGGCTGTCCTCCTCGCCTGTGGTCACGAGCGTCGCCGGGTAGCCGGTGGCGGGGACGACCTGGTGGTACGGCGAGTAGGCGTGGAGCCACGCGAGCTCCTCGGGCACGTCGGGATCGCCGTACTCGGCGATCCACAGCCGGGCGATGAGGAACCGCGGGAACCGGACCATGTCGGTCAGCGGGACGTCGCACACCACCGCGGCGCACAGGTCCGGGCGCCGCACCATGCACGCCGCCACCAGCAGCCCGCCGTTGGAACCGCCCCGGATGGCCAGGCGCTCGCGGGACGTCCGCCCGTTCGCGACCAACCAGTCGGCCGCGGCCTCGAAGTCGGCGAAGACCTGGGGCTTGTTGGCGCGCATCCCCGCCTGGTGCCACGCCTCGCCCTCCTCGCCGCCACCGCGCAGCCCGGGGACGGCCACCTGGCCGCCTTGCTCGCACCACACCGCGATGAACGGGCTCCACGCTGGCGTCTCGGTGATGTTGAAGCCGCCGTACCCGGTGAGGAGCGTTGGCGTGCGGGGGTCGATCGTCGTCGCGGCGGCGTGCACGAGCAGCATCGGCACGGCCACGCCGTCCGTCGACGGGTAGCGCACCTGGCTGACGGTGGCATCGACGTGATCGGGGCCGGGCAAGCGCGTCAGCTCCACCGGCTCCCCGGCCGGACGCCACGCCGTGACGGTGTCGGGCCGGGTGAAGCTGGCGTGGCCCACCGCCACGAGCCCGGGCGCGCTCGGGTGGGCCGCCAGGGCGCTCACCGCCGCCAGCCCGCCGGTCACCTCGGTGACGTCGGCCAGGTGGGTGCCGTCGGCCGCGTGGTGGTGGAGGGACGAGACGCCGGCGCGGGTGCGGAGCACCAGCAGGTCGTCGCCGGTCGGGGCGAAGGCGGTGAGGACGTCGTCGCCCTCGCCCACGAGGTCGGTGCACCGCGGGCTCGGGTCGACCACGGGACGATCGGTCGCACCGTCCACCCGAGCGGGATGGCCCTCGAGCGGCAGCGCCACGAGCCGTCCCTTGGGCGCGCCCAGCGTGGTCACGCCGACGAGGCGGCCTCGATCGCCGTCGACGCGAAGCCACGTCGTGGCCTCCATGCCCTCGACGACCGTGCTCCAGGTGCCCAGGTCGCGGTCCAGGAGGTGGATGTCGGTGCGGCTCCAGCCGCGCTCGAGGTGCACGACGAGCCAGCGGCCGTCGTCGGAGAGGGTGACGTCGGGCCACGCCTCCTTGTCCGGCAGGTCGGTGAAGCACGGGGTGTCGGCCTCGGGCGCGTCGCCGAGCCGGTGCCACCACACGGTGCGGTGGTAGCCCGCGTCGTCGTCCCCGACCGTCGCCGGGTCCGGGTAGCGCGTGTACGCGAAGCCGCTGCCGTCGGGCAGCCACGCCACCGACGCGGCGCGGGTGTGGGGGAGGACGTCCGGGAGCAGCGTGCCGGTGGCCACCTCGAGGATCCGCAGCGTCGAGCGCTCGTCGCCCCCGGTGGACGTGCCGAACGCGACCAGGTCCCCATCGGGCGATGGCTCGTACCAGTCGATCGCGGAGGTGGCCGTGCCGCTCGCGTCGGCCGGATCGATCAGGATCCGGCCGGGGCCGTCGACCGCTTCCGGCGAGCGGGCGAACCACGAGCGCGGCCCGGTCGTGGCCGGCCCACCGGTCGATCGTGAAGAGGCGGTCGCCGCGGACCGAGGGCGCGGTCGCGGTGCCCGCCTCGGTCAGCTCCGCCAGGCGGGCGCGGAGCCGCCCCCGGGCCGGGATGGCGTCGAGGGCGGTTCGGGTTCGATCGTTCTGGGCGGTGGTCCAGGCCCGGACCTCGTCGGAGGAGCCGTCCTCCAACCAGCGGTACGGGTCAGCGACCTCGATGCCGTGCAGGGTCTCGACGATGTCGTCGACCCGGGTGGGCGGGGGCGGCGGGACCTCGTTCAGGGCGTCGGCTACGAGTTGCGGCCGCGGTTGGGCTTCCGGCCGTGGTTGGCCTTCTTCTTGCGGGCCCGGTGGGTGGCCTTCTTGGTGCGCTTCGACATAGGGATGCCACGCTACCGGTCGCCCGCCCAGCCGCTCCAGTCTCGCCTAGCCGGCGAGCTCCTCGGCCGTGAGGGCGCGGAGGATGCAGAACTCGTTGCCGTCGGGATCGGCGAGCACGACCCAGCTCACGTCGTCGCCCTGGCCGATGTCGACCCGCGTGGCGCCCATGGCCTCGGCGCGGGCGACCTCGGACGCCTGGTCGGTCGGTCGCAGGTCGATGTGGAGGCGCACCTTCTCGCCCTTCGGCTCCGGCACCCTCAGGAACAGGATGTCGGGCGAGACGCCCTCCTCGGGGCTGCCGACGGGCGGCTCGAGCACCACCTCGTCCGGCTCCTCGTGGGTGATGCGCCACCCCAGCAGCTCGGCCCACCAGTGACCGATCGGACCGGGGTCGGTGGAGTCGATGCAGATGCACTGCCAGCGAAGTCCCATGGCCCCGGTCTAGCAACGTCTGCGGTCGATCTCGTCCGCCATCCGCACGAAATCGACCACAGACGTTGCGACGGCATCGGTAGGTTCGCCCGATGGCCACGGGCTGGGACGACCTCGACCTGCGCGGCGGCGACGGCTCCTACACGGCGTCGATCTCGCCCTCCTGGGAGCTGGCCGTGGTGCCCCAAGGCGGCATCGTCGCCGCGCTCGCGGTGCGGGCGATGGAACGCGAGCTGGGTGACGCAACGCAGTCGCTCCGCACGATGACGGTGCTGTTCGCCGGCCAGGTCGCCGCCGGCCCCGTCGAGATCGACGTCGCGCTGCTCCGGCGGGGCCGCTCGATGTCGCAGCTCACGGCGACGGTGCGGAACCGCGGTGCCGAGGCGGGGCTCACGGCGATCGCGGCGTTCGGTGCTCCGCGTCGAGGCTTCGACTTCACCGAGCTGGTCATGCCGGACGTCGCGGGACCCGAGTCCCTGCTCGGCTTTCGCGATCCGATCCCCGACGGGATCGACTTCACCTTCGACTTTCCGCTGCCACGGTTCTGGGACGAGATCGTGGAGAGCCGACCCGCCATCGGGCGGGCACCGTGGGAGGAGTTCGTGGACGGGCCGGCCGAGTCGGCCAACTGGTACCGCTTGGACGACCCCCCGCTCCTCCCCGACGGCAGCCTCGACCCGGTCGGCGTCGTGGTCCTGTGCGACACGATGCCGGGCTCGGTCGGCCAGAAGCTCGGCCCCGACAGCGGGCAGTGGTTCGCGCCGAGCGTCGACTACACGCTCCACCTGTTCCAGGCGGCCCGGTCGGAGTGGCTGCTCGCTCACAACAAGGCCCGCTACGCCGGCGACGGCTACGCCAGCGTCGACGCCGCGCTCTGGGACCCGGCCGGCCCCCACCTCGTCGCCTACGCCACCCAGCTCATGGTCTTCAGCTTCCGGTAGCTCACGGGCTTGTCGAACAGCAGCATCTCCTCCTCGTCGGGAGGTTGAAAGACCGTTGCCCACTCCTCGAAGTGAGCCCGCGTCATCGGCGAGGCCGTCCACTCGCCCGACGCGTTGCGTCGTTCAGCTCGCTCGATCAGCTCGTCCAAGGGCGCATCGAGGTAGTGCAGCTCGACGCCCACCCCCAAGGCCCTCGCCCCGAGTCGCTTCTCATCCCGTTCAGCTCGCGCCCAGTGGCCCCACTCCAAGATCACGCTCTGACCGTTGGCGAGGAGCTCCTGGGCAAGCGCCCACAGCTGCCCTTCGACCCGGACTCGAAGCTCGTCGTCCCACACATCGAGACCCAGGTCGGTCGTCCACTGGTCCTTGTCCAGCCTGATCGCGGGGATCTCGGGGGCGAGCTGGCGAGCGAGGGTCGTCTTGCCCGAGGCCGGAAGCCCACAGATCAGAACGAGCCGCGTCGATGACCTCGCCATGGACGATTCCTAACCGGTCAGGAGACTCACAAGCAGAATCGCGCGGCGGTCTCACCACGTCTGCGTGGTGATGCACGGGCCTCTCTGTGCCACCGAGCGCACTCCAGTCCGCGGCTCCATAGATCAGTAGTCCAGCGGAATGGCCAGCCCATCAAGGAGCGCTGCCGTCGAAACGTCCCGAGGACGAGGTCTCGGTCATCGACGAACTCGTACCCGTCTCGCGAAACCTGGCGACGGGCGATATGCCCGATCGTTGGCGATTCCTCACGAGGACCGCTCGCTTCGCCACCACTCCCCATGGCGCTCCCTTTCCGTCCGGGCCAAACCTCGAGCTGATCAGCCTGCAGAGGAGATCTCGTTCTGGCCGCCTTGCCGCGCTGCTATACCGGCGGCTGCGCGGATCGTCAGTCCTCGAACCGGAGGCTGCTCGCCATGCGGTCGTGAGCGTCCTCTGCACTGTCCCGCTCGCTCTCCTTGAACACGGTCAACAGCTGGACGAGCTGGTTGCCGTCGAGCACCGCTCGACCGAGCATGGTGACTCCGCCCTCTTGGGGCGACGTCATCTCGAGATCGAGGCCTGGACGTCCGTCGACGACAACCATCTCCCTGGAGACGATCGTGCCGCTCGTGGCGGCTGCCATGCCCGCCGCGACGTCATCGAGCATCTCCGTCTCGGTCCACGTGTCTCCGGGCACGAGTGTCGAGGAAGCGTTGGCCACCATGCTCACGTCGAGCCGTTCGACGGCGAAGAGCTCAATCTCTTGGTCGGTTCCAGGAACTGGCTGCGTGCTCACGGACGGCTCGGACGGCATCTCGAACCGAAGGCCGTCGACGTCGTCCACAGTCACCCATTGCTCCGAAACGAGGCGGTCTGCGGCCTCCGGTGCGGAGTCGGCGCGAGCACCTACGACGATCGAACCGATGACGAGCCCAACGACGAACAAGACGCCTGCCAGCGCGATGGCACCGACCTTCTTCAGGGTGCTCGGGGGCCGGACGACCGCGTCGGTCCAGCGCTCGCCGTCCCAATGGCGAGCGCGCGGCGGATCTGTCGGGTCGGTCGCCCGTTCGCAGGCCTCGTCGCCGACGACGAGCAGTCGGCCCCGTAGGAACACCACCCACGGTGCTCGGTAGCGGACCAGAGTCCTCCGGGTCGGCGCCACCTCGACGTCGAGGTGGGCGGGACCCGCGTCGCGTCCGAGATACCGGAAGGAGACGCTCAGCCGGTGGTGACCAGCCGCGACGGGGAATCTCACGCGTCCCCACGGCGCCCGGTGGTGCTCCCCATCGAGCTCGACTGTCGTGTGGGTCAGCGTGAGCAGGAACGAAAGTGGATTGAAGCTCGTCACGAGCGACACTTCTCCGTCTCCGTCGCTCTCGGTGAGCTTGGCGGTGATCGGGAGTCGCCCCTCGGAGACGCCTGGCTCCGGGAGTCCGGTCGGCGGGGACGCGCTCGGCTCGTCGGATCCGTTCTGCGGACCGATGGTCTGGTGCAGGTCCATGGTTCATCTCCATCCTGTGTTCAGCTCAGAGGTCGGCGGGGATCCGCTCCAGCACGGCGTCGGTGAGTCGTTGCACCTCGGCGTCGGGCATCGGGATGACCGGGCTCCCGAAGGCCAGAAACACCAGCGCACGCCCTTGGCGGATGTTGATCAGGTCGGAGTTCCAGACGACGCCCGAAGCCCCGTCACCGGCGAGCGGGACGGTGGCCAGATAGGCGACCGCATCATCCCCTTTGCCCTCCGAGTCCTGCTCCACGACCTTGACGTCACCGACGACCTCAACCCCAGCGTCAGCCATGGAAGCCGTCAAGACGGCTGCGAGACACTCCCGGCCCGCCGGAGTGCGCAGCCCGACCAAGATCGATTCGGCCTGCGACCTGTCGGCGTTGACCTCAACATTGGAACCAACGAACCCGAACCCGCTCGCCGGAGCCTCCCAGTTTCCGACCGCACGAGGGTCACCATCGTCCGGCACCGAGCTCGAACCCTCGGCCCCGCACTCGTCCATCAGCGTGGCGGCCCAAGTTGTAGGTGGAGAGCTCATGGTTCCGTCTCTGTTCGTAACCCCTGCTGGGAACCCGCGTGCGTGGCAGATCGCCAGCTTGGGTCGTCTTTCGGCCTCGGGGGTGTCCGCTGAATCGGACTGAGGTTCCCGCCAGGCCCCCGGTCCTCTCTCCTGCGGGCCCCACCCCAACTGTCCCCAGCAGCGGGTGGGGCCCGTCGATCTACGGGACCAGCGTCACGATTGCCGTTACCGTCAAGCTCTTCTGCACAGCCACCCAGACGCGGCCGCCGCCGATGGCCAACCGGTTCAGGTCGGCCCCGAAGCTGAGGTTGGTCTGGGATGAGCCGGGGATGGTTCCCCAGTTCGGGTTTGGGTCGCCGTTCTCGTCGATGGAGTACACCCGGAAGTCGGTGAAGTCGTCCATCACGGCCGTCGCCATCCACACGGCGCCGCTCGGGGTGGTCTCGAACAACACCAGGCTCAGCGATCAGGCCCGTGTTCAGGTAGGTCTGCCCATCCGTCCCATAGGTGGCGTCCGGGCTCGCCCGCGGCCATGAAGCGCTGTCAGCTGCAACGTGTAGGCGCCCAGGTGATCGATCACGTTGACCAAGCAGCTCAGCAGGGGCTGGCCCGCCTGGTTCACTCGCAGGTGGTTTAACCGCGCGTAGGCGCTGGGGCACGGCACGTTCAGTCGACCGTCCTCGGAGAAGGCGTCGTTCCGCGTCCCCGACACGGTGATCGCCCGGACCTCCACCGTCTCACCGACCTGTACGAACTGGCGAACGCCGACCCGTCGGGGTTCCACGTCACGTCGGACGTGCCAGCGCTCACGACCACGATCCCGTCGCCGTGGAAGGTGGTGTCGAGGGTGCCGTTGGCGTTGAGCCGGACCAGTGCTTGCTCGGCGAACACGAAGTCGTTCCCGGCACCCTGATCGAAGGCGACGACCCGGATGGCGATCTTGCCGCCGTTGAGCACCTGCACCTTCCACGGTTCGAGCAGGTCGTGCTGCACGTGGGAAGATCCGGTAGAGCGCCCGGCCATCGCCGGAGAAGGTGGTGTCGTAGGCGCCGGTCGTGACCGCGAGCCGGGTGACGCCGAGGCGCTCACGGACGCCGTCGAAGTGGTCACCCACGATCACGAGCTTGCTGCCCGTGCGGGTGATCTGGTACGGGAAGCTGACGGCGTTCGCCGGGCTGAAGGCGCGGTCGATCATCCCGTCGCCGCCACCAAAGGACGTGGCCGAGCGCTGCCATTGGCCTCGAACCGCGTGAGTCGCATGGGTCCACCGTCGGCCTCGTTGAACGAGGCCGTGTAGAGGCGCCCACTGTCCTGCGGCGACAACGACACCATGTACTTGTTGCCGGTAAGCCCCGCGATGCCGTCACCCGACCACGTCGGATCCAGATGCGGATCACCGGCCGCTGGCTCGACGCCACGGCCACGAACACCGGCACCGTCAGCCGGGGCTCGGGGACCGACACCGGTCCGGTACGAGGGCTGACCACCGACCGGGTCGACCTCATCGGCCGATGCCACAGTGGCCGTGGCTGCGACCGACAAGCTCGTCGCCACCACTATCCGTGCCGCGACGGCTCGACTTCTTCGTGCGAACCCCATTTGCCCTCCCAGTCCACCAATGAACATCCGAGGAGGGTCAGCACCGCCACTCCGATCGAGACCTCGATCTCTTGTACGCATTGCCGCCCTCCAGTGCCATCCCGATCGAGCGATCGCTCCGACAGCTGTGACGGGTCGACCGTACGGGTGGGGCCGGCCGCCGACATCGGGGGATCCCCTCGACGTCGGGCACGCTTGGGCAGGGCTCGAGCTGAGGGTTCTCCCTCAGGAGGTCGGTGGGCCGAGATCGTGGACGTACCGTGCGGTCGCTTCCGCCCGGTTCCGCACATCGAGCTTGACGTAGATGGTGCTCAGATGGCGTTCGACGGTCTTCACACTGACGTGCAGGGCCTCGGCGATCGAGGCATTGCTGTGCCCGCCGGCGACGAGCTCGAGCACCTGGCGTTCGCGGTCGGTGATCCCCAACGTGTCTCGGTGGACCGCACCCAGCTCTGCCAACACGGCGTCGGCACGCCTTCCGACCGCCGTCAGGCCGTGACGCTCGGCCAGGTCGGCGGCGGCGGCTGCTTCGCGCGCTGCCCGTTCGGTGTCTCCGGAGCGTGCTCGATCGCGGAGCGTGCTGGCCAGCTCGACGAGCGTGTTTGCCTGCCACGGCACTTCGCCGACCCGTTCATGTTCCTTGACGGCGGCGGTGTAGCGCAGGACGGCCTCATCGAGCCACCCGGCGGCGCGTGCGGCGCGGCCGAGATGAATCTGCGCCGAACCAAAGCACGACTCGGGCGTGCCGACCACCCACTCAGCCTCGTAGGGCAGCAGCCATCGATGGAGGCCCTCGGCGACGTCGGGCTCGAGCTCGCCGACGACGTGCGACATCATCCAAAGGGACCACGGCCGGGCCGACGGGAAGTCCTCTCCGATCCGACGGTTGACCCAATCTCGTCCGAGCTGGTTGGCGGCCCGAGCATCCCCGGCTTCCAGCGCGGCGTGCACGTCGGCGGGGATGACCGCGAGGCCGGGCGCTGCTGGCGACGAGCTGTTGCACATACGCTCGAGCGTCGGGCTCCGGCGCGGTCAGAAGCAACCTTTGGGCGTGGACCGCACCGCTCAGCATCCACCACATCGGTGTGCCGCCAGACATGCCCATCGCAGCTTCGATCTCGCGGTCCGACGTGTGGAGATCGCCGCGGAGGAGCGCGACGATGGCCCGGAAGGTGTGCGACCGAAACCCGACGTACCTCGACTGCAGCTGTCGACCCATACGGTCAGCAACCTCGACGTGCAGGGCTGCGCCATCGAGATCGCCATGGCGGAGCAGCGAGCTCGATCTTGACGAAGAGCGCAGGCATCGCTCGCCCCGAGGTGGCCCGCTCGGGGGATGAGCGCCATCATCTCCTCAGCGATGTCATCGAGCTCGTCGTGCCCGGGGAAACCGACGACAGCGTTCGTGTACGCCGTGAGCGCCGCGAGTCGCAGGGTGGGATCCCTAAGCACGTCGGCTAAGGCGAGGGCCTCCTCGGCCAGCCGCCGGCTCTCGTCGGGATCTCGGATGTTGACCCACTCGCTCCGCCGCACAAGCAGCAGAGCTCGATGCCGCGATGGGCCCGGTGGCAGGGACGCCAACGCCTCGTCGACGATCACCAGACCCGCTCCTGACGGATCGGCATAGACCGAGCCTCCGGCGCCGTACGCGAGCGCGACTTCGACGAGCATCTCCTGGTCATCGGCCACGCGGGCCGCCGCAGCAGCCTCGGCCAGAGGGACCAGCGCCTCGGCTTCGAGACCGACCTCGCCCATGGCGCGGCCGAGACCGATCAGCAACCGGGCTCGAGACCTCGGGTCGCTGAGCTGACGCTCGCCGTCGATCGCGACCACGCGCTCGTACCACGTCACGGCCTCGTTCCACGCCAGACTGTGAGCGGCGGCACCACCCGCCTCAGCCGCGAGGGAGACAGCTCGTCCATGTCCCACGCGGCCGATCGCCATGTACGCATGGTGGGCGAGCTCAGCCTTCGGCGCACCCTCGCTGCTCGCGGACGGTGAGCACCCTCTCATGGAGTCGTTCGCGCTGGCCGGGCGTCGAGCCCTCGTACAACGTCTGCCGGACGAGCAGATGGGAGAAGCGGAACCGGCCGGGCTGATCCTGCATACCGTCGACCAAGCCTCTGAGCGCCGCATCGTCCAGAGTGCTCCCGACCTCGTCAATCGGGTCACCCACCACATCGGCCAACGTGCGGATGTCGAACGGCTCGCCGATCACCGCGGCCGACTGCAGCGCGTGCTCGGCAACCTCGGAGAGCGAGGCGACACGTCGACCGAGAGCCTCTTGCACTCCGGCCGGCACACCCAGGGATGCGAGGTCGGTGTGGTGCGCGTGCGCCACTCCTCCTTCCTCCTCGTACAACGCGCCTGATTCGATGAGGTGACGCAGGAGCTCGCGCACGAAGTAGGCGTTGCCATCCGTGTCCGCGTGCACGGCGTCGCCGAGCCGGACTGCTGTCTCATCGAGGTGCGGTCCGGCGACGAGCCGCATCAGGCGGTCGACGTCGGACGCGCTCGAGCCCCGACAACGGCAGACGCTCGACGTTGGGCTGCTGCCGAAGGTCGGCAAGCGTCTCTGCGACTGGAGTGCGGCTGGAGATCTTCGGTGTCCCGATAGGTGGGCACCACGAGCGCCGACATCGAAGCCAGGTGCTTCGCAAGGTGTCGCAGGAACAGCGTGCTCGACTCGTCGGCCCAGTGGATGTCGTCGAGGACGATCATCGTCGGGCATTGCCTCCGCGCGTGGGCGATCAGGTCGACCGCGGCATCGAGCAGCGCGATGCGCTCGTCGTCGCCGGGAGGGACCCGTCGAGCGCCCGGCACTCGCCGCATCAACGCCGGCACGACCCCGGCCAACCTGTCTCCGTGCTCGACGGCCTGGTTCTCCAGCACGTCGATCGGAACCGCGCCGACGAGCGGGTTGAGGACGTCGGAGACCAGCCGGAACGGCACCGTGATGTACTCGTCGGCCTTCGCGAACAGCACCGGCGTACCGCCCGAGTGCAGTCCGCGGCCGAACTCCACGACCAGACGAGACTTCCCGATCCCGGGCTCGCCTCCGATCACGACCATCCCGCCGGTCCCTCGCGCCGCCCTCTCCCAGGCCGCGGCAAGGACGTTTTGCTCACGATGCCGTCCCGCGAAGGGGACGACGTCGACGATTCGCAGTGAACCCGGCAGGGGCACCGACCCACGCGCCGACGTCGTCGTGTGAAGGGTCGGGGGGGGGTCGTGGCTCTCAGGCATCGGTCCGCTCCACGCCTGCCTCACTACTTACCTAGTCGAGTTCCGACCAGATCGGCGAACCAACATCACCGTGGTGTTTGGGACCAGCCCACCTTTACCGGTTTGCCCAGGCGCCGAGCATACTGCTCATGCGCGCCGTGTGAGCTCGCGTGAGCCGTTGGACTGCCCTCGTGTGGATGTCCCGAACGGGCGGCGCCAGCGTGGGGCTACGCACACGGATGGTGAGGTGGCCTCCGCGATCACTCTGTGCGTGTCCCTTACTGCCCGTCGTGCCGCGCCGGCCGCTGTCACGGTTCGGGAGTTATGCCGCGTTGGGGCCTGTGCCCGGTAACGGACGCCCGTGCGAGAATCCCCGATGTGAGCATTCAGCGCATCACCCGCATGGACGGCGCCACGATCGAACAGTGGGACGAAGCGGAACGCGCTGCGGTGGCCGTGGACCGCGCGCCTCCCTGACCGTATCCTGGCGCTCTTGCGGATGCTCGACGGGATGGACGACGGGTTCGCGATCGACCAACTCGGTCATGCATTGCAGACAGCGACACGGGCAGAACGCGCAGGAGCGGACGCCGAGCTCATTGTCGCGGCGCTCATGCACGACGTCGGCAAGCTGTTCGGTGACGACTATCACGACGCCGTGTCCGCCGAGATGCTGCATGGCTACGTGCGTGACGACGTGTATCGGATCGTCCGGCACCACCAGGACTTCACGGCGTGCTACATCGCCCCGATCTTCGGCGGCGATCCCGAACGCCGCGCGAAGTGGTGTACCGAGCCATGGTTCGGCGGCCGCCGAGACATTCGCCGACGAGTGGGATCAGCTGAGCTTCGACCCTGACTACGCCACAGAGCCGCTCCCGCACTTCGAGCCGTTGATTCACAACGTCTTCTGCTCGCCTGACTGACTCAGGTCAGGAGCGCAGTGAACTACTCCGCGTCCCCTAGGACGGCTCGCATGAACTGGACCGCCAAACAGGCCTCATTGGCATCGATCTGCTCGTGCGCCATGTGCGCGAAGTCCTCGGGCTATCGATCCTCGACGCTGATCAGGAACGCTAGCGCCCGCCCACACATCCCCGTGCAACGAGACGGGAACCGTCGCCGCGGACAAAATGAGGTGTCCGGTGTGGTACTCCGGCAGCTAAGGGACACGTCCTTCGACGTACACATCCGGCCGGCCACCCGGCGGGCCGACAAGGGCTCGAACGTCGAGGTGACGGGTGGTGAGGCCAGCGTCTTGTCGGAGGTCAGCTCAGTGCGTCGCACGGCGCGGTGGATCATCCACCAGCTGAGCAGGACCGACACGATGCCGAGCAACAGGCCAGCGATCACATCGGTGAGGTGGTGCATGCCCCGTTGCATGCGGGCCCACCCCACGACGAGCGGCACGGCAACGCTCAACACGATGACCGTCGCCCGGGCGATCCGGCTGCGAACGTGCCAGTACACGATGATGATCAGGGCGCCGTACGCCGCGGCGGCGGCCACGTGCCCCGACGGAAAGCTGCTGTCGACCGCTGACGATTCGAGCCGTTTCACGTCGGGTCGGGGACGGGACACGAGGTAGGTCACGGTGATGAACACGCTCGCTTCGAGCACGAGGGGGACCACCATCATCAGGGGTTCGCGCCAGCGCTTCCAGGCGACCTTCATCGCGATCGCGATGATCGCGGTGACGGCGATCTTCACCATGGTCGCGGCCAGGTTCGAACCCAGCGAAGACACGGTGTCGAGGGTCGCCGTGCGACCGTCGACGAACCATTCGGCGACCGAATGATCGCGTGCTTGGATCCACGTGGAGTGGGTGATCGCCTCGCCGATCCCGACCCAGACCACCACGAGCCCGACATAGCAAGCGAGGAAGAGGCCGAGGTCGGACCACCGCAGCGTCACGTCGGCCAGGTCGGCATCGTCGGCATCATGCCGATCACCGGTAGCTGCTCCGACGGAGTCGCCCGCATCGTGAGTCATGCAGGCGGGGGCTACCCGGCACCGGGTGACCCCAAACCGCTCGGGTCGACGACTACGACGTGGGGTGGGAGGCGGTCCAGGCGCGGAGGTCTTCCGCGGTCATGGTGTTGACGATGCGCTCGGGCTCGATGTCCATCCGGGCGGCCTTGTCACACCCGTAGACCTGCCACTCGAGCTGGCCGGGGGCGTGCGCGTCGGTGTCGATCGACACCTTGCAGTCCCAGCCCAGCGCGAGGGCGAGGAGCTCTTCGGGCGGGTCCTGACGCTCGGGTCGGCAGTTGATCTCGACGGCCGTGTCGAAGCGGGCGCACGCGGCGAACACGATGTCGGCGTCGAACTGGCTCTGCGGCCGACCCGTGCCCACCACCTTGCGGCCGGTGCAGTGGCCGAGGATGTCGACGTGCGGGCTGGCGACCGCCATCACCATCCGCCGGGTCATCTCCTGCTCGGGCATCCGCAGCTTCGAGTGCACGCGAGGCGACGACGACGTCCAGCCGCTCCAGCAGGTCGGCGTCCTGGTCGAGGCTGCCGTCCTCGAGGATGTCGACCTCCATGCCCGTCAGGATCTGGAAGGGCGCCAGCTCCTCGTTGACGCGCTCGATCTCGTCGAGCTGCTGCAGGAGGCGCTCCCGGTTGAGGCCGTGGGCGATGGTGAGGCGGGGGGAGTGGTCGGTGATGACGAGGTACTCGTGACCGAGGGCCATGGCCGTGCGCGCCATCTCGGTGACCGACGCGCCACCGTCGCTCCAGTAGGTGTGGCTGTGGCAGTCGCCCTTGAGGGCAGCCCGGAGCTGCGCACCTTCACCGACGTCGATCGCCGTCTCGGCCTCGAGGGTCGCCAGGTGCTCGTCGATGCCGCCGTCGACGGCCAACGCGATGACGTTCCCGGTGGACTTGCCGATCCCTGGCTGGTCGAGCGAGCTCGCCGGCCCGGTGCAGCCGGACCACCTCGTCGTCGCCCAGCTCCCTCGCCAGGTCACGAGCCTTGGCGTACGCGGCCACCCGCCGGCCCTCCGCCAGGTCCCGGTCGAGCAGGTACACGACGCGGTCGAGCGCGTCGGCCGGCGACATGGTTCCCTCGGCAGCCATCGGGTCACGCTACCCAGCCCTCGCCGAACCGGCCTGCGACGAACGGCGACCGCTGCGGGCGCGTCCTGTCGCACGCGTGCGCTGCCGGTCACGCCGGCGCGGCCTGCACGATCGGCGACCGCCGGGGGCCTGTTCTGTCGCAGGCCGGGGTGGGGCCCGTACCCTGCCGGCCATGGAGCGGTTCGGGTTCGTCGGTCTCCCCAACGCAGGAAAGTCGTCGCTGTACAACGCCCTCGCGGGCGGTGGCGCGCTGGCCGCGCCGTACGCCTTCGCCACCACCGACCCCAACGTGGGCATGGCCCGGGTGCCCGATCCCCGCCTCGATGCGCTCGCCGAGATGAGCAAGAGCAAGAACGTCGTGCCCGCGACGGTGCAGTTCGTCGACATCGGCGGGCTCGTCGCGGGGGCGAGCAAGGGGGAGGGGCTGGGCAACAAGTTCCTCAGCCACATCCGCGAGGTCGACGCCATCGTCTTCGTGCTGCGGGCCTTCGCGGATGACGACGTCCCCGGTCCGTCCGACCCGCTGGAGCACCTCGCCGTCGTCGAGCTCGAGCTCACCTACGCCGACCTCGAGACGGTCGAGTCCCAGATCGAGAAGCGCCGCAAGGCCGCCAAGGGCGACCGGTCGCTCCTCGACGAGGTGGCCGCGCTGGACAAGGCCAAGGCCGTCCTCGAGACGGGGACCCCGATCTACCGGTCCGACCTGACGGCGGGGGAGCGCTCGCTCCTCAAGGGCTACTTCCTGCTCACCAACCGAGCGGTGTTGGCCCTGGTCAACGTGGCCGAGGATCAGCTCGACGACATCGATGCCGTCATCGCGCCGGTCGCCGCGGAGCTGGAGGGTCGCGCCGAGGTGATCGGCATGTGCGTCCAGCTCGAGGCCGAGGCCGCCCTGCTCGACGCCGACGAGCGCGCCGAGATGCTCGAGGGCCTCGGGCTGGGCGAAGGCGCGCTCCCCAAGTTCCTGCACGCCGCGTACAAGCTGCTCGGGCTGCGCACCTTCCTCACCACCGGCGAGAAGGAGTCGCGGGCCTGGACGTTCCGGGCCGGCTACCGCGCCCCGCAGTGCGCCGGCGTCATCCACACCGACTTCGAGCGCGGCTTCATCCGCGCCGAGGTGATCCGCTGGGACGAGCTCCTCCCGCTGGGCTCCTGGGCCAAGGCCCGGGACGTCGGCAAGCTCCGCATCGAGGGCAAGGAGTACGTCGTCGAGGACGGCGACGTCATGGAGATCCGCTTCAACGTGTGAGGCCGACCGGGCCCACCCCGGCCGTTGCGCTCGTAGCCTCGACGGCATGGGCTGGCTGCTGCGCGACGGGGAGGTGCTGGCTTCGTTGGAGGTGGCGGACACGCGGCCGGCGCGACGTCGGGGCTTGCTGGGACGGGACTCGATCGACGGCGCGCTCCTGCTCGTACCGGCCCGATCGGTCCACACGCTCGGGATGCGGTTCGCGATCGATGTGGCGTGGCTCGACGGCGACCTGACCGTGCTCCGGACCGCCTCCATGCCGCGCCATCGCCTGAGCCGACCCGTCCTCCATGCCCGATCGGTGCTCGAGGCGGAGGCGGGCAGCTTCGCCCGCTGGCGCCTCGCCGTCGGCGACCGCCTCGAGCGGGGGGACTGACGCGTGCCGCTCGTGCTGGTGGGAACGCCGATCGGGAACCTCGGGGACCTGTCGCCGCGGGCCGTCAGTGCGCTCGCCGCCGCGGACGCCATCTGCTGTGAGGACACCCGGCGGACCGGGCGCCTGCTCCAGCACGCCGGCGTCGAGCGCCGCCCGTTGGTGGTGGTGAACGACCACACGGAGGTTCGGGCGATCGCCGGGATCCTCGACCGGCTGGCGCGTGGTGAACGGGTGGCGGTCGTCACCGACGCCGGGATGCCGGGGATCTCCGATCCGGGGGAGCGCCTCGTGCGGGCTGCCGTCGAGGCTGGTCACGTCGTCGAGGTGGTGCCCGGCCCGTCGGCGGCCGTCACCGCCTTGGTCGCGAGCGGCCTGGCCACCGGTCGCTTCACCTTCGAGGGCTTCCTGCCCCGAAAGGGCTCCGGCCGCTCCGCGCGGCTGCGCGAGGTGGCCACCGACCCCCGCACGACCGTGCTGTACGAGGCCCCCCATCGGCTCGTTCGGACCCTGGCCGACCTGGCCACTGCCTGTGGACCGGATCGACGGGTTGCGATCGCCCGCGAGCTGACCAAGCTCCACGAGGAGGTGTGGCGCGGAACCCTCGCCGAGGCGAGCCAGTGGGCGGCCGAGCGAGAGCCGCGCGGCGAGCTGGTCCTCGTCCTCGAGGGCGCCCCGGCGCCGGAGCCGGCGGGGGCAGACGAGATCGAGGCCGCGGTGCAGGCCCGCCTCGACGCGGGCGACACCCCGCGCGACGCGGCCGCCGCGGTTGCCCTCGCCCTGGATGTGCCCAAGCGTCACGCCTACGACGTCGCCGTGCGACGGCGGGGCGAGGGACGGGTGGAGCCGCCTACTCCTTGAGGTGTCGGGCGGCCAGCTCCGGAGCGACGATGTTGATCATCACGCCCGTCCCCTGTTCGAACCCGGCCAGGCTCGTGAGGCGCGGCACGATGTGCACGTGCCAGTGGAACGGACCCTCGTGGTGGTGCGGCGCGGTGTGGAACACGAGGTTGTAGGCGGCGTCGCCGACGCGTGATCGCAAGAGGCGCAGCGCGTCACGGATGGCGCGGCCGACGGCGACCACATCGGGAGGGGCGGTGGTCTCGAGGTGCACCTCGTGGGTGCGGGGCAGCACGAGCATCTCGTAGGGAGCGCCGCTCCAGAACGGGCACACGACCACCGCGCGCTCGTCGTCGATCACCACGCGGTGGCCCACCTGGAGCTCCGCCTCGGCCATCGTGCACAGCAGGCAGGACTCGCCGAAGCGGCGGAAGCCGCCTTCCTCCTCGGCGATCTCGCCCGGCACGAACGGGATGCCGAGGAGCTGGCCATGGGGGTGTTCGAGCGACGCGCCCGCCTCACGGCCCGCGTTCACGATCGCCTGCGTGTAGCGGACGGTGGAACGGCGGGCGTGGTCCTCCATGCGATCGCGGATGGCGGCCATCGCCAGGCCGGCGTGCTTGTCGTCCAGGTCGGCCCAGCTCCCGGTGTGATCGGGGCTGAACACGAGCACCTCGTGCACGCCGCTGGCCGAGGCCTGGGTGAACACCGGGCCGAGGTTCTGCACCCGGAGGGGCTCGTTGCCCTCGAAGGCGGGGAACAGGTTCGGGACGACGCGCACGAGCCAGTTGCCGCTCGCGCCGTAGGTCTCCAGCGCCGGCGGCGTCGCTTCCTCGTTCCCCGGACAGAACGGGCACTGGCGGGTGGGATCCGACTCCACCGGGAGCTGTCGCGAGATGAGCTCACCGGGCCGGGCGGCCCGCTCGACAGCGACCGTGACCCAGCGCCCCGTCAGCGGGTTCAGGCGAAGCTGACTCATGGTGCCGCTGAGCCGGGGGATCGCACGGCTCGGACGTTACCGCGGTCGTAGGCGGACACGTGGACGCTCGCGTCCGCCGTGAACGGGCGACCGTCCCAGCCGCCGTGACGCCACGCGAGCCGGAGGCCGACGGCCTCGGCCATGGCATCGAGCTCGTCCGGATACGCGTAGCGGAGATGCCACGGGCGCAGCCGGATGCCTGCCTCGGTGACGTGGATGTGCTGGCCCGTGACGGTCTGCTCGTCGGCGTCGTGCTGGCTGACGGACAGCACGACCTCGTCCGCGGTGATCCGCCGCGGCGCCACGCTCGCTCCGGTGGGTGCGTTGTGGCTCTCGACGGGCACGAACGCCTCGAGCACGAACAGTCCCTCGGGCGCGAGCAGCGCCGCGACCCGTTCGAGACAGCGGCGCTGCGCCGCCGGCGTGCTGAGGTTGAAGAACGTGTTGAAGGCCACGAACACGACGGCGAACGGCGGTGGATCGACGAGCTCGAGCTCGGCCATGTCCCCGACCGTCAGGGTCAGCGCCGTGCCACCAGGCTTGGCGCGCAGCTGCTCCAACATCGCGTCCGAGGCGTCGATGCCGTGGACCTCGATGCCGAGCGCGGCCAGCGGCAGGGCCAACCGTCCCGACCCGATCCCGAGCTCGAGGACGGCTCCGCCGCCGCGCTCCGCCACCAGGGCGGCCACGCGTCGGGCGCAGGCGTCGGCATCCGTCACGTCGCCGTACCAGTCGTCGTAGACATCGGCGAAGCGGTCGCCGTAGGTGCTCGCCTCGTACCCCTCCACCAGCCCAGTGTGGCGGCTCGGACACCGCCCGTCTGGCGGGGCCAGTAGAACAAGGCCGTGGAATGGGCCACCCCTGATGCGGCACCGGACGGCGAGCGCGCGCCGGACCCGGCTCCGTGGGCGGCGTCGGCACCGAGCCCGCCGGCATCGGAGGGCCTGCCCCGCCTGGCGCCGATGACGGTGTCGGACATCCTCGATGGCGGGTTCGCCATCATGAAGCGCGCGCCCGCCACGGTCGTCGGGCTGACCGCGGTCTTCGTGGTTCCGGTCCAGGCGCTCGGCGCGTGGCTCAACCGCGGCGCTGAGGGCCTCGACCTGGGTGAGGCGTTCTCGCAGAGCGACACGTCGTTCCAGCTCAGCGACTCGGGCGCCGTCAGCGGCGCGGCGTGGGCGGTGCTCCAGGTCGGGCCCATGATCGCCCTCGTCTTCGTGGCCGCGGCCATGGCGCGGCTCGTCTCGGCCTGGCACGTCGGTCACGACCTGACCTTGCGTGAGCTCCTACGGGGCAGCGTGACGCGTGCGTGGCCGTTGCTCGCGGCGTGGACGATGGTGCACCTGCTCGAGCTGGTGTCCGTCCTGGGCCTCGGCATCCTTCCGCTCGCCGTCATGACCTGGTTCCTCGTCACCGCCCCGATCATCGGCGCCGAGGGGATCGGGCCCGTCGCCGCCATGCGCCGCTCGGCCCGCTTGGTGAACCGTCGCTTCTGGATGGTGCTGGGGCTGGCGCTGCTCAGCGTGCTGGTGGAGCTCCTCTTCGAGACGGCCCTCAGCGTGCTGCCGACCCTGCTCACCTCGCTGTTGGGCACCGATGGGATCGCCTGGGTGCTGACCGGGGCCCTGATGATCTTCACCCAGCTGGTCACCATCCCGGTCGTCGCCGGCATCACCGTCCTCATCTACCTGGACCTCCGCGTGCGCACCGAGGGGCTCGACCTCGAGCTCGACGCCATCGAGGCGTTCCCGACGGCAGCCTGATGGGCCTGCCGCCGTCCGATCACGACCCGGCGGCGGTGCGTGACCTCGCCGACCAGATCCTCGCCCAAGCCCGCTACGACCGACCCCCCGAACCGCTCCCGGATCGGATCATGGGGTGGATCGGGGACCAGCTGGCCCGCGCGTTCGGGAGCCTGGTCAGCGGCGGCGGTGGCACCGTCCTGGCCTGGGTGATCCTGGCCGCCGCGGTCGGCGGTGTGGTCTACCTCCTGGTGCGCCACGGTCGGGTGTCCCTCCCCGCCCGGGTGCCGCCGGACGAGGCCCACGTCATGGTCGAGCTGACGCGATCCGCTGAGGAGTGGCGAGCCGAGGCGGCCCGCCTGGAGGCGGCGGGTCGGTGGCCGGAGGGGTTGCGCTGCCGTCACCGGGCGCTCGTGGCCGACCTCGTGCGACGCGGCGCCATCCCCGAGCAACCCGGTCGGACGGCAGGGGAGTACGTCCGGGACGTCGCCGGGGCCCTTCCCGAGGCCAGTGCGTCCTTCGCGGCGGCCACGGAGCTCTTCGAGGCGGCGTGGTACGGCGGTGCGTCGACGGGCGCGCCCGAGGCGGCTCGCTTCGCCGACCTCGAGGCTCGCGTGCTGGCGGTCCCTGTCTCGTGAGGGTGTCGGGCGGGGCGGTCGTGGCGGGATGCGTCGGAGCCGGCCTCCTCGCCGTGGCGTTGCTCGGGGGCAGCCCCGACGACGGGACGCCCCTCGATCCACGGTCGGATGGCCCGTTGGGCACGAGTGCGCTCGTGTCGCTCCTCGAAGACCTCGGCACCGACGTGGAGCTCTCGGTGGGGCTGCCCGACGAGGGAGACGACGTGGCGCTCCTGCTCTCCGATCGGCTCGACGAGGACCAGACCGACGCACTGCGCGCGTGGGTGCGCAGCGGCGGCACGCTCGTGGTCACCGATCCGGGTTCATCGCTCGTGCCGGCGATGTCGCTCCCTGGGGACCCCCTCGACGCGGGCGACGTCACCCGCGGGGTGTGCACGATCGCGGCGTTGGATGGTGTCGAGACCGTCGACGGCGGCGCGGCGGCTCGCTACGACACCAGCCAGGCCCGCTCGTCGTGCCTCGGGAGCCGCGACTTCGCGTTCGTGGTGGTGTCGACCGACGGGATCGGTCAGGTGATCGCGGTCGGCGGCGCGGCGTTCGCCACGAACGACCGGCTCGACGAGGCGGACAACGCGGTGCTCGCGGCAGGCCTGCTCGCGCCGCGCAGCGGGTTGTCGGTGCGGTTCGTCGACGCCCCGCTCCCGGCCGGCGGGGGCGACGAGACGTTGTACGGGCTCGTGTCGGACGGTGTCCGGCGGGCCGGGGTGCAGCTGGGCCTGGCCTTCGTCGTCTACGCCCTCTGGCGGGCCGTCCGCCTCGGCCGCCCCGTGCGCGAGTCGCAGGCGGTGGAGATCGCCGGCTCGGAGCTGGTGGCGGCCACGGGCCGACTGCTCGAGCGCGGCCGGGCCCCGGGGGCGTCGGCGGAGGTCCTCCGGGACGGGCTGCGACGGGACGTCCGTGCCCGCCTGGGCATCGCCGCTGACCTTCCTCCCTCGGCGCTCGCCGAGGTCATCGCCGAGCGGTCGGGAGTCGACCCGGGCGAAGCCCGCACCGCGGTCGGCGATCATGCCGTGTCCACCGACGACGAGCTGGTTGCCGTCGCTCGCGCTGTCGCATCCGTCCACCGGGAGGTCTTCCATTGACGCAGCCCAGCTCCACCGATCCGCGGGCCGCCGTCCTGGCCGTGCGGGAGGAGGTCGGCAAGGTGATCGTCGGCCAGGAGGGGACGTTGTCCGGCCTCGTCACCGCGCTGCTCGTGAACGGCCACGTGCTGCTCGAGGGCGTGCCGGGGGTGGCCAAGACGCTGCTCGCCAAGGCCCTGGCCGCCTCCCTCGACCTCGACTTCGCTCGGGTGCAGTTCACGCCCGACCTGATGCCGGCCGATGTCATCGGTCAGGTGATCTTCAGCCAGGCCCAGGCCGCCGGTGCGGCCGGGGACTTCCGGTTCCGGGAGGGACCGGTGTTCACGAACCTGCTGCTGGCCGACGAGATCAACCGGACGCCCCCCAAGACCCAGGCGGCGCTGCTCGAGGCGATGGAGGAGCGTCAGGTCACGATCGAGGGCCAGGCCCGCGCGCTGCCGGATCCCTTCATCGTGGTGGCGACGCAGAACCCGATCGAGTACGAGGGCACCTACCCGCTGCCCGAGGCGCAGCTCGACCGGTTCCTGCTGAAGCTGAAGGTGGGCTACCCATCGGCCGAACAGGAGCAGGAGGTGCTCCGCCGCCACGACGAGGGGCTCGACCCGCACGATGTGGCCTCGCTCGTGCGCCCCGTGGCCACGGCGGCCGATCTGACCGCGGCGCGAGCCCTCGTCGACGAGGTGCGCGTCGAGCCGCCGGTGCTCGCCTACGTGGTCAGCCTGGCCCGGGCCACCCGGGACTCGTCCTCGCTGGCGCTCGGGGTGTCGCCGCGCGGTTCCGCCATGCTCCTGCACGCCGCCAAGGCCTGGGCCTGGTTGAGCGGACGCGAGTTCGTCACCCCCGACGAGGTGAAGGCGATCGCGAAGCCCGCCCTCCGGCACCGCGTCCAGCTGCGACCCGAGGTCGAGCTCGAGGGAGCCACGGTGGACGGGGTGCTCGACGGAGTCCTGGCGTCGGTGCCGGTGCCGCGTTGATCGACCGCGGGCGATGATCCCCGTCCCCACCCGCCGCACCGCCCTCGCGGCCGCCCTCCTCTCGTTGGTGGTGCTGGTGATCCAGGTCGACGGCCTCCTCGCGGTCCTGGTCGCGGTCAACGGGGCCTTGCTCGTCGTCGTCCTCGTCGACGTGGCCCTGGCCGTCGACCCGACGCGCCTCGAGGTGACCCGGACCGCGCCCTCTGTCCTCGTCCTGCGCACGAGCGGCGACCTGACGTGGACGGTTCGCAACCCGACCGATCGGCAGGTCCGGGTGGCTCTCGCGGATGAGCTGGCCCCGTCCTTGCAGGCCACGACCCGCCGGCTCCGCGGCGTGGTGCCGGCCGGGGCCACCCTGCGCAGCACGGTGGCGCTGCGCCCGACCCGCCGGGGCCGCTTCGGGATCCGCACCCTCGTCGTCCGCGTCGAGGGCCCGTTGGGTCTTGGCGCCCGACAGCGCCGGCTGGATCGCCCCTCGCTGCTGCGCGTCCATCCAGCCTTCCCGAGCCGCAAGGAGGCGGAGCTCCGCATCAACACGGCGCGCACCCTCGAGGTGGGCCTGCGCTCGGCCAAGGGCAGGGGAGGCGGCACGGAGTTCGACCAGCTGCGCGAGTACGGCGTGGACGACGAGGTGCGTCGCATCGACTGGTCGGCGACCGCGCGGGCGGGCAAGGCCATGGTGCGCACCTACCGGGCCGAACGGAACCAGAACGTCCTGCTCCTGCTGGACAACGGGCGCGTGATGGCCGGGCAGGTCATGGACGTGCCGCGCGTCGAGCACGCGATGGACGCCGTGCTGTGCCTCACCACGGTCGCCACGCGGGTCGGTGACCGGTGCGGACTGCTCGCGTTCGATCGCTCGGTGCGGGCTGTCCTCCCGGCTCGAGCGGGTCGTGACCAGCTGGGGCGGGTCGCCGAGGCCATGTTCGACCTCGAACCGGTTCTGGCCGAGAGCGACTACCGCGGTGCGTTCACGCAAGCCCTCGCCCGCTTCCGCCGGCGCTCGTTGATCGTCCTCTTCACCGACCTGGTCGAAGCGGCCGTCGGGGAGTCGCTGCTCCCGGCCCTGCCCCTGCTCGTGCGGCACCACATCGTGCTGGTGGCGGCCGTGCGCGACCCAGACGTCGTGCGGTGGGCGACGGCACCACCCGGCGACGTCGGCGACGCCTACCGGGCCGCCGCCGCCACGATGGCGCTCGAAGAACGTCGACGCGCCAGCGCTCGCCTCCGCGGCTTGGGCGCCATCGTCCTCGACGAACCCCCCGACCAGCTCGCCCCGCGCCTCGTCGACACCTACCTCGACCTCAAGGCCCGAGGTCGTCTCTAGTCGTCGTCGCCTAAGGCTCAGCCGAATTGCAACGGCACAGCTCCGATCATCGCGCCGAGGCTGTGACGCGACACGGGTGTCCCTTGACGGGCAGAGTGGGACGTTCGCTTCGTTGCGAACCGAGGGTCAGTGACACCCTGATTGCGTCAGCGCCACGGGTCGAGGTTCGGCGGCGAGCTGCGGCCCAACATCCAAGCCATGAGCGACCGGTCATCGGCGCGATCGCGCAGTCCAGCGATCAGCCAGGGAAGGACCCGGTCGACGAGCTGCTGCGTCCAGCCGTCCGGTGTGGGGCCGATTCCGAGATCCACAAGGTGCACCTCGACCTCCCAGCGCCGATGGAAGGGCAGCCGTGCAATCGGATGCTCGCCTTGCGGCGATCGGACCTGGTGGTTCCAGAGATCATCAGGCAGGGAACCGAACGCGGCGTCCAACCGCTGAGCCCAGTCTGCGAACATCCGTGATCAGCTCGTGCGCGGGCCGGTCGGCCCCGGCCTCGATCTCTGCATCGCGTCCCCTTGCCCCGCCCGGGTATTGATCAATCAGCTCGCCTCGGGTGGCCGCGTCGATCCGGCGGACCATCGATTCAGCGTTGCGGGCAAGGTGGGTGAGCACGTGTCCGACGGTCCAGTCGGGTAGGAGCGAGGGCTGCCTGACCACCGCGTCCGGCAAGTCATTGATGGCAGCGGCGAGGCGTGAGTGAGCAGCCTGGCAGCCGTCGATGTCCTCGGTGGGCCTGTCCACGCACGCCACGGTACGGCGACAACCTCCGCGCCGCCGACGGGAGCGAGCTTCACCACGCAAGGGCGTACGAGGAGAGCAACGTCGACACGGAGCGGGCATAACTGCCGGAGTGGGACACCGGGTGAACCCCTCGGTGCGGTCTGCGGCAACACACTGTCGACACGTGGCGAAGGCCTCCCGACGGCGCAAGATTCGTGTCGCGTGTCGAGAACCAGGCGACAGTGTCGTCCAGCCCGTGAAGGCGGCCAGCAGAGCCGCTTCGACGAAGGAGACCAGCATGGGTGAGCTTCAGGGCATCGTTCGATTCACGTTCCACGCCGGCAAGGTCGAGGAGTTCAAGCGCCTCTCCGCCGAGTGCCTGGAGGTCGTGCGGGCCAAGGATGTGGGCACACTGCAGTACGACACCTACTTCAACGACGACGAGTCCAAGTGCGTCGTCCTGGAGCGGTTCCGCGACGCCGACGCGCTGATCCTGCACGGGCAGAACATGGCTCCCTTCATGGAGTCGATCATGGCGACGGGGACGGTCTCCGGCGAGCTCCTCGGCGACCTGAGCGACGAGCTGCGGGCACAGATGGCCGGTAGCCCAGTCGGACTGTTCACGCTGTACCAGGCGCTATAGCGACGAACTGGGCAAGGTGGGAGGCGTGCCTCGTTGGCGCTCACGGGCGCGCTGCTTCTCCAGGCGGTCGTGCTCGCCGAAGGCGCCCGTGTAGCCCAGCGCGGCGGCGCGGCGGCCGAGGACGATGACGTAGGCCCAGAAGGCGAGGAACACGGTGGCGCCGATCGCGATGCGCATCGACGTGGGCAGGCGGCTCGGGGTGACGAAGCCCTCGATCGAACCGGCGACGATGAACGCCAGCATGAGCCCGAGCGCGATCACCGCGGAGCGACGTCCTTGTTCGGCGAGCGCCTCGGTGCGGCTCCGGTCGCCGGGATCGACGATCGCCCAGCCGATGGCCAGGCCCGCGCCGCCGGCGACCACGATCGCGGAGAGCTCGAGCAGCCCGTGCGGCAGGATCAACCCGTAGAACTTGGACTGCTCCCCAGCGGCAGCGAACAGGCCGGCCGCCTGGCCGACGTTGGCCCCGTTGTTCACGAGGATGAACGCGGTGACGACGCACAGGAGGATGCCGGATGCGAACGCGAGGAAGCCGACCTGGATGTTGTTCACCGTGACGGCCGTGGCGAACTCACCCGCCGGCGCCGACGAGTAGTACGCCTCGAAGTCGTCCTCCACGTAGGCCTCTCGGAGTGCGTCCGGAGCCGCGGCATCGAGGGCCACGTCTGACGCGGCCAGCCACACGCCCATCAGGGCGGCCGGGACGAACAGGAGCAACGCCGATGCCGCCACGAACCGCCGCGCGTGCCACACCGCGGCCGGGAAGCTGGTGGTGAAGAACCGGGCGACCCCCGCCCAGGACCGCGATCGAGTGCCGTACAGCACGCCCCGAGCGTTGGCCACCAGGCGGGTGAGGCGAGCGATGAGGGCCGGATCGGCCTGTTGCGTTCGAGCGTGCGACAGGTTCGTGGACGCTCGCTGGTAGAGCTGCACGAGCTCGTCGACCTTCGCGGGACCCAGTCGCGCGCGACCGCGGCCCGCCTCCGCCGTCAGCTGCTCGAGTCGGTGCCAGCTGGCCTCGTTGCTGGTGATGAAGCGGTCGACGTCCACGAGAGGTTGTCGGCCACGCCGCGCGAGGTGGCCGCCGGTACCGTAGCCATCGAATGGCCATGAACCCGCGCGGCATCGTCACGCCCGAGGCCGTCGTGCTCGACTTCGAGACGGCGGGCATCGCCTCGCGCGCCATCGCCCGCACCATCGATGCGCTCATCCAGCTCGCCGTGCTCTTCGCGCTGCTCCTCATCGTGAACCTGGTGATCGGCGGCTCGGCCGGCATCGTCCTGGCCATCGTGGGGGTGGCCGCGGTCGTGCGTGGGCTTCCCCGCCCTCTGTGAGGTGCTGATGCGGGGGCGGTCACCGGGCAAGGCGGTGTTCGGGCTCCGCGCCGTCACGGTCGAGGGCGCACCGGCCACGGCTCGGCACGCCTTCATCCGATCGTCCGTGGGGATCGTCGACTTCCTCATCCCCCCGATCGGGCTCTGTGCCGTCATCTCGGCGCTCCTGTCGCCGAAGTCGCAGCGTCTCGGCGACCTCGTCGCCGGCACCATCGTGCTGCGCGAGCGGGCCGCGTCGGCGACGCCAGCCGCGATCTGGTTTCGGCCGCCCCCGGGGCTCGAGGGCTACGCCCACACGCTCGACGTCTCGACCGTCACCGACGCACAGTTCGCCGTGGTCCGGTCGTTCCTGGTGCGCGTCCAGGAGCTCGCTCCGGAGGCCCGCCACGCGATGGCGCTGCGGCTCGCGACGCCCATCGCGGCGGCGATGCACCATCAGGCCCCGCCCGGCGTGCACCCCGAGCTGTTCCTGGTGTGCGTCGCAGCCACCTACCAGCGACGCCGGTGGGCGCTGGCCGCGTCGACGGGCGCCGACGGCCCGGCGCCGCCCCCGCCCTGGGCCTTGCCCCCGCCTCCGGCGACCCCGCCGCCTCCGGCCGCCCCGCCGCCCCCGCCCCCGCCGCCCGCTCCGACGGACCGCCCGCTCGTGTCCTCGGCCGACGATGCCACCCCCAGCTGAGATGCTCGAGCGCTGGCACTACCTCGACCACGCGGCCACGACCCCACTGCGGCCCGAGGCGCTCGCGGCGATGGTCCCGGCGCTCGCAGGACGGGGTCGGGAACCCGTCCGGCGCCCACGCGCTGGCGCGCCGCGCCCGGACCACGCTGGACGCCGCCCGCGAGGAGCTGGCCGAGGTCGTGGGCTGCCAGCCCGGGCGAGCTCGTGTTCACGAGCGGCGGCACCGAGGCCGACAACCTCGCGGTCGCCGGGGTCCTCGGCGCTCGCGACGGCACGGTGGTGTGCAGCGCGATCGAGCACCACGCCGTCCTCCACCCCGTCGCCCGGCTCGGGGGGCGCATCGTGCCCGTCGATGGCCGCGGTGTCGTCGACCTGGATGCGCTTGGCGAGCGCGCTCGATGACGACGTTGCCCTCGTGTCGGTCATCCTCGTGAACAACGAGGTCGGGACCCTCCAGCCGCTGGATGCGATCGCGGAGGTCGTGCACGATCGTGCCCCCCGGGCGGTCCTCCACACCGACGCCTCGCAGGCCGTCTGCTGGGTCGACGTCCGGGAGGCCGCCGCGGCGGCGGACCTGATCACGCTCGCGTCGCACAAGTGCGGCGGACCGGTCGGCACGGGGGCACTCGTCGTGCGCCGTGGTGTGGCCATCGAGGCGCAGCTGCTCGGTGGGGGCCAGGAGCGCGAGCGTCGAAGCGGAACGCAGGACGTCGCCGGTGCCGTGGGGTTCGCGGCGGCCGCGGTCGCGTCGCTCCGCGACCGGGCGCGGCTGGTGGACCAGAGCCCTTCGCTGGCGTGACCGGCTCTTCGAGGCCGTCCTGGCTGCCGTCCCCGGGTCCATCGCGAGCGCCGTCCCGTCTGGCGCGACGCACGATCACCTCGTCGCCGGAGTCGTCAACGTCTGCCTGCCCGCCGTCGACAGCGAGGCGCTGCTCTACGTCCTCGAGCACGAGCACGCGGTGCTGGCCAGTGCGGCGTCGAGCTGTGCGAGCGGCGCCCAGGAGCCCTCTCACGTGCTCGCGGCGCTCGGCATCGAGCGGAGCCTGGCCGCAGGCTCGCTCCGGTTGTCCCTCGGGTGGAGCACCACCGACGAGGACATCACGGCCGCCGAGCGGGCCGTACCCACGGCCGCTCGGGGTCTGCAGGACCACGCACGCGACGGAGCCCCCGCGTGACCGAACGCGTGCTCGTCGCGATGTCGGGAGGCGTCGACTCGTCGGTCGCCGCCGCGCTGCTGGTGGAGGCCGGCCACGACGTCGTCGGTGCCACGCTGAAGCTCTGGGGCGGGCCGTCGGACGCGGGCTGCTGCTCGGTGGCCGACGTGGACGACGCTCGTTCCGTGGCCCGGCGGCTCGGCATCGAGCACCACGTCTTCAACTTCGGGGACGACTTCGAGGAGCACGTCGTCGCCCCCTACGTCGCCGACCACGCGGCCGGCCGCACCCCCAACCCCTGCATCGAGTGCAACCGACACCTCAAGTTCGATCGCCTGCTCCGGCGGGCGGACGCCCTCGGGTTCGATGCGGTGGCCACGGGCCACCACGCGCGCATCGTGGAGCTCCCCGACGGGTCGCGACGCATCGCGCGCGGGGCCGACGGCGCGAAGGACCAGTCCTACGTCGTGCACGTCGTCTCGCTCGACGCCCTCGCCCGCGTGCGGTTCCCCGTCGGCCACCTCACCAAGCACGACGTGCGGGCTGAGGCGGCCCGGCTCGGGCTGCTGACCGCCGACAAGCCCGACAGCCAGGACGTGTGCTTCATCACCGCCACGGGCGGGCGCTCGACGTTCCTCGGCGACCGCATCGAGACCCGCCGCGGGCGCGTCGTCGACCGCGACGGCACGGTCGTCGGCTCCGTTCCCGCCGTCGAGCTCGTCACCCTCGGCCAGCGCCGGGGCCTCGGACTCGCCGGTGGCACCGACCCGCGCTACGTGGTCGAGGTCGACGTTCCGACCGCCACGGTCACGGTCGGTTCCGAGGCCGACCTCTTGGTCGAACGGGTGACGCTCACCGACCTCACCTGGGTGGGTCCCGCCGAAGCCGGTCCGCTGACGGCCCAGGTGAGCGCGCACAGCCCGCCGCGTCCGTGCCGCGTCGACGGCGACGCCGTCGTGTTCGCGCTCGCCCGCCCGTCGGGTCGCCCCCGGGCAGAGCGTCGTGCTCTACGACGGCGATCTCGTGGTCGGGGGAGGGATCGCGGCCGGGTAGGCCGCTCGCTCACCCGACGGGGAGCCGGCGCGCGGCCGCCTCCCCGAGGACGGCCCCGGGCCGGGAGGGTGTGAAGAGCAGCCGGCCGACGGAATCGACCTCGATCGTCCGGTCGGCGTGACGAGGCGCGATGGCGACCGGGTCGGCGAGCTCCAGCTCCAGTGCGAGCCCGAGCGCGCCCTGGGTCAGGTCGGTGGTGTCCGGCCCCGGATCAGCGGGGGCCGGTCCGAGCCGTCTGATCGACCGCCGGGGGAACAGCACCGGCTCGACGAGGGCGTGGTGATCGTGCAGCACCACCCCGGCCGGCACGAAGACCACCCACCGACGAGTGAGCCCGTGCAGCGCTCGCACGGCTACCGCGGCGAGCGGCAGCCCGACGGCGAGCACGGCCGCGCCGGCGAGCCACTGCTCCGCGGCGAGGAGCAGTGCTCCCGCGATGGGGGCCACGACCGCCGCCAGCCAGGCGAGCGGCACCGGTCCGAGCACGAGCGCGGTCGGGCACGCGCAGCGGAAGCCGCACCTCATCGCCGTAGGACGACCCGTTGATGAACACCTCCCCCGTGAGGGGCGAGAAGGCGGCGACCACCGCCACCGCCGCGGCCGCGACGGCGACGGCATCGGTCAGGCCCTGGGTCGCCGGCGAGGGCCGCCCAGTTGGCCGCGCCCAGCGCCGCCGGTGCCGCGACGCGCAGGGCCGTGAGGCTCACCGTGGTCGGCAGGACCACCGCCACGAGCACGCCCATCCAGGTGGCCCAGGCCAGCACCGCCCCGGTGCGAGCCACCGCGAGGCTGTGCTCGCCGAGCGCGTCTCCCAACGCCGGTCCCATCAGCAGCGGGAGCAGCACCCAGGACACGCGGGCAGGCCAGGGGCCGTAGAGGACGTGCATGGCGCGTCGAGATTTGCCCACGCGCGTCGTCGGTGGCCATTCTCAGGTTGTCCGAACGGGGGGAAGCAGTGGTTCTGGAGCACCAGCGAGGATGAAGGTCGTCGACCTGCCCTATGGGGTGGCCAGCTCCATCGGGAGCCTCCCGCACACCGACGCGCGCGCCGCCGCCACGTTCGTGCTGGAGCGCCAGCCCCGACTTCCGGCCGCGCCCTCGCTGCCGATGCGGTCGGGACGCGAGCGGATGGTCGCGCAGGCCGCGTGGGGCATCGCGGGCGTGCAGGTGCTCGACGACGGCTCGCTCGCCCTCGACGACCCCAACCTCGACCCCCGCTCACCCCTCACCACCGCGGGCATCGACGGTGAGCCGTTCGTCGGCCTGCGTGCCTTCCTGGGCGCGGTGGCGGGACGGCGAGCGCCCATCAAGCTCCAGCTCACCGGGCCGGTGACGTTGGGGATCGCGCTGCTCAACCTCGGCGTCCCCGCCGGTCGAGCCTTCGCCGTGGCCGGCGCCGCCGTGCGCGCCCGGGCGCGCACGCTGGTGGCGGCGGCGCAGGAGACCGCCCCGATGGCTCCGCTCGTGGTGTTCCTCGACGAACCGGGGCTCACGGCGGCGATGCAGCACGGCTTCCCCCTCGAGCCGAACCGCACCATCGACCTCGTCTCGAGCGCGCTGGCCACCATCGAGCCGCACGCCGTCACCGGTCTGCACTGCTGCGGGCTGGCGGACTGGCGCGTCGTCCTGCAGGCCGGCCCGCAGATCCTGTCGCTGCCCCTGGAGACCGGAGCGGTGGAGCACGCCGGAGCCCTCGGCGCCTTCCTCGAGCGGGGCGGCCGGGTGGCCTGGGGTGCGGTGCCGACCGCCGGACCCATCGGCTCCACCCCGGAGCGACAGTGGCAGCACCTCTCGGCGGAGTGGTGCGCGCTGACCCAGGCCGGTTGCGATCCCGTCATGCTCCGGGAGCAGGCCCTCATCACCCCGGCCTGCGGGCTCGCGCTGCACACCGAGGAGCAGGCCGACCTCGTCCTCACGCTGGCCAACCAGGTCGCCCGCCGGCTCGAGACCCAGACGCTCGGCATGCGTCTCACCGTCGGCGCCTAGCTCTTCGGCCCGCGGTCACAGCCCGTCGGTACGATCGGCGTCATGCCGGCCGACCGTCCCCTCGTTGCGGCACGGGCCCAGCACGATGAGCTGAGCCGTCTCATCCGGGACGCTCGGTACCGGTACTACGTGCTCTCCGATCTCGCCATGCCCGATGCGGAGTTCGACGCCCGCCTCCACGAGCTCGAGGCGATCGAGGAGCGCTTTCCCGAGCTCCGCACGCCCGACTCGCCCACGCAGCAGGTCGGCTCACCGCTCGACGCCGCCTTCCCGCCGTTCGAGCACCTCGAGGCGATGCAGTCGCTCGACAACGTCTTCAGCGAGGCGGACCTGCGGGCCTGGTCGGATCGGGTCGTCCGCGGCCTGCCCGAAGGCACGCCGGTCCGCTGGGCGTGCGAGCTGAAGATCGACGGCACGGCCATCAACTGCGTGTACCGGCGGGGCGTGCTCGCGGTCGGCGCCACGCGCGGCACCGGGCACGGTGGGGGAGACCGTCACCCAGCAGCTCCTGACCCTCGACGACGTGCCCTACCGGCTGGCCGACGACGACCCGCCCGACGTGATCGAGATCCGCGGCGAGGTGTACTACCCGGTCGCCAAGTTCAACCGCATGAACGAGGAGCGGATCGAGCGCGGCGAGCCCGCGTTCATGAACCCGCGGAACGCCGCGTCGGGCGCCCTCCGCCAGAAGGACCCGGGCAAGGTCCGCGAGCGACCGCTCGCCATGTGGGTGCACGGGCTCGGCCACCTCGAAGGCCGGTCGTTCGCCTCCTACTCGGAGTTCCTCGAGTGGGCGCGGCGTTCAGCAGCTCCCGGTGCCCGAGGCATCCACCGTCGTGGCCGACATCGATCAGGTGTGGGGCCTCATCGAGGACTTCACGCGAGCGCCGCCACTCGTTCGGCTTCGAGGTCGACGGTGTCGTCATCAAGGTCGACGACATGGAGCAGCGGCGAACGCTCGGCTCGACGGCGAAGGCGCCGCGATGGGCCATCGCCTACAAGATGCCGCCGATCGAGCAGCAGACGATCCTGCGGGCCATCGAGGTCAACGTCGGCCGCACGGGCAAGGCCACGCCCTTCGCCGTCCTCGAGCCCGTCGCCGTCGCGGGCGTCACGATCACCAACGCCACGCTCCACAACGAGATCCAGGTGCTGGCCAAGGACGTGCGCGTCGGCGACACGGTGATCGTCCGCCGGGCCGGCGACGTCATCCCGGAGGTGGTCGGAAGCGTCAAGAGCGAGCGTCCCAAGGGAGCGCGCGCGTGGCGCATGCCAGCCGCCTGCCCCACCTGCGGCCAGCCGCTCGTGCGCCCGGAGGGCGAGGGTCACCACTTCTGCGAGAACGTCGACTGCCCGAGCCGGATCGAGGCCTCCCTGATCGCACCTCGCGTCACGGGGGGCACTCGACATCGAGGGCCTGGGCGAGAAGACCGTTCGTCAGCTCCGCGAGCTCGGCTGGCTGAACGACCTGGCCGACGTGTTCCGCCTGGAGGACCACCGGGACGAGCTGCTCGAGCTCCGCGGCTGGAAGGAGAAGAGCGTCGACAACCTGCTCGACGGCATCCGGGCCGGCGCGCGGCGACCGCTGGAGCGGCTGCTCGTCGCGCTCAACATCCGCCACGTCGGTCCCACCGTGGCCAAGGAGCTGGCCCGCCACCTCCGCACGCTCGATGGCATCGAGGCGGCTCCGGCGGACCAGATCGCCGCCATCGCCGGCATCGGACCGATCATCGCCGCGGCCGTGCGGGCCTGGTTCGACACGCCGCGCAACACGGAGCTCGCCCACGAGCTGGTGCGGCTGGGCGTGCGCATCGACACCGACCTCGCCGAGCCTGCCGCGGTCGAGTCGCTGCCGCTTGGCCGGGCTCACCTTCGTCATCACCGGCACGCTCGACGCCTACACCCGCGACGAGGTGAAGGAGCGCCTGGAGGCGCTCGGGGCGAAGGTCAGCGGCAGCGTGTCGGCCAAGACCGCGGCCCTGATCGCCGGCGCGGAGGCCGGCTCCAAGCTCGACAAGGCGCAGGAGAAGGGGGTGCCGGTGCTGGGCGAGGGCTCGCTCGAGTCCCTGCTGGGTGGCACCGGCCTCGCCGAGGTGCTGGCGAGCGCGCCCTGATCGACGTCCGACGGGTCAGAGCGCCTCGAAGCACCAGGTGAACGACTTGTCGTCCGCGGTGTCCGGCCCGACGGCGGACCGCCACACGACGGCCGTCGCGCAGTTCGGTCCCGCCTGGAGCTGCTCCACCACCTTGCCCTCGGCCGGCGTGAAGAACACCTGGTTCTGCTCGGGCACCAGGCGAAGCTCCTCGGTGGGGATGTCGACGCCGTTCACCGCGAGCGACGCCCTCGTAGCCCGGCGCGAGGTCGATCCCGAGCTCGGCCTGCCGGATCACCTCATCGCCCGCGCCCGGGACCACGTGCTCGACCACGTCGGGCCGCCCGGAGATGGTCACGGGGTCATCGCCGCCGGTGTCGGTGGCGCGCACGCCGGCGTACAGCGCCAGGAACGGCCAGGGCCACGAGGGAGGCGATGAGGAGCCGGAACTGGGTTTCGGAGAGGCGCAGTCGGCTCTGGGGGGCGGCCATGGCGACAGTCTGGCCCCTGTCGGTGCCGTGGGGTGCACCGGGCCGCCGGGACCACCGGATACCCTCGCCCCGTGGTCATGTCCCGCATGACGGACCAGATCGGTCGCGTCCTGAGCGGGCGGTATCGGCTCATCGCCCCCGTCGGCACCGGTGCGTCGGCCCAGGTCTTCCTGGCCGACGACGTGCGCCTGCGTCGCCGGGTGGCGGTGAAGGTCCTGCACGCTGCCCTCGCCGACGACGATGCCTTCCTGCGGCGCTTCCGCGCCGAGGCGCAGGCGGCCGCGGCCCTGAACCACCCGAACATCGTGGCGGTCTACGACTGGGGCGACGACGACGGCGCGCCCGTACATCGTCACGGAGTACCTCGGCGGCGGCAGCCTCCGTGCCGTGCTCGACCAGGGCGTTCGGCTCAGCCAGTCGCAGGCGCTCCTGGTGGGCCTCGAGGCCACGCGGGCGCTCGACTACGCCCATCGGCGAGGGTTCGTGCACCGCGACGTCAAGCCGGCCAACCTGCTCTTCGGCGACGACGCCCGCCTGCGCGTGGCCGACTTCGGCCTGGCCCGGGCGCTGGCCGAGGCGGCCTGGACCGAGCCGCAGGGCGCCGTGCTCGGGCACCGCCCGCTACGCCTCGCCCGGAGCAGGCGCAGGGGCAGCCGGTCGACGGCAAGGCCGACGTGTACTCCCTCGGCCTCGTCCTCATCGAGGCGGTCACCGGTGCCGTGCCCTTCTCGGCCGACACCACCATCGCCACCCTGATGGCCCGGGTGGGCAAGCCCGTCGAGGTGCCCGACGCCCTGGGACCGCTGCAGAAGCCGCTCGCTCGGGCCGGCTTGCCCGATGCGGCGGACCGACCGGACGCAGGCGAGCTGGCCGTCGCCCTCATGGCCTGCGCCGAAGGACCTGCCCGCGCCCGGCACCCCTCCCGCTCGTCACGGCCGCGCCGATCGTCGACCTCACCACCGCCGACCGAGCCCGATCCTGACGCCACGATGCTCGGCGCGGCCCTCGCCGGGTCGCGGCTGGCCGAGCCCGGCGAGGAGACGGCCCTCGACGACGCGCCCCTCGCCGCCCCGACGGCGCCGCCCGACTACCTCGACGACGACCTCGTCGTCGAGAGCGACGACAGCCGCCGTCGCCGGCGCTGGCCGTGGGTGCTCGTCGCGCTCGTCCTCTCCGTGCTCGTCGGCACGGCCGCGGCGTTCGCGTGGAACGGGGTGCGCACCCCCAGCTACGAGGTCCCGGACCTGACGGGCATGACCGAGGAGGAGGCGCGAGCCGCCGTCGCGGACTACGGCTTCGAGATCGAGACGCCGAGACACGAGGCGCGACGGCAGCACGCCGGGCGACGTGCTCGAGACCGACCCGGCGGCCGGCGCAGCAGCTCGATGAGGGCGGCACCCTCGTGCTGTTCGTGTCGCTGGGCAACACCCCGGCGGAGGTGCCCACCGACCTCGTGGGCATGACCGTCGACGAGGCCAACCAGACGCTCGACGCCGCGGGCGAGCTTCACGTCCGAGGTGACCGAGGTGGAGTCCGAGGAGGTCGCCGCCGGTCACGTGATCTCGCTCGGCCCCGACGTGCCCGCGGAGCTGCCCAAGGGCTCGACCGTCCCGCTCATCGTCTCGAAGGGCCCGGCGCCCCGCACGATCCCGGGTGGGCTCGAGGGCAAGACCTACGAGGACGCGGTGGCGGCGCTCGATGCCGTGCAGCTGAAGGCCGTGAAGGTCGAGGAGTTCAGCGACGACGTCGAGGCGGGACGGATCATCACCCTGCGTCCGGCGGCCGGCACCGCCGTGCCCCGTGACAGCGAGGTCGAGGTCGTCGTGTCCAAGGGCCCCGACCTCGTCGTGGTACCGCCGGTCCAGGGGCTGTCCCTCGAAGAGGCCGTGGAGGCCCTGGAGGCAGCCGGTCTGGAGGTCGGCGACGCGTTCGGGCCGGCCAAGGGCGACCCGTTCCTCACCGATCCGTCGGCTGGCACCGAGGTCCGTCGCGGCGCGACCGTCGACATCTACCTGCGTCGGTAGGCCCGGTACAGTTCGCCGACGCAGGCCGCCCGGGCAGGCGCGTCCCTAGAGGAGGTCAGCGTTGGGTTCACTCGAGGACCGCGTCGCCATCATCACCGGCGCCGGACGAGGTCTGGGACGCGAGCACGCCCTGCTCTTCGCCGAGGAGGGCGCGAAGGTCGTGGTGAACGACCTGGGTGAGGTGGCGGAGGAGACGGCCGCCGACGATCCGCGACGCCGGCGGCGAGGCGATCGCGTCCAACCACGACATCACCGACTGGGACGGTGGGCGGGAGCTGATCGACGCCGCCCTCGCCGCGTTCGGTCGTCTCGACGTGCTCGTCAACAACGCCGGCATCCTCCGCGATCGCATGCTCGTGTCGATGACCGAGGACGAGTGGGACCTGGTCGTCGACGTGCACCTGAAGGGCCACTTCGTGCCGACCCGCTTCGCCGCCGCCCACTGGCGCGAGCAGGTGAAGGCGGGCGAGACGGTGCAACGCCTCGATCATCCACACCTCGTCCACCTCCGGTCTCCTCGGCAACCCTGGCCAGACCAACTACGGCGCCGCCAAGGCGGGCATCGGGTCCTTCAGCATCATCTGCGCGCAGGAGCTGTCGCGGTACGGCGTGCGGTCCAACTGCATCGCGCCGGCGGCGCGCACCCGGCTCACGGAGGCCACGCCGGGGCTGGGCGACGTGGTCGCGGCCCCGACCGAGGGGTTCGACGTCTGGGACCCCGCCAACGTGTCGCCGCTCGTCGCCTACCTCGCGACGGCGGACTGCGAGATCACCGGCCGCACGTTCTTCGTGCAGGGCGGCACCGTGCGCGTGATGGAGCCGTGGCGGATGGGCGAGCGCCTCGAGCGGGACGACCGCTGGACGATCGACGACCTCGGCCAGCAGCTGCCCTCGATCCTCGGGTAGCCACCGGTCGGCGCGGTCGGTTCGGCCGCGAGGAGGCCCCGGAACGTCCGGTGTACGGTGCGAGGTGGACGTGCCCGGCTCGCTGGGGCGGCGTGCTGGACGTGGCGTTCCCCAGCCGCCGCGATGAGGCCGCCGCCCCAGCCGGTCGGGCACGTGCCGAAACCTCTGGCGCCCCGAAGCGGGGCGCCAGACGGTTCAGTCGGCGGTGATCGCCTGGATCTTGGCGGCGATCTCGGCCTGCGACGGATCGGGGGCGCCGGACTGCATGGCCATCATCTTGGTCATGTCGCCCTGCACCTTGATCTTGCCGGCCATGAAGGCCTGCATCCCGGCCTGCGGGTTGTTGTCGACGAGGATCGCCTTGGCCGTCGCGTAGTCGAGCGTGACGGTGAGGTCGGGGTTCTCGAGGTGCCCCATCTCCATGCTCATCTCACCGCCGGACGTGTCCACGTGCGCCTCGATCGTGCCGTCCCCGAACGGGACGTCCGTGACGATCTGGTTCATGCGCACGGCATGGGCGGGCGGCGACGACTGCCCGGCGTACTCCTCGCGGATCTTCTTGGCCTCTTCGAGCCACTCGTCGGACAGGAATGCGTACTGCGCCACGGCGGCGTACCTCCACCAATCGGGGTCTTGGGCGGGCGCACCGTATCGCGATTGCAGTGCGCGTGCAGGAAGTCCGCGTCAGGCCGGCGCGGGCGTTCGAGCGCCCCGCAGCGCGGCGCTGATGGCCTGCTCGTCGGCGGCCACGGAGTGGACGACGTACCGGGCCACGAAGGCACCGAGCTCGTCGAGCGGCAGGGAGATCCGACCGGTGCGGTGGAAGTGCGAGAAGTGCCCGACGGAGCCGACGACGCCGAGCGCCATCAGCGTCGGGTTCTCCTCCCGGATGGTGCCGTCGGCCTGCCCGGCCTTGATGATGCGCACCATGTCGCTGATGTGCTGCTGCGTGCCCTGGCGGAGGACGTCGGTGAAGTTGCGGCCCTCGACCTCGAGCAGCGAGAAGAAGTGGGCGTGCTCCGCCATGAACCGCACGGACACCTCGGTGCCCCGGTACAGGTTGACGAGCGGCGGCGCGTCGGCGTCGAGCGCGGCGCCCTGCTCGCGACGGAGGTTGAGGCGGATGCTGCCGGCCAGCTCCTTGAAGAGCGCTTCCTTGTTCTCGAAGTACCAGTAGAAGAGACCCTTGGCCACGCCGGCCGCCCGCACGATGTCGATGACCCGGGTCTCGGCGTACCCGCGCTCGGCGAACAGCTCCCCGGCCCGGTCGAGCAGCTGCTGCTTGCGCTCGAGGCCTTGCGCGGTGAGCCGCCGATCTGGTTCCACGCGCAAGAGCGTGCCCGACACTTGACCCGCGGGTCAATGTTGGGAGCCCTGGTACCTTCAGCCTCGATGGCAGCGTCGAGCCGACCCGAGCGCATCGCCGACCGCGAGCGGAACCCCAAGTGGAAGAACCCCCCGCTCATGATCGACATGTCGATCTGCATCAACTGCGACACGTGCATCCGGCACTGCCCACCGCAGTTCGGCGCCATCTTCAACCACGGGATGGACGTCATCATCATCCCCGAGCTCTGCTCCGGCTGCGACAAGTGCCTCGACCCCTGCCCCGTCGACTGCATCTACCCCGACCCCGACTGGACCCCCTCCGGCGACGCCTGGTGGCAGGAGCAGGCCACGCGACGATCCGTACACGTAAGAACTGCTTCTGTGTGCGCTGATCATCGGCATGCGGTGTTGGATGCACACAGAACGGGGTCGGTAGCGTGCGGCCATGCCGCGTACGCCTGCTGACGACGTCCATCCGGTCCTGCCTGGTTGCGAGCCGTGGTCGTCGCCGGGGGGCGGGCCGCACGGCGTGCTCGTGCTGCACGGGTTCACCGGGCAGCCCGGTGTCGATGCGGCCGCTGGCGGAGGCGCTCGCCGACGCTGGCTTCGCCGTCGACCTGCCCCGGCTGCCCGGCCACGGCACCGCGGTCGAGGACATGATCGAGACGGGCTGGGACGACTGGCTCACCGAGGCGGAGCGGGCCCTCACCGCGCTGCAAGGGCGCTTGCCCGACGGCAAGGTCGTCGTCGCCGGGCTGTCGATGGGCGGCGCGCTGACGGCGGCGCTCGCCGAGGGTCATCCCGAGCTGGCGGGCATCGTCCTCATCAACGCGCCGGCGGCCGTGCCCGCCGAGATGGCGGCGGCGGTCGAGGAGATGATCGCCGGTGGCATGGAGGTCATGGACTCCATCGGCGGCGACATCGCCGATCCCGACGCCGACGAGGCCTCCTACGGCGAGACGCCCCTGCGCCCGCTGCTCACGATGATCATGGCGGGGCAGGACGTCCGGGAGCGCCTGCCGGAGATCACCCAACCCACGCTCATCATCACGAGTCGGCAGGACCACGTCGTCAACCCCGAGGACTCCGACGTCCTCGCGGAGCAGATCAGCGGGCCGGTCGAGCGACTGTGGCTCGAGAAGAGCTTCCACGTCGCCACCCTCGACTACGACCAGGCCGAGCTCGAGGCCACCGCGGTCGCCTTCGCCCAGCGCGTCACCGCTGGCTGAGGTGGTGCAGCACCTGCCCGTCGTCCGCCACGAGCACCATCTGGAGCCAACCGTCGTCGGGTAGCTCGAAGGGACCGTGGTCCGTTCCGGCGTGGTCGACGAGCCGGTCGCGTGATGAGGGGCTGGGGGTCGTCGCGTCACGGTGGGTCTCGCGGAGATCGACAGCCGTCCGGCGGCCGGGATGGACAGGTGTCCCTCGTCGTCGAAGACCTCGAGCTTCCCGGATTGCAGGCCGACCAGCCGATGCACGCCGAGGGCCTCGTCGAAGGTGACGAAGGCGAAGACTGACGTGCCCGTGCTGATCGTCTCCATCGTCACGACCACGTCGCCGTTGGAACGGTCGGCCACCTCCATCGTGACGGCCTCGTCGTCGATCAGGTCGCGCATCACCCGCTCGGCGACGTCCTTGGCGGCGTCGCCGGGTGCGCCGATCGTCGGGTCGTCGATCGAGGACGTGCCATCCTCGATGGAGGTGGGGGTCGCGGACGAGGTCGTCGTAGTCGTCGTGTCGACGGACCCCTCCGAGGCCGGCGGGACCAGGTGCTCCTCGAGCGTCAGCGCCTCGCCCTCGGCCGTGACGATGCTGAGGCGGACCGTCAGCGGTTCGTCGGCGAACGGGATGGGCTCGTCGACCAGGTCACAGCCCACGGGCCCCTCGTCCACCGCCTCGCCAGACGGGCCGACCGCGGCGCCGCCGCACCCGCCGGCGGAGAGCGACGTGCCGTCGAGCCGGTGCACGCTGAGCTCGAGGTAGCTCCCCGACGGTCCGGTGCTGCGCGCCGTGATGGTCGTGGCCGTGCGGCTGATCTCGTCGATCGAGGCACCATCCGAGTACGACTCCACGACCTCCCACTCGTTGCCGCCCCCCAGGTCGCGGAGCACCACGACCCCGCCGGTGGGCGGAGGGAGGTCCGGCCGGCCGTCGAAGCTCCACGTGATGGCCACGAGGTCGGCGGGGACATCGGGTCCGGCGGTCCCGCTCGTGAGCGTGAGCTGCTGGTCCGGGGGGAGGTCGAGACGATCGAACACGTACGTCCCGGCCACGCTCTCGGGCGATCCGACGCCGGTGAAGATCGCGGCGGGTGCCTCGGGGGGTGGATCGGTGACGACGTCGGCGGTGTCGTCGTCCTGGGCGGCCCAGATGGCGGCACCGAGGACGGCCACGGCCGCGACGGCGGCTGCGGCGGCGATCGGCCAGCGCGACCGTCGGGGCCGCGCGAGGGGCACGACCTCGGCGAGCGCCGCGTCGCCGGTCTGGAGCCGGGCCGCAACCGCGGCCTCGCCGCTGGCCGCATCGGCGGTGACCTCGGCGGCTCGGGCGGCGAGCATCGCTCGCAGGTCGGTCTCGAGCTGGTCGGTCATCGGGGGATCTCCTTGCGAAGGGTGGCGAGGCCGCGGTGGATCGTGGTGCGGACCGTGCCGAGACGGCAGCCGAGGAGGTCGGCGATGTCGGGATCGGGCAGGTCGAGGTAGAAGCGAGCCACGATCGCCGTCCGCTGCCGGTCGGGGAGGGTGGCGAGCGCGTCCCAGAGCTCGTCGGCACCGAGGCCGGCGTCCGGTGCCGGCGCGGGGCGGCGATCCCGCTCGAGCGTCTGGCGGCGGCCCCAGCTGTGGCAGCGGTTCACCACCGCCCGGCGGACGTAGGCGAGGGGGTCGCGCACGCCGTCCCACGTGCGATGGGCCGCCACGAAGGCGTCCTGCACGAGCTCCTCGGCGACGGATCGATCCGCCCCCACCAGGACGGCCAGGCGCACCAGCCCCAGGAAGCTCGTGCGGTAGAGCTCGAGCAGTGCCGGATCCCACTGGGTCGGCGGTGCGCCGGCAGGGGTGGTCATAGGTCCCATCGTTGTCGAGACGCACGAGCCGGCCGGTTCGTTCCCCGGCGATGAGTTCAGCGCCTCCCACCCGTCGACAGGCGGATGGCACAACCACCGCCCCACGCGCACGGGAGGAGCCCCGCTTGACCGTCGCCGAGACCCCTCTAGCCTGGTCGTCGATGACCACCCTCGAGATCGATCTCGACCATGAGCTCAAGATCCACCGGCGGGACCTCACCGGGTACTGCTACCGGATGCTGGGGTCGGGCGCGGAGGCCGAGGACGCGGTGCAGGAGACCCTCGTGCGGGCCTGGAAGGCGATCGACCGCTTCGAAGGCCGGTCGTCGGTGAAGTCGTGGCTCTATCGGATCGCGGGAAACGTGTGCATCGACATGCTGCGAGCGCCACAGCGCCGCGCCCGGCCGATGGACCTCGGGCCCTCGTCCACCGTCGAGACGGCGGTGCTCACGCCCCATGCCGAGAACACCTTCGTGCAACCCATCGCGGACGAGCGTGTGATCGCCGTCGACGGCGACCCGGCCGACGTCGCGGCGGCCCGCGAGTCGATCCGCCTGGCCTTCGTGGCCGCGCTGCAGCACCTGCCCGCCCGACAGCGCGCCGTGCTCATCCTCTGCGAGGTCCTCAAGTGGCCGGCCACGGAGGTGGCGGAGCTGCTCGAGACCAGCGTGGCGTCGGTGAACAGCGCGCTCCAGCGGGCGCGCGCGACGCTCGGCTCGCTGGAGATCGACGAGCTCGACTCCACCGTCGATCCCGAGCACGAGGCGCTCCTCGCCCGCTACGTCGACGCGTTCGAGCGCTACGACATGACGGCGCTGGCCGCCCTGCTCCGCGACGACGTCGTGATCTCGATGCCACCCCACGACCTCTGGCTGCAGGGCCCCGACAACGTCGTCGGCTGGATGGTCGGTCCCGGGCACGCGTGCGAGGGCTCGAAGCTCCTCCCCGTGTGGGCGAACGGCACGGCGGGCTTCGGTGCCTACAAGCCGGCGGGGCCGGGGCGTTGGGAGCCGTGGTCCCTGCAGGTGATCGAGTTCCGGGGCGGGCGTCTCTCCGGCCACCACAACTTCCTCTACCCGGAGCTGTTCGCCGAGTTCGGCCTTCCCCCCTTCGTCGAGGCCTGAGCCTCAGTCGACGAGGTCGGCTCGCAGCCCGACGAGGTCGACGAGCTCGAGGAGGTCGGGGCGAACGTCCGTGAGGCGGATCGACCACCCGAAGCGGCGGGCCGTGAGCTGCACCCGCAACAGCCCTTCGACGAAGCCGAGATCGCAGCGGTCGGGCGCGTAGACGGGTCCGAGCAGCACCTCCTCGCCGTCGCGGAGGAGCACCACCACCGCCCGTGCTCGTCCGTTGTCCTCGTCCATCGACGCCTTGACGAGGCAGGCGCCCAGAACTCACCGCTGACCGAAGCCCTATCCGAGATCGGGGATGACGATCTCCTGCACCGCCCAGGTGTTGCCGTCGGGGTCGGCGAAGTAGACGAACCGCCCCCACGGCTGGGGATCGACGGGGCTCACGTCGACGCCGCGGCCGGTCAGCTCGGCGTGAGCGGCATCGGCATCGGCGACCACCATCTGCATGCCTCGGACCGATCCGGGCGCGGCGTCGGTGATGCCGATGCCGATGCAGATCGAGCAGGCGGAACCCGGCGGGGTGAGCTGCACGAAGCGGAGGCCCTCGTGGATCGTGTGGTCGTGGTCGGCGTTGAACCCGACCTGCTCGTAGAACGCCTTGGCCCGGTCGACGTCCGACACGGGGATCGCGACCAGCTCGAGCTTGAAGTCCATGACGTGCCTTTCGATCGCCGCCTCGAGCGGGCGGTCGCCGGCTCGTGCTGTCAGCGTCTCATGCCCCTGCTGACAAGAAGTGTCAGGGTTGTCCTCCAGCGGCCCGAACGTCCTCGCGCTAGGAAGGCGAGGTGCGCATCCTCGTGACGAACGACGACGGAGTCGACGCGGTCGGTCTCCACGTGCTGGCCCAGCGACTCGTCGACCTGGGCGACGTCGTGGTCGCAGCCCCCGACCGTGAGTACTCGGGGGCCGGCGCGGCGGTGGGCACGCTGCACCTCATCCGGCCGGAGGTGCGCCGGGTCGCCCTCGACGGCGTACCGGAGGCGTGGTCGGTCACCGGTCCGCCCGCGCTGTGCGTCATGTTCGCCCGGCTCGGCGTCTTTGGCGACGCCTTCGACCTCGTCGTCTCCGGGATCAACCCGGGCGCGAACTCGGGGCGGGCGATCTACCACTCGGGCACCGTGGGGGCGGCGCTGACCGCGCGCAACGGCGGCGTCTCCGGCCTGGCCGTGAGCCAGGCGGTCGCCGACTACGGCGTGGAGGGCCAGGGCTGGGACGAGATGCTGGCGGACCAGCGTTGGGACAGCGCCGCCGAGGTGGGCGCCCGGGTGGCGGAGGCGATCCTCGCCGCCCTCCCGCGCGACCCGGTGGTGATCAACGTCAACGTGCCCAACCGACCGCTCGACGAGATGGCGGGCTGGCGCCGCACCGAGGTCGCGCTGCTGCCTCCGCGCACGCTTGGCCTCCGCCGCGCTCACGCCGAAGGTGGGTCACGACGACGCCTTCGACGTTCAGATGGAGTGGGGCGATCCCATCGAGCTGCCGGACGACACGGACAGCGGTGCAGTCGAGGCCGGGTACATCTCGGTGACGCCGCTCAGTCGCATGCTCGACGACCCGTCGGAGGGGCTGGTGGAGGTGTCCGCCGCCCTCGATGGGCTCGTGCCCTAGTCCTCGTCGATGACCGCCGCCGCGAACTGCGAGCTGTAGAGCCGGAAGTACGCGCCGTCGCGCGACAGGAGCTCGTCGTGCGATCCCTGCTCGACGATGCGACCGTCCTCCATCACGAGGATCACGTCGGCGCCCCGGATGGTGGAGAGACGGTGGGCGATGACGAAGCTGGTGCGGTCGGCACGCAGCGCGTTCATCGCCTCCTGGATCAGCACCTCCGTGCGGGTGTCGACGGAGCTCGTCGCCTCGTCGAGGATGAGGATCGCGGGCTGGGACAGGAAGGCCCGGGCGATGGTGAGCAGCTGCTTCTGCCCGGCACTGATGTTGTCGCCTTCCTCGTCGATCACCGTGTCGTAGCCGAGGGGGAGGTGGTGCACGAAGCGATCGACGTAGGTGGCCCGCGCCGCCTCGAGGATCTCCTCCTCGGTGGCGTCGGGGCGCCCGTAGGCGATGTTGTCCCGGATCGTGCCGCCGAAGAGCCACGTGTCCTGCAGCACCATCCCGAGGTGCTCGCGGAGGGCGCGCCGCGGGATCTGCGAGATGTCGCGGCCGTCGAGGGTGATGCGGCCGCCGTCGAGCTCGTAGAACCGCATGATGAGGTTCACGAGCGTCGTCTTGCCGGCGCCCGTCGGCCCCACGATGGCGATGGTCTGCCCGGGCTCGGCGACGAGCGACAGGTGCTCGATGAGCGGCCGGGCCGGGTCGTAGGAGAACGACACGTCCTCGAAGGCCACCCGGCCCTGGATCGGGGGCATCGGCTCGCTCTCGACCGGGTCGGGCGTCTGCTCCTCGGTGTCGAGCAGGTCGAGCACCCGCTCGAGCGAGGCGATGCCGGACTGGAAGACGTTCATCATCGACGCCAGCTGCGTCAGCGGCATCGAGAAGGTCCTCGAGTACTGGATGAAGGCCTGCACCTCGCCGACGGAGATGGCTCCGGACGCCACGCGCATCCCGCCGACGACGGCGACGAGCACGTACTGCACGTTGCCGAGGAACATCGTCAGCGGCTGCATGAGGCTCGACATGAACTGGGCGCCGTAGCTGGCCTCGTACAGCACGTCGTTGGTGGCGCGGAACCGCTCCTCCACCTCGTGCTGGCGCCCGAACGCCTTCACGATCGCGTGGCCCGTGAAGGCCTCCTCGATCTGCGCGTTGAGGACGCCGGTGCTGCCCCACTGGGTGAGGAACCGCGGGCGGGCGCGGGCGGCCACCTGGCGCATGCCGTACACGGACACCGGCACCGTGGTGAGCGCGACGACGGCCAGCAGGGGCGAGATCAGGAACATCATCCCGGCCACGCCGATCAGCAGGAGCACCGAGGTCAGCATCTGGCTCATCGTCTGCTGCAGGCTCTGGGCCAGGTTGTCGAGGTCGTTGGTGACGCGGCTCAGCAGGTCGCCGCGAGCCTGCTGGTCGATGTGCCGGAGCGTGAGGGCGTGGACCTTGGCCTCCGCCTGGGCCCGCAGCCGCTGCATGAGGCGCTGCACGACCCCGGCGATCATCCACGCGGTCATGATCGAGAGCGCGGCCGAGACGGCGTAGAGGGCGATGGCGAGCATCAGCACCTCGTGGAGCCGGCCGAGGTCGATCCCCGCCGGGCTCCGGAGCCCATCGATGATCACGTCGGTGCCCCATCCGAGCACTCGCGGCCCGAGGACGTTGAGGAAGGCGCTGACGACCGCGGTGACGAGCACGACCACCAAGATGGGTCGCTCCGGCCGCAGGAGGGACCAGAGCCGACGGACGGCCAGGCCGAACTGGTCGGACCGCTCGGTGGGCATGCCGGCCGAGTTCCAGCGCCCCGCCGCCCGCGTGTCGGGCGCGGTGAGATCGACCTTCGGGGTCTCGTCGTCGGTGCGCTCGTCGGTCGAGCGCGTCCACCCGCGGCGCGCCGTGGAACGCCACGCGTCATGCGGCGCTCCGCTCGCCGATCTGGGACTGGACGATCTCGGCGTAGGTGGGGCAGCTCTCGAGGAGGTCCTCATGGGCGCCGCGTCCGACGAGGCGGCCGTCCTCGAGCACGAGGATGTCGTCGGCGGTGGCGATGGTCGACACCCGCTGCGCGACGATCACCACGGCCGCTTCGGCCGTGTAGGGCTTGAGCGCGGCACGGAGCTTGGCGTCGGTGGTCAGGTCGAGGGCGGAGAACGAGTCGTCGAACACGTAGATCGACGGCTTGCGAACCAGCGCACGCGCGATCGACAGCCGCTGGCGTTGCCCGCCGGAGACGTTGGTGCCTCCCTGTTCGATCCGCGCCTCGAGCTGGCCCGGCATGTCGCGCACGAAGTCGGCCGCCTGCGCGACCTCGAGGGCCTCCCACATCTCCGCCTCGGTGGCGTCGGGCAGGCCGAACTGGAGGTTGCTCGCCACGGTGCCGGAGAACAGGTAGGGACGCTGGGGGACGAAGCCGATGCAGTCCCAGAGCCGAGCGGGCTCGAGCTCGCGCACGTCGATGCCGTCGACCAGCACCGTGCCGGCGGTGGCGTCGAAGAGGCGCGGCACCAGGCTCACCAGGGTGGTCTTGCCCGCCCCGGTGCTGCCGACGATGGCCGTCGTGCGGCCGGCGGCCGTGGAGAAGGTGATGTCGCTGAGCACGGGCTCCTCGGCCCCGGGGTAGTGGAACCCCACGCCCTGCATCTCGAGGGTGCCGTGACGGGGCACGTCCCGCACGGGGTCGGTGGGCGGGGCCACGGACGAGTCGGTGTCGAGCACCTCCTGGATGCGACCACCGGAGACCGACGCCCGGGGGACCATCGAGATCGTGAACGTGGCCATCACCACGGACATGAGGATCTGCACGAGGTAGCTGATGTAGGCGATGAGCGATCCCACCTCGAGCTCGCCCGTGCCGACCTCGTAGGCGCCGACCCAGAGCACCGCCACGCTCGAGAGGTTGATGAGCAGGTTCACGGTGGGGAACATCGACGACATCAGCCGGCCGCCTCGCAGCGCCGTGGCCGTGAGCTCGGCGTTGGCCACGGCGAACCGCTCGGTCTCCTCGGGCTCGCGGACGAAGGCGCGCACGACGCGGATGCCGGTGATCTGCTCCCGGAGCACCCGGTTGATGTTGTCGATGTACTCCTGCATGCGGCGGAAGGTCGGCACCATCTGGCTCACGATCAGGCCCAGCACCACCGCCGAGAGGGGCATGGCGACGAGCAGGACGATCGACAGCCCGACGTCCTGACGGAGCGCCATCACCACGCCGACGACCATCGTGATGGGGGCCGCGATGGCCATCGTGCAGGCCATGACGACGAGCATCTGCACCTGCTGCACGTCGTTGGTGATGCGAGTGATGAGCGACGGCGCGCCGAAGGTGCCCACCTCGCGGGCCGAGAAGTCCGTGACCTGGTGGAAGAGCGCGGCGCGGACGTCGCGGCCGAAGCCCATCGCGACCCGTGCGCCGACGCGCACCGCGGCGACGGCGAAGACGACCTGGATGATCGCGAACAGGAGCATGAGGGCGCCGCGCGACCGGATGAAGGCCGTGTCACCCGTCAGGACGCCCTGGTCGATGATGTCGGCGTTGAGGGCCGGGAGGCTGAGCGCCGCGGCGACCTGCACGCTCTGGAGCGCGACCAACAGGATGAGGTCGTGCTTGTAGGGGCGCAGGTTGGTGCGCAGGAGGCGCATCAGCATGGCGGCCTCTTGCCGACGCCGTGGAGGAACAGGGCGGCGATCTCCTTGGGCGGCATCGGCTCCTCGGTCATCATCGGATGGCTCGTGGAGAGGGCCAAGGCGCGGAGGTAGCGGCCCGCGGCCACCGGCTCGATCCCGATCTCGTCGCGATGGGTCTTGAAGATGGCGACGAGGACGGCGCTGTCGGTCATGGGTCGACGCACGCGGTCGTGGAAGCGCGGCCCGACGCTCGACATGAGCCGCCAGACCTCGATGGTGCGGCGCTGCAGGATCGCGATGGCCTGGGTGAGGACGCGGTCGAGCGGCCCGTCAGGGTCGAGCTCACCGAGGGCCGCCTCCATCGGCGCGGGATCGACGGCCGCGTCGATCACCGCCGCGATCACCGCGTCCTTGTCGGCGAAGACCCGGAAGATGGTGCCCTCGGCGATCCCCGACGCCTCGGCGATCTGGCGCGTCGTCACCATCTCCGCGTTCTCGAGGAGCAGGGGAAGGGTCGCGTCGATGATCGCCGAGCGCCGCTCGTCCGGGGGCAGGGCGCTCGCCCGCTTGCGCTCGATGACCTTCACCATCCGGCCGAGGATATCTGAGTGAGCACTCACTCACACAAGTCGCGGCCGATCTGATCGCGCCGATGAGTTTGCCGGCGGGGCCTCGTCGAAGGGGCAACGATGTGCCCACCACAGGCCACAGCACGAGGAGCCCTCATGACCATCCGAGACAACGTCCCCACCGGTGCCCCGTGCTGGGTCGACCTGATGTCGTCCGACGTGGAGAAGAGCAAGGCCTTCTACGCCGGGCTCTTCGGGTGGACCGCTGATGAGCCCAACCCCGAGTTCGGCGGCTACACGAACCTCCGGAAGGACGGCGAGCAGGTGGCCGGGCTCATGGCGGCCCAGGAGGAGGGCATGCCCGACGTCTGGTCCGTGTACCTGGCCGTCGAGGACGCCACGAAGACCGCGGAGGTCGCCAAGGCCAACGGGGCCCAGCTGTACGTCGAGCCGATGGCCGTGGGCACGCTGGGGACCATGGCGGTCCTCGCCGACGCGGGCGGCGCCATGATCGGCATGTGGCAGCCCGGGGAGCACCGGGGCGGCCTGGTCGGCACCGGTGGCGCGCCATGCCACTTCGAGCTGCACACCCGTGACTACGACAAGAGCCTGGCGTTCTACCGGGACGTGTTCGGGTGGGATCCCCAGACGGTGGGCGACGAGCCCGGGTTCCGCTACTCGCTCCTCGAGGTCGCCGACGGCGAGCACGCCGGGATCATGGACGCCTCCGACTGGCTGCCGGAGGGCGTGCCGGCGCACTGGTCGGTGTACTTCGCGGTCGACGACGTCGACGCCGCGCTGGCCAAGGTCTCCGAGCTGGGTGGCTCGACGATCGTCGCGGCCGAGGCCACGCCGTACGGCGTGCTCGCCACCGCGACCGACGCCACCGGGGCCGTGTTCAAGCTCCGCGCCAGCACCGCCTGACCCGCTCGCCGGGCCCACCCGAACGGCGTACCATCCGGTCGCACGCGTTGGAGGGGGGCCCACATGAGCGAGTGGGAGTTCAGCGACTTCGCCAGCAAGGACAACCTGCTGCGAACGGTCCGCGAGCACTCGGACCAGATGCTGGCGCTGGCATCGCCGCCGGCGGCGTGGGAGGCACCGACGGCCTCGGGCCACTGGCAGGTGCGCGACATCATCGGGCACCTCGTCGACACCACGGAGGGCTACTTCAGCGGCATCGACGTGGCGCGGGCCGGCGGCACCGCCGCAGATCCGCTCGGCGTGCGGGGCATGGACCGGCACGTGAACGAGGGCGCGCTCGCGTTTCGAGGTACCCCTCAGGACGAGCTGTTGGCGCGGCTCGACAAGGACCGGGCCGAGATGCTCGCCTTCATCGAGGGCCTCGACGCCGACGCGTGGGGTGGGTTCCTCGTGCCGCACAAGTACATGGGGCCCCTGCCGGCGTTCTTCTACCCGGTGGCCCAGCTCGTCGACTACGCCGTGCACACCTGGGACATCCGCCAGGGCGCCGGCGGCTCGCACGCCCTGGATGGCGATGCCGCTGACCTGCTGGTGCCGTTCTGCTTCATCGTCTGGCAGTCGACCGCCGACTGCGCCGACATCGAGCCCTTCGAGCTCGGGGTGCGGATCAGCGGCAACAACGCCGGCGACACCCGCGTGTCGGTGAGCGCGGAAGGGGTGGCGCTGGAGCCCGGTGACCTCAGCGACCTGCCCCTGGTGCTCGAGTTCGACGCCGCCAGCTTCGTGCTGACCGCCATGGGTCGCATCAACGGCGGCTCCGCCCGCGGCGACGCCGCCTTGGCCGAGCGCTTCTGCAACCTCTTCTTCCGGATCTAGAACAACACCTCGGTGGCCAGGTCGGCGCCGGCTCGCAGGGCGGCGAGCTTCTCCCACACGAGTGACGGCGCCACATCGCCGATGCCCGCCGTCGTGTCGAAGCCGCAGTCGGTGCCGGCGATGACGCGGGACGGGTCGCCGACGGCACGGGCCGCCAGGACGATCCGGTCGGCGACGACCTCCGGGTGCTCGACGTAGTTGCTGGTGGTGTCGATCACTCCCGCGACCAGCGTCATGTGGTCGGGCAGCGGCCGTCGTTCGAAGCAGCGCACCTCGTGGGCGTGGCGGGCGTTGGCCATGGAGATGACGAGCGCCCCGACGTTGGCCCCGTAGAGCAGCGGCTGGATCTCGTCCAGGGCGACGTCGTGGGTGTGCGGACCCTCGTAGTTGCCCCAGCAGACGTGGAGCCGCACCGCGTCAGGGTCGATCCCCTCCAGGGCGCCGTTGATCGCGTCGACCACCAGCTCCACCCAGGCGAGGAACTCCGACAGGGGGCGATCGGCGAAGAGCGTGTGGCGCTCGAGGGCGAGGTCGGGCGCGTCGATCTGGAGCAGCAGGCCGCGGTCGACGATCGCGTGGTACTCGGTGCTCAGCGCGGCGGCCACGGCCCGCACGTAGTCGTCGGTGCGTGGCGTAGTGCCGGTTCTCCATGGCCGAGGCGACGATGCCGGGGGAGCACGCCGTCATGAAGGTCTGCGCGAACGGCGCGTCCGCCACGAGCGCACACTCGGCGTCGAGCTCGGCGGTGTCGCGGTAGGTGACCTCCGCGATGGCCGCGGGCGCGGCCATGAGGCTGACCTTGATCCGCCCGAAGCGCGGGGCAGCCAGCTCGAGGAAGTCCGGGTGCTCTTGCAGGTCGCGCATGAGCGGCCGCTGGCTCGTGCCGCCGAAGCCGGTCATGCGGTGCTGCACGTAGGTCACGAAGCTCTCCCGCGCCTGCTCGCCGTCGTTGCCGATGTCGATGCCGGCCTTCACCTGGGCGGCGATCACCGACGCGGTCGCCGCCTCGATGGCGTGCTGCATGTCGTCGGCATCGACCGGCTCGCCGCGGCTCCGGCGACCGTGCATGTCGGCCAGCGTCGGCGGGCCGCGGGAGGCTCCCGGCGTGGGTGGTGAGGATGCGCGACTCGCTGGTGAGCATCCCCGGAGTCTGGCCGCGGAATGCCCGTCCCGCGCCGGCCGTTGAAGAGGACATGACCCACGGACACACGATCGCCATCACCCCCTCGGACCTCCACGTCGAGGTCCATGTCGACGGCGAGAAGGTGGCGGAGTCCGATCGGCCGGTGCTGCTCGAGGAGACCGGGCTCCCGACGCGCTACTACCTCCCGCGCGACGACGTCCGCACCGACCTCCTCCGCGCCACGACCTTCAGCACCACCTGCCCGTTCAAGGGCGACGCGTCCTACTGGTCGCTCACCGTCGGCGACCAGGTCCACGACGGGATCGTGTGGAGCTACGAGCAGCCGATCCCCGGCGCCGAGGGCATCGCGGGCCTCATGTGCTTCTACGACGAGCGGGTCGAGCTGACGGTCCGGGAGCGCACCGCCGCCTCGTAGCCCGGTACGGTCCGCGCATGGCCGACGTTCGCTCCGCCACCCTCGACGACGCAGACCGCATCGCCCAGATCGCGGCCGCCGGCTTCTACGACGATCCGGTGATGAGCTGGCTGTTCCCTGACGCCGCCGTCCGTCTCGACCGGCTGCGGATCCTCTTCGGCGGCCTGGCCCGGGACATGCTGCCCGACCGCGGCATCGTGCACCTCACCGGGGACGCCTGCGTGGCGCTGTGGCGCGACCCCACCTTCGAGCACGGTCGCTCGGCGGCCGACCGCGTCCAGGAGGCGGCCGACGAGGGGCCGAGCCCCTTCGCGCCCGACGAGATGGAGCGGCTCGGCGTCCTCGGGGCGACGATGACGGCCAACCATCCCCACGAACCGCACTGGTACCTCAACGTGGTCAGCACCGTGCCGGCGAACCAGGGCCAGGGCCTCGGCACCGCGGTGCTGCAGCCCGTGCTGGCTCGGTGCGATGCCGACGGCTCCCGCGCCTACCTCGAGTCCACCAACCCCCGGAACCACACGCTCTACCACCGCCACGGCTTCGTGGACGCCGGCGAGATCCGGGTCGAGGGCGGCCCCAGCCTCACCCCCATGTGGCGCGACCCCCGCTGATGGAGGTGCTCGGGCTCACCTTCGTGGGCACCTTCTCCCCGTCGCGCCCCGAGATGGCCGCCTTCGTGCGCGACGTCCTGGGGCTCGTCCCCCAGGACGCCCGGGGCATGGACGCCGACGTCTTCGCTCTGCCCGACGGCACCACCGTCGCGGTCACGGGTTCCGACGACGGCGAGTCCGGTCGCACGATCGGCCTCCTCGTCCGTGACCTCGACGGGGCACTGGCCGAGCTGCGCGCCGCCGGCGTCGTCACCGACGACGAGGTGTCGAGCAACGACCGGGAGCGCTACGTCCACTTCTGGGCGCCCGACGGCCAGCTCTACGAGCTCGTCGAGCGGGGTACCTGACCGCCTCGTCGCCAACGGGTTCGGGAGCCCAGCGGGGTCGCCCCTACGATGGCCTGCCTATGGCTTCGCTGTCGCGCGATGAGGTGGCCCACGTGGCCAAGCTGGCCCGGTTGCAGCTCACCGACGAGCAGATCGACACCTTCACCCCGCAGCTGGCCGCGATCCTCGAGCACGCCGCCGATGTCGAGGCCCTCGACCTGGCCGACGTGCCGCCGACATCCCACCCCTACCCCCTCAAGAACGTGTGGCGCCCGGACGTGGCCCGGGACGCGGGGATCCGCGACGCCGTGCTGGCCGAGGCCCCCGACACCGACCAGGGCATGTTCCGCGTCCCTCCCGTCCTCGGCGAAGCGCCATGACTGCGCTGGAGATCGCCGCGTCGGTGCGCTCGGGCGAGCGGACCGCACGGTCCGTCGTGGAGGAGCACCTCGCCACCATCGACGCACGTGACGCGGAGCTGCACGCCTTCAACCTCGTCACGCGCGAGGAGGCGCTCGCGGCGGCCGATGCCCTGGACGCCCGGGTCGCGGCGGGGGAGGACCCCGGGCCGCTGGCCGGAGTGCCCATCGCGCTGAAGGACAACCTCTGCACCACGGGGATCCCCACCACGTGCTCCTCGAAGATCCTCGAGGGCTGGAAGCCGCCGTACGACGCCACCGTCGTCCAACGGCTCACCGCGGCGGGCGCGATCTCCGTGGGCAAGACGAACCTCGACGAGTTCGCGATGGGGTCGTCCACCGAGAACTCCGCCTTCGGGCCCTCGAGGAACCCGCACGACCCGACCAAGGTGCCGGGCGGTTCGTCCGGCGGCAGCGCGGTGGCGGTGGCGGCCGGCTTCAGCGCGCTCGCGCTCGGGTCCGACACCGGTGGCTCCATCCGGCAGCCCGCCGCGCTGTGCGGCGTGGTCGGGATGAAGCCCACCTACGGACGGGTGAGCCGCTACGGGTTGGTCGCCTTCGCGTCGAGCCTCGACCAGATCGGGCCGTTCGCCGCCACGGTCGCCGATGCCGCGGCCCTGTACGAGGTGATCGCCGGCCACGACCCTGCCGACTCGACGTCGATCCCCGAGGCGGTGCCGTCGGTGCTCGATCACCTCGGCACCGGCGTCGACGGGCTGCGCGTGGGCGTCGTGAAGGAGCTGCTCGACATCGAGGGCATCGCCCCCGACGTCGCCGCCCGTGCCGCGGCCGCCGCCGAGGCGCTCGAGGCGGCCGGCGCCAAGGTCGAAGAGGTGTCGGTGCCCGCGGTGATCTACGGGCTGTCCGCCTACTACCTGATCGCGCCCGCCGAGGCGTCGAGCAACCTGGCTCGCTACGACGGCGTCCGCTACGGCCTCCGGGTCGACGCGCCCACCACGGGCGAGATGTACGACCGCACCCGCACGGCCGGCTTCGGCGCCGAGGTCGAGCGGCGCATCATGCTCGGCACCTACGCCCTGTCGGCCGGCTACTACGACGCCTACTACGGCAAGGCCCAGAAGGTCCGCACGCTCATCATCCGCGACTTCCAGGCCGCCTACGAGCGCTTCGACGTGCTGCTGTCACCGACGTCGCCCACCACCGCGTTCGAGCTCGGCGCGAAGGCCGACCCGCTCGCCATGTACCTCAACGACGTGTGCACGATCCCGTCCAACCTGGCCGGACACCCCGCGGTGTCGGTGCCGTTCGGTGTGGGTGACGACGGCCTGCCCGTCGGCATCCAGGTCATGGCCGACGCCCTCGACGAGGTCACCATGTTCCGGGCCGCCGCCGCCCTCGAGGGAGCGCTGGCATGACGCTGCCCGACGGGTGGGAGATGGTGATCGGGCTCGAGGTGCACTGCGAGCTGGCCACCGAGACGAAGCTGTTCTGCTCGTGCCCCAACCAGTTCGGTGACGAGCCCAACGCCAACACCTGCCCCACGTGCCTCGGCCTGCCGGGGTCGCTGCCGGTGCTCAACGAGGCCGCGGTCGAGATGGCCATGCGCCTCGGTCGGGCGCTCGCGTGCGACGTGAAGCGGTCGGTCTTCGCCCGGAAGAACTACTTCTACCCGGACCAGCCGAAGGACTACCAGGTCTCCCAGTACGACCTGCCGACCAACGAGCACGGGGTGCTCGAGCTGCCGTCGGGCCTCCGGGTCGGCATCACCCGCGCCCACATCGAGGAGGACACCGGCAAGCTCAACCACGTCGGCGGCGGCGGGCGGGTCCACGACGCTCAGCACAGCCTGGTCGACTACAACCGCTCCGGGGTCCCCCTGGTGGAGATCGTGTCCGAGGCCGACATGCGGACGAGCGACCAGGCCCAGGAGTACACGAGGGAGCTGCGCGCCATCCTCCTCGCCACCGGCGTGAGCGACGCCAAGATGGAGGAGGGCTCGATGCGCGTCGACGCCAACGTCTCCGTGAACCGCGCCGGCGAGCCCTGGGGCACGCGCTGCGAGATCAAGAACCTGAACTCGCTGCGCTCGCTCGGCCGAGCGATCGACCACGAGGCGCTCCGCCAGATCGACCTGCTCGACGGCGGGGAGAAGGTCCGCCAGGAGACGCGCCACTGGGACGAGGCCGCCGGGCGCACCGGCACCCTTCGGGTGAAGGAGGACGCCGACGACTACCGCTACTTCCCCGAGCCCGACCTCGTGCCCCTCGAGCCCAGCGCCGACGACATCGCCCGCATCGACGCCGCGCTGCCGGCGCTCCCCGCCGCTCGCCGCACCGCGCTGGCCGCCGCCGTGGGAGCGGGGTCCACGGGCGGAGTCGCGATCGCGGTCGAACGGGACCTCGACGGCCTGGCCCTGGCCGCGATCGATGCTGGTGCTGACCCCGCCCGGGTGCTCACCCACGTCGAGCACAACCTCGCCGTCGAGGGCGCCGAATCGCTGTCGGCGGAGCACCTCGCCGCCCTCGTGAAGATGGAGACCGGCGGCGAGCTCACCGCCACGCAGGCGAAGACCGTCCTGGCCGAGGTCGTGGCCACCGGGTCGTCGCCCGCGGAGGTCGCCGCCGCCCACGGCTTCGAGGCGCTCGACACGGGTGCCCTCGAGGCCATCGTCGATGCCGTCATCGCCGAGCACCCCGACGAGTGGGCCCAGCTCGGCGCCGGCGACGACAAGGCCCAGGGCAAGCTCGTCGGCTTCTTCATGGGCAAGGTCATGAAGGCGTCCAAGGGCCAAGCCGACGGCAAGGCCGCCACCGCCCTCCTCCGCGCCAAGGCCGGCCTCTAGCCCGCGCCCAGCTCCGACCCCGCGGCACTCGAACCCGCAGCAGCCTGTGTTGGATACGTGTCATCAGACGACGTTCTGCACACAAGTTGCGGGGGTGGGGGCGATGAGAACGGGGCGGGCGGGACGTCAGACTGGGTGATGGCGACGTTCGTGTGCATCCACGGGGCCGGGGGACGGGCGTCGTCCTGGGACCTGGTCGCGGCCGAGCTGCGGGCCGCCGGCCACGACGTCGTGGCGATGGACCTGCCGTGCGACGACGAAGCGGCCGGACTGGCCGCGTACACCGACGCGGTGGTCGAGGCCATCGGCGACCGTCGCGACGACCTCGTGCTCGTCGCCCAGTCGCTGGGCGGCTTCACCGCGCCGTTGGTCGCCGATCGGATCCCGGTCGCGCTGATCGTCCTCGTGACGGCGATGATCCCCGAGCCCGGCGAGACCGGTGGGGACTGGTGGGGCCACGTCGGCTGCGCCGAGGCGATCGCCGCCCAGGGGCTCCCCGACGACAGCGAGGAGACGCTCTTCCTGCACGACGTCCCGCCGGAGGTGCTGGCGGCGTCCGACCCGCCGCGCGACCAGACCGGCACGGGTGATGGAGGACCCGTGGCCGCTCGCCGCCTGGCCCGACGTCCCCACCCGCTTCCTGCTCTGCATGGACGATCGCTTCTTCCCGCCCGAGTGGATGCGCGGCATCGTCCGCGACCGCCTCGGCATCGAGCCCGACGAGGTGCCCGGGGGCCACTGCGCCTACCTCAGCCAACCGGAGGCCTCTGGCCGCGGCCATCCTGCGGGCCTGGTCGGAGCGTTGACCGCAGCACGGAACACGCTTGGGGGCGGGTTGAACGGCGCCGGTAGCCTGCGGCGCATGGCAGCTGAGCAGGGTGAGACCCCGGTCGACATCAAGCCGCGCAGCCGGGAGGTGACGGACGGGCCGAGCAGGGCTCCGGCCCGCGCCATGCTGCGGGCGATCGGGATGACCGATGACGACTGGGACAAGCCGCAGGTGGCGGTGGCGTCGTCGTGGAACGAGGTGACGCCCTGCAACATGCCGCTGGCTCGGCTGGCCCAGCGGTCCAAGGTGGGGATCCGCGAGGCGGGCGGGTTCCCGATCGAGTTCACCACCATCGCCGTGTCCGACGGCATCTCGATGGGCCACGAGGGCATGCGGGCGTCGCTCGTCAGCCGCGAGATCATCGCCGACTCGGTCGAGACGGTGATGCACGCCGAGCGCTTCGACGGCATGGTCACCTTCGCCGGGTGCGACAAGAGCCTGCCCGGGATGCTCATGGCCGCCGCCCGCATCAACCTCCCGGCGGTGTTCCTCTACGGCGGGTCGATCCTGCCCGGGTCCCACAAGGGCCAGGCCACCGACATCGTCTCGGTGTTCGAGGCCGTCGGCGCCCATGCCGCCGGCACCATCGACGACGCCGAGCTGCTCGAGATCGAGCGGGGCGCCTGCCCCAGCGAGGGCGCCTGCGCCGGCATGTTCACCGCCAACACCATGGCGTCGATCGCCGAGGCCATCGGCATGTCGCTGCCCGGGTCGTCGTCGCCCCCGGCCCCGGACAGCCGCCGGGATGACCTCGCCTTCGAGTCCGGACAGGCCGTCGTCAACCTGCTGCGGCTCGGCATCCGGCCGCGGCAGATCATGACGAAGGAGGCGTTCGAGAACGCCATCGCCGTCACCATGGCGCTCGGCGGCTCGACCAACGCCGTGCTGCACCTCCTCGCCATCGCGGCCGAGGCGCGCGTCGAGCTGGCGCTGGAGGACTTCAACAAGGTCGCCGCCCGTGTGCCCCACATCGCCGACACCAAGCCGCACGGCAAGTACCACATGGTCGACATCGACCGGATCGGTGGCGTGCCGGTGGTCATGCGCCACCTCCTCGAGGCCGGGCTCCTGCACGGGGACTGCCTCACGGTCACCGGCAAGACGGTGGCGGAGAACCTCGCCGCCATCGATCCGCCGGCCCCCGATGGTGACGTGATCCACCCGCTGTCCGATCCGCTGCACAACGTCGGCGGCATCGCGGTGCTCAAGGGCTCGCTGGCCCCGAAGGGCGCGGTCGTCAAGGTGGCCGGCATCGACCACCTGCAGTTCGAGGGCCGGGCTCGGGTGTTCGACGGCGAGGACGCCGCCATGGAGGCCGTCCTCGGCGATCGGATCGAGGCCGGCGACATCGTCGTCATCCGCTACGAGGGCCCCAAGGGCGGCCCCGGCATGCGCGAGATGCTCGCCATCACCGGCGCCATGAAGGGAGTCGGACGGGGCGGGGACGCGGCGCTCGTCACCGACGGCCGCTTCTCGGGTGGCACCCACGGGTTCTGCATCGGACACGTCGCGCCCGAGGCCGTCGATGGCGGCCCCATCGCGTTCGTGGAGGAGGGCGACACCATCCGCATCGACGTCGTCGCCCACACGATCGACCTGCTCGTCGACGACGCCACCATCGAGGCTCGCAAGGCGGACTGGAAGCTGCCGGAGCCCCGCTACACGAGCGGCGTGCTGGCCAAGTACGCCGCGCCTCGCGTCCGGCGCCGAGCGGGGCGCCATCACCGAGGCCTGAGCAGGGTCCGGGGTTGCCTGCGAACCGGCTGGCGTGGAACACTGCCGCCGTGGCCACCTCGACCCTCCTGGTAATCACCTAGCGCACGCGATCGACCACCTCGCGCGTGCGCTCACGACCTCCCAGACGGGAGGTCGTTCTCGTTTTGCAGGAAAGGCAACCCAGGACATGCAGCTCACCGGATCACAAGCTCTGATCAAGGCCCTCGAGATGGAGGGCGTCGACACCATCTTCGGCCTGCCCGGCGGCTGCATCCTGCCGGTGTACGACCCGCTGCTCGACAGCCCGATCCGGCACATCCTCGTGCGCCACGAGCAGGGCGCGGGCCACATGGCGGAGGGCTACGCCCACGTCACCGGCCGGCCCGGCGTCGCCATGGTGACGAGCGGTCCGGCGGCCACGAACATCGTCACGCCGCTCTGCGACGCCTACATGGACTCGATCCCCATGGTCGTGATCACCGGTCAGGTGCCGGTCGGCGCCATCGGCACCGACGCCTTCCAGGAGTGCGACACGATCGGCATCACACGGTCCGTGACCAAGCACAACGAGCTGGTCACGTCCGCGGCCGACATCCCGCGGGCGGTCCGCGAGGCCTTCCACATCGCCACCACCGGTCGGCCCGGACCCGTGCTGCTCGACATCCCCAAGGACATCGTCGACCCGAAGAACCCCAACTCCGCCATGGAGTGGCACTGGCCCGACGACGCCGAGGTGCGGGAGGGGCTGCCCGGCTACAAGCCGAACACCATGGGGCACCCCCGGAAGATCCGCGAGGCCGCCGAGCTGATCCTGCGCTCCGAGCGCCCGGTGATCTACGCCGGCGGCGGCATCCTCAAGGCCCGGGCGGCCGAGGCCCTGCGCGAGCTGGCCGAGCTGTGCGACATCCACGTCGTCACCACCCTGATGGCGCGGGGCGCCTTCCCCGACTCGCACCCCCTCTGCCTCGGCATGCCGGGCATGCACGGCAACTACACGGCGGTCACCTCGATGCAGCGCTCGGACCTGCTCATCGCGCTCGGGAGCCGGTTCGACGATCGGATCACGGGCAAGGTCGACGCGTTCGCTCCCGAGGCCAAGATCATCCACGTCGACATCGACCCCGCCGAGCTCGGCAAGGTCCGCCGGCCCGACGTCCCGATCGTCGGCGACTGCCGCCTCGTGATCGAGGAGCTGGTGTCGGTCATCAAGGGCCTGCTCGCCAGCGGCTCCGCCTTCCCGGAGCGCTCGCCCTGGAAGCGCACCATCTCGGGCTGGCAGGAGACCCATCCGCTCAGCTACATCCAGTCCGAGCCCGGCGACGCGCTCAAGCCGCAGTTCGTCCTCGAGCAGCTCCGCGACAACACGCCGGACGACTGCATCGTCGCCTCGGGCGTGGGCCAGCACCAGATGTGGACGTCGCAGTACTGGAAGTTCGACCACCCGTACACCTGGGTGAACTCGGGGGGCCTGGGCACGATGGGCTTCGCGGTGCCGGCGGCCATCGGCGCCAAGGTCGGCCGGCCCGACGCCATGGTCTGGGCGGTCGACGGCGACGGCTGCTTCCAGATGACGGCCCAGGAGCTCGTCACCGCGGCCGCCGAGCGGATCCCCGTGAAGATCGCCATCCTCAACAACGCCTACCTCGGCATGGTCCGCCAGTGGCAGGAGATGTTCTACGAGGAGCGCTACTCCGAGGTGTACCTGTCGCCCGACCTGCCCGACTACAAGCTCTGGGCCGAGGCCATGGGTTGCGTCGGCATGCGGGTCGACTCGCCCGAGGAGGTGGAGTCGGCCATCCAGAAGGCCAACGAGATCGACGACCGCCCGGTGGTCATCGACTTCCGCACCGACTCCTCGGAGAAGGTGTTCCCGATGGTCGCCGCCGGCGCCAGCAACGACGACATCATCACCGACCCCGCCCTCGGGAAGGACATCGTCCAGTGAGCCCCACCAACGACGACATCCAGCACCACATCCTCTCCGTCCTGGTGGAGAACAAGGCCGGCGTGCTCGCCCGGGTGTCGGGTCTGTTCGCCCGGCGCGGGTTCAACATCATCAGCCTCGCCGTGGCGCCCACGGAGGACGAGCGCTTCAGCCGGATCACGATCGCGGTCGACGTCGCGTCGGCGCCGCTCGAGCAGGTCACCAAGCAGCTGTTCAAGCTGATCAGCGTCGTGAAGATCACCGAGCTGGACCCGCGCGACGCCGTCGAGCGGGAGCTGATGCTGGTCACGGTCGACGCACCCGCGGCCACTCGCAGCCAGATCATCGAGCTGGTCGACGTGTTCGAGGGACGGATCCTGAACGTCGGTCACGAGCGCCTCACCCTGTCCCTCGACGGCCCTCCCGACAAGCTCGACGACTTCGCCGAGCTGCTCCGCCCCTACGGCATCGCCGAGCTCCAGCGCACCGGCCGGGTCGCCCTGCCGAAGCTCGACAACGCCGCCGCGCGACGCCTCCGCTCGGCCTGATCACCGATTGGTGCCCACCACCCTCCGGCGCGGAACATGGTGTCCGCTCCTCTACGACGGAAGTGAAGACTGATGGCAAACGTGTACTACGACAAGGACGCCGACGGCTCCCTCATCGCCGGCCGCAAGGTCGCCGTGATCGGCTACGGCAGCCAGGGCCACGCCCATGCCCTCAACCTGCAGGAGTCGGGTGTCGACGTGCGCGTGGGCCTGCGCGAGGGCTCATCGTCCGTCGCCAAGGCCGAGACCGCGGGCCTGCCGGTGCTCTCGGTCGCCGATGCCGCCGCGGAGGCCGACCTGATCATGCTCCTGGGCCCCGACACCGAGCACAAGGCGATCTTCAACGACCACATCGCGCCCCACCTCAACGCGGGTGATGCGCTGTTCGTCGGGCACGGCTTCTCGGTCCGCTTCCAGCAGGTCGTGCCGCCGGCGGACGTCGACGTCGCGCTGGTCGCCCCGAAGGGTCCCGGCCACCTCGTGCGCCGCACGTACGTCGAGGGCGGCGGGGTCCCGTGCCTCATCGCGGTGTCACAGGACGCGACCGGGAAGGCCCGCGACCTCGCGCTGTCGTATGCCGCGGCGATCGGTGGCGCACGCGCCGGCGTCCTCGAGACCACCTTCGAGGAGGAGACGGAGACGGACCTCTTCGGGGAGCAGGTCGTGCTGTGCGGCGGGCTGACGGCCCTGGTGCAGGCGGGCTTCGAGACCCTCGTCGAGGCGGGCTACCAGCCCGAGTCGGCCTACTTCGAGTGCCTGCACGAGCTGAAGCTCATCATCGACCTCATGTACGAGCAGGGCATCGCCGGCATGCGCTACTCGATCTCCGACACGGCGGAGTACGGCGACCTGACCCGGGGTCCGCGCATCATCACCGACTCGGTGAAGGCGGAGATGAAGAAGATCCTCGGCGAGATCCAGGACGGCTCGTTCGCCCAGGAGTGGGTGGCCGAGAGCGAGGGCGGTCGCAAGCGGTACAAGGAGCTCCAGGCACGCGGCCAGGAGCACCAGATCGAGCGCGTCGGTGAGCAGCTCCGCGAGATGATGCCCTGGATCTCCGAGGGCAAGCAGCGGGTCCAGGACGCGAGCGGAGGCTGAGCCCCACGATGCCCGAGCCCGGGGACGGCCTGCTGATCCGCCGGGAGACGGCGGCCGATCACGCCGCGATCGGCGAGGTCGTGGCGGCGGCCTTCGGGTCGGAGGCGGAGGCGCGGCTCGTGGAGGCCATCCGAGCGTCGGCTGCCTACGTGCCCGAGCTGGCGCTGGTCGCGGAGCTCGAGGGCTCGGTCGTGGGCCACGTGATGGTCAGCTTCGTCGGCCTCGACGACCTCGCCGGCAACGTGCGCACGATCGCAAGCCTGTCTCCGCTGGCCGTCGCGCCGGACCGGCAGGGCCAGGGGATCGGAACGGCACTCGTCGCCGCGGTCACGGCCGAGGCCGATCGTCGTGGTGAGCCCCTGGTGGTCCTCGAGGGCAACCCGAAGTACTACGGCCGGCTCGGGTTCGAGCCGTCCGCTCCCCAGGGCATCACCATCACGCTGCCGTCCTGGGCCCCCCCGGAGGCCGCCCAGCTGATGCGGCTCGGGTCCTACGACCCGGCGATCCGCGGCCACGTGATCTACCCGCCCGCCTTCGACGGGGTCATCGAGCGGAGTGCTGGCCCTCTCTGCCACGTGCTCCGGCTACATCGTCTCCGCGAAGCTGACGTCGCCCTCGCCGCGGAGGACGTTCTTGAGCAGCTTCCCGCTCGCGTTGCGCGGGAGCTTGTCGAAGGTCAGGTCGACGTAGGCCGGGACCTTGAAGGCGGCCAGCCCGTCGGCGACCCACTGCTTCACCGCGGCCTCCGTGAGCTCGGAGCCGGCCTCCAGCTGCACGGTGGCCTTGACCTCCTCGCCCAGCTCCGGGTGCGGCACGCCGTAGATGGCGGCGTCGGCGATCTCGGGGTGGTTCACCAGCCGCTGCTCGATCTCGACGCTGTAGATGTTCTCGCCCCCGCGGATGATCATGTCCTTCTTGCGGTCGGTGATGAAGAGGAAGCCTTCCTCGTCGACGTGGCCGATGTCGCCGGTGTGCAGCCACCCGCCGGCATCGATCGCGTCGGCCGTGGCCTCCGGCTTCTTCCAGTAGCCCGCCATCAGGATCGGGCCGCTGATGCAGACCTCGCCGGTCTCGCCCACGCCCAGGTCCTGCCCGCTCGGGTCCACGATCTTCAGGGACACCGTCGGCACGGGCTGCCCGACCGACGTCGGCTTGTCGATGGCGTCCTGCCCGGTGATCGCCGTGGCCACCGACGACGTCTCGGTCAGGCCGTAGGCGTTGGTGGTGCTGGTGACGTTCGGGAAGGTCTCGTGGACCATCCGCTGCAGCTCGTCGGCCGAGGGCGAGCCTCCGAAGGCGACGCTGCGGACCGACGACGTGTCGTAGGCGTGCCGGTCGGGGTGCTCGCACACCCGCCACACCATGGTGGGCACCGTCGCCCAGATGGTGACCTTGTGCGCCTGGATCAGCTCCAGTGCCGTCTCCGGCGTGAACCGCCCCTCCGGCATGACGAGCTTGAGACCGGCGAGGAGCCCCACCACGAGCGTCGAGTGGCAACCGGAGACGTGGAAGAGCGGCGACGTGAACAGGGAGACGTTCTGCGAGGGACCCGCATCGGGGAGCACGCTCGTCCCGCTGACCATCCCCCCCGCCACGGCGCCGAACATCGTGTTCTGGAGGTTGGCGATCATGCTCCGGTGCGTGGAGATGGCCCCCTTGGGGCGGCCGGTCGTGCCGGACGTGTAGAAGATGACCGCGTGGTCGTCCTCGTCGATCTCCTGCTCGACGAAGGTGGCGGTGGGCGAGCCCGTGAGCTCCGAGAACTCGTGGAGACGGGGATCGTCGGCCAGACCGACGTCGGCGGGCGAGCAGTCGATCAGGAAGACGTGCTCCAGGTCGGGAGCCTGGTCGAGCGAGCCGGCGATCCGCTCGAAGCGCTTCCGGTCGGCCACGAGCACCTTGGCGCCCGAGTCCTGGAGGCCGTACTCGATCTCGTCGGTGGTCCACCACCCGTTGAGGCCCACGAGGACGGCCCCCTGCGACACGGTGGCCCAGAAGGTGAGGCACCACTCCGGGTTGTTCTGCGACAGCACGGCCACCCGGTCGCCCTTGGCCAGGCCGAACTGCTCGCGTAGGGCATGGGCGACGCCGTTGGCCGTCTGCACGAAGGTCCCGAACCCGTACGAGCGGTCGCCGTAGACGATGAACGGCTGGTCGTCGCCGCGCATCATCCCGACCTCCGCCAGCAGCGCAGCGAGGGCATGCGGCTGGCGTACACCTGGGTCGGCCGTCCGAGCACGTCCTCGGTGACGACCTCGAACATCCCGCCGGGACCAGTGAGCTGGGCTCGCACCTCTCCGTCGTGGGCATGGCGGGACCGTAGCGGCCCGTCGGCCGTTCCTGGATGCGTGAGCTGCGGATGAGCGACACCGTCGAGTGGGCCGCCCACTGCTGCACCCTCGCCTTGCCGCACGACCAGGCCTGCCGGCCGCCCGGTCGAGTCCGACGTGCCGCTCCGCGTACCTGGCCAAGGCGCTGCAGGCCCTGACGGGCCGGATCACCGAGTCTCGTCCCGGGCCCTCGGTGGGTACCGACTGGCTCGACCGCCCGCCGAGGTCCCGTGCTCGAGATCGTGCTCGCGGTCGACGGTGCCGCACCGTTCCGGTGCAGCGAGATCCGCCCCGTGCCTACCGCCAGCCCTGCGGCATCGCGGCGATGTGGCGGGCCGAGGACGCATGGCGGCCGAGCTGGCGGCCACGACCGTCGGCGACCTGATCACCGAGCTCTCGGCGTCGGCCCGGGGCCGAGTGGATCAGCAGGTCGAGATCACGAGGAGGAGCCGAGCATGAAGATCTTCCTGGCCGGAGGCACGGGGTCGTCGGCACGCGCCTGCCTGCGCTCGTGGCGGCGGGCCACGACGTCACCGCGGTCGCCCGCACCGACGCCAAGGCCGAGCTGGTCCGGTCGTTGCGGGGCGAGCCGGTGACGGTGGACCTGTTCGACGCGGAAGCGGTGGCCGCCGCGGTCGTCGGCCACGAGGTCGTGGTCAACCTGGCCACGAGCATCCCGCCGTTGACCAAGGCGGCACGCGGCGCCGCGTGGGCGACCAACGAGCGGCTGCGCAGCGAGGCCTCGAACCACCTCGTCGACGGCGCGCTCGCGGCCGGCGCCATCCGGTACGTCCAGGAGTCGATCGCGTTCCCCTACGTCGACAACGGCGACCGCTGGATCGACGAGGACCACCCGGTCGAGCAGGTCGGTCCCTTCAGCGGCGCCCGCGACGCCGAGGCGGCCGCCGCCCGCTTCGCGGAGCACGGCGTCGGCGTGGTGCTCCGGTTCGCGCAGTTCTACGCGCCCGACAGCAGCCACACGGTCGCCTTCAACGCGACCGCTCGCCGCCGGATCAACCCGTTCCTCGGCTCGCCCGAGGGCTACACCTCGTTCATCCACGCGGAGGATGCCGGGTCCGCGGTGGTGGCGGCGCTGCGGGCACCGAGCGGGACGTACAACGTGGCCGACGACGAGCCGGTGACGCGTGCCGAGGCCGGCCGGATCCTCGCCGAGGCGTTGGGCGTCAAGCCTCCCCACACCGTGCCCAAGGTGGTGCAGGCCGCCACGCCAGCATCGGCCAAGCTGCTCATGCGATCCTTGCGCGTGTCGAACCACCGCTTCAAGGAAGCCACGGGCTGGCAGCCCGCCCACCCGTCGATCCGGGGGGCGTGGCCGACGTGACCACCCTCCACAAGGTCGCGCTGGTCGTCATCGCGGCCGGCAGCCTCATCGTCGGCATCTGGGCCCAGGGGTTCCCGCGCTCGTTCTACGACGACTTCCCCGGCATGGGGCGGGTGTGGGTCGCCGTCGACGGGCCCTTCAACGAGCACCTCGTCCGCGACGTGGGCGGCCTCAACCTGGCCCTGGCGTTCGTCGCGGTCATGGCCCTCGTGTCCGGCAGCGCGCTGCTGGCCCGCGTCACGGGTGGTGCCGCGCTCCTCTACGGCGTCCCGCACCTCGCTGTACCACGCCACCCACCGGGACCCGTACGACACCGGCGACGTCGTCGCCATGCTCACCTCGCTCAGCGTCAGCGTCCTCGCCGCCATCCTCCTCCTCACCCCCGCCCCGGACCCCGACCCCGCCGCGGCGACCTGACGACCACCCCAACTCGGGTGCGAAGGGCCGCAGGAACGCTGCTCTTCGCACCCGAGTTCGACGGGGTCGGAGTGGGGAGCGAGGGGTGGTTCAGGGCCGGAAGGACGGGGCGACCTGCTCGATGAGGGCGTCCAGGTGCTCGAGCTTGCGCGGCGCCGCGGCCGAGGGTGAAGTCGGGGACGATGACCTCGTCGAGGCCGACGGCCTGCCACGCGGCGACCGCCTCCGCCACGTCGTCGGTGGTGCCGGCGATGGCCGCCCGGGCGCCGGTTCCCGCGAGGAAGGCGTCCGCCTTGGCCCGATCATCGGTCAGCAGCACGAGGGCCTGCGCCGAGCGCTTGATCTCCGCCGGGTCGCGACCGATCGCCTCGCACCGCTGATCCAGCACCGCTGACCGCTCGGCGATGTCGTCGGCCAGCCCCCACATGTTCCACTCGTCGGCGTAGCGGGCGACGACGCCCATCATCCGGTTGCCCTTCCCGCCGATCAGCAGCGGCAGCGGCGACTGCACGGGCTTGGGCTCACAGATGGCGTCGGTGAGCTGGTAGTGGGTCCCGGCGAAGGTCGTGACCGGCTCCCGCAACAGCCCGTTCCAGACCTGGCACGCCTCCTCGAAGCGGTCGATCAGCTCGCCGGGGGAGGGGAGCGGGATGCCGTACTGCTCGTGCTCGTTCTCCTGCCAGCCGGCGCCGACCCCGAGGAGGAGTCGGCCCCCGCTGAGCTGGTCGACCGTCGCCGCCCAGTTCGCGAGCACGGCCGGGTGTCGGTACGTGTTGCCCAGCACGAGGGTGCCGAGGCGCACACGGTCGGTGGCCATGGCGAGCGCGGCGAGGGCGGCGGTGCCCTCGAGGGTCGGCGTCTCCACCGCACCGGGCGCGCCCACGTTCCCCATGAAGTGGTCCATGACGTACACGCCGTCCCACCCGGTGGCCTCGGCGTGCCGGGTGATCTCGAGGACGTCGTCCCACGGTTGGGCCAGCGTCGGCCAGACGGAGAACCTCATGCCGCCACCGCCTCGACGACGACGTCGATGCACCGGGTGAGGGCGATCACGTCGTCGGGCTCGATGGCGGGGAAGAGGGCCACCCGGAGCTGGTTGCGGCCCAGCTTGCGGTAGCTCTCGGTGTCGACGATCCCGTTGTTGCGGAGCACCGCCGACACCACGTTGGCGTCCGCCACCGCGGCGTCGAGGTCGATCGTGGCGACCACGTGGCTCCGCTGCGACGGCTCGGCCACGAACGGGGTGGCGTAGCCCGAGGCGTCGGCCCAGCCGTAGATCGCCTCGGCGGACCGATCGCAGCGGGAGGCCGCCCACTCGAGGCCGCCGTTCTGGTTGATCCAGTCGACCTGCTGGTTGGCGAGGAACACCGTGGCGAGGGCCGGGGTGTTGTAGGTCTGGTCCTTGCGGCTGTTCTCGAGGGCGATGTGCAGGTCGAGCGACGCCGGGATCCAGCGATCGGACGCCGCGATCCGCTCGATCCGCTCGATGGCCGCCGGCGACGCGGCGGCGAGCCAGAGACCGCCGTCGGACGCCAGGCACTTCTGCGGGGCGAAGTAGTAGACGTCCACCTCCCGCGGGTCGAAGCGCAGACCGCCGGCGGCCGAGGTGGCGTCGACGAGCACCAGCCCGTCGGCGTCCACCGGGCGCTCGAGCGGCATCGCCACGCCGGTGGAGGTCTCGTTGTGGGTGAGGCAGTAGGCATCGATCTCCGGATCGGTGACCGGCAAGGGGTGGGTGCCCGGCTCGGCGAAGAGGTTGGCCGGCTCGCCGACGTGGGGAGCCGCGGCCACGGCCTCGGCGAACTTGGACGAGAACTCACCGAACCGCAGGTGCTGGCTGCGGCGATCGATCAGCCCGAAGCCGGCGGCGTCCCAGAAGCTCGTGGTGCCGCCGTTGCCGAGCAGCACCTCGTAGCCGTCGGGGAGCGCGAACAGCTCCGCGAGGCCGTTGCGCAGGGCGCCCACCTCGAACTGCACCCGGGCCTGACGGTGCGAGGTGCCGAGGTACTCGCGACCGGCCTCGGCCAGTGCCGCCACCGCCTCGGGCCGCACCTTGGAGGGTCCGCAGCCGAAGCGGCCATCGGTGGGCAGCAGGTCGACGGGGATCTTGATGTCGGGGGTGGGAGCGGGGGTCACCGTGCCATGATCGCGAACAGACCGAGCAAGGAGCGAGACCGTTGGCCACCCCCCGTACCGACGCCCGAGTGTCGCGGCGCGTCGCCGCCATCGCCGAGTCCGCCACGCTCGCGGTCGACGCCAAGGCCAAGGCCCTCAAGGCGGCGGGTGAGCCGGTGATCGGCTTCGGCGCCGGCGAGCCCGACTTCCCGACGCCCGCGGCCATCGTCGAGGCGGCCATCGAGGCCTGCCGCGACCCCAAGAACCACAAGTACACGCCCGCCGGCGGCCTCCCCGAGCTGAAGGAGGCCATCGCGGTCAAGACGCTGCGGGACTCCGAGCTCGACGTGTCCGCCAGCCAGGTGCTGGTCACCAACGGCGGGCAAGCACGCCGTCTACAACACCTTCGCGACCCTGCATCGACCCGGGCGACGAGGTGCTCCTCCCCGCGCCCTACTGGACCACCTACCCGGAGCCGATCAAGCTGGCCGGGGGCGTGCCGGTGGTGCTGCCCACGGACGAGACGACGGGCTTCCGGGTCACGGTCGACCAGCTCGACGCGGCCGTCACCGATCGCACGAAGGCCCTCCTGTTCGTGTCGCCCTCCAACCCCACGGGCGCCGTGTACCCCGTCGCCGACGTCGAGGCCATCGGGCGCTGGGCGGTCGAGCGGGGGATCTGGGTGATCACCGACGAGATCTACGAGCACCTCACCTACGGCGACCACCGCTTCAGCTCCATGCCCACCCTCGTGCCCGAGCTGCGCGACCGCTGCGTCGTGCTGAACGGCGTCGCCAAGACCTACGCGATGACGGGCTGGCGGGTCGGGTGGATGATCGGGCCGGAGGACGTGATCAAGGCGGCCACCAACCTGCAGTCGCACGCCACGTCCAACGTGGCCAACGTCAGCCAGCGGGCCGCCCTGGCCGCGGTGTCGGGCGACCTCAGCGCCGTCGCCGAGATGCGGTCCGCCTTCGAGCGGAGGGGCCACACGATGCACCAGCTCCTCACGGGCATCGAGGGGGTCACCTCCCTCGCGCCCCAGGGCGCCTTCTACGCCTTCCCCAACCTGTCGCACTACCTGGACCGCTCGATCCGCGGCCGCACGTCCACCACCACCATCGAGCTCTGCACGGTGCTGCTCGACGAGGCGAAGGTGGCCGTCGTGCCGGGGGAGGCGTTCGACGCGCCCGGCTACGCCCGCCTGAGCTACGCGCTGGGCGACGACGACCTCGGCGAGGGCTGCCGGCGGATCGCCGACCTCCTCGCCGAGGCGCAGTAGATGGCCGAGCTGCCCTACGGCTCCTGGCCCACCCCGATCACGAGCGAGCTGGTCGTGCGCTCGGCGCGCCTGCCCAACGGCCTCCGCATCGACGGCGACGACGTGTGGTGGTCCGAGGGCCGCCCCGAGGAGGCCGGCCGCATGGCGGTGCTCCGACGAGCTCCCGACGGCGCCGTCACCGAGGTGGTCGCGGCGCCGTGGAGCGCCCGGTCCGGTGTGCACGAGTACGGCGGGGGCGCGTGGTGGGTGCGCGAAGGGGTGCTCTGGTTCACCGACTGGGCGACCCAGCGACTGCACCGGGTCGCGCCTGGAGGGGAGCCCACGGCCCTCACGCCTGAACCGGCGGTCTCACGAGGCCTGCGCTACGCCGACGGTGCCGTGAGCCCCGATGGCACGACGCTGCTCTGCGTCCAGGAGGAGCACCACGACGACGGCCGCGAGGCAACCAACACGATCGTGCGGCTCGCGGCGCACGAGCCGAGCACGCCCGAGGTCGTCGTGGCGGGGCCGGACTTCGTGTCGGACCCGCGGTGGAGCCCGGATGGGACGGCGTTCTGCTGGCTCGAGTGGGATCACCCGGACATGCCGTGGGACGCCACCCGCCTCGTGGTCGACGAGGGTGGGTCGCGCACCGTGGTGGCGGGGGGCGACGAGCGCGAGTCGGTCGGTCAGCCCACGTGGGCGCCCGACGGCTCGCTGTGGTTCTTCGGCGACCGCACGGGGTTCTGGAGCCTGTACCGGTGGCGGGCCGGGCACGGGATCGAGCCGATGGTCGACCTCGGCAAGGACATCGGGTTCCCCGGGTGGGTGTTCGGTCAGTGCTGCTTCGCGTTCCTCGACGACGGCCGGTTGGTGTTCAGCTACAGCGACGGGGGGCTCGAACGGCTCGCGGTCCGCGACCCGGACTCCGGACGCGTCACGACCCTCGAGGTGCCCCACACGCTCATCGACCAGCTCCGCGTGCTCGGTTCCCGCGCCGTCTACATCGCCGCCAGCCCGACGTCGGAGGTGCACGTCGCCGCGGTGGACGTCGACAGCGGCGCCGTCGATGTCGTCGTGGCGCCGCGGGAGCTCGGACTCGACCCGACCTGGTTCTCGGCCCCCGAGCCGATCGAGTTCCCGACGGGGGGCGGTGTCACCGCGCACGCGCTGCTGTACCCACCGACCAACCCCGAGGCGACGGCGCCCGCCGGTGAGCGCCCGCCCCTGCTCGTCATGATCCACGGCGGTCCGACGGCGGCCGCCCGCCCGATGCTCCAGCTGTCCCGGCAGTACTGGACGAGCCGCGGGTTCGCGGTGGTCGACGTCAACTACCGCGGGTCGACCGGCTACGGCCGCGAGTACCGCGACCTGCTGCAAGGAGCGTGGGGGCTCGCCGACGTCGAGGACTGCGCGGCGGTGTGCGAGTTCCTGGTCGAGCGCGGCGACGCCGACCCCGATCGGCTGTGCATCCGGGGTGGCTCCGCCGGCGGCTTCACGACGCTGGCCGCCCTCACCTTCCACGAGGTGTTCGCCGCCGGGGCCAGCCACTACGGCGTGGCCGACCTCGGGGCGCTCGCCGCCGAGACGCACAAGTTCGAGAGCCGCTACCTCGACGGGCTCGTGGGGCCCTGGCCGGAGGCACGGGCCACCTACGAGGAGCGCTCACCCATCTTCCACACCGATCGGATCGACCGTCCGCTGGCGGTGTTCCAGGGCCTCGACGACCCGATCGTGCCGCCGAACCAAGCCGAGATGATCGTCGAGGCGCTGCGCGCCAAGGGCGTGCCCGTCGCCTACCTGCCGTTCGAGGGCGAGCAGCACGGGTTCCGCCAGTCGCAGAACATCCGGGCGGCCCTCGACGGCGAGCTCAGCTTCTACGCCCAGGTCCTCGGCTTCGACCTCCCCGAGGACGAGGGCATCACCCCCATCGCGGTCGAAAATCTCTAGTTCTGTGTGCGGTCAGCACCGCATGGCGACGTCCAGCGCACACAGAAGCTGACTTCAGGTCACGCGGCCGAGGACCATGGGGGGCGGGGCGACGGGGTCCGGGCTGACCTCGATGGCGTCGTCGAGGGCCTCGAGGGCGGACGGGAGGCGGGCCGGGTCGTCGAGGTGGAGCTCCAGCAGGGGCGCACCGGCCTCGACGTGATCGCCGACCGTGGCGTGCCACACGACGCCTGCCGTGGCGGAGACGTCGTCCTCCTTGCGGGCCCGACCGGCGCCGAGCCGCCACGCCGCCACGCCGACGGCCATGGCGTCGAGCCGGGCGAGCGTGCCCGTGGCGGGGGCCGCGACGACCTCGACCTCGCGGGCGCGGGGCAGGGTCGCCTCCGGGTCGCCCCCTTGGGCTCGCACCATCGCCTGCCACGCGTCCATGGCCCGGCCGTCGGCGAGGAGGTCGGCCGGATCGACGGCGTCCAGGCCGACGAGGTCGAGCATCTCGCGGGCGAGCGACAGCGTGAGCTCCACGAGGTCTGACGGGCCGCCGCCGCCGAGCACCTCGATCGACTCGGTGACCTCGAGCGCGTTGCCGGCACTGCGTCCCAGGGGCACGTCCATCTGCGTGAGCAGCGCCACCGTCTGCACGTCGTGGGCCCGGCCCAGACCCACCATCGTCTCGGCCAGCTCGCGGGCGCGGCCCTCGTCCTTCATGAAGGCGCCGCTGCCGACCTTGACGTCCAGCACGAGGGCGCCGGTGCCCTCGGCGATCTTCTTCGACATGATCGAGCTGGCGATCAGGGGGATCGACTCGACCGTCCCGGTGATGTCGCGGAGCGCGTACAGCTTGCGATCGGCCGGCGCGAGATCGGGCCCGGCCGCGTTGATCACGGCGCCGGAGGTCCGCAGCACGTCGCTCACCTCGTCGGGCGTGAGCGTGGACCGCCAGCCGGGGATCGTCTCCATCTTGTCGAGCGTGCCCCCGGTGTGGCCGAGGCCCCGGCCGGCGGTCTGCGGGACGGCGACACCGCACGCGGCGACGAGGGGGCACAGGACGAGCGAGACCTTGTCGCCCACGCCGCCGGTGGAGTGCTTGTCGACGGTGGGCTTGCCGACGCCCGAGAGGTCGGCCCGCGAACCGGTCGCGATCATCTGTTGGGTCCACCGCGCCAGCTCGTCGGGGTCGAGGCCTCGAAAGAGGATGGCCATGAGCAGCGCGGCGGCCTGCTCGTCGGCCACGAGGCCATCCGTGTAGGACCGGATGAACCAGTCGATCTGCTCGTCGCTGAGCCGCCCGCCATCCCGCTTCGCCAAGATGAGGTCGATGGCGTTCACGTCATGCTTCCGGCCGGAGGGGGCCGGCTTCGCCGTGCCGCCGGGAGGCACTTCGCGGAGGCAGGAGCGAAGCGACGCCCGGAGTGAAGCAGAGATGCAGGTCGATGGCGTTCACTGCATCAGTCGATCGGAGGTGGTCGGGGCCGAAGGCGTCGGGCAGCAGCTCGCCCAGGGGGCGGCCGTTGAACAGCAGCTCGGGGCCGCCGTGCTCGTGGAGCAGCTGCCGGCACCGACCGCACGGCACCAGCGGCTCGCCTCGGCCGTCGACGCAGGCCACCGCGACGAGCGTGCCGCCGCCGGTGGCGTGCAGCGCCGAGACGAGCCCGCACTCGGCGCAGAGGGTGAGCCCGTAGGACGCGTTCTCGACGTTGCACGCGGTGAGCACCCGCCCGTCGTCGGCCAGCCCGGCCACGCCGACCGGATAGCGCGAGTACGGCGCGTAGGCACGGGCGCAGGCTTGGACGGCCGCCGCGTGGAGCGCCGGCCAGTCGACGTCGACGGGCGCGCTCACCGGGATCGCTCGTACGGCACGCCATCGGCCGCCGGCGCGACGGCCCGGCCGACGGCGCCGGCGACGACGATGATCGTGACGACGAACGGCAGCGCCTGCCAGAACTCGCTGGGGATCGCGAAGTCGCCGATCGTCACCCCCAGGAACTGCAGGCGGGCGCCCAGCGCCCTGGTGAAGCCGAAGAGGATCGCGCCCGCGAAGGCGGTGTAGGGACGCCACTTGCCGAGGATCAGCGCGGCGAGGGCGATGAACCCCGTGCCGTTGGTCATGTTGTCCTCGAAGCCGGCCTGCGACTCCAGCGAGAACCACGCGCCGGCCAACCCGGCGATCAGCCCCCCGATGATCACGGCCGCGTAGCGCACCTTGATGACGTCGATGCCGAGCGTCTCGGCGGCGTGGGGGTTCTCACCGACCGAGCGGACGCGCAGCCCGAACCGCGTGTGGAAGAGCACGAACGCCGTCACCACGACGATGAGGAACATGGCGAGGAAGATCGGCTCGTTGGTGAACAGCTGGGGCCCGATGATGGGGATGTCGGAGAGCCCGGGCAGCGCGATCGCCTCTGTGGGCACCCCGGTGGAGATGCCCGACGGGATGATCACCTCGGAGCGCAGGAACCCGGTCAACCCGAGCGCGAGCAGGTTGATGACCACGCCCGAGATGATCTGGTTCACCCGGAGGCTGACGCTGAGCGCCGCGTGCAGCAGGGAGATGAGGCCGCCGGTGAGGATCGCGACACCCACGGAGAGCCACAGCGCGCCGGTGCCCTGCGCGTCGCCGATGAGCGCGTAGGTCATGAACCCGGTCGCGGCCGAGGCCAGCATCGTGCCCTCGATGCCGATGTTGACCACGCCGGAGCGCTCGCACCACAAGCCGCACATGGCCCCGAGCGCGATCGGGGTGCTCAAGCGGAGCGACTCCACCAGGAGCTGGGTGAGGTTGGTGTCCGGCGCCGTCGACAGGGAGAGCCCGAGGACGAGCACGAGCGGGATGAAGAGGAGCGAGGACACCAGCAGGCTGCCGCTGGCGAGCCGCTTCGACCGCCCTTCGAAGAAGGTCGCGATGGCGGTGAGCACGAAGATGATGCCGATCGCGGTCACCAGCGTGCTGGGGGTGAAGGAGATCTTCAGCGGCTCGGGCGGCGGCTCGAAGGCGAAGCCCCGGTCGGCCTCGTCGAGGTTCGGCGCCACGTAGCCGATCAGGAACACGCCGAGGAGCCCGAACAGCACGCCAAGGGTCTGCAGGCGCCCGAACCGGAAGCCGCTCACGTGGCCCCCCACCCGGTGGCGACCTGGTCCGCCGCCAGCGCGCTCCCCGCGCCGCCATCGCGCTTCAGCCGGAAGATGGCCCGCACGATGACGTCAGCGGCGACGAACAGCAGGACCAGGGCCTGGACGATCCGCACCGCGTCGATGGAGAGCCCCGCCTCCTGCTGCATCAGGGCGGCACCCGGAGAGCATCGACCCCCACAGGATCGACGTGAGGATGATCGCGAACGGGTTGGCGCGGGCGAGCAGCGCGATGGCGATCGAGTCGAAGCCGATGGCGACGAAGACGCCGGGGCTCAGGAAGCCGGACGTGCCGCTGATCTCGCTGGCCCCGGCCAAGCCCGGCGAAGGCGCCGGAGATCGACATCACGAGGATGATCGTGCGGCTCACCCCCATGCCCGCGTACTTGGCCGCGTTGGGGTTGATGCCGACCGTGCGCACCTCGAAGCCGAAGTTGGTCCGCCGGAGGATGAACCACACCACCGCGCAGAGCCCGATCATCACGAAGAACCCCAGGTGGAGCGGCGGCTCGCTCCCCACCAGCTCGGGGAGACGGCCCGCCGCGGGGATGGTCGCGGTGCGGGGGACCGACGCCGACACGTCGCGCAGGATCACCGGGTTCTGCGAGCTCACCATCCAGCGGACGAACAGGACGGCGATGCTGTTGAGCATGATCGTGACGATCACCTCGTGCGCGCCGGTTCGAGCTTTCAGCACACCGGGGATGAAGCCGTAGAGACCGCCGCCGACGATGCCGGCCAGCAGGATGATCGGGATCAGCAGGATCCCGGGGAGCCCCGCCAGCCAGCTCCAGGTGCCCACCCAGGCGGCCATCGTGGCGCCGACGAGGAGCTGTCCCTCGGCCCCGATGTTGAAGAGCCCGGCCTTGAACGCGAAGGCGACGGCCAGGGCCGCCCCGATGAAGGGGGTGGAGCGACCGAGCGAGGCGGCGATGCGCTCCGGGGTGCCGAACATGCCCCGCAGCAGCGCCCAGTAGGCGTCGATCGGGTTCTTGCCGATGAGCAGGATGACCACGCCGGCGACGACCAGCGCCACCAGGACGGCGTAGAGCGGCACCAGCACCGGTTGGAGCTTGCCCGCGTCGTGGAGGAGCCCCCGGACGCGGTCGGGCGGCGGCGAGGCCTGGTCGGGGGTGGGCTGCGCCATCAGGCCGCTCCGCTGGCCATGAGCAGGCCGAGCTGATCGCGGGTGGCGTCGGCGCGGGCGTACACGCCGACGAGCGCGCCGCGGTACATGACGCCGATCCGATCCGACAGGTTGAGGACCTCGTCGAGCTCGGCGGACACGAGCAGCACGGCGGCGCCCCGGTCGCGCATCTCGACGATGCGGCGGTGGATGAACTCGATGGAGCCGACGTCGAGTCCCCGGGTGGGCTGGGCGACGACCAGCAGCTTGACGTCGCCGGTCATCTCGCGGGCGATGATCACCTTCTGCTGGTTCCCGCCGGAGAGGTTGTCCACCGGGACGTCGGTACCGGTGGTGCGGACGTCGAAGCGCTTCACGAGCTCGACGGCCTCCCGCTCGATGGCGGCCTCGTCGCGGAGGCCACGACGGGCGAAGGGCTTCCGCCAGAAGCGGTTGAGGATGAGGTTGTCCGCGATGGTGAACGGTCCGACGAGCCCGTGCTTGTTGCGATCCTCCGGCACGTGGGCCACGCCCAGCTCGAGCACGTCCCGGGGCGTGGCGTGGGTGACGTCGCGGCCGATGATCTCGACGGTGCCGCCCACCTTGTCGCGCATGCCGACGAGGGCCTCGACGAGCTCGCGCTGGCCGTTGCCCTCGACGCCGGCGATGCCGAAGATCTCCCCGGCGCGGACCTCGAGGTCGAGATCGTTGACGGTGGTGACGCCGCGGTCGTCCTGGACGGTGAGGCCCCTGGCCTCCAGCACGACGCCGTCCGGCTGCGCGGGCGCCTTGTCGATGGTGAAGGAGACGTCGCGTCCCACCATGAGCGTGGCGAGGCTCTGCTGGGTGGCCTCCTTGGGGTCGGCCGATCCGACGACCCGTCCGCCCCGGAGGACGGTGATGCGGTCGGCGACGGCGAGCACCTCGCGGAGCTTGTGCGTGATGAAGATGATCGACTTGCCCTGATCGATCAGGTTGCGGATCATCGCGAAGAAGTCGTCGACCTCACCCGGCGTGAGCACGGCCGTCGGCTCGTCGAGGATCAGGATGTCCGCGTCCCGGAAGAGCGCCTTGACCAGCTCCACGCGCTGCTGCTCGCCCACCGACAGGTCGCCCACCATCGCGTCGGGGTCGATGTGCAGCCCGTACTGGGCGCCGAGGTCGCGGATGCGGGTCCGGGCACCGTCGAGGTCGAGCACCGGTCCCTTGCGCATCTCGTCGCCGAGGATGATGTTCTCGGCCACCGTGAACACGGGGATCAGCTGGAAGTGCTGGTGGACCATCCCGATCCGGTGGGCGATGGCGTCGGCCGAGCTGCCGAACTCGACGGGCTCGCCCCGCAGGAGGATCTGGCCCGCATCCGGCCGGTACAGCCCGAACACGGTGTTCATCAGCGTGCTCTTGCCGGCCCCGTTCTCACCGAGCAGGCAGTGGACCTCGCCCTGGTGCAGGACCAGGTCCACGTCTTGGTTCGCGATGACGCCGGGGAAGGTCTTGGTGAGGCCCCGAACCTCGAGGATGGGGACACGTCCCGGATCGTTCATCGCGTGTGCCGAGCGTGGCCGGGGGCGGGCGGACCCGCCCCCCGGCCAGTGCGCTCTAGAGCGGCTCGCCCGTGGCCGGGTCGAGTCCGGTGGAGATGGAGCCGTCGGCGAGACCCTGGCGGGTCTCCTCCAGCGTGGCCGCCACATCGTCCGGGATGTCCGCGTCGTGGAACGGTGCGTAGGTGATGCCACCGTTCTCGGCCGTGAGGGCGAAGATGCCGCCGGCGAACTCACCCTTGATGGCGTCGAGGATCTTGGCGAACACGGCGTAGTCGACCCGCTTCACGGCCGAGCTGGCGAGGTACTCCGCGCCGGGGGCCGCACCGCTGTTGAAGGTGCTGAAGTACTCGTCCTGGTCGACGCCGATGCCCCACACGCCCTGGGCGGTGGCCGCGGCCACGCCGCCGGAGCCGGTCTTGCCGCCGGCGCCGAAGATCACGTCGGCACCTTCGCCGATGAACTGCTCGGCGTTGGACGCCCCGATGTCGGGCGTGGTGAAGGAGTCGTTGTAGATCTTCAGCACGCGGATGTCGGGGTTGACGGACTTGGCGCCCATCTCGTACCCGTTGACCAGCTTGACGACGGGCGGGACGTCCTGACGCCCGCCGACGACGCCGATCACGCCGCTCTCGCTGAGCGAGGCGGCGAGGACGCCGGCCATGTAGCCACCCTCGTCCTCGTTGAACAGCACGCCGACGTAGTTGTCGGGGAACTCGGGCTGGAACTGGTCGATGCCGACGAAGTTCGTGTCGGGGTTCGCCTCGGCCGCGGCCAGCGTGTCCGTGGCGAGCAGGAAGCCGACCGTGAGGACGACGTTGGGATCGCCCTCGAGGGCCGTGGCGATGTTCTTGGCGTAGTCAGCCTCGGACACCGTCTCGATGAAGTCGGACTCGAAGCCGAAGCACTCCTCGGCGGCGACCATGCCCTCGTAGGCGTACTGGTTGAACGTGCGGTCGTCGACCTTGCCGATGTCGGTGACGAGGCGGACGGTGAAGCCCTCCGGGGTCTCGACCCCGGCGTCCAGCGCCTCCTGGCAGAGATCGTCGAGCGAGACCTGGGAGGAGGACTCGTCCGCCACCGTCGTCGTGGTCTCGTCGGAACCGGTGGTGGTCGTGTCGCCGGTGCTCGTGTCGTCGTCGCCGCAGGCGGCCATGACGAGACCGAGGGCGACGAGACCGGAGAGCAGGCGCATAGGCCGCTTGTGCAAGGGAGCCTCCAAGGCTGGGAGTTTGGGAACGGCGGCCAAGTTAGTGCAGTCCCGAGGGGCCGACGAGAGGCCGAGGCCCCCAGCCGGATGAGATCGGCTGGCAGCGTCCCGGGGCGGACGGTCAGACTCAGCGAATGGCCCGCATCCTGGTGACCGAGAAGATCGCCGACGGAGGGCTGGAACGCCTCCGTGCCGCCGGCCACGACGTGGACCTCCAGCTCGATCTCAGCCCTGAGCAGCTGGTCGAGGCCGTCGTCGGAGCGCACGCGCTGATCATCCGCTCCGCCACCACGGTCACCGCCGACGTGCTGGCCGCCGGGCAGGACCTCGTGGTCGTGGGCCGGGCCGGGATCGGCCTCGACAACGTCGACACCGAGGCAGCCACCCAACAGGGGGTCATGGTCGTCAACGCCCCGCAGTCGAACATCCTGACCACGGCGGAGCACACGATGGCGATGCTGCTGGCGCAGGCCCGCAACATCCCGCAGGCCCACGCCGCGCTCATCAGCGGGCGCTGGGAGCGGTCGGGGTGGGAGGGCGTCGAGCTGGCGGACAAGACGCTCGGGATCATCGGGTTGGGCCGGATCGGCAAGCTGGTGGCGCAGCGAGCATCGGCGTTCGGCATGAAGGTGGTGGCCCACGATCCCTTCGTCGCTCCCGAGCGCGCTCGCCAGATCAACGTCGAGATGCTGAGCCTCGACGACATCGTGCGCACGGCCGACTTCCTCACCCTCCACGTCGTCAAGACGCCCGAGACGCTGGGCATGATCGGCAAGGAGCTGCTCGCGCAGGCCAAGCCGGGGTTGCGCATCGTCAACGTCTCCCGGGGCGGGGTCATCGACGAGGAGGCGCTCGCCGAGGCCATCCGCGAGGGGCGCATCGGCGGTGCGGCCATCGACGTGTTCGCCGTGGAGCCCACCACCAGCTCGCCGCTCTTCGAGCTCCCGCAGGTGGTGGTCACGCCGCACCTGGGCGCGAGCACGGCCGAGGCGCAGGACAAGGCCGGCGACACGATCGCCGAGCAGGTCGCGCTGGCGCTGGCGGGCGAGTTCGTCCCCTTCGCCGTGAACGTGAGCGCGGCCGAGGCGTCGTCGACGGTGCGGCCGTTCCTGCCGCTGGCCGAGCGCCTCGGGCAGCTCTACGCCGCCCTGGCCGCGGGCGTGCCCGACGTCCTCGAGATCGGCTACGAGGGCCAGCTCGCCGACTCCGACACGCGCATCCTCACCCTGTCCGTGCTCAAGGGCGTGTTCGGCAAGGTGAGCGAGGAGCCGGTCAGCTACGTGAACGCGCCGCGACTGGCCGAGGAGCGCGGCATCGAGGTGCGCGAGTCATCGAGCTCCACGTCGCACGACTACGTCAACCTCGTCAGCATCCGAGGGGGCGACCACGCCATCGGCGGCACGCTCGTGGGTCTGCGGGGCGAGGCCCGCATCGTGATGGTCGACGATCACCTCGTCGACGTGCCGCCCGCTGATCACATGCTGGTGGTCCGCAACGACGACGTGCCCGGGATGATCGCCGCCGTGACCGGCGTGTTGGGCGAGGCGGGCATCAACATCGACGACATGCACCTCGGGCGCTCGAACGAGGGCCGGGCGGCGCTGATGATCCTCGCCACCGACGGGGCGGTGCCCGACGAGGTGCAGGGCGCCATCCGCGCCCTGTCCGGCGTCGTCAGCGTCGCCGCGCTGCTGACCGTCAGCGCTTGGCGGGCCGCAGACCGTCGGCTTCCGCCGCGGCCGCGTCGACGTAGCAGCGATCCGGGTTCGTCCGGTCGTAGCTCGCCGATCCGGGCACGTGGAAGATCTTCGACGAGAGCTTGGCCTTGACCGGATGGCTGGTGGGGCACACGTCCCCGCTCGGCTCCACCCAGCTCGAGGGGACCTCGGGCGGCGGCAGCCAGGGTCGGTCGGGGGTGGCCGGTGCTTCAGCAGGCTTGGAACGGCTCGCCAGCGCCTTCTTCACCGCCACCGCGATCGCGTAGGCGATGACCAACCACATCCAGATGCGGACCACTCGTCGGATCACGGTTGCGGACCCTAACCGCCTTGACGCGGTGGGGACCCGGCGGGATGATGCGAGGACATGACCAGGACCTTCGCCTCCGACCTCCTGCTGCTTATGTAGGCGAGCGCCCCCTTCTCGGCGCTCGCCCCGACGACCTCCTGCCCACGGCAGGAGGTTTTTCTTTGCCCCTGCTTCATCTCGACTGCTGAAAACGAGGAACCCCTGATGGCCCCGGAACCCGTGACCCCGAAGCGAATGCCCTTCGACAAGTACCGGCCGTTCCGCCCGCTCGACCTCCCGGATCGCACGTGGCCGGATCAGCGCATCACGAAGGCACCGCTGTGGTGCTCGGTCGATCTGCGCGACGGGAACCAGGCGCTCATCGACCCGATGGACCCGGCCCGCAAGCGGCGCATGTTCGACACCGTCGTCGAGATGGGCTTCAAGGAGATCGAGGTGGGCTTCCCGTCCGCGAGCCAGCCCGACTTCGACTTCATCCGCCAGCTGATCGAGGAGGACCTCGTCCCGGAGGACGTCACGATCCAGGTGCTCACCCAGTGCCGGCCGGAGCTGATCGAGCGCACCTACGAGTGCCTCCGCGGGGCCAACGACGTGATCGTGCACTTCTACAACTCGACCTCCGTGCTCCAGCGACGGGTCGTGTTCGGACTCGACCGCGACGGCATCACGCAGATCGCGACCGATGCCGCCAAGCTCTGCAAGAAGCTGGAGCCGACCCTGACGGGCACGAACGTCCGGTACGAGTACAGCCCCGAGAGCTTCACGGGCACCGAGGTCGACTACGCGATCGAGATCTGTGCCGCCGTGAGCGATGTGATCGAGCCGGACACGGATCGGCAGCTCGTGCTCAACCTGCCGGCGACGGTGGAGATGTACACGCCCAACCTCTACGGCGATGTGATCGAGTACTTCCACCGGAACGTGCCGAACCGCGACCGCATCTGCCTGTCGCTGCATCCGCACAACGATCAGGGCACCGGCGTCGCGGCGGCGCAGTTCGGCATCATGGCCGGCGCCGATCGGGTCGAGGGCACGCTGTTCGGCAACGGGGAGCGCACGGGCAACGTCGACGTCATCAACATCGCCATGAACCTCTTCAGCCAGGGCGTGGACCCCGAGCTCGACATCTCCGACATCGACGCCCTGCGGCGCGTCGCCGAGTACTGCAACCGCCTCCCGGTGCACCCGCGGCATCCCTACGTGGGCGACCTCGTGTACACGTCGTTCTCGGGCAGCCACCAGGACGCCATCAAGAAGGGCTTCGACGCGCTGGGCTACGGCGACTACGAGGAGTGGGGTGTGCCGTACCTGCCGATCGACCCCAAGCACGTGGGCCGCACCTACGAGGCCGTGATCCGGGTCAACAGCCAGAGCGGCAAGGGCGGCGTGGCGTACCTGATGAAGGCGGAGCACGGGCTCGACCTGCCCCGGCGGCTGCAGATCGAGTTCTCCAAGACGATCCAGACGATCACCGAGGACACCGGCACCGAGATCCCGGCGGCCGAGGTGTGGCTCGCGTTCGAGGACACCTACCTCGCCCCCGACGCGCCCGTGCAGCTCATCTCGCACGAGACGACCACCGGTGACTCGGGTTCCACCGTCACCGCGCAGCTCCTGGTCGACGGTGAGCACCGCACGCTCCACGGCGGCGGGACCGGTCCGCTCGCCGCCTTCGTGGCCGCACTCCAAGCCGACCTCGGCATCGATCTCGAGGTGGTCGACTACAGCGAGCACGCGGTCAGCGCGGGGACGGACGCGACCGCGGCGGCCTACGTGGAGACCCAGTCCGCCGACGGCGAGGTGCGATGGGGCGTCGGCCTCGACGAGAGCATCCTCACCGCGTCCCTGCGCGCCGTCGTGAGCGCCGTGAACCGCCACCGCGACCACGTCCGGCTGGTCGAGCGCCACGAGCCCTGACGGGTACTGTCGCCCGGTGCGGACTCGCGCGGGGATCATCGGCGTCGTCGTGCTGTCCGTCCTGGCGGCGTGCGCGTCGAGCGGCGACTCCGAGGACGCCAGCGACCAGGAGCAGGAGTTCGTCGACGCCTGGGCGGTGGCGCTGCAGGACGAGGAAGAGGGCCTGCCCGTCGACCCGGACGAGGCCGAGTGCATGGCGACCGCGCTCATGGACGAGATCGGCACCGAGCCCTTCGACGACGCGGAGGTCGCGCCCGACGACATCGACCCCGAGGACACGGTCGGCGAGCTCCTCGGGACCGGGGTGATCACCACCGAGCAGGCGGACACGATCATCGACGGGTGGTCCGAGTGCGTCGACGTGGCGGCGGTCATGAGCGAGTCGGCGACCGAGGAGTTCGACCTCGGCGAGGACGGCGCCAGCTGCATCGCGGACGGCCTCGAGGAGGACGACCTCCTGCGGGACCTCCTCCGGCCCGTGTTCACCGAGGGCTCCGACGACCCGGACGAGGCCACCCTCACCGCCCTCCTCGAGCTCGTCGAGACGTGCGGGGGGCCCTCGCTGGTCGACTCGATCGCGAGCGACCTGGCGTCGGGCGGCCTCATGACCGAGGAACAGGCGCAGTGCGTCGCCGAGGCGCTGTTCGAGGACCTCGGGTACGCCGGGCTGGCGAACCCTGAGGAGGAGGCCGAGGTGACGGCCGCGCTGGTGGCGGCGGCGGAGGCCTGCGGGGTCGATCCGAGCGCCTTCGGGGGCTGACGCGCTCGCCCGGGCGCCGGTCTCTGCCAGGCTGCGGCGGTGAATCGCCGGGTCCTCGTCATCCTGACCGTGCTCGTCGTCGGCGTGGTGGCCGCGGCGTTGATCGTCGCCAGCCCCTGGTCCGACGACGCGTCCGAGGCCGCCGCCACCACGACCACGACCGAGCCGCCCACGACGACGGAGCCACCGGTGGTGGGCACGGCCGGGGCCGAGGGGGTCGGTGACCCCTACTTCCCCTACCTGGGCAACGGGGGGTACGACGTGGAGCACTACACGCTCGACCTCACCTGGCGCGCCGACGAGGGGGCGCTCGACGGGGTCACCACCATCGACGCGACCGCGACGCAGGACCTGAGCTCCTTCAGCCTCGACCTGTCCGGCCTGACCGTGCGGTCGGTGACGGTCGACGGCGAGCCCGCGGAGGTCGACCATCCGGACCGGGAGCTCGTGATCACGCCCGCCACGGACATCGCGGAGGGCGACGACTTCACGACGGTGGTCACCTACAGCGGGAAGCCGGTGCCGGTCACCGACGGCACGGACCTCTTCGACGTCGGTTGGCAGACCGACGGCCGGGAGGCCTACGTGGTGTCGGAGCCCACCGGTGCGTCGACCTTCTACCCCGTGAACGACCACCCGACCGACAAGGCCACGTACACGTTCAGGGTCACGGCGCCGGAGGACCAGACGGTGGCCGCCAACGGCCTCCTCGTCGCGGACAACGACACCGGGCACGGCACCCGGTCGTGGACCTACGAGGCCACCGATCCGATGGCGAGCTACCTCGTGCAGATCGCCATCGGCGACTACGAGCTCGTCGATGCCGGTGAGGTGGAGGGGGTGAAGGTGCGGCACGCCTTCCACCGCAGTCTGGCGGGGGCGGCCGAGACCACCGCGGCGGCGACGGCCGAGATGATCCAGGTCCTCGATGACGTCTACGGGCCGTACCCGTTCGAGGCGTACGGCGTGCTCGCGGTGGACGAGGGGCTCGGCTTCGCGCTCGAGACGCAGACCCTCACCATCATCGGCTCGGACATCGCGAACCAGGGCCGTGCCGCGGACATCATCCTGCTGCACGAGCTCGCCCACCAGTGGGTGGGCGACGTGGTCAGCCCGTCGACCTGGAAGGACATCTGGCTCAACGAGGGCTTCGCGACCTACGCCGAGTGGCTGTACACGGAGCGCACCGGCGGACCGTCGGCGGCCGACAGCGCCCGCCAGTACGAGGGCGCCAGCGACTTCGATCTGCCCCCCGGCGACCCTGGCTCGGCCGAGCTCTTCAGCGGCTCGGTCTACATCCGCGGTGGGATGACGCTGCAGGCCCTGCGCGAGCGCGTCGGCGATGACGACTTCTTCGAGATCCTCCGGACCTGGATCGACGAGCACCGCGATTCGACGGCCTCCACGGCGGACTTCGTCGCCCTCGCCGAGCGGGTGTCCGGGGAGGAGCTCGACGAGCTGTTCGACGAGTGGCTCTACGGTCCGACCTTGCCCGACCTCTGATCCCCGGGAGCTAGGCCGTCGGGAGCCAGCCCGGCCGATGGGTCTCGAAGGCGGTGATGGCGTCCTCGGTGCGCAGCGTGATGCCGATGTCGTCGAGGCCCTCCAGGAACCGCTCTCGGACGGAGTCCTCGAGGGGGAAGCTCACCTCGAGGCCGATGGCCGGGGCGGCCAGCGTGCGCCGGTCGACGTCGACGACGAGCTCGAGCGCCGGATCAGCCTCGACGGCCGCGAGGAGCTGCTCCCCGACCTCGGCGGTCACGACCACCGGCACCAGGCCGTTCTTCGTGCAGTTGTTGCGGAAGATGTCGGCGAACCGCGGGCTGATCACGGCTTGGAACCCGTAGTCCATGATCGCCCAGACGGCGTGCTCGCGGCTGGAGCCGGTGCCGAAGTTGGGGCCGCCGATGAGGATGCGGGCGCCGGCGAAGCGCTCGTCGTTCAGCACGAAGGTCCGGTCGTCGCGCCAGGACGCGAAGAGGCCCTTGCCGAAGCCGGTGCGCTCGACGCGCTTGAGCCACTCGGCGGGGATGATCTGGTCGGTGTCGACATCGGAGCGGTCGAGCGGCACCGCGGTGCCCTGGACGATCTGCACGGCGTCCATCAGTCCAGATCCTCCGGGATGGCGAAGTGGCCGGCGATGGCCGTGGCGGCGGCGACGGCGGGCGAGACCAGGTGGGTGCGCCCGCCCCGACCCTGGCGACCCTCGAAGTTCCGGTTGCTGGTCGAGGCCGACCGCTCGCCGACGGCCAGCTTGTCGGGGTTCATCGCCAAGCACATCGAACAGCCCGGCTCCCGCCAGTCGAACCCGGCGGTGGTGAACACCTTGTCCAGCCCCTCCGCCTCGGCCTGGTGCTTCACCGCGAAGCTCCCGGGCACCACCAGGGTGCGCACGCCGTCCTTCACCCGACGGCCCTCCGCCACCTTGGCCGCGGCCCGCAGGTCCTCGATCCGCGAGTTGGTGCAGCTGCCGATGAACACCGTGTCGACCGCCACGTCTCGCACCGCGGTGCCGGCGGTGAGGCCCATGTACTCGAGGGCCCGCTCGGCGCTGTCGCGCTGGTTCGGGTCGGCGAAGTCGTCCGGCGAGGGGATCGTCCCCTCCAGCGGCACGACCTGCGCAGGGTTGGTGCCCCAGGACACGTGCGGCCCGATGCCGGCGGCGTCGAGGTGCACCTCCCGGTCGAAGGCGGCGTCGTCGTCGGTGGGAAGGGCGCGCCAGTCGTCGAGCGCGGCTTCCCACGCGGCGCCGCTCGGGGCGTGGGTGCGGCCCTCGAGGTAGGCGAAGGTGACGTCGTCGGGTGCGATCAACCCCGCCTTGGCCCCGGCCTCGATCGACATGTTGCAGATCGTCATCCGGCCCTCCATGGAGAGGCCGGCGATCGTGTCGCCTCGGTACTCGATGACCGAGCCGATGCCCCCGCCCGTGCCGATGCGGCCGATGATGGCGAGGATGACGTCCTTGGCGGTGGAGCCGTCGGGGAGCTTGCCCGTCACCGTGACCGCCATCGTGCCCGGGCGCACCTGGGGCAGGGTCTGCGTGGCAAGCACGTGCTCCACCTCGCTGGTGCCGATGCCGAAGGCGAGCGCCCCGAAGGCGCCGTGGGTGGACGTGTGGCTGTCGCCGCAGACGATCGTCATGCCCGGCAGGGTGCGGCCCTGCTCCGGACCGATGACGTGGACGATCCCCTGGTTGGGATCACCCATGCCGTAGTGGGTGATGCCGAACTCGGCCGTGTTGGCGGCGAGGACCTCGAGCTGCCGCGCCGAGATCGGGTCCTCCACCGGCTGGTCGATGTCCGCCGTGGGCACGTTGTGATCGGCGGTGGCCACGGTGAGGTCGGGTCGCCGGACGCGCCGACCCGCCAGCCGGATGCCGTCGAAGGCCTGCGGGCTCGTGACCTCGTGGACCAGGTGGAGGTCGATGTACAGCAGGTCGGGCTCGCCCGGCGCGCTGCGCACGACGTGGCGGTCCCACACCTTCTCGGAGAGCGTCTTGGCCATGGCTCCTCTTGCGCGTCTTACATGTTGAGACGATAGTCTCGCTGTGTGGACACTCTAAGCGGCGTCGGCGTGCTCGACAAGGCGATGGCGGTGCTGGCGGCCGTCGAGGCGGAGCCGAGGTCGTTGGCGGAGCTGGTGGGGGCGACGGGGCTGAGCCGGCCCACGGCCCACCGCCTGGCGGTGGCGCTGGAGGCGCATGGGCTCGTCCGTCGAGACGACGATGGCCGCTTCTGCCTCGGGCTGCGCCTCATCGGCCTCGGTCACGAAGCGGCGGAGGCGGTGCCCGTGTGGGCGGCGGCCCGCCCCGCCCTGGCCTGGCTCCATGCGCAGACGGGGGAGAGCGTGCAGCTCTTCGTGCGCGACGGCGATGCCCGCGTCTGCGTCGAGTCGATCGAATCGCCCCGCGAGCTGCGCACGATCGTGCCGGTGGGGGCGCGCCTGCCGCTCTCGGCCGGGAGCGCCGGACGAGTGCTGGCCGGTGACCAGCGCCCGTGGGTGGCCAGCGTGGGGGAGCGCGAGGAAGGCGTGGCATCGGTGTCGGCACCGGTGCGCGACGAGCAGGGTCGCGTGGTGGCGGCCGTGTCCGTCAGCGGACCCCTCCAGCGGCTCACCCGGAAGCCGGGCCAGAAGTACGGCGACCTCGTCGCCCAAGCCGCTCGCCAGGCGGAGCACGCGACCGCGGCCGGCTGACGACGAGCTATCCGGCTGGTGCTACCGCTGCCGGCCGGTGACGGCCAGGAGCCGGGTCTGCTCGTCGGCGTCGTCGGGCACGTCGACCGCGGGGCCCATCTGTCCCTCATCCCGGATCGACTGCAGGTCGACGGAGTCGAGGGCCAGCCACTGCCGATGGACCTCGTCGGGATCGAGGCGCTCGTCCAGGCCGGCGGCGCGGGCGAGGTCCCAGGTGTGGACCAGCACATCGCCGATGCAGAAGCGCTCGACCGCGTTCTGGAGGTCGGCTCCGCCCCGTTCCTCGTCGAGGGCAGCCTGCATGCCGGCGCGCAGCGCCTCCCAGGCCCCGGCAGGGTCATCGTCGGTCGGCGGCCCGGTCGGCAGGATCCCGCCACCGTGATCCGTGACGTACCCCGGCATCCAGGCGACGAGGTGGCGGACGATGTCCCGCGCCACCCAACCCGGGCAGGACGGGACCGGCACGTCCCACCCGTCCGGCGGCACGGCCGCGGCCCGTCCGCTGAACGCCGCCGCCACGGTCCTGAAGCGCTCTGCGACCGGGCTCATGGCGCGGTGCTAGCACAGCGATCTCGATCGGGGAGCGCCTACGGTCGCCGTGTGTTCAGCGCGGTCGTGCTCGTGGGTCCGCCCGGCGCGGGCAAGAGCACGATCGGCGCCGAGCTCGGTCGGCTCGGCCTGCGGTGGCGCGAATGGGAGCAGGGGATCCTCGACCGCTGGGGCTCGAGAGACGCGTTCGTCGCCAACAAGGACGATGGCCTTCGGCTGCTTCACGCTGAGATCGAGGGGCTGATCGACACCCCGGGCGCGCCGGTGGTCCTGGAGACGACCGGCCTGTCCGACGCGGCCTTCCTCGATCGGCTGGCGGCGGAGCGTCGTGTGCTCTTCGTGCGCTGTGACGTGTCGCGGGCAGCGGCGGGACGGCGGATCGCGGCGAGGCCGACCGGGCAGCACCTCAGCGACGACCCTTCTGACAACCGTCGCATCTGGGACGAGTTCCAGGCGCACGTCGCGCCGCACCGCGCGGTGCACCTTGCGATCGACACCGAGACGGTCGACGCCGCCACCGCCGCCTCGACGATCAGGGGGGTGCTGTTCCCGACCGCGTCGGGTTGAATGGCGGCCATGGCTGGAGACGCATCGATGACCAAGGCCGAGCGCGAAGCCTTCCTGGCCGAGGTGCACATCGGTGTGCTGGCCGTGGACGAGCCGGGGCGAGGCCCGTGCACGCTGCCGATCTGGTACCTCGTCGACGGCGGCGAGGTCGTGATCTCGATCGGCGAGGGGTCGCTGAAGGCCCGGCTGCTCGCGGCGGCGGGCCGGGCGACGATGACCATCCAGACCGAGACGGCGCCCTACAAGTACGCCAGCATCGAGGGGCCCGTCAGCATCGGCCCGCCCGCGCTCGATCGCCTCGAGCTGGCGACCCGCTACCTGGGCGAGGAGCTGGGTCAGTACTACGTGGACAACACGCCGAGCGAGGGCTCGCGTCGAGGTGCGGCTCCGGCCCGAGCACTGGCGCACGCACGACTACGCCAAGGGGCTCTAGCCCTCCGGGCGGTCGACCAGGGCCACCAGCTTCTTCGGGGCGAGCACGCAGTAGCTCTCGGTGAGGAGCTCGGCCACCTCGTCCCAGTCGGTGGTGGGTTCGAGGATCATCCCGACGACGTCGCGGCCCCACCCCGCGTAGAAGTACGGGTGCCCGGCCGATCGGAGCATCTCCAGCTCGGGACCGGACGACCGGAACGTGACGAGCGTGGTGGGCCCCTCGGTGCGAGCGGCGCGCGTGTGGGCCGAGTCGCTGTCGGCCTCCACGGTCAGGACGTGGGCGAACGTCCGCTTCCGGACGCGCCACCGCACCCCGGTCCACGCCTCCTCCTCGTACGCGTCCGGTAGCGCCATGCAGATGGGCCGCACGGCGGCCAAGACCTCCGGAGGCACGTCGGCGTACTCGGTCACCGCGCCGAGGCTAGAAGCGACCCCCTGACAGCGCCTGTCAGCGTCGGCCGTCCGCGAGCAGGATCCAGGTTCGAGCACGTTCGACCGACGGCGACCGCAACTTGTGGTGGATCCGTGCGGATTCGGCCAGGAATCACCACAAGTTGCGACCTCGGCTCGACGCGGCGACCGTGGCGGTCGTGAGGCACCGGCGTGGGACGTCGCCGTCGTCGCGCCCGTTGGGGTTGACCTTGGCCCGACGGTCTGGCTGACGGCGTCAGGCGACGAGGGCGGCGGCGGCTCGGAGGCGCTGCTCGACGTCGGCGGGGCTGCGGTCGCTGGCGGTGCCGAGCACCAGGCGGTCGACGCCCGCGGCGGCGAAGGCGTCGAGGGTGTCCGGGTCGAGGCGCCGGCGGGGGGTGACGCTGAGCTCGAGCTCGCCGAGCTCCTCCGGGCGCTCCACCTCGTCGCCCGCCTGGCGGAGGCCGTCGAGGGACGCCACGGTCTGCTCGGGGGTGAGCCCGAAGCCGTACCAGCCGTCCGCGGAGGACACGGCCCGGCGGTACGCCGCGGGGGAGTGACCGCCGACGACGATGCGCGGACCGCCGGGCGTGACCGGGCGGGGGTGGGCGTCGACGCCGGCGAAGTCGACGTACGGGCCGTGGTGCTCGACGGGCCCGGATTGCGTCCACAGCGCCCGCATCGCCGCGAGGTGGTCGTCGGTGCGCGCCCCCCGATCGGCCATGGGCACGCCGATGGCGGTCATCTCGGGCTCGAGGTAGCCCGCGCCGATGCCCAGGAGGAGCCGTCCCCCGGACAGCACGTCGAGGGTGGCGGCCTGCTTGGCCAGCACCAACGGGTTCCGCTGCGGGAGGATGATGATCCCGGTGGCCAGCAGGATCCGCTCCGTGGCCGCGGCGACGAAGCCCAGGTGCACGAGCGGATCGAGGATCGGGTCCTCCGGCTCCATCGGCGAGGGCACCACCCGCGGGCTGGGCACCACCACGTGCTCGCCGGCCCAGATCGAGTCGTACCCGAGCTCCTCGGCCAGCCGCGCGATGCCGATCGTGTCGTCGGGCCGGAAGGTCGAACCGGAGTTGATGCCGAAGACGCCGAGTCGCATGCCGGCGACCGTACCGGCGTCAGGCGGACGACGGGCCCGCGGCCCAGCCGGTGACCTCCGCCGGCGCCAGCACGATCACCGAGGTGACGGCGCCCGCGGCCGCGTACGCGGGGAACGCCCGGGCGAGAGCATCGAGCTGCGGCGCGGTCGGCTCTGCCTCCTGCGCCTGCCCGTGCACCCGCACCCACCAGAGCCGTGACCAGTCGTCCTCGTAGTGGTCGACGAGCAGCACGGCGCGCCCGTCCGCGTCCAGGTTGCGCAGGCGTTGCAGCCGTCCGGCGGCCTTCGGCTTCACCGTGTCGATGGGGATGACGAGACGGTCGCCGTCGACGACGAACACGACCGGCACGGCATCGACGCCTCGCTCCGCGTGAACGGTCCCGAGCACGCCGTGGCCCGCGTCGCCGAGGCGGGCCCAGCAGGCGGTGTCGTCGAGCCGCACCCGAGGACCCTGGCACACGACGGCCCTCGCCGACGATCAGCCATCGGTGGATCCCGTTCGACCGCAGGGAGCGATCCTGTCGAGACTGGCTCGATGCGGATCGAGACGACGGTCGACGCGGAGACCCGGCAAGCGGTCAAGGCGGGGTTGGTGGCCTACAACGACTCCCGGTCGCCGGCCCTGCGGGGGTACCGGGAGCGAGGCGAGACCGAGAGCATCCCCCTCGACCTGTACGCCTACGACGACGACGGCGCGCTGGTCGGCGGCATCGTGGCGGCCACCTGGGGCGGCTGGCTCGCCATCGACCTGCTGTGGATCCGCGAGGACCAGCGCGGCACCGGGCTGGGCAGCAACCTGCTGCGGCAGATCGAGGAGCGGGCCCGAAGCGAGCGGGACTGCATCGGGGTCCGCCTCGACACCTGGGGCTTCCAGGCCAAGCCCTTCTACGAGAAGCAGGGCTACGAGGTGTTCGGGGTGCTCGAGGACCACCCGCCCGGCGAGACCGAGTACCTGCTCGCGAAGCGGCTCGACCGACCCGGGTCGCGGCTCAGCTGAGGTCGAGGATCTCGCGGGCGGCGCGCTCACCCGAGCGGATGGCGCCGTCGATGGCCCCGTGGGAGGTCGTCGCCGTCTCGGTGCCCGCCCAGTGGATGCGTCCCCACGGCTCGCGCAGGAGGTGGCCGTGGCTCGTGAGCACCCCGGGGCGGAAGTGCGCCATCGAGCACCCGCGGGTCCACTCCTGGTGCCACCAGGCCGTCTCGACGATCGTCACCGGGTTCGCCGCTCGCGGGCCCAGCCGGGCGGCGAGGGTGTCGAGCAGGATCTGGCGGCGCTCGCGCTCGTCCAGGGCATCGAACCCCTCGGCGACGCCGCTGAACGTGAACGAGGCCAGCACGCCGTAGCGCCCGTCGGCGGGGGACGCGTCGATCGTGACCTCGGCGGCCGAGCTGGGCTCGGACGTCTGGCCGCTGAACCCGTCGGCGCGCCAGAAGGGCTCGTCGTAGACGAGCAACGTCTTCGACTCCGGGCCGGCGACCATCCCCCGGTAGAGCGCCTGGCGGTCGGCGGGCATGACGGGGTCGAACGCGATGTCCAGCGCCAGCGCGGGAGGCACGGACAGGACGACCCGCGGCGCGCGCACGGTGACTCCGTCGGCGGTGACCACCACGTGGTCGGGCTGCTGGCTGATGGAGCGGACGGGGGCGCCGAGGTGGACGGCGTCCCCGAGGTCCGCCGCCATCCGCGCCGCCATGGAGCCGGCACCACCATCCACGAGGTTCTCCTGCGCGCCGTCCTCGATCGAGAAGAGCGTCTCCAGGCTGTGGTGCCCCCGCACGAGCATCAGCAGGTTCAGCAGCGAGACGTCGTAGAGGTCCCCTGTGTGCAGCCCGCGCACCGCCATCTCGAAGAGATCGCGGGCCAGCCGGGTGCGGATGCCGGTGGTCTCGAGGTACTCGCCGATCGACTGGTTGTCCCACTCGGCCGCCCGCTTGGCCGTCCACGGTGCCTCGAGCGGCACGTGCTTCGAGCGTCGGTCGATCCTCCACTGCGCCAAGGCGATCGTGGCGATGGCCAGCGGGCTGATCTTCGGGATGAGCCCGGTGTACCGGTGGGTCTTGTCCCGACCCACCAGCAGGTGCGCACCGGCGACGTGGGTCTTGTAGGTCGACACCCCGGTCTCGGCGGCCAGCGCGAACGCCGCGTCGTGCCGGGGACCGAGCCACCCACCGCCGCGGTCGACGGTGACGTCAGCACTCCCGGTCCCGGTGAGGCTCTCCGTCCAGACGCGCCCACCGACGCGGTCGCGGGCCTCCACGACGACGACCGTCTGCCCCGCCTGGGTGAGGCGCCGGGCGGCCGTCAACCCGGCGTAGCCCGCGCCGACGACGCAGACATCGGCGTCCACCCGCACGGCCATGGCGGCGAACGGTAGCCCGGGCCGCGAAGATCCCCGGGTGGATCCAGACGCCCGGGCCTACATCGATGCCATCCCGGCCGAGCACCGCCCGCTGTTCGACCGCGTGCACCGGTTGATCCTCGAGGTGCACCCCGATGCCGAGGTCGTCTTCGCCTACAAGATGCCCACGTACAAGGTGGAGATGCGCCGCCTCTACGTCGGCGTGTGGAAGCACGGCGTGTCGCTCTACGGCTGGGGCGAGGGCGAGGACGGCGGCATCACCGAGCGCCATCCGGAGCTCAGCTCCGGCAAGGGCACGTTGCGGATCACGCCCACGGCGGCGGAGGACATCACCGACGACGAGCTCCGAGCCCTGGCCCGGGCGGCCCTGGGCGGCTGAGCTCTCGCGGTGAGCCGCGCCCTCAGCCCGTGGTGACGGACCGCAGCGCGTCGAGGAGGACGGGGACGAAGATCGCGGGGTGGGTCACACAGCCGGTGTGCTGGATGTCGGCCTCGTGGACCGAGGGGTCCGGCAGGGCGGCGACGAGCCGGCGCTGGCGGGCCGGCACCACCGCTGCGTCGCGGGTGGTGACGACGACGGCATGGGGAACATCGACCGTGCCGATCCACGCGGAGGAGTCGAAGCGGGCGAGCGAGAAGCCGGCCTGCATGGCCCGCCGCCGGTCCGTGAGGGCCAGCTCGCTGTCGACCCAACGCCGCAGGCCGCCGTCGATGCGCGGGCTCGGCGCGGGGGCGGTGGTGGCCCGCACGCGCTGCAGCAGCGACGGGCCGAGGTCGCGGACCGGCTCGAAGCCGCGGAAGCGGTGGGCGGTGGCGCACAGGACCAGCCCGGCGGTCCGGTCGCGGTGGCGGTGCCACAGGAGCTGGGCGATGGGGCCGCCCATCGAGTACCCGACCGCGATGGCCCGGTCGATGCCCAGGACATCGAGGGTCGCGGCGGCGTCATCGGCGCAGTCGGCGAGCCGCACCGAGCGATCGCTGCGGATCCCGCGACCGTGGCCACGGTGATCGATGGCCACCACGCCGAACCGATCCACGAGAGGCGGATAGGCGGGGAACCAGTTGGCGTCGGCGGTCACCCCGAGACCGTGGAGCAGGAGCACGGTCGGCTCGCCCGGGGCCGCGGGGTGGTGACGGACGAACGTGGTCCCTCGGCCGGGCAGCTCGAGCGGGCCGCCCGGCGGCAGCCACGGCGGGTGGCCGGTGGCATCGTGATCCGGGGCGCCGGCGCTCGACGCCTTCACTGGATGGTGACGACCTCGACGGTGAGCGTCGCACCCGTGGGTGACGTGAAGTCGACCTGGTCGCCGACCTTCTTGCCCAGCAGCGCCTTGCCGAGCGGCGACCCGGGGCTGATGATGTCGTGCTCGACGCCGCGCTCCTCCACCGACCCGTAGAAGTAGGTGTCGGTGTCGTCCTCGCCCTCGTAGCGGAGCTCGACGACCGACCCGGGCGCCACCTCGTCGCCGTCGGTGGACTCGACGATCTCGCAGTTCTCGATCATCGACGCCAGCTGGCGGATCCGGGCCTCCATGTGGCCCTGGAAGTCCTTGGCGGCGTGGTAGTCGCCGTTCTCCTTGAGGTCCCCGAGCTCCCGGGCGGCCTCGATCTTCCGCGCGATGTCGACCCGACCCACCGTGGTCAGCTCATCGTGCTCGGCCTTGAGCCGGTCATAGGCCTTCTGCGAGAGGTGGTGCGTTTGCGGGGGCATAGCGCGCCAAGTGTAGGGGCGACCAGTGGTGCGGCTGCGCAGCCGCCAGGCGGAGCAGCGTCGAGAGTGGCAGCCGGATGGCCGAAGGCCGGAGCCCCGAAGAGGGGCGACCAGCGAGTCAGTTGACCTGGCGGGTGCGACCCTCCCAGTAGGGGGCTCGGAGCTTGAACTTCTGGAGCTTGCCCGTGGCGGTGCGGGCCAGCTCGTCGCGGAACTCGATCGACGTCGGGCACTTGTAGCCGGCCAGGCGCTCCTTGCACCACGCCCGCAGCTCGTCTTCGGTGGCGGTGGCGCCCGGGGCCAGGACGACGAGGGCCTTGACGGTCTCGCCCCACTTCTCGTCGGGCACGCCGATCACGCCACCTCGGCGACGGCGGGATGCGAGAACAGCGCGTCCTCCACCTCGATGGAGCTGACGTTCTCGCCCCCCGAGATGATCACGTCCTTCTTGCGGTCGCTGATGGTGAGGTAGCCGCCGTCGTCCAGGTCGCCACCGTCGCCGGTGTGGAACCAGCCGCCGGCGAGGGCGTCCGCGGTGGCCTCGGGCTGGTCCCAGTAGCTCTTGAGGATGTGGTTGCCGCGGGCCAGCACCTCCCCCTGGTCGTCGACCGTGAGGTCGATGCCGACGGCCGGGACGCCGGCGCGCGACAGCTTCGAGGCGCGGTCCGCCGGTGACAGGTCGTCCCACTCGGATCGGGTGCGGTTGATCGTGAGCAGGGGCGCGGTCTCGGTGAGGCCGTAGATCTGGATCATCTCCCAGCCGAGCTCGGTCTCGATCCGCTCGACGGTGCGAGTGGGCGGCGGGGCGCCGGCCACGACGATCCGCGTGCGCCCGTGGCCCGGGATCGGTCCGTCCCACGTCGACGCGGCGTCCAGCACCATGGCCACCACCGCCGGCGCGCCGCACAGGAGCGTGACGCCGTGCTCGTCGATCCGCGACAGGATGTCGGCGCCGTCGACCTTGCGGAGCACGACCTGCGGCACGCCCATGGCCGTGAGCGCGTACGGCATCCCCCAGCCGTTGCAGTGGAACATCGGCAGCGTGTGGAGATAGGTGTCGCGGTCGCTCACGCCGGTGTGCCAGCCGAAGATGGCCGAGTTGCTCCAGAGGTTCCGGTGGGTCATCTCGACGCCCTTGGGGCGGGCGGTGGTGCCGCTCGTGTAGTTGATGGTGGCGGTGGCCTCCTCGTCCTGGTCGTCCCAGGGCTCCGGCTCGCGACCCTCGAGGTAGAGCTCGCCATCGGTGTCGGCGCCGAGCACGACGCGGTGCTTCACCGGCAGGTGGGCGACCGACTCCGCCAGCTCCGGGTCGACGAGGAGCATCGACGCACCCGAGTGCTCGAGGATGTACTCGACCTCCACCGGCGAGAGCCGGAAGTTGATCGGCACCAGGACGCGCCCGAAGCCGCTCACGCCGAAGAACGACGTGAGCAGGCGCCCGGCGTTCTGCGAGAGCACCGCCACCCGCTCGCCCCGCCCGATGCCCCGTTCGTCGAGGTTGGCGGCCTGGGCCCGGGCCAGCTCCTGGGCGCGTCGGTAGGTGATCGGGCCCAGCCCGCCGCCCGGCGCGTCGGGTTCGTCGATGATCCCGATGCGGTCGCCGTAGACGAGGGCCGCTCGGTCGAGGTGGCCGCCGATGGTCATGGGGGTGCGCATGTGGCGGACCGTACCTGCTTGACTCGGCGTCGGCCCGAGGGGGACACTGCCCGGGATGTCGATGACCGCCCAGGCCGTAATCATCATCGTGTAGCGCACGCTCCTGGCAGCGTGCGCTCTTCAACCGTCCACCCTCGGTGGGCGGTTTTTCCGTTCTACAGCTCGATTCCAGAGCAGAGGAGTGAGTCGTGGGTCACCACAAGGTCGGGGTCATCGGCGGGGACGGCATCGGTCCCGAGGTCATCGCTGAGGCGCTGAAGGTCGTGCGGGCCGCCGGTGTCACCCTCGACACCACGGACTACGACCTCGGCGGGGCCCGCTACCTGCGCGACGGGACGATCCTGCCCGATGCGGTGCTGGACGAGTGGCGGGGGCTGGACGCCCTCCTGCTGGGCGCGGTCGGCACCCCCGGCGTGCCGCCGGGCGTCATCGAACGGGGCCTGCTCCTCAAGATGCGCTTCGATCTCGACCTCTACATCAACCAGCGGCCGTTCACCCTGCCCGAGAACGACATCGACATGGTCGTCATCCGCGAGAACACCGAGGGCCCGTACGTCGGTGAGGGCGGTGTGCTGCGGAAGGGCACGGCGCAGGAGGTCGCCACGCAGGGGTCGGTGAACACCCGCCACGGCGTCGAGCGCTGCGTCCGCTACGCCTTCGAGCTGGCCGAGAGCCGGCCCCGCAAGCACCTCACGCTCGTGCACAAGACGAACGTCCTCACCTTCGCCGGCGACCTCTGGGAGCGCACCTTCAACGAGGTCGCCGCGGAGCATCCCGACGTCGCCACCGCCTACAACCACGTCGACGCGGCCTGCATCTACTTCGTGGAGTCACCCCAGCAGTACGACGTCGTCGTCACGGACAACCTGTTCGGCGACATCCTCACCGACCTCGGCGGAGCGGTATCGGGGGGGATCGGGTTCGCTTCGAGCGGCAACCTGAACCCCGCCCGCACCGGCCCGTCGATGTTCGAACCCGTGCACGGCTCTGCGCCCGACATCGCCGGGCAGAACAAGGCCAACCCGATCGCCGCCATCCTGTCGGCGGCCCTCATGCTCGATCACCTCGGCGAAGGCGACGCGGCCGACCGCGTCCGCAAGGCTTGTGCCGAGGCCGCTCACCTCGGTGGCTCCACGACCGAGATCGGCGACCAGGTCGCCGCCCACCTGTAGCACCAACTCCGCGAACAACCAAGGACCGATCGCTCATGCCCATCACCCCCACCGAGAAGATCTGGATGAACGGCACGCTCGTCCCGTGGGACGACGCCCGCATCCACATCCTCACCCACACGCTCCACTACGGCATGGGCGTGTTCGAGGGGATCCGCGCCTACGAGACCGACCAGGGGCCAGGCGTGTTCCGCCTCACCGACCACATCGAGCGGCTCTTCCGGTCGGCCCAGATCCTCGGCATGGAGATCCCCTACTCCGTCGAGGAGCTCGTGCAGGCCACCAAGGACACCGTGGCGTCGACGGGCCTGCCCGGCTGCTACGTCCGTCCGATCGCCTACTTCGGCTACGGCGAGATGGGGCTCAACACCCTGCCGTGCACCGTCGACGTGTCGATCGCCTGCTGGCCCTGGGGCGCCTACCTCGGCGACGACGCCCTCACCAAGGGCGTGCGCATGAAGATCAGCAGCTGGACCCGCCACGACCACAACACGATGCCGCCGGCGTCGAAGACCACCGGCAACTACGTCAACTCCAGCCTGGCCAAGGTCGAGGCCCTCAAGGCGGGCTACGACGAGGCGCTGCTCCTCAACCCGCAGGGGTTCGTGGCGGAGTGCACCGGCGAGAACATCTTCGTGGCCCGGCACGGTCGGCTCATCACGCCGCCGCTGTCGGCGGGCGCGCTGGAGGGCATCACGCAGGACACCGTGATCCAGCTGGCCAGGGACATGGACTTCGAGGTGACCTTCGGGGAGCTCACCCGCAGTGACCTCTACGTCGCCGACGAGATGTTCGTCGTCGGCACCGCCGCCGAGGTGAGCTCGGTGGCCTCCGTGGACGATCGCGAGATCCCCGCGCCCGGTCCCATGACGCTCGCCATCGGCGAGGAGTACGCCAACGTCGTCCGTGGTCGGAACGACCGCTACAAGGACTGGGTGGAGCTGTGCAGCTGACCGACAGCAACGACGTAGCCCTTCCCGCGTCGATCGAGATCTTTGACACGACGCTTCGTGACGGGGCGCAGTTCGAGGGCATCTCGCTGACCGTCGAGGACAAGCTGAAGGTGGCGGAGCAGCTCGACTGGCTCGGCGTGGCGTGGATCGAGGGTGGCTACCCGCAGGCCAACCCGAAGGACGAGGAGTTCTTCAAGCGCGCGGTCAGCGAGCTCCACCTCGAGACGGCCACGCTGGTCGCCTTCGGCTCGACGCGGCGCCCGTTGGGGAAGGTCGACGTCGACCCGACCCTGGAGGCGCTGGTCGGCGCGGGGACCTCGACCGCGTGCATCGTCGGCAAGAGCTGGGACTTCCACGTGCTGAACGCCCTCGGCACCACCCTCGATGAAGGCGTCGCGATGGTGGGCGAGAGCGTGGCGTTCCTGAAGGCCGCCGGCCTGCGCGTGTTCTTCGACGCCGAGCACTTCTTCGACGGCTACAAGGCCAACACCGAGTACGCCCTCCGCGTGATGGAGGCGGCGGCGACCAACGGCGCCGACTGCCTGGTGATGTGCGACACCAACGGGGGCTCGCTGCCCCACGAGGTGCAGCGGATCGCGGGCGAGGTCCACGCCTACTTCGGCCCCGACCAGCAGCTCGGCATCCACACGCAGAACGACTCCGGCTGCGCGGTCGCCAACTCCGTTGCGGCGGTGCTCGGCGGCGCCACCCAGCTCCAGGGCACGGTCAACGGCTACGGCGAGCGCACGGGCAACGCCAACCTGATGACCTGCATCCCCAACCTCGAGCTGAAGATGGGCGTCCAGTGCCTGCCCGACGGGCGCCTCGAGCGCCTGACCGCCGTGAGCCGGCACGTGGCGGAGCTCGTGAACCTGCCCCCGCACTCGGCCGATCCCTACGTCGGCATGTCGGCGTTCGCCCACAAGGGCGGGCTCCACACCTCCGCCCTCGGCAAGGCGGGCGGCGCCACCTACGAGCACATCGAGCCGGAGCTGGTCGGCAACGGCACGCGGGTGCTCGTCAGCGACCTCGGGGGCCGCGCCGGCATGGTGATGAAGGCCAAGGAGCTGGGCGTCGACCTCGACGACCGCGCCGCCGCCAAGCTGTCCGACGACCTGAAGCAGCTCGAGGCCGACGGGTTCGTGTTCGAGGCCGCGGATGCCAGCCTCGAGCTCCTCATGCGCGAGGCCACCGGCTGGAAGCCCGACTACTTCGAGGTCGAGGGGTACCGGGCCACCACGTACCACCGCCCCGTACCCGGCAGCACCAAGCCCGTGATCGACACCGAAGCCACGGTGAAGCTCTGGGTCGGGGAGGAGCGCTTCATCGCCGTCGGCGAGGGCAACGGACCCGTCAACGCGCTCGACCAGGCCTTGCGACGCGTCCTCGTCGGCTCGTATCCCCACCTGGCCCACATCCACCTCACCGACTACCGCGTGCGCATCCTCGACACGGAGGCCGACACCGACGCGGTCGTGCGCGTGCTGATCGACTCGACCGACGGCGACCTGGCGTGGACCACGATCGGGGTGTCCACCAACATCATCGAAGCCTCGTGGCAGGCCCTCATCGATGCCCTGGTGTGGGGGCTCCTGCACTCCGGCCAGTAGGTTCCAGGCGTGGCCGCTCCCGAGCACGTCCCGGTCGACGACAACCAGCCCGTGCGCGGCTACGAGTCCCCACCGAGGCGCGCCGAGTCATGGCGGCCGAACCGGCCGGGCGAGGTCATCGAGGGGGGCCAGCCACGCGGTGAGCGGCTCGGCAACCAAGGCCCCGACCAGGGCTACATGCTCTCGCTGGCCCGCCGGTTCGAGGGCACGCTCATGCTGACGCCCGGTGAGCACGAGAAGGACGCGCTGGCCGGTTCCGTCGCCATCGCCCTCAAGCGAGCGTCGTTGTACGGACGGGCCCCGGTCGTGCACGACCTGACCATCGCCCTCACGATCTGGGGCTTCCTCGGGGAGGCGCCCGACGACCTGGTCCAGCTCCGCCGTCCCCTCTTCGAAGAGGTGTGGCACCCCCACCACTACGCCGAGCTGCGTCAGCTCGTCGACCTCGTTCCGGAGGACAGCCTGCGCCTCACCCCGGCCCAGGTCACCGACGAGCACCGCGCCGACTGGCGCTCCCTGCTCGGCGAGCCCTCGACCGCGGCGTGACCGACCGGCGCGACGTCCTCAGCGTCACGTCCGGGATGCCGGAGCGACGGCTCGACCCGGACGAGGTGCTGTTCGGCCAGGGCGACGCCGAGGCCGGCTCGGTGGCCGTCCTCGTGGAAGGTGCGCTGCGGGTCGACCTCGCCGACACGCACCTGTCGGACGTGACCGAGCCCGGTGGGTTCGTCGGTGAGATCGCGGCGCTCCTGGGCACGGCCCGGACGGCCACGGTCACCGCGACCGCTCCGTCCACCGTCCGGATCATCGGCGATCCCGACGCGTTCTTCGCCTCCCACCCCGAGATCGGTCTCGAGCTGGCCCGCCAGCTGGCCGGTCGGCTGCATCGGCTGCTGGCGTACCTCGGCGACGTCCGGCTGCAGTACGCCGACGCCGACGGCCACCTCAGCGTGTTCGACTCGGTGCTGAGCCGGCTCGCGTCCCGCCCGCACGTCGACATCGAGCCCGGCTCCGACCGCTCCCCCGACTACTAGCCGACGCTTCGGCTAGAGACTGCCGGCAGCTGACCCGAGACGGCCCAGCGACACCTCGCCGGCGCCCTCGAAGGACCACCACGCCGCCGTGCGCTCGTCGAGGTCGAGGAACACGTGGCAGGGCGTCTGTCCGCGCTGGTGGCCGCCGTTGAACAGCCAGGTGGTGCCCCGCTGCTCGGCCCAGCCGCCCCCGTCCACGAACGGCGCCTGGTGGATGTGGCCGCACAGGACGATGTCGGGTCGGTGCTGCTCGAGCAGCCGGGGGAGCTCCGGATCGCCGTAGTGACGCGAACCGGTCCACGCCAACGGACCCTCCGGCGGTCCGTGGTACACCCAGAGCCACGGCCCGACCCGCTGCTCGGCGGCCCGAGCCAACCCGGCCTCCATCTCGCCCAGCGTCGCCGGACCCTCCCACCACGCGCACGAGCTGATCAGCCAACCGCCGACGGTGATGCTGTCGCCGTCGACCACGACGCCCGACGCGCGGGCATCGAGGATCCAGCGGGTGGCCTTCTCCTCGCTCGCGGTGCGGTGGTCGAGGTCGTGGTTGCCGGAGCAGACGACCGTGGTCGTCCGGTCGGCGAACCGGGCGAGGTACTCGAGCACCACGACGATCTGGGCGTCGAGCGGGACACCGGACACGATGTCGAGCAGGTCACCCGCCACGACGAGGAGGTCGACATCGGCCGCCTGGGTCAGCACCCAGTCGAGCTTGCGGAGGTCGTAGTGGAGATCGGAGACCAGCAGGACGCGCACCGCAGCAGTCTCGCGTCGTTGCCGGCGTTCCCCGGCCACGCAGGCCGCACACGGCCGCTCCTCCGCTGGCGCTCCGTCGCTCGCACCGGTCGTTCGGCGCAGTCCAAGTACCCTCGGGCGGTGAGCTCACACCCTCCGCGGCTGCGCTTTGCGCCCTCTCCGACGGGGTACCTGCACGTCGGAAACGCCCGGGCGGCGCTGTTCAACTGGCTCGAGGCGCGTCGCACCGGCGGCGAGATGCTCCTCCGCGTCGAGGACACCGACCGGGAGCGGTCGAGCTCCGAGCTGGTCGAGAACATCCTGGCGTCGCTGCGGTGGCTCGGTCTCGACTGGGACGGCGACATCGTGTTCCAGGCCGACAACCTCGACGTCCACCGCGAGGCCGCCCTGTCGCTGCTCGCCAAGGGCCAGGCCTACTGGTGCGACTGCACCAGCGAGCAGGTGCAGGCCAGGGCGAAGGAGCGCGGCGGCCCGCCGGGCTACGACGGGTTCTGCCGCGACCGCGCGCTCCCGCAGAGCGATGCCACGGCGCTGCGGTTCCGGGCCCCCGACGACGGCACGACGAGCTTCACCGACATGGTGCGGGGCGAGGTCAGCTTCGAGAACAAGTCGATCGAGGACTTCGTGCTGCTGCGGTCCACGGGCATGCCGATGTTCCTGCTCTCGAACGCCTACGACGACGCCGCGATGGGCGTCACCCACGTGGTGCGGGGCGAGGACCACGTCCCGGGCACCCCGAAGTACCTGCTGCTGCGCGACGCCCTCGACCTCGGTCGTCCTGAGGTGTTCGCCCACCTGCCGATGCTCGTCAACGAGGGCCGCCAGAAGCTGTCCAAGCGCAAGGACGCCGTGTCCGTCGCCGACTTCGCCGCCCAGGGCTACCTGCCGGAGGCGATGGTGAACTACCTCGCCCTCCTCGGCTGGGGGCCCAAGGACGGCGTCGAGATCCGCCCCCTGAGCGAGATCGTCGAGCAGTTCCGCCTCGAGGACGTCACGCCGTCGCCGGCCTTCTTCGACGTCAAGAAGCTCCAGCACATCAACGCCGACTACGTGCGCGGGCTCACCGTCGACGAGTTCCTCGAGCGCGCCACGCCCTTCCTCACCCGTGGTCAGGCCGCCCTCGACGCCCTCACCCCCATCGCCGCGCTGGTGCAGGAGCGCGTGCGCGTCCTCACCGAGGTCGAGCCGATGATCGCCTTCCTGCTCGACGAGCCGGTCGAGGTGGACGACGACTCCTGGACGAAGGCGATGGTCAAGGGCAAGGCGGCGCCCGAGATGCTCGACGCGACGCTGGCCGGTCTCGAGCCTCTGGACCGGTGGGAGGCCGACGGGATCCGCACGGCGATCGAGGCGGCCGCGGTCACCGCGGGGCTCGTGAACGCCGAGGGCCACGCGCAGCTGAGCAAGGCGCAGGGGCCCGTGCGCGTGGCCGTCACCGGCCGTTCGGTCGGACCGCCGCTCTTCGAGTCCCTCGAGGCCCTGGGCAAGGAGCGCGCGATCGCCCGGCTGCGAGCGGCCCGGGAGCGATTGAGCTGATGGCCGTGGTCGCCGAGCCGGAGGTGCTCGGCTCGGCCCGCCCGCGGCGTCGCTGGGGCCACTGGCTGCTGCGCGCGCTCCTCGTCGCGTTCGTGCTGCTGGCCGCCTACTTCGCGCTCACGTTCATCCAGGTGTACCGAGCGAGCCGGCACGACGGCGCTCGCGCCGCCGACGCCATCATCGTGCTCGGCGCCGCGCAGTACGACGGGCGCCCCTCACCCGTCCTGCAGGATCGGCTCGACCACGCGCTGGCGCTCTACGAGGCCGGTCTGGCGGACCACATCGTGCTGACCGGTGGCCGTCAGGAAGGGGACCGGTACACCGAGGCCACGACGGGCTACAACTACCTGCGCGACCAGGGCGTCCCCGACGAGGCGCTCATGAAGGAGGTCGACGGCACCAGCACGTGGGAGTCGCTGCGGGCGTCGGCCCGGTTCCTGGCCGGCGAGGGCATGACGAACGTCGTCCTCGTCACCGACGACTACCACGCCTACCGGGTCGAGGCGATCGCCGAGGAGATCGGCCTCGACGCCACCGTCTCGCCGACGGACTCGCGTCTCGGCGGGACCGAGCAGCTCCGACAGCTGCTCCGGGAGACGGCCGCGGTCGCCGTCGGACGCATCATCGGCTACGACCGCCTGTTCCGCATCGACCACGCCGTCAACGACTAGCGGGTGTGCGACGGCCGCGAGGCGTTCGGTAGGGTTGCGGCCCGCCCGTTCGGGGGTGGTGTAATCGGTAACACAGCTGGTTCTGGTCCAGTCGTTGGGGGTTCGAGTCCTCCCCCCCGAGCCACCATGTGCACACGTAAGCCCCAGGTCAGCGGCCTGGGGCTGGTGCGTGAACTAACACGCCATTCCGTTTTGCTCACGGGCAGCCGGATCGTGGGGAGATCTCGAAGGCGGCCTGGCGCACGCGCCGATCGAACGTCTTGGAGAACGCCTCCGGGTTTCACGATGAGGGCGACGTGGTGCTTCGCAAGGCGTTCGATCCGTCGGAGCTCTCAGCCCACTATGCCCAAATCGCACCAGTTCGCCGAACTACGTCCGCACCGGGCGGGGCATCTCTGACCAGTGCCGACCCGAGGAGGTCAGCGTGCGGTCAGCGCCCTACGGCACGGTGCTCCCATGACCACGATCGAGCTCGCCCACCCGTCCACTGACCCGGTTGCCGTTCCCGTTCGTTGGGATCGGCGGAAGGGGGCCATCCTGCTTGGCGTGCCGGCCGCATGGGCCGTGCTCCTGTTCCTCCACCCGACCGGCGATGGCAACCTCGTCTACCCGGTCATCAGCGGGCAGCTGGGCCGCTGGCAGGCGGTCCACGTGGGCATGGCCATCTTCATCCCGCTGTTCGCCTACGTGGTCTGGACGCTCACCACGGGCGTGGAGAACGTTGCCGCCCGGACCGCCCGGGTGCTGCTTCCCATCGGAGCGGTGGTCTACGGCCTGTTCGAGGGGATGCTCGGCATCGGCGCCAGCGCGCTCGTCGGCCACGTCCAGGACCTACCGGCCCGCGACCAAGCCGTTGGCGCCGCGCTGGTCGAGGACTTCTTCATGCGCACGCCGATCTTCCGCCTGTTCGAGTACGGCGGCACCCTCGCCCTGGGTGGCGGCATCATCGCTGCCGCCATCGCCCTTCGTCACACGCGGGCCATCAGCCGCACGGCCGTCGCTCTCCTCGTCGTGTCGGCGCCGCTCATCACCGCGCACGTTCCACCTTTCGGCCCGGTCGGCCTGGCGTGCTTCGTCCTCGCCGTCGTCCTCAGCAGGCGCTCGCTCCTCACAACGTCCTCTCGGTGATATCGCCGTGGCCACGGCCTCTGCCACCAACGTGGCTGCGCCGAAGCCACACAGTCTCGCTGTCCGCTACCGGCCATCCGCCGCCTTGGCGGCCATGACGAATGCGAGCAGTCATCGCCTCGAACGGACACTCTGCCTGCCGCAGAGGAGACCCCGCGGCTGTTGGGCCGCTTACACGCCCAACGGCGGAGGCGATCCGTGAATCTGCTCGATCAGTGCTCAACGATGCCGAGGCGCGGCATCCCGTAGCGGCTCACGAGGGGCACGATGGCGTCCACGTCGCCGGTCCACTCGTAGGCCCTGATCTGCGCCTCGTCGCGCCGCCCGCCGAGCGAGCGGAACACCTCATAGCGGTCCGCCACCCACGAGGCGACGATCTCGCCCGCGCCCAGTGTCCACTTGTCCCCCGATGGCCGAACCCGCACCGATCCCACCCCCGCTGTGACCAGCGTCTCGTGGAATGAGTCGAGGTAGAAGTCGAGGGCGACGAGGAGGGTCTCGTCGTCGGGTACCCGCATCATCCCCAGGGCATGTCGCACGTCGCTGACGTGTTGCAGCAGGTCGCCGAGGAAGTGGCTCCCCATCTCGTAGCCGAAGGCACGCAGGCCGTCCTCGAACACGGGTGCCTCGGCGTCCCACTCCGTCGCCAGCTCGTCGAGCGACCGTCCTCTGCGGTTCGCGACCTGCGCGTCGGTCCACTCGTCCGACGCGCTTGTGCCGTTGAAGCGCCCCAACCGGAGGTCAGCGTTGATGCCGATCACGTGCGCAAGGACGTCCAGCACATTCCACGCCGGGGTGGCAGGCACCTGGGTCTTGCGCTGATCGTCATCCAGCGACCGCACGAGGTCGAGAAACGCCAGCCGCGTCCCTTCATACAGGTCAGCGGCATCGAGGTGCCGCTCGATGATCATCAACACAGGATGCCCGCGACGAGCGACCCTTACTGCCCGCTGAGCCGCACTGTCGCTATCGGCAGTCAAGGGCTAGTCCAGGAGGCCCGCTGCCACGAGGGCAACGCCGACCACGAGCGGAGCGGAAGCGAGGGCACGCGGGGGCACCTGCGTCGGCAGGCGCCTGAGAGCTGGCCGGAGTCAGCCATAGCCATGACTGCCGCCACCCCAATGAGGATCAGACCCACGACGATCATCGCGCCACTCTGCCCGTCGGACGCGCTCGTGCGTCACTCCGGCAGACATGCCCGTGCTGCGCCACCCGGGTCCCCTAGAACACCCTCTGCAAACTGGCGGCGAGGTCGCGGCGCTCATCGAGTGTGGACTCTCGGTATGACGAGCCGTACAGGTTGTCTCCGTCGTACCGCGGGAAGACGTGTACGTGAAGATGCCACATATCGTGCTGATTGCCAGCGGGCTCGTTGTGCTGTCGCGTTGACGTGCCGTCGCAAGCCAACGCCTCCTTGAGCACGATCGCGATTCTGCGCGTGAGCCGATGGATGTCGAGGGCGGCAGTGTCTTCGAGGTCGTACAGGTTCTCGTAATGCGCCTTGGGCACCACCAGAACATGGCCTGGACCGGTCGCCCACACGCGTCGCGAAACGATCGCCAGGGCATGTTCGTTCTCGGTGACGACCGCGTTGTCGCCCGTGTCGCCAGCAACGACCTTGCAGACGAAACACTGGTAGCCGGGAGGCGCGTGGTTGTACATGCACTCATCCTGGCTCGGCACTAGGAGGAAGCGGCGGCGACGCTTGCTGCCCGTTGTGCCCGCGGCTCGGCCAGCGCGGGTGCGCACTCCGGCAGGTATGCCGCCTCAGCGGCAAGCGACTCGATCGGCGGATGCGTGCGATGGCGCCACGATCTAGGGCGCTGCGCAAACATGCACCGCATGCAGCGAGTGTCGGTCGTGGGCAACACCGGTTCGGGCAAGTCCCGCCTCGCCCAGCGAGTCGCGGCCATCCTCGATGTCCCGTACGTGGAGCTCGACGCCATTCACCACCTCCCGGGCTGGGAACCGATCGACCCTGCCGCGTTCATTGCCACCGTCAGCACGATCGCAGCAAGGCCCGCGTGGGTCATCGATGGGAACTACCGGCCCGTCGTCGTGGATGGTCCGGTCTGGCAACGCGCCGACATGGTGGTGTGGCTGGACCTTCCGCGCCGGGTGGTCATGCAACAGGTGATCGGCCGCACGCTGCGCCGGGTCGTCCGGCGCGAGGAACTTTGGAACGGCAATCGAGAACCCATCCGCGGATTGCTGTCCTGGGACCCGCAGAAGTCGGTCATCCGATGGTCCTGGACCCAACACGGGAAGTACCAGGAGCGATATGGCGCCGCGATGGCCTCACAGGACCTCGCTCACTTCAGCTTCGTTCGGCTGGGCAGCCACGCCGAGGCGGAAGCGTGGCTAGCCACCTTGAGACTGAACAGCGAGGACTGACCAAGGGTCCGGCCCCGAAGGGCGACCCCTACTGCCCGTCATGTCGCGCCAGTCGCGGCACTTCGGCAGTTATGGGACACTGGATGGGGCCCGTACGCCAGGCTTCGAAGGTGGCGATGGCGAGCTGCCGGTCAGTCGCTCTCGATGCTCCCTCGACTCCGAAGAAGAGGCTCGGGTCGTCGAGTACGTCATGTCGGTGTATGAGGAGGTCCCTGCACGAGGGGTTCTCGCCTTCGTCGTACCAGACGGCGACGCTGTCGGGATCACCTTGCTTGATGAACAGGGCGACCAGTCCTGACTTGTCGTTGTCGGGGATTCCGTGACCGTGCCGCCGAGGATGACGACGACGTCGCCGACGCCGTCGATGAGACGCTTTCCCTTCGGCCGGCGTCGGTGAGGGTGTCCGCGCACTCGACGGCGATCACGATCGTCCCCGTCGGGGCCGGTGAGCCGGATCTCGCCGGTGACCTCGCCGTTCGCTGCCTTGGCGTCGACGTTCAGCGTCTGGCCGCTGAACGAGCTTTATGTCTTCGCCCTTTGCGAGGGTTGTCGCGCCGGCGGCGGGCAGCCTCGGTTGTGGTTGTAGACGACTCGGATGTGGTCGTGGACGAGTCGTCGTCGTCCTGCAGGCGCTGAGCAGCAGGATGGCGGTCACCGCGCTGAGCCATGGGTGCGAATCTCATCTTCATGTGCCCTCCAGGGGTGATCGCTCGCGAGTGGGCGCGAGACAGTCGTGCCCCTTCAACGCCTCGGCCGCCGACTTTTCGTCGCGACGATTTCGGATCGGTGAGATCGTTGAAGGGTTGTGGAAGCGAGCGGTACGTTGCCGGGTGCGGGAGTCGACACGCCCGAGCGGTTTGCCGCCTTCTACCGGACCCACCTCTCCGACGTGTACGGCTACCTCCTCCGCCTGTGCGCCGGTGACCGGGCCAGGCCGAGGATCTCACCCAGGACGTGTGGCTCGCGCTCGTCGAGGAGCTGCGGCTCGGCCGCCGGAGCGCGCCGACGTCCGCTGGCTGATCACCGTTGCCCGCTCTCGGTTCATCGATGCCGCCCGACGCGAGCAACGACATCGAGTCGAAGTTGGAGCTCATCCGTCGGGAGCCGCCTCGCGATCGACGAGCCAACAAGCGGCGATGTGCTCGATCAGCTCGACCAGCTCCAACCGCTGTACCGCGCCGTGTTGGTGCTTCGCTACGTGGACGACCTGTCCGTGCCGGACGTCGCCGCCGTGATCGGCCGCAATCTGGCTCCCACGAACTCGCTCCTCGCCCGCGCTCGTGCCGAGCTGCGGCGAGTCTCCGGAGGCGACACCGATGGTTGATGTCCCCACCTACCGTGCCGAGCCCGATCCCGAGTTCGCCGATCGCCTCGAACGGGCTCTGCTGCAGCGGCTGACCGCTCCCGGTCACGGGATGACGCCTGCTCCGCCGTAAGACCGAGAGCAAGAGGGAGCCATCATCTGGCTGGAGACGCAAGAGCGCCCCACGGAGCACGAACCCTTGGCCCCCCGCCGCCGCTCGCCGGGCCGGTGGCTCCTGGTGGCCGCCGTGGCCGCGCTGGTCGCCGTGGTGGGCACGCTGCTCGTTGCCGCCGGGGGCGACGACGACGACCAGGTCCCCGCGACGACGAGCACCACGACCGTGCCCGTCACGTCGACCTCGACGACCGTCCTCGGGGCGCCGCAGAACCTGTTGGACCTCGCGGACTTGGGCACGATCGTGCCCCTCACGCCGGGGCGCTACTTCCTCGACCCTGACGGTGACGACGCGACGCCGCTGCGGGTCACCTTCGAGATCGCACCCGCGGACTGGGAGGCGTGGTTCGGCGCCGTCAAGCTCCTGGTGGCAGACGAACCTCAGTCCACGGGGTTGAGCATCGCCACGGTGACGAACGTGGCCACCGACGTCTGTCCTCCCACACCGCTCGATCCACCCGTGGGCCCGACCGTCGACGACCTCGCCACCGCGCTGAGCCAGCTGCGCTTCGAGGTCACCGCTCCGCCAACTGACGTGACGCTCCTCGGCTACGAGGGGAAGCACCTCGTGCTGTCTGAACAGAGCACGTCTGTGGACTGCCCCGATCCCGATCCGTACAACCGGACCACACCGATCAACGGAGGGTCCTTTTCCGGGGACGACGGGCCAGGCCTGACCGTTGAGCTGTGGATCCTCGACGTGGAGGGCACCCGTCTCGTGCTCGGGAAGTTCGATACTCCGCAGTCGTCGGCCCAAGATCTCGCCGAGCGGGACGCCGTCTTCGACACGATCCGCATCGAACCCTGACCAGGTTCAGGGATCGCGTCCGGGCTCAGGCCTGACTACCCCATGGGTCAGTCACCCCGCCCTCACCGCTGTGTCGGCCACGACCAGCCATCCCCGTGTCCCACCCTGCCCCGTTAAGCGACACGCCGTGTGCGTCACTCCGGCAGCTATGGGTCAGCCAGATGACGGCGCCGGCGTACGGTCTGCACCGTGCGACAAGCGAGGCCGGTGCTCCATCTACTCGCCGGTCTGCCGGGCAGTGGTAAGACGACCTACGCCCGCAGCTCGAACAACGCGGGGTGACGATGGTTTCCATCGACGAGCAAATGCTCGCGAAGCACGGTCAGATCGCTCGACTATCGGGTCGAGGACCACGTCGACCTTCTCGCGCGTATTGGCTGGGCTCGTGAGCAGATTGTCGGCACGATCAGTACTGAGCCTCTGTTGTCCTAGACCACGGCCTCGGCCACGTCAGGACCGTGACGAGTTCAAGCTCCTCGCGTGCGGAACGACGTCGACTGGGAGCTCGCCAGTTCCGGGTCGACGTAGCGTGCTGCTCGACCGCCTCGACGAGCGAGCGCGACGGATTCGACCAACCTCCATGCAGTTCACTCCGGAGATGCTGCGCTATCTCGCTTCGGTGTACGAGGTACCGAAAGGCGATGGCGATCGCCTGATCGACTGCGAACAGGCCACCCCCGAGCGCTGACACCGCGGCACTCTGCCCGTTATGCCTGCGGGCCGCGTCGCACTCCGCCTGACGCGGTGCCAACGCTCTGTTCACCCCGCTGACGCGTGTTCGGCGGACCGACGCTGCTCGCCGTACCGGGCACAAACTGCCGGAGTGGGACGCAAGCCGGGACAGGTCTCCTCTCGAGGGATCCCGCCGCGAGTCACACTTGGGACAATGGAGCGCAGTGACTCCGAGCTCGACGAAGCCGCTCTCGACCGCATCCGTGTGATCTGCGGACAGTTCAGCGGCGCAGATGAGGGTGAGCTGCAGGACAGACCCCTGTTTCGTGTCGGCAGGAGGCGCTTCGCGATCTTCAATGGGTGCGGGTCGCCGCCGCGTCGACGGTGGAGCTCGTCGGGTCGCTCGCTTCACTTTCTGGCCGATCCAGAAGAGATCGCTGCACTACGCGAGGACGGCCGGTTCTTGCCCTCGCCGCACCACGGCGACCGCGGCTGGCTTGCCATAAGTCTGGAAGACCACGGCGCCGTGGACTGGGACGAGATTGCCGAGCTCCTCGAGTCTGGCTACCTGCAGGTTTCGGATCGGGCATAGCTGCCGGAGTGTTGTTCCATCGAGGGCGACGTCCCGGCGAATAGCCTCCCGTCATGGCAACGGTGCGTGCACCGAAAGAGGTGGTTCAGCGGTTCCTCGATCATGGGTCGACGGCTGACGGTTGGAACATGGAGGTCATCAGCGAGTGCTTCAGCGAGCACTACTGGTCGCACACATGGCAGGGCGACCTCGCAAGCACTGGGGCCCGTCAGGGTCGATTCTTTTCTGCCTTCGAGTTCATCGAACGGCTGTCCAGTGATCTGATCGCGGAGGATGATCTCGTCGTCCACCGATCCACGGTGAAGCTCCGCCACGTTGGCGAGATCTTCGGCATCCCACCGACGGATCGTGTGGTGACGACGGAACATGTCGAGATGTGGCGAGTCATCGACGCAAAGATCGTCGAGCATTGGGGTGGGCTGGGTGCTGGCGCACAGCTCTACCGAGCACTCAAGAAGCCGGGCGGGTGAGGGTTGGAGTAGCCATCACACGCCGGAGGGGGAGCCACACACGCTGACTGAGAGCGATCCCCGACCCAAAGGATCGGGGATCGCCTCGTCCCCCAGCAGACGGCCGGCAGATGCAGGGTCGCTCGTCCGCCCTGCCGGACGCTGCGAGGATATGACCACCTGGTCATGTGGCTGTCAAGCCGCCCTCTGCGGGTCAGGCGGCGAAGGCTGCCTCGAGGACATCGACATAGGCGAGCGCCCAGCGGTTCACTGCCGAGTCCGACAGCTCGTGCATCGGGATGCCGACGTCGCCGGCGGGGTCGAACGGGCCGGAGTTGAGATGCCGCAGCACGATGGTCGTCATCGACAACAGCATGCGCTCATCGACGTCCGGACGAAGCTGTCCCTGTGCCGCGTGCTGCGCTGATCAGTGGTTGAAGGGCCGCCTTGTGGTGCGCGTTCGGCACCGCCCGCACGATGGCGCGGACGTCTGGTTCGATCTCGTGCAGGCTGGCGTAGGCGATCCTCCGCTCGATGGGGTGCTCACGGAAGTAGCGCATCCACTGCTTGACGATGTGCCGCAGGTTGTCGAAGAGCCCGGCATCGGGACGCAAGGTGGTGAGGACGGCTCGTTCGATCTCAGAGGCGACGTGCTCGCAGATCGTGACGAAGAAGTCGAGCTTGTCTTCGAAGTACTGGAACAGGGAGCCCTTGGCGATGCCGGCCTGGCTGGCGATGACGTTGAGGCTGCCGGCCGAGAACCCGCGCGTTCCGAACTCCACCATCGCGGCTTCGGTGATCCGCGCGCGCTTCTCGTCAGGAAGGTTCCACCAGGTCGCGTTCGCCACAGCGATGCACGCTAACGATCATGGTCGCTGCGGAGGAGCGATCCTCCCGGGTCGACTCACAGCGCGCTCACAGGTCCGCGTGATCATCTGGCCGCATGGGCGCTGATGCGGTTCGGAGTGATGACGGTGGCCTTGCTCGCGGTGGGGGTGGCCGCGTGCGCCGACGACGGGCCGGAGGCCGCCGACCAGCCGTCGACGACCACCACGTGCGGCGGAGGCCACGCCGTCGGAGGTCGCAGCCAGCCGATCGACCGGCGGGGGGAGACGGTCGACGTGATGATCTCGACTCCCGACGGTCGCGAGCGGACCGCCCACCTCTACGTCCCGGCGTCGCTTGCCGGCCGGAGCCGGTGCCGCTGCTCGTCGCCCTGCACGGCGGCACGGGGTCCGGCCCACAGTTCGAGGGGACCAGCGGCTACGACGGGCTGGCGGAGGCGAACGGGTTCCTCGTCGTGTACCCCGACGGCGTCGGATCCGGAGGCGACGAGGACCGGTTCCGCACCTGGAACGGCGGCGTCTGCTGCGGCGCCGCGGCGGCCGAGGACGTGGACGACGTCTCGTTCCTCGTCCAGCTGGTCGAGCAGCTGAGCGAGGAGCACGCCATCGACTCCGATCGCATCTACGCCACGGGTCACTCGAACGGGATGATCATGTCCTACCGTTGGTGTGCGAGGCAGCCGACGTGTTCGTCGCCGCCGCCGGGCAGGCCGGCACGCTCGGGGTCGACGGGTGTGCACCGTCGCAACCGGTCTCGTTGCTGCACATCCACGGCGACGAGGACACGAACCTCCCCATCGACGGCGGACCCGGGGACGGGATCTCGCGGACCGACTTCCCGTCGCCGCGCGATGGCATCCGGACGCTGGCCGAGGGCGACGGCTGCGATGCCGACCCCTGCGGTGACCTCCGTTCCGCCCGTCACCACCGAGACCTGGACCGGGTGCGATGGCGCGACGACCATCGAGTTCGTCACGGTCGCGGGAGCATCCCACGCATGGATGGGTGCCGACGCCAAGACCCGGCCCGGGCGCGGCCGAGCCCTTCAGCGACTACGACTCGAGCCTGGCGTCCTGGACCTTCCTCGCCGCCCACCCTCGGACGGGCTGAGCGAGATCAGTGGGACAGGAACCCCTTGATGGACGCCACGAACACGCCCGCCGCCAGGGCCAACAGGCCGTTCACGGCTGCGCGTGGCGGTCGAATGGCTCGAACGGGTCTCGAGGAACACCATCGCCGCGATCGACACGGCCACCGTGAACCGCGCCGCCTGCAGCTCGACCGAGGTCGGCGCGACGAGCACGGCGAGCATCGACACCCCGGCGACGGCGAGCGCCCCGCCGATCTGCACGAGGAGCAGGTCGCCCGGGTCGACCTCCTCCGCGACGTCACCGATGATCCGGGTCGAGACCCACGACGCGAACCCGTGCGCCAGCACCAGGCCGACCGTGGCGCCCGCCTCGACGAGGAACACCTCGTACTGCGCGGGTGGATGGTCGTCGTCGAACACCCAGAGGACGCTCAACAGGATGATCGCCACGTAGAGCGACATCGAGTACGCCTCGCGCCGCATCAGCGGGTTGGTGCGGACCTCGCCGGACAGCTGTCGGATGCTCACCACGGCGGACATGGTGGCATGCAGCTCGCGAATCGCAGTCAGCGCGCTCCCCGCACGAGCTGACCCGGGCGCTCGCCGGTGTCCTGGTCGTCGGCCCGCGTCTGCACGCCGCCCACCACCGTCGCCAGGTAGCCCGACACCGGTTGCAGGTAGCGCTGACCGCCGGCGGGGAGGTCAGCGTGCATGACGGGGCGGCGGACGGTGAGGTTGTCGAGGTCGATCACGTTGAGGTCGGCTCGCTGGCCCACCTCGATCGTGCCGCGATCGTCGAACCCGTAGAGGCGTGCGGTGCGCCGCGTCTGCTGCTCCACCATGAACTCGAGCGGGAGCAGATCGCCGCGGGTGCGGTCGCGGGTCCAGAGGGTCAGCTGCGTGCTGGGGCTGGAGCCGTCGCAGATGAGCTTCACGTGAGCGCCCGCATCGGCCAGCCCGACGATCGTCGTGGGGTGCAGCAGCATCTCTCGCATCGCGTCGAGGTTCCCCTCGGTGTAGCCCGTGGCGGGCAGCGCCACGATGCCGCCGCCGTCGCCCGCGGCGAGGAAGTCGTAGACCGCCTCCAGGGGCGTGACGCCGCGTCGGGCGGCGACGGCGCCGAAGGCCTGGTCGGCCGGCGGCTCGTAGTCGACGACCTCGTCGAGTCCGAACAGCCCCTCCGCCGCCACCTGCATGACCACGGCGAACATCTCCATCGACCCCGCGTCGGTGGGCGCGAGGTCGGCCTCGCCGAGGATGCGGGCCCGCACCTCGGGGTCGCGCATCCGCTCGGCCCGGGCGGCGAGGGGCAGGTCGGCCAGCTCGCGGTACGACGGTCGGTGCATGAACGGGTGGTAGCCGTCGAGCCCGCCGAGGATCCCGACCGGTCGGGACGCCACCTGCGGGTACAGCTGGGCACCGGACCCGTTGACCTCGCTGGCGAAGTCGAGCACCTCGCGCCACGCGGACGGGTCGTCGCGGTGCTGCACCGTGGTGAAGGTGATCTTCTGGCCCGTCGCCCGTGAGATCTCGGCGAGGAGGCGGAGCTCGTGCTGCTGGTCGAAGCGCTCACCACCGAGCATCTCCATGGTGCCGATCGACGCCGAGGTGATGGCCTCGAACACGCCTCCGCCACCGTCGGCCATCCCGTGGACGAGCTCGGTGAGCTCGACGTCGCTGGCGTAGGTGCCGGGCACGGCCTGGCCGGTGATCGAGCGGTGGAAGATCGTGCGCGAGGTGGAGAAGCCCACCGCGCCGGCGGCCACGGCCTCGGCGACCAGACGGCGCATCTCGGCGATGTCGTCGGCGGTGGCGTCCTCGTTGCGCACGCCGCGCTCGCGCATCACCTGGAAGCGCAGCGACCCGTGGGCCAGCTGGGCGGCGATGTCGAGCGCGTAGCTGCCGCGACCCGAGGAAGTCGAGGTACTCCGGGAAGCTCTCCCACGCGCCCCACGGGACCCCCTCCGCGAGGGCGCTGCCAGGGATGTCCTCCACCCCTTCCATCAGCTCGATCAACGTGGCCTGCTCGCCCGCCGGGCACGGAGCGAACCCCACGCCGCAGTTGCCCATGACGAGCGTGGTGACCCCGTTGCTGAACGACGGGTCGAGCTGATCGTCCCACGTCGCCTGCCCGTCGTAGTGCGTGTGCACGTCGACCCAGCCCGGCGTCACGACGGCGCCATCCGCGTCGATCGTGCGGTCGCCCTCGAGGCGGCCGCCGACGGCGGTGATGCGCCCGTCGTCGACCGCGACGTCGCCGGTCGACGCGGTCGGCCCCGGTGCCGTCCACGATCGTTCCGCCCCGGATCACCAGCTCATGTGCCACGTCAGTCGTCCCCTCAGACCGGGCCCGCTCGGGGCCGACCCGCCCAGCATGCCGCGTCAGCCGGCCGTGATCCCGATCGGCGCCCTGTCGACCCTGGCTGCTACCCGGTGTCGGGGAGTGGGGGAGCGGGTCCGGTGGTTCGGGTGTCGGCGGCGTCGGGCTTGTACGGCGGTGGCGGCGGCGTCGGCGACGGCGTTGAGGTCGGGTGGGGTGAAGGTGCACTCGCCGTGCTCATCGGGTTGGGAGACGCGCCAGCCGCGGGATTTGAGCTGGTGGCAGGGGTGGCAGAACCGCTTGGCGGCTTCGACGCGGGTGGTGTGGGTGGTGGCCCAGTCGTCGAAGTGGTCGTACTCGAGGCCGAGCCGGTTGGCGCAGCCCTTGCGGGCGCAGATCGGGTTCTGCCATTGCAGGGCGGTGCGCTGGGTGGCGGTGAACCGCCGGCCCAGGTGCGACCACCTTCTGGACGTCGTCGCCTTTGGTGAGCACGGCGGCGAGGAAGGCGTCGCCCATCCATTCCCGCACGGTGGCGACGGGGACGGGCCCGATCCCGGCGATCTCACAGGTCTCACCCTCGAGGCAGTGGCCGCGGCGCAGGGCGGTGTGGTCGATGCGGACGATGATCTTGGCGTCGGCACCCGCGGGGACGGGCTCGCCGTCACCGGCTGGAGGTCAGGAGCTGGGCGGCGGCGTCGTAGGCGTAGGCCTCCGACGGTTCGCGCCGGCCCTCGGCCCGGGCCTGGCGGAAGAGGCTGTCGGCGCGGTGGCGGATGGCGTTGTCGACCCTCGCCACCTCGGCGACGGGCCCCGAGAGGTGCAGGTGCCCGGTGACCCCATCGGCGTCGGTCCAGATCCGGCAGGACCGCTTGGCGTGCGCCCGCCGGTGGGCGGCCTCGGGGTCGTGTCTCGGCGTTGACGCGGGTGCGGCGGCACTCGTCCTGGAGCTCCCGCAGCGACCCGTCCTTGGCCTTGGACAGCAGGCGCCGCTGCGCCCCCGGATCCGCGGCGGCCGCGCCGGCGATGGCCTCGGCCTGCCGGGCGGACAGCTCGCCCCGGGTGACGGCCCCGGCGACCGTGGGGAGGGCTTCGAGCTGCCGGCCGGTCTCGACCAGCCGCCCCGCATCGGCCTTGGAGGTGCCGGTGCTGGCGGGCCAGCCAGTCCTCCGGCGGTGCGGTCGCCGTCGCCCTGCCACACCGCGGACGCCGCGACGCGGGCGGCGGCCCGGGTCTTGAGCCCGTGCCCGAGCCGTTCGATCCGCTCGCCCAGGGTGACCAGCTCGGCGAGCGTCGCCGGCACGCAGGACCCCAGGTCGAGGCCGCGCCAGCTGCTGGGCGAGGCGGTCCGTCGTGTCCCGGATCTCGGTGGGATCGACGGTCCTGCTCATGCCCTCCAGATTACAAGCGTGTAATTAGGGGATGCAACAGGCTGTTTCGAGAACCCCTGAAACAGTCGCAACACACCTGCGATCGAGGCCGTCGGCCAGACTCGCCGTGTGGAACGGCACGAGCTCGCGGGCGCCTTGTATCGCGGCCGCTCACCTGACCGGCACCTTCACGCTCCGGTCCGGCCACACGTCGACGGAGTACTTCGACAAGTTCCAGTTCACCTCCCGGCCCGAGCTCCTGGATGCCGTCAGCTCGCAGCTGGCGGCGATGGTTCCAGCAGACGTCGAGGTGCTGGCGGGCCTGCAGCTGGGCGGTGTGCCGCTCGCCGCCGCGCTCTCACTGAAGACCGGCCTGCCCGCGGTGTACGTGCGCCTCGAACGCAAGGCGTATGGCACCGGTCGCATCTGCGAAGGCGTACCCGTCGAGACCGCGTCGTCGCCGTCTCGAGGGGGGGATTATGTAGGTTGAGTGTCGTCGAGGATGTCGTCACGACCGGTGGGCAGATCGGCCTCTCGACCGCGGATCTCCGCGCCGAGGGCGCAGACGTTCGCTACGCACTGGCGGTCGTCGATCGGGAACAAGGCGGGCACGCGTCGCTGGCCGAGCACGGCCTCGACTTCCGAGCGCTGTTCACGACCGCGGAGCTCGAGCGAGCCGCGCGGTAGCGAGCGCTCCGAGAGCACGAGATCAGCGGACGTCGAACGACGGGCGGCTCTCCCGGTCGGGAAGCAGGGCGCACAGCGGGTCCCGGGCATCGTCGATGTAGCCGAGCGCGTAGCCACCCATCGCGTAGCCCATCAGCCGTTGCACCCGCTCGGGCAGCGCCGCCGCGATCTCCGGCGGCACGGAGAGGTACTGGTTCTCCTCCTGGCGGAGCCAGCCCAGCGAGTAGTCGACGTTGATGCCGACCCGCACGTCATCGGTGCGGTTGGCGCCGCCGCCGTGGACGGCCGACCCGGCGTAGAGGACGACGGAGCCGCGCGGCATCACGGCCGGCTCGGTGTCGGCATCGGTGTACGGCATGCCCTCGGTGCGGTGGCTGTCGGGGACGATGCGGGTGGCGCCGTTGGCCTCCGTGAAGTCGGTGAGCGCCCACATCGTGGCGACCTCGACGTCGAGTCCGACCGGAAAGGCGTGGAAGTCGAAGCACCAGTGGTCGCGGTGGAGCTGCTGGGCGGGTGCGTCGGGACCGATCGAGATGGCCTGGGTGAGGTGGAGCTGGAACGTCGTCTTCTTCTCGTCGAGCACACCGTCGACGATGGCGAGCACGGTCGGATGGGCGATCAGCTCGACGGCGCTCGGCGAGCGGGCGAGCAGTGCTCCGGTGCGACGGGTCGTGCGACCGGCGAAGTCGTCCACGCCCATCGGCGTTCGCTCGATCCACGGCCGGACCTCGGACTCGACGCGGTCGCACAGGTCGGGATCGGCGAGCCGTTCGATGATCGCGGCGCCGTGGTCCTTGATGGCGACGGCCACGTCGGACGCGACCGCGTCGCTCTGGAAGCGGGGGATGGGCACGGTGAGCGAGCGTAACGGGAGGGTCACGGCCAGGCCGGAGGGCCGGGGCCAGACTGAGCGTGATGGTCGCAGCCACCGTGAACGACCTCCCGCGCATGCGCGACTCGGTCTTCTTCGAGGGCGACGAGCGCTCCCAGAAGCTGAGCCGGTTCTGGATGCTCCTGGTGCTCTCGTCGATCATCGCGTCAGCGGGTGTGGTGGCGGACTCCACCGCCACGGTGATCGGGGCGATGATCGTCGCCCCGCTCATGACACCGATCCTCGGCACGATGCTCGCCGTCGTGCTCGGCGACCGTCCGAACCTCGTTCGCTCGATCGCACTGGTGGTCGCCGGCGCGGCGGTCGCGATCGCCATCGGCTACCTCGTCGGGCTGCTCGTCTTCAACCCTGTCGTGGCGGCCAACAACAGCCAGGTCGCCGGCCGCGTCAACCCGCGGCTGATCGATCTGCTCGCGGCGCTCGCCACGGGGGCGGTCGGCTCGATCTCCCTCGTGCGCCGCGACATCTCCGACACCCTCCCGGGCGTTGCCATCGCGATCTCCCTCGTCCCGCCCCTCGCGGTGGTGGGGCTCACCGCCGAAGCCGGGGAGATGGGCCAGGCCGGCGGGGCCCTGTTGCTGTTCGTCACCAACGTCGCCGCCATCCTCACCACCGGGATCGTCGTGATGGCGCTCTATCGAGTGCATCGGCTGGTCGACCCCGCGCCGCTCGCGGCGCGTGAGACCGTCAACCGACGCAACGCGGTGCTCGTCGTCGTGGCGCTGTTCCTCGTGATCGGGTTCCCGCTCACCGTGTCCTCGCTCTCGATCGGTCGTGACACCGCCCGCGAGTCCCGGGTGCGAACCGCCGCGTCGGCATGGGGCGACGAGATCGGCTGGGAGCTCCTCGACGTGATCACGGCGGACTCCCGCGTCACCGTGCGGATGATCGGACCGCCGCCGCTACCGGATCCACAGGGTCTCAGGAGTCACCTCCAGGCACAGCGCGTCGACCCGTCGGTCGTGATCGCCGAGTTCATCCCCAAGACGACCGTCGACCTCGCCGACGACGCCGACGAGCCCTCGGGCTGAAGCGGCGTCAGCCGTCGAGCTCGAGGAGCACGGCAAGCCCGGGCGACTTGGAGGTGTGCGATCGGGGTGCCGCGGGCTATCGTCGCGGGCTCGCAGCGCACCGGCCCCCATCGTCTAGCGGCCTAGGACACCACCCTCTCAAGGTGGCGGCACGGGTTCGAATCCCGTTGGGGGTGCCATTGCGGAGGTCCGCCGCGCTGCGGGCCGCATCGCGCAAGGCCGCTTCTGGTGGACCGCCAGCCGACGTACGGTTGCGTCGATGAGAGATGGGTCACAGATCCGCTTCTTGCCGTTCGGTGGTCGTCGCGTCGCGTACGCAGTGGACGGCACCGGGCCTTCGCTGGTCGCTCCGGCGTGGTGGGTCAGTCACTTGGAGCTCGACTGGAGGGATCAGGCGTACCGAGCCTTTTGGGAATCGGTCGGCGAGGGATTCAGCCTTGTGCGCTACGACCGGCTGGGTGTCGGCATGTCTGATCGCGAAGTGCGTGACGAGGACCTGACACTCGACGGTGAGGTTGCGCTGCTGCGCGCGGTTCTCGACGAGGTGGCGCAGGAGAAGGTGGTCCTGATCGGCGGTTCATCCGGCGGTTGTGCAGCGATCGCGTTTGCGGCCCGCTTCCCCGAGCGCGTCGATCGCCTGCTGCTCTATGGCGCGTATGCGGATGGATCCTCCATCACCTCGCCGGAGGTGAAGGAAGCCATCGTTGGAACCGTGCGCTCGCATTGGGGGATGGGGTCGCGGTTGCTGGCCGACATCTTCCTGGGCGACACCAGCGGTGGTGAACGAGAGAACCTGGCGCGCTACCAGCGCGCCGCGGCGAGCCCGGAGGCCGCGGCGGCCATGCTGGAGCTCGTCTACCGCAATGAGGTTGGCGCCGAGCTGGAGCGGGTGCGGGCGCCGACCGTCGTGGCCCACCGCCGCGGCGATCGCGCGATCCCCTACAAGCTCGGCCGCGAGCTCGCCGCGAGGATTCCGCGGGCGACGCTCATCCCGCTCGACGGGAGCGCCCACTTCCCATGGGCCGGCGATTGGCAATCGGTGGCGCGGGCGCTGCATCCGAGGGGCGCCCCGAAGCGCCGGCGCTCCAAGCCGGGGAACCTCCCGCCGTGCTGCTCTCCGCCCGAGAGCGCGAGGTGCTGGCGCTGGTGGCGGACGGGTTGACCGACCAAGAGATCGCCGAGCAGCTGGTCTTGAGCCAGCACACGGTGCACCGCCACGTCGCGAACATCCGCCACAAGTTCGGACGGGGGAGTCGTGCCGCGACGGTCGCGGAGGCCGCGCGCCTGGGCCTGCTGTAGGACTGTCACCCGAACGGGCCACCTTGAGCAGATGGCCCACGCGAGCGATGCGCGGCGACGGGGCACTTGCGCATGATCGCCGCATGCACGACGACATCACACGATCCGCCCCGTCGGAGGGTTCCGCTGCGTGGGCCCGCACGTTCGCAGTCACCTATGACCCCTTCCTGTGGGCGGGCGAGCGGGCCGGTGTGCGCGCGCTCCGCAAGGAGCTGCTCACCAAAGCACGTGGTCGCACCGTGGAGATCGGCGCCGGCACCGGTCTCAACCTGCCGCACTACCCCGATGACCTCGACGACCTGCTCTTGCTCGAACCAGATCCGGCGATGCGCTCCCGCCTGGAGAGGAGTCTGAGCCGTCGGGGCCGGCGGGCCCGGCTCGTCGACGCGCCGGCGGAGGAGCTGCCGTTCGCCGACGCATCGGTCGACACCGTCGTTTCGACATTCGTGCTGTGCACCGTGGACGCTCCAGGAGTCGCGCTGCGGGAGATCGCTCGGGTGCTACGGCCCGATGGTCAGCTGCTCTTCATCGAGCACGTCCGATCGGACTCGCCGAGGCTCGCCCATTGGCAGGACCGCCTGGCCGGGCCGTGGCGTCGCTTTGCACGAGGCTGTCGCTGCAACCGCGCGACGGCGCAGCTGATCGCGAGCTGCGGCTTGGCGCTCGACGAGGTTCACGAAGCGTCGTGGCGCGCGATGCCGTCCATCGTGAGGCCACTCGTTGCCGGGCGAGCACAGATCGGAGCGGGCGATGACTGAGGTCCGCGTCGGGCTCTTCCCCGCGGCGCTCGATCAGCTCAACGGCGCACCGGAGCGGCTGCAGGCGACCCTTGGTCGGGTCGCCGAGGCGGGAATCGACCACCTGTGTGTCGGTGATCACGTGAGCTTCTTCGTCGGAGCGGGCTCGGATGGGCTCATCACCGCTAGCTCACTGCTCACGGCTCAAGCCGAGCTGCCGGTGTACCTCGGCCTCTATCTTCTGCCGTTGCGCCACCCGATCCCCGTAGCGCGCCAGCTCGCCACGATCGCGCAGCTCGCGCCGGGTCGGCTCACGCTCGGCGTGGGGATCGGGGGCGAGGATCCTCACGAGATCGAGATCTGCGGGGTCGATCCGAAGACGCGTGGACGCCGGATGGATGAATGCCTCTACATCCTGCGAGCCCTGGCTGAGGGCACGCCGGTCGCCTTCGGCGGCGAGTTCTTCTCGTTCGAGGATGCCCTGATCGTGCCGGCGCCGTGTCCGGCGATACCTCTGATCGTCGGCGGACGATCAGAGGCCGCGGTCCAACGAGCCGCCGCGCTCGGCGACGGCTGGCTCGGGATCTGGGTCTCACCCCGCCGGTACGCCGCGGTGACCGATCAGATCGCACTGGAAGCCGCGGCGGCAGGCAGGGACCCGGGCCGATTCGAGCACGCCCTCAACGTCTGGTGCGGGTTCGGCGCCACCCGCGAAGCAGCACGCGAACCACTGGCCGCGGGGATGCAGGCCTTCTACCAGCTGCCCTTCGAGCCCTTCGAGCGCTACTCGCCGTACGGGACGCCAGAGCAGGTGGCGGAGCGCTTGCATCCCTACATCGAAGCCGGCTGCTCGGCCTTCAACGTGATCCCGTGCGCCGGCGACGACGAGACCGCCATCGCGGCCGTCGGCGAGCTACGAGCTCTGCTGGGACGGGCGGGTCGTTCGCGGATGGGACCAGAGGTGTGACGATCCGTCGCTCGTTATCCTCGGCTCGTGGCTCGACTCGGGTCCTCGGAGAGGACCGACCTCCCGGATCGGGCGTTCGCGTACGTCGACTCGCAGGGCCGGCGGCGTCTTCCGATCCACGATGCGGCCCACGTCCGGAACGCGCTGGCGCGGTTCAACCAGGTCCGCTTCGAGGACGACGCCGCTCGGGACCAGGCGCGCACTCGGCTGCTGAACGCAGCGAAGCGGCACCGGATCGTGCCGTTGGGGTTCATCGCCAGCCAGCTGGACTCGGAACGTGCGTTGGGGGAGCGACGGGCCCAGCAACCGATGTCGCTTCCGACCGGCTTCCTCACGATGCTGATGACCGACATCGAGGACTCCAGCGGCCTCGTCAATCGGCTGGGCGAGCGGTACGGCGAGCTCATCGGTGACGCGCGGAACCTGCTGCGGGAGACGGCGGTGGCGTTCGCGGGCCAGGCGGTGGAGACCCGGGCGGACGAGTTCTTCGCCGTGTTCGAGAGCCCCGGCGCCGCGCTCGACGCGGCCGTCGCCATGCAGCGCGCGTTCCGCGAGAGCTCGTGGGTGGACGGAGTCGAAGTGAACATCCGGATCGGGATCCACAGCGGCTACCCGACCCTCGACGAGGTCAACTACATCGGGCTCGCCATCCACACGACGGCCAGGGTCTGCGCGGCTGCCCACGGCGGCCAGGTGATCGTGTCCGGCGACACGAAGGAGGCGAGCCATGGGCAGCGTCCGGCCGGCCTTCGGTTCGTCAACCTCGGTGAGCATCGCCTTCGAGGGATCCCCGACGTGGTGCCGCTGTTCCAGGCCGCGGCGAAGGGCCTTCCGTCTCGCTTCCCTCCGCCCCGCACGACCAGTCGATGACGTGGCTGAGCCGACAGCGATCGATGTCCATCGCCTTCACCTCAGTGATGTCACACCGGCCCCGCACCTGCCGTGGACGCGGCCGACGTTCCCGGTGTTCGGCTTCCTGGTGGTGCACCCGGCCGGCCCGATCCTGATCGACACCGGCGTCGGCATCGGGAACACCTTCATCGACGAGCTCTACTCGCCGGTCCACCACGACATCGACGAAGCGCTCGACCGGCACGGCGTCGGAGTCGGAAGACATCGCGACCGTCATCACCTCGCATCTCCACTTCGACCACTGCGGCCAGAACAACCGCTTCGCGGGGTCGACGATCCTCGTGCAGCAAGCCGAGGTGAGCGCGGCACAGGAGCGGCTGTACACGGTGCCGGAGTGGGCGTTCCCTCCCGGCATCGATCTCACCGTCATCGACGGCGACCATCAGGTGGTGCCGGGCGTCGACGTCGTCGCCACGCCAGGACACACACCCGGTCACCAGTCCGTTCTCATCGACACCGCTGACGGGGCGCGAACCATCGTGTGCTGCCAGGCCTCATGGAACGTGAGCAGCTTCGCGGCGGCGACGCTGGGCGATGACGGATGGGACGAGGCGACCGGTGCCGCGTCGCTCGAGAAGCTCCACGCGCTCGGCTCCCGACCGGGTGCTGCTGAGCCACGATCCGGACGAGTGGCACCGCCGCTGACCAAGCATCACGCAAGAGTCCGACGCCGAGCGGCGGTGCCGTCAGCTCGGTTGCAGGACCTCGTCGGGTTGGTTGAGCAGCGAGCGCTTTGCGTGCCAGCCGCGGAGCAGGTCGGCGATCTCGGAATGATCGCCGGGTGCGCCGAGCGTCTCGTGGGCGATGGCGACTGCTCGTGTGACCGGGGCGATCCAAACGGCCAGCCCCATCGCCTGCCGGTGCTCCCGAGCCGGACCCCCACGGCTCGAGGTAGGCGTCCCGCAGCCGGATGGCCGCCGATCGCTGCTCCGAGCCGGGAAGGCAGGCCACGACGAGCGCGAGGGGTACGAAGAGCGAGCAGAACGGATGGGTGATGCACGAGTCACCCCAGTCGATGAGCCGATGGCTCGCCCCATCGACGAGAACGTTCGTTCCATGGATGTCCGCGTGATCGAGTGCCTGCGCCACGGGGGTTGTGGAGAGCTCCTCGCACACGGCGGTGAGCTGGGGCAGGTCCGCAAGGTACGCAGCTCGTTCGGCATCGCCGATCACAGGAGGGCCGATGGGGGAGCCACCATCCAGGAGCTCGTGGAGCAGCTCGGGGATCCGGTCGACCCGTCGATCCGGAGCGCCACTCGCCAGCCACCGATGCACCTCCGCCGTCGTGGACGCCTGCATGTCCGCGTACACAGGGAGCAGCCGCTCCAGGGCAGCCACCTGTTCGGCGAACGACAGGGTGTCGCTCGACGGGGTCCCATGATCGGCGAGGAGCATCCACGCCCGTTCCAGATCGATCGCCAACACGTCGGGCACGAGGCTCGGCCATCGCGGTGCCAGATCCGAGATGACCACCGGCTCATGACGACCGAGCGGTCCAGCCGCCTTGAAGAAGAGCGGCCCAGCCGGGCCGACGGCCCGCAACACCGCTCCCCAAGGTCGCTCCTTCACGCTCTCCAACCGAACGACCGGACCCGCGCTCTCGGAGACCCAGCGCTCCACCTCAGCCAGCCACACCGCTCTGCCATCGCCCAGCCACGGAGTGGGTCCCACGCGTCGGAGCCTGGGTCGAACCGAGCGCGGACTGCAACCGAGTTACGTAGTGGCATGTGCTCGATGGCTGCTGGCCTCGGCACCGCCGCGTGGGCAGTATGTGGAACGCCCATGAGCTTGCGCTACGCCTCTGATCATCTGACAGCCGCCGTTCGTTCCCTTGCCACGAGCGAGGGTCGATTGGACGAGCGCTTGCAGACGGCGTGGGACGAGCACGTCCAGATGGTGTGGATGAAGCCGTGCCTGACCCGCGATCTCCTGCGGGAGTTCAGGGACCTGTGGCAGCGCTACACCGCTCCGTCCGACGATCGACAGAGCACGAAGCTGCGCGAGCTCACCCACGACGAGTCAGCGACGGCCATCGAAAGCGTCGTGTCGTTGGCCGACAAGGTCTCGGTCGCCGCTGCGGTCTCCCCTGACGAGCGACTCGCGACGCTCGCCGATCTGGACTAGCGCCGGCGCGCGAATCCGCCGCAGTTGATCCCCCCGCCCTATGTGGACGGCTCTTCGCGTGGCCGATACATGGAACGTGCCCAGCAAACGCGCCATCGCCAAAGCAGCCGCTGCCCAGCTCGTCGACATCGAATCGAGGTTGGCCCCGTTCTTCCCCCCGGTCGCCACCCTCCCCGCCCGCTCGATAGAGGCGCCCGACTGCGAGAGCGTCACCCCGGGGTGGACGCCTCCCCTGCGGTGATCCGCCCGTGGCGGTGTCCTCGCCGCTAGCGCAGAGTCCGCTAGCGCCGATCCCGCGCTCGCGCTCTCTGAACACGCCACGGAGTCCCGGGGACCTGCTGGACTGGACGGTGTGGAGGTTCACTGCCGCACGGCCGGGGCTGAGGACGTTCCCTTTCTCGCGACGATGCTCGGCGAGGCGGCTGTTTGGCGCCCAGACAAGCTGACGCCGACCGCGGACGAGGTGATGGCCGATCCGCGATACGCGATGTACCTCACCGGATGGCCGAGGCAAGGGGACTACGGGCTGGTTGCCGAACAAGACGGGCCGGTGGGCGCAGCCTGGTACCGCACCTACACCGTGGCGAACCATGGCTACGGCTTCGTCGCAGAGGATGTGCCCGAACTGTCGATCGCCGTCGTCGCGTCGCGTCGGCACGAGGGAATCGGACGACGGCTCCTCGTTGACCTCATCGAGGCCAGCCAAGTTCAGGGGAATGCGGCTCTGAGTCTCTGCGTCAACCACGGCAATCCGGCGCGAGGCCTCTACGAGTCGGTCGGCTTCCGACCTGTCGGGAAGACCCGCGAGTCGTCCTTGACGATGATCCGACGCGCCATTCGATCAAGCTGACGCGCTACAGCCGTGAAGCGCCCCATAGCTGCCGGAGTGGAACGCGGGCCGCGGGCACCACGTCGATGATGGGTTTGGTCGACGTGGGAGGTGGCTGTGGCTGTCGGGACGCGGTTGTCGGATGTGGAGCGCGAGCGGATCGCAGAGTTGGCGGCGGCGGGGCTGCCGGGTCGGCTGATCGCGCAGGAGGTGGGGCGGAGCAAAGGGGCGGTGTGGGCCTGGCTGGTGAAGCTGCGTCAACCGCCGGAGCGTCTTCGTCGGCGTTCTCCGTTGCGGTTGTCACTGGCTGAGCGTGAGGAGATCTCTCGTGGCCTGGCTGGCGGCGAGTCGCTGCGGACGATCGCTGGCCCGACTGGAGCGAGCGCCTTCGACGGTGGCTCGCGAGGTGAAGGGCAACGGCGGCCGGCACCGGTATCGGGCCTGCCGTGCCGATGCCGATGCCCTGGGGCGGGCTCGTCGCCCGAAGCCGTCGAAGTTGGCGACCTGTGAGCGGCTTCGAGCGGTGGTCGAGGACAGACTCGAGCAGCGGTGGTCACCCCAGCAGATCGCCGGATGGCTGCCCTTGGCGTTCCCCGAGGACCCGGAGATGCGCGTGTCGCACGAGACGATCTACCTGTCGCTGTTCGTGCAGGCCCGAGGTGCGCTGCGCAAGGAACTGACCCGCTACCTGCGCAGCGGCCACGCCACCCGCCGGCCCGGGGCCACTCGGTCCTCAACGGTCAAGGTCAGCTCCGAGGGACCCTCCACATCAGCCAACGTCCGGCCGAGGCCACGGACCGGGCGGTGCCGGGCCATTGGGAAGGCGACCTTCTCTTCGGCAAAGGGATGCGGGCCATCGCCACCCTCGTCGAACGCAAGACCCGCTTCGTGCTCCTCGTCGCCCTGCCCGACGGCCACACGGCCGAGGTCGTCGCCGACGCCCTCGCCGCCAAGATCACCGAGCTCCCACCGAGCTGCGCCGGTCCCTCACCTGGGACCAAGGCAAAGAGATGGCCGCCCATGCCCGCTTCAGCATCGAGACCGGCGTCCCCGTCTACTTCTGTGACCCCCGCAGCCCCTGGCAACGAGGCTCCAACGAGAACACCAACGGCCTGCTCCGCCAGTACTTCCCCAAGCGCAGCGACCTCGCCCCCTTCTCCCAGGCCGACCTCGACGCCGTCGCCGCCGAACTCAACGGACGCCCTCGACAAACCCTCGGCTGGAAGACACCATCACAAGCACTCGACGAGGCCGTTGGGCAATACGCGCGCTTCTGGAGCCCAGCCGGCGCTGGGGAGAGCGGGACGCCGAGCTACCAAACCCGCCGGAGTTGCTGATGCGTGGCAGGGGGTCGGACGCTTTGGTTTCGACGAGACTGAGGAGCGAATGATCTCGTTCGACCACATCGTGATCGCGGTGAACGACCTCGAGACGGCGGCTCGCCGTTTTCGTGAGGACTGCGGGATCGCCTTCCAACCAGGCGGCGTTCACCCCGGCGGCACGAAGAACTGGGCGAACCTGTTCCCAGATGGTTCGTACATCGAGCTCCTTGCCGTCCACGATGCCACCGTGCCGTCCGCCGCGCTCGTGGGTCGGTTCCTCGAGCGTCATGGTGACGGTCTCTTCCACTGGGCGTTGCGCACCGACGACATCGAGGCGGTCGCGGCGAGGACTGGCGAAGCGGTGACGGGCGGATCAATCGATTCGATCGAAGGGGAACGTCAGGCAAGCTGGCGCATCGTGTCCCACCCCGACCCGCGGCGAGTCGGCGTTGGCCTGCCGTTCTTCATCCAATACGACGGTCCTCGGAGCGATGTTTCCATCGAGGACCGGCGGGCGCGGGCTCAGGAGATCGGCACGGAGCTGACCGAAGGACGCATTGACTGGGTGGAGGTCGGCACCGACCCGGAGGTCCTGGCGGCTTGGGTAGGGCACGACGCGCTCGACATCCGGGTGTCCAACGAGCGGCGCGGTCTGCAGCGAGTCGGCCTTCGCGTCGATGGTCACGATGTGGTCCTGGACTGATCGCTTGGCGGTCATGCGGGCTAGTACCTGTTGTCGACTTCAATCCTCACGGCCGCCGCCCATCACGCGGTCGGCACGTTCGGAGGAGCAGAGGGCTGCCTGCCTGTGGCGTTGGGCGACGGCGGCACAACTGCCGGAGTGACGCAGCCGGCGCGGCATGACGGTCAGTGCGGGTCAGTACGGGTCGTCTTGGGTTGTATCTGAAGGAGCGAGGTCCAGCCGCAGCCGCGAACCCCGTCGCGACGCACATGGAGCGGGCCAAGCGTTGGGTCAGCTGGTCGGGCTCGTGGGTTCGCACCCCAAGAGGGCGTAGACCTCCAGCATCGCCCCGGGCGGCATGTCGTGCCCCCTGTTGGGCCACACGTGCAGGGTCGCGTGCCGAAGGCGGTCGGCTAGCCGCTGCGCCTGTATCAGTGGAACGTCGTCGTCGACGGCGCCGTGCCAGAGGTCGACGGGCGCCGTCACGTCGGCCAGCTCGACGTCCCAGCGTGCGGTGATCACGTGGGCGTCGATGGCGAGGTTGAAGGCGCCCTGGCGCCCGGCCTCCTCGATGTCGGCCACCTTCTCGGGATGGAGACCCTTCGCCAGCGCGTCGCCGATGATGCGCTGGAAGGTTTCGGTGGTCGCGGACGGCGCAACTGAGGCTTGCGACCAGAAGCGGTCGTTCCCCTCGGACATGCCGTCGTGCGCGCCTGCCTCGCCCATCACTCCGACGCCAGCGACGATGGCGACGCGAGTGACGGCCGCGGGTGCGACCGCCGCGCACGCCAAAGCGTAGGGCCCACCTGATGAGTTGCCGAGCACAGCGAACCGAGTGATCCCGAGGTCGGCGACTGCTCGGGTCACGCGGCGAGCAGTCGATGTGACGGTGCGCGAAGGGTCGGGCTCCGAGCCCCCCATCCCCGGGCGGTCGAAGATGACCAGGCGCACGCCGCACTCGGCTGCCCATTCCCGGGCCCAGCCCAGCCCAAAACGGGCGCCGGGATTTCCAGGCCAGCCGACGACGACACGACCGTCGGGGACGCCCCACTCGGCGAACGCGAGCATTACCCCGTCAACGATCGTCGTCGCGTCCCGCAACGCTCCGAGCCGGGCCATGCCTGAGCGTTACACGAGTTCGACATCGACCGCTGACAACCTCACCCTCACAGTGGGACAACCGCACCCGGCGTGGGCGTCAGGGCCCTAGGTGCCTATGACCCATGACTGCCGGAGCGGGACGCGGCACGGCCCCTCCGTTACTGGGGTGGACGAAGGGGCCGTACGCGGGCTGCTAGAGCCTCGCGGTGGTGATGCCCGGCGTCTCTCAGCTTCAAACCGAGCCGGCCCGCCGGCAGCAGCGAGGCTCGTCTGCGTGTGCTTCCATCGGGTGGTCGACCCTCTGCCCAGGGGGTGGGCAGGCCCCGAAGTGCGGTGTCCGCCACGCACCGGGGCCACCTTGCGTCTGGACGCGCGCGTGTCGCCTAACGGGCAGCAAGTGCCGCGCTCGCGCTGTCCGGTGGCTTAGACGAGTGCCTGGTCGATGTAGACGTTCGACGGCACGCGAGCGTGCACTGCTTCCGGTAGGCCGAGGTTGACGGCGTAGTCGGTCCACTCCTCGGCGATCGTTGTCAGTCCGTCGCACAAAGGCGTGCCAGTGGTCGCCGCGATGTTGAGGGTTGTGACGCCGTCGTCGGCCAGGCGCGTGCACCACGAGGCGATGAGCCGGAGGAGCGCGTCGACCTTGTTGCCGGAGAAGCCGACGTCGACGGCGGTCGCCTGTCTCATGGTGCGTGTCGGACGCCCGTCCTCCTGGATGGTCGTGTGCACGTCACGGCGACTCACTCCGAGGATCGCATCGTCGGTCGCGAGGACGCGGTCGGCGTCGTAGTCGTCGCTGGTGGTCAAGCGCGCCTCGAGCCGCGCGTGATCGAACGGGCGGAAGAGCAGGTGGTCTCCATAGGTCGAGGTCAGTGCGGCGAGGGTGTCGTCGTTCCGCGCCACGTGCTCATTCGGAGCCGGCGGTCCCGACAATGCAGGGCAGGAGAGGTGGAACCGCCGATGCATGGTCCATTGGCGAAGTGCGGCTGGAAGGCGTCGCCGCGCTTCGTCGTTGCCCACGGCGACGATCGAGTACGCCACGTCGGCTCGCACCCGGGTGCGTTCGAAGACACGACCGTTCAAGGCACTGAACACTCCCGTCCCTTTGGCCACCGGGGCCACCCGGGTGTGCCGCAGGTAGAAGGCCTCCTGCGTGGTCCCGGCGATGAGCGCCGGGTGGTACGCCAGCCCCTGCAGTCCGACGATGGTGCCGTCGAGCTCGGCGATGAGCACCTCACGCTCCTGGCATAGTGCCGTGGCTGCAAGGTAGTCATCGCCGTAGTCGAGCCAGGTCCTACGACCGGGGGTCTCGATCGGGACCGTGCGGCACAGCTCAGCCAGCTGCGGCCCATCCGCAGCCGACGCCGGGCGGATGGCGACGCCCTCGGGGTCTTGGCATGCGCCAACGCCCTTGATCCGACCCTCGTCGTCGACGACGGTGGATAGCCGCATCCGGCCTCTAGCCATCGTCTGCAAGACCGCGGTCGACCTCGGGCCCTCCTCCTCGACGTCGATGATCACAGCTCCTTGCAGCAAGGGGATCTGGGTCTCGAAGGCGACGCGTGCCAGCTCGAGGTTCGCGACGGGTGAGTACTTCCTCCGAAGCTCCTCGTCCGATGGCATCTCGCCGGACTCGATCCAGGCCAGCGACATCCAGAGCGCCCGCTGTCCAGGTGAGCCGCCCAGCCGTTCCGAGCCGTACACCGCTGAGGGATTATCACGAAAGCCTCGACACGCGCGGCATAGCTGCCGGAGTGAGACACGCGCGTGTGTCCTTAACAGGCAGGATGGAGCCGTCGTGACCGCGCGGTGGTGACGGTGTGAGCGGCCGCGCTACCGCGGGCAGCGGTCTCAAGAGCCGCCGCCTTGCCCCCTCCCCAGGAACGTGACGAGGAGAGCGCCGATGGCCAGGCGGCGCGTCTCTACGTCCTGCAGTGACCGTGAGATCGTGATGCGAACCCGCTCGCTGCGGAATCGACTGCGCACACTGATCTTTCGACCTGGCCTTCGAGCGGCCCGCACAGCGCGCGCGACCTCAAACCCGTTTCGGTGGAGGGGCCATGACACCCCCGACGTCCCCCAATTGTCGTCATGTAGGACCCGTTGCCCATCCACGGTGAAGGCGCTGGCCCGTGTGACGAAGCCCACGCTCTCGCCGAGGGGGCCGGTCACCGGATGCCAGAGGAAACCGCTTCGGAACCGGCGCGGGTCGGGCTTCTTCTCCGCGGGATGCACGGTCAGGGACACGGTCGTTGCGTCGTGCTCACGCAAGAGGAAGGTCGCGTGCTCGGACTGACGTCGCGGTTGCAGTAGCTCGCTGGTGCCGGTGTCATCTCCGGCGTCATTCAGGATCGCGGTGATTCCTGGACGGACATCGAATTCGAGAGCACCTTGAGCGACGATCGACACCGGATCAAACCTACGCACACGGCCCCCTGTCGCAGCGTCACATCACTGCCGATGTGCAACCCCGACTTACGGGCGTGGCAGCGCCGTACGGGCCCGGTAGGCCGCCTGGCGGCACCGGTGGGAGCAGTGCAGCCGATCGGCTCGTCCGGGCATGACCTCGCCTCAGGACGCGCACTGCATCCGCCCGGCGCCGGCCAAGCGCCGCTCGACCTCGAGGCGCCAGTGACGGATGTTCCGCTCCGCTTCGCGGAGCTCGTCCACCATCCACGGCTCGAGCGCGCCCCGCTGCAGCAACGGGCTCTCCGGCCGGACAGGGCCGGGGTTGGAACGCGAGATCGATGCCACGCTTGCTTCCGGTCCTCGTGACGACTCTGGCATCACGACGTGAGCACGGTCGAGCCGTCCTAGGGTCATCCGGTGCGGTTCCTCACCATCGCGGGCGGGTGCCTTTTCATCGCTGCGCCGTGGTACTACCGGGCCACAGTGCGCAGGACAGGCAAGCCGCCTTGGCTCCTGTCAGAGGGCGGACCCATGGAAGGGTGGGGATTCGTGGGATGGGCGGCCTGCGCAACCGGCATCGGCGTGTGGCTCGTCGCGGCGGCCATCGTGGACCTCGTCTCCGGCTAGCGCAAGCCCCGACACCATCGCTCAGCGCTCGCACTCCGCGCACCGCTGACCTTCCGGCACCTGGCCCAGTCATGGTCACGCCGAAACGGGAGGCCCTCCGTGGTGCGGCCGCAGAACGGCGTCCTCGGCCGGCCGTGGGAGTCCGGCGTCATGCGATGGCCGATCGAGGTGGGCGATCCGGGGCGCTCGGTGGACCAGCACGGCACGGCGCCCAGGCTCGAGCGGAGCTGTGACGGCCGTCGCGGCTCCAGCTGTTTGAGGCGGTCGCCCGGGCCGAAATGATCCGTTCGGACCAAGGGACGACCGAGGTGGCACACGCATTCACCGGAGGCCGTCACGGTCACTCCGGGTCACCTGCTCGTCATCCCGAAGGACCACCTGCCCGACCTGGCCGACCTCACCGACGAACTCGCTGCGGAGATGTTCTCGGTCGCCCGTCGCCTGGCTGAGGCGCTGCGTCGCAGCGAGCTGCGATGCGAGGCGTGAACCTGTTCTACGCCGATGGTGAGGCCGCCTTCCAGGAGGTGTTCCACTCGCACCTTCACGTGTTCCCACGCTGGGAGGGCGACGGCTTCGTGATCAATGCGCGCTGGGGCTCAGATCCTGCCCGCAGCGAGCTCGACGCTCTCGCCTCCGAGAGCCGGACGTGCCTCGGCTAGCGACCAACGTCCCATTCTGCGCGGAGCGCCTCTTGAGCTACTCGTCGAGGCCGTTCGATTCGAGGCTCGATTCGGAAGGCGGCCAGGGCCGAGCCAATGCGGGCTGAACGCCGCCGTCGAAGACAGTCCTGTTGCCGAGAGGTGCGCCCAAGTTGACCTCGAGAGGGAACGACGGGCTTCCCGGACAGCTGTTGTCCCCCGTAGGTGGTTCCACGAGAACGACGATCGACACCGACGCGGCGTCCTCGGCTACCACGAGCGACTTGACGTCGCGACCGTCGGGGGCCTCGCCACCAGCGCACGCCATCTCGGTTGCGAGGATCGCGATCGTCGTGTCGGCGGGATCCGGCTCGTGGTCGGGATCGAGTACGAAACGGGCTGGCCCGAAGCCCGGAGCCGTCAGCTCGATGCGGCACTGCCCCCAGCCGGTCGGCCTCCAGCTGTCCGCATCCCGTTCGAAGCCGGCGGCACCGAACTGAGGACCTTCCTCGGCAGGCTCGATGGGTTGCCCGAAGAGGGTCAACTCTTGTGCGGTCTGGCTCGCGATCGACCAGTCGTAGAGGTCGAAGAACTCCGCCTCCATTCCGATCCCGTTGAGGTCGATCTCGTTCCAGACGCCGTCCGCAGGCTCGAACGTGGAGGGGTCTGCCGGGATGCTGTCGAACTCCACGCCTTCGCAGGACGCAGCGAGCTGGCCGGTGTCCGTCGCGGCGGGGCGCTCGTCACTGCTGACGTTGGAAGTCGAGCTGTCACCGCAGGCCGCAACCGCCAGCAGCGCAACCATTGCCAGACGTGCGGCTTGTCGCATGCGGGTTCGACGATGGAGGACCGCCACGAGTTCCCGGACAGAGCCGAGCTGCGGTTGTGCCTAGCGCACGTCGTAGGTGAGGTGGACGGCTGTGCGGGAGGGTCGGACCTCGCGCTGCACGAGCTCGCGCCGGGTGGCGTCGACGAACAGCGGCGTCCCGGCGCCGAGCACCACCGGGGAGAGGTGGAGCACGAGCTCGTCCACGAGACCGGCGTCGACGCTCTGACGGACGATCTCGCCGCCGCCCATCACGAACACGTCCTTGTCGCCCGCCACGGCCTTGGCCTGCTCGATGGCGGTGGGCACGTCGGCCACGAATCGAAAGTCGAGCTTGAGGCGCACGTTGGCCGGCGGCTCGTGGGTCACGACGAAGAACGGCGGCCGGGCGGCGTGCTGCGCGCCGTAGCCCATGTCGTCGCTCCAACCGCTCGGCGCGTCGATCACGTCGAACAGGTTGCGGCCCATCACCACGGCGCCGGAGCGCTCGGTGGAGGCGGCGAGGATCTCGGCGTCGACGGGGTCGTCGCTCTCGAGGACCCACGCGTGCAGTGGCTCGCCGCCCGTGCCGAGCCCGTTGTCCGGGCCGGCGTCGGGCCCGGTCACGAAGCCGTCGAGGGAGACGGAGATGTCAGCGACCACGGTCGTCATGGGAGGTCCTCCTCCGGTTGTCGGTCATCTGGTGGACGGTCCGAGCTGCGCCAGCTCATCGGTCCGGGCGACGCTGCGGCGATGCGGCGCAGGGTCGCGGAGCCGTGGCGGCCGGTCAGTCGAGGGTGACGTCCTTGTCCTCCGGCGACTCGTCGAGCGGCGTCGGGCCATACAACGTGGGAGCCGACCCATCGCCGTCGTAGCGGGGGTCGTCCCCGAGGTCCTCGATCGTCTCGCCCTCGAGCAGACGATCCACGCACGGACGGACGGCCTCGGGGTCGGTGCCGACGGCCGTCGCGAGCTGCTCGAGCGTCCACGGCGCTGTCAGCGACGCCACGGCGATGCGGACGTCTTCCATCAGGTCTCCGCCAGCGCCGGTGCCAAGGGTGTCGTCCTGCATGAGGGCCTCCTGGGATGAGTTGCCCGCCTTGTTCCCCAGGCGGCCCGGACCTAGACGGGTCGTCGGCCGACACGACCGCTCGCCGAACCTAGGTTTGGCCGATGGCCGTCGCCCCGATCCGCCTCTCGTCGCTCTTCTTGCGGACGTTGCGAGACGATCCGGCCGACGCCGAGGTGGCGAGCCATCGGCTGCTCGTTCGGGCCGGCTACGTCCGCCGCGCGGCGCCCGGCGTCTACTCATGGCTGCCGCTCGGCTGGATGGTGCTGCGCAACGTCGAGCGCATCGTCCGCGAGGAGATGGACCGGGCCGGGTTCCAGGAGGTCCACCTTCCGGCGCTCTTGCCCCGTGAGCCGTACGAGGTGACCGGCCGCTGGGTCGAGTACGGGGACAACCTCTTCCGTCTGAAGGATCGGCGAGGGTCCGACTACCTGCTCGGTCCGACGCACGAGGAGATGTTCACGCTGCTCGTGAAGGACATCTGCACGTCCTACAAGGACCTGCCGGTGTCGCTCTACCAGATCCAGACCAAGTACCGCGACGAGGCCCGACCGCGCGCGGGGTTGCTCCGCGGTCGAGAGTTCGTGATGAAGGACTCCTACTCCTTCGACCTCGATGACGATGGCCTGCGCGCCTCGTACGCGGCGCATCGCGCCGCCTACATCCGCACGTTCGACCGGCTCGGGCTGCCGTACGTCATCGTCGCCGCCACGTCCGGGGCCATGGGCGGATCCGCGAGCGAGGAGTTCCTGGCGCCGCTCGACGCCGGCGAGGACAGCTTCGTCGAGTGCCCCGGCTGCGGGTACGCCGCCAACACCGAGGCGGTGCGAACGGCCGTGCCCGCCGCGACCGGAACCGGCGACGCGCCACCCGCCCACGTCGAGAGCACGCCGGGAACGCCGACGATCGCAACCCTTGTCGACCACCTCAACGGTCGGGACGACCTGCAACGGCCGGACCGGCCTTGGACGTCCGCCGACACGCTCAAGAACGTGCTGGTGATGGTGACCCACCCGGACGGCACGACCGCTCCACTCGCGATCGGCGTGCCCGGCGATCGCGAGGTCGACCTCACGCGCCTCGAGGCCCAGCTCGAGCCGGCGCAGGTGCGGGTGTTCACCGACGAGGACTTCGCGGAACGGCCGCACCTCGTGAAGGGCTACATCGGGCCCGGGGCGATCGGCGAGCAGAAGGGGGTGCGCTACCTCGTCGATCCTCGGGTGGTCGACGGATCGGCGTGGGTGACCGGTGCTGACGCGCCGAACCGGCACGTGATCGACCTCGTCGCGGGCCGCGACTTCCAGCCTGACGGGACGATCGACGTGGCGGAGGTGAGGGCGGGTGACCCCTGTCCCACCTGCGGTGCGGGGCTGGAGCTCCGACGCGGGATCGAGATCGGCCACATCTTCCAGCTCGGCCAGAAGTACGCCCGCGCCCTGGCCCTCGAGGTGGCCGGTCCCGACGGTCGGCCCGTCGTCCCCACGATGGGCTCCTACGGCATCGGTGTGTCACGCGCCGTCGCCGCGATCGCGGAGAGCACGCACGACGAGTCGGGGCTGTGCTGGCCGCGGGAGGTGTCGCCCGCGGACCTGCACCTGGTGGCGGTGGGCACCGACGACCCAGTGGTCCAGGTCAGCGAGCAGCTCGCGTCTGACCTGGCCGAGGCCGGGATCCGGGTCCTCTACGACGATCGAGCCGGCGTCTCCGCCGGGGTGAAGTTCAAGGACGCCGAGCTGATCGGCGTCCCGACGGTCGTGGTGGTGGGCAAGGCGCTGGCCGACGGTCAGGTCGAGGTGCGCGACCGCCGGTCGAGGACGACGAGCACGGTTCCGGCCGCGACCGCGGCGGACCACCTCATCGAGCTCGTCGCCGCCGCCACGAAGCCCGTGGGGAACCTTTCGTAGGGTCGCGTCGTCTGGAGGGTTGGTGGACGACGTAGATGGGGACTTCCAGCGCATCTGGCGCGATCAGCGCGACCACCTGTGGCGGGTGGCCTGGCTGATCTGCGGTGACCCAGACCTGGCGGACGATGTGGTGGGCGCAGCCGTGGCCCGCTGCTGGAGGGGTTGGGACAAGCGGAAGGTGTCCGATCCCCGGGCGTACCTGCGGCGAGCGGTCGTCCACGAGGCCACCGACCGCTTTCGCCGACTGGGTCGGGAGCGCCGCTGGCGGGAGCGCCGCACGGGCGACGGTCGAGGGGCTCGAAGCCTCGACGAGCAGGTCGCTGACCGTGCCGATCTCGCCACGGCCCTGGCCGCGCTGCCGGTCGCGCAACGAGCCGTCCTCGTACTTCGCTACTGGGCCGATCTCTCCGAGGCGGACACCGCCGACGCACTCGCCATCAGCGTCGGGACCGTGAAGTCGCGCACGAGTCGGGCCCTCGTTGCCCTGGCCGTCGTGCTCGATCCTGACCAACACCCCACAACGGAGGCCTTCGATGCCTGACCCCACCGCAGAGCTGGAGACCAGGGTTCGGAGGGGGCTCGCCGATCTCGTGGCGGGCGGACCCGCGCCGTCGAGTCGACACGCCGCCGTGTATGCCCGGGCGGCTCGCCATGAGCAACGGTTCATTCAGCGCCGCCGGCTCCTGGCCGGCACGGCCGCAGTGGCGGTGGTCGGGGGCGGCACGGCATGGGCGCTGCGCCGCGACGGCGAGCGACACGTGGCGGTGGGCCCCGCGGGATCCACGGACGCTGCGTGGGGACCGATCGACGTTGCTCCGCTGTCCGACCGGGTGGATCCTGCCGTGGTGTGGGCCGGCGACCAGCTCATCGTCTGGGGCGGCGTGGTCGCCGGCGGACCGGACTACCTCGTCCATCCCGACGGTGCGGCGTGGTCGCCAACATCGGCGACGTGGCAGTCGATCGCCGACGCCCCGGCGGGGGCCATCGCCGGTGGGTTCGGGCTGTGGGACGGCCGCGAGATGCTCGTCGGCCTGATCGAGGGAGATCCGAACGCGCCGTGGAACGATCAGTCCAGCGAGCTGAACCCGCTCTACGGCATCGCCGCCTACGACCCGACCGCGGACACCTGGCGCTACGTCGCGCCGATCCCCGGCGACACCGACGAGCGGCCGCCTCTGCCCGCCAGGCCGTCCTCGTGCAGGACGGCCTGCTCGTCGCGGTCCGTGTTGCGCTCCCCGGCCCGGCCCACGATGGCGACGTCGTCTTCATCCGGTCCGCGGATGGGGAAGCACGAGCCGTCGATCCTGGTCCGTTCGCCGCCTCCCCCTATCCAGACGCGTCGGGCGAGGTCTCGCTGACCGCCGTCGGTGACCTCGTGGTCGCCACGCCGAACTGGGACCTTCGACCATGGGTCCTCGATCCGGCGACCGGGACATGGCGGCAAGCGGCGGCGCCACCGTCCGCCAGCTCCCTGCACCTGCTCCCCGCCGTCGGGATCGGTGACGTAGCGCTCGCCTTCGAGAGCAGCGGCCCGGACGGTCAGCCGCTCTGGATGTTCGACCCGCGTGTCGACGGTCCGTTCGGCGTGGTCCCAACGAGCGGAGAACCCGTTCTCTCCGGCGCGATGGGACTACGAGCCCGTGTGGACCGGCACGGAGCTCTTCGTCCCGGGAGCGGCCTACGACCCCGCCGCCGACACGTGGCGCGAGGTGGACCCGCCGCCCCGGGGGGCGGATCGCCAACGGACTCTGGTGTCACGCAACGCCAACGGCGCGCTGCTCCTGTTCGGGGGCGAGGAGTACACCTGCCCCGACGAGGCGTCGTGCGACCGCAACCCTGGCCCGGACACGCTCGACGGCTGGCTCCTCGCCAGCCGCTGAGCCCCGCTCCTCAGATGCGCCCAATCGTCAGGCAGATGCGGCGGCGGTGGTGTCGACGACCATCGGCGGGAAGCCGTCGGCCCGGACCTCTTCGATCCCGGCGACACCCTGGAGGGTGCGCCGCGCGACGTCGAGCGACTCGGGCGTCACGTGACCCCGGAGGACGACGTCGCCGGCCTGGATGCCCGCGAGCCGCAGGTCCGTGCGGGTCGGCGCGGTCGAGTCGAGGGCCATGATGACCTTCGCCTCCGCCACCACGTCGGCCGTCTGGCGATCTCGGAGCAGCGCGGGCAGGCGCCACAGCAGGTCGAAGGCCCGGACGAGGGTGCCGCGGTGCTGCCACGAGACCGTGGTCGCCGTCATCCAGCCGATGCGTCGGAACATGTTTCTGATCATGGTGGGGGCCTTCCCATTCGGGCCGGAGGCGAACCGCGATCGAGAGGCGTAGGTTCGACGCGGTGATCCCCACCGCGCCCTTTGGCCGCACCGGCCACGACAGCAGCCGAGTGATCTTCGGAGCGGCGGCCCTCGGCAGGGTGCGCCAGGAACGCGCCGATGAGGTGCTCGAACAGCTGCTGGCGGCGGGCGTCAACCACCTCGACACGGCCGCCATGTACGGCGACTCCGAGCTGCGCATCGGCCCGTGGATGGCCGAGTACCGCGACCGGTTCTTCCTCGCCACGAAGACCGGCGTGCGAGACGGAGCCGGCGCCCGTGCCGAGCTCGAGCGGTCGCTGGGACGGCTTCAGGTCGATTCGGTCGACCTGATCCAGCTCCACAACCTCGTCGAGCCCGACGAGTGGGACGTCGCGCATGGACCTGGAGGCGCGCTGGAGGCGCTCACCCAAGCCCGCGACGAGGGACTCGTGCGGCACATCGGGGTGACCGGCCACGGCACCCGCATCGCGCGGATGCACCTGCGCAGCCTCGAGCGCTTCGAGTTCGCCTCGGTGCTGCTGCCCTACAGCTTCGTCGCGCTGCAGGACGACGGCTACCGCCGTGACGTCGAGGAGCTCCTCGACGTGTGCGCCGAGCGCCAGGTCGCGGTGCAGACGATCAAGGCCATCGGCCGTCGGCGCTGGCCGGAGGGCTACGACGGACGGCGCTTCAGCTGGTACGAGCCCGTGACCGACCCGGCCGCGATCGGACGGGCGGTGCGCTGGGTGCTGAGCCACGACCAGCTCTTCCTCAACACCTCGAGCGACGCCACGCTCCTCGGCCACGCGCTCGAGGCCGGCGGGTCCGGCGGCCCGGTGCCCACGGACGGCGAGATGCAGGCGGATGTCGACGAGCAGGGCATCCACGCCCTCTTCGACGGGGCGGAGCTCGAGCGCATCTGAGTCGCGGGGATCTGGTCGTGCCGCCCGACGTGCTCTCCGATCGAGCGCTGAACCGCGCCACGCTCGCTCGCCAGCTGCTGCTGGAGCGCTCGGACATGACGCCGGACGTCGCCGTCGAGCACCTCGTCGGCCTGCAGGCCCAGAACCCGCTCGACCCCTACCTCGCACTGTGGTCGCGGCTCGAGCGCCTGGACCCGCACGAGGTGGGCGCGATGCTCGAGGCTCGCCGGCTCGTTCGCATCGTCGTGATGCGCGGCACGATCCACCTGGTCACCGCCCGCGACGCGCTCGTGCTGCGTCCGCTCACCCAACCCGTCATGGACGCCGAGCTCGCCCGGCACAGCCAGTTCGCTCCGGTCCTGGTCGGACGTCGACCTCGAGCCGGTCATGGCCTACGCCCACCCGCTGCTCGCCGACACGCCCATGGCCGGAACCCAGCTGCGAGCGAGCCTGGCCGAGCGCTTCCCCGACCTCGACGCGGCGGCACTCGCGTACGCGTGCCGGTGCCTCCTGCCCCTGGTGCAGGTGCCGCCGCGGGGCGTGTGGGGCAAGCGGCTGCAGGTCACCTCGACCCCCCTCGACACCTGGGTCGGTGCGCCGCTCGCGGCCGAGCCATCGCTCGACGACGTGGCCTACCGCTACCTCGCCGCGTTCGGCCCGGCTACGACCGCGGACCTGACGACCTGGTCGCGCCTCACGGGTCTACGGGCGGTGATGGACCGGCTGCGCCCGAGCCTGCGGCCCTTTCGGGACGAGCGGGGACGGGAGCTGCTCGACCTGCCCGACGCGCCGCGCCCGGACCCGGACGTGCCGGCGCCCGTCCGCTACCTCCCCGAGTACGACAACCTGCTGCTGTCGCACGCGGACCGCCGCCGCTTCGCGCCGCCGGCCGACCGCAGCCTGGCGGGAGCGTCCGGACCGGCCAAGGGAACGGTGCTGGTCGATGGCCACGTGCAGGGGATCTGGCGGGTGGAGACCGACAAGAGCTCGGGCGCCGCGACGGCGGTGGTCGAGCACGTCGCGATGCCCCGCCGCGTCCTGCACGCGGTGGAGGCCGAAGGAAGGCGGGCGCTGACGTTCTGGCAGCCGGACGCGACGGGACGCGACGTTCGCCTGCTGCCGATCGCTTGACCGACGGTCAGTCGCGGATCTGCTGCGCCAGGTAGTGGGCCTCGCCGACCTGGCTGATGAGCTCGAGCTGGGACTCGAGCCAGTCGGCGTGGTCTTCCTCGCCGGTGAGGATCGTCTCGAGGAGCTCGCGGCTGCCGTTGTCGCCGAGGCTGACGGCCTTCTCGATGCCTCGGTTGAGCCGCTCGATGGCCTCGACCTCGAGCTCGAGCGCGAGCGACAGCTTCTCCGGCGCCGTCTCGCCGACGCGGATCGTGCCGAGGAGCTGGAGGTTCGGCATCCCGTCGAGGTACAGGATCCGCTCGATCAGGGCGTCGGCGTCCTTCATCTCGTCGATCGACTCGTCACGGAACTTGGACCCCAGCCGCTCGTAGCCCCAGTTGCTGAGCATCTTGGCGTCGAGGAAGTACTGGTTGACGGCGGTGAGCTCGGCCGTCAGGACGTCGTTGAGCAGCTCGATGATCTCGTCGTGACCACGCATGCCTCGCAGGCTAGGTCAGGCGACGGCCCACTGGGAACGGGCTTGGCCGGCATCGTGCGCCTCGAGCAGGCGTTCCAGCTCGGGCCAGCAGCCGCCACAGCGACCGCCCGCTCCACACCGCGTGGCGATCTCTTCGATCGACGACGCTCCGCTCGCGATGGCCGCGTCGACGGTGCGGTCGGTCACGGCGCGGCAGGAGCACACGAACATCGAGGGTGATGTTAGGCCTACCTGATGGTGGGTGGCAAGGGTCCTAGGACCGGGGAGCGGTGCGGTAGTCGCCGAAGGGCTCGTCCCGCTGCTGGAGGGCGGCGGTGAGCCCCTTCGTCCGCATCTCGTCGAGGAACACCTCGAAGCTCTCCTGGTGGATGCCCAGCGCGCAGATGTCGGTGCCCGCCCGGATCGACTGGCGCAGCCCCATGTGGTCCATGGCTCGATGCACCGTGCGCTTGTTGAGCTGCACGATGTCGGGCGGCAGCAGCGCGATGCGCTGCGCGATGGCGAGGACCTCGTCGTCGAGGTCGGCCTCCGGGAAGGCCCGGTTCGCCCACCCGAGCTCGACCGCCTGCGTGCCGGTGATCGAGTCGCCGGTGACCATCATCTCCATGGCCGCGCGCATGCCCAGGAGCCAGGCGTGGAACTGCATGTCGGGCACGCCGAACCGGACCGCGGGGTAGCCCATGCGCGCGTCGGTCGGCCACGTAGACGAGGTCGCACCCGGTGGCCAGCTCGCTGCCGCCGGCCAGGCAGTAGCCGTGCACCTGCGCGATCACGGGCTTCTGCAGGTCCCAGATCCCCATCCAGGTCTCGGTGACGTGGCGGGGCCAGTGCCCCTCGCCGGGCGCGGTGAAGTGGGGGTGGTCGTGGCCCTCGTTGCCGTCGCCGAGGTCGTACCCGGCCGAGAAGCACGTGCCCGCACCCCGCACGATCGACACGTGGACGTCGTCGTCGAGGTCAGCGGCCTGGAGCGCCTCGATGAGCTGGCCCCGGAGCGGGTGGTTCAGCGCGTTGCGCTTCTCGGGCCGGTTGAGCGTGAGACGGCGGACGTGGGGGGCGGGGTTGTCGATGAGGACGAGCGGGTCGGTCACCGCAGCAGTACACCACCTCCGCCCCACCCCGGGAATGCTTGACGACGCAAGTATGTTTGAAGCGGTAGACCGCCACAAGGAGCGACACCGATGCCCGTCACCCGCCTCAACCATGCCGTCCTCTACGTCCGCGACGTCGAGGTGACCCGCGAGTTCTACGAGCAGGTCCTGGGCTTCGAGACGATCATCCACCTGCCCGGCCAAGGGGCCTTCTTCCAGGCTCCCGGCTCCACCAACGACCACGACCTCGGGGTGTTCCAGATCGGCTCGGGCGCCGGTCCCAGCGGGGCCGGTCGCAGCACGGTGGGCTTGTACCACCTGGCCTGGGAGGTCGACACCCTCGAGGAGCTCGAGCGCCTGCAGGGCGTGCTGGCAGACCGAGGCGCGCTGGTGGGGGCGTCGGACCACGTGACGACGAAGTCGCTCTACGCCCGGGACCCCGACGGCATCGAGTTCGAGGTCTGCTGGATCCTGCCGGCCGACGCGCTGACCCCGGAGCTCAAGGCCGAGGCAGCCGGCGACCCGCGGCCGCGACCCCTCGACCTCGAGGCGGAGAAGGCCCGCTACGGCGGCTCCACCCGCGGGGGCATCGGGGTGTCGATCCCGGGCGTGAGCCTGGCCTGAGCGCACTTCGGGCCGTACTTGGGCTGGTTGGCCCATACGGGACGGGCCTGCTGATGCCGATCTCTCCCTCGTGGAGTCGATCGAGGACGTGTGGGATCAGGAGGCCTTCCGCGCCGTCGACACGTCGGTCGGGGCATTGGTCCTCCAGCTCACCCGCGCCCTCGTCGGCCTGACCACCGCGTACGTCGTCGGGCGGATCCTGACGGAGCGCTGGCTCGACCTCGGTGACCGCGGCGCCGACGTCATGCTCGCCACGGCGATCCACGTGGGCCTGGCGGGCCTGGCGCTGTTCCTCACCTCCGCGCGACCGATCCGCCGCGACCTCGCCGTGCAGCGGGCGCTGCTGCGCGCGAGCGAGGCCGAGATGGTCGAACGGGTCCAGCAGCAGGCCTTCCTGCGCGACCTGCAGGACGCGCTCGACATGGGCGAGACCGAGGCCGACGCGCTCGAGGTCACCGCCAAGGCGCTCCGGGATGCCGCGCCGGGCCCGGCCGAGCTCCTCGTCGCCGACGCCAGCCGCGCCCACCTCCGCCGCGCCGCCATCGCGGCGGGGAGCGAGGCGCCCGGCTGCGGGGTCGAGACGCCCTGGGGCTGCCCCGCCGTTCGCCGGGGCCGGACCCTCTACTTCGAGAGCAGCGACGACCTCTCGGCCTGCCCGCGCCTGTCGGACCGCGGCGGGGAGCCATGCTCCGCCGTCTGCGTCCCGATCACGATCCTGGGCACGCCCACCGCCGTCATCCATGCCACCGCACCCGTGGGGGCCGCCAGCTGGTCCGCCGCCGTGACCGACCGGCTGGAGGGTCTGGCCGCCCAGGTGGGCACCCGCCTCGGCGTGCTGCGGGCGATGGCCAAGTCGCAGCTGCAGGCGGAGACGGATCCGCTCACCGGCCTGCTGAACCGCCGCGCCATGGAGGAGCGGGTCCGCCACCTCCGCGAGGCGGGCACGCCCTTCGCGCTGGCCATGGCCGACCTCGACCACTTCAAGCGGTTGAACGACAGCTACGGCCACGACACCGGCGACCGCGCCCTGCGCACCTTCGCCCGGGTGCTGCGGGAGGCCGTGCGCGACAACGACGTCGTGGCCCGCCACGGAGGCGAGGAGTTCGTGGTGGTGCTGCCCGGCATCGACGCCCTCACGGCCGCCCCGGTGCTGCACCGGATCCGGGAACGCCTCCTGGACGCCGTCGGCACGGCCCTCATCCCCGAGTTCTCCGTCAGCATCGGCCTCGCCGACTCGAGCTGGTCGAGCGATCTCACCGACGTCCTGCGGGCCGCCGACCACGCCCTCATGGAGGCCAAGGCCCAAGGCCGCGACCGCCTGGTCATCGCCGACCCGCCCGCCCCCGGCGGCATCGTCCCCGGCCCGCTGGTGCCGGCCCCCGATCCCGCCTGAGCCGCCCACCTGCACTCGTCGCCCGAGTGGCCGGGCTGGCAGGCTCGTGGGGTGGGTGACGAATCCGACCTGGCCGACCAGCTGATGGCGGCCGCCGACCTCCTCGAGGCCGTCGGCGCCGATCGCTCGATCCTCGACTCGCTGTCGCCCGAGGACCGGATCCGCTTCCTCAACGCGGCGGCCAACGCCTTCGAGCCTGACGTCGAGGCTCGTCGCCGCCAGACCAAGGCTCGCCGCCGGCAGGAGAAGGACGCCCGCCTGCAGCGCGAAGAGGACGTGCTCACCGAGACCGGGATCCGCCGGCTCCGCGACAAGCCGGTGTTCATGACGCCCAACGTCTTCCCGCCGGACGAACCGGTCGAGCCCGACGAGCGACCCCGGACGAACGACGAGCAGCACTGCTACGTCTGCAAGCAGAAGTACGTCGAGATCCACCACTTCTACGACCAGCTGTGCCCGCCGTGCGCGGCGCACAACTTCGCCAAGCGGACCGAGACGGCCGACCTGCGCGGCCGGGTCGCGCTGCTCACCGGTGGGCGCGTGAAGATCGGGTACCAGGCCGGCATCAAGCTCCTGCGGGCTGGCGCATCGCTCATCGTCACCACCCGGTTCCCGCGCGACGCGGCCCTCCGGTACAGCGGGGAGGCGGACTTCGACGACTGGTGCGATCGGCTCGAGGTCTACGGCCTCGACCTGCGGCACACGCCGAGCGTGGAGGGGCTGTGCCACCACCTCAGCACGACGCATCCCCGGCTCGACTACATCGTCAACAACGCCTGCCAGACGGTCCGCCGGCCCCCGGCCTTCTACGAGCACATGCTGGAGCTCGAAGCGGTCGCGATGGATCAGCTCCCGGCCGGGGCCCGCCAGGTGCTCGGGGGCCTGGACGGCGTGCGCGCGCCCGAGCTGCTCGGCGAGCGCGCCCCGGCGCGGATCGACCCGGCCGCCTCCAGCGCGGAGCTCTCCCAGCTCGTGCTGCTGCCGGAGGACGCGGAGACGCCGTCGCACCTCTTCCCCACGGGGACGCTCGACCAGGACCTCCAGCAGGTCGACCTGCGCGACCGCAACTCGTGGCGGCTCACGTTGTCGGAGGTGTCCTCCGTCGAGCTCCTCGAGACGCAGCTCGTGAACGCGGTGGCGCCGTTCGTGCTCAACGCCCGTCTCAAGCCACTGATGCTGCGCACCCCGGAGCGGGACAAGCACATCGTCAACGTCTCCGCGGTGGAGGGGCAGTTCTACCGGCGCTTCAAGACCACCCGGCATCCGCACACGAACATGGCGAAGGCCGCCCTCAACATGATGACGAGGACCTCGGCGGCCGAGTACCACGCCGACGGGATCCACATGAACAGCGTCGACACCGGTTGGGTGAGCGATGAGGACCCGGTGGCGATCGCGGAGCAGAAGCGGGCGGAGCACCGGTTCCATCCGCCGCTCGACATCGTGGACGGCGCCGCTCGCATCGTCGATCCGATCATCGCGGGGACGAACACCGGGAGCCACGTGTGGGGCCAGTTCCTGAAGGACTACGCGCCGACCGATTGGTGACGCCACGCGGGGCGACCACGCCGAGACGCCAGAGGCCCTCATCTCGCGCGAGGATCGCCGCATGGCCCTCGATCCCATCGCCCCCACCAACGCCGAGGTATCTGCTGCCGATCGGGCCCACGTCTTCCACTCCTGGTCGGCACAGCACCTGATCAACCCGGTGCCCCTCGCCGGCGGGGCCGGTTGCGAGATGTGGGACCACGACGGCAACCGCTGGCTCGACTTCTCGTCGCAGCTCGTGAACCTCAACCTCGGTCACCAGCACCCCAAGGTGATCGCCGCCATCGTCGAGCAGGCGGAACGGCTGTGCACGGTGGCGCCGTCGTTCGCCAACCAGACCCGCAACGAAGCGGCGCGACTGATCGCGGCCCACACCCCGGAGGGGCTCGACCGGGTGTTCTTCACCAACGGTGGCGCCGAGGCCAACGAGAACGCCCTGCGCATGGCCCGTGCCCACACCGGCCGCGACAAGGTGCTGGCGACGTACCGCAGCTACCACGGCGCGACGGCCGCGACCATGGCGCTCACCGGTGAGCCCCGCCGCTGGGGCTCCGAGCCGGCGATCCCCGGCGTCGTCCACTTCCTCGGGCCGTACACCTACCGCTCGTCGTTCGGCTCCGCCACCGACGAGGAGGAGGCCGACCGGGCGATCGCCCACCTGGCGGAGGTGATCCAGTACGAAGGACCCGACCGGATCGCCGCGATCATCCTCGAGACGGTGGTGGGCACGAACGGCGTGCTGCTCCCGCCTGCCGACTACCTCCCGCGGGTGCGGGAGATCTGCGACGCCCACGGCATCCTGTTGATCCTCGACGAGGTGATGGTGGGCTTCGGGCGCACCGGCGCGTGGTTCGCCGCCGACCACTGGGACGTCGCCCCCGACCTGCTGACCTTCGCCAAGGGCGTGAACTCGGGCTACGTGCCCCTCGGCGGGGTGGTCATGACCGAGGCCGTCGCGGAGTCGTTCTCCGAGCGCGCGTACCCGGGCGGGCTGACCTACTCAGGGCATCCGCTGGCCTGCGCCGCCGCGATCGGTGCCATCCGCTGCATGGAGGACGACGAGCTCATCGAGCACGCCGCCCACATCGGGGCCGACGTGCTCGGACCGGGTCTGCGGGAGCTCGGCGCTCGCCACGACTCGGTCGGCGAGGTGCGTGGGCTCGGCTGCTTCTTCGCGGTCGAGCTGGTGCGCGACCCGGCGACGCGCGAGGGGCTGGTGCCCTTCAACGCGGCCGGGGATGCCGCCAAGCCCATGGTCGAGGTCATGAACGCGTGCAAGAGCCGGGGCCTGTGGCCCTTCGCCCACTTCAACCGCATCCACATGGCTCCACCGATCATCGTCACGGATGCGGAGGTCGGTCGCGCCCTCGAGATCCTCGACGAGGCGTTGACGGTCGCCGACGGCTTCGTCGGCTGAGCGTGGACGTCGCGGTCCTCGCGGACCGCTTTCGGGCGGTCCTCGAGGACACCGGGCTGCTGCTCGTCCACGACCAGGAGCTCCCATCGGCGACGGCTCTTGCCGCGGGGGCGCCGTTCGGCGGCTCCTGGTGGGCCCACCCGCTCGCCCACCCGATCTACGACGCGCTCCAGCTGATCGAGGACGAGGTGACCCGCGCCAAGCTCGTGAAGGGCAAGGTCACGTTGATCGCGCCGCGGCTGTGGCCGGCGCTCGTGGCCGTCGGGTCCGGCCGCCGCCCCTGGCAGCTCGATGGGCTGACGGCGGCCGCCAGCGACCTGCTGGCGGCGGTCGACGCTGCCGCGGCGCCGATGCGCACCCCGAAGGGGGCCACGAAGGAGGTGGGGGTGCTGGAACGGAAGCTCCTGGTGCAGACCGACGAGGTGCACACCGAGTCGGGTCGACACGCCAAGGTCATGCAGCCATGGCAGGCATGGGCCGCCCAGATGGAGCTGGCGCCGGAGGACCTCGACCCGGAGGACGCCGCGGCGCGCTTCGAAGCCGCGGCGGCGTCCTGGCCACCGATCACGGGCCGCCTGTTCGCGTGGTCCCGGTGACGCTGATGGTTGGACTCCGGCGGACGGGGTAACGAGCATCCCGTGCCAGCGATGGTCGCCGGCTCAGGAGGCTCTACAACATGATCGGGTTCATCATCTGGATGCTCGTGCTCGGCGTCATTGCCGGGTTCGTGGCCCGGGCGCTCGTGCCCGGCGACGACTCGATGAGCGTGGGCGCGACGATCGTGCTCGGCATCATCGGTTCCTTCGTCGGTGGGTTCCTCGCCGACGTGCTCTTCCGCAGCGACGGGGAGGACATGGGCTTCGGCCCCGCAGGCATCATCGGCTCCATCGTCGGAGCCATCATCGTCCTGCTGATCTACAACGCGACGACGCACCGTCGCGGCGTGCTCCGCTAGACCGCCGTTCCCAACGTCTGTGGTCGATCTCGTCCGACATGCGGATGAGATCGACCACAGACGCGGTCGGCGCTAGGCCGCGGACTTCTCCAGGATGTGGACGCCGCAGGCCGAGCCGAGGCCGATGACGTGGGCCAGGCCCACCTTGGCGCCCTCGATCTGGCGGTCACCGGCCTCACCGCGGAGGTGGTGGCACACCTCCCAGATGTTGGCGATGCCGGTGGCGGCGATCGGGTGGCCCTTGGACTGCAGGCCGCCCGACACGTTGACCGGCGTCTTGCCGTCACGCCAGGGAGCGCCGCTGTTGAAGAAGTCGACGGCACCGCCCTCCTCGCAGAGCTGGAGGTTGTCGTAGTGCACGAGCTCGGCGGTGGCGAAGCAGTCGTGGAGCTCGACGAGGTCGAGGTCCTCCGGCCCCACGCCCGCCTGCTCGTAGGCCTGGGTGGCGGCCATGCGGGTGAGCGTGTTCACGTCCGGGAGCACCTGGCAGGCCTCCTGCCAGGGATCGCTCGTCAGGATCGAGGCCGACACCTTGATGGCCCGCTTCTGCTGCTCGAGTGACAGCGTCTTCAGCTTCGAGCCCGACACCACGACCGCGGCGGCGGCGCCGTCGCAGTTGGCCGAGCACATCGGCCGCGTGTTCGGGTAGGCGATCATCATGTCGCCCATGATCTCCTCGAGGCTCATCTTCTTCGTGTAGGCGGCCAGCGGGTTCAGCGTGGAGTGGCTGTGGTTCTTCTCGCTGATCTTGGCGAACAGCTCGAAGCTGGTGCCGCCGTACTTGTGGCCGTACTCCATGCCGATCTGGGCGAACGTGCCCGGCATCGTGTTGGTGCCGATGCGACCGTCGGTGTTGGTGACGGCGCCGAAGCGTCCGTTGGGCTGGTACACCTTCTTGTCGCTCTTCGGTGTGCCACCCCCGCCCAGGAGGCCGGCGCCGGCCAGCTTCTCCACGCCGACGGCGAGGCCCATGTCGCACTCGCCCGCCTTGACCGCCATGATCGCGGTGCGCAGGGCGGTGGCGCCCGTGGCGCAGGCGTTGGCGACGTTGTACACGGGGATGCCGGTCTGGCCGATCTGCTTCTGCAGCTGCTGACCGATGCCGCCCATGCCCATGAGGTTGCCGGCGGCGAGGATGCCCATGTCCTTCATGGTCACGCCGCCGTCGGCCAGGGCGGCCATGGCCGCCTCTGCCGCGAGGTCGACGGTGTCGAGGTCGGGGTGCTTCCCGAACTTCGTCATCTTGATGCCGAGGATGAAGATGTCGTCAGCCATTGGTCATGCCTCCAGGGGCTCGAAGCCGAAGCCGATGGCCTCGGTGCCGTCGTCGTCCGTGCCGACCACGTAGGTGGCCAGCTTCACCTTCATCCCGAGCGTGACGTGCTCCGGGTCGGGGTCGGTGTTGATCACGTTGCCGCGCACGCTGGTGCCGTCGCAGTCCACGACGCCGGCCACGAAGGGCACCGGCACCCCGGGAGCGGCGAAGGCCACGATGGTGAAGGCCTTGAGCTCACCCGCGGTGGCGAGCGGCGGTGTCCTTGAACTCCGTGGCGAAGCACGCGGCGCAGGCGTTGCGGCGGTCGAAGAACCGCGCCCCGCACGACGTGCACTCCTTGGCCACCAGGTGCGGGTCATCCCCGAGCACCAGGTAGTCGACGATCGGAACGGCTGCGGCCATCGGCCCCCCTCTTGCGTCCTGCGATTCCAAGCCAATCGCTAGCAGAACGGCCCGCCCGGCGTCGAAGTCAGCCCTCGGCGTAGGTCCAGTCCGGCTGCTTGGCGGCATGGCGCTCGTCGTACGTCGCGACCCCGTCGGCGATCTCGACGAGCTTGGGCACGTGGATCGTCCGGGGCTCCACCGAGCACCGGCCCTCGAGGTGGAGCGCGAACTCCTCGGGGAACGAGCGCAGGATGCTGGAGATCAGGATCTGCTCCTCGGCGGCGAGGTAGCAGCGGGTCTGGTCGGTCACGGACAAGAGCCGGGCGCCGATCACCTCGATGTCACGATCGGTGCCGTCGCCGGCCGCGATGCCATCGAGCAGTCGGGTGATCTCGCCGCTCCCGAACTTGCAGCTCCGGCACTGCCCACAGCTCTCCACGTAGAGGAACCGACTGAGCTCCCGGGCGACCTCCACCATGCAGGCGGAGTCGTCGTAGACGACGAAGCCGGCGGACCCGAGCCCGCTCCCGATCGCGGCGAGGCCCTCGTAGGACACCGGCGCGTCGAGCTGGTCGGCGGTGATGGCGGCGTTGGCCACCCCCGAGAACACCGCCTGCACCGAGCGGCCGGATGGGAGCCCGCCGGCCTCGGCGATCAGATCCCACAGCGGCGTTCCCAGCTCGATCTCGCCGACGAAGGGGGCGGCGACGTCGCCGACGACCGTGGCCACGGTGGTGCCGGGTGACTCGGCCGTCCCCATCGAACGGAACCAGGCCGCACCCTCGAGCAGGATGCGCGGCACGTGGGCGAGCGTCTCGACGTTGTTCACCAGCGTCGGGTTGGGCTGGCCCTGGGCGCCGCGGGTGGCGGGCTCGTCGACGGACTGCCAGCCGGTCTGGATGTCGGTGGCGAACAGTCCGTGCTCGTACGGCGGCAGGAGCCGGGGGAGCGGATCGTGACCCTCGATCACCTCGAGCAGCGCCTTCTCCTCGCCGAAGAGGTACTCGTCGGGGCCGAGCACGAGGTTGATCTTGAGGTCGGCGAACAGCCCGGCGGCCTCGATCTCGGCGATCGCGGCGGCGAGTCGCTCGACCTCCTGCTCGTAGCGAGCCTTGGTCGCGATGTAGGCGGCCTCCGCGCCGATCGCGAACGAGGCGATGGCCAGCCCTTCGAGCACGCGATACGGATCGTGGCGCAGCAACGCCCGGTCCTTGAACGTGCCCGGCTCACCCTCGGCGGCGTTGCAGACCGCGAACCGCCGACCCGGCCCCGCCTCGCGGATGCCCGTCCACTTCCGTCCGGTGGGGAAGCCGCCGCCGCCTCGCCCCCGCAAGCCCGACGCCGTGACCTCGTCGACGACGGCGTCCTCGCCGACCTGCACCGCAGCCGCGAACGCCTGGCCGCCTCCGCGCTGCTGGTACTCGGCCAGCGAGCCGACCGGCTCCCCATCCAGCAGCACCGGCTCCATGCCTCCGAGGGTACGGCGGTCCGACGCGCGGCGCCCCAACGTCTGTGGTCGATCTTGTCGGCATGCGAGCGTCTTCGACCGCAGACGTCGGGGGTCAGGGCAGGAAGGTGCCGAGCGTGCCGCAGCAGCCCATGCGGCGCTCCTCGCCGGGGGGCGGGAGGCGGTGGACGCTGGCGTCCGCGAGGTGGTCGGCGTCGGCCTCGGCGAGGGCTCGGAGGAGGTCGCCGGTGTGCTCGACCTCGCGCAGGGGACCCTCGCGCCACCGCTTCGTCCAGGCACCCGTGTGCGGTTGGACGAGTCGTGCCGCGGCGTCGTGGAAGGCCCGGAGCGGCGCGGGATCGCCGGCCGAGGTCGCGTCGCGGAGCTCCAGGAACGTCGGCACGGCGAGGTCACGACGGGCGCGGGCGGCGTCGCCGGTACCGGTGGTGGTGCGCTCGTCCTCTGGGAGCGTCGCGGCCGCTGCGTAGGCCTCCGAGGAGGCGAGGACGTCGGCTGGGAACGTGATGACCATGTCGCCGGCCTCCGGCAAGCCGGCGTTCTGCATGAGGACGAGGATCTCGAGGTCACCGCCGTTGACCAGGCGGTGGATGGTGCCCGGCGTGAACCACACGAACGCGCCGGGCTCGAGCGGCACCTCCTCGTAGCCGCCCGCGGTCAGCGTCTGCACGGCGCCGGTGCCGGCGACCACCCAGTAGGCCTCGGTGCAGGCGGTGTGGAGGTGGGGCGTGCCGCCGGCCAGTCCGTCGGGCGCCTCGGTGTCGTACACCCGGAGGTGGGTGGCCGCGATGGCGCCGGGGAACGGCGGACGGTCAGCCATCCGTGTAGCGCTCCCACTCCGCCGCGCACCGGTCGTGGTCCCACGCGCCATCGTGGACGACGATCCGGAACGAGAACGGGAGGGGCGTCTGGGCGGGCCACGGAAGGGGGTCGTGCCAGAGGAAGGCGGCGTTGGCGAAGTTGCTCCAGCCTTCGTCGCCGTAGGTGGCCGCCCGCGTCGATGCGTACCACGGGACCGGATGACGCTGGTTGGTCGGATGGTGGAGGAGGAGGACACCCGCCTCGCCCCCTTCGATCGAGCCGCTGAGGTCGAGCCAGTCGCCGTCGACGCCGAGCAGCCGTTCGTGCTCGCTGCCGTCGCTCAGGAGCAGGCGCGTGTCGGTCCAGTCGCCGCGGCCGCGCAGGGCGAGGCCGCCATAGCCACCCCAGGTCGTGAACTCCGTGCGATCGAGGACGACGTCGACCTGCGGGGTGAGGGTGATGTCCCAGTCGATGGCGTAGGCGTCCTCGACGCCGAGGTCGACGTGGGTGAGGGTGCGCTCGTCGACGATGACGACGGTCTCGCGATCGGGCCGGATCCAGTGGACCGTGGTCTCGTCGATGTGGCGGAGCACGCCGTACGCGTCGTACTCCTCCCAGAAGTTCTCCTCGTTGACGAACTTGATCGTGAACCAGAGCCCGTGGTGCCACGGGTGGTCCTCGGGCGCGTCGCGGGTGAGGGTGATGCCGGACGGCGTTCGGAGCGGGTGGACGTTGGGCCGCTTGCGGTGGTCACGGTTGTAGGTCCAGAGATCGTTCAACGTCACTCCTCAGTGCGGCCGAAGGCCGCTTCCGTTGGCTCGGCGTCGAAGCTCGTCTTCGGCGTCGAAAGGGTGGGCAGCCATCCGTCGTAGAGGGGGTGGTCGGGGGAGAGGGGGAGCGAGACATCGACCCCACGGCGACCCGAGTCGTACATGGCGGTGATGAGCTCGATGGACGCACGGGCATCGGCCAGGGTGACCGGGAGATCGGGCGCGGTGCCGTCGAGCCAGTCTCCGAAGCGCTCGAACTGTCCCCACCAGCCCTCGGCGCGCGGCTCCCAGCCCTCGAGCAGGTCCGCGATCGCGGTTGCCGCGCCGTCGTCGTCGGGCTGGATGTCCCACGGGTCGGCCGAGCTCTCGTACGCGGACGTGCCGCTCTCGGCCGAGAGGTGGGCGAAGTGGAACCGGTGGCGGGTGATCTCCTGCTCGGAGCCGAGGGTGGCGGTGATCGTGGCGAGCGACCCGTCGGCCAGCTCGAGGGAGATGGCGGCGCAGTCCTCCACCTCGATGTCGTTCACGCGGGTGGTCACCCGGGCGAAGACCTTCGCTGGGGGACCGGCGATGTAGGTGAGCATGTCGATGGCGTGGACCGCCTGGCTCAGGAGCACGCCACCGAGCTCCGTCGCCCAGCGCCCGCGCCACGGCACCGCGTAGTAGTCGGCCCGTCGCCGCCACGCCACCTCGACCGACGCGGTGTAGGCGGGACCGGCGACGCCCCGGTCGACCAGGGCCTTGACCTTCTGGAGCCCGTTGCCGAAGCGGTACTGGAAGATGGGCATGAGCCGGCCGTCGCTGGCGGCTTCGGCCTCGGCGAGCGCGTCGCAGTCGCGCAGCGAGGCGACCAGCGGCTTCTCGCACACGACGTGCTTGCCCGCGGCGAGCGCGGCGGTGATCTGCTCGAGGTGGAGCGACGGGGGCGTGCAGAGGTCGACGATGTCGACGTCGTCGCGCTCGATCGCCTCCTCGAAGCGTGACGATGGCCGCGCCGGTGCGCTCGGCCGCGTCGCGGGCCCGAGCCTCGTCGGGGTCGGCGACGGCGACGATCGCGAACCGGTCCTTCATCCGTCGCCACGACCACACGTGCATCTGCCCGATGCCCAGCCCGACGACCGCGACCCCGTATGCTCAGGCACGGGCACAATCCCATGGGACGCCGAAGGCGGCCGGCTCTGCCGCGCCGCCGGAGGCACTCGCGGAGGGCGTCCGGAGCGAAGCGACGCCCGGAGCGAGCATCAGCTCAGGCACGGGCCGCTTCTTGGCTTGGACGAGGAGGGGTCGGTCCGCGTGCTCCTTGTAGAACGGATCGAGCGGGAAGCAGCCGGACACGAGGCCGTTGCGAGGTGCGGTGGTGCAGTCGCTGAAGGTGCGGCAGAGGCGGCGCGGGTCGAGGGTCCGTCCGGCGAGCACGTCGGCGGGGAGGTCGGGATAGCTGAGGGCCATGCGCCCCAGGCCTACCAGGGCGCCGCGCCCCTCCCGCACGCTCGCCGAGGCCACGTGCGGCAGCCACTCCTGGAGGTAGGAGAACCCGGTGGCGACGACCGTGACGGCGGGACGGGCGGCGGCGATGGCGGCGGCGCTGTCGAGCAGCCGGGCCACCCCGACGAGGGGATCCTCCGGCGGGGCGTAGCCGTCGCTGGGTGGGAACCAGGCCGGCCGCTGGGCGTGGGGGCAGTAGTAGGGGCTCCCGGCGGTGACGCAGAGCAGGTCGACGTCGAGGTGGTCGACGAGGGCGAGGGGGTCGCCGAAGCCCCACGGCTCGGCCGCCTCCGGTTCGCCGATCCCGTCGGCGCCGGCCCGGTGGGGCGGCAGGTCGAACGTGGAGAGCCGCACGCCGACCCGGATGCCCTCGGCGCGCACGCGCTCGATGATCGTGCGCATCGTGGCCGTGCGAGCCTCGAGCGCGCCGGGTCCTGACAGCAGCTCGTGGAGGAGGTAGCCGTGGCAGGCCTTGACGTCCACGAAGTCGAAGCCGGCGGCCTGCGCGAGGCGGGCGGCGCTGACGTAGTCGTCGGCGATGGCGTCGAGCTCGCTCGCGGTGAGCACCGCACCGGCGCGCCGCTGGTCGAGGAGCGGATCCGTCCGGGGCGGGCGTGACTCGACGGACCAGCGCCCGCTGTGGGTGAGCTGGAGGCCGGTCACCTGCCCCGGGTCCAGGAGGCCGTGGAGCTCGGCCAGGTCGTCGGCCGACGAGGGCCCCTGGCAGAGCTGGTGGCCGTTGGCCCGCCCGTCGGGGCGCACCGCGAACGCCTCCCCGCCCCACACGAGCCCGGCGCCGCTGGTGCCGAAGCGCCGCCAGCGCCGTCGGACGAGGTCGGTCGGCCGTCCGTCGTCCGTGCCGTCCCACCCCTCCATCGGGAGGATGGCGAACCGGTTCGAGCAGCGGCGCCCGGCCACGTCGATGGGCTCTGCCAGCGCGGCGACGTCCGGTGGGTCGTCGAAGGGCAGCGTGATGCCGAGCGTCGCCAGGTGGGCGAGCAGGGCGTCGGCCGTCTTGAACGACTTCACCTGGGGGTGGTCGCGCCTCATCCGACGGCCTCGAGGGCGGCCAGCACACCCGCGAGGAGGTCGCGCTCCCACGCCGCCCGGCGCGGGGCGCCCTCCGGGGTGGCATCGCTCTCGGCCCACCCGCGGAGCTGGAAGAACAGCGCCGCGTCGTGGCGGTAGGCGGGCACCGGGGGGCGGAAGGCCGTCGTGCCGAGCCACTGCAGCACGTCGTTGCGGCGGAGGAAGCCGTCGACGTCGCCCGCGGCCCAGCAGCGGTCGCGCGCGGCGAACTCCGCGGGCGCGAAGGTCGACAGGCCGAGGAGGTAGTCGCTGCCGTACATCACCATGTCGATGGCGAGGTCGTTGCCGGTGAGCACGACGAAGTCCGGCCGCACCTCGTCGCGCAGCCGCAGGCGGTCCCATTCCAGCTGGCGCTCGAGCGAGGAGTGCTTCGCGCCGATGCAGGCGGCGATCCCGAGCACGGCTCGATAGGTCTCGAGGTCCCAGATGCGTCCGTCGGGGTGGAACACCGGGGACAGCTCGAAGCCGATGAAGCGGTCCGCGGCGGCCGCGATCCGCTCGTAGGCCGGGACGACGTCGAGGGTGGCCGCGGACGGGAACAGGACCGGTGTGCCGCCGAGCGCCTGCACCGCCTCGACGTCGGCCTCGTCGAAGGCGCCGGCCACGAAGTCGACGCCGAGCGAGCGCGTGCGGCTCAGCACCTCGGCCCGCTGCTCCGCTGTCAGCAGGTGCACGAACCCGGTGTCCATGTTCACGGCCGGGGTGAGCCCGGCCTCGGCCGTGCGCCGGACGTGCGCCTCGAACGCGGCCCAGTCCACCTCGATCGAGCTGCGGTGCGGGAGCAGGATCGCCGACATCCCCACGATCGCGCGCCCCGGTCGCAGCAGATCGAGCGGCCCCTCACGAGCTCTGTGGTCGCTCTCGTCCGGTATGCGAGCGTCTTCGACCACAGATCTCGTCAACCGAGCGCTTGGGTGAGGTCGGCGAGGAGGTCGTCGACGTCCTCGATGCCCACCGACAGGCGCACCATGTCGGCCGGGACCTCGTTGGTCGTGCCGGCCACCGACGCGTGCGTCATGCGGCCGGGATGCTCGATGAGGCTCTCGACCGCGCCGAGGCTCTCGGCGAGCGTGAACAGCTCGGTGCGCCGACACACCTCGAGCGCGGCGGCCTCGCCGCCGGCGAGCTGCATCGACACCATCCCCCCGAAGGCGGACATCTGGCGGGCGGCGACGTCGTGGCCGGGGTGGTCGGGGAGCCCCGGGTACAGGACCCGCGCCACGGCCGGGTGGGCGTCCAAGCAGCTCGGCCACGGCGGCCGCGCTCTCGCAGTGCCGCTCCATCCGCAGCTGCAGGGTCCGCGCGCCGCGATGCACGAGGTAGCAGTCGAGCGGGCCCGGCACCGCGCCGGCGGCGTTCTGGAGGAACCCGATGCGCTCGGCCAGCTCGTCGTCACGCGTGGCGACGAAGCCGCCCACCACATCGCTGTGGCCGCCGAGGTACTTGGTCGAGGAGTGGATGACGACGTCGGCGCCGAGCGCCAACGGGTTCTGCAGCACGGGGGTGGCGAACGTGTTGTCCACGACCACGATCGCGCCGCGGTCGTGGGCGAGCTCGCTGATCGCCTCGATGTCGACGATGCGGAGCCACGGGTTGCTCGGCGTCTCGACCCAGACCATCCGGGTGCCCGGCTGCCACGCGGCCGCGACCGCCTCGAGATCGCCGAGCGGGACCGTGTCCACGGCCAGGCCGGCCGGGGCGTGCACCTGGACGGCGAGGCGGATGGTGCCTCCGTAGGCATCGTCGGGCAGGAGCACGTGCTCACCGGCGCTGACCAGGCGCAGCAGCGCGTCCTCCGCGGCCAGGCCCGAGGCGAACGCGAACCCGCTCGACGCTCCCTCGAGCACCGCGAGGTGGGTCTCGAGCGCGGTGCGGGTGGGGTTGCCGCTGCGGGCGTACTCGTAGGCCAGCGGCTTCCCGACCGCCTCCTGCTGGAACGTCGTGGCCAACGAGATGGCGGGCACCACGGCGCCCGTGACGGGGTCAGGGGGACCGGCGCCGTGGACGGCGCGGGTGCCCATCCCCTTGCCCTCGAGGTCCACTACTGGCCCCGACCGTGGACGAAGCTGGCGAGCACATCGGAGCGCGTGATGACACCGACCGGATGCCCACCGTCGAGCACGAGCGCGGCCGAGGCCTCCTCGAGGCGCGTGATCGCGGTGTCGACCGGCTCGCCGATGCCGACCGTCGGGAGGGGTGGACCCATCACGTCGCCCACGGGCCGGTCGAGCGCGCCGGCGTCGGCCACCGCGGCCTGGAGCAGCTCTCGCTCCGACACCGCCCCGACCACCTCCGCCAGCACCACCGGCGGCTCGTGCTTCACCACCGGCATCTGGCTCACCTCGAACTCCCGCAGGATCTCGATCGCCTGCCGCACGGTCTCGTCGGGATGGGTGTGCACGAGCGACGGCAAGCCGGCCTCGCGGCCCCGCAGCAGGTCGCCCACCGTCGGGCCGGCCGCGCGCAGGAAGCCGTGATCGGCCATCCAGCCGTCGTCGTAGAGCTTGGACAGGTAGCCCCGTCCGGAGTCGGGGATGTGCACGACGACGACTGCATCCGGGGGGAGCCCGCTGGCCACCTGCAGGGCGGCCGCGATCGCGGTGCCGCCCGATCCGCCGATGAGCAGGCCCTCCTCGCGGGTGACGCGCCGGCGCGGTGGCGAAGCTCGTGGCGTCGCTGACGGCGATGACCTGGTCGACCACCGACGGGTCGTAGGTCGAGGGCCAGAAGTCCTCACCGATCCCCTCCACGAGGTACGGGCGACCGGTGCCGCCCGAGTACACGGAGCCCTCGGGGTCGGCCCCGATGGTGCGGATCGCGGGGTTCTGCTCCTTGAGGTAGCGCCCGATCCCGGTGATGGTGCCGCCCGTGCCGACCCCGCAGACGAAGTGCGTGATCCGGCCCCGCGTCTGGGCCCAGATCTCCGGGCCGGTGGTCTCGTACTGGGCCCGAGGGTTGTCGGGGTTGTGGTACTGGTCCGGCTTCCAGGCGCCGGGGACCTCGCGCGCGAGCCGATCGGACACGGAGTAGTACGAGTCCGGATGGCTCGGGTCGACCGACGTCGGGCACACGATCACCTCGGCGCCGTAGGCCCGCAGCTGAGCGATCTTGTCGGGCGCCACCTTGTCGGGGCACACGAAGATGCACGAGTAGCCGCGGCGAGCCGCCACGATGGCGAGCCCGACGCCCGTGTTCCCGCTGGTGGGCTCGACGATCGTGCCGCCGGGTCGGAGCCGTCCATCGCGCTCGGCGCTCTCGATCATGGTCAGCGCCGGTCGGTCCTTCGAGGAGAACCCCGGGTTGTAGAGCTCCAGCTTCGCGAGGAGGTGGCAGTCCAGGTCCCGCGCCGTCCGATCGAGGCGAACCATGGGGGTGTTGCCGATCAGCGCGACCAGGTCGTCGGCGACGTCCATCGGCTCGCCGAGATCCGTCACGCGCTGCGTGGGGACGTCGGGGATGGTGACGTCGTCGTCGGTGTGCAGCACGACGGGCAGGCCCCGTTCGTGCAGCTCGCGAGCGACCGGAGCGGCCTCGTCGCCGCGGCCGACGACGCCGACGCGGCGCGGGATGTGGCCGCGCAGGTCCGCGATCAGCGTCATGAGGGGCTCACCCGGGGTCACCGACACGGTGCGGCGGGCCCGTGCGACGAGTCGGTTCGGTGGGATGGCGTCACCGACCACCACGAGCAGGTCCACGGCCCGACGCTACCGGTGCGGCCGACGCCCGGTGGCCGGGCGTCGGCGGGGGCGTTCGCCGCCTCCATGCCTTGACACGTATATACCGTGTATGGCATGTTCGAGGGCATGGCGACGACGACCTTCGAGGTGCTGGCCGAGCCGACCCGGCGCCGGATCCTGGACCGCCTCCGGGAGGGCGAGCGCCCGGTCGGCCAGCTCGTGGTCGAGCTGGAGCTCGCGCAGCCCACGGTGTCGAAGCACCTGCGAGCCCTCAAGGACGCCGGCCTCGTCCAGGTGCGGCCCGATGCCCAGCGCCGGTACTACCGGTTGCGGGTGGAGCCGCTGCTGGAGCTGGACGCCTGGCTCGCCCCGTACCGGCGGTTCTGGGACGACCGCCTCGACGCCCTCGAACGCCACCTCGACGAGATGGAGGACTGAGCATGGACACCACCGACACCACCGCCCGCATGGGCACCGTGCTGCAGGCGGGCGGGACCTGGGTGCTGCGCTACGAGCGGACGCTGGCCCACCCTCCGGCCAAGGTGTGGAGCGCCCTCACCGAGTCCGAGCACCTCCAGCACTGGCTCCCGTGCGACATCCGGGGCGAGCGACGCGCGGGCGCGGCGCTCGAGCTCCCGTTCTGGCCGGCCTTCGTGGATCGCTACGGCATCACCGAGCCGGTGCTCACGGGCCGCATCGAGGTGTGGCAGCCACCGGAGGTCTTCGAGTGGTGGTGGGACGGCGACCGCCTCCGCTGGGAGCTGGCCCCGGACGCGGCCGGCACGCGCCTGACCTTCACGACCTGGATCGCGGATGGCGCGGCGGGTGCCGACTCCGCGGCCGGCTACCACGTGTGCCTCGACCGCCTCGAGGTCCTGCTCGACACCGGCCGCGGGGCGCCCCTCGCGGACCACCCCGCCGAGCTGCAGGCGCGGTACGAGGAGGCGGCGCCGACATGAGCGAGATGGGCGCCCTCGTCGATGCCGACGGACGGTGGACGCTCCGCTTCGAGCGGACGTTCGCCCACCCGGTCGAGGCGGTGTGGCGCTGCCTGGAGGACCCGGTGCACCGCGACGCCTGGTTCCCGCAGCGGATCGTCGGCGAGCTGGTGCCGGGGGGAGAGCTGCAGTTCGTCGATGACCCGAACATCCCGGCCGAGGGCTTCGCCGGCCGCTGCCTCGCGCTCGAGCCACCGCACCTGCTCGAGCTCGAGTGGGGCGCAGATCGGCTGCGCATCGAGCTCACGGCCGACGGCGACCGGACGCGGATGGTGTTCCTCGACACGATCGACGATCGCCTGCACGCGGCCCGCACCGCTTCGGGCTGGCACCTCTGCCTCGAAGCCATGGGTGCGCACCTCGACGGCACGCCGGTGCCGGAGACCACCGAGCAGGTGTGGGACGAGCTCCACGGTCGCTACCTCGACGTGCTCGGCGGCGAGCGCCACGTCTGGGGCTCCACCCCCACCTGAACCCCAGGGGCGGGACGTCAGGGCGCGGCGAGGACGGCGAGCATGCCGGGCGTGTCGATCGAGAAGTGGGCGCGGACGGGTCGTCCATCACGGAGGGTCCACCGGTGGACCTCGGCGATGTCGAACGGCGCGCCGGTGGCGACCACCGTCCCGCGCGTGTGCCCCATCTGGATCACGTCGCCGTCTGCTTCGAAGATCGCGTCGATGGTGACCGCCGAGGCGATGGTCCCGGTCAGGGCCAGACCGAACGTGGCGAAGCCGTCGTGGCCCTCGAACCGACCGCCCCACGGCAGTCGTTCGTCCTGCGTGATGACGATCTCCGGGTCGAGCAGCTCGAACAGGGCGTCGAGGTCCTTGGCGGCCATGGCCGCGTACACGGCTTGGATGGTCTCGATGTCGGTCACGGCTACCAGCCTTTGAAGCTCGGGGGACGGCGGTCGGTGAAGGCCTGGATGCCCTCGGCCATGTCGGCGGTGGCCGTGACGAGCTCCTGCGCGTAGGCCTCCTCCTCGAAGGCGCTGTGGCGCGAGCTCTCGTGGCTGCGGTTCACGAGCCACTTCGTCATGCCGATGGCCTTGGTGGGGCCGGACGCGAGGCGGGTGGCGAGCTCGTCGACCGTCGGCTGGAGCTGGTCGGCGGGCACGACCCGGTTGGCGATGCCCCAGCGCTCGCAGTCAGCCGCCGACAGGTCGTCGCCGAGGAACATCAGCTCCTTGGCTCGCTGGGGACCGACGATGCGCGGCAGCAGGTAGGCCCCGCCGGCGTCGGGGATGATGCCGCGCTTGACGAACACCTCGATGAGACGGGCCGTGTCGGCCATCACCACGAGGTCGCACGCAAGCACCAGGTTGGCGCCTCCGCCCGCGGCGGTGCCGTTCACCGCCGCGACGACCGGCTTCTCGCAATCGAGGATGGAGGCCACCAGGCGCTGCCAGCCGCGACGGATCATCCGGGACACGTCCCCGAGCGCCCGGTCGGGCGCGTCCTCGGGGCGGGGGGGTTCGGGGGGCTGCGCGCCGCCCAGCCCGGCGCCCGTGCAGAAGTGCTTCTCACCCGCGCCCGTGAGCACCACCGCCCGCACGCCGAGGGTGGCGGACAGCTCGTCGAAGGTCGCCGCGAGGTGGTCGCGCATCGCGGCGGTGAGCGAGTTGCCGGCGTCCGGCCGGTCGATGGTGATGCGGGCGATCCCGCCGTCGACCTCGGTGCGGATCAGATCGGTCACCGGCACGTCGTCAGCCATGGGGCGTCACCGTACTCATCAGCGCGTGGAGGGCGATCCCGTGCGCGACGGCCACGTTCAACGAGCTCGCGGAGCCCGCCATCGGGATCGCGAGGGTGACGTCCGCGAGGTCCTGCAGGGCACGCGCGAGCCCGGTGCGCTCGGTGCCGAGCAGGAGGACGGCGGGACGAGCCAGGGCGATGCCCGGCCGCAGCTCCACCTCGCCACCCTCGTCCAACGCGTAGACGGTGACCGGGGCGTCCGCCCGCCACGCGTCGATCCAGTCGGCCAGCGCCTGGTTGGACGCCACCGGCACGGCAGGGAGGGCGAAGAGCGATCCGACGCTGGCCCGCACGGTCTGGGGGTCGTACAGGTGCGCCCCGTGGCCGGTGGTGAGCACGGCGGTGGCGCCGAGGGCGTCCGCCGTGCGGATGATGGTCCCGAGGTTGCCCGGGCGGGCGGGCCGGTCGACCACGACGACGACGCCGTCGGCCGGGCGCGGCACCCGCTGCAGGTCGGGGGCAGGGATGCGGGCGACGAGGATCAGCTCGGGAGGCTCGTCGCGGCTGGTGAGGCGGGCGAACAGGTCCGGTCGGACCTCGATGACGTCGTCGACCCGTGCGATGGTCGTGTCCGCCCAGCGCGACCGCTCGGGGCCGTCGGGCACGAGCGCGGCCCGCACCGGCCATCCGGCGTCGAGGGCGCGGTTGATCGCTTGCACGCCCTCGACGAGGAACTCGCCTCGCTGCTCGCGCTTGCGGCGGTTGTGGCGCAGCGCCTCGAGGAGCTGGAACTCCCGGCGTCCTCGCGACTCGGTCCGGATCGCGCGGAGCGAGCTCGGAGCAGGCATACGGGAACGGGGAGCGGCCGTGGCTGGCCCGCTCGGCGGCCTCCCGCAGCTCCTCGCGGAACGCCGGGTGAGCGATGGCGGCCAGCGCCTCGCCGCGCTGGTGCACGGTCTTGCCCTGCAGCTCGGCGGCGCCGTACTCGGTCACGATCACGTCGACCTGGTGGCGGGGCGTGGTGATGACCGCCCCGGCTTCGAACCAGGGGACGATCCGCGAGTGGAGCTCGTCGCCGACCGTGATCGTGGCCGGGAGGCACAGCAGCGAACGGTCGTCGAGGTCGAGGGCGGGGCCGGACACGAAGTCCTCGTGCCCGCCGATCCCCGAGTACTGCACCGCTCTGATCGTGTCGGCGATCACCTGGCCCTGGATGTCGACGGACATGGCGGCGTTGATGGTGACCATGGCCCGGTTGCGTCCGATGGCCTCGGGTGAGTTCACGATGTCGACGGGGAGGAACGCGACCTCTCGGTTCTCGTGGAGCCACTCGTAGAGCTCGCGCGTGCCGCCCGCGAAGGTCGCGACGGAGACGCCGTCGTAGGTGCCCTTCTGGTTCGTGACCTTGCCGGCCCGGTGGAGCTGCATGAGGCCCGTCGTGAACATCTCCGAGTGGATGCCGTACCCGCCCCCGTCGCCCTCCGCCAGGAGCGCCGCCACCACGGAGGGCACGGCGCCGATGCCCGTCTGCAGCGTGGCGCCGTCCGGGACGAAGGCGCGCACGTGCTCGGCGATGGCGCGGTCGATGTCGCTGGGCGGGGCATCGTCGATGACGACCGGCTCCTTGTTGCTCTCGATCAGCACGTCGATGTCCTCGACGGCCACCGAGTGCGGGTGATCGCCGGCGCCGTACGTCCGGGGGAACGCCGGGCTGACCTCGACGATCAGCAGTCGGTCCGGATCGGCGGCCGCACGCGCGATCTGCTCGACGTTGGCCCCGGCGTGGAGCGAGAGGCTGACCCGGCCGTCCGCGTCCGGGAGCGACCCGGCCGTGACCATCACGCGTGCGGGGTCGGCCGCCAGGATGGGAGCGAACCGGCGGAAGTCGGCCGGGGCGAACCCGATGTTGGCACCGCTGTCGCGCAGCAGCCGCTCGAGGGGCCCGAAGAACCCGCTCAGGTAGTGCACGTTGGGGTGGGTGAACACGTCGCTGAGCACGCTGAGCAGCGCGCCGCCGATGCGCAGGTGCTCCCAGTCCGTCCGCCGGCCGAGCGCCTCCAGGAAGGCAGGCGGCTGGCCAGGGCCCAAGGGCATCGCCAGCGAGTCCACCGGGCGCAGGAAGGCCGCGGCCTCGTCCGCGTTGCAATGGGCCGTCATCGGCCGACCAGCCGCGGGGCCAGCGTCGCGACGAGGTCGACGACCTCGACGGCACACGCGGCAAAGGTCTCGGCGTCGCCCCCGCCGGGGTCGACCACCTCCTCCCAGTCGCCCAGCTCCACTGCGGCCAGGCGAAGCGACGCCACCCGATCGGCCAGCGCCATGTCATCGTCCGGCAGGTCCCGCGCCAGGCGTCGCAGCGTGCCCGTGCGGTCCGCCACGTCGGGGTGCGTGCGCCGCACCCAGTGGACGTGCTCCGGGGCCAGGGCGATCACCAGCTCAGCATGGCGCAGGTCCGCGGCGGTCGCCTGGCGACTGCGGTGTTGGGACGCTTGGAGACCCACCGCGTCGAGCGCGGCCTTGGTGCGCCAGCTCATGGGCTGTCCCTCGACGACGAGCGTCCCTGCCGTCGTGACGTGCCAGTCGGGGAGGTGAGCGGCCAGCGCCGCGCCGGCCATCACGGAGCGAGCCGCGTTGCCGGTGCAGAGGAAGATGACGGGGCCGGTCACGTGACGATCAGCCGGGCGCGGATGGGGCGATGGTCCGACCCGGTCTCCGGCTGCACGTCGGCGCCGACGACCTGGACGCTCGGCGTCACGAGGATGTGGTCGATCTGGTGGCGGGGGTGGTGGGCCGGCCACGTCTTCCCCCGGATCGCGCGACGCCAGCCCGATGGGGTCATGGCGTCGATCGTCCAGCCCCACATGTTCATGTCGCCCAGGAACACGGCCGCGCGGTCGGTCGGCGGCAGGCCGCGCCGCAGGGCGCGGGTCTGGAGGACGGCGCCGAACTCGAGGTGGCTGAAGTGGGTGCCGATGACCGTGAGGTTCGTGCCGTCCACGTCGACCTCCGCCTCGAGCAGCATCCGGGTCGAGGGGTCGAGCTTGAGCTGCGGCAGCAGGATCGTCCGGTGGCTGCGGATGGGCTTGCGGGAGAGCAGCGCCAGGTTCCAGTCGCCGCTGCCGCGCGCGCGGTCGGGGTCGGCCCGGCTGACCAGGTTCGGCCTGGGCTCCACGTCGGACCGCGACATCGGCACGGCGATGACGTCCATCTCGAGGGCCGCCGCGATCTCGTCGTGCTGCGACGGGCCGCCGTCGGGCGCCCACGTCTCCTGCAGGACGATGACGTCCGCCTCGAGGGCGACGCACGCACCCACGACGTCGAACGGTCGCCAGCCGTCGTGCCGGGGCCCTCGGCCCCAGTGCACGTTGAAGGACGCCACGGTCAGCTCCGGCACGCGGGTCAGGCCTGTCCCTGGAGCTCGGCGATCGCCGCCGGGAGCTGGCTGAGGTCGTCGAGCACGGGGAAGCGATGCTGCTCAGGATCGGGGTCGATGAGCTCGAGGGCCCAGGTCACCGAGTAGGGAACGTGGATGGCCTGGCCGCCGATCGCCAGGACCGGGAGCACGTCGCTGCGCACGGAGTTGCCCACCATGACGAACGTGGCGGGATCGATGCGATGGCGGTCGAGGATGCGCCGGTAGGTCGCCTCGTCCTTCTCCGAGACGATCTCGACCCGCCAGAACAGCTCGTCGAGGCCGGAGCGGGCGAGCTTGCTCTCCTGGTGCAGGAGGTCGCCCTTGGTGATCACCATCACCCGGTACTGATCGGTGAGGGCGTCGACGGCTTCTCGGACACCGTCGAGCAGCTCGACGGGGTGGTCCATGAGCGCCTTGCCGAGGTCGAGCACGGTCTGCAGGTCGCGGCCGGGGATCCGTCCCTCGGTCACCTCGATGGCCGTCTCGACCAGCGACAGGGTGAAGGCCTTGACGCCGTAGCCGAAGAGCGGGAGGTTGCGGCGCTCGACCTCGAGGGTCCTCGCGTCCAGGGCCTCGTCATCGAGGTCCACGTAGGGGCGCACCAGCGACCGGAACCGGTCCTGGGTGTCGACGAACAGGTGCTCGCTGTGCCACAGCGTGTCGTCGCCGTCGAGGGCCACGACCTCGATCACGATCGACCTCGCGCCGCGGCCCACTCGGCGGCGCGCCGCCCGAGGTCGGTCGACGGTGGCCCCTCCATGAACGGCCAGATCTCCTCGGAGATGCGGCGCCAGTTGGCCGTGGCGCGGAGCTGGCCGAAGATGGCGTAGAGGCCGAGGTTTATGCGCTGGATGATCACGAAGGTCGGGGGCACGTTGGCGGCCCGCATGATCGGCCCGTAGGGACCGGACGAGTCGAAGAACCGGCGCACGGTCTCCGACGCGTAGTCCGACGTGATGGTGCTGACCTCGTCGCGCTGCACGAAGTCGTAGAAGTGCCCGAAGTAGTCCTGCACCTCGTCGTCCGTGAAGGTGTTCCCGGGGGCCAGCATGCCGATGCCCTCGATGAGGCGGCGGTACTCCTTGATGTCGCGGTCGATCACCATCGCCTTGAGCATGTCGCCGATGAGCAGCACCTCGGCTCGGTCGAAGCGCTTCACCAGGCCGAAGTCGAGGAACGTCACCTGGCCGCCCGGTCGGAACAAGTAGTTGCCCGGGTGCGGGTCGCCGTTGAACGCGTGCAGGCGGTAGAGGCTGCCGAACACGAAGCGGAAGACCGCCTCGGCGGCCAGGTCGCGCTCCGCCTGGGTCCACTGCTGGAGCTCGTCGAAGCGAGCACCCTCGGCCAGGTCCGTCGTGAGGACGCGCTCGGTGCTGAGCTCGTCCACGACGGCCGGGATGTGGATGAAGGGGTGGCCCTCGTAGTACTCGACGAACAGGCGTTGGTGGTCCGCCTCTTGGCGATAGTCGAGCTCCTCGAGCAGCCGCTCCCGGAGCTCGCGCACCAGCGGCTCCGGCTCGAGGCCGGGGAACAGCATCCGCATCGCCCCGAACAGGAGGCCCGCGTTGTCGAGGTCGGCCCGGATGGCCTCACCCACGCCCGGGTACTGCACCTTGACGGCGACGGCCCGGCCATCGTGGGTGATCGCCCGGTGCACCTGCCCGATCGATGCCGCCGCGATGGGCGTCGGATCCCAGGTGGCGAACAGGTCCTCGGGCGCCTGGCCCAGCTCCTGCTCGACGACCTCGCCGGCCAGCGCGGCGCTCATGGGCGGGGCGTTGGCCTGCAGCTCCGCCAGCGCCTGGCGAACGGGCTCGGGCAGGCCCTGGTCGAGGTAGCTCGCCATCTGGCCGAGCTTCATCATGGCGCCCTTCATCTCTCCGAGCGCGTCGGCGATGCTCTCGGCCGTCTGCAGCTCGAAGGCGGCGTCGAGCTCGTCGTGGCGGTCAGCGGCCGCGAACACCTTGCGGGCGCGGTGCATCGCCCACCGCCGGCCGGCCTTGGCGCCCATGCCCGCCACGGCGACGCTGCGGGCGTTGCGGCTCGACGACGAGATGGGCCCGGCGGCGGCCCGATCGGCGTCGACGCGCTTCTTCGCCTCCATCACCGCGAGCGCACCGGCCGTCACCGCGGTCATGACGCCGACCACTTTGGCGACAGTGCGGGCCGACGGCATGAGGGCCGAGCGTACCGATGGCTCTTCTCGCCCAGCGATCCCGGTACGTTGCGCAGCGATGGAAGACGTCGACTCGATCAACCTGGCCCTGCTGGTGCTGCGGTGCGGTGTCGGTGCGGTGATGCTCGCTCACGGCATCAACCACATCTTCGGCGGCGGCAAGATCGCGGGCACGGCCCGGTGGTTCGCGAGCCTCGGCATGAAGCCGGGCATCGTCCACGCGTGGCTCGCCAGCGTGACGGAGATCGTCGGCGGGGCGTTGCTCGTGGTCGGCCTGCTCACGCCCTTCGGGGGCGCCGCCGTGATCGGCGTGATGCTCGTCGCGTGGATCACCAACCACCGCGGCAACGGCTTCTTCATCTTCCGCCCGGGCGAGGGCTGGGAGTACGTGATGACGCTCACCCTGGCCGGGTTCGCGATCGCCGTGCTGGGTGCCGGCGAGTGGTCCCTCGACCACGCGCTGGAGATCTTCGACCCGCCGGGCACCGATGGCCTCCTGATCGCGCTGATCGCCGGTGGCGGTGGTGCCCTCGCCCTGCTCGTCACCTGCTGGCGCCCGCCCCCGAAGCCGACCGACTGAGCGCCGGCGCCGGAACAGCTGGACCGCACCTGCCGCAACTGCCGCAACTTGTGTTGAATCCGTGCGGAAATCGCTCGGATCGACCACAAGTTTGCGGGGGGGGCGGGGGGCTGACGTCAGGGGAACGCGGCGGTGAGGTGGCTGGCGACGGCCTTGGCCCCTCGGCTCGACAGGATGATCGAGTAGTGGTTGGTGTTGTCGACGAGCATCTCGAGGCGGATCGGCCAACGGGCGCGGAGCGGGTCGATCAGCTCGTCGGGGAGCAGCGGGGGCACCTGGTTGAGCAGGCCACGTGGCGCGCGCAGCAGCACCGACGGCTGCGTCATCTCCATGAACGCTCGTCGCACGGCCTGGTCGACGAGCAGCTCCCGGCCGTCGAAGCGCACCGCCTCCAACGAGGCCGACGACCGCAGCTCCGGCTCGTGGCCGGTGAGGTCGTGGTCGAGCCAGGCCTCGGTGTCCGCCGTCCAGGCCCCCGGTTCCGTGAGCGCGGGGTGCTGGCGCCAGAAGTCGTGGTAGGCGGCGCGGTCGGGGAAGGTCGTCTCGAGACGGGTGAGCGCCGGTCCGAGGACGCCCGCGAGCATGTCGTCGGGGTCGACGCCGCGGGGCAGCGGGAGCGCCACGCCGCCGTCCACGAGCACGACGGCGGTCCAGCGGGCCGCGTGCGCCGTCGCGGCCGTGGTGGCGACGTAGGCGCCCATCGAGTGCCCGGTCAGGACGGCGCGGTCGAGCCGGAGGTGATCGAGGACTGCAACGAGGTCATCCGCGTGCGCGCGCATGCCGAACGGTGGGGGCAGCTTGGAGGAGAGGCCTCGACCGCGGAGGTCCGGTGCGACGAGCGACACATCCGGCCCGAGGGCTCGTGCGACGCCCTGCCACGAGCGGTGGTTGCCGGTGATGCCGTGGGCGGCGACGAGGACCTTGTCCCCCTCACCCCACCGTCCCACGTGCAACGACCCGCCGGCTACGGGCACGTCGAACGACGAGTACGGCTCCAGAGCCATCGCCGGCGACGCTACCGCCCTCCGTCGCGCCGGGTCAGGCGATGACGCCCTCGGAGCGCAGCGCGGCAAGCGCGGCGTCGTCGAGGCCCAGCTCCTCCTGCAGCACCGCGCTCGTGTGCTCGCCCAGCCACGGCATCCGGGTCTCGGGACCCTCGGCCACGTTCGTGAGCTTGACGGGGTTGCCGGGGACGAGGACAGGGTCGGGTACGCCGTCGGTCCGGGGCACCTCGACGAGCATGTTGCGAGCGGCCACGTGCTCGTCCGCGACGACCTCGTCGTCCCGGTAGCACGGACCGGCGGCGATCCCCGCCGCGGACATCGCGGCGCAGGCCTCGAGGCGCGTCTTGTCGGAGGCCCAGCGCTCCACGGCGGGACGGATCACGTCGTCGAGGTGATCGACCCACCCTTGGCGCTCCGCGAAGCGCGGATCGGTGGACCAGCTCGGCTCACCGACCAGCTCCGCGAGCAGCGCGAACTGGGCCTCCCGGCCGACTTGGACGATGAACCAGCCGTCGGCGGCGCGGAACCCATCCATGATCAGCGCCGCCGTCGCCCCGTCCCGCAGTCCGAGGGACCAGAAGTTGGTGACGATGTCGGTCATCGCGACCATCGCGTCGAGCATCGCGATGTCGACGTGCTGGCCCACCCCCGTGGCGTCCCGGTGGCGCAGGGCCGCCAGCACCCCGATCACGGCGTAGAGCCCGGAACCGATGTCGCCGAGCGCGCCGACGGGCGCGACCACTGGCGGGTGGTCGCCTCGGCGCTTGAACTCGTAGACGCCCGACATGGCTTCGACGATCGGCGCGAACGCCGGCCAGGCGTCGTACGGAGAGGGGACCGTGTTCCCGAAGCCGGACACGGACAGGTAGATCGCGCGCGGGTGCACGGCGGCGATGTCGGCGTAGCCGAGCCCGAGGCGCGCCATGGCGCCGGCCTTCGAGTTCTCGGCGACGATGTCGAAGCGAGGGGCGAGCTGCAGCACGAGATCCCGGCCCGCGGGCGACTTGAGGTCGATGCAGATGCTCCGCTTGCCGAGGTTGTTCCGCAGGAACGTGGCGCCCACGCTCCGCCCTTCGGGATCGGTCATCGCCGGTTGCGAGCCGCGCCCGAGATCGCCACCGGACGGGTTCTCCACCTTGACGACGTCGGCCCCCAGGCGGGCGAGCAGCTGGGTCGCGTAGGGGAGGGCCTGCATCTGCTCGAGAGCGAGGACGCGGACACCGTCGAGCGGCTTGCCCGCGGCCGCGGCACCCTCGTTGGCGACGTCTCCGAGGCGCATGGGCCGACGGTAGGCCGAAATGTGACGACCCGTCAGATCTCGCCGTAGCCTCGGCGCATGACGTCCCGTGGCATCGTCGGCGCGGCCGCGTACCTGCCCCACGGACGCCTCGACCGCAGCACCATCGCCGCGGTGGCGGGCACCGGGGGCGGCAAGGGCACCCGCACCGTCGCCGGCTACGACGAGGACACCACCACCATGGGCGTGGAGGCGGCCCGAGCCGCGCTGCGCCCGCTCGACGGGGTCACCCCGCACACGCTCTGGTTCTCCACCGTGGCGCCCGCCTACGTCGACAAGACGAACGCCACGGCCATCCACGCCGCCCTGCAGCTCGGCCCCGACGTCGGGGCCTTCGACGCCAACGGTTCGGTGCGCTCCGCGATGGGTGCGCTCCACGCCGCGTTGGGCGGCCGGGGCTCCCACCTCGTCGTGAGCGCCGACCTGCGCAGCGGTCTGGCCGGGGGCCCGGACGAGTCCGCGTTCGGCGACGGCGCCGCCGCCTTGGTGATCGGTGACGAGCGCGACGGCCCGGTGCTCGCCGAGCTCATCGGCGGCGGCTGGGCCACCGAGGAGTTCCTCGACCGTTGGCGCACCCCGGGCGACACCCGGTCGAAGGTGTGGGAGGAGCGCTTCGGCGAGACGCGCTACGTCCCCCTCGGCCAAGCGGCCTGGGACGATGCCCTGAAGACGGCCGGGCTGGTGGCGGACCAGGTCGATCTGGTCGCCATCGCCGGAACGCACGCACGCGCCAACGCCGCGCTGGCCAAGAAGCTGTCGGTGGGCGACCGGCGCGTCGCGGACCTGGGCGACGCCGTCGGCAACCTCGGCGCCGCCCAGCCGGCCTTCCTGCTCACGGCGGTGCTCGAGGCCGCCGGACCAGGGCAGGTGATCGCGCTCGTGGTGCTGGCCGACGGTGCGCACGTCCAGCTCTTCCGCACGACCGACGCGCTGACCGGGTGGACCCCAGCGCGGCCGCTCGCCGCTCAGGTCGCCGGCGGCGCTCCGATCGCGTACGGCACGTACCTGCGCTGGCGGGGCGTGCTGCCGGTCGAGCCCCCGCGACGTCCGGAGCCGGCCCGGCCGTCGGCATCGGCGTCGGCGCGCTCGGCGGACTGGAAGTTCGGGTTCGTCGGGTCATCCGGCGACGACGGCGAGGTGCACCTGCCGCCGCAGCCCGCTGACACGACGGAGGTCCCGATGGCCGACGCCACGGGAACGATCGCCACGTTCACGGTCGATCGCCTCGCCTACTCGCCCAGCCCCCCGGTGGTCTTCGCGGTCGTCGACTTCGACGGCGGCGGACGCCTCCCCGTGGAGCTCACCGACGTCGATGTCGACCAGGTGCGCATCGGCGCCCGAGTGGAGCTCACGTTCCGGAAGCTCTTCACTGCCGACGGCATCCACAACTACTTCTGGAAGGCACGGTTGGTCTGATGGGAAGCCACGGCATCAAGGACCGGGTGGCCATCGTCGGGATGGGGTGCACGCGCTTCGCCGAGCACTGGGACAAGGGGCTCGACGATCTGCTGCTCGACGCCACGGGTGAGGCCTTCGCCTCGGCCGGCGTGACGAAGGAGGAGGTCGACGCCTACTGGCTCGGCACCGCCCAGGGCGGGATGAGCGGCATGCTCCTCGCCAAGCCGCTCCAGCTGGAGGGCAAGCCCGTGACGCGGGTCGAGAACATGTGCGCCACCGGCTCCGAGGCGTTGCGCCAGGCCGCCTACGCCGTGGCCTCCGGCGCCTACGACCTGGCGATGGCGGTCGGGGTCGAGAAGGTGAAGGACTCGGGCTACCAGGGCCTCAACGCCTTCCCCGTGCCCAACGACGGCACGCCGCGCACGCTCACCGCCGCCGCCATGTTCTCGATGGTCGCCCCTGCGTACGCCGAGCGCTACGGCGTTCCGATGGACGAGCTCAAGGCCGTGCTCGCCCGGATCGCGTCGAAGAACCACTACAACGGCGCTCGCAACCCGCGCGCGCAGTTCCGGCGGGAGATGTCGGTGGAGCAGATCCTGGCCATGCCCGACGTGGCCGGCTGCCTCTCGGTGTTCGACTGTGCCGGCGTGGCTGATGGAGCGGCCGCGGCCGTCGTCTGTCGGGCCGAGGACGCCCACCGCTACACGGACTCGCCGCTCTTCGTGAAGGCGCTGTCGTTCGTCGCCGGCAACGGGTCCGGCCTCACCGATGCGTCGTACGACTACACGACGTTCCCCGAGATCGTGGCCTGTGCCCAGGATGCGTACGCGCAGGCGGGCATCACCGATCCGAGGGCCGAGCTGGCCATGGCCGAGGTGCACGACTGCTTCACCCCGACCGAGCTGGTGCTGATGGAGGACCTCGGCTTCTGCGAGCGCGGCACGGCCTGGAAGGAGATCCAGTCCGGCGCCTTCGACCTGACCGGCGACCTCCCCGTGAACCCCGACGGCGGTCTCAAGTCCTTCGGCCACCCGGTCGGCGCCTCGGGTCTGCGCATGATGTTCGAGGCGTGGCTGCAGCTCCGCGGCGAGGCGCCGGCCGACCGCCAGATCGCCACCACTGCCGACCGCGACCTCGCCCTCACCCACAACCTCGGCGGCTACCCCGGCGAGATGGTCAGCTTCGTCAGCATCCTGGGCACCTCGTCGTCGCTCGCCTGACCGCGAGCTCCTGGACCCTCACTGGCGCACTGGCTCCGGTAGGCCTCGGCGGTGCGGCCACAGAACGACGGTCGTGGTCGTCGCGGCGAACGCGGCCCAGAGGGGCATGGCGGCCCAGGCCAACGCACTGCTCGATGAACCGGGCGTCGGGCCCGACAGCACGATCGCGGCGAGAACGGCGGCGAACGCCGTCATGATCACCGCGAACGAGACGAGTGCAGCCACCGCTCCCCGTGGTGGTCGAGACGGAGCGCGACCGACTCGACCGCGTCGATGTTGCGACCATGCGGATCGCCAGTCGCCGCGAGGTAGGCGGTGCACCCGACGGCGCCGAGTAGGCACGCCAGCCAGGCCAGCATCACGAACAACACCAACACGGCGCGCACACGACAACAGTGCCTGCCGGTGTGCGAGGTGGGCAACCTGCCCAGGGCGGATGACGCGGCCCCGGCTTCGAGGGCAGGAACAGCTACGAGAGGAACGGGCCCACGAGCGCCCGGAGCTCGTCGGTGCGCTGCATGACCTCGGTGTGGCGGGTGCCGGGCAGGACGGCGAGCCGACAGTCAGGGAAGAGGTCCAGCATCTCGGCGGCATGGTCGAGGCGGACGAAGTCGCGGTCGCCGATCACGAGGAACGTGGGGGCGATGACCGACCGGATCTCGTCGGCGGTCCAGCCGGCCATGTCGTGGACGACGGGCTGCAGGCGCTCGAGGAACGGGAAGAGGTCCTCCGGGTTCGGCGCCACCGCCTCGTAGTCGGCCTTCCAGGTCGCGAACTCCTCCTGGGTCGGCAGGCGCGGATCATCCTGCTCGGGCGCCGTGATCTCGGGGTGGTAGCCGTCGGGGCGGATGTTCGAGGCGGCGAGCACGAGGCGGCGGACCTTGCCCGGGTGGCGCACGGCGAGAGCAGTGGCGGTGAGGGCGCCGAGACTGAAGCCCCACACGTCGACGGGTCCGCCGCCGGCGACCCGGTCGATCAGCTCGGCGACGTCGTCGGCGAACCGCTCGATCGAGATGGCGCGGCCGGTGTCGGGCGTGTGGCCGTGGCCCTCGAGCTCGACGCCGATCACCCGGCGGCCCTCGGTCAGCCAGGGAAGGACGTCGTCGAAGCTGCCGTGGAAGGTGACGACGCCGCCGTGCAGGGCGACCAGCGGTGGTCCTGCCGGGTCGCCGAGCTCCTCGTACCAGATGGGGACGCCGTCGATCTCTTCGTGGGGCATGCCGTAGCGACGGTAGTGGCCGGGCAAACTCATCGGCCGTGCGCCAGCGCGAACGCGTCGGCTGTCGCTCGGGTGTTCGATCCCGGATGCGTATACTCGCTGGTGATTCGGTCGCACGGCCGGCGCCGGGCACGGCCTCAAGGACTGATCGTGGCATGAGAATCCTCGTGTGCTCGCCGTACGCTCCCTATCCGCCCAGGGGCGGAGGGCGCGCAGACGTTTGGCGCCGCATCGAAGCCTTCGCCCGTCTCGGGCACTCGGTCATGCTGCTCCACCAGCACGAACCGGACGGACCCCGGATGCCGCTCCCCGAGCACTTCGCGGCGATGGACGAGGTCCTGGACGCCCGGTACTCGTTCGCGATCGAGCGCGGCCGGCTTCGCACCATCCGTCAGCTCCTCGGCATGTGGCGGCTGCCGTGGCACGTGGCAGAAGCCGTCCCCTCGGGCGACGACGAGAAGGCCGTCGACTCGGCCGTCCGTGAGTTCCGACCGGACGTGATCTGGCTCGAAGGGCCTTGGCTTGGCGAAGTGGGGCGCAGGTTCATGCCGAGCTGGGCAAGCCACTCGCGTATCGATCACAGAACATCGAGCACCTCTACTTGCGGCGCCAGGCACGAGCTTCGGACAGCGGGCGTGACCGGATCGCCTGGCGACTCGCCACCGTCGGCCTCGAAGAAGTACGAACGAACGCTCATGCGCATGTCCCGTCGGGTACTGGACATCTCGGTGGACGACCTCGCGTTCTGGCGGGAGGAGGGCATCGACCACATCCACTGGCTTCCCCCTCTGCCGGAGCTGGCCCTCACGGGCCCCCCGGTCAGCACGATCGCCGGAGACGTCGTGTTCGCGGGCGGTCTGCGGCTGCCGAACAACATCCACGGCGTGCGGTGGCTCATCGATGACGTCCTGCCGATCCTGCTCACCACCAGACCGGATCTGACCGTGATCATCGTCGGCGCCGCGCCCGATGCCGTTCTGCGGGCGCAGCTCGAGGCGAACCCTGCGGTGCGAAGCTTCTTCGACGTGCCGTCGGTCAACCCTACCTGTTCGGAGCGACGGTTCTGGTCAACCCCGTATCCATCGGCAGTGGCGTGCAGCTCAAGATGCTCGACATGCTGATGACCGACGTCCCGATCGTCACCCGCAGTCAGGGCGTGCGGGGCCTGCCGCCCGAGGTCGTATCCCAGTTCGAAGTCTGGATGCCACGGAGGAGTTCGCAGCTGCCATCCTCCGACGGCTGGAAGCGCCCGCCATCGATGCGGTGGAACGCGAGCGCGTCCGCGGGCGCTTCACCCTGGACGCCGTCGCGGACGCTCTGGCGGGAATCTCGTCGACCGCGGCGCCGGACGGGCAGCCCTTGCCGGGCTGACGGCCTGCGCTGAGCCATCGCCGGCCTGGCCGCCGGTGTCGCTCTCCGCATCAGCAGCGGCGGCGCCAGGCGCGAGCACCAGCACAGCGGAAGCGACGGCGATCTCGTTGGCGGTTCGCATGGTCGCAGATGTCCCTTCTGGACAGTCGTCGTCGCCCACCGTTGCTATCGCCGACCGTGACCAATGAGGTACGGCACGTGCGGTCCCTGGTCTCGCGGAGGCCGTCAGGATCCCGGCGGCGCGAACAGCTCGAGGGCGATGTTGTCCGGGTCGCGGAACGACAGGCCGGAGCCGTAGCCCGCGTCGAGGATCTCACCGTGCGGGATGCCGAGCTCGTCCAGCCGCTCGGCCCAGTGCACGAGCTCGTCGCGGCTGGCGACGCCGAACGACACGTGGTCGAGCCCCGGCCGACGTTCATCGAAGCTCGCAGAGCTGTTCAGCTGTGGGAAGCCGTGCAGTCCGAGGAGCGTCCCTCCGATCGAGTACACGATGTGGCGGAACGGACCGGTGTCCTCGTCGAGGACCGGTGGCACGCCGAGGACCTCGGTGTACCAGGCCTCGCTGACGGCGAGGTCGGTGACGGTGAGGGCGACATGGGTGATCGCCGGCATGGTTGCTGTGCTGGGCACGTTGGTGCTCCTTCTGTTGTGTGTGTGGTTGTCGTGATCGGGTGCGTCGAGCCGCGGGTTGGGAGGGTCAGTGCTGACCGGGTCCGAGGTCCACGGCGACGTCGATCAGGGCGCGAGCCGCGGCCTTCACGTCGACCTTGTCGTTCCCGCCCCGCGCGTTGACCTGGAGCCGGTCGATGAGCTCGGCGCCGGTGAGCCGGGTCTCGGTGGGCAGCCCGCGGACGTCGACCCGCGTGCCGTACGCCTGGACCCTGACCCGGTCCTTCGACTCCGTGCCGTTGACCGTCACGACATCGGGCTGACCGTCACCGACGCCCAGCGCGGACAGGTCGATGTTCGCCCGGTGGAACCGCGTCCGACTCATGTCGTCGATGGTGACCGAGTCGGCGCCGCCGAGGGCCGCGAGGTCGAGCACCTCGACACCGGTCATGTCCATGCGGATGTTGCCCCTGTCGCGCAGGAACACCGAGCTGCTCCCGTTCGCCGACAGGCTCATCACCTCAGGATCGTTCGAACCGTTGAAGACGAGCGTGTCGGAACCACGGCCACCATGGATGAGGTCGCTCCCGTCACCCGGGTCCCAGGTGAAGCTGTCCTTGCCGGAGCCGAACACCGCGGTGTCGACGCCCCGATTGCCGTCGAAGGCGTCGTCGCCGCTGCCACCCAGCACGAGCTCGTTGCCGTCGCCGCCTGCGACAGTGTCGTCGCCGCTGGCGGCGAACACCGTCAAGGCCTCGTCGGCGAAGGGCCCGTTGGTCTGGTCGATGCGGAACCCGTCACTCCCGCTGCGGAGGAAGACGAGCATGCGGCTGAAGGTGTCGCGACTGAAGCTCTGATCGGGAGTGCCGTCGTCGCCGAAGTCCACCTGCAGGGTGGTCGGGTCTCCGGCCGCGAGGCGGAGCGCGATCTGATCGGCATGCCGGGTGCCGATGACGGTGAGGGTGTCGCTCGACACTGACGCCGATCCGGCGTACGGCGTCGCGGCCGCCGACCCAGTCGTCGCCATGCCGACAGCCAAGGCCGCTGCCGCGGCCACGCCGATCGGACGGCAACCGATGATGCGGTGAAGGTCCATGTCTCTCTCCTCGTCTGCGGTCGGGCCGGCGGGGTGCTGGCCCTGGACCCGGTGGTACGACCGCCACCGCCGCCCTCGGTTCGCGGTCCGGCAAAGACGCGGGCTCGTCGCATGTGACATGCGTCGCATCGCGAACCCGTGGCGTGGGCGCGGCGTACTCGATGCCTAGAGACCCGGGCTGAGGGGCGGACTCAGCCCGGGTCGATCCGAGATGACAGCGCACCGAGGAGAGGTCTTGATGTACAGCTACGACATCACCGTTGCCCTTGCCAACGACCGGAGGAGCAAGCTCCAGGCCGACGCCGCGAGATCCCACGAAGCCCGCGCGGCCCGACAGGCCCGCAAGGCCGCCCGCCGTGCCGGGGCCCCGTTGGCTCGCCAACGCGCTCTGCCGCCCCTTCTGGCCCGCGCCTTCGCCGTCGATCGCGCGGCGGCTGCGGCGCCGATCGACCGAGCCGCGTGAGCCCGTCGGCGAGACCGCCGGCCTGCTCGCCGACGGTCGCAGCCGCATCGCCACCCGCCGCGTGTGACGTCAGACGCAACTTGGCTTCGGGGACGTACCGTGCGACGGTGGTCGATCCCGACGAGCTGCTTCGCTTCCGGAGCGGGGACCCCGAGGCGGTGCGGGCCGTCTATCGGGAGTACGGCTCGTCCGTCTTCGCGGTGGCCTACAAGGCCCTCGGGTCGAGGGACCTCGCCGAGGAGGCCACCCAGCAGACCTTCGTGAAGGCCTGGCGCGCGGCCGCGACCTACGACCCCGCCCGGGAGCTCGGTCCGTGGTTGGCAACCATCGCCCGGCGCACGGCGATCGACATCCACCGGCGCGAGGCGCGCCGGCCCACGGTGCAGCTCGACGAGGCATCGCTCATCGACCTCCCGGAGGGCGTGGACCAGAGCTTCGACGTGTGGGCCGTGCGGGGCGCGATCGACGAGCTGCCACCGCTCGAACGAGAGGTGGTGCGGCTCCAGCACCTCGAGTCGTTGACGCAGGCAGAGATCGCCGAGCGGCTCGGTGTGCCGGTCGGCACGATCAAGTCACGGTCGTTCCGCGCTCACCGGCTGCTGGCGGCCCGCCTCGGCCACCTACGGGGGGCGGGCAAATGACCGCGGATCCGCGCACCCTCGGCCGCCCGTCGGCGTATACCTGGGCAGAGGTGACGAGATGACGACCGACGACGACCGCATTGCCTACCTCGCCGGCGATGGATCCGGCGCGTTGGACGACGCGGACCAGCGCGACCTGGACGAGCTCAAGGGGTTCCTGTCCGACCCTGCGATGTGGGCGGAGCCCGCGGGTGAGCTCGAAGACGGCGTGGTCGCCGCGATCGCCGCCGAGAGGGCCCTCTCCGGGTCCCCGGCCGAGACCGACGTCCGCACCTCGACCAAGCGCGCCAGCTGGCATCGGCGGTTGGCGCTCGGCGCCGTCGCGGCTGCCGCTGCCATCCTGGTGGCTGCCGTCCTCGTCGTGCCCGACGATGGCAGCCCGTCCGAGACGCTGGCGGCGGTTCTCGACCCGACCGATCTCGTGCCCGACGCGAGCGGCCAGGCCACCTTCACACGGACCGATTCGGGGTGGCGCATCGAGCTCGACGCGACCGGGCTGCCCCGACTCGACGATGGTCGCTTCTACCAAGCGTGGCTCAAGGGCGACGACGACGTCCTCGTTGCGATCGGGACCTTCAACGAGGGCGAGGACGTGGTCTTGTGGGCTGGTGTCTCTCCCGTGGACTTCCCGACGATGACCATCACGGAGGAGACCGCCGACGGTGACCCGTCGTCGTCCGGACAGCGCGTCCTCGTAGGTCCCATCGGCGAGGGCTGAGTGCGGTCCTCCTCCGCCGCGTGCGCGGAGCTGCGCGGGTGCCCATGGCCGCCGACCACGAAGCGGCATCCCGGGCAGACTGTCGTGATGGCGCTCGTTGAAACGTCGAGGGCGCGCGATTGGCGCACGTTCGCGGCGGCCGCCGTGGTGTCTGTCGTGACGATGCCCCTCACCGCGATGTGGTTCCTCCTCATCGGCGGAGCTCTGCTCGTGGCCGGCCTCGTGCCTGCCACCGTCCGACGTGCCTCAAGGCTCGGCACGGCGTCCCTCGTAGGGCTCGGTCTCCTCGTCGGGCCGGCCATCTACATCGCTCTGGCCTTGGTGCAGTAGCCCAGGTTCGGCTCTGCCGGTACCGATCGACCGATGGCCCGCAGTGGTCTCGGCGGGTCGCAGACTGACCAGCGCGTCCTACGTCAGGTAGGCGGTGATGTCGACGACGAGGTGGTACGTGTTGGCGACCGTCCCGGAGCCTTGAAGCGTGACGCCGGCCGGTCCGAGCCCGACCGTGAAGGCGTTGCCGGTGTTCGGTCCCGGGGCGAAGCTGAGTGCCGTCGCGGTGAGCGGGCTGCCAGAGGGGGCGGCCCGGAGGTAGCCCGTGTAGCTCGGCGTGATGGCGATGAGGTTGCCGACGACGCCGGTCGCGGTGGCGGGGATCGGTGCGACCCCGGCGAGGTCGAGGGTGATGGCCTCGCCGCCCTTCAGTGGTCCCTTCTTCTGGCCGGGCACGGCAGGTGAACCGGCCGGGCGTCCTCCGGTGGCCCGGGTGTCGAGCGCTCGGAAGGGTGCGATCGGCACGGTTCGCCCGGATGCGGTGTCCTCCCGCAGGAGACGCGTCCAACTGCCGGGGGTCCCGTCCGCCAGGCAGAGCCACAGGTCACCAGCTCCGTCGAACCGGATCGACCCGGCCTCGACGGTCCCGGACGGCGGACCGATCGGAGACGCGTTCTCCCGAAAGAGCGCGAGCTGAGGCCCGTGACCGAACGACCCGGCCGCGAAGCCCAGACCCGCGCCTTGGTTGACCGCGACCCCAGCGGGAAAGCCGTCCGACTCGTTGACGGCCTCGACCGCGATGCCTTCGCCCGTGATCGCGCCGATTGCGTTGGCTGCGCCGTTCGGAGCCACCTCACCTCCGCCGATGGCCAGGATCGCCCGCTTGATGTTGCCGATGGGCGGCTCGACGTCCACGTCGGTCGAGGCGTAGAGCGCCAGGCTCCCAGTGGTTCGGACGTCCACGCCCGGTTCATCCGACGGTGCTGTCGTGCAGCAAGGCAGTCATCGAGTCAGAGGTGTTCGCCTCACCAAGGACCAGCGGATCGCCGTCGTCCGCGGCGGCGGGTCGAGCGGCGGCCACGCCCACCACGCCGGCGGCGCCGAGCCCGGCAAGGCCGCGGAGCATGTGACGCCGAGCCAACGATCGCGACTCCGGTTCGGCGCCGATGGTGGGATCGTGGTCAGCCATGTGGCGGTCTCCAGGAGGGTCTGTCCGGGCGGCGAGACCCCTCCATGGAGGGTTGATCGGCACCCTGACACGGGTGTGAGGGTTCAGAAAGATAACCCGGCCAGCATCCACCCCCCAATCAGGGTGTGCTGGTCAACCTTCCGAGGCGATGACCTTGTCGGCCTTCCGCTCGATCCGATCGAACTGCTCCTTGGTGAGGTTGCCGTCCTTCCGGTTCTTGCGAGCGAGTCGCTTGGCGCTGATGGCATGGCCACGGTCGGGCATCGGGTAGTTGCCGGTCTGCTTGCGGGCTTCCGTCGTCCGAGCCTTCTCGGGCAGCCCGAACTTTCGAGGCGGCAGCTTCGCTCTCTGGGTCGGCGTGAGCTTTGACATGCCTGGGTCGTACCCGTCGAGCGGGGCGGGAAGACGTGCAGGACTGACCGCACCCGAGCGGTACGGAACTCGTGGTCGCTTAGCGTCCTGGGATGCGTCTTGTGGATGCGCGGGTCGATGTGCGGGCGGCGGATCCTGACGCGGTCGAGGTGGAGTGGTCCCTCAGCGGGGAGCGATTGACGTGGTCGGTGGCGAACCGGGCTGACGAGCCGGTCGCCGTCGATGCGGTCGCGGTCGGTGGCGCGCCTCGACCCCGTCGTGGAGCCCGTGCGCATGCTCCGGCACGGGTACCAGTCGTGGTCGCCGACCGGCGTCGCCACGTTCGGGATCGACCAGGACCCGACCCGATCGGCGGGCGTGCGGTCGCTGCCCATCGGCATGCACCACGCCGACTGGGAGCACGCCGAGGACGGTGAGCTCCGGAGCGAGCTGGTGACGGCCCTCCGCGACGACACCGGCGCCCTGCTGGTCGTCGGGTTCCTGGGGGGATGGGACCACGACGGCACCTTCCGGCTCCGGCCGGCGCGCGACGGGTCGGACCGCATCGAGCTCTGGATCGAGGCGTTCCTCGGTGGCGCCGTCCTCCAGCCGGGGGAGCGACGCGAGCTGCACGAGGTCGTGATCGCCGAGGGCGATGGCGATCCGTCCTCGCTGCTGGAGGCCTGGGCCGGCGCGCTGGGCGCGGCCGGTCGCGCTCGCACGACTGCGCCGTACCAGGTGGGGTGGTGCTCCTGGTACCACTACTTCGCCGGTGTCACCGAGGCGGACCTGCGGGCCAACCTCGCGCGCGCGGCGGACTGGCCCTTCGACGTCTTCCAGCTCGACGACGGCTTCCAAGCGGCCATCGGTGACTGGCTCATCACCAACGAGAAGTTCACAACGCCCGTGGAGGGCCTGGCCGCTGCCATCGCGGCCGAGGGTCGCACACCCGGGATATGGATCGCGCCGTTCCTCGCCGGCGCCAGCTCGGCCGTGGCGCGCGAGCACCCTGACTGGCTCGCGGTCCACGCCGCGAGCGGCACCCCGCTGGTCGGCATGAGCAACGAGGCATGGGGTGGCGCGGTCAACACCCTCGACACGAGCAACCCGGAGGTGCTCGACCACCTCGAGGGCGTCGCGCGAGCGCTGGTCGAGGCCGGGTACCCCTACCTGAAGCTCGACTTCACCTACGCCCCGTCGATCCGCGGCACCTACGCCGACCCCGGGCGCACCCCGGCGCAACGGGTGCGGGCCGGCTTCGACGCGGTCCGTCGCGGCGCGGGGCCCGACACGTTCCTGCTCGGCTGCGGCGCCCCGCTGGGACCAGCGGTGGGGCTGGTCGACGGGATGCGCATCGGCCCCGATGTCGCCCCGTGGTGGCACCCGCAGGACGACCAGTACCGACCGCCGGGCCACACGGGTGGCGAGCCGGCCACCGTGAACGCGTGGCGCAACACGTTGAGCCGCTCCTTCCTGCACCGCCAGCTCTGGCTCAACGACCCGGACTGCCTGATGCTGCGCACCGAGCGCACCCGGCTCGAGCCGGAGCAGATGCGCGCGTGGGCGCTGGCCGTCGGCATGAGCGGCGGGATGGCGCTGGTGTCCGACGACCTGGCCCTGCTCGGGTCCGAGGCTCGCGACCCTCCTCGATGAGGTCCTGGCCTTGGGGCGCGAGGCGGACAGCGGGCCGCACCCGCCCCGTTGTCCTGACCTGCTGGAACGCGATCCGCCGGGCCGCCTGCTGACGTCCACGATGGAGCTGGTCGGCGATCCCGCCGCCGGGGTCGCCCACGTCCAGGGGCTGCTCGCCTAGGACCTGTCAGGCGGTGGGGCAGACGATGCCGTCGGGCGACTGGCCGCGCAGCCCGAGGACCCGCTGCACGGCCTCGTCGAGCCGCGCCTCGTCGAGGCGCCCTTCGCGCACGGCGTCGACCAAGCCGGTGAGGAGCACCTCGACCTCCTCGCCCTGGTTCACCAGCACCGCGTCCGCACCGGCCGCCACCGCCATCGCGGGGGCCTGATCGAACCCGAAGCGGGCGTGCACCGCGCCCATGCCGAGCGCGTCGGTGATCGCGACCCCGTCGAAGCCGAGGCCGCGCAGCGCTTCGTACGCGCCCGGTTCGAGGCTGGCCGGGAGCGGCACCCCACACGTGGGGGTAGGTGGCGTGGTTGACCATCACGGCCTCCGCGCCGTCCTGCACCAACGCCTCGAACGGGACGAGGTGGGTGGCGTGCAGCTCCTCGAGCGTCGTCGCGGCCACGGTGTCGCCTCGGTGGGGGTCGCCCTCGCCGCCGTGGCCGGGGAAGTGCTTCACGGTCACGGCCAGCCCCGCCTCACGGAGCCCGTCCGCAAAGGCCCCGGCCGCCGCGGCCACCGCCGTCGGATCGGAACCGAAGGACCGATCGCCGATCACCCCGTCGGCGGGCCCATCGTCGAGGTCGGCCACGGGCGCGAACACCCAGTCGATGCCGAGCGAGGCGGCCAGCTCGCCCAGCTCCCGGCCGGCGGTCGCGGCCGCCTCCGGGCCCTCCGCGCCGAGCCGACGGGCCGATCGGACGGACTGGCCCAGGGCTCCCATCGAGCTGACCCGCCCGCCTTCGTCGTCGACGGCCACGAGCAGGTCGGGCCCGAGGCGCTCGCGGAGGCCGGTGACCAGCGCCCGCGCTTGCTCCTCGTCGACGATGTTGTCGTCGCGGAGCATGACCCCACCCACGCCGATGTCGGCGAGACGGTCGATCAGCGGGTGGTTGGCGTCGGTGACCCCGGGGAGCCCGAGCACCAGGACCAGCGCGGCGCGGTCCTCCAGCGAGGCTCGGGTGCAGGGCGTGATCGCGTCACCGTCGGCCTCGGCTCCGAGCGTCGTGGGGGGTGCGGTCGCCTCGGCCGCCGTGGTCGTCGGCCGGAACGCCATCACCCCGGCGACGCCGATGAGCAGGCTGGCGGCGAGCATCGACCGGGCCCACTCCGCCCACGGCGCCCGCGCGGAGGGCCGCAGGTGCTTCGGTCGATGGTGCCCGCTCATCCACTCGAGGATGACACCGCGGGGTCAGCGGATCGCGGAGCCTTCGTGGGCCGCCAGGCCGCGGCGATCGATCTTCTGCATCGGGGTGAGCGGGAGCTCGTCGAGGATCCGGATCGCCTCGGGCAGCTTGTAGCGAGCCAGCCGGGGCTCGAGGAAGGCCCGCAGGTCCTCCAGGTCGGGGGGCCGGGACGGGTCGGCGGGCACGACCACCGCCACGCCGAGCTCACCCATGACGTCGTCGGGTCGAGGGACGACGACCACCTCGGCGACCGACGGGTGGTCGGACAGCTCGCGTTCCACCTCGGCGGGGTACACGTTGTACCCGCCGCGGATGAACATCTCCTTGAGCCGGCCGGCGAGACGCAGGAGGCCGGCGTCGTCGATGAGGCCGAGGTCGCCGGTGCGCAACCAGTCCCGCACGACCGTGTGGGCGGTCCCCTCGGGATCCCGCCAGTACTCCGCCATCGACGTGGGCGAGCGCAGCCAGACCTCGCCCACCTCGCCGTCGGGGACGGGGCCGGCCTCGTCGTCGCAGATGCCCACCTCGATGCCGCCGCGAGGGCGACCGACGGTGAAGAAGGCCTCGTCGTCGTCGGCGTCGAACGCCGTGCCGGTGCCGCAGCCTCCGCTCTCGGTGGACGAGTAGCGGATGGAGTACGCCGCGCCGAAGCGGGACCTCGCCTCGCGGACGAGCGCGGGTGGCGACGCGGCCCCGCCGACGACGAGCGTCTGCACGCAGTCGAGGTCGTACGACTCGAGGTCCTCTCGCAGCAGCAACGCGATCTGGGGTGCGACCCCGCCGATGGACGGGATGCGCTGCTCGGCGATGCACGCCAGGGCGTCGGCGGCCCGCCATCGGCCGAGCACGTGGGTGGTCGTGCCGAGCCGCAGGTACCACGGCAGCTTGGTCATGAAGCCGACGTGGGCGAACTGGGTGCCCGCGAGCATCGGGGTCGGTGCCGTGTCCGGGTCCCCCCACGCATCATCGACGTCGATGCGGGTGACGGCGGCGAGCTGCCGTTCGCGGAACAGCGCCCCCTTCGGCTGCCCCGTGGTGCCGGAGGTGAACACCAACGTGACGGCACGATCCGAGTCGGGAGCGAGCGGTGCCACGAGCTCCGGACGGCGCAGCGCCTCCACCTCGTCGGGGCTCGAGATCGTGAGCGCCCCGCCCGCCAGGGCGGCCACCGCCTCCTGCTCGGGCGGCGCCAGCCGGGGGTTCACCCCTGCGGTGATCGCGCCCACCTTGGCGGCGGCGGCGTAGGCGATCACGTAGGTCGCCTCCGACGGCAGGCGCAGCAACACGACGTCGCCCGGTCCCACGCCCGCCGAGCGCATCCCGGCGGCGACCTCGTCGGAGCGGGCGTCGAGCGCGGCGTAGGACAGGCGCGAGCCGTCGGGGTCCACGAAGGCCGGGCGGGGCCCGAAGCGCCGGGCGGCCTCCCGCACCGTGGCGGCGAGCGTCACCGGACGACGGGGTCGACGCGTGCGCCGGACGCGAACACCTGCTGGCCCTCCGTGAGGGCCTTCTCGCTCATGGCGAGGTTGAGGAAGGTGTTGCCGACGTCGATCATCTGGCCGCGGGTGAGCTCGCGCGCCGCCCACAGCGACCGGAGGCTGGCTTGCACGGCGGCGGCGGGCTGGGATGCGATCGCCGTGGCGATCCGGTGGGCCGCGTCGGCCAGGTCGGCCATGGGGACGACCTCGGTCACGAGCCCGATCTCCAGCGCGCGGGCGGCGCTGATGCGCTCGTGGTTGCCCATCAACGTCATCCGCATCACCTCGCCGAAGGGCATCCGGTGCAGCATGAGCGCGGGCTCGAACACGGCCGGCATGCCGTAGGTGACGTGCGGGTCGAAGAAGGTGGCGTGGTCGGCGGCGATCAGGATGTCGGCCTCGCCGAGCAGGTAGAACGCGCCCCCGCAGGCCATCCCGTTGACGGCCGCGATCACCGGCTTCCAGCACTCGTTGCTGCGCGGGCCCGAGGCGCGCGCCAGGGTCGCGGTAGGTGAGGGGGTCGAAGGTGTAGGCCACGCCGCCGTCGGCGGGCACCTCGCTGCGGTCGATGCCGGTGCAGAAGGCCTTCTCGCCCGCGGCCGTCACGACGATCGCCCGGACCGAGTCGTCGTCGCGGACGTGGGCCCAGGTCGCCGCCATCTCGTCGCACATCGCCGTGGTGAAGGCGTTGTGGCTCTCGACGCGATCGAGGGTGATGGTGGCCACGCCGTCGGCGGCCTCGTAGCGGATCGTCGTGAGGGCGCTCGGATCCATCAGGGGGTGTGCTCGTCGAGGAACGCCACCATCGCCTGGGCCAGCGCGGGGTCGATGACCGCACCGAGGTGATCACCCGACACGACGACGGCGCGGCCGTCCGGGATGGCCTCGGCCAGCCGCACCGGATCGCCGACGAGCTCATCGGCGTCACCCGTGACGACCAGCACCGGCACGGTGATGCTGCTCACGTCGAGCGGGTCGCTGTGGATGGCGGCTCGCTGCATGGCCGCCAGCGCCAGCCGGTCGGCCCCGGTGGAGTCGGCGAAGATCCGGAACCCGCGGGCCGTCGGATCGGCGACGGAGCTCGGGTCGTCGGCTTCGAGCGCAGCGGCCAGCGCCGCGGTGTCCTGCACGGGTCGGCCGCGCAGCATCCGGTGACCGACCCCACCGAGGATCCCGAGCCGGGCCCGGGGCTCCACGGCGAGCAATCGGGCCGTGGTGATCGAGCCCATGGAGTAGCCGGCCACCGCCGGCGCGTCGAGGGACAGGTGGTCCATGAAGGCGGACACGTCGCGCACCATCGAGTCCTTGCCGTACGACGCCGGGTCGTGCGGCTTGTCGGACTGCCCGTGCCCGCGGGCGTCGAACCCGAGCACCCGGTAGCCGCTCTCGGCGAGCACGGTGACGATGCCGGGCGCCTCCCAGTTGGCCTTGGTGTCGGCGGCGAACCCGTGGAGCAGGATCACCGCCGGGCCGTCAGGGTCCCCCGTCTCGTCGTACGCGAGCTCGATGCCGTCGTGGGTGCGAAATCGCTGCATGGGTCAGGGACCGTAGTGCCAGGATCAGGGCCATGGTCGACCTGCGCTGGGCTCCTCCGTCGCGTGACGACGATCCGGACTGGGTCGCGCTGCTCGCGGCGATCGAGGACGTCGACGAGCGGGGCGAGACCTACGAGGTCGACGACCTGGGCGACGAGTGGGACTCCGTGTGGTCGCACCCGGAGACCGACGCGCAGCTTCGTGTGGGACGGCCCCGAGCTCGTCGCCTTCGCCTGGCTGAAGGCGATGCCCGGGCAGCGGAAGCACCACCGGGTGGGCTTCTGGGGCGGCGTGCGGCCGTCCCACCGGCGTCGCGGGATCGGCTCGGCGCTGTTCGAGTGGTCGCTGCAGCGCGGCACCGAGATCGCGGAGCAGTTCGACGCCTCCCTCCCGGTCGAGATGGACATCGACGCGGACGATCGGCAGCGCGACCTCGTGGCCGTGTCGACGAAGGCGGGCTTCGCGGCGGTCCGGACGTTCCTGGAGCTGGCTCGACCCGTCACCGTGCCCGTGTCGCCCGTCCCGGCCCCGGCCGGTCTCGAGCTCGTGCCGTGGAGCGCCGAGCTCGACGAGGAGGCGCGCCTGGCCCACGTCGAAGCCTTCCAGGACCACTGGGGCAGCGAGCCGCGCAGCGCCGAGGAGTGGGCGCAGTGGTACACGGGGCACCGCAACTTCCGGCCCGACCTCTCGGTGCTCGCCGTCGACCCCGCCAGCGGCCAGGTCGCCGCACTCGTGCTCACCGCCGCCTACCCCCAGGACTGGGAGCGCCTGCCGCCCGAGGCGTGGATCAACACGGTCGGCACCCGGCGGGACTGGCGCGGCAAGGGGGTGGCGCGGTGGCTGATGAACGACGTCCACCAGCGCATCGCCGACGCCGACTCCGGCTTCGTGCGCGCCATCCTCGGCGTCGACTCCGAGAACCCCACCGGCGCCCTCGGCTTGTACCGCGGCCTCGGCTACGAGGACGTCCGCTCCGTGCTCAGCCTCGCTCGAACCCTCCGCTGACCGCTAGCAAGATCTGTGGTCGGAAACGCTCGCATTGCGAGCGCGAGCGACCACAGATCTTGTGGTCAGTCGTCCATGGAGAGCATGCGACGGGCGTTGCCGCGCATGATCTTCTCGACGACCTCGGGAGCGACGCCTTCCATGAGCTTGGTGGCGACCTCCTTCGTGTCGGGCCACGTCGAGTCGGTGTGGGGGTAGTCGGTCTCGAAGGTGATGTTGTCCTCGCCGACCTTGTCCAGGCTGTCGATGCCGTGCTGGTCGCGGAAGAAGCAGCCGTAGATCTGCCGGTAGTAGTAGGTCGACGGCGGCTCGGGCACGAGGTCGGCGACACCGCCCCACGCCCGGTGCTCCTCCCACACGGTGTCGGCTCGCTCGAGGATGTACGGGATCCAGCCGATCTGGCCTTCGCTGTAGGCGAGCGTGAGGTCGGGGAACTGCACGAGCTTGCCGGAGAAGAGCCAGTCGCTCATCGACGCCATGGCGTTGCCGAACGAGAGGGTGGCGGCGACGGCGACCGGCGCGTCACCGGAGGTGGCCGGCATCCGCGAGGACGACCCGATGTGCATGCAGATGACGGTCTTCGTGTCCTGGCAGGCGGCGATGAACGGATCCCACTCGCCCGAGTGGATCGACGGCAGCCCGAGGTGGGGCGGGATCTCGCTGAAGCACACCGCGTGGGCGCCGCGCTCGGCGTTGCGGACGACCTCCGCGGCGGCCAGCTGCGGCGTCCCACAGGGGGATGATCGGCAGCGGCAGCAGCTGACCGTCGGAGTCGCCGCACCACTCCTCGACCATCCAGTCGTTGTAGGCCTTGATGCACGCCAGGCCGAGCTCGCGGTCCTTGGCCTCGGTGAAGGTCTGGCCGCAGAACCGTGGGAACGAGGGGAAGCAGAGCGAGGCCTCGACGTGGTTCATCACCATGTCCTCGACGCGGGCCTTGGGCTCGTAGCACCCAGGACGCATCTCGTCGTAGGTGATCGGCGACATCGTCATGTCGTCACGGTCGAAGCCCACCGCGGCGACGTGGCGCTTGTGGATGTAGACGAGGTCCTCGTAGACCCAGCAGTCCGCCGGCGGGCCGTCCGGGTCGAAGGTCTGCTCGTACTGCCCGCCGCCGATGTGCTTCATGTGGCCGATCCCGCGGCGCTCGACCTTCGGGCCCCGGTCCCGGAAGCGCGCGGGGAGCCAGGTGTCCCACACGTGCGGCGGCTCGACGACGTGGTCGTCGACGCTGACGATCGTGGGCAGCTCCCACTCGGGGGCGGTGGTCATCGCGGGCTCCATCTCGGACCTGACGGTGAGTCAGATACCCTACCCGGTCACCTGACGGGTCGTCAGATAGGGTCGGCCGCATGCCGCTGGACCTGGGCGCCCTCGTCGCGCCGACCCACACGGCGATCGTCACCTCCGAGGTGCAGAACGGCGTGGTCGGCGCCCGCTCGGCCCTGCCGGCGCTCGCCGAGGCGGCGGCGGTGGAGATGCTCCCGAACCTGGGTCGCCTCGTGCCCGCCGCCCGGGCGGCCGGCGTCCAGGTGGTGCACTGCACGGCGTACCGCCGCGCCGACGGCCAGGGCGCCAACACGAACGCGCGGCTGTTCATGGGCGTCCGCAAGGCGCCGGTGGCCCTGCTCCCCGGCAGCCCGGAGGTGGAGGTCGTCGCCGAGCTCGGGCCCGAGTCGAGCGACCTCGTGCTCACCCGCACCCACGGCCTCGATCCGATGACGGGCACCGACCTCGATCCGGTGCTGCGCAACCTCGGGGTCACCACGATCGTGGTGACCGGGGTCTCGGTGAACATCGCCGTCACGAACCTCGTGATGGACGCGGTCAACCGGGGCTACGACGTCGTGCGTGCCGCGGGACGCGGTGTGCGGCATCCCGCGCGAGTACGCGGACGCGGTCATCGACAACACGATCGCCCTGCTCGCCGCGGTCACGACCACCGACGAGCTGCTCGCGATCTGGGCGCGCGCGTAGGCCGATGGCGTCGCTCGAGACGGGCATCCGCGGCGACCTCGAGTGGGGCTCGATCCCGAACCTGGCGCGTGCGGCCGCGGCCCGGTTCGGCGACGCCGACGCCGTGGTCGACGGCGATGTCCGGCTCTCGTTCGCCGAGCTGGCCGCGGCGGCCGATCACGCCGGGCGCGCGTTCGTCGCGGCGGGGATCCGCCACGGGTGATCGCGTGGCCATCTGGTCGCCCAACGTCCACGAGTGGATCGTCGCCCTGCTCGGGCTGCAGTCGGCGGGCGGCGTCGTGGTGCCGATCAACACCCGGTACAAGGGGGCCGAGGCGGCGTACATCCTCGCCAAGAGCCGCGCCCGCATCCTCGTGACGGTCAACGGCTTCCTCGGCAACGACTACGTCGCCATGCTCGAGGGCCACGACCTGCCGGACCTCGAGCACACCGTCGTGCTCCGCGGCGACGCCCCTGCCGGCACCATCCCCTGGGCCACGTTCCTCGCTCGCGGCGACGACGTCAGCCAGGCCGACCTCGACGCCCGCGTGGCCGCGCTCGGCGCGGACGACACGTCGGACATCCTCTTCACGTCGGGTACGACGGGGAACCCGAAGGGCGTCGTCGCCACCCATGGCCAGACGCTGCGCGGCTTCGCCGACTGGGCGGCCATCGTCGGTCTCCGCAGCGACGACCGCTACCTCGTCGTCAACCCCTTCTTCCACGCCTTCGGGTACAAGGCCGGCATCGTGGCCTGCCTCACGGTCGGCGCCACCCTCGTCCCCCAGGCGGTCTTCGACATCCCGATGGCCATGGCCAACGTCGCCGAGCACGCCATCACGGCCCTGCCCGGGCCGCCCGCCATCTACCAGACCTTCCTGAACCACCCCGACCTCGACCGCGAGCGCATGCAGTCGCTGCGGCTCGCGGTCACCGGCGCCGCGCCCGTCCCGGTCGAGCTGATCGAGCGGATGGAGAAGGAGCTGGGCTTCGAGACGGTGGTGACCGCCTACGGCCTCACCGAGTGCTGCGGGATCGTCACGGTCTGCCGGCCGGACGACCCGCCCGAGCGCATCTCGGGTAGCTCGGGCCGGGCCATCCCCGGCGTCGAGGTCCGCATCGTGGACGACGACGGCGGCGAGGTGCCCCGGGGCGAGCCCGGGGAGATCGTCGTGCGGGGCTACAACGTCATGCAGGGCTACTTCGAGGCCCCCGAGCAGACCGCGGAGGTCATCGACGCCGACGGCTGGCTGCACACGGGCGACGTCGGCACGATGGACGACGACGGCTACGTCGCCATCACCGACCGCAAGAAGGACATGTTCATCTCCGGAGGCTTCAACGCCTACCCGGCCGAGATCGAGCGGCTGCTCCTCACCCATCCGGACATCGCCCAGGCGGCCGTGATCGGGGTGCCCGACGAGCGGATGGGCGAGGTGGGCATGGCCTTCGTGGTCCCCACCGCGGGTGCGACGGTCACGCCCGAGGCGGTGGTGGCCTGGGCCCGTGAGCACATGGCGGGCTTCAAGGCGCCCCGCCACGTCCGGCTCGTCGAGGCGCTGCCGATGAACGCCAGCAACAAGGTGCTCAAGACCGAGCTGCGGGCCCGGGCCGCGGCGATCGACCCGTGAGTACCCTGACGCCATGTCAGAGGTGACCCCGCTCCACCCGTCTGATGACGAGGAGGAGCTGCGCGCCGCCGACGGCCGGGTGCCGGGCCGCCGCGGCCGCGCCACGCGGCAGCGGCTGCTCGAGTGCACCCGCGACATGCTGACCACCACGGCGTACCGCGACGTCAAGGTCATCGACATCGCGCGCGAGGCGGGGACGTCGCCGGCGACCTTCTACCAGTACTTCGCCGACGTGGAGGCGGCCATCCTCGTGCTGGCCGAGGAGATGGCGCAGCAGGGCCAGCACCTCACCGAGATCATCACCGGCGGCCCGTGGACCGGGCCGCAGGCCTTCGACACGTCGCTCGCCCTGGTCGACGCCTTCCTCGCGTTCTGGGAGGACCACCGGCCCGTGCTGCGCGTGATGGACTTCGCCACCGACGAGGGCGACGGCCGGTTCCAGCGGATCCGGGTGCGCCTCCTCAACGACATCACGAACGCCCTCGCCGACGTCACCCGGGCGTCCCAGCACTCGGGAGGGCTGCCCGCCGGTCTCGATCCGATGGCGGTGGCCGGCACGCTCGTGTCGATGCTCGCCCACACCGCGGCCCACCAGTACGGCTTCGAGTTCTGGGGCATCCGCACCGCCAAGCTGCGCGAGTCGATGGCGCGCCAGGTGTCCTGGGGCGTCACCGGGATCACCCCGCCGCCCTGATGGGCCTCACGACCGCGGCCGACGGCGTCGCCATCGCCTACGACGTCACGGGCACCGGCCCCGTCCTCGTGCTCGTGCACGGGATCACCCAGTGCCGGCAGATGTGGGACCCGCTGATCGGTGACCTCGCGAGCGATCACACCGTGGTCGCGATCGACATGCGCGGCCACGGCGAGTCCGGTCGAGCGGCCGACCTACGACAGCCGCGTCGATGGCCGACGACGTGGCGGCGGTGGTGGCGAGCCGTCGGGCCTCGCCGCGCCGCTCGTCGTCGGGCACTCGATGGGCGGCATCGTGGTCACCGCCTTCGCGGCGGCGCACCCGTGCCGCGGCGTGGTCAACATCGACCAGTCGATCGCGCTGGGCGACTTCCAGGAGCTGGTGCGCGGCGTCGAGCCCATGCTCCGTGGCGACGAGTTCGACGACGCTCGTCGCCTCGTTCTTCGACAGCATGCAGGGCGTGCTGCCGACCGACGGAGGCCGCGCGCATCGCCGGCCTGCGCCAGCCCGGTGCAGGAGGTGGTCCTGGGCGTGTGGGCGCCGCTGCTGGAGCTGTCGCTCGAGGAGCTCGATGCGCTCGTCGCGCTCGCTGACGGCCGACGTGCACGTCCCGTACCTCGCCCTCCACGGGATCGACCCGGGGCCGGACTACGCGTCCTGGCTGCACGGCATCATCCCGACGTCGACCGTCGAGGTGTGGGACGGCGACGGGCACTACCCGCACCTGGTGGAGCCGGCCCGGTTCCTCGACCGCCTGCGCGCCTTCGAGTCCACGCTGGCGTGATCGCCCTCGGGCTCCTCCCGCCGTACCGCCTCGACGTGGCCAGCGATCCGGCGTGGATGGCGACCTTCGCGCGGCACGCCGACGAGGTCGGGTTCGAGTCGCTCCTCGCCGTCGAGCACGTGGCCGTTCCGGTCGGCTACGAGAGCCGCTACCCGTACAGCGACACGGGGCGCATGCCGCTGCCCGAGACGTGCGAGCTGCCCGACCCGCTCGACCTCCTGGCCTGGCTGGCCGCCCGCACCGAGCGGCTCCGACTGGGCACGGGCATCCTCGTGCTCCCGGAGCACCACCCGCTGCAGCTGGCCAAGCGCTGCGCCACCATCGACCGGCTCTCCGGCGGGCGCCTGTTCCTCGGCGTCGGGGTGGGTTGGATGCGCGAGGAGGTGGCGGCGCTCGGGATCGATCCCGACGAGCGGGGCAGCCGCACCGACGAGGGCATCCAGGCGCTGCGGGTCGTCTGGGACGAGGAGGAGCCGTCGTTCGCCGGCCAGCACTTCAGCGTTCGGTCCGGTGCGCAGCCACCCGAAGCCGGTCCAGGCACGGATCCCGATCCTCGTGGGCGGGCACAGCCCCGCCGCGGCCCGGCGCGCCGGACGGCTCGGCGACGGCTTCTTCCCGCTGGGCCTCTCCGGCGAGCTCCTCGACCGCCGCTGGGCCCAGGTGCAGGCCGCCGCCACCGACGCGGACCGCGATCCGGCCTCCGTCTCGCTCACCCTCGGGGGCCTGCTCGGCGATGGCGCCGCCATCACCGACGCCGCGGCGCGCGGCGCCGAGCGCGTCGTGCTGTCCACCCGCACCGCCGACCTCGACGAGCTCCGTCACGCCATGGACGCCGCCGTCGCCCAGGCCGCCGCCCTCTGAGCACGGCAGCCTGTGTTCTATTCGTGTCGTGAGGCGACGTTCTGAACACAGGCTGCGGCGAGAGCTCGTCTCCAGCGCAGCCTGCGTTCGATCCGTGTCGTCAGGCGACGTTTTGCACACGGGCTGGCGGGGGTCAGGTGGCCATGAGGATGGCGGCGGGGAGGGCGATGGCGATGCCGATGCGCTGGATGGTGGCGAAGCGCTCGTGCAGCACCACCCGGGCCAGCAGCACGGTGCTCACCGGGTAGAGGGCGGCGAGGACCGAGACGACGCTGAGCAGGCCCTCGCGCACGGCGAGGAGGTACAGCACGTTGGCGACGGCGTCGAGCACGCCCGCGGCGAGCGTCAGGGCGCGCGCGTCGGGCCGGGGAAGCGCGCGCGGGACCCGGCCCAGCAGCGCCAGCGCACCGACGGCGGTCACCGACGCCAGCCGAGCGGCGACCAGCGGCCACAGCCCCGAGTCGTCGCCGACGTGCGACAGGCTCACGAAGAACACGCCGAACCCGAGGCCGGCGGCGAGCGCGAAGCCGACGCCGCGGAGGTCGGACGGCCGCAGGCTGCCGCCGCCCTCGGCCGAGACGAGCACGATGGCGATGAGCGCGGCCACCATGCCGACGGTCACGGCGGTGCTGGGCCGCTCGCCCTCGAGCACGCCCGCGAGGATCGGCACCGCGGCGGACAGCAGCGCGGTGATCGGGTGCGACGACGCTCATCGGCCCGATCGACAGACCCTTGTAGAGGAACCCGACCCCGGCCGCCCCGCACAGGCCGCCCAGCCCGCCGATGAGGAGGTCGCCGCCGGTCGCCGACCCGCCGACGACGGTGGCGGACACCACGAGCAACCCGAGGCCCACCATGTGCGACCAGAGCACGACGGAGGCGGCGGCGATCCGGCGGGCGGCCATCCCGCCGCAGAAGTCACCGACCCCGTAGGTGGCCGCGGAGAAGAGCGCGAGGAGGACGGCCACGACGGTGGTCTACCGGACCTCGGGTGCTAGAACACGTTCTCGTTTCGACCGACAGGGGGAGCGGTGGTCGCCTTCGGCATGCAGCTGCCGATCCAGTCGCAGAGCACCATCTTCGTGCAGCCGTGGGAGCCGTCGGCCGGCCCGGCCGAGCTGGTGCAGGTCACCCAGGCCTGCGAGGCCGCCGGCTTCGACTACGTGGCGGTGTGCGACCACGTCGCGGTGCCGGCCGCCCAGGCCGAGGCGATGAGCACCTCGTGGTGGGACACCGTCGCCACGTTGTCGTACCTGGCCGCGGTGACCGAGCGGGTCCGGCTGCTCAGCCACGTGTACGTGCTCCCGTACCGCCATCCGCTCGTGGTGGCCAAGGCCTGGGCGACGCTCGACGCGCTGTCGGGCGGGCGAGCGATCCTCGGCGTCGGCGCCGGACACGTGGAGGGCGAGTTCGACGCCCTCGAGGTGCCGTACGCGGACCGCGGCCGGCTGCTCGACGAGGCGATCGACGCCGTGCGGGCCGCCCTGGCCGACGAGTTCGCGTCGCACCACGGCGAGCGGTGGCGGTTCGAGGGCCTCGGCCAGCGCCCGCGCCCCGTGCAGGCCGCCGCTGCCGATCTGGGTCGGCGGCTCCTCCAAGCCCGCCCTGCGCCGGGCGGCGGAGCGCGGCGACGGCTGGCTCCCGCAGGGCATCCCCGAGGGCGGCATGGCCGCTGGCATCGACTTCATCCGCACCCACCGGGCCGCGACGAGAGGCGGCGATCCGATCGTGCTGGGCGCGCTGTCCGGCCCGCTCCACGTGGGCGACCCCACCTGGGACACCCCCCGCTGCGTGCGGGGTCCGGCCGACAAGATCGCCGCCTACCTGCGCACCTACGCCGACCTCGGCGTCGACCAGATCCAGGTGGGGTTCGTCAGCCGCTCGGCCGACGAGCTCTGCGACCAGATCGCCGCCTTCGCCGCCGAGGTCGCCCCGCTCGTGAACGACTGAGGAGAGCCATGCCCGAGTCCCACATGCCCGAGGCGCCCCTGCCCGGGTCGTCCATGCTCGACGGGAAGGTCGCCCTGGTGTCCGGGCATCGGGCCGGGGATGGGCCGGGACGTCGCGCTGCTCCTCGCCCGCCACGGGGCCGACGTCGTGCTCGGCGCTCGGCGGACCGAGACGTCCGAGGAGGTGGCCGCCGAGGTGCGGGCCATCGGTCGGCGGGCGGAGGTGGTCGCTCTCGACATCACCGACGCCGACGCTTGTTCGAGCGGCGGTCGACCGGGCCCGCGACGCGCTCGGCGGGCTCGACATCCTCGTCAACAACGCCTTCCAGGACGGGAACCGCAAGGCGTTCATGGACGCGCCCCTGGAGGAGTGGCGGGTGACGATGGACGTGAACCTGTGGGGCACGCTCCAGATGACCAAGGCGGCCGTGCCCGCCCTGATCGAGCGGGGCGGCGGGTCGATCGTGATGGTCAACTCGATGTCGACGCATCGGATCGAGCAGACCTACGGGGCCTACGCGGCGTCCAAGGGCGCCCTCGAGACGGCGACGAAGACGCTCGCCCTGGAGCTCGGGCCGCACGCCATCCGGGTCAACGGCGTCTTCCCCGGCTACATCTGGGGCGACTCCGTGGAGTGGTACTTCGGGTACCTCGGCAAGAAGCGAGGCATCACGGGCGAGGACGTCTACGCGGAGGTGGCCGGCGAGACCGCGCTCAAGTACCTCCCGCACTCGAGCGAGATCGCGGGGTCGGTGCTGTTCTTCGCGTCGGACCTGTCCAAGCCCGTGACGGGCCAGAGCCTCGACGTCAACTGCGGCCATTGGATGGCGCCGTGATCAAGCTCACCGTGCTGGTCAAGCGCAACCCGGCCCTGTCCGTGGACGAGTTCCACGACGAGTGGCGTGCCCACGGCCGCATGATCGCCGCCGAGCCGGTGTTCGCCCGGTACATCAAGCGCTACGAGCAGCACCACCGGGTGCCGGCCGACTACCGCAACGGTGACACCCACGACGGCATGGCCGTGCAGTGGTACGAGTCGTACGGTGACTTCGTGGCGCTCCTCCAGACCCCCGAGTACGCCGCCAAGATGCAGCCCGACGAGACGCGCATCCTCGATCTGAGCGGCATGGTCGTGCTGTTCACGGAGGAGGCGGAGGTCTTCATCCCGTGACGAGCGCCGACGTCACGGTGGGCGCCGATGGCGTCGCCCGGTGCTGGTGGTGCGGCGACGACCCGCTCTACGTCGACTACCACGACCGCGAGTGGGGCGTGCCGCTCCGCGACGAGCGGGCGCTCTTCGAGCTGCTCTGCCTCGAGGGCTTCCAGTCGGGCCTGTCGTGGATCACGATCCTCCGCAAGCGGGACGCGTTCCGGGAGGCGTTCGAGGGCTTCGATCCCGCGGTGGTCGCGGGCTTCGACGAGCCCGACGTCGAGCGGCTGCTCGCCAACCCGGGCATCGTGCGGCACCGCGGCAAGATCACGGCCACGATCGGCAACGCGCGAGCGCTGGGCGCGATGCGGGCGGGCGGCACCTCACTCGTGCAGGAGGTCTGGTCGCACGCCCCGTTGCCGCGGCCGGCGGCGCTCGCGAGCCGCGCCGACATCCCCGCCGAGACGCCCGACGTCGGCCGACGGTGGCCAAGGGGCTGCGGAAGTGGGGCATGCGCTTCGTCGGTCCCACGACCGTCTACGCCTTCATGCAGTCGGCCGGCCTCGTCGACGACCACCTCGAGGGGTGCCATCGGGCGGGCGTCGGCAGCGATCGCCGTCGCCAAGCCGCTCGCTAGCCGACCTCAGATCCGCCGGGCGAGGTCGGCGGCCGCCGCGAAGGCCGCGGCGAGCCCGGCGGTGCCCGCGGCATCCCCGATGACGTGCACCTCGGGCTGAGGCGGCGGGTCGGGCGCGTCGCGCCCGGTGACGCGCACGTCGGTGGGGGCCTCCGGTGCCGCGGTCACGATCGCCACCCCGGCCTGCTCGGCGGCGGCCACCAGGCGGAAGCGTCCCGGCAGCCCGAGCTCGGGCGCCAGCACCGGCTCGTCCGGAACCAGCTGGACGTCGTGTCCGTCGAGCCGGGCCCGGAGCGCGATCGACACGGCCGCCTTGCTGCTCCCGCGCACCACGAGCGGGTCCGCGAGCGGGGCGCGACCATCGAGCCACTCGTGCAGGTCGCGGTCGCCGGGCCCACTCGCCCCGACGGCCCACACGAGCACGTCCGCGTCCACCACCTCCGTGACGGCTGTCCCGGTGCGGAGCACGACGCCGGCGTCCTCGGCGGCGCCGACGAGCCAGGCGAGGAGACCGTCGAGGTCAGGATCGACGCGCTCGGCGAGGGCCAGCCGTCCGCCGAGGCGGTCGCTGGCCTCCCAGACCTCGACGCGGTGGCCGCGCTCGGCGAGTCGTCGCGCGCACTCGAGGCCCGCCGGACCACCGCCCGCCACGATCACCCGCCGGGGCCGTTCGGCGGCCGGGGTCACCGCCTCGGCCTCGCGGCCCGCGTCCGGGTTGACCGCGCATTGCACCGGCTGGTTCAGGAAGATGGCCCCGATGCACCGGTACTGGTAGGTGCACGGCCGGATGCGGTGGCGCTGCCCCGCCGCCAGCTTGGCCGGGAGGTCGGGATCGGCGATGAGCGGCCGACCCATCGCGATGACGTCGGCGACGCCCGTCGGCCAGCGCCTGCTCGGCCGCCTCCGGCGTGAGCCGACCCATCGCGATGACCGGCACGGCGAGCTCGCGCCGAACGCGTGCGGCGGCCGCGAGCAGCGCTCCCGGTTCGTGGGGCGTGTGGCCGTCGGTGATGCCCGTGGCGACCGCCGGTTCGCCGTAGGCCGTGACGTGGATGGCGTCGAGGCCGGCGTCGATGCCGAGCCCCATCGCCACGAGCGCGTCGTCGATCTGCTGGCTGGGTTCGCGGTGGGCCTCGGCCGTGCCGACGCGTGCCCACACCGGGACCGTCGGGCCCGCGGCGGCCCGCACCGCCCGCACGACCTCCAGGAACAGCTCGGCCCTCGCCTCCACCGAACCGCCCCACCGGTCCTCGCGCTGGTTGCTGTAGGGCGAGAGGAACGCGTGGAGGAGGTACCCGTGGCCGGCGTGGAGCTCGATGGCATCGAAGCCAGCCGCGAGGACGCGGCGGGTGGCGTCGACGAACCGGCTGACGACCCCGGCGAGGTCGTCGTCGGTGGCCACCTGCACCCGGTACCCCGAGGTCGGCGTCGCGAACGGCGCCATCAGGTCCGCGGTCTCCTCCGGGGTGACCATGCCCGACAGCGCGTCCGGCGACGCGGGTCGCTTCTTCGATGGCACGAGCAGAGGCCGGCCCTCGGCGATGTCGAGGAGGCTGTTCGTCCCGCCGTGCACCAGCTGGGCGGCGATCGTGGCGCCGTGGCGGTGGACCGCGTCCGTCAGGCGGCGCAGCCCCGGGAGCTGCGCATCGTCGGAGGCCGCGATCTGGCGCCGATCGAAGGATCCCCCCGGGTAGGCGATGGACACCGAGCCGACGATCACGAGGCCGGCGCCGCCGCGGGCGCGCGCCTCGAACCAGGCGGTCTGGGCGTCGCCGACGGAGCCGTCGTCCTCGGCCAGGTTCACGCCCATCGGGCACATGGCGATGCGATTGCGGAGCTCCAGCGACCCGAGGTGCCCCACGCGACAGCAGGTGGGGGAACGCCGTCACCACAGCTGGTCGGTGTAGGTGTCGGTGCCGGGGATCGTGGGGACGAACGGGGCGGTCCAGAGCATCTCGCCGATCCCGTCGGCCCGGAGGCGATCGGCGGCCGCGCGCTGCTCGTCCCACCACGACGCGGGGTTCGCCGTCGTGAACGACAGGTTGAGCAGGCAGTCCTCGAGGCCGTCCTGGCCCTGCTGGGTGACCGGCGCGTCCGGCAGCAGGGGCACCGGCGTGAAGCCGAGCTCGAGCTCGGGCCGGAACGTGTCCGCCACGTAGGCGCCCAGCTGCTCGGCCGTCACCCCGGCCGCCGGCCGGACGAGGGTGGCGGTCAGGCCACCGAAGGGATGGTCGAGGGCCAGCTCGGCGGGCACCGCGTCGGCCCGGGCGGCGGCGGTGAAGGCGTGGCGGTACATGAGGGTGTGGACGTGGTCGCGCTCGGCGAACATCCGCCCGTGGTCGTGCAGCCAGTGCACCTGGCGCAGCGCCCATTCGACGTGGTCGTCGTGGCGACCGTCGAGGATCCAGTAGACGGCGAGGTAGGAGCCGCGGGCGGCGCCGCCGAAGCGGTCCGCGTCCGCACCGAAGCGGAGGTCCTTCAGCGGTCGGGTGGCCACGAAGCGCCGGCCGGCGAAGAGCCACGGCCCGACCATGCACCCGGCGTAGAAGTGGTCGCGCTCGTACCAGCGGTTGTAGGCGACCTCGTGGCCGGCGTGCGGCTCCACCAACGTGAAGAGCATCGAGCCCAGCCGAACCTCGCCCCCGATGTCGGTCATGGCGGCGGAGCCTACGATCCGCCCATGACCGGCGAAGACGTCGTGCGACGTCGTGCCGATCCTCACGGTGCGGGAGACGGCGCCGGTGGTCGCGTTCTACGCGCGGCTCGGCCTGCGACGTGACGGCGGAGTTCGACGGCTACGTCATCCTCGCCACCGACGCCGTGCGGGCTGACGACGCCGTCGAGGTCCACCTGTCCCAGTGGGACGACCACGATCCCCGCACCACCGCCAACATGGTCTACCTGCGGGTACGGGACGCTGACGCCGTCTATCGAGCGCCTGCACGACGAGCTGGCCGCGGAGGGGTGCCTCTACCTGGCCCCCGCCGCCGGGCTCACTCCGGCGCTGACCGCGGAGCTCCGGGCGCGCGAGGACGCCGGCGAGCAGCTCACGCGGCTGCACGAGATCGAGGTCAAGCCGTGGGGCCAGCGCGAGTTCGGCGTGATCGACCCCGCCGGCACGCTCGTGCGGGTCGGCTCATGGCCGGCGGAGTGACCGCACCACCGCGCATCTACCTCGATGGGAACTCGCTCGGTCCGCCCACCTCGGGCACCGCCGACACGCTCCGCTCCCTGGTGCAGCAGTGGGACGACGAGCTCATCGGCGGCTGGAACGCGGGCTGGTGGGACCTGCCGGTCACGGTCGGCGAGCGCATCGCGCCCCTCATCGGCGTGGCACCGGGCCAGGTGGTGGTGGGGGACAGCACGACCGTGATGTGGTTCAAGGCGGTGGGCGCCGCGCTCCGACTGCGCCCCGACCGCAGGACGATCGTCACCCAGCGAGGCGGCTTCCCGACCGACCGCCACGCCATCGACGCCCTCGGGGCCGCGGTCGTCGCCGTCGGCCCGGACGAGCTGACCGACGCACTCGGCCCGGACACGGCCGTGCTGGCCGTCACCCACGTCGACTACCGCACGGGTCGCCGACTCGACCTGGCCGCGCTGACGGCCGCCGCCCACGCCGCCGGCGCGGTGGCCGTGTGGGACCTGTCCCACTCGACGGGCGCCATGGACCTGCACCTCGACGAGGCCGAGGTCGACCTCGCGGTGGGCTGCACCTACAAGTACCTCAACGGCGGCCCCGGTTCGCCGGCCTTCGCCTACGTGGCCGAGCGGCACCACGGGGTGCTCGACCAGCCGCTCCCCGGTTGGGTGGGCCACGCCGACCCCTTCTCCATGTCGGAGGTGCACGAGCCGGCGGACGGCATCCGACGGATGCTCTCCGGCACGCCGTCGGTCCTGGCGCTGGCCGCGCTCGACCACGCCCTCGGCCGCTTCGACGGCGTCGATCTCGTCGCCCTGCGCGCTCGCAGCCTGGCGCTGACCGACCGCTGCATCGGCCGGCGCCGACGCGCTCGGCCTCGAGGTGGTCACCCCCCGCGAGCACGACGACCGCGGCAGCCAGGTGTCGATCCGTCACCCCGAGGCCTGGGCGGTGGTGCAGGCCCTGATCGAGGTCGGGGTGGTCGGCGACCACCGTCCCCCCGACCTCATCCGCCTCGGCTTCCCCCCGCTGTACGTCACCAACGAGGACGTCGACGAGGCGATGACCCGCCTCGCCGAGGTCCTGCGCAGCGAGTCCTGGCGCCGTTGGCTCGACGCCGATCGACCGGTGGTGACCTGACGCGCACCGACGCGGCCTGCGACAACCGACGACCGGCGAGGGCGCGATCTGTCGCACGGCACGATCGTCGCAGGCCGATCGGGGCTTCGCCGCGGTCGTTGCTCTTGACCTTGGCGGAGCGCACGTGACCTAGCTCGACAAGCCGTAGCGCTCGAGGCCGAAGCAGCGGATGGCGTTGCCGCGGAGGAACTTCCAGGTCTCCTCCTCGTCGAGGCCGGCCTGGGTGCAGATGTCCTGCGCGACCTTCTTGCTGTGCGGGAACGTGCTGTCGGCGTGCGGGTAGTCCGTCTCGAAGCAGATCTGGTCCATGCCGATGACGTCGCGGTTCTTGAGCCCGATCTCGTCGTCGAACACGCAGCCGTAGATGCGGTGGTGGATGTAGCTCGACGGCTTGTGCGGCAGGGACGTGCCGAACGAGTTGTCGCCGCGCTCGGCCCAGAGCTTGTCGGCGCGCTCGATGACGTACGGCATCCACCCCACCTGGCCCTCGCTGTAGGCGATGACCAGCTCGGGGAAGCGCTCCAGGGTGCCGGAGAAGATGTAGTCGAGCATCGAGCCCATGGCGTTGGAGAACGTGAGGGTGGAGCTCACGATGAACGGCGCGTCGGGCGAGGTGGCCGGCATCCGTGACGACGACCCGATGTGCATGCACACCACCGTGCCGGTGTCCTGGCAGGCCTGGAAGAACGGATCCCAGTGGCGGCCCTTGTCGTGCACGGAGGGCAGCCCGAGCGGATGCGGGTTCTCCGAGAACGTGACGGCGAAGCAACCTCGGTCGGCGTTGCGTCGCACCTCGGCGGCGGCGAGCTGCGGGTCCCAGAGCGGGATCATCCCGAGGGGGATGAGGCGACCGGCGCCCTCACCCGCGCACCACTCCTCGATCATCCAGTCGTTGTAGGCCTGGACGCAGAGCAGCGCGAGGTCCTTGTCCTTGCGCTCGTAGAACGTCTGGCCGCAGAAGCGCGGCAGCGTGTTCGGGAAGCAGATCGACGCCTCGACGTGGTTGGCCGTCATGTCGAGCAGCCGGTCCTTCTGGATCCAGCAGCCCGGGCGGATCTCGTCGTAGGTGACCGGGGTGACGTCGAGCTCCTCGAAGTCGAGCGCCGCGCTCAGCTTCGGGAACGGGTACACGAGGTCGTCGTAGAGCCACCAGTCGCACAGCTCGCCGCCCTCGACGCCCTTCTCGTAGGAGAACACGCCGCCCTCGAAGTGGAACTGGGCCGTGTCCCGCTCCACACGGGGGGCCCGGTCGAGGTACTTCGCCGGGAGTCGGTCGGTCCAGAGGGTGGGCGGCTCCACCACGTGGTCGTCGACCGAGATGATGAGCGGGAGGTCCTGCGCCATGCCCCGATACTAGAACGCGTTCTAGTTCGACGCGGGCGGCCGGCCTCCGATCAGCGGGGCTGTGATCCGACCCGCCGCTGCCACGAGGCCGACGAGGGCGCTGGCGGCGTAGCCACCCATCACCGACGCCTCCAGGTCCACCGACTGCTTGGCGAGGAGCCCCGCAACCAGCAGGAAGGCCAGGCTGCCCAGCCAGAACGCCTTGCGCTCGCGGCAGAGCACCCACGCCAGGAGCCCGCCGGTGCTGATGACCAGCAACGCGGCGAGCAGGAGCCCGGCGAGGATCGCGATGATGAGCTCGGTGGGGATCTCGATGGCTCCGGCGAACAGCATGGGGTGACACTGCCGGTCGGTCGCCGCTTGGGCCATGGGTGGAACCCCTCAGAAGCGCCTGGGGGTCCGGTGCGGTCACAGCAGGTCGAGCACCTCGTGCGGTGCATCCAGGATGACGTCGCCCGGTTCGGCGGCGGCGCGGGCGCGAGGGTTCCAGCCGGCCAGCGCGAAGTCCACGCCCGCCGCGGCGGCGCACGCGCGGTCGTGGGCGGTGTCCCCGACGTAGACGACTGCGGCCGGTTCGAGGCCGAGCGCGTCGAGGAGCGGCTCGAGCTGCTTCTCCGCCCCGCCGAAGTCGTCGGAGAACAGCGCCACCTCCGGCCCCCACCCGAGCCGCTCCAGCTCGCGGTGGCCCGAGCGTCCGTTCCTTGTTCGATGCCAGTCCCCACCGCTCGAGCTGCGCGATGAGCTCGGGCACGCCGTCGAACGGGAGCGTGGCCGATGCGTCGTAGTGCTCGAGGTACGCCGCGACGGTCACGCCGGCCCGCTCGCACGCGTCGCCGAGGGGAAGGCCGAGCGGGGGACGCGGTCGGGCCGGACGCCGAGGACCCGAAACGGCGCCATGAGCGCCGTGTCCGAGTCCACGAGCGTGCCGTCGAAGTCGAACAACGGCACCCGGCGCAACGGCGACATCGCATGAGTGTGCTCGACGACGTGCGTGCTGCGTGCCTTCGGCCCGGCGACCGGGCCGGTCGGTCAGGTGGTCTGCGTGCGGTCGGCCTGTCGGAGGTCGATCTCCGCCTGCTCCTCGGACCGGTCGAGGTCCTTCGTGTCGAGGTCAGCCGGGTCGAGGACGGTGGGGTCGTTGCTGTCAGCGTCGTTGATGCCGTCGGCGTCGAGGTCGATGTCCGGGTCGAGCTCGTCGGCCTGCTGGTGCAGGGCGGCGGCCTCCTGGCGCTGCCGGTCGGCCTCGAGCTGCTGCTGCTCGGCGCTCAACCGCTCGCGCTCGGCCCGCGCGGCCCGTTCGGCCGCCTCGGCGGCCTGCCGGTCCGCATCGAGGCTGGCCACGGCGGCCAGGTCGCGGGTCTCGGCGGCGCGCACGCGCCGCTCCTCGAGGTGCGCTGCCTTCTGGCGCCGGGCGATCCACGTCAAGGCGACGATCACGACGAGGACGGCGACGATGATGGCGATGATCAGAGGTGCATCCATGCTGCGCCTGTACCCATCGACGGCGAGGCCAAACCGCGTCGGCCGGCGGTACGGTGCGGCCCGTGGGGGACCTGCTGCGGTTGTCAGCCGAGGAGGCGAGCGTTGCGCGCGTGGCCGACGCGCTCGACGCCGAGGGGTGCGTCGTCGTCGAGCGCTTCCTCGCGTCCGGACAAGATCGCGGCCCTCCACCACGAGCTCGCGCCCCACCGCCAGCAGACCCCGCTCGGCCGCAACGACTTCGAGGGGTTCGACACCAGAGCGGATCTACGCCCTCTTCGCCAAGGTGCGCGGCTTCGACGAGCTGGCCACGCACCCGCTCCTCCTCGGCGTGCTCGATCGAGTGCTGGGGCACTACCAGCTGAGCGGTCCGGTGGGCATCGACATCGGCCCCGGCGAATCGGCCCAAGGACTGCATCGGGACGACGTCGTGTACCCGCTGTCGTGGCCGCACCCACAGGTCGTGTTGAACACGATGTGGGCCCTCGACGACTTCACCGAGGAGAACGGCGCCACCCTGATCGTGCCGGGCAGCCATCGCTCGTCACCAGCCGACAAGCCCCCTGACGGCGACGCCATCGCGGCGACCATGCCGGCGGGCTCCGTGATGTTCTACGTCGGGACGGTGTGGCACGGCGGCGGCGCCAACCACACCGAGCAGCGACGGCTCGGCGTCATCCTCGAGTACGCGGCGTCGTGGCTCCGCGCCCAGGAGAACCACGTGACCGCCGTGCCCGTCGACGTCATGCGGACCCTCGATCCGAGGCTCCAGGAGCTGCTCGGGTACAACATCTTCCCGCCGTTCCTCGGCTACGTCGACGGGCGTCACCCGAGGCGAGCCCTCGGCCAGGGCGCTACTTCGTGAAGCTGGACAGGATCTGGATCACGCGGGCCCGGTAGCCCGCGTGCGTCGCGCCGGCCTCCGCGAGGATCTCGGCCGCCAGCCCCTCCGACCGGAACAGCGCGAGCACGAGGTGCTCGGTCCCGATGTAGTTGTGACCCATGGCGATCGCCTCGCTGAGCGCCCCCCCGAACACCTGCGCGGCGAGCGGTGTGAACGGCGGCTCGGCCGGTCCCCTCTCGGCACGCGGGGTGTGGGCCACCACCTTCTCGGCCACGATGGCCTCGGTCAGGCCGGACTCGGCCAGCAGGGTGGCGGCGATCCCCCCGGGCGGGAAGAGCCCCATGAGGAGGTGCTCGGTGCCCACGAAGCCGTGGCCGAGGCCACGCGCGCCATCGACGCTGAACCGGAGGGCGGCCTTGGCCCGCTCCGTCCACCGGCCGAGGTCGCGCGGGATCGACGAGTAGCGCTTGTGGGCCGCCTGGCGCGAGACCCCCAGCGACCCGCTGATCTCGGCCCAGGTGTGGCCGGCGCTCCGGCAGCGGTCGACGTAGTGGCCGACGAGCGCGTCGCCGGTGTCGGCGAGCTCGCCGGCGATGGCGGATGCGGCCGCCAGCCGGGCGAGGGGCTCGTCGGAGTCGGTCGCGTCGTCGACGGTGGCGATGAGGTCGGGGAGCGTGGGAGCGGGGGCCATCTGTCAACTAGTAGTTGACAGATCGGGTGCTGTCAACCAGAAGTTGACGGCCGCCCGCCCCCGACGGACGAGAACGCGTTCTAGTCTCGCCGCATGGCAGCAGCGGGGTACCAGCTCCTCATCGGTGGCGACCGCGTCGACGGGGATGGCGGCGCGTACGACGTGGTCAACCCCGCCACCGAGGCGGTGGTGGGACAGGCGCCCGAGGCGTCGGTCGCCCAGGTCGAGGCGGCGACGGCGGCGGCCGCGGATGCCTTTCCGGCCTGGAGCCGCACCAAGCCGGAGGAGCGTGCGGCGCTGCTGAACAAGGCGGCCGACCTGCTCCGCGACCGCATGGAGGAGCTGATCCCGCTCGTGCAGGCGGAGACCGGGGCCACCCAACGGGTCGCATCGACGATGCAGGTCCCGACGTGCATCGAGCGGTTCCGCCGGTACGCGAAGGGTGCGCTCGAGCCGACGGTCCTCCCCCTCCCGCCGAGTGAGATGCCGGCCACGGCGCTGGCGGCGGGCGGTCTCATGGGGGCGATGGTCGTGCGCCAGCCCGTCGGCGTGGTCGCCTGCATCACCCCGTACAACTTCCCGATCGTGAACATGGCGGGGAAGATCGGCCCGGCGCTGGCGATGGGCAACACGGTCGTGGTGAAGCCGGCCCCGCAGGATCCGCTGGCCGTCACCGTGTTCGGTGAGGTGCTGCGCGACGCGGGCTTCCCCGCCGGGGTGGTCAACGTCGTGACCGGCTCGAGCGCGGCAGTCGGCCAGGCCCTGGTCGCGTCGGAGCACGTCGACATGGTCAGCTTCACCGGCTCCACCCCGGTCGGGCAGGCCATCGGCGAGGTGGCGGGGCGCGACATGAAGCGCCTGCTCCTCGAGCTCGGCGGCAAGGGCGCCGGCATCGTGTTCGACGACGCCGACCTCAAGACCGCCATCGGCACCATCGCCAGCGTCTGGGCGTTCCACAGCGGCCAGATCTGCACCGCGCCGACCCGCGTGATCGCCCAGCGCGGCGTCTACGACCAGGTGGTGGCCGGCCTCCAGCAGGCGGCGGGGCGCCTCAAGGTCGGCGATCCGCTCGAGCGCGACACCGTCGTCGGCCCGCTCATCTCCGCGGTGCAGCGCGGCCGGGTGGAGGCCCTGATCCAGACCGGGGTCGAGCAGGGTGGTGAGCTGGTCGCCGGGGGCGAGCGCCCTGACCTGCCCACCGGCTTCTACGTGGCGCCCACGCTCATCGCCGGCTGCAAGCCCGACAACGCCGCGGTGCAGCAGGAGTTCTTCGGGCCCGTGGTCGTGGTCGTGCCCTTCGACGACGAAGACGAGGCCGTGGCGATCGCCAACGGCACCGAGTTCGGCCTCTACGACTACGTGTTCACGGCGGACACCACCCGCGGGCTCCGCGTCGCCAAGCAGCTGCGCACGGGGAACGTCGGCCTCAACACGGCCCAACGGAACCACGAGGCGCCCTTCGGCGGCTTCAAGATGAGCGGCGTCGGTCGCGATGGCGGCAGCTTCGGGCTGCACGCCTACAGCGAGATGCAGTCCATCGTCTGGCCCGGCTGACGCCGACCGCGATCGCGAGCGGCCCGCGACGGAGTGGAGCAGACTTCCCCATCGAGCCGATCGGGAGGGCCGAACGATGAGCGTGGTCGTCATCACGGGGTGCAGCAGCGGGTTCGGCTATCACGCCGCGCTCGCGTTCGGACGGCGCGGCGATCGCGTGTACGCCGCCATGCGGAACCCGGCCAAGGGCGACCTGGCCAAGGTCATCAGCGACGAGGGGATCGACGCCGAGGTCCTGCCGTTGGACGTCGACGACGCCGCGAGCGTGGCGTCCGGCCTGGCCTCGGTGCTCGAGCGCGAGGGCCACGTCGACGTCCTCGTGAACAACGCGGGGATCGGCGGCACGGGAGGGGTCATCGAGGAGCAGACCGACGAGCAGTGGCTGAAGATCATCTCCACCAACCTGCTGGGACCGCTGCGCTGCGCTCGGGCGGTCGTGCCATCGATGCGCGAGCGACGGGCCGGCACCATCGTCAACGTGTCCTCGATCGCCGGCCGCATGTACGGGATGCCGTACACGTCGTCGTACTCCGCCACCAAGCACGCCCTGTGCTCGGTGAGCGACTCGATGTGCTCGGAGCTCCAGGACTTCGGCATCTCGGTCGCCTGCATCGAACCCGGGTTCTTCGCCACCTCGGTGCTCGACAACGCCGTCATCCCCGACCCCACCGGGAGCCCCTACGAGTCGATGGCCCGGACGGTGGAGGCCTGGTACCGCACCAGCATCGACAACGCACCCCCGCCGGATCGCGTCGTGGAGGCGATCCTGGCCGCGGCCGACGGCACGTTGCCCACCGACACGATCCACCACCTGGTCGGCGACGACGCCGAGCTCTTCGTCGGAGGCATGTCTGGCATGTCGTACACCGAGTACCAGGCGATGGGTCGCCAGATGCTGGGGCTCTAGTCGAAGGTCCAGCGGGTCGGGGATCCGGCGAAGTCGTCCTCCGTGAGCCCGAACACCACCTCCGGGCTGATGCGGAACGTGGCGTTGACGTCGGGATCGAGGAAGCTCGGGTCGTAGCTCGTGCCGTACTTGGTGTTCATCCCGTCGAGGAAGGTCCCGATGAGCGCGGCGTCCTGCACGATCTCCGCGTGGCCGTCCACCACCACCGGCTCGAGCGCGTCGTCGGTGGTGATGGTGCAGCGACCGTCGTCGGCGAGGTTCCGCGCCTTGCGCGAGCCGAGCGCGCTGCTCGCCCAGAGGGCACCGTCGCTCCAGACCGCCCACACCGGCATCACGTGCGGGCGCCCGTCCCGGCAGATGGTCGCCAGCCAGTAGTCGTGGCTGTGCTGCAGCCGCTCGGCCGCCCACGTCCACGGCAGCAGGCCCGTGCCCTCGTCGTGGGGCAGGATCCCGTAGCCGGGCATGTGAGGTCGCGAGACGCGTGGCGCACGCACGCCTCCATCGTGCCCCCGATGGCCGCCGATGGCGAGGGGCCGGCCCAGACCCCGTGCTGCCGATCGGGATAGCGTTCCCGACATGGTGAGCCTCGAGGAGGCGGCCCGGATGGCGATGGCCCTCCCGGAGGTCACCGAGGGCGCGCGCCACGGGAACCGCACCTGGTACGTCGCCGGCAAGGCGTTCGCGTGGGAGCGGCCGTTCTCCAAGGCAGACATCAAGCGGTTCGGCGATGCGACCCCGCCGGCCGGTCCGATCCTCGCGGTCAGCGTCGAGGACCTGGCCGAGAAGGAGGCGGTGCTCGCGGCCCAGCCGAAGGCGTTCTTCACGATCTCGCACTTCGACGGCTACGCGGCGGTCCTCATCCAGCTGCGATCGGTCACGAAGCGAGCCCTGCGGGAGGCGATCCTCGACGGGTGGCTCGCGTGCGCACCCCGTCGCCTGGCGGACGCCTACGTCGTCGAGAGCTAGGTGCCGAGTGGATGCAGGATGACGACGTCGCCACGGCGCTCGACCTCGTAGGCGACGACGCCACGCGCCCCGCCTTCGACCTCGGGTCCCAAGAGCGCCCTGAAGGCCCATCCGTCGGCGTCGCGCACGTAGTCCCCCACGGTGCCGGAGATCACGCCGTCGAGGGCGACGACGAGGTCGGGTGGGGGCTCGGCGCCGCCGTGCACGTGCCCTGACATCAACACCGGGACGACGCCTCGAGCCGACGCTGGATCTTCCAGTGCGCTGGCACCCGAGTAGCTCCAGCGGAGCGGGCTCGGGGCACCGGTCTCGTGGTCGGCGACATCGGTCTCCACCAGATCGCCCAACGGGCCGATCCCCAGGAGTCCGGCCCAGCCGTCGCCAGGACGGGCGAGGGACTGCTGGCGAGCGAAGGCCGCCAACCCCTCGTCGAGGCTCGTGGTCAGCGCGGGTCGCGGTGGGGCTCGCTGCCGTCGAAGAGGGAGTGGCCGTCGAGCTCCCACTCGGTCTCGATGTCCAGCAGGTCGATCAGGGACGGAAGGACGTCGAGCGTGCTGGCGGGGTCGTCGCGCACTTCCCCCTCGACCTGACCCGGCGCCTTGATGAACAACGGGATCCGCAGGACGAGGTCCTCGTTCCCATCCTGGATCCGACGGGTGAACCGCGGTGGCGTGACGTCGATGCCGTGGTCGGACGTCACCACCAGCGTGCCGTTGTCCCATGCGCCGGACGCCTTCAGCTGCTCGATCACCTCGCCGACCAGCTGGTCCACCGCAGCGATCTGCATGGCCTGCTGTGCGTACACCTGGGCGAAGATCCTCGCGCTTCCCGGCGAGCCTTCGCCGGGAAGGTTCTTCGGGAGCCACGTACCGGTGCTGGCGACCCCCCAGGGCGTGAGCTTGTAGGGATGGTGCGGCAGCAGGACGTGGATCATGTTGACCGATGGCTCGGCGCTGATCAGCGCCACCTGCCGCCGCAGCGCGGCCGCCTGTCCGAGGCGCCCCTGGTCCGCCGCGGGGAGGTCGCCGAGGCCAGCCATGGGGTCGCTGTCAGGCGGGGCGTCGCTCGCAGGCACGGAGCTGTCCACCGTCAGCTCGCCGCCGAAGTCTCCCCACTGCCCGTCGATCGACGGGAGCGAGTCGCGGAGAGCCGCAGGCAGCACCCGATGGCCGTACAGCACGGAGGCGTCGGACAGGGCTTGGCTGAGGCTCTCCGCGGGCGGCGGTTCGCAGATCTGCGGCGGGCAGAGGTCCGTGATGGCCTCGTACCGGTTGAGCGGGTACTCCCCCCCGAACAACGTGAACAGGTTGCGCGGGTGGTCGCGGTACGTCGGGAGGTCGTCTTCGGTCGCGAGGACGCCCGTCAGGATCTCCGGCACGGAGACGAAGGTGGTGGCCACCTCGCGACGACGCGTTGCGGAACCAGGTCGACTGCTCGGCCAGGGCGGCGAGGTTCGGGTACCGGACCTCGTTGATCGACCCGTCCCCGCGGACCACGGCTGCCAACGGGAACTCGTCGAGCACGATGACGGTGACCGGCCCCTCGAGCCCCGGACCGTGGACGTCCCCCGCGTCGGCGTAGAACCGACCGGCGAGGAGCTCGCTCGTGGGGCTGGCGAGGCCGAAGAGCGCGACGAACGCCACATTGGCCACCGCGAGGTACGCGAGGAACGTGCGGGTGACCCGCACCTTTCGTTCCGCGACGGCCACACCGATGCCCACCGCCAGCGCGACGCCGATGGCGGGCACGGCCGAGTCGATCCCCAACGCGCGCACGAGCGCCATGCCGAAGAGCACACCGAACAGCAGCACCCCGACCGTGAAGGCGATGGCGTGGGCTCGCCGCCCGAACAGGCCCGCCGCACTGGTGACGAGGAGCACCACAGCGGTCGGCACCAAGGCGATGACGAGCGCGAAGGCGACGATCTGCTGACGTCCGTAGTGGCCGGCGACGAAGAAGGTCGGGTTGTTCCCGAAGAGGTCGAGCAGCGGCTGCGTGATGGCCAGCCCCGCCAGCCCCATGAGCACCGCGGCGTCGGCCGCGACGCGCCGAGCACTGAGGCGGAAGCCGTCGCCCTCGTCCTGCTGCCCTGCACGGTCCACCGTGGATGTGACCGCCACGGCGGTGGGTTCTAGCGCACCGGGACCATGCGGCGGACGCGGGGGAGGTGCTCGACCGCGTCGTTCCTCGCTTCTCCCGAGGGCATGGCGCTCGAAATGGTCCCAATGGACCACAGACGCACAGAGGCCCGCACGTGAAGATTGCGGCTCATGTCGGTGGGCAAAGCGGGAGCGGGGGGCTGGCGCGCGCGCCGCGTGGGTCGGGCGCTGGCGTTGTCGATCGGAGTCCTGACGTTGGCAGGCCTCGTCCCGTCACCTGCGCAGGCGGCCGTGCCGCCGCCGGCGCCGCTGATGACGGTTCCGAACGCCGCCTACTCGTGGTGGACGCAGCCGTTGGCGGTGAGCGACGGCCCGTACACGTGGGTCGCGAGCATCGCCCGCCTCGGAACGGTGCGCATCGCTCGCGCCCAGCCCTCGACCGGGTCGGTGAAGTGGGCGACGCTTGGCATCAGCAAGGTCGACGACCACAACGCGCCGGCCATCGCGCTCTCCGCTGCACACCCGCACCTGCTCGCGTTCTACACGCAGCACGGCACCGACAACGTGATGCGCTACAGGACGGTCAACCGCCAGACGTTGGCGATGGGCAAAGAGCAGCAGCTCCGGTTCTCCGGGCGATTGACCTACGCCCAGGTCATCCAGTCGCCTACCCAGCTCACGCTGGTCACCAGGGTCGCGGATGACCAGTGGCACTACCGGACGAGCGGCGACTTCGGCGCGACCTGGGGAGACGAGCGCGTCCTCATCGACGCCGACGGCCACGGCAAGGTCTACGCGCTGATCAAGCCCAACGGCACCGCCGGCCTCCACCACCTCGTGTTCTACGGGCACCCCGGCCACTCGACCTACCGACCCGTGGTGTACGGCACGATCGACTTCAACAGCGGGATCATCTCCCGGACCGACGGCACGGTCCTCGGCGACCTGGACGAACCAGGTGGGCCAGCGATCCAGCCGACCGAGCTCGAGCAGGTCATCGCGCCCCGGGGCTCGTTCAAGGTGAGGGTGCTCGACGTCGGCCTCGCCGCCGGTCGTCCCGCCATCGCGTACGCCGTCTGGGACGCGGCCACGGCGGCTCAGAACGCCACGTACAAGCTGAAGGTCCTGGAGGGGACCTCCTGGACGGCGCCGTCCTGGAGCCTGGCGAGCGGCAAGCCCTTCGGCTTCGAAGCGGACAGCCAGTACCTCGGAGGCGTCTCGTTCGGTCGGGGTGGACAGCTCTACACCGCCCGGGAGACGAAGGGGACCTGGATCGTGCAGGAGTGGCGGTGGTCCTCGAAGTCGGCCAGGTGGACCGCGTACCGAGAGATCGCCCGGAGCAGCCAGTACAAGCTCGTGCGGCCCTACGTCCCGCTCGACCGCGGGCCGGTCGACGTGATCGTGCAGCGCGTCCGGTCGTACCGGAACTTCTCGAGCTACAACGTCGACCTCTTGCTCTACTGAGGCGGGCCTGGCCGGGAACTAGAACGTGTTCTAGTCTCGCCGGCATGGCGTCCTATGACCTCGTGATCACCAACGGGACCGTCGTCGACGGCACGGGCCTGCCCCGCCGCACGGCTGACGTCGGCATCCGCGACGGGCGCATCGCCGCCATCGGCTTCATCGACCCGAGTGAGGGCACCCGCGTGATCGATGCCACCGGCCGGGTGGTCGCGCCGGGCATCGTCGACCCGCACACGCACTATGACCCGCAGCTCACCTTCGAGCCCTACGGCACGTCGAGCTGCTACCACGGCGTCACCACCGTCGTCACCGGGAACTGCGGCTTCTCGGTGGCGCCGTTGAAGCCCGGCGACGCCCCGTGGCTCATCCAGCTGTTCGCCCGCGTCGAGGGCATGGACGCCAGCGCCCTGGAGGGCATCCCGGTCGACGGCTTCGAGAGCTTCCCCGAGTTCCTCGCCTCGATGCACGGGCAAGATCGGCATCAACGCCGCGTTCTACATCGGGCACTGCGCCCTGCGCCGGTACGTGATGGGCGACGCCGCCCAGGAGCGCGAGGCCACCGCCGAGGAGGTCGAGCGCATGGCGGCGATCGTGCGCGACGCCATGGACGCCGGCGCGGCCGGGTTCAGCTCCACCCACTCGCCGACGCACTTCGACTCGGCCGACCGGCCCGTGCCCTCGCGCCTCGCCGGCCTCGACGAGCTGAAGGCGCTCGCCGAGGCCGCGGGCCGCGCGGGTGGCGGCTCGCTCGCCTACCTGCCCGGCTCGGCGGTGGGGGGCATCACGCCGGACGACGAGGAGCTGCTCATCGAGATGTCGCTCCTGTCGCGGTTGCCGGTGATCATCCAGGGACTCGGCGCTCGCTCGAAGGTCGACGCACCGACGGCGGGTTGGGACAACGCCAAGCGCTTCGTCGACGAGGCCACGGCGCGCGGCGCGGCGGTCTACTCGATGGCGATGTCGAAGCCGTTCAACCGCACGTTCAACCTCGCCGCCGGCACCAAGCTGTACGAAGGCGCGCTGCAGCTGAACCGCCTCTTCACGGAGGCGACCACCGTCGAGGAGCGACTGGCGCTCATCGCGGATCCGGCGTTCCGCGACGCCGTCCGGGATTCCGTGGACCATCCCAATCGAGATCCGGCGGCCGGCCCCACGTTGCCGCCGCCGGCCTGGGCGGTGCTGCACGTCAACAAGGTGGCCCAGCCGGAGAACGAGAAGCTGATCGGGCGATCGCTCGTGGACATCGCCGCTGAACGAGGCGTGCACCCCACCGATGCCTTCCTCGACATCGCCGCGTCAGAGGAGCTCGCCGTCGAGTTCCTCTGGAAGACGGAGACGCCCGAGTGGATCGAGGGCACCAGGGTCGCCCAGGGCGACCCCCACATGATCGTGGGAACGTCTGACGGCGGTGCCCACCTCGATCGCGACGACGGCGCCGAGGCCCACACGTGGTTCCTCCAGCACTGGGTGCGCGAGTGGGGCGGCTTCACCCTGGAGGAGGGCGTGCGGCAGATCACGGCCATCCCGGCCGCGCTGTGCGGCTTCACCGATCGAGGTCTGCTGCTCGTCGGCTACGCCGCCGACGTCATGATCTTCGACCCCGACACGGTGGGTCCCGACCAGAAGGCGCTCGCCCACGACTTCCCCAACGGCGCCGCCCGCTGGACCTCCAAGCCCAAGGGCGTGCACGCCACCATCGTCAACGGCGTCCCGATCGTGATCGACGGCGAGCTGCAGCCCGACGCCGGCCTCCCCGGCCACGTCCTGAGCCCCTCATGACAACGTCTGCGGTCGAAACGTGCGCATACCGATCAGAATCGACCACAGACGTTGAGGGGGCTCGTCTGGACGGGGGAGCTCGAGGTCCGCGACGACGTCGAGGTGCGCGGGCCGAAGCCGCACGAGGTCGTCGTCCGCATCGTCAACGCCGGGCTCTGCCACTCCGACGTGTCGGTGCTCGACGGCACCATCCCGTTCCCGACGCCGGTCGTGCTCGGGCACGAGGGCGCCGGTGTGGTGGAGGAGATCGGCGACGCCGTCCGCAAGGTGCAGGTCGGTGACCACGTCGTGCTGACCACGCTGGGCGCCTGCGGTCTGTGCGACGCCTGCGACCGCGGTCAGCCCACCCACTGCAAGGACACGATGGGCCGTCTCAACCGCCCGTTCACCGTGGCGGGGGAGAAGGCGTTCCAGTTCGCCAACGCGGGCGTGTTCACCGAGCGCACCGTCGTGGCCGAGAGCCAGGCCGTGGTCATCTCCAAGGACATGCCGCTCGAGGTGGCCTGCCTCATCGGCTGTGCGGTCGTCACCGGTGCGGGTGCGGTGCTCAACCGCGCCAAGGTGCAGCCCGGCGAGACGGTGGCGGTCATCGGAGCCGGCGGCATCGGCCAGTCGGTCATCCAGGCGGCCCACCTGAGCGCGGCCGGACGGATCGTCGTGATCGACGCCAACCCTGGCAAGGAGGCGGTCGCCCGGCAGTTCGGCGCCACCGACTTCCTCGACGGCTCCACGCTCACCGGTGACGGTGAGCTGGTGCAGGCGGTGAAGGACCTCGGCCTGCCGGACGGCGTCGATCACGCCTTCGAGTGCGTCGGCCACCCGGCCCTCATCCGGAACGCCATCGACCTGCTCGACTGGGGCGGCCAGTGCATCCTGCTGGGCGTGCCCAAGCTCGGCACCGAGGCCAGCTTCGTGGTCAACACGCTCTACAACGACAAGTCGATCATGGGCTGCCGGTACGGCAGCACGCGGCCCCACCACGACATCCCGATGTACGTGCAGCTCTACCTGGACGGCCGGATGCCCCTCGGGGAGATGGTCAGCCAGACCTACGACCTGGCCGACATCAACGCCGCCCTCGAGGACCTCCACGCCGGCAAGCTCAACCGCGGGGTCTTGGTTCTGTAGACACCCCACTGCTTCTGTGTGCGTCAGGCACCGCATGGCGGTGGCGAGCGCACACAGAAGCAGTCGTGGTGTGGCGGTGATCAGTCGGCGACCCAGTTGCCGTGGAAGCCGACGGGGATGCGGTTCGGCAGGATCACCCGGGCGACCGGGCCGGACGCCGGGTCGGCGGCGGGGAGCACGACGAGCTCGCCGCGGTCGGTGGCCTTGTCGTAGCCGAAGCTGACGAGCCAGCCGTCGTCCTCGGCGGCGTCGGCGTGGCGGGGGACCATCGACCACTCGCCGGCCGCGCGACCCGCGCCCAGGCTGATGGGGCTGACGTCGCCCGTCTTGCCGTCGATGCGCACGAGCTCGCCGCCGAACGCGTTGTCGCGTGCGGCCCCATCGTGCCGCACGGTGGCGCCGTAGCCCCAGCGGTGCGGTCGGCCGACCAGGCGCTCGTCGACGCGGGGGAACTCGAACGACACGTCGCTGAGCTGCTCCTCGTTGACCGTGCCGCTGGCGGTGTCGATCGTCCAACGCCACAGCAGGGGAGCGCTGTCGTCGGGGCCCTGGCGCTTGGCATCGAACATCCGGTCGTAGCGGACGACGTCGAGCACCACCTTGTCACCGTCGTCGTGGGCGTTGAGCGGGTGGAACACGTAGCACGGAGCCACCTCGAACCAGCGCACGTCCGCGCCATCACCGCCGAGCGGGATCAGCCCGACGCGGGCGGGGCGATCGTCCTTCCACGTGTAGGGGAACGTGCCGCCCGCCATGGCGGCCTCGAGGTCGAACGTGACCGGGAGGTCGTAGACGACGACCCAGCGCGGCGTGATCGAGCAGTCGTGCACCATCGGACCGTCGTCGACGGGGATCGGGCTGACCTGCTGCACCACGCCGTCGGCATCGATGACGGTGTACTCGAGGTGGGGGAGCGCCCAGTGGTACGACACCGCGTGCAGGAGGCCGGTGGCCGGGTCCAGCTTGGGGTGGGCGGTGTAGCCGTGGGGGAGGCGGCCGCCGAGGTCGGTGTGGCACACGGTGTCGAGCTCGTAGGACAGCTCGACCGGCCGGGCCCCCGCCTCGACGATGGCGAGGGTCTTGCCGCCCAGACCGATCACGTTCGTGTTGGCGGTCTCCATGCCGCCGTGGCGCTCGCCGGGGGCGGGCTCCTCGCCGAGCGACCTCGCTCACCGCGGTGCTGCGCACCATGCGGGCGCGGTACCAGTCGGCCTTCCCCTCCCCGAGGCGGACGCCGTGCACCATCCCGTCGCCGACGAACCAGTGGTGGGTCGCGGGGTCGACCGGGGTGATCGGGTTGGGACCGTTGCGGAGGTAACGACCGTTCAGCTCCACCGGCAGCGTGCCGACGACCTCGAGCTCGGTGGCGGTGACGTCACCGGGGATCGGGGCGTACGGGCCCGTGAGCCACTTGTTCTCGACGACGGTCATGGGATGCTCCTCGGGTGAGATGACACTGTTATTGATAACACTGTCATGTATCATCGTCAAGCGATGCCCCGTCCTCCTGACCCCGCGATGCGCGTGCAGCTGATCGAGGCGGCGGCGCGGCTCCTGGCCGAGCAGGGGCGGGAGGCGGTGACCGCGCGGCGCCTGGCCAAGGAGGTCGGCGCGTCGACCCAGGTGCTCTACACCCACTTCGACGGGCTCGACGACGTGGTGGCCGAGGTGTGGCGCGAGGGCTTCCGACGCTTCGGCGCGGTGCTGGAGGAGCCCGCGGTCACCGACGACCCGGTGGCGGACTTCATGGCGCAGGGGTACGGCTACCGGCGCTTCGGGCTCGGCAACCCGCACCTGTACCGGGTCATGTTCGGGGACGGGCTCCTGGCCATGCGCCACGCGCGGGGCGAGGACATCGAGTCGGCCGGCGGCACGTTCGTCGCCCTCCTCACTCGCATCGAGCGCTGTCGGGACGCGGGTCGGTGGGAGGTGGACGACGTGATGACGGCCGGCGAGGTGGTGTGGGCGGCGTCTCACGGTCACGTCCTCATCGAGCTGTCGGGGTACTTCGAGGGCGTCCAGCGCGACCCGATCCCCACGTTCGAGGACCACCTGCGGCGGTGCGCGCTCGGGTTCGGCGACGACGCCGAGCTCGTCGAGCGGTCCCTCAAGGTGGCCCGTCGCCGGGCCAAGGCGGCCCGCACCCGAAACTAGAACACGTTCTAGTTTCGTGCTAGGTTCGTCCGAGTTGCATCGGCTTGCCTAGGAGGGCATCCCCCATGGAGTTCGGCGTCTTCGCCCAGCTGTTCGTCCCCAAGTTCGAGCGCGCGGCCGACCCGAACGCCGAGCACAAGCGGATCATGCGGAACGTCGAGATCGCCAAGGCGGCCGACCAGAACGCCTTCAAGTACGTGTGGTGCCCGCAGCACCACTTCCTCGACGAGTACTCGCACATGCCCGGGCCCGAGGCCTTCCTCGGCCACTGCTCGGCCATCACGGATCGGGTGCACCTCGGCTCCGCGATCTTCAACATCACGCCGGCGGTGAACAAGCCGGTGCGCATCGCCGAGAACGTCGCCCTCCTCGACCACCTCTCGGGGAACCGCTTCGAGTTCGGCACCGGCCGGGGCAGCTCCACCACCGAGGTGTACGGCTTCGACATCGCCGACATCAACGAGACCAAGGCCATGTGGCGGGAGGCCATCGAGGAGATCCCGAAGATGTGGCGCAAGGGCACCTACTCCTACGAGGGCCAGTACTTCCGGGTCCCCGAGCGCGAGGTGTTCCCGAAGCCGTACGGCCCCGCCCACCCGGCCATGTGGGTCGCGGCGGGCTCGCCCCCCACGTTCGGCGAAGCGGCCGAGCTCGGGCTGGGCACCTTCTGCTTCACCACCGGCGCACCGAGCCAGCTCTCGAAGCTGGTGCAGGGCTACAAGGCGAAGATCGGTCAGGCCACCCCCGTCGGTGACTACATCAACGACAACATCATGGGCGTCACCAACATGCTCTGCATGGAGGACCGGAAGAAGGCCTTCGAGGTCGCCGCCAACATGGGCATGAACTACTACACCTCGCTCGCGTTCCACTGGCTCGACAACATCCCGAAGCCCGACGGGCTGCCGGAGTGGCCCAACAAGATCCCCGAGCCCACCCCCGAGCAGGTCGAGCAGATGGCGGCGGGGGGCTTCGTCGTCGTCGGCGACCCCGACGACTGCGCCATCGGCGTGCAGAAGTGGGCCGACGAGGGCTTCGACCAGCTGACGTTCAGCCCCACCACGAACACGCTGCCCACGGACGTGGTCGTGCAGTCCATGGAGCTCTTCGGGCGTGAGGTGATCCCGCAGTTCGACAAGGACCCGGTGCACTCCACCACCCGGTACCGCGAAGCCGCGTCGAGGTAGTCGGCTAGACACCGGGCGCATGGCCCTCCCGCCCGAGCTCCGCGCCCTCGCCGCCGAGGTCTCCAACTGGGGACGTTGGGGCGATGACGACGAGCTCGGCACCCTCAACCTGATCGACGACGCGGCGGTGGCCCGGGGCCTGGCCGCGGCTCGCACCGGCGTTCGGTTCCCGCTGGCCATCCGGCTCGACGCCAACGGGCCCCAGCTGGGCACGATCCCGGGTCGGATCAACCCGCTGCACACCATGGTCGCGATCAACATGGCCTACACGGGCGACGCCGACGACTGCTGCTTCAGCGACGACACCATCACGATGGGGCTCCAGGCCTGCACGCACTGGGACGCCCTCGCCCACGTGAGCTACGAGGGGAAGCTCTACAACGGCTTCCCGGCCAGCAGCACCACCGCCGAGCGCGGCGCGACCCGCTGCGGGATCCACCGGGTCACGAGCATCGTCGGCCGGGCGATCCTCCTCGACGTGGCGCGCGCCCTCGGCCACGAGGTCCTCCCGGCGGGCCACCCGATCCGCGAGGCGGATCTCGACGCGGCGGCGGAGCGCACGGGCGTCACGATCGAGCCCGGCGACATCGTGCTGGTCCGCACCGGTCAGATGACGCACCTCAAGCGCCGGGACCGCGAGGCGTACCTGCTCGCCGACCAGCCCGGGCTCACCACCCACACCATCCGCTGGTTCCGGCGCCACGACGTGGCCGCCGTGGCCATCGACACCCTGGCCATGGAGGTGCACCCGGGCGAGGACCCGGCCGTGCTCTTCCCCGTGCACGCCATCCAGCTGCGTGACGTGGGCCTCACCCAGGGCCAGAACTTCGACCTGGAGGCGTTGGCCGCCCACTGCGCCGCCGACGGCGTCTACGAGATGCTCCTCGTCGCCAACCCCGAGCCGGTCACCGGCGGCACGGGTGCGCCGGTGAACCCGGTCGCCATCAAGTAGGCCATCGCCATGGACGCCCGCCCCCCCGCCACCTTCAACTTCGCCGACGTGTGGGAGATGGCGGCCGACGCCCTCGGCGACCGGCTCGCCCTGGTGGTGGGCGAGCAGCGCCGCACCTACGCCGACATCGAGGCGCGCGCCAACCGGCTCGCCCACCACCTGATGGGCCAGGACGTCGCCCCCGGGCAGCACGTCGGCCTCTACCTCGAGAACTGCGCCGAGTACGTCGAGGCGATGCTGGCCTGCTTCAAGATCCAGGCCGTCCCGATCAACGTGAACTACCGGTACGTGGCCGGCGAGCTGCGGTACCTGCTCGACAACTGCCACGCGGTCGGCGTCATCCACGGCCCCCAGCACGCCGCCGTCCTCGCCGGGGTGCTCCCCGACCTCGATCGGGTGGCGTGGACCCTCGAGACCGGCGCGCCCTACGAAGCGGCCCTCGACGCCGCGGCGCCGACGCGACCGATCGTGCCGGACCGGGGCGACGACGACCGCTACATCATCTACACCGGCGGCACCACGGGCCTCCCCAAGGGCGTCGTGTGGCGTCAGGGCGACGCGTTCTTCGCCTGCCTCGGCGGGGGCGACCCCATGCGCGTGCAGGGGGAGGTGACGTCACCGGTCGAGCTCCCGGAGCGCATCGGCGACGGCATCACCTACCTGCCGCTCGCGCCGATGATGCACGCCGCCGCCCAGTGGACCTCGTTCATGTGGTTCTTCAGCGGCGGCAAGGTCGTGCTGATGGAGGGCTCGCTCGACCCCGCCCGGGTGTGGCGCACGATCGCGGACGAGGGCGTCAACCTGCTCACCGTCGTCGGGGACGCCGTCGCCAAGCCGCTGCTCGACGCGTGGGATGCGATGCCCGCGGCCGAGCGTCCCGACGTGTCGACGCTGTTCTCGATCTCGAACGGCGGCGCCCCGATGTCGACCGGCTGCAAGGCTCGCATCCTCGATCGCTTCCCGACGCTCATGGTGAACGACGGCTTCGGCTCGTCAGAGGCCGGCATCCAGGGGTCGTCGCGCGTGACGGCCGCCGACGGCACGCCGAGCGGCGCGGTGCGGTTCTCGACGTCGGGGGCCAAGCCGACGCTCGTGCTGGGCGACGACGACGAGCCGGTGGAGCCCGGCAGCGGCGTCGTCGGGCGGATCGTCACCGGCGGGCCGGCTGCCCCTCGGGTACTTCGACGACCCGGAGAAGACGGCGGCCACCTTCCTCGAGCACGACGGTGATCGTTGGCTCATCACGGGCGACCTGGCGACGGTGGCCGAGGACGGCACGGTGGAGCTGCTCGGCCGCGGGGCCACGTCGATCAACACCGGCGGGGAGAAGGTCCACCCCGAGGAGGTGGAGGGCGTCCTCCACGGCCATCCCGCGGTGGCCGACGTCCTCGTCGTCGGCGTGCCCGACGACCGCTGGGGGACCGCGGTCACCGCCGTCGTGCAGCCCGCCACCGGCACCTCCCCCGCCGTCGACGATCTGCGTCGCCCACTGCAAGCAGCACCTGGCGGGCTACAAGGTGCCCAAGCACGTGGTGCTCGTCGACGCGGTGGTCCGCAGCCCCGCCGGCAAGGCCGACTACCGCTGGGCCGTGGCCACGGCCGCCGAGGCGGTCAGCGGGTCCTGACGACGGCCTGCCAGGGGTAGTGGACCTCGAGCGGGTTGAGCCGACGACAGGCCTCGACGAGCCAGGCCAGCGTCTCCTCCGGCGGTGCCTGGTACGTCTTGATGACCAGGCCCCGCTTGGGGCTCTCCGACGCGATGTACCAGTCCTCCGGGCACGGCGCAGCCCCGCTCGGCGAGGAAGCGGCTCACCCGCTGGCCGGCCATGTGCTGGATCCCGATCTCGCCGGGGGTCCACGTGGCGAGCGGCACCGTGGGCCCGCGGTTGCCGAAGAGGTGGGTGAGGCCGCTGCGCGGGGGCACCTCCTGGGCGTCGACGCCGGGCGAGATGTTGATGAAGACCGCGTGCTCGACGAGGTCGAGGAGCGGCGTGATGTCCCCGTCGGGGAGCTCGACGAGCTGGTCCGGCACGCCTGGAGGCTATGACCAGCGGTCCCCCTAGAGTGCGCCGGTGACCGCCGCCCCCGCCGCCGAGCGCCGCCCGGGCCTCGGGATGGCGGCCGCGACGGCCGCCGTGGTGGTCTGGGGCCTGTCCTCCGTGGCCATCAAGCAGGTCGAGGGACTCAACGGGCTCGGGGTGGCCTGCTACCGCATCTGGCTCGGGGCCGCGATCGTCACGGTCGCCTTCCTGGCCACGGGCGGCCGGATCACCAAGCGGCTGCTCCGCCTCTCGCTGTGGGGCGGGCTGGCGTTCACGGCCGACCTCGTCCTCTTCTTCTGCGCGGTGCAGGAGACGAGCATCGCCAACGCCACGGTGATCGGCGCGCTCCAGCCGCTGCTCGTGCTCGCGGTCGCCAGTCGCCTCTTCGGCGAGCGGGCCCGCCGGTCCGAGGTGATGTGGGGCGCCGTGGCGGTCGCGGGCACGGTGCTGGTGGTGGTGGGCGGTGACGGCGGGGGCGCGAACAGCACGTTCGGCAACGTGCTGGCGGTCGGCGCCCTCGTGGCCTGGACCGCCTACTTCGTGTTCACGAAGACGGCCCGCCAGGAGCTCTCGGCGTGGGAGTTCCTCACCGGCATGGCCATCGTGGCCGCGGTGGCCGTCGTGCCCCTCCCGTTGCTGTTCGAGGGCACCCTCGGGACCACCGACGCGAACGGGTGGCTCATCATCCTGTACCTCACGGTCGTCAACGGCCTGCTCGGCCACTTCCTCATGGCCTTCGCCCACGGACACGTCACCCTGCTGACCGTGTCGCTGCTGACGTTGGCCATCCCGGTGTTCGCGGCCGCGGGCGCGGCGTTGTGGATCGACGAGCCCCTGACCGGGATCCAGGTGGCCGGCATGGCGGTCGTCCTGGTGGCGCTCGGGCTCGTGTCGCTGAACACCGCGCGCCGGAGTCCCGACCTGCTCGAGGCGGACGTCGAGGCCCTGGAGACCCTGCCCAGCCCGTGACGCGCGATCAACCGTCGTCGCCGGAGCCGCCCGCCGCGATGACCTGCCGGTACCACCGCGCGCTCGCCTTGGGCGTGCGCACCAGGGTGTCGCGGTCGACGTGGACGATCCCGAACCGGTGCCGGTAGCCCTCGGCCCACTCGAAGTTGTCGAGCAACGACCAGACGAAGAACCCGCGGAGGTCGACGCCCTGGTCCGCGGCCCGCCGAGCGCTGCGGAGGTGGGCATCCAACCAGGCCACGCGACCCTCGTCGTGCACCTCGCCCTGCGGATCGAGGTCGTCGTCGTACGCGGCTCCCGCTTCGTGCACGTACAGGGGCGGAGGGTCGTACCCCTCGGTCAGCGCGACCAGCGCTTCGAGGAGACCCTCGGGCTCCACCGCCCAGCCGCCGTCGGTGACCGGACCCGGTGGGGTCACGAGCTCCACGTCGGGGGAGCCGGGCCACTGCGCGGTCGGCCCGTCCGCCGACGCGCCCGGCGTCGCTCGGGCGTGGTGACGCCGGTAGTAGTTGAGGCCCATGGCGTCGAGCGGACGCGCGATCTGGGCCAGGTCGCCGTCCCGGATGTGGGTGAGGTCGCTGACCGTGCTGAAGTCCTCGAGCACGTCGTCGGGGTAGCAGCCGCGGAGCACGGCGTCGTACCAGAGCCGGTTGGCCACGCCGTCGACGCGCCGGGCGGCGTCCCGGTCGGCGTCGGTGGGGCCGGCGGCGACCACCGGGTACGGGTTCAACGAGATGGCGATCTCCGCCTCGGGACCCGCCGTGGCCCGCAGGGCGTCGACGGCGAGGCCGTGGGCGAGCAACAGGTGGTGCGACGCGGCCACCGCCGCACCGGGCTCGGCCCGCCCGGGCGCGTGCACCCCGGCCGCGTAGCCCAGCATCGCGGCGCACCACGGCTCGTTCACGGTGGTCCAGTGCCGGACCCGGCCCCCGAGGGCCGAGCCCACGACGGCGGCGTACTCGGCGAACCACGATGCTGTGTCGCGGGCCGGCCAGCCCCCGTCGTCCTCGAGCGCTTGCGGGAGGTCCCAGTGGTAGAGCGTGGCCACGGGCTCGACCCCGGCGCCGAGGAGCTCCTCGACGAGGGCCCGGTAGAAGTCCAGCCCGTCCTCGCTGACGGCGCCCCGGCCGGTGGGCATGACCCTCGGCCACGCGATCGAGAACCGGTAGGCCTGGACGCCGAGGGACGCCAGCAGGGCCACGTCCTCGGCCATGCGGTTCCGGTGGTCGGCCGCCGTCCGGGCGTCGTCGCCGCCCGCGATCTTGCCCGGGGTGGCGCAGAAGGTGTCCCAGATCGATGGTCCGCGCCCGTCGAGGTCGACGCCGCCTTCGATCTGGAAGGCCGAGGTGGCGGCCCCCCACAGGAAGTCGGCGGGGAACCCGTTCCCGCGAGGCGCGGAGGTCACCGGTCGACGGGTGGAGCGGCCTCGGGTGTCGCCTGTGCCCGGGCCAGCCGCCACTCGGACAAGTGGTCGGCGAGGCCGAGGCTGGTGAAGGGGAAGATCGGCGCAACGACCAGCACCATCCCGCCCGCGCTCCGCGCGAGGACGAACGTGTACGCGGCCGCCACGGCGACGCCGACGGCGCGCATCCGCCAGCCGTGCGCGGCGTCGGCTCGCAGCGCGACGATGCCGCCCGCCCCCACACCCGCGACGAGGCCGGTGACGGCATCGGCGGCGCCGGCCGACACGAGGATGCCCACCAGCAGGCCGAGCCCCATCGCCCGCGCGACGGCGGCCGAGGCGCTCGGGTGCTCAGAGGCCAGCGCCAGCACGATGAGCGCGACGGGGATCAGCGCCAGGCCGAACACGATCGCCGCCGCGGCGGGAGCGTCGACCCGATCGTGGGCCGCGATCGCCACGAGGCCGGCGAGCAGCGCCCAGATCGCGGGGGTGAGCACCAGGGTCGCCAAGCGCGATGGCGCGCCACTTGCGCTGCGGCGAGAGCGGTCCCGTGCCCGCCGTACCCGAGTGGCGCGTCGTCGTCAGCATCCGCGCGTCAGCCCTTCACCGATCCGGCCGTGAGGCCCCGGACGAAGTACCGCTGGAGCGAGAAGAACACCGCGAGCGGGAGGGCCATCGAGATGAAGGCCGCCGAGGTGAGCAGGTGCCAGTCCTCCGCGCGCGTTCCCGAGAGGTTGTTGAGCGCGATCGTGATCACCCGCGTGTCGCGGCTGCCGCCGAGGAAGACGTAGGCGATCAGGAGGTCGTTCCACACCCACAGGAACTGGAAGATCGCGAAGGCGGCGAGGGCCGGCACCGAGAGGGGCACCACCAGCCGCCGGAAGATCGTGAAGTGGTCGGCGCCGTCGATCTTGGCCGACTCGATGATCGACGAGGGAAGCGCCCCGATGAAGTTGCGCAGCAGGTAGGTCGCGAGGGGCAGACCGAACGCCGTGTGGGCGAGCCAGATGCCCAGGAAGGTGCCGTTCAGGTTGAGGTCGGGGAACACCTGGAGGCCGAAGAGGGATGCCCCGTCCGTGTAGAGCTTGAGGATCGGGATCAGTGCCATCTGGAGGGGCACGACCATGAGCCCCACCACGAGCACGAACATCACGTAGCGGCCCCGGAACTCCATCCACGAGAAGGCGTACGCCGCGAAGGCCGCGATGGTGACCGGGATGACGGTGGACGGGATCGTCACCGCCAGGCTGTTCAGGAAGGCGTTCTTGAAGCCGCCGGAGTCGAGCACCGTTCGGTAGTTCTCCAAGGTCCACTCACCGGCCCGGAACGGGTGGGCGAGGGCGGTCCACCACCCCGTGCTGTCCGCCAGCGCCTCGGGCCGGAAGGAGGTGACGAGCACGCCGGCCGTGGGGATCAGCCAGATGAGCACGACCACGGCGACCGTGATGCGCACGAACCAGCCGCTCGAGTGGGTGGCGGCCTTGCGGGGGGCCGGAGCGTCGGCGACGTCGACCGGGAGGGGGACCGTCACCGCATGGCCTCCTGCTCACGGAACTTGCGGACGTTCCAGATCATCACCGGGATCACGGCGAGGAACAGGACCACCGCGATCGCCGAGGCGCGTCCGTCATGGCTGCGGACGAAGAACCACTGGATCATGCGCTCGGCGACGACCTCGTAGCCGTTCGACTCGGCGTTGCCCATCGCGAAGACGATGTCGAACACCTTCATCGAGCTGATGACCATGTAGGTGGTGACCACGACGACGGTCGGGAGGATGCTCGGCAGGGTGACGTGGCGGAAGATCTGCAGCTCGGACGCCCCGTCGATCCGGGCGGCCTCGATGATCTCCTCCGGGATGGCCTTGATGGCGGCGGACAGGACGACCATGGCGAACCCGGTCTGGATCCAGATCATGATCACCATGAGGAGCAAGTTGTTCCAGGGCTGCTGGCTGAGCCAGGCCACGGGTTCGTTCCCGAGGCCCGTCCAGATGCCGTTGAGCAGCCCGATGTTGGTGCCGAACCCGGTCGGTCGGTAGCTGTAGATCAGCCGGAACGTGACCGCCGCGCCGACGAACGAGATCGCCATCGGCAGGAAGATCAGCGACTTGGCGACGGACTCGCCGCGCTGGAGGCGATCGGTCAGGGTGGCGAACGCCAGGCCGACGCTCACCCCGACGAGGGGGACGAGGGTGATCCAGCCGGCCGTGTTCCGCAGCGACCGGAGCATGCTCTCGTCGGTGAAGACGAACTGGTAGTTGTCGAGGCCCACGAAGCCCTCGCCCCGCGAGTCCTTGAAGCTGATCAGGATCGTGTTGACGACGGGGTAGATGAGGAACAGGGCGACCACGAACATCGCCGGCCCCACGAACACGTAGGGCCGGACGCTCTCGCGGAAGCGGGCCGGCAGGAGGTCGACCAGCTGGTCCATCGCCCAGAAGAGGAAGAAGATGCCGCCGACCCCGAGGAGCAGGGCCACGCCGACCACGGTGAGCCGGTTGGCGTCCTCGTCCTTCATGAAGTCCACGGCGGTGGACAGTGCGACCGAGAGGAGCACGAGGACGACGACCGCGATCAGGGCGCGGAGCGCGGGCGGCCTTCCCCTCGTGCTCGTCTCGGTCTGGGTCACGCGAGGCCTCCGGGTCGGGGTGAGGGAGCGGCCAGGGGATCGGCCGCTCCCTCACCGATCACGGGCGGGCGGGACGCATCAGGGCCAGCTGGCCTCGATGTCGTCGAGGACCCCCTCGATGGAGTCGGGACCGCTCCGCATGTACTCGAGCATCCCGGTCCAGAAGCTGCCGCTCCCGACGGCCGCCGGCATGAGGTCGGAGGCGTCGAAGCGACCGGTGTCCTCCTCCAACGCCGTGGTGAGGATCTCCGAGGCGTCAGCCAGGATGTCGTTGGCGTAGCAGTCCGGCCCGACGTTCACGTTCGGCGAGATGCGGGACGAGATCAGCACGGTGCCCATCTCGCACTGCACCTCCTCGTCGATGAACTGGTTGAGGAAGTCGATGACCTCGGGACGGTTGCCGTTCCGGCCCACGACGCGTGAGCTCACCGGCGTAGAGGATGCCCTCCTGGTCGATGGGCGGCAGCGGCGAACCAGTCGTAGTCGACCCCTGCCTCGGTGTCCTCGGGGAAGAACGAGTTGATGAAGCTCGCCTGCCGGTGGAGCCAGCAGCCGGGCTCGGGCTCGAACATCGGCGAGGGCGCATCGCCGAAGGCGATGTCGGCGGTCGCCGGGGCGCCGCCGAGCACGTAGCCGTCGGCGAACATGACCTCACCGAACGTCTCCGCGGCCGCCAGCACGGCCGGGTCGTTGAACGGGATCTCGTGCTTGTACCACTGGTCGTAGACCTCCGGCCCCGCGGTGCGGAGCATGATGTCCTCCATCCAGTCGGTGGCCGGCCAGCCGCTGTCGCCGCCGCTCTCGAAGCCGACGCACCACGGCGTGCCACCGTCACTCGACGATCTGGTCGCTGAGGGCGATCAGGTCGTCCCAGGTGGTCGGGCACCTCGTAGCCGGCGGCGTCGAAGTTGTCCTTCGGGTACCAGACCATGCTCTTGAGGTTGATGTTGGTCGGCAACCCGTAGTGCTTGCCGTCGACCTCACCGAGGGCCATGAACGACTCGCCGAGCAGCTCGTTCAGCTCGTCGATGTCGAAGCCCATGTCCTCGAGCGCCACGATGTCGCCCGCGTCGGCCAGGTCGGCGATGGCCCCCGGCTGCGGCACGGCGGCCACGTCGAGCGTGCCGCCTTCGGCCTGGATCTGGAACTGCTGGGCGAAGTCGCTGGCGGAGATGACCTCGACGTCGTAGTCAGCATCAGCGGTGATCAGCTCGTCGAAGATCACCTGGTAGGCGTCGGTCTCCTCGGGCTCACCGGCGCTGAGCAGCTCGACGGAGCCGGTGTTCTCACCGCCGCCGCCGCCGGTGGTGGTGGATCCACCGGCGTCGTCTCCATCGCCATCGTCACCGCACCCCGCCGCGACGAGCGCGAGGGCACAGAGTGGTATCAGCAGTCTTCGGACTCTCATTTGGTGTCTCCTTGTTGCGGGTTCATGTGTAGATCGCGGTGTCGTCGTCGGGGTTGAAGAAGTGCAGGCGGCTCGTGTCCACCACCAGCTCGATCGGGTCGCCCTTGGCCGCCGACGAGCGCGGGTTCAGGCGGGCCACCAAGGTCGTGCGGCCGCCGGCCGCCTGCTGCTGGACGTGCTCCAGCGCCTCCTCGCCGACGTCGGAGGCGAGGTCCCTCATGTCGTCGGTCATGGCGGGCGGGGCGTCGATGCCGACGTGGACGACGACATCGGATCCGAGGGCCTCGCGCAGCTCGATCGTGGAGGTGATGCGGGGCGTGTCGCCGGCATCGTCCGTGAGCGACGCGTCCTCCATGTCCTCGGGACGGATGCCGAGGACGACGACGCGGCCGGCGAAGCCGCGGAGGGCAGGCCGCGCCGCGAGGAGCGACTCCGGAAGGGGCAGGCGGAAGCCGCCGAACTCCACCGCCAGCCCCGACCCGTCGGCGACGAGCGTGGCGTCGAAGAGGTTCATCGCCGGTGATCCGATGAACCCGGCCACGAACACGTTGACGGGGCGCTCGTAGAGCGTCTGCGGCTCGTCGATCTGCTGCAGTCGACCCTTGCGGATCACGGCGACGCGGTCGCCCATCGTCATGGCCTCGGTCTGGTCGTGGGTGACGTAGATCGTGGTCACGCCGAGGTCGTGCTGGATGCGGGCGATCTCCGATCGCATCTGCACCCGCAGCTTCGCGTCGAGGTTCGAGAGCGGTTCGTCCATGAGGAACGCCTGCGGGTGGCGGACGATCGCTCGTCCCATCGCCACCCGCTGACGCTGCCCTCCCGACAGCGCCGCCGGCTTGCGGGCCAGCAGCTCGTCGAGGCCGAGGATCCCGGCCGCCTCTCGGACCCGGTCATCGATCTCGGCCTTGGGGAGCTTCGCCAGCTTCAACCCGAACGCCATGTTGTCGAACACGCTCATGTGCGGGTACAGCGCGTAGTTCTGGAACACCATCGCGATGTCCCGTCCCTTGGGGGGCACCTCGTTGACCACGCGGTCACCGATGCTCACCGTCCCCTTCGAGATCGCCTCCAGCCCGGCCACCATGCGCAGCGCGGTGGTCTTCCCGCAGCCGGACGGGCCCACGAGCACGACGAACTCTCCGTCGGCGATGGCGAGGTCGAGGTCGCACACCGCCTCGGTGCCGTCGGGGTACACCTTCCACACGCCCTCGAGGCGGATCTCAGCCACGTGCGCGACCCTCCCTGTGGGTGACTCCGGGGATCGGGCCGGTCATGCGGCCGCCCGTCCTGGGGGAGCGGTCGTCTCTCGTTCGACGATCGCGAGCGGGAGCACCTGCTCCACCGCCGGCGGGGTGTCACCGGCCACCGCCGAGAGGAGCAGGCGGGCGCCGAGCTGGCCGGTCTCGAACAGCGGCTGCCGGACGGTCGTGAGACCGACGTAGGTGGAGAGCTCGATGTCGTCGAAGCCGATGACCGAGAGCTCGTCGGGGATGCGCATGCCCCGGGCCGCCGCGGCCGCGAGCACACCGGTGGCCTGCACGTCGGACGACGCGAACACGGCGGTGGGCGGGTCCGGCTGGGTGAGGAGCTCGATCGTCAGCTGGTGGGCGATGTCACGGTCGTGGGCGCCGTGGCGCACGAGCTCGGATCGGTGAGGGATCCCGGCCTCGTCGAGCACGAGGGCGTAGCCGTGCTCGCGCTGGGCGCTCGAGGTGAAGCCGAACAGGTTCGTCGGGTCCTCGCCGATGAACGCGATGGACCGGTGCCCGAGATCGACGAGGTGCTGGGTGGCGAGCTTGCCGCCGAAGATGTCGTCGGTCACGACCGATGCCACCCCGTCGCCCCGGGTGTCGACGAGGACCACGGGCACGCCGGCGTTCGTCAACCGGGCGAGATCACGGGCCGGGACCGGGAGCGACAGGATGAGGAGGCCGTCGGCCCGGTCGCGCCCGGTGATCGACATGAGGTGCTCGTCGCGGTGCTGCGGGGACTCGACGTTGAAGAGCACGACGTCGTAGCGGCTCTCGTCCAGCTCCGCGACCACCCCCCGCAACCGCTCGACCGCCGACGCGTGGGTGAAGAAGGGCACCATCACCCCGAGCGTCTGGCAGCGACCTCGGGAGAGGCCCACGGGCGAGCGGGTTCGGTCGGTACTCGAGGATCTCGATCGCCTGCAGCACCCGTGCCCGGGTCGCCTCGCTCACCTTGGGGCTGCCGTTGAGGACGCGCGACACCGTGCCCTGGCCCACGCCTGCGTGCGCAGCGACATCGGCGATCGTCGGCATGGCGCTCCCCCCGAAGCATGGACACCCAGAAGCGTGGAACCGCTTCCACGGGTTGGGTTCGAAGGTAAGCCCGGGCGGTCGATCTGTCAACGACGACCTCGGTGAGCCCCCCTAGGCTGGGCCGATGGACCTTCCCGTCATGCTCCGCGAGGCGCTCGAGCTGCAGATCCTCGAGGAGGACCCGGAGCGGGCGGCCGCCGTGATCGGGCAGGGCGTGACCGAGCACGGCCCCTCTGCCGTGGCCCGAGTGCTGCTCGAGGCGGCCGCGTTCGGCTTCCGACGGATGGTCACCATCACCGACGAGGTGCTCGACCTCGCGGACCTGCTGGCCCAGCTGGCGGTGGACGGGGCCGTGCCCGAGCACCGCCTGGAGCTCCTCACCGACATCCTGACGGCGGCCGCGGCCACCGCCGGTGGCATCCGCCCGTCCACAGACGCCCTGCACGCGCGCCTCGGCGAGCAGGACCTGCTCTTCGGGGCGTGGCTGGGCCTCCTCACCGCCCTCCGGGTCACGTCGCTCACCATCGAGGTCACCGAGGCCGAGCTCGTCGAGGACGTGCTGCTCGCCTTCGAGCTCGAGATCTGATCAGCGCCCGAGATCGGCGGCCGGGTCGGGTTCCTCGTCGACGGCGACCGGGACGTCCACCACGAGGGTGCCGGCCTGCCAGTCGGGCAACCGGGCCGTGACCTGCGCCCGAGGGGTCGACGAGGGCCGCGAGGCCGGGGAAGTCCTCGTCCACGGTGGCCCCGGCCTGCGTCGCCATCGCCACCCAGACGCCGAGTCGGCGCGCCTGGCGCCGGGCATCGGCCAGGCCGGCGCTCTCCCACCAGTCGAGGCCGGCCTGCCACGACGGGTCGTCGGTGCGACGGCCGTAGAGGCCGGGCGCCGAGCTCATGAGCAGCAGCGGCGCGCCGGTCGCCGCGCTGGCATCCCAGGTGTGGTCGACGGTGCTCTCGGCGCAGATGATCGAGGCGAACCGGGCCGCTCCCAGCTCGAGGAGGCAGGTGTCGGATGCGGTCGAGAAGCCCTCTTCGTCCTCCCCGAGGTGGCGCTTGCGCTGCACCCCGAGCAGCTCGCCACCGCAGGCGTAGAGCTGGCTGATCCACGCGTCGCCCTCGCTCCGCTCTGCGATGCCGAACGATGCGGCCACCTGGGTGCGGCGGGTGCCGTCGACCACCCCTCGAACGAGGTCGTCGTCGATCGCGACGAGGCGCTCGGGCTGTCGCCGCGGATCGACCGAGCCGGTGAGGCTCATCTCGGGGAAGACCGCGAGGTCGCAGCCCTGCCGGCGCGCGTCGTGCAGCAGCTCCAGGTGGACCGCGAGGTTCGCCTCCGGGTCGTCCTTCGCGCAGGTGATCGCGGCCAGCAGGATCCGCACGAGCGGATCCTCGCAGGTCTCCTCCAGCGCGTTCGGGGGGCCGTCGACCGCCGGGGCGGGGGCTGCCTAGTATCTGACGGGTCGTCAGGTGGGAACCAGGGGGTCGTGCGCATGCCGAACGTGGATGGAGGGAGCCTCTGGCAGCTGGTCGAGCGCCGGGCCGAGGCCACGCCCGACGGGCTGGCCGCCGTGGACGAGGACGGGCGCACCCTCACCTGGGCGGAGGCGAGGCGGGCGGCGGAGCGAGCGGCGGCCGGGCTGGCCCGCCACGGGATCGGCGAGGGCGACGTCGTGTCGTGGCAGCTCCCGACGTGGCTCGAGAGCAAGGTGCTCGTGCTCGCGCTGGCGCGCCTCGGGGCCATCCAGAACCCCATGCTCCCGATCTACCGCGAGCGCGAGGTCGGCTTCATCACCCGGCAGGCGAAGAGCAAGCTGCTCGTCGTGCCGTCGACCTGGGCCGGCTTCGACTTCGAGGCGATGGCCAAGGGCATCGCCTCCGCGATCAAGGACGAGGGCGGCTCGCTCGAGGTGCTGGTGGCCGACAAGGCCCTCCCGCAGGGCGATCCGTCGGCGCTCCCGCCCCCACCGGACCCGACGCAGGACACCGTGCGCTGGTACTTCTACACGTCCGGCACCACGGCCGATCCGAAGGGCGCGCAGCACACCGATCGCACCATCCTCGCCAGCGCCCTGGGCATGAACGCCTGTCTCGCCGTCACCGACCGGGACCGCAACGCGGTGGTGTTCCCGTTCACCCACATCGGTGGCATCGGGTGGCTGTTCAGCGCGCTCGCGGTCGGGTTCCCCACCGTGTACATCGAGCGGTTCGATCCGGCCAAGACGATCGCGCTCATCCAGGAGCACGAGGTGACCATGGCCGGGGCGGGCACGCCGTTCCACATGGCCTACCTGGCCGCGCAGCGCCAGCTCCCCGAGGGCGAGGCGCTGTTCCCGAGCGTGCGCGTGTACTGCGGTGGTGGAGCGCCGAAGCCACCGCAGCTCCACTACGACATCAAGGCCGAGATGGGCGGCGTCGGCATCGTGTCCGGCTACGGGCTCACCGAGGCGCCGATCATCTCGATGGGCACCGTCGAGGACACCGACGAGCAGCTCGCTCACACCGAGGGCAAGGCCACCGGCACGACGCAGCTGCGGGCGGTCACGCTCGAGGGCAAGGAGGCGGGCATCGGCGAGGAAGGCGAGATCCGCGCCAAGGCCCCGCAGCTGATGAAGGGGTACCTCGACTCGTCGCTCGATGCCGAGGCCTTCGACGAGGACGGCTGGTTCCGCACGGGCGACCTCGGTCGCATCGACGCCGACGGCATGGTCACCATCACCGGTCGGGTGAAGGACATCATCATCCGGAACATGGAGAACATCTCCGCCAAGGAGGTGGAGGACGTGCTCTTCGGGCACCCCGACATCGCCGACGTCGCCGTCATCGGCCTGCCCGATCCGAGGACCGGCGAGCGCGTGTGCGCGGTGGTCGTGCCCCAGGATCCGGAGGCGCCGATCGGCTTCGACGCGCTGGTCGCCTACGCGCGGGAGCAGGGGCTGATGACGCAGAAGCTGCCCGAGCGCCTCGAGATCGTCGACGCGCTCCCGCGCAACCCCACCGGCAAGGTCCTCAAGTTCGAGCTCCGCGACCGCTTCGGCGGCTGAGAAAGGGATCCCCTCCACCCATGGCACTCCTCACCGACAAGGTCGCGATCGTCACCGGCGCGGGGCATGGCATCGGCCGGGCGCACGCGCTCGAGCTGGCCAAGCACGGCGCCCGCGTCGTCGTCAACGACCTCGGCACGTCGGTCACGGGCGACGGCGCGGACGAGAAGGCCGCCGACCTCACCGTCGAGCTGATCACCCAGCGCGGCGGCACCGCGGTCGCGAACTACGACGACGTGTCCGACTACGAGGGGGCGGGCCGCCTCGTCGGTCAGGCCGTGGACACCTACGGCCGCCTCGACGTGCTGGTGAACAACGCCGGCATCGTGCGCGACGGCGCCATCTGGAACATGACCGAGGCCGACTTCGACTCGGTGATCAAGGTGCACCTCAAGGGCAGCTGGGCCCCGTCCCACCACGCCGCTCGCCATTGGCGCGAGCGCGCCAAGGCCGGGGAGACCTTCACCGGCCGCGTGATCAACACGACGTCCGGAGCCGGGCTGGTCGGGAACTTCGGCCAGACGAACTACGCCACGGCCAAGGCGGGCATCGCCGGGTTCACCCAGACGCTGTCCCTCGAGCTCTACAAGCTCGGCGTCACCGTCAACGCGGTCGGCCCCGCGGCCGCCACCCGCATCACCGGCACGATGCCGGGCGCGCCGGCCGTGATCGAAGCCGACGAGGTGCCCGAGGACGAGTGGAACCGCATGGACCCGGCGGTCTCCTCGCCGCTGGTCGCGTGGCTGGCCAGCGACGACAGCCAGCACGTCACGGGCCAGGTGATCCGGGCCGTGGCCGAGGACATCGTGTGGATGGAGGGCTGGCGCGAGGGCACCACCATCTCCAACGGCGGCCACCGCTGGGACGCCGAGCGCCTGGGCCAGCAGCTCGCCACCGACCTCTTCAAGACCCGCGCCCCCGGCCTGCGCTACTGATGACGCCTTCTGTGTGCGCGCAGCACCGGCATGCGAGTGGCCAGCGCACACAGAAGCGGTGTGGGTTGAGCGGACTGGGGATCCTGGCGGGGCCGGGGGTGATCGAGGCCGGCTGCGTCGAGGGGTTGCAGCGGTTCGCGCGGCGGGTCGGGTGCGGCGTCGTGAACACGTGGGGCGCCAAGGGCGTGTTCCGCTGGGACGACCCCCTCCACTTCGGGACCGGCGGCCTCCAGGCCCGGGACTTCGAGCTCGCCGGGCTCGGTGACGTCGACGTGCTCGTCACGACGGGCCTCGACCCCGCGGAGGTCACCTCGACGCCGTGGCTCGGTCGGGCCGAGGTGGTCGACGTGGCGCCCGGCGACCTGGCGTCCTACGACGCTCCGCTGCCTCGCGGCTCGACCGAGCGCCCCGCGCTCTACACCGCGCTGGCCGCGGTGGTGGGTCCGATGTACGAGCAACCCGGCTCGCCGCCGGCCCGCGCCGCGGCGCTGGCGGCGTCGCTGCCGGACGACGGGATCGTCGTCGCCGCGCCGGGCCTCGTCGGCTTCTGGATCGCTCGGACCTTCCCGACCGCCCGACCGGGCAGCGTTCGCATCACGACCGACGAGGTACCCGGCGCGCTCCGTGTCGACGACGCCGACTGGGCCGACGCGAGCCTCGACCCGAGCGCGCTCGTGGCCGTCGCCGGTCCCATCGTGGCGTGGGGCGGGATCGGGGACGAGGCTCAGGCGCCGGCGACGTAGGGCTGGAGCGCCGCGATCTCGGCGCGGAGCGTGGTGGCCGCCTGGGCCTGGCCGATGGTGTCGTACTCGCGGGCCGCCTCGACGCGCACCGCGATCTGCTCGCGGAGGATCCGCTGGTGGTCCGTGTCGTCGAGGGTGAGCCGTTCGTGCTCGACCAGGCCGGTGACCGGCGGGGCCGACGACGAGGTCGCCGGCGCGGGCGGAGCCTCCGCGTTGGCGAACGCGGCGAGGGTGGTGCGCAGCGCGTTGGTGGCGGCCGCGTCCCGCGCCTTGCGGGCGACGAGCAGATCAGCCGCCAGCTGTTCGGGGAGGGTCGGCACGGGCGGGACCGTAGCGAGCCGGGTCGGTTCGGCGCCGCCGAGTTCAGCTGGTCGGGAGCGTCACCACGAACCGCGCCCCGCCTTCCGGGCGCGCGATCGATCGTCACCGACCCGCCGTGCGCGACGGCGATGTCGCGCACGATCGCGAGGCCGAGGCCCGCACCGCCGGACCCCATCGTGCGCGCCTCGTCGATGCGCGTGAACGGCTCGAACACGCGGTCACGGTCGGCGGTCGCGATGCCCGGCCCGTCGTCGGCCACCACCAGCTCGGCCGTGCCGTCGCCGTCCTCGCGGAGGCTGACGCTGACCGTCGTCGCGGCATGGCGCAGCGCGTTGTCCAGGAGGTTGGCGACCAGGCGATCGAGTCGTCCGGGATCGCCCACCACCTGCGCGGCGCCAACCCGCGTGGTGTCGAGGGTGACCGCCGTGCCCGGGCGAGCCCGAAGGGCCGCCTGCAGCACGACGTCGTCGAGGTCGACCGGCTCGGCCGCCGGTGCGACGCCCTCGGGTCGGGCCAGGTCGAGGAGATCGTCCACGAGGTGCTGCAGGCCCGTGACCTCGTCGAGGGCGCTGCGGTGCGTGGCCACGAGGTCAGCTCCCTCGGGATGGGCCAGGTCGACCTCGAGCTCGGTCCGCATCCGCGCCAGCGGACTGCGGAGCTCGTGGGACGCGTCGGCGACCAGGCGTCGCTGCTGGTGCGCAGACCGCTCGAGGCGATCGAGCATCCCGTTCATGGTCTGCGCCAAGCCCGCGATCTCGTCGCCGGTCTCGGGCACGGGGACCCGATGATCGAGGTCGTCCGGGCCGATGGCGGCGACCTGGCTTCGGATCGCCTCCACCGGGCGGATCGCCCGCCCCACGAACCACCAGATGATCGCCCCGAGCAGGATCGCCACGAGGGGGATGGCCGCGACGAGCGTCCGCTGCAGCGCGGCGGTGCTCTCTCGCACGTCGTCGAGGTTGACGCCGAGGTGCAGGACCGTGCCGTCGGCCAAGGTCTCGGAGCGCACCCGGTAGGTCCCCTCGCCCTCCACCACGCCGCCGACGTTCCGCACGACGTGATCATCGGGCGCATCCGGCGGGGCGGCGATGGGGTCCGCCAGGGTGCCGGAAGCTGGCCGTGGCGTCTCGGCCACCACCTCGCCGTCGCGCACGAGCTGGGCGACGGAGTCGTCGTCGCCGGGTGGGAGCGGCGTGGCCGCGGACGGGCCCGGTCCGTCGTAGGCGGTCGCGGCCTGCTCGAGCTGCTCGTCGACGGTGTGCACGAGGAGCCGCTCGTGCATCCGCACGACGGCGAACGCCCGCGACGAGCAGGACGATCAGCACCGCGATCGTGGCGAGCGCGGTGACCCGCGTCCGGATGCTCACGCGGCTGCGAGCCGGTACCCGGCGCCGCGGACCGTCTCGATGCTGTGGCGACCGAACGGCTCGTCGACCTTGCGCCGAAGCCGACCCACGTACACCTCCACGATGTTGGGGTCGCCGTCGAAGTCGTACTGCCACACGCCGGCGAGGATCTCGTCCTTGGAGAGCACCTGCCCGGCCCGCCGGACCAGGAACTCGAGCACCTCGAACTCGCGCGTCGTCAGGGTGAGGAGGACCTCACCGCGCCACACCCGGCGTTGCCTCGGGTCGATGCGCAGGTCATCGACGACGAGCGGCGCCGGGTCGTGGCCCGCGGTCCGCCGCAGCAGGGCCCGTACGTGGGACACCAGCACGGGGAACGAGAACGGCTTCGTGAGGTAGTCGTCGGCGCCGGTGTCCAGGGCTTCGGCTTCGTCGAGGTCGCCCTCCTTGGCGGTCAGCACGAGGATGGGGGTCCAGTTGCCGGCGGCGCGCAGCTCCGAACAGATCTGGAAGCCGTTGCGACCCGGGAGCATCAGGTCGACGAGGAGGAGGTCGAACGCGCCCTCCGTGGCCCGCCACAGGCCGTCCGCCCCGTCATGCGACACCTCCACCCGGAAGCCCTCCGCCTCGAGCCCGCGCTTCACGGCCGTCGCGATCTTCACGTCGTCCTCGATCAGCAGCAGCTTCATCGTGCCTCCGGCGTCGACCGGCGAGCGCTGATGTTGTGGCATCGGACCTGAACGGGCCCTGAACGGGCCGACGGTGCGTTCAGGAGCGGGTCAGCGCCGTGAGCGCACGGTCGACCGGACCAACGACAGCGAGGTGCCCGATGAAGCGACCCTACCCATCCCGCCGATGCGCACCGGTGGCGCTGACCCTGAGCCTGTTCGTGGCCGCATGCGGGTCCGATGCGCCGGCCGCGAGCACGACCACGACGACGGCGGGGACAGCACCGGTGGTCGACCCCGGCGACGGCGGCGACTACCAGCCGGAGCTCGATCCCGCGGACTTCGTCACGGTGATCGACAACCCCTACCTGCCCCTCACCGTCGGGTCGCGGTGGGTCTACGAGGGCGAGAGCGAGGGCGAGCGAGAGGACATCGTGGTGGTGGTCACGGCCCAGACGAGGGAGATCGAGGGGATCACCGCCGTCGTGGTGCGGGACACCGTGCACGTCGATGGGGTCCTCGAGGAGGACACCTACGACTGGTTCGCGCAGGACCGAGACGGGAACGTCTGGTACCTCGGCGAGGACTCGAGCGACTTCGACGAGGAGGGCAACCTCGTGAGCAAGGAGGGTTCGTGGGAGTACGGCCAGGATGGCGCGCAGCCAGGCATCGTCATGCCGGCCGACCCCCAGCCGGGTGACGCGTACCGTCAGGAGTTCCTCGCCGGTGAGGCCGAGGACATGGCCGAGGTGCTGCGCATCGAACCCGACCACGACATCGGCCTCGGCACCTACGAGGACGTCGTGGTCACCGAGGACTGGACGCCGCTCGAGCCTGAGGTCATCGAGAACAAGTGGTACGCACCGGGTGTCGGCATGATCGTACGGCGCCAACCAGGCCGGGCCATCGGAGACGACCGAGCTGGTCGAGTACACCCCCGGTCCGTGAGTCAGCCCAGGTTCAGGCCCGCGTGGCGCACCATCCAAGGGATCGAACGGCGAGGAGGCGACATGGACCGAAGGAGCAAGCTGATCGTGGCCGGCATCGGGATCGTCGGCTTCGTGGCGGCCGGCACCGGCATCGCCATCGCCGGCGGCAGCGACGACGACGCCACCGAGACGCCGATCCGGGGCGCCGACCTGGAGCGGGCCTCGGCGGCCGCCCTCGCGCACACCGGTGGCGGGGCGGTCACCGGCACGGAGGTCGACGACGAGGAGAGCTACTACGAGGTGGAGGTCACCCTCGACGACGGCACGCAGGTCGACGTGCAGCTCGACGAGTCGTTCGCGGTGGTCGGCGACAAGGTCGACGACGAGGGTGACGACGACTGAGGTCTGGGACGCGCACCGGCCCCGGTCGGTGCCTGGCGGAGGGCGGTGACCGGGGCCGGTACGGAGCGCGTCGCTCGGGCGGGGCCCGTCGACGGGCGATCTGCGCTCGGACCTAGCGGTAGCCGAGCTTCAGGGTGCAGGCGGGCCAGTGCTGCCAGCCCCCCTGGTTCCAGAGCCGCTGGCCCATGGCGATCTGCGTCTCGCGGGAGGCCTGGTCGGGGCGGCCGGAGCCGCCGACGCCCTGCCACGAGGCGATCGAGAACTGGATCCCGCCGTAGTACCCGTTGCCGGTGTTGGCGGCCCAGTTGCCGCCGGACTCGCACTGGGCGAGGCGATCCCAGGCGGCGGGGTTGCTCGGGTCGTTGTAGCCCGTGCCCGATGCGACCGGCTGCACGGCCGGCGGGGCCGGGGGAGCGGTGGTGGTCGTCGTCGGCGCGGGAGGTGGGGTGGTGGTCGTGGTGGAGGCGGTGGTGGGGGGCGCCACGGCCTGGGCGACGGAGGCGATGCGCTCCAGGGTGGCGGCTCGATCTTGCGCCTCAGCCGACGGCGCCGCCTGCGGTTCCGAGGCGGCGGCGAGGTTCGGTGACGGCGACGAGGCCGGTGAGCACGGCCATGGCCAGGCCGATGCCGGCGGTGAGCGGTGAGGACCCGACGCCGGAGCGACATCGGGTTGGTGGTACTCGGGGGGTGGTCCGTCCCAGACATGGCGGGGGGTCCTCCTGGGGTTGTGCCGGGGCGCGCGCCGAACTGAGCAAGGTGATCGGCGGAAACACAGCGCCCCAGCGGCGGGCCGCGCGAAGGCGGCGTGTTTGAGTTACGAAAGGCTCTCAAGTTCGCAACGGAATCGCAACATTCTGGGATGTGATCTCAGTCACATGCGTGGGAACGGGCCCACACCGACACCGAAGGTGTCAAATCCTCAGGTCAACGATTGCGGGGCAAGCCGAGGCCGCGCCCGGCGATGATCTCCCGCTGGACCTCGCTCGAGCCGCCGTAGATCGTCGTCACGACCGAGTGGCGGAAGGCGTGCTCGACGAGGCCGCCCAGCACCGACCCGGGCTCCCCACCGGCCAGCAGTCCGGCCGTCCCGAGCAGCTCGAGCAGCGCGGCGGAGGCCCGGACGAAGGCCTCGGTGATGTGGAGCTTGGCCATCGAGCCCTCCACCTGGGGCATCTCGCCGAGCGAGGACAGCCAGGCGGCCCGGAACAGCAGCAGGCGGCCGACCTCGAGCTCGGTGGTGGCGCGGGCGAGCGTGGTCCGCACCGCGGGGTCGTCGAAGGGTCGGCGGCCGTCGGGACCCGGCTCCCGCGCCCAGTCGGCGACGGACTCCACGAGGTGGTCGGGCTCGCCCCAGTTGGCCGAGTTGCGCTCGTACACGAGCGCGGCGTGCATCACGGTCCAGCCGGCGTCGACCTCGCCGACGCGGGCCGAGTCGGGGACGCGCACCGTCGTTGTAGAAGGTGATGTTGGTGCGCTCGCCGCCCATGGTCTCCACGGGCGTGATCTCGATGCCCGGCGTGTCCATCGGGACGAGGAACATCGTGAGGCCCTTGTGCTTGGCCGCGTCGGGGTTCGACCGGGCGAGCAGGAACACGTAGTGCGCCTCGTGCGCCATCGTCGTGAACATCTTCTGCCCGTCGATGACCCAGTTGTCCCCGTCGCGCACGGCCTTGGTGGCCACCGCGGCGACGTCCGAGCCGGCGTCGGGCTCGCTGTAGCCGAGGCAGCACATGACCTCGCCGGCCAGGATGCGAGGCACGACCGTGGCCTTCTGCTCGTCGGTGCCGCAGAGGAGCAGGGTGGCACCGACCATCGCGGCGATGCTCAGGCCGTCGATGGGAGCGCCGGAGCCGTACAGCTCCTGCGCGAGCAGGCACTGGTCGATGGCGCTGCGACCCAAGCCCGCCGACCTCGGTCGGCCACCCGGCGGCCAGGTAGCCCCGCTCGCACAGCGCGCGGTGGAAGCCCCAGTCGTGCATCGTGCCCGTGCGATGGGCGCGGGCGACGATCTCGTCGTCGAGGTGCTCGGCGATGAACGCGCGGACCTCGGACCGGAAGGCCTCGGTCTCGGGATCGAACCGGTAGTCCATCCCGGCTCGGGTGGGTCGATCGGTGGCGGCGGCCACGACGGCGGCCGGATCGGGCGCGTGCGGCTCCCCATCGGTGCTCGGCGATCCGCTCCAGCTCGTGGCCGGGATCGCCGAGCAGCAGGCGGGTGGCCTTGGCCCGGCGGACGTGCAGCTGCACGTCGTACTCGAGCATGAACCCGTAGCCGCCGTGGACGTGGAGGCTGAACCCGGCCGCCTCGTCGGCCACCTCGCCGCACCACCAGGACGCCTGGGCGGCGATGGCACGAGCCGTGGGCGCGGCCTCGTCGAGCGCCCACACGGCCTCGTAGGCGAGCAGGCGGCTGCCGTCGACCCGCGCGTGCAGGTCGGCGAAGCGGTGCTGCAGGGCCTGGAAGCTGCCGATCGGCACGCCGAACTGGTGGCGGTCCTTCGCGTACTGCACGCCGAGGTCGAACGTGGCCCGGGCCAGCCCGGCCTGCGCCACGGCCGTGAGGGCCCGCCACTCGTCCAGGGCCACCTCGTAGGCGCCGACGGCATCGGCCCCTCGGCGAGCACCGTGGCGCCGTCCAGGTCGACGTCGGCGATGGCGAGGCTGGCGAGCGTGCGCCGGGACGTCGCGCGGGGTGCCGAGACGGCGACGATCCGGTCCCCGTCCCGCGCCACCACGATCCCGGCGACGGCGGCCCCGGGCACGAGTGGGGCGACTCCGGCGTTCGCCGGTCGCAGTCCCAGCGCGGCGGGAGCTCCCGCCGTGATCGTGGCCAGGTGGTCGGCGCCGCCGACCCGAGCCAGCAGCCGAGCCGCCACGGCGGTCTCCACGAGCGGGATCGAGCCGAGGTGGGCGCCGTGGACCTCCACGGCGGCGGCCAGATCGGTGAGCGACGCCCCCGCGCCGCCGTCGCCTTCGGCCAGCGCCATCGTCGGCAGGCCCATCGTCACGACCGCGTCCCAGAGGGCCGGATCGAAGCCCGTCGCCTCCGCCTCCCGCACCCGCTCGCCGTGCGATTCCTTGCCGTAGAGGCGGGTCGTCGCCTCGCGCAGGGCGTCCTGATCCGGCGTGAAGGAGAGGTCCATGAACCCTTGCTCGCGTTTCTGACGGGGCGTCAGACAGTGTGCCATCATCGTCCCCGCCATGGCAGATCCGGTCCCGCTGTTCCTGCACGAGGTCGTGGACATCGTCGGGCGAGGCGGTCGGGCCTACATGGAGCACACCGTCGGGTTCGATGCCGACGGCACCACGAGCGGCGGCCTCGAGCTGCTGGGCACCTGGGAGGTGGTGGGGACGACCGGGCGCTGGCCCCAGGTGGTCAACGTCTGGGAGATCGACGGCTGGGACGGCTGGGCGCGGCTCGGCCAGCGGACCAACGTCGACAAGGCCGCCAACGCGGAGCTGGCGGCCTGGTGGGACGAGGCCTACCAGCGCCGCACCGGCGGCTTCGACCGCCTGCTCCGGGGCGCCCCCGGCTGCCCGACGAAGGCCGAGCTGCTCGCGTCGGGCACCACGGGGACCTGGTTCGTGCACGAGCTGTCGACGGTGCGGCCCGGTGCGGGACCGGACTACCTGGCCGCGGCGCTCGAGCAACGGGCGCCCGCCATGGCCGAGCGAGGGATCACGCTCGTCGGGCTGTACGACAGCGTCCTCAACGACACCGAGGTGTGCACGATCTGGGCCGCGGACCTCGCGTCGCACACCGCGCTGCTCCGCGACGGGGACCCGTGGCCGACGACCGCCCGCGCCTGGTGCACCCGGTGGCGCGAGGAGCTCATGACCCCGGGGCCCGGCTCGCCCCTCGCGCCTGCGGAGGCCCCGCGATGACCACGCCCGCCCCGCTGAGCAGCGTCCGGATCGTCGAGTGCTCGATGCTCGGCCCCGGCGCGATCACCACGACCCTGGCCGACCTCGGTGCGGACGTCATCAAGGTCGAGCCGCCGTCGGGCGACTACATCCGCGAGATGACGTGGCCCATCGTCGAGGGCACCTCGCTCATGCACCTGCACATCAGCCGGGGCAAGCGGTCGATCACCATCGACCTGCGCACCGACGAGGGGCGGGCGGTCTTCCTCGACCTGGTGGCGGGCGCCGACGCCGTCATCGAGGCGATGCGGCCCGGCGGCCTCGACAAGCGGGGCGTCGGCTACGACGCCTGCCGGGCGGTCAACCCCCGCATCGTGTTCTGCACCATCTCGGGCTACGGCATGACCGGTCCCTACAAGGACATGCCCAGCCACGGCATCGCCTACGACGTGTGGGCCGGGCTGGTGGCGCCCGAGATCACCGACGACGGCTACTGCTCCATCCCCGAGCACCCGTCGGTGGGCATCCACGCCGGTCCGCTGTTCGGTGCCCTCGGCGTCCTCGCCGGCATCACCCGCGCCCGGGCCACCGGCGAGCCGTGCCGGCTCGAGATCGCGCAGTCGGACGCCGCCGCCGCCATGGACTGGCTTCGCAGCGAGACCTACAAGGCCTACGAGCGGCCGGAGAGCGAGGTCACCGGGAACAAGGCCGACGGCTACGAGCGGCGCGCGCCGGGCACGGGCGGCATGCGAGACGGCGTGCGCTACCAGTTCTACGAGACGGCCGACGGCCACGTGCTGTTCATGGCCTCCGAGCGGGAGTTCTGGGAGAACTTCTGCCGCGCCATCGGCCGCGCCGATCTCTTCGAGCAGCACCCCGGCTCGCAGTACGCCGACCACGCCCGCGGCAACACGGCGCTGCGCACCGAGCTGGCGGAGATCTTCCGCGGCCGCACCACGGCCGAGTGGCTCGCCCTCGGGAACGACGCCAACACGCCGATCGCGCCGGTGAACACGCCCAAGACGCTGGCCGACGACCCGCAGTTCCAGGACCGCCTGCCCTGGATCCCGCAGGAGCGGGTCGGACACGCGCAGGTGCCGTCACCGATCAAGGTCCTGGACGAGGAGCACCCGCTGCCGACCAAGGCGCCGACGGTGGGTGAGCACACCGAGGCCGTCCTGCGGGAGGTCCTCGGCTACGACGACGAGCGGATCGCCGCCCTCCGTGCCGCGGGGGCGCTGGGCTGACCGGCCCGACCGTCACCTGAGCACCGCCGCCGTCGTCTCGAGCAGCTGACGCCCCAGCGCGCCGCCGAGCAGCTCGCGCAGGTCGGTGGCCATCGTGGCGATGGAGGGGAAGGCTCCGATCGTCCACCGGGCGAAGAAGCCGTCGTCCATCCACAGCGCGACGTCCCGTTCGAGCCGGGCGCCGGGCAGCGCCAGCGGCAACGGCGAGCGCCGCAGCTCGTCCCATGAGGTGGCCGCCGCGTGGGAGCGCGCGACCGAGACGAGTGACGCCGGGTCGGCGAACGCCACGACGTCGGGGGGCGCGGGTGCGTGGACGGCGGGGTGGAGCACGGCGATCTGCCCCCAGCTCGACGTCAGATCGCGGCGGCGCTCGGGTTGGCACCAGCGCTCCAGCACCCGGTCGAGCCACATCGCGGTCCAGAGGGGTGCCGTGGACGTGGGTGCACCACTGGTGGCGACGCCGAGCACGCGTCGGGCGACATCGGGGATCGTGCCCACCGCGGGGGCGGCGGGTTCGCTGATCGCCTCGCCCATGCGCAGCACGGATGCCTCGTTGCCGTCGCGGTCGACGAGGAAGGTGACCGCCGTGCGCTCCGGGGGTGCGTCCGGATGGTCGAGGTGGTGGGCGTTCCCGCGTGCTCGGATCCCGAAGGCCGTCCACGAGTCGGGGGCGGTGAAGCCGGCGAGCACCTCGAAGGGGTGCACGTCGCGGCCGATGCTCTTGAACCCGAGGCAGACATCGGGGTGGACCGGACCGTCGACGTGCACGAGGACGTGGCCGGGCTCGTCGAGGGTGGTCTGGTCGATGATGCCGGCCACGGCGGGGAGGAACCCGTGGGTGGGGCCGCGTCGGTGGGACGAGCAGGAGGACGGTCGGGCGGATCGCATCGGGCACCTCACGGCGACGGGGTGGTCGGGGAGGCGATCCGAGGATCGCAAGACCGCCAGCATGGCAGCCGGGGTGTGACAGCGGAAGAGGGCTACGCGGGGATGGCGTGCGCCCCGCGGCTGGGGGCCAGGGGTCGATCAACGGGCGCCGGGTGCGACGCGGTCGATGAAGCGGGAGGCCGTGCCCCAACGCCGCTCGGTGAGGATGCGCGCCAGGCGGGCGTCGCTGGCGGCGTAGGCATGCAGCGCTTCGTTCGACAGGTCGTGGATCTTGGTGCGGTCGACCTCGATGGGGACCAGGCCGACGAAGCGCGCGATCGACTTGAGCGAGCAGGAGATCCGGAGCGCCGGCCCCACGTCGCCGCGGTAGAGGCGGTAGGCGTCGAGGTGGCCGTGCTCGAACCAGCTGGCGCGGTAGGCGCCCCGATGCCCCGGCAGCGGCGCCCGTCGCAGCGTGATGGCGCTGTCGTGCTGCAACCGCAGCCCGATCGGAAGGCCGTGCAGGGCGGCTCGGTCGGCCAGGAAGGGGAGGTCGAAGGCGGCGCCGTTCCAGGTGGCGATGACCCCGGGCTCGAGCTCGGCGATGCGGTCGTCCAGGTCGGCCAGCAGCTCCGCCTCCGGCCCCGTGAAGACCTCTTCGTAGCCGGGCCCCGCGAGCGCGACGGTCACGACGGCCGCGACCCGCGGGTCGAGGCCGTTCTCCGAGGTGTCGGTCTCGATGTCGAGCCCGTACACGGCTGGTCGTCGACGCATCTCCACCCCCGCACACCATCTGGTTTGCCGCTGGTCAGCGTAGGAACGTGGCGCGCGCGGCAGGTGGATGGTGCCGTCCGCTCACCCGCGGCCGGGGATCGGCGGCCGCGTCAGCGAGCGCAGTCGGCGGGTGATGTCGGGGGTGAGGGGCTCGTCGAGCTCGTCCAGGGCGAACGTGACGGCGAGGTGACCGGCGCCGGGACGAACCTCCGTGAGGCGCGCCCCCTTCGGCAGGGGCGGCAGCGGCAGGTAGCCGCGGAGGTAGCGGGCCAGCGGCGCCTGGAGGCCAGCGATCGTCATCCGCTTGGGCGCCAGGCGCAGGAACGGTCCGGACACCTCGAGGTCGGCCACCGTCTCGCTCATGCGGATGCCGCCGACCCCGGCCCGCAGGACCACGCCCTCTTCGGTGAGCGCGAGCCGGAGCGGCAGGCGCGCGGTGCGGGTCCATCGGTCGACGTTCTCCTGGCTCACGTAGGCGCGCAGCGCTGACCGGCGCCGCCCGCAGGCGGGGGGGCAGGCCGGGGACGATGCGGACGTGCTGCGCACGGATCACGAGGCGGTCGATCAGGAGCCCCGACGCCACCACGCCGGGGACCTCCAGCTGGACGAGGTCGAGCTCGCCGCGCAGGAGACCCTGCGGCGACGCGTTGATCCGCGGCCGGATCGGATGGTCGATGATGCGCGACGCAGCGTCGTCGACGAGCGCGAGGAAGGCAGCCACGAGCGGGGGGTCGTCGCGGTCCTCGTCCGGGAGGGGTGTGGCGTCGGCCACCAGCTCCGCGTCGGCCAGCAGCCCCCAGGGCTGCGCGGCGGCATCCGCGACCGCGTCGTCGAGCTCGTCGTCGGAGGGTGTCGCGATCGCGTCAGGCTACGACGGGTGCACCGCGCGGCGCGGATGGACTCGACGCAGCACCGCGTCCCAGTCGATCAGGACGACGGCGGTCGTCGCGACCCACATCGAGTAGTCGAGCCCGTGGGTGACGTAGATGCCCGCGTGGAGCATCGCGGCCGCGACCACGAACGCCGGGCGCAGGCGCGGGCGCACGAGCACGACGACCGCGCCGAGCTCGATGACCACGGTGACGAGCGCCACGAGGTGGGCGAGCGCCGGGCGATCGGCGATGTACAGGGACACCTCGTCGGTCGGTGCCTTGCCGCTGAAGCGGGCGGCGTACATGACGTTCCGCAGGTTGTCGCTCAGCACCCACGCCGGACCGCTCGCCACCACCTTCTGGAACCCGGTCAGGAAGTAGGCGCCCGTGACGACGAGCAGGCTCGTGCGCACGGGCCACCCCCACGCCGGCGAGCGCCGCTGGTCGAGCAGCCGCAACCCCACCGGCGCCGCGGCGATCACCCCCGCCACCAGGAGGAGGAGGAGGTCGTTGTGCTGGACCTTCCCGCGGGAGGCGCGGAGGGCGGCGAGGACCATCAGGCTCGACCAGGCCATCAGGAAGGTGCCGCGCTCCCGCCACCCGATGACCGCCGCGATCGCACCCAACACGCCGACCACCTGGAAGGCGACGATCACCCCGACCGATGGCATGTGGTCCATCCAGCTGAGGAACCACACCGGCTGGAAGAGGGCGGCCGGCTGCTCCGCGAGCCCGCGGAACGGACTGGTGGCGAGGCGAAGCCCGAGGAGGACGGCGAGCAGCAGGCGCATCACCCGCAGCCGGCCGGCCGTCTCGGGCGCGAACAGCCACTCGTCGAGCGCGGTGATGGGGTGGCTCCGCACGGCCGTCACCCCGCGCTCCCGCACTCGAAGGCGAGCTCGCGCGTGGGGGGTGGGCTGTCGGGACGGACGCCCTGGACCACGGAGTAGATCCGCACGCTCGTCACCTCGGTGCCGCGCGCTCGCAACGGAGCCACCCACGCGTCGCAGATGGCGTCTTGGTCCGCCGGTGACCGGTCGTCGAAGTCGAGCAGCTGCGTGGTGGTGTTCCGGTAGCCGATGGGCAGATCCGCGATCCCGATCGGGATCTCGTCGCCAGCCTCGTCGACGGCGCGGAGCTCCCAGCTCTCGCGCTCGGCCGGTCGCAGCTCGCTGAAGAGCCGGAAGGCGCTGAACGGGAACAGCTCGAGGCGGGCGACGCCCGTGATGGCGAACACCAAGAGGAACAGGTGCACGAGGCGTCGGGTGCGCCGGCTGACCGGCGGCCCCTCGTCCGCGACCGGCATGGGCGGGGACTCCGGGCTTAGAGGCGCATGGCGGCGAGCGAAGCGACCTCGGATCGCTCGCAGTGGGCGAGGCGGATGTGCCCGAAGCAGCGCTCGCCGTCGAACGCATCGATCAGCACCGACACCGCGTTGTTGTGCTCGGAGAGGTACGGCGCGTCGATCTGGCTCGTGTCGCCGGTGAGCACCACCTTGGTGCCCTCGCCGACCCGGGTGAGGATCGTCTTGAGGGTGGTGGGCTCGAGGTTCTGCGCTTCGTCGACGAGCACGTAGGTGCCGTGCAGCGACCGACCGCGGAGGTAGGTGACGGCCTCCATCGTCAGCTTCTCGCGCTCGGTCAGCTCGTCGAGCATGGCCCGCGCGTCAGCGTGGCTGCGCCGCTCGGTGAGGGCGACCAGCGCGTCGTGCACGGCCGTCATCCACGGGTTCAGCTTCTCGTCGAGGGTGCCCGGCAGGAACCCGAGCTCGGCCTTCCCCACCGGGACGACCGGTCGGTAGACGGCGACCTTGTCGTAGAGCGTCGACTCCATCACCTGCTCGAGTCCTGCGGCCAGGGCGAGGATCGTCTTCCCGGTGCCCGCCATCCCGTCGAGGGCCACCACCCGCACCTCGGGGTCGAGCAGGAGGTCGAGGGCGAACTGCTGCTCCTTCGAGCGAGGCCGCAGGCCCCACGGCTCGGGGACGCGCAGCATCGACTCGAGCTCGCCGTCGCGGTGGCGCACCAGGGCCGACTGCGACCCCGACCGCAGCACGGCGTAGCGCTGGGAGAGCTCCTCCCGGACGAGGTCGACGTCTCGCGGGTCGAGCTCATCGATGCCGATGCCCGAGGGGTTGCTGTAGAGCAGGTCGACGGTCGCGGCGGAGACCTCGATGGTGGTCCAGCCGACGGGGCGCTCGAGGGCCGTGCGACCGCGCAGGCGCTGGTGCTCCATGGCCTCCAGCCCGAGCTGGGCGGCCTTGATCCGCAGCGCGGCGTCGTTGGACACGACGACGGTGCGACCGTGGACGGCCTGCCCCAGACAGGCGGCGAGGATGCGGTTGTCGTTCTTCGTCGGGTCGAGGCCGTGCTCCCTGATCTCGTTCAGGTGCAGGCCGTTCGTCTCGATGCGCAGGGTGCCGCCGTTGGGCAGCGACACGGCTCGCCGGATGTCGCCGTCGTTGGCGACCCGCAGCTCCTCGATCGACCGGATGACGGCCCGGGCGGCCCGCCCGACGTCGTCCATCCGACCCTTGTGCTGATCGAGCTCCTCCACGACGACCAGCGGGATCACCGCGTCGGCGCCGGGAAACGCCGTGATGCAGTCCGGATCGGAGATGAGCACCGACGTGTCGAGCACCATCCTTGTGGCGGTGACGGGCTCGGACGCGCCGGAGCGCGCCTGGTCGGCGAGGAGATCGGTCAAGGAGCCCCCAAGGGATCGTGAGGAGGGTGGATGGGCCGGTGACCGCTGCTCGCGCACGACGTCCGGGCGCCCGGCGATCGCCGGATGAGAAAAGCCTCGGAGGTGTGGGGAGCCCGCTGGGTCACCGCCGCTCAGTGAACCCCACCGACCGCGCGCGGTGGGGGATGGTGGGATCCGGTCGACGTCGAGGCGGTGAGTAGGCCGAACCTGAGGCGGGCAACTGGCAAGGTGGCCGTGTGGCTGAGCAGCAGCTCGACGGTGGCATCGCGAACGCAGGCCAGGTCGTGCGCGTCGGTCCGCATGTCCTTCGCCCCTCGAGTCCGCACTCCGGTTCGATCCACGCCTTCCTGCGGGCCGTGCGGCACGCCGGATTCGAGGGCGCGTCGTCGCCGGTCGGCATCGACGAGGACGGACGCGAGCGCCTGGTGTTCATCGACGGCGACGTCCCCTTGGCGCCCTATCCGGACTGGAGCCAGTCGGACACTGCGCTGGCGTCGATCGCCACGCTGCTGCGCGGGCTGCACGACGCCGCCCGCGGGTTCGACCCTCGCGGCCTCACCTGGGACGACGCGCTGGCTGACCCAGCGGGCGGGGCGCTCGTGTGCCACAACGACGTGTGCCCCGAGAACGTCGTGTTCCGTGACGGCATCGCCGTGGCGCTGCTCGACTTCGAGTTCGCGGCCCCGGGCCGACCCGTCTACGACCTGGCCCACCTCGCCCGCCTCTGTGTGCCGATCGAGGACGACGTCGACCAGGCCCGCCTCGGCTGGCGACCCGCCGACCGGCCGGCACGGCTACGACTCGTCGCCGACGCCTACGGACTGGACGGCGACGGCCGGGCGGAGCTGCTCTCCGCCACGGATGATGCCATCGCCCGCGTCGAGGCCGCCGTCCGGCACAGCGTCGACGCCGGCGACCCGAACGCAGTGGAGATGTGGAACCGGACCGGTGGCCGCGAGCGCTACGACCGCCGGCGCCGCTGGTGGACCGAGCATCGCGACGAGTTCGCCGCCGCCCTCCGCTGACGCGCATCGCTGCCGATGGTCAACGCTGGAGCGTCGGGGCCCCTCTCGAAAGAGGGGCCCCTCGCCACACGTCCGTCAGGGCGTGCAGTCGGCCGGAGCCTCGACGGGGATGGTCAACGGTCCCGTCTCTGGCACTTCGAAGAAGGTCGCCAACAGCACCGTCACCTCGCCCGTTCGGTTCACGGCCGTGTGGACCATGCCGCGGCCGGGATCCACGAAGGCAGTCCCCGCGGCGTACGGCCGGTCGACGCAGTCGTGGGCCATGATGTAGGTGAGCTCTCCCTGGGCGACGTTGACGATCACCGGTCCCGGATGGGTGTGCCACGGGAACTGCGCCCCTGGCTGCACGGTGATCTTGGCCACCACGGTCCGCGAGGGATGGTGGGAGTTGGAGACGTCCGTCGCATGGCCGTCCAGCTTGTTGCGTATCTGCAGCGCGACGTCGTCGGTGAACACGGCCCGTTGTGTCAGCATCTCGACGGCGATCGGCGGCGGCGGGGTCTGCGCCTGCGCCGTCCCCACGGCCACTGCTGCCGCGACGAGGGCCACGGCCCCGGCCCCGGCCATCGCCCATCTCAAACCGCGCATGGGGAAACCTTCCGCACCTCTGAGCTTTGGCATGCCGTCCTCCGGTGTGTTGGGGCGCGACAGGTCACGCCGGTCACGTCGAGGGCTCGACACGGGTGACGCCGACCCAGCGCTCAGCGTCAGCAGTGATCTGGTCAGGCTCGACTCGACTCGCCCTCTTCAACACCTGACCGAGTCCGAACCTGTAGGGCTTGCTCAGAAAACCTGGTGATCGCAGCAAGGCGTCGTCGGCGCCTCACGAACTCATCACGTGACGCTCCGGGAAATGGGCGATTCTCTCGTCGTGTCGTTGATGCCTGAGGAGCTGCCAGCCGGGGAGGTGTTGACCCTTCGGCGTTGGACAGCGTCGTTGATCGACCAGCTCCTCGAGTCCATCGAAGCCAGCCAGCCAGAGCTGGCGAGGTGGCTCCCGTGGGCGGACCCGATGCCGACGAGGACGGGCGAGCTGGAGGTCGTGAGGAGCGCCGAGCGGGCCTTTGCCGAGGACAGGGACTACGCCTACTTCCTGATCGAACGCGCATCGGGCGATCTGGTGGGCTGCGCTGGGCTGCATCCCAAGTCGTGTGGAGTCGCAGAGATCGGCTACTGGGTTCGCTCCGATCGCACACGTCGCGGCTACGCCACCATGGCTGCGGGCTCACTCTGCAGTGCCGCCTTCAGACATCTCCCTGACGTCGAGAAGGTCATCATTCGCATGGACCAGGGCAACGCGGCGAGTGCATCGATCCCGCCGAAGCTCGAGTTCACCCTCGAAGGCGAAGAGGCACTCAGAGACGCCCTCACCTCAGGTCAAACAGGAAAGGGCTGGATCTGGTCCACCCGACGGATGCGTGACCCTGCCGGTTAGCCGTCGGGCGATGCCGAGCTCGGCCGTAGACGGCAGCCTTGTCGGCCCTCCAACGAGTCCGTCGGTGCGATGCAACTTCGCCCGGGCGAGTGCAGGACGCCTCTGTCAGACTGCGGACGTCGCATCGATTCGGAGGGCCGACATGTCTGACAAGCCGTCGTACTTGGGGCTGCTGAACGCGGTGTCCCTGGCCGAGACCGCGGCGCACGAGTACTTGACTGCCTGGGCGGCGGTGACGCCGCACGAGGGCGTGAAGGCCACGTTGCTCACGGTCGCGGCGCGTGAGGGTGAGCACGGCATGTCGTTCGCCAAGCGGATCAATGAGCTCGGGTACAACCTGCGCCCGGGACCGGATGATCCCAAGCGGGCCGAGCGCTTGGCGGTCGCCTGCTCGACCGAGATCAGCGACTACGACAAGATGCACGCCCTTGGTGTTGCTCGCATCGCCGAGGAGCCGCGAAGAGCGGCCCGGACGTCTTCGACAAGTTCTTCTCCGACCACTCCATCGACATTCAGACCGGCGAGCTGCTGGGTCGCTACATCGCCGAGGAGCGGGACAGCGGTCGACGGCTTCGGGCGTGCTACCTCGCCGTGAAGGCCGAACACGATGCCGCCGACGCGTCAGACAAGAAGTCCAAGAAGCGCGACAAGGACATGCGACGGCTCGAGGACAAGATCGACGCCTTGTGTGCGGCGGTCGAGCAGATGCAGCCCCCTGTGACCCAAGCCGCGAAGAACGGCCGCTCACGAGCGAAGGCCGCTGTCGAGCACTGAGTTGCTCGGACTGCGGTGGCGCACTCGGACGCATCCTCCCGTCGAGGAGGAGATGCCGGTGTGTGGGCGGGTTCACCACCAAGTGCTGAGCCGGCGACTCGGCGAGATGGGTGACGGCGGCCCTCCGACACCAACCAACAGCTGCGGACTGGCGGATGACTCGCGACCGGTGTCCCTTAACGGGCAAAGTGTTCACTGTGAGACGCGTGATGCTCCTGCTGTGGCTCGCCGTCCTGGGCGGGATGTCATGAGGAGGCGGCGGCAGCTTCCCGAGCACTTTTCTGGAACCGGCGTGACTTGTTGGTCGTATGGACTCCACAACGATGGCGAGGTGCCGGGCGCGTGACGAGGGCCCGGGAGTGCCTGGGTGAGGCGCTGACGGCCGGCACTCCGGCATTTATGAGCCTGATGGCTGACACCGACGAAGGCCATCCGTTCCGCATCGGCTATCAGGTGGAGAGTCGGAGCAGCCTGATCGCGAGACCGACTGGAATGGCGACCCGTTGGGGCCGGACGGGATCGACACGAAGCGGTGCGCTGGCCTGATGCCGAACGCGCACGGAGTACCCATCGAAGTGGGATGCGTGCCCATCCAATAACTGCCGATCTGGCTCGCGGTGACGGGCCATGTATGCCCATGCGAACGACCCACTGACAGCCTCGACGGCAAGGCGTAACCTCAGGGCATGCTCCGGCTCGTCCGAATTGCCCTGCTGGTCGTGATGACGTTTCTCACACTCGGGTTCGTGATCGGCCTCGCTGCGCCCGAGACAGAGCCGGTGGAGAAGGTCGCCCTCGGACTCATGGTTGCGGGTATGGCCTTGCTCGCCATTCCGGTGCGCCGCATCGGCTCAGTCTCAAGCTGATTCGACCCCTCGTCGAGGTCCCCCATCGACCGCGGCTGGACGGGTGAGCCTCCACTAGGCGTGTCGCCTGCGCCCGAAGATTGGACGAGTTGGCTCCCAGACAGGCGCGGGCATAACTGCCGGAGTGGGACACTCGATCGGTGCTCGCTCGGGATCCGCTGGCGCCGCACCGACTGTCATTGGCACATCGGTTGCCCGCGGCTCCATCGGTCGGGAACCTCGGTCCATGCGGCACGCTGCCCGACATGCCTGACCTGACCGTCCGGTCATAGAGTGCTGACGGTCGGCCGACGGAGCCGTTGACTGGAAGGCGCGGGTGGTGGGTTTCCAAGGCGGGCGGTGGACTGTCGTGGCGCGGGTCGTGGTAGCGGCGAGCTTGATGGTGGTGGTCGACGCGGCGGTGGCGTCGGCCAGTCAGGACGACCCGGGTCGTGGTCACCCGCGAACGGGTCCGGTAGTGGACACCTCGGAGTCGGTGGTGGCCGAGGGGGCCGGGGTGCGGGGGCTGGGCCTCGAGCCGGCGGTGGCCGACCCGCACCTGGACCCGACGTGGTCGGGTGACGGGATCGCCGGGCTCACGGGCAACAAGTACACGGTGGCGATGTCGCCCGAGTCCAGCGGCCGCCTGTACACAGCGTCGTACAACGAGGCCGACAGCGGTGACGATGCGCATCACCAGGTTCGAGGCGAATGGCACCCTCGGAACCTCCTTCGGCGGCGGCGACGGGGTGCTGCAGCGACGTTTCGCACCCGCGACGAACCGCGATCAGCTTTCCGTCGCACATCATCCGCACCGGCGACAAGTTCGTCATCGTCGGAGATCACTACGACGGCCACGAGCGCCTCGGCATCGCCCGAGTGTCGACCAATGGCGCCTACGACAGCACCTTCTCCGGCGATGGTCGGGTGCTCTACCGGATCTTCGACTACGAAGCGCGACCTCATCGTGCCGTGGAAGGTCCAGGTGCTCAACGGCGGGAAGATCATGATGGCCCTGGCTTCCTTCGACCTGAACAGCAAAGGCGAGTTCGCTCTCAACCAGCAGGCGTTGTCCGCCTCAACGCGAACGGAACACTGGACACGAGCTTCTCTGGCGACGGAATCGCCGTCGTGAGCAACAGCACATCTGATGTGTCATTCCTGCCCAACGGCGGCACCTACGCGGGAAGGCCCTCGAACTCGAGCGTCCACGAGATCCGCAAGCTGCTTCCCAACGGTTCGCCCGACACCTCGTTCTCTGGGGACGGCCGGGCAGGTGCCTTGTGCGGTGGCGATCACGGCGTGCACATCCAGGCAGATCAGGTGGGACGGGCTCTGCTTGTTTGCACTAGGGATCGTGGCACCTTCTACGAGTTCAAGATGCTGAGGTACACGACTGCCGGTCCCCTCGACGACACCTACTCGGACGACGGCATCGAGCCGCTCACACCGAGCAGCATCGACCACGATGCGGGCTACCTGCTCCATGAGACCTCGACGGGTGCAGTGTGGCTTGTCGGCCGATCGGTCAGTGACCCCACAAACCTCGTCGTGTACTCCATCGACGAGAACGGCAAACCAAGCCCGTCCTGGGGGACCGGCGTGTCAGAGTCCGATGTCGGCTTCGACGTTCACCTCAACCGGACCGCCATCGGTGGCAGTCGGACCTGGGTGGCGCTGCAGAAGAGCGCGACCGTCACCGCACTCGTCGCCCTCGTCCCGTAGCTGCCGGAGTGGGACGGGAGGGTCGTCCGCCTAGCTGCGGCGTGTCCACGGCCGTCGCCAGTGGACCTCGTCGGTGAAGCCCGAGCCGTCGGTAGAGGGCTTCCGGTCGACCACCTTCATCGGCGTTGATCACCACTGAACGGCAGCCAGACGCGGCGGGATCGTGCACCACGTGGGCGAGGAGCGCCCGCCCGATCCCGAGGTGCCGGAACGGGACGCGGGTCCCGAGCACGAAGATGAACCGGTCGTCCCCCTCGTAGAAGGCCGCGACGGCGACGGACTCGCCCTCGACCCGAGCTGCGAGCGCTCGACCCTGGCCGGCCATCTCCGCCCGGCGCACGACCAGCTCGGCTTCGAGCTCCTCGTTGGCCGGGGGCGCCTCGGAGTCGGCGAAGGCCTGGAGCTTGACCGTCGCCCACTCGTGCAGCGCCGGCCCGTCGGGCGGTACGTCGTCGATGCGCAGCCCGGCGGGTTCGTGCCCGGTGTGTTCGAGGCCGCCGAGGTAGGCGAGGTGCACGGCGGCCGTCCCCGGCTGGAAGCCGATCGCTTCGAGTGCCGGTCCGATGGCGGCCGCGGTCGCCCGGTCGTCGAGCTCGAGCGAGAGCGAGTCGCCCGCAACGATCTCCTCGGCTTCGGCGATGAGCGCCTCGACGTCATCGGCGCTCACACCGGCGCGGACGGTGCCGCGCCCTCGTCCCGTCGAGGCCGGTCGGTTGAACCAGCCGTACCGCCCCTCCACCAGGTCGTACCCCATCTCCGGCGTTGGCTCCCGGTACCAGCGAGCGATCTCGGCAGCGACCGCGTCGTGGCGGGGGTGTCGGTCCATAGGTGTCAGTTTCGCCGTGGACCGCTGCGGTCACGCGTGTGATTGGCTTGTGGCGCGTCGCGACGCTCACTGGCCGCGTCCCACCGCTGCCGAGTGGGACGTGAGCCGCGGGCACAGCGGGCACGATGTCGGCTCGGGCCTGCGGCTCACGACACAACGAGGACCTCGATCGATGCGGACTGGCTTCTCGACAACGGTGCGCATCCGAGTGCCACCGGAGCAGGTGTTCTGGTTCCTTGCGGACCCGTCGACGGCCCCCGTGATCGATCCGGCGGTCGTGAGCTATGCGCCCGACGGGGGAACGATGGGCCTCGGAGTGCAGAACCGAGATGCGTCTGAGAGTCCTGGGAGTTCCGATGAAGCTGACCAGCGTGACAACGGCGTGGGAGCCGGGCCAGCGGATGGAGTTCCGGTCCGTCAGGCCCTCGAGGCCCGTTGTCGCGTTGGCAACCCATCTCTTCGAACCATGCATCACGGGAACGGACTACACGTGGTCGATGGAGTTCACGTCGACGGGGTTTGGGGGACGGTTCATGGCTGCCGTCGGTGCGCTGATGTTCGAACGAAACGTGCGAGGTCAGCAAGAACGAGTACGGGTGGTGCTGGAGGCAGTCACCTCGCCCAACGTCACTCGGCCCGAAGGCTGCTGAGCGCCCTCATCTGCCGGAGTGATCACTCGATGGCGATCCGACCGAGCGGCCTGACGGCGAATCTGCTCCCGGCGCCGGCTCAACGAGGGTGCCGCTCGGGGCGATCAGAACGTGAGGTCGGCAACGATCAGAGCCGCTCCGGCCAGCAGCGGCACCGCGGCGATGGCGCGAGGCGGCACCTGAGTTGGCATGCGCTTCGAGAGGTCCCCTGAGGCCGCCAAGACGATGATCACGCCCAAACCCACCAGCATGAGGCCCAGCACGAGCATGAAGCTGATCGTACGAGGGTGGGGCGCGCTCGCAGCGAGCGCCATCGCTCAACCTCTACCCCGTAGCGGGCAGAGTGTCGCTGTGGGAGCGCACCGGTTGACGAGAGGCGTTGTCCTGGTCGCGGCCATCGCCGTGCTTGGTGGCTGCAGTGGAGACGGAGGCGAAGCGGATGAGGGGACGTCCGCTGACGGCGCATCCGGCACCGCAGACTTCTCCCACCTCGAGGAGTGCGAGGACTACTTCGGGGAGGGCGTGATCCTGCGAGCCGCGGAGGCCTTCGACCTCGCCGGATGCGTCACGGCGGACGGCCAACCAGCCTTCTACAACGAGGTCTTCAAGGAGTGTGTGGACGGACGGACGTTGTACTGGCTCGACCCTGCGGGCTGGGGCTACGACGGCGAGCCCTGGCACGCGGATGCCTCCGGACCGCCCGCGGAAGAGCTGGCGTCCTGCCGCGGATAGCGCCAGCGCTGGCAGGTGCGGCGTTGGCGCGGGTACCTCGCGATCGATCGCCGATGCATCGGGCATGTCTGTCGGAGCGATCGGTTGGGCCTCAGCGCGACGGCGTCTCGCCGATCGCCCTCGCGACGAGGGAGAGGTAGTCGTCGATGGCCGGCTGGAGGACTGGCGGGCAGCTGGGTGCGAGGTGCTCGACGAGCTGACGGAGGGCTTCCAATTGCTGCTCGGGGACCGCATCCGATGGCTGAGCGCCGACGAGCTCCAGCGCCGACTGGGCAAGGGGTGAACCTCGGGCGATGTACTTCCCTGCAACCAGGATCATCGCCAGGCGTGCATGTAGGGCTGCCGCTGGTGTGGTGTCGAGCGGGGTCGCTCGCGCCCTCGACCGTTCCACGTTCGCGAAGTCCTCGCCGGCCGGAGGACCTCGCTGCGCGCCGTTGCGAACCCTGCCGTCCGACGGCCAAGCCGCCATCGCGTGCGGGTACACGTACCAGTCCACGCCGACCGGGAGCCCCGCTTCGACGTGGACCGTCGCCGCGGAGGTCGCGCCGGAGGGGACGTTTCGGCGAGCGTCGATGAGGAGGTCCGCGGTCAACCAGCTGTCGTTGTGTTCACGCGTGATGAAGTCGGCGAAGTCCGCGTCCTCGTCACGACGAGGAGATCGAGGTCGCTCCACTCGTCGGCCTCGCCCCGGCCGAACGAGCCCACCAGACCCCAGGCGACGACACGCGGGTCGTCCGTCAGGATGGCCGCAGCGCTCTCGAGCCACGCATCTCGTGCGGCGCTCCAGACCGCTCCACCCCTGACCCCGACCACCGCACGAGTGTCCCAGACCACCGCTCGTCGCTCTGATGCGGAGCGGGCAGGATGGGTGCCCGTGGGAGCGCCCCAAGGGCGAAGGGAGGCACGTGTCGGAGCGATCAGGAGCGCACGCTGACGATCCGTTCGGTGGTCGGAGCCCGACCAGCCACGAACGGCAGACGGGGCTGCCCTGGGATGCGTCGTACCACGACGGCCCCGCGCCGTGGGATGTCGGCCAGCCGCAGCCGGCCGTCGTGCGCCTGGCCGCCGAGGGCGCGTTCGCCGGCGCGGTGCTGGATGCGGGGTGCGGGACCGGCGACAACACCCTGCACATCGCCTCGCGGGGGCTGTCGGTCCTGGGCGTCGACGTGGCGGAGACGGCACTGGCGATCGCTCGAGAGAAGGCCGACGAACGTGGGATCGACGTCACCTTTGCCGCCGCGGACGCCTTCCATCTGGAGCGGTTGGGGCGCACGTTCGACACGGTGCTGGATTGCGGTCTCTTCCACACGATGGACGGTGACGAGCGGCCGGCCTACGTCGCCAGCCTCGCGTCGGTGACCGAGCCCGGCGGGACCCTGTACGTGCTGTGCTTCAGCGACGGGAGTCCCGACACGGGCCCGCACCCCATCCGTCAGGACGAGCTGCGAGCCGCGTTCGACCCCAGCGCTGGTTGGAAGGTCACCGCCATCGAGCCAGACCGGCTGCAGACGAGGTTCCACGACGACGGCGCCCCCGCCTGGGTCGCGACGATCACCCGCGTCTGACCTGGGTCAGGTGGACAGAAGCGACTGGATGAGCGCTGCGGTGCGCCCGACATCACCGAAGGGCGCGACGTTGAGATCGGTGACGCCCGCCTCCGCGTACCGGCCGATGCCCTCGCGCACGGTGTCCTCATCGCCGACGACCGCGATGTCACCCGGGCCCGCCGCTCCCTCGCGGTCGAGCATGGCTCGATAGGAGGGCAGCGTGCCGTAGATGGCGAACACGTTCTCGGCCTCCGCGCGGGCGGCAGCGGGATCGTCGGTGACCGACACCGGGACCCCGGCGATCACCATCGGCGCCGGTCGGCCGGCCTCGTCAGCCGCCTGGCCGATCGTGGGCGCGATGTGGTCGGCGATCGTCTGCGGACCGGTCATCCAGGTGGCGGTGCCGTCCGTCAGCCGGCCCGCGAGCTTGAGCATCACCGGGCCGAGCGCCGCGACGACGACCTTCGGGGGCGTGGTGCCCATGCGCTCCAGGGGGCCGAACGTGTTGTTCACCCGGTAGACCTCGCCTGAGTGCTCGACGGTGCCCTCCTCGAGGATCGGCATGAGCACCTCGAGGTACTCGCGCATGTGGCGGGCGGGCTTCTCGAACGAGAGCCCGAGCATCCCCTCGATCACGATCTGGTGGCTGAGCCCGATGCCGAGGATGAACCGTCCGCCCGTGGCGGCCTGGGTGGTCATGGCCTGCTGCGCCATGTAGAGCGGGTGGCGGCTGTAGGTGGGCACGACGAACGTGCCGAGGGTGATGTCCGGCACCTCGCGACCGGCGATGGCGCACGCCGTCATGCCGTCGAGGCCGAAGATGTTGCTGAACCACGCGGCGTTGTAGCCGGCGTCCTTGGCCTGCCGGACGCTGTCCACCGCGGCGTCGATCGTGCCGCCTCCGCCACCGATTCCGATTCGCATGGTCGTGACGCTAACGGCGCCTCCGCCACCCCGCGTTCGAAGTCGCCGAGGCCCCTCGATGGGCCCAATACGGTGGTGCCCCATGAACGCTGCACCCGCCGATGCCGTCGCGCTGGCACGCGACGTGATCGCCGCCGCCGGCCGCCACCTCGGCGCCGGCGGCCAGGTCGATGACAACCAGGTCGCGGCCTACGACCTGGCGCACGCAGCGGCCGCGGTCGAGACCGCCGCCGCCGTCGTCGACTACGGCCAGCACGGCGAGGTCGAGCGCCGGATCGCCGCCGCCTTCGTCGCCGACGCGGTGCACGACGTGGCGACGCGCCTGCTCGGGAGAGAGCCCGCGTGGGGGGTCGAGCCCGGGGCCCTCGACGGTGCCCTCGCCTTGGTGCGTGAGTACCGCAGCGCCGAGTTCCTGGCGTCGTTGGCCGGCGAGGAGGGGTCGCACCACCTCGACGATGACTTCGAGCTGGTGCGGGACACCTTCCGTCGGTTTGCCGACGACAAGGTGCGGCCCGTGGCCGAGCACGTCCACCGCCAGAACGACGACATCCCCGAGGACGTGATCGCCGGCCTGGCGGAGCTCGGGACCTTCGGGTTGTCGATCCCCGAGGAGTACGGCGGGTTCTCCACGGGTGGCGAGGGCGAGCTCCTGGCGATGGTCATCGCGACCGAGGAGCTGTCACGGGGCTCGCTCGGCGTGGGCGGGTCGCTCATCACCCGGCCCGAGATCCTGGCCCGTGCCCTGGTGCAGGGCGCGACCGAGGCCCAGAAGCGGGAGTGGCTGCCCCAGCTGGCGAGCGGCGACGTCATGGCGGCCGTCGCCGTGACGGAACCAGACTTCGGCTCGGACAGCGGAGCGATCAAGACGACCGCCACCCGCGACGGCGACGACTACGTGGTCAGCGGCGTGAAGACATGGTGCACGTTCGCCGGACGGGCCGATGCCCTGATGCTGATGGCCCGCACCGACCCGGACCGCAACCTCGCCCACCACGGGCTGTCGCTGTTCATCGTTCCCAAGGAGCGCGCCGCCGGCCACAGCTTCCGCTTCGACCAGCCCGACGGCGGCCGCATGGAGGGCCGAGCCATCGACACCCTCGGGTATCGAGGCATGCACTCCTACGAGGTGAGCTTCGATGCCTGGCGCGTGTCCGCGGCGAACCTCATCGGCGGTGAGGCGGGTCTCGGGCAGGGCTTCTACATGCAGATGACCGGCTTCGACAACGGCCGGGTCCAGACCGCGGCGCGCGCGCTCGGGGTCATGCAGGCGGCCTACGAGGCCGCGCGCGACTACGCACGGGATCGCATCGTCTTCGGTCGCCCGGTGGCCGACTACCAGCTCACGCAGGTGAAGCTGGCCCGCATGGCCGTGGTCATCCAGGCCACGCGGCAGTTCATGTACGCCGTCGCTCGTCTCCTGGCCAAGCCCACCGGCGAGGGCGTGCTGGAGGCGGCCATGGTCAAGGCCTACGCGTGTCGCGCGGCCGAGTGGGTGACGCGCGAGGCGATGCAGCTGCACGGTGGCATGGGCTACGCCGAGGAGTACGACGTCAGCCGCTACTTCGTCGACGCGCGGGTGCTGTCGATCTTCGAGGGGGCCGACGAGATCCTCGCCCTCAAGGTCATCGCCCGCCGCCTGATCGGCGAGCGCCCGGTGGTCCCGCCGCAACGCGCCACCGTGGACTCCAACCAGTAGCGCTAGCTCAACCTCGGGTTGGGCGACTGCCGTCGCGGCCGGAGCCCGTCAGCAGATCGCCCCAGGGGTCGTCGGAGCTCCCGAGCCCGTCCCAGGCGACGGTCCACATCGGCCACGCCCGGGTGTGGTCTCGCAGCCGGCGGCAGAGGGCGGCGGGCGGCTCGAACGGGACCCGCAGACCGCTGCACACGTCGTGGGCGTGGAGGATCAGCTCCGTGGCCGCGCGGGGCGGGAAGTCCTCCGGCGGGGCGACCATGATCTCCGGCCGTCGGAACAGGATGGCCCGGACGTCTGGGTCGGCATCGTGGACCACGGCCCCGAGCACCCGGGTGGCCATCTCCAGCGACTGCACCAGTCGGCCCGGCTCGGCATCGGCGCCGAGACCCATGTCGAGCCCGAGGTCGGGGTAGCCATCGCGCTTCCGCGATGCGAGGAAGAAGGCCGGAGCCCACACGCAGTCCACCGCGTGGTCCGCGGTCCTCGTACAGGTCCACTCCAGCGTTCCGGCGCGGCGGACCAATCGTGGTCCGCGGCGGACGACCAGGCGGTGGCGACCAGCTCGCTGAGCGCGTAGAGGTCAGCGACGCTGAAGCGCTCGGATCCGGATGCCACCGTCGCATCCTTGCGGGCCCGACGGGGTGCGCGCTGGTGGCTGGTGCCCAGCCAGACTGGGCGACCATGGTCGATCCGATCTTCAGCGAGCGGCGGCTCGCAGACATCTACGACCCGCTCGATCCGGATCGGAGCGACCTCGAGGTGTACGCGGCGCTCGTCGCCGAGCTCGGCGCCCGCTCGGTCCTCGATCTGGGCTGTGGGACGGGCACCTTCGCCTGCCTGCTCGCGGCGCGCGGCCTGGACGTGGTGGCCGTCGACCCGGCGACGGCGTCCCTGGACGTCGCGCGGCGCAAACCATCGGCCGACCGCGTGCGATGGCTGGAAGGCGACGCCTCCAGCCTCCCGCCCCTGCGCGTCGACGTGGTGACGATGACCGGCAACGTGGCCCAGGTGTTCCTCACCGATGAGGACTGGCACGCGACCCTGCTGGCGGTGCACGCGGCCCTGCGACCCGGAGGCTTCCTCGTGTTCGAGGTCCGCGATCCGGCCGGTGAGGCGTGGCGGGAGTGGAACCGCGAGCGATCCCATCGGCGCGTCGAGGTCGACGGGGTGGGAACGGTGGAGACGTGGGTCGACGTGACGGAGGTGGCGCCTCCCTACGTCTCGTTCCGGTGGACCTTCGCGTTCGAGGCCGATGGGTCGGTGCTGACCTCCGACTCGACGCTCCGCTTCCGAACCGGCGCCGAGGTGCAGGACTCGCTCGATGCCGCGGGGTTCGAGCTGCGCGAGGTCCGCGATGCCCCTGACCGCCCGGGCCGGGAGCTCGTGCACATCGCCGTTCGTGGCTAGTGGACCGGTCGCTCCAGCGCCTCGGCGTGCGGCTCGGCGTCCGCGACAGGCTCGACGACCGGTGGGCGCGGCATCGTGAGGCGCTCGGACTCCCAGTCGAGGGCTCGCCACGGCAGGTCGAGCCACCCGCTGGCCCGCCCGGCCGCGCTCGTCACGCGGTTGCGACCGGCACGCTTCGACTCGTACATCGCCTCGTCGGCGGCCCGCATCAGCGCCGGACCGTCGGCGGCGTCCGCGGGGTAGCTGCAGGCGCCGAGGCTGGCCGTGACCGGTACCGGGGCGCCGAGGGCGGCGATGGCCAGGCGAGCCCGCTCGGCGATGGCGGCCGTGGCCATGGGGTCCCGACCAGGGAGCACCAGCGCGAACTCCTCGCCGCCGTACCGAGCCACGGTGTCGCCGATCTCCGTGACGCCCACGAGCACGTCGCTCACCCGCCGCAGCACCTCGTCACCCGTGAGGTGCCCGTGGGTGTCGTTCAGCGACTTGAAGCGATCGAGGTCGACGAGGATGAAGCCGAGGGTCGTGCCGTGGGCCTTGGCCAGGCCGAGCTCGTTGTTCAGGGCGGTCTCGAACTGGCGCCGGTTGGCCAACCGGGTGAGGTCGTCGGTCACCGCGAGCTCCTCGACGTCGTGGAGGAGCCAGGCGTTGCGCAGGGCGAGGGATGCGTGCGCCGCGAGCTGCTCGAGGGTGGCGATGACGCTGCGCTCCACACGGTTGCTGGCGGTGCGTCCGAACACGCCGATCAGCACGCCGGCGGGCAGCCCGTCGGTGAACAGCGGGAAGATGGCGACACCGGCCGCGTCCGGGAGCCACTGCGCCAGCAGCGGATCCCGTTCAGGGTCGATCTCGCGCAGGAGCAGGGTCTGGCGGCGGGTCCACGACTCGGCGATCACCGTCTCGGAGCCGATCTCGACGGGGTCTCCCGGTTGCACGTCGGCCTTGCCGGTCACGGCGAGGATCGAGTCCGTGCCCGCCCGGTGCGACATCACGATGCAGCTCGACAGGCCCCCGATGTGGGTGGCTCGTTGGGCCAGGACCTCGGCCAGGTCGCCGGCGTGGCGCGCGTGGTCCAGCGCGATGGCGAAGTCGTGGAGGGCCTCGACGTCCGAGCGGCGCCGCCGGAGCTCGCGCTCGTTGACGGCGCTGAAGGTCGCGGTTCCGGCGCCGATCAGGAGCACGGACACACCGAAGGCCAGCGTGCGCTTGGCGTCCCCGAACTCCGCGCCACGCGTCTGTTGGAGGGCGAAGAGGAGGATCAGGTGCCAGGCCGCCACCTTCAGGCCGGTGCGGTAGGACACGAGCAGGATGACCGCGACGAGGTGCAGGGTGATGAGCGAGCGCAGGATGCTCGTCTGGCCGCCCGTGGCGTTGGCGACGAAGGCCAGGTAGACGCCGTCGACGAGCAGCATCGCCGTGAGCAGGTGCCGGTCGCCGCCGGTGCGGAGCCGAACCAGGTCGGCCGACGTCTCCGCCGCGAGGTAGAGGGCGGTGGCGATGGCGATCGTCGTGAGCGACGCGGGCACGATCGACTTCAGGGTGATGCACGCGAGCACCGTGAGCGTTGCGAGCAGCACCCGGACGAGTCCGAGCCACTGCACGCGTGCCATCAGGGGGACGAGCTCGCTCGTCGCCGCGATGGGCCGGCGCCGTCGTCGCGTCGGGGTCAGGCGGGCGGCGGCGTTCAATCGAACTCCATGTACTCGGGCTCGGTGCGGACGGGCGCCGCGGCGAGCTTGGGGTCACGCCGGTCGATCCGGTTCTGCACCGCCGCGAAGGCGATGACCACGAGGATGACGAGCACGGGGATGGTGGTGGTCTCGGCCGCCGTCTGGAGCAGCTCGCGGACCGGCCCGGCGAAGGGCCCGTCCTGGGGACGGATGCCCCGCAGCAGCGCTTCCGCCACGGTCTCAGCCCGCGGACTGACCGAGTGGCGCGAGCGTGCTGACCGGCGGGCGCAGGGCGGCTCCACTCCGGCTGATCACGTCGGTCACGATGACGTCGGGTGGGGTCGACTCCGGGTCGTCCGGCGGGGTCGAGGGAGGGTCGGGCGGCGGAACGGGCTCGACCGCGGTCGCCAACGTCGGCGTGACGGTCGTGCGGGTGATGGCAGAGCGGTTGCCAGCGCGATCGACGGCGCGGACCTCGAAGCGCACCGTGCGTCCGGACACCCCGCCCGGAAGCGGGCTGGCGCAGGGTGTCCATGGCCCGCCGTCGACGGAGCACTCGGCGGTGGCGCCCGTCTCGATGCTGAACCGCCAGTTCCACGCCGACCGGTCGGGGGTGTGGAGGAGCACGGGCGCCGCCGGCGCGATGGTGTCGAGGACGTAGGTGCTGGTGACCGGGTCGGAGAGGTTCCCGGCCGCGTCGCGGGCGACGACCGACAGGTGGTGGGTTCCTTCGAGGCCGACGAGGTCGGCGGTGAAGATCGCGCCGCACGCCATCAGCTCACTGCCGTCGAACGAGCACTCGGCCACCGTGCCGGGCTCCACCTCGATGCCCCACTCGGGGTGCACATCTCGGTCGGGGGTGCGCGGCGGCGTGACCAGGGGAGAGGCGGGTGCATGCGTGTCCAGCTCGTACGCGCTGGTGGTCGGGGTGCTCGTGTTCCCCGCCGCGTCGACGACGACCACGACGACCTCGTAGACGCCGTCGGTCAGGAGCTCGAGCGTGGCGGTCCCGTCGCACACGACCGGTGTGCCCCCGTCGATCGAGCACCATGCGACCGTGCCCGGCTCGTAGGTGAACCACCACTCGGGCGTGAGGTCGTTGCCGGGGTTCAGCGGCACCGCGGTGAGGGCGGCGGCGTCGGGCGCCTTGCGATCGAGCTCGAACGTGGAGACGACCGCGGGCCCTTCGTTGCCGACGCCGTCGATCGCCTTCACCTCGAGCGAGTGGATCCCGTCGGACTCCGCGGCCAGGGCGGCGGTGAGCGATCCGGCGCACGGGGTCCAGGGGCCGTCGTCGACACGGCACCAGGCGGTCGCGTCGGCATCCACGGTGAAGCTCCACGACGGGGTGTCGTCGTCGCTGAACAGCGCGGGCCCGCCCGTGATGACCGGCATGCTCGGCGCGGTGCGATCGAGCACGAAGCCGCTCGTGGTGGGTGCACCGACGTTGCCGGCCGCGTCGACGGACCGTACGGCGAACGTGTGGAGCCCGTCGGCGGCGGCCGAGAGGTCGGCGCTGAAGGTCGTCGTGCACGGCCGCCCACGACGACCCGTCGATCGAGCACTCTCCGGCCGAGTCAGGTTCGATGACGAACGTCCACTGGGGTGTCGTGACCCGGTCCGGGGTCGTGGGCGAGAGGACGATCGTCGGCGGCACGGGGGCGACCCGATCGAGCGTGTACATCGCCATCGTGGTGGCGCTGCGGTTGCCGGCGGGGTCGATGGCCACCACCGTGAACCGGTGCAGGCCGTCCACGGTGAACGTCCTCGTCACCGAGCCGGCGCAGTTGAAGGCCGCTCCGGTGTCGACTCGGCAACGGGTGGTGGTGCCCGTCCGGGGTGGTGAAGGACCACGACACCGTGTCGCTCGAACCTGGCGAGCTGGGCGCGCTCGTGATCGACGGCGCTTCCGGCGCACCGCGATCGAGCGTGAAGGCGCTGACCGTGGACGGCCCCACGTTGCTCTGCGCATCCGTGGCGCGGACGGCGAGCTGATGGATGCCGTCCGGCGAGCTGGTGAGGTCGACCTGGTGAGGCGAGGTGCAGGCGACCCACGGTCCGCCGTCGAGCGAGCAGGTCGCGGTGCTGTCGGCATCGACGGTGAAGGTCCAGATCGGCGTCGGGCTGTTGCTGGGGTCGGCGGGCGCGGTCGCGATGAGCGGTGCGTTCGGTGCGGTGGTGTCGAGCGTGTAGGAGGCGGTCGCCTCGGGTCCTCGGTTCCCCGCTCCGTCGGTGGCGCGGACGGTGAGCACGTGCACTCCGTCGCTCCCCGACGCGAACGTCGTCGTGAACGACCCGGTGCACGGGAGCCACGGCCCCGCATCGAGGCGGCACTCCGTGTTCGTCCCGCCATCGGACGCGATGCTCCAGACCGGCGTGGTCACGTTCGAGGGCGACGGTGGGCTCGTGATGGTGGGGGCGCCCGGGGCGAGGCGATCGAGGTCGTAGCTGCCGAGGGTCGAGGTGCTCTGGTTTCCGGCCTGGTCGGCGTTGCGCACCGCGATGGTGTGAACGCCATCGGCGGCGGCGGACAGGTCGGCGGTGAAGGAGGTGCCGCACGACGTGTACGGGCCACCGTCGACCGAGCAGCTCGCGGTCACGGCGTCAGGCGCGAGCTGGATCACCCAGCTCGGGGTCGGGTCGTTGCCGGGGCTCGCCGGTGGGGTGGTGATGGTCGGGGCGGCGGGGGCCAGCCGATCGAGCACGTAGGTGTCGAGCACGGCCGGTCCGGTGTTGCCGGCGGCGTCGACGGCGAAGACGGAGAAGGTGTGGCTGCCATCGGCGGCGGCGCTGAGGTCCGGCGCGAACGGCGAGCTGCAGGCGGTGGGCGACCGACCAGTCGAGCGAGCAGCGGGCGGTGGCGCCGGTCTCGATCGTGAACGCCCACGTCGGGTGCGCGCTCTGCCCGAGGGGCGGCGGCTCGAACGTCAACACTGGTTGAAGGGGCGCCGTCCGGTCGAGGGTGAAGCTTCGGGTGCTCGCCGAGCCGACGTTGCCCGGCGGCGTCGGTGGCCCGCACGCTGAACGAGTAGAGCCCGTCGTCGCCCGCGCCGAGGGCGCCGAGCCACGGGCTGGTGCAGGTGGCCCAGCTGCCGGCGCTGGTGGGCGTGGCGAGCAGGCACTCCGTGACGGCGCCCGGCTCCGCGGTGAAGGTGATGACGGGGTTGGGGTCGGCGGTGAAGGTGGGCGGGGACGACACGATCGTGGGCGGGTCAGGCGGACGGGTGTCGGACACGTAGGTGTAGGTGACGGTCACCTCGGCGCCGACCGAGGTGCTGAGGTCGACGTCGGCGGGCGGCGATGGGCGGGATCGACGTGTCGGTGCCCGAGCTCGGCAGCACGATCGATCCGCTCCCCGTGAACAGCGTGAGGTCGGTCGGCGCGGTGAGGGTGATGGTCGTGGTCTGGGTCGCGGTCACGGTCGCGCGTCTGGCCCGACGCGCCCGCATGGTCGATGGTGCCGTCGAAGGCGGCCAGGTCGTCGGTGCGGTTGACGATGGGTTGCGCGGTTCCGATCGTCGTTCCGGTCGCGCCGGGCCGGGCGACGGCCACCGTCGCGGAGAGCGCGGGTGGCCAGGGTGGCCGGCGATGGTGCGAGGTTCTCGATCCGCAGCGAGGCGTCCATCCGAGCATCGATGGTGAGGTCGACGGCTCGCAGCTCGCCCAGCGCCGCGTTGAAGCGCGGGAGGCTGACGTTGTGGTTCCAGTTCGTGGCTCGGACGGGCAGCGTCGCGGAGAACGTGACGGTGGCTTCGGCGCCGCTGGCCACGTCGCCGAGCAGGAAGGGCGCGCCGAGGACGGCGGTCGCCACGACGCCCGCCAGCACCCGCGTGGAGCGGCTCGTGCTCAGGACGCACCTCCGGCGAGCCCGGGGTGCGCGAGGCGCCGCAGCTCCTCGGTGGCCTCGGGGACCGGGAGCTCACGGCTGAAGTGCCATCCCTGACCGAGGAAGCAGCCCATCTGGCGGAGGCGGTCCGCCTGCTCCTCGGTCTCGACGCCCTCGGCGACCGTGATGAGGCCGAGCGAGTGGGCGAGGTCGATGATGGCGCGCACCAGGGCGGTGGCCCGGGTGCTGGTGCCGATCTGGTCGACGAACACCTGGGCGATCTTGAGGACGTCGACCGACAGCCGGTTGAGGTACTCGAGGGACGACCAGCCGGTGCCGAAGTCGTCGAGGCCGAGCCGAACCCCGAGGTCGCGGAGGCCCTTGATCTGCGCCCGCACGACCTCGTCGTCGGCCATCGAGCGCGCTCTCGGTGAGCTCGAGGAGGAGCACCTCGGGGGCCAGGCCGGTGGCCTCGAGTCCGGTGCGGACCGCGTCGACGAGGCCGGGGCGGGCCATCTGTCGAGCGGAGACGTTGACGCTGAGCCCGATCACCGGGAGGCCGGGCAGCTCCTCGGACCACCGCGCCCGCTGCTCGAGCGCCGTGCGGAGCACCCACTCGCCGATGGGGATGATGAGGTCGGTCTCCTCCGCGACGGGGATGAACTCGCTGGGGGAGACGCTGCCGTGCTCGGCGTCGTCCCATCGCAGCAGCGCTTCGACGCCGAGCGTGGCGCCGGTCCGCAACGAGACGAGCGGTTGGTAGCGGAGGGAGAACGCTTCGCGCTCGATGGCGCGACCGAGGGCGGTCTTGAGCTGGAGGCGGCGGACGGCATCGGCCTGGTGACCCGCCTCGTAGAACTGGAACCCTTCGCCGCGCTGGATGGCGGTGGCCATGGCGAGCTCGGCGCGGCCGACGAGCTGATCGGCGTGGAGCGACGCGCGGTCGGCGACCGCGACACCGATGGCGGCGTGGACGGTGAGGTCGGTGAGGGTGGTGGAGAGCGGCTCGGCGAAGAGGGACACGAGGCGACTCGCGACGTCGGCCGCCATGAGCTCGGGACGCGCCTGCCGTCGGTCGGTCTCGAGGATCACGCCGAAGGTGGCGGCGTCGATCCGCGCGACGAGGTCAACCTCGCGCAGGCAGGTGCGCAGACGGGCGGCGGCGGCGCCGAGCACCTCGTCGCCGACCAGCCGTCCGAAGCGGTCGCTGATGAGTCGCAGGTCGCGCACCTGGAGCACGAGGACGGCCACCGAGGTGGGGGTGCGCCAGGTGCGCTCCAGCACCCGCGCGAGCTGGCCGTCGAAGACCTCTCGGCTGACGAGCCCGGTCAGCAGGTCGTAGGCGAGCGGCGCGGCGTCGGCGAGGTCCTGGAGGTCGACGGGCGCGTCGGCGACGGTGCCGCGCCCTGCGCCCGCCCCAAGGTCTTCCATGTCGCCCGCTCCGCCCGTCTCGTCCGCCTCCAACCTGCAGATGAGGGTACAAAGGGGCGAGATTTCACGACAAGGGGCCATTTGGCCACTCTTCGTGGTCAACGCCCCGGCGCACGGGGAGTCAAGACAGATTGATGTTCACTGTGGGCGGTACCGTCCCTGCGTGGGCTCGTGCACCTTCTGCTCGATCGTCGCGGGTGAGGTCCCCGCCTACCTCGTGCTCGAGGACACGCTGGCGGTCGCCTTCCTCGACACGCGGCCGCTCTTCCCGGGTCACGTCCTGCTCGTGCCGAGGGGCCACCACGAGACGCTCACCGACCTGCCCGTCGAGCTGGTCGGGCCGATCTTCGAACGGGCGCAGCGGTTGGCGCGGCGCGGTGCAGCGCGCGACCGCGTGCGGCGGGCACGTTCGTCGCGATGAACAACACGGTGAGCCAGAGCGTTCCCCACCTGCACGTGCACGTGGTGCCGCGCAACAAGCGCGATGGCCTCAAGGGGTTCTTCTGGCCGCGCACCAAGTACCGCGATGACGCGCACGCGACGGAGGTGGCGGCGTCGATCCGCGCCGCGTTGGCGTCAGGCTGAGCGGCTCAGCTTCTCGATGTCGTCCGGCTGCACCCCGGTGGCCTCCACGAGCTCGTCGAGCGCGTCCTGGAGACCCTCGGCCAGCGACCAGACGTCGGGCAGGACGTCGGGGCAAGCCTGCAGTCCGAAGTCGAGCTGATCGCGGTAGCTCATCACCGTCATGTTCAGCCCGCCGCCGTCCATGATCGGACCGACGGGGAAGTTCGACACCATGCGCGCGCCGATCGAGTAGAGCGGGAACGGCGGACCGGGGACGTTCGAGATGGTGACGTTGAAGAGCGGCCGGTGGCGGTCCGCCATCTTCGTGCGCGAGTAGAGGCGCGCCGCGCGACCGGCGAGCGCGGGTGCCGCGAACTCGGCCCAGTCGCCGAGCGTGTCGGCGCCGATCGCCTTCTGCTGCTCCTTCACCTCGTGCATGCACTCGTGGATCACCTTGAGGCGCTCGACCGGGTCGTCGACGTCGGTGGCGAGCGACGCGAACATCGAGCTCACGCGGTTGCCCATCTCCTTGTCGTCCTCCGTGCGGACGGAGACCGGCACCATCGCCACGAGAGGAGCGTCGGGGTGCTCGCCGTGGGCGTCGAGGTAGCGCCGCAGGGCCCCTGCGCAGAGGGCGAGGACGACGTCGTTGACCGTCGATCCGGTGGCGTTCTTGACCGCCTTGACGGTGGGGAGCGACACCGTGGTGTAGGCGAAGCTCCGGCGCGGGGAGATGGCGGTGTTGAACGACGTGCGGGGCGCGGAGAAGGGCGAGGGCGGCGGCGCGAGGTTCGGTTCCTCGCGGTTGCGACGCCGTACGGCGAGGGCGGCGCCGGTCGTCTTGCTGAGGGCTCGGACCACCCGCAGCGGTTGGCGGGCCAGCGAGGTGAGCGCGTAGGTCAGCAGCTCGACCTCGTTCGGGATGTGGTCAGGCACCCACTCCTCGTCGGGCTCGTGGACGGCGACCTCTGGCGTGAGGTCGAGGAGCGCCACGGTGAGCTCGTTGCCGGACGCGCCGTCGATGGCCGCGTGGTGCACCTTCGAGAGCACGGCCACGTTGCCGTCCTCGAGGCCCTCGATCACCCACACCTCCCAGAGCGGCCGGGTGCGATCGAGGGGGAGGGCCGACAGGCGGCCGACGAGCGTCGAGAGCTGCTCGGGCGTGCCGGGGGACGGCAGGGCGGTGGCGCGGATGTGGTAGTCGATGTCGAAGTCGGGGTCCTCGACCCACAGCGGGTGGTGCAGCCCGAACGGCACCTCCACGAGACGGCGACGGAACGGTGGGGCGAGGTGCAGCCGCTCGCTGTACACCGCCTTGACGTCCTCGAGGGTCACGCCGCCCTCAGCCGAGGAGGGGTCGAGGATCATGAGACCCGCCACGTGCATGTGGGACGACGGGGTCTCCAGGTACAGGAACGACGCGTCGAGGCCGCTGAGTCGTTGCATGGTGATCTCCGGTGGTGGGCGCTGCGCCCTTCCTACTACTCCAGGACGAGGTGCGGTTCGCCCGCCTCGACCGTGAGGGTCCCGGGCGTGCCGAGCGCCCCGAGCTCGTCGACGCCCAGCGCCGTGGCCCGCACGGACACCACCTCGCCCTTGTGGTCACCGGCCAGGATCGTGACCTCGAGCAGCAGGGCATCGGCCGGCTCGCCGGGCATCGGCGTCGATGACGATGACCTCGTAGGTGCCGTCCGCGAGCATCCCGCCACGGTACGCGCCTCGGTCGGCGCGAGACTCGGGAGGTGACCGCCACGACGGGCCGTCTGCTGGTGGCCGAGCCCATGCTCGGCGACCCGAACTTCGACCGGGCGGTGATCCTGATCCTCCAGCACACGGTGGACGGAGCGCTCGGACTCGTCCTCAACCGCCCGACCGACCTGTCGGTGGCGGAGGCCCTGCCGGACTGGGGGGCCGTGGTGACCGACCCCGGGCTCCTCCACGTCGGTGGTCCGGTCGAGGAGCAGAGCGGGTGGTGCCTGGCCCGGGCCCACGAGCCCGACCTGCTCGAGGGCTTCGTGCCCGTGGTCGGCGACCTCGGTCTCGTCGACCTCGAGCTCGACCCGGCCCACGTGGCGACCACCTTCCACGCCGTGCGGCTGTACGCCGGCTACTCCGGGTGGGGTCCCGGCCAGCTCGAGCACGAGCTGGCCCAGGACGCCTGGTTCGTGGCCGACGCCGAGCCCGCGGACCCGTTCCTCCCTGACGGCCGCCGCCTGTGGACGCGGATCCTGGCCCGCCAGGGCGGCCCCCTCTCCCGCCTGGCCCACTTCCCGCCCGACCCCAGCCTCAACTGATCACCTCGAGATCCCCAACTCGGGTGTGAAGTGCGTCGTTCCTGGCGCCTTTCGCACCCGAGTTCGCCGGACGGTCGGCGTCAGAGGTCGGCGATGAGCTTGAAGGCCTCGCCGTGGGTGGCGCCCTCGGGCTGACCGTGGTCGCCGAGGCGGGCGACGATGGCATCGTCGAACGCCTGGCGCTGCCGCTCGACCTCGGCGCCGGACGCGCTCTGGTCGATGCCCATCGTGGACAGCAGCTGGCTCGTGTGGGCGTGCAGCGCGGCGAGCTTGGCGTCGGCGAAGCCGGTCACGTCCTCGACGTGATCGGGCTCGTCCGCCTCGAACAGCAGGAGCGCCTCGGGACGGTGGTGCGGCAGCTGCTGCTCGGGGAAGAAGTGCGGGTCACGCGCCGCGACCACCCCTTCGACGGCGAGCAGCCCCGCGTGCCGGTGATCAGGGTGCAGCCGGTACCGCTTCCACGGGTCGTGTCCGAGCACCACCGTGGGCTGGAGCCGGCGGATCCAGTAGGCCACCTCCCACCGCTGGCGCAGCCCCGAGTCGAGCTCGCCGTCGGGCCAGCCGAGGAAGACGCACTCGCCGGTGGCGCCCAGCGCCTCTGCCGCGGCCCGCTGCTCGCCCTGCCGCGTGACGACCAGCGCGGCCGTGTCCGTGGACGGATCCCAGCTCCCCTTGGAGCCGTCCGTGCAGATCAGGTGGTGGACCGTCGCGCCCGCGGCCGACCACTTCGCCAGCGTGGCGCCGCACCCGAACTCCACGTCATCGGGGTGGGCACCGATGGCCAGCGCCACCGCGGGCGACGGCAGGTTCAGCGACATGGCACCGCCAGCGCCAGGTAGGGCGGCGGAGCCAGGTCGGCAGGCGGCGCGAGGTCGGCGGCCACGTCGACGTCCCAGCCGAGCCGCGCGATCGGACGCGAGCCGCAGCGTGAGCCCCAGGCGCGTGGCCTCGGCCCGATGGGCGGCGAAGCTGCCCGCGCCGTACGCGAACGAGAACCCGGCGTCGCTCGGGATGCATGCCGCGTTGGTGCCGTCCCGGTGCCGGTCGGGGACCAGGGTCACCCCGTCGGTGTCGGCCAGCCAGGCCAGCTCGGTGGCGAGCGGCAGGTCGGCATGGGCGACGATCACCCGGTCCACGCCGTTCCGGGCCAGGTGGGCGACGCCGGCCGCGACCGCGCCGTTCAGGCCCAGGCCCGGGGTCCAGATCACCTCGGCCCCTTGCCCCTCGGCCCAGGTCCGCACCTCGTCGTCGTCGCAGACGACCGCGGCGCGCAGCGGGCCGGCGGCCTGCAGCACGGTGTCGGCCATGGCCATCGCCAGCGCCACGCGGGCCGCCGGGTCGAGCACGTCGGCCAGGCGCTGCTTGGCGTTGGCGAAGGCCTTCACCGGCACGAGCACGGCCGCCGTCGTCGTCACCAGCACCGCCTCAACCTAACGGCGCTCCATGGTCGTAACCTCCCGATCCATGCCGATGCAGGTCGCGGTGATCGGAGGGGGGTCGTGGGGGACGACCGTGGCCCACCTCTGCGCCAAGAACGTGCCCACCACGTTGTGGGCCCGCCGAGCCGATGTTGCCGCGGAGGTGCGCGACGAGCACCGCAACTCGGAGTACCTCGCCGGGTTCGAGCTCACGAGCACCCTCCACGCCACGGACTCGCTCGAGGAGGCGGTGGCGACGGCCGACGTGCTGGTGATGGGCGTCCCCTCGCACGGCATGCGCGCGACGGCTCGGGAGCTGGTCGGCTTCCTGCGCCCGTGGGTGCCGGTGGTGAGCCTCTCGAAGGGGCTCGAGCAGGGCACCCGCCTGCGCATGACGCAGGTGCTCGAGGCCGAGCTGCCGGGTCACCCCTGCGGTGTGCTCACCGGCCCGAACCTGGCCAAGGAGATCCTGGCCGGCGACGCGGCCGCGACGGTGATCGCGATGGACGATCCGGTGATCGCCGAGGCGCTCCAGGACATCTTCGCCAACGACCTGTTCCGGGTGTACACGAACCCGGACGTCATCGGCTGCGAGGTGGCGGGCGCGCTGAAGAACGTCATGGCGATCGCCTCGGGCATGGCCGACGGGCTCGGCACCGGGGACAACACGCGCTCCGCCGTCATCACGAGGGGTCTCGCCGAGCTCACGCGCCTCGGGTGCGCGATGGGCGGCCAGCAGGTCACCTTCGCCGGCCTCGCCGGGATGGGCGACCTCATCGCCACGTGCATCTCCAACCACAGCCGGAACCGCTACGTGGGGGAGCAGCTGGGCCGCGGCCGCACCATCGAAGAGGTCATCGACGAGATGCACATGGTCGCGGAGGGCGTGAAGACGTCCAAGGTCGTGATGGAGCTGGCTCACGAGTACGAGGTGTCGATGCCGATCGCCCGCGAGGTCCATCGGGTGGTGTACGAGGGGAGCAGCGCGGCGGACGCGTACCGGGGTCTCCTCGCCCGGCCCGACGCGCGGGCCGAGATGCACGGCATGCCCAACTCCTGATTCGATGGCGCGCGTGCGCCTCCGGTCCCGCCCCTCGCGTCAGCCGGGGGACGACTGGGTGCAGCCCCGGCGGACTCGGCCCTGGACCCCGGTCGGGAACCTCGACTCACCGTGGCGCGCGTCCGTGGATCCGGCAGGGCTCGTGGCCGTCGCCGGGCGAGGGTGGTCGCTCGACTGGTGGATCGGCGCCGAGGACCGCTGGCACGTCCCGGCTCGCGAGGCGGCCGTGCGTCAGTCCCTGCTCGGCAACACGCCGGTGGTGGAGACGCGCCTGCGCGTGCCCAGCGGGGACGCGGTGCACCGGGTGTACACGGCCCGGGGACTCGACGGCCGAGAGGCGCTCGTGGTCGAGGTGCACAACGACACGAAGGTGCCCTTCGCCGTCGCGCTGGCCGTCCGTCCGTACGACCTGACCGGCGTCGGGGGAGTGGCCCGCATCCAGCTCGACGGTCCGCTGGTGCGCGTCGACGGTGCTCCCGCCTTGGTGCTGCCGCGCTCGCCGGGCCGGGTGGCCCTGTCGGACGCCGAGCGTGACGCCGCGGCCATCGTGTTCGCCGGCGACGCGGAGGCGGTGCGACCGGCGGAGATCCGTTGCGCCGATCGCCTGGCCAACGCGGCCTTCCTCTTCCCGCTCGCCCACACCGCCACGCTCCGGGTCGCGGTCCCGCTGTCCGGGCGCGACGACGAGGTCGTGGAGCCCTCGAGCCTGCCGAGCGCGGAGCAGGTCGCAGCCGGGTGGGAGGCGCTGACGCGCTCGGGCGCACGGATCGAGGTCCCGAACCGACGGCTGCGCGATGCCATCGCCGCCTGCACGCGGTACCTGTTCCTCGCCGGGCCCGGGCCGGAGGCCGCGGCCGCGCTCGACCTCTTCGGGTACGAGGACGAGGCGGCACGACGCCTGCTCCCTGCTGCCACGGTCACGCCGGGCCGCGTGCTCGACGCCATCGGGGCGCACTGGTCGCTGACCCGCGACCTGGACGTCGCCCGCTCCGCCGTACCGGTCGTGGCGGCGTTGGTCGCCCGCCTGGCCCGCCCGGACGACGCCGCCGACGCGGCGGTCGGCGTTGCCGCGCTGCCCAGCGTCGCGGAGATGCTCGACGCGGTCGGCGAACCGAGGGCGGCCGACGGATGTCCGGGCGGTGGCCGCGTTCGGGCCGGTAGCCCCCACCGCGGTGCCCGACGTGGAGGAGCTGCTCGCCACGGCCAGCCCGACCTGGACGTGGCCCACGGACGGCGACGACCTCGATGTCTCCGCCAACGCGGCGTTGCTCACGGCCGTCCGCCGACTGCTGGTCCGGGAGGTGGAGGACGGCCTCGTCCTCAGCCCCGCGGTGCCGGATGCCTGGCTGGGCCAGGGCTGGGAGGTCCACGACGTCCCCACCGCGGAAGGGCGCCTCGCCTACGCGATCCGCTGGCACGGCGACCGGCCCGCCCTGCTCTGGGAGCTGCAGCCGGTACCCGGCCGCCGGCCCGCCCGCCTGAGCGTCCCGAGCCTCGATCCCGTCCTGGTCGACCACCGAGCCACGGGGCGAGACGTTGCTGGCGGCGGTGGCCGTGCCCGAACGTCCGTCGGGGCGGCGCGGCCTCACCATCCCGGTCAGCATCGAGCCCATCCGCCGAGGCCCCGCGTGACCGACGCCCCTCCCCCTGGCGACGAGATCGCGGCGTTGCTGCAGTCGCTCGGGGTGCCGTCGGAGGAGATCCGCCAGGCCCAGGACGACGGCGTCCTCTTCCTGCTCGCGATGGACAAGCTCGCGCTGGGCCAGGAGCTCCGCTACGACATCGCGGCGGCGTGCGACGGCACGGGGCTCCCCGAGGAGGAGCTGCGGCACATCTGGCGGTCGCTCGGGTTCCCCGACCCGACCTCGGGCGAGCCCGTGTTCTCCGACGTCGACCTGGGCAACCTGGCCGCGGTGGCCGACCTCATGCACAGCGGGGTGGTGAGTCCCGAGGTCACCTACGGCATGACGCGCGTGATCGGGTCCTCGATGGCCCGCATCGCCTCCGCGCTCGTCGACGCGGTCAGCGCCCGTGCCGACCGACCGGCACGCGACGACCTCACGGATGCCGAACGCAGCGAGGTCCTCGAGCCCGTCGCCAGCCAGGCGGATGGGTTCCTGCCGATGTTCCCCGAGGTCCTCGCCCAGGTCTGGCGGCGCCACCTCCAGGCCGCCGCTCGGCGCCGGTTGCTGCAGGCGGATGCCGACGAGGGGCCCGGCCTCATCGTGGGGTTCGCGGACCTCGTCGGCTTCACGGCCCTGGCGCAGCAGGTGAGCGACGAGGAGCTGGCGGAGGTGGTCGACCAGTTCGAGCGGCTCGCCTACGACGTGGTGATCGCCGGCGGCGGTCGCGTCGTGAAGATGATCGGCGACGAGGTCATGTTCATCGTCGACGACCCCGTCTGCGCGGCCGAGATCGCGCTCGGCCTGGCCGACGCCTCGCACGACGCCGCCGAGCTCTCGGATGTGCGGGTGGGGTTGGCGATCGGGCCGGTCGTGCAGCGAGAGGGTGACGCCTTCGGGGTGACCGTCAACCTGGCCAGCCGGGCGACATCGATCGCCTACCCAGGCACCGTGGTGGTCTCACCGGAGCTGCGGGCCGAGCTCGTCGATCACCCCGAGTACGGCTTCAAGAACATGCGTCCCCGGCACCTGAAGAACATCGGCCGGGTGCAGCTGTCGGTGCTGCTCCACGCGGACGATGCCCGGAGCACGATCCGCGAGGTCATCGATGAGCGCCGGGACCAGATGCGCGAGCTGCTGCGGGAGAAGCTGGCGGCCCGGTCCGCCGGGGAAGGCGCCGAGACCTCCGACGAGTGACTCCGACGAGTGACTGTGCGCTAGCGTGACGCAGAGCTCGGAGGCGCGGAGCAGGCGGTGGTGGCCGTCGTCGGTGACGCACCAGTAGGTGTCGAACCCGTGATCGAGCAGGTCGGGCGACAGACGTCCGGCGCACACCGCCGCCATGACCGTGTCCTCGATGGTGAGCTCCTCACCGTCGACCACCACGTGTACGCCGCGCATCCCCATCGTGTCGCTCATGACCACCTCTTTCGTCCTGGGGTTACATCGGCGGCCCCAGGGGGCGGCTACATAGGTCAACCGGACGATTCTGCCGGTTCAGGCGAGGGCGGCGGTGGCGATCGCCCACGGGCCGAGCTCGAAGCGCTCCTCGAAGGCCCGCAGCGGCCGTCCCCGGAGGTCCAGGAGCCACCCCTGGCGCCCGTCGATGGCGACCGTGGTGGCGCTCGGGCTCGGGTTGAAGACCCGCACGTGGAGGGCACCGGCCTCCCGCGTGATCGCGCTGACCTCGGCTCCGGTCACGCCGAGCGCCTGCCCGACCGCGGGCCCGGTCGCGGCGGTACCCCCGCCCCGGGTGACGCGGAGCGGCAGGAAGGCCTCGTCGACGATGGCGTAGGGATCGCGCCCGCCCAGGTGCACGGCGAAGCGCGCCTCGACCCGGTGCTGCGACTGCGGACCCTCCATGGGCGTGAGGGGTCCGGCCGGGAGAGGCCGGGTGGCCATCGGGCCCTGCGACAGCATCCCCGTGCACCGCAGCAGCGTGACGGCGAGCGTGCCCGCGGTGGCCTCGCCCTCGTCGAGGTCGATCAGCTCGTACTCGAGCAGACCTTCGTGCGCGACGGTGAGCCCGCCTGCGGTCACGAAGCGCCGCGACGGATAGGTCGCCAGCGCCTGCTCGGTGGGACCGCCCTCAGCGGTGAGACCACGCTCGACCGTGCCGAACGCGCACTCCGCCACGGAGGCGGTGGCTCGCTCGGGCAGGGGCAGGTGGACCCGGAGCCGGTGATCGCGCAGCCCGTGGTTGTCGAGCTCGACGTGGACGCGGACGTGGTCGTCGCCCGCGTGCAGCTCGAGGGTGGTGCGCACCTCGACCGCCTGTGAGCCCACGCGAGCGTCGCCGTCGACGTGGGTCGGGATCTCGTAGGTGCGGATGACCTCGAGGCGTCCGCGCACGGGTCCCGCCTCGAGCACGCGGGTGGACACCGACGTGGGCGCGTCGACGAGGGTGTCGTCGAGGGGAGGACACCAGTTGTAGGTGTCACCGACGTCACCGCCGTCCACCAGCGCGCCGAGCCCCGTGTGGCCGTCGACCGCGAACGTGCCGTCGAGCGGGTTGACCTCGACCGTGAGCGATCCGTTGGCGAGGTGCCAGTCGTCCGTCGTGACGGGTTCGGCAACCGGCGGCGACGCCCGTCCAGGCCTGCCAGCCGTAGCCCGCGACATCGGCCACGTGGGCGAGGACGGTGACGGCGGGGTTGTTGGTGACGCGAACGCGCACGTTCTCGCCCGCACGGGCGTCCCGCACCGCGGCGAGCGCTCGGCGCACCGGCGGCGTCACCAGGCTCCCGGCGTCCTCGCGCTCCACGTGCAGCAGCTCGTCGCCCGCGTCGTCGTCGATCGTGAACGACAGGATGTTCCGCACGTACTCGAGCTCGGCCACCATCACGGTGGCCACCTCCACGGCGGTGTCGTCGAGGAGGATGCGCTCTGCCGGACGCTCGGAGACGAGCTGACACCCGTCCGGCACATCGGTGCCAGGCAGGCGGATCTCCACCGTGCCGCCGCGCGTGCGAGCCGACGGGTTCACGATCACGGGCACGCGGCCGTCGGCCTTCACGGTGGCGCCGAGGGCATGGAGCGCCCGGTCGGTGAGGCCGTCGGCGATCTCCGTCGCCTCTCCGAAGCGGTGGAGCACGGCATCGCAGACGGCATCCACCGAGCAGGCGCAGATCGAGTCGTGGGCGCTGTTGCGGATGACCTCGAGCCACGCGGCGTCGAGGAGCGCACCCGGCCAGCTCTCGGGCGGGAGGAAGAGGGCGGACAGGGGCTCGGCCAGCCGTTCGAGGGACCGCTCGGCGACCGCGGCCGCCTGCTTCACGTCGACGCGGTTCGAGGCCACGCCCATCAGCAGGTTGGCGCGCGCACCGGAGCGGAGCTCACCCGTCCAGGTCGGCAGGTCCTCCGTCGGTGCGCCCTGCACGTGCTCGGCCAGCGAGCAGATGTGGAGGTCGTACCCGGCATCGAGCGCGTTGGCCTCCGCCACCACTCGGCCCAACCACGGCTGCGGCAGCAGGTGGTCGGTGCCGTTCATCCACAGGATGGGCCCCGTGAGCAGATCGCCCTGCTCCTCGGTGAACTCGCCGATGCGGCGGATCAGCGCCTTGGCGTCGTCGGGCACGAGGGCCCCGTTGCCGTAGCCCTGGGGCAGGTACTCGGCGCGGACGGTGGAGCCGTCAGGGGCGGACCACCAGAAGCCGCTGCGATCGATGGCGGACGGAACGCCCCGCCACACCACCGCGTGCTCGAAGCCGAACTGCCGGAGCAGCTGGGGCATCTGGGCCACGTGGCCGAACATGTCCGGGAGGTAGCCCACGTCCATGGCGCCGCCGAAGCGCGCCGCCACCCGCAGGCCGCGCTGCAGGTTGCGGACGAGGGTCTCGCCCGACACGAGGAACTCATCGGGCAGGGCGTACCAGGGACCCATCGCCACGCGGCCCGTGGTGGCCAGCGCGCGCAGGCGCTCCTCGGCCTCGGGGCGCACGGCGAGGTAGTCGTCGACGACGGCCATCTGCCCGTCGAGCAGGAAGTGGGCGTAGGAGGGATCGGCCTCGAGCTGGGGGAGGAGGCCGTCGAGCAGGTCGACCAACCGCAGCCGGAACGTCTGGAACGGCGAGTACCACTCCCGATCCCAGTGGGTGTGGGGAACGATGTCGACCCGCCATCTCGCACCCTGACCTGCTGATTCGTCGTCGTTCACCATGCTCACCAAACCGCCTCAGTCCTCAGTCAGTCCTCAATCTCTCCACCGAGGTGCTCGTCCACGAGGCGTCGCACCCGGTCATCATCCTGGCGGATCACGTGCGCGTAGGTGGAAAGCAGCGTCTTGATGTCGTGGCCGAGGCGCTCCGCCACGAGCGCAGGGCCCACACCCTCGGATTGCCGGAGTCAACGCGGGCTACACCGGCAGGGAGTGCCGGTGTGGTCCTAGGTTTCGTGAATGGCCTCGTCGCAACCCGAACTCGTCAGTGCCGACGGGCGGCGGTTCGCCGGGTTCGCGACCGCGGTGCTCGTATTCATCATCGATCCGCTGACCCGGCGGTTCCTCCTGCTCAGCTTTCCTGCCAAGCGCCTTCGGGCTGGCTGGGAGTGCGTCTCCGGCGGCGTAGAGGCTGGCGAGACGCTTCTCGCCGCCGTGCGGCGTGAGGTTGCCGAGGAGGCAGGCCCCAGCGTCGACTTGGACGTTCTTGGCACGGTGCACGCGTTCACGTTGCGCTACGACGACGAGGTGCAGCACCTCATCGTCACGGCGTTTGTGGCGGCGTACCTTGGCGGCGATGTAGAGCCGGGTGATGAGATGGCGGGCTCCGCGGTGCGGTGGGCGACGCTCGAGGACGTGCAGGAGCTGGAGCGCTCCGGGAGTCTGATCCCCGAGCACTCATGGGTGTTCGAGCGGGCGCTCGAATGCTTCGACCTGTGGTCGTCGCGGGAGGCCACCCTGCGGCCAGGCTGGGAGACCGCTGCGGTGATGCGCCAGTAGTCGCTCCAGCCGGTCACGGGCACAACGGCCGGAGTGGGACACACATGTGTCACGTACCGGGCAGAGTGTGCGCGCGTCGACTCCGTGGCTGATCCGGACGGTGTGGGGGATGGCAGCGGCTGCCTCAAGGCAGGTGTTGCGCCAGCCAGTCCAGCGCCCGATCCCAGGCGTCGGTGGCGGCCGCGGCGTTGTAGCTGGGGCGCGATGGATTGTGGAAGCCGTGCTCTGCGGTCGCATAGCGCAGCACCTCGGTCGGCACGTCGAGCCCGACCAGGCGCGTGCGCAGGGTCTCCACGTCCTCCACGGGAATCACAGCATCGAGGTCACCGAAGAGCCCGAGCCAAGGGGTCTTGAGCTCACCTGCCCGCTCAAGCAACGGCGGCAGCCGGGGGAAGCGCGGCCTGACGATGCCCCCGCCGTAGAAGCCCACCGCCGCGCCCAAGGCGAACTCGAGGGAAGCAAGGAAGGTGACCCGGCCGCCCCAGCAGAACCCGACGATGCCGATCGACTCGTCTTCGAAACCCTGCTCGTGCAGGTGAGCGAGAGCCGCGCCGACGTCCATGGTGATGCCGGGGTCGGTGAGATCTTCGAAGAGCTGAGCCACTCTCTCGAAGTCGTTCAAGGCGGCTGTGCCGCCCCCTGCCCGGTGGAAGAGCGCGGGCGCCACTGCGTGGTATCCGACATTCGCGAAGCCTCGGGCGACCTCCTCGATGTAGTCAGTCACTCCGCTCGCCTCGTGGATGACGATCACCGCCCGTCTTGCGTCGCCTTCGGGCACGCAGGCGTAGAGACGCATCGGACCGTCGGGGGTGCCGACGGCGACGGCGTTGATCTCCACGGGCTCGTGCTATCACGGCTCTCCCGCTTGAAGTTGAACCCCGCCGGCGACCGGACTCAGAGAGGCGCCCTCATCTGCCGGAGTGCGACAGGGAGATTGCAACGTGGGAGATGATGATCGACAGTGTCCGGCGGCGGAGAACGGTTCGGTGAGACGTGGGTGCGATCGACAAGACCTTCGTGGCAATCCTCGAACGAAGCCCGGCCAAAGGCGGGTGGACCTACGTCGTAACCGATTGGACCGCCGACTTCTTCGGCACCCGCGGGCTGGTCAAGGTCGTTGGCACCATCGACGGCCGCGACTTCCGCAGCTCGTTCATGGCGCTCGGAGACGGTCGACACAAGCTCCCGGTGAAGTCTGAGCTGCGCTCGGCGCTTGGTAAGCAAGCAGGCGACTCAGTCACGGTCCACCTCTCGGAGCGAATCGACGACGGCTCGACCGTCCTCGATGCCGCGTAGCTCTGAGCGACTACCTCGCAAACGCTCACGCTCGTGAAGGACACAGGAGCGTCTGGCGGTGGACCCTGGGCGATCCTCTCCGCCGCAGCTCGCGCATTCGCTTCGCTATCGAAGAGCAAGAACGAGTGACCGTTGTCTCCATCTATTGCCCGAGCCCAATAGCCGCTGTCGAATCCCTCCAGGCCTTTCGCTGCCGGCACCGTGAACTCCTCCAGGATCTTCCGCGCTTCGCCTTCGCGAGTCGTGTCCACCTTCACTTGACCTACGACTGCATACATCGGGCCTCCTTCGTAGACGCACTACCTTCCACTCTCCGTCCGGAGCCTCAGATGGTCAAACGGCTGAACATGCACAACTGCCAACCGCGAGACTCACCGGATGAGGTTTGGCGAGCTGGCCGAGGTGGCGTACGACTACGCCGCGATCGCACCCCCGGGTTCGACCCTGTTCACCGCGGGAGCTTGCCCCTTGGAGTCCGACGGGCACGTGGTCGGACCGGGTGACCACGAAGCACAAGCGCACCGCGTTCTCGACAACCTGCTGCACGTCCTCGCCGACTACGGCGCTGGGGCTAAGGACCTCGTCCGGATCACGATCTACGTCGTTGGTACCCGGGAAGACCTGGTCACCACATGGCGGGTGGTGGCGGCACGGCTAGCGCCGAGCCGTCCGCCCGGCACCCTCGTCGGCGTGAGCGTTCTCGGGTACCCCGACCAGTTGGTCGAGATTGACGGGGTGGCGGTCTTGCCGACAGGACGAACGGCTCAGAGCGCTTGACTGCCGGAGTGCGTCCCTCCCGACGCACCATTGCCTCGACTGTGATCTCTCGCCGGAGCCGGTTCAGGGCTCGATGCGGATCGAGTCGAAGATGGCGTCCCGCTCAAAGAGGTCCTCGGCCGTCGTCTGCGGGGAGTCCCACTTCACGAGAACGAGGCGCGTGCCGTCTACATCGAGGATCCAGAACTCCTCGGTCTCGCCAGGTCCGCCGTACCCGGAGAACGAAGTTGCCCCGTTGTCGTTTTGCGGTGAGATCCAGCTGTGCAGCTCGCCGCCGAGGCAGTCCGCGAACTGGGCTTCCCCGCCGCCGGTGAACCCCAGGTCGGGCACGGTCAGCTCGAGGTGCTTGCCTGTGTAGCCGAGGAGCGTCACGTCAGTCGGCGGTGCGGTCACCTCGAACGGCGCCAGCTGGGTCAGCGCGGTCGCCAGGTCGTTGACGGTCGGGCCCACGGGTGGCTCGAGCGGGCGGAAATCACGACAGCCGTCGGTGACCAGGTTGTTCAGGGTGGTGATGGTCAACATCGTGCCCCCGGGACCCGTGGTCTTGACCGCGCCGAACCATGCGGACCAGTCCTCGGCTGCGACCTCGTAAGTGACCCGCAGTGGCGTCGTGTCGTCCCGATCGGGGTCGATGGAGTAGCGCCCCGGCTCGAGGTCGGGGAAGGCTTCCGGAGAGTTCGCAAACACTTCACTGATGTCCTTCGCAGGCGCGGGTGCGGGTACAGGTGCAGCCGTGGTCGCGGTCGTGGGGGACGTGACGGTCTCGACGGGGTCCTCGTCGTCGCCGCCCGCGGCGACGAGCAGCGTGCCCACGACGGCGACCACGGCCGCCGCGGCCGCCGCCAGGAGCCAGCGGCTGGGTGAGCGACGGTGGGGAGTCACTGGATCGTGGCCCGGGGGGCGGTCTTCAGTGTCCAGCATGAGGACATCCCCCTTCTGATCGTCGGGGTCGGGGTCGGTGCGGGCCGGCGCATCGCTCAGAGCGACTCCACGGCTGGAGCGCAGTCCGTCCGGCTGAGCCGTCAGCCGCTCCAGCAGCACCCGTTCGAGGCGATCTGCGAACTGGGGATCAGGCTGGGCTTGGTAGGTGGGGGGATCAATCATCGCTGTCGCCTCCGGAGACTCGTCGCAGCTCGGCGCGAGCGTGGGCGAGGAGTGAGTTCGTGGGAGTCAGGTTGCGGCCGATCGCGGTGGCGACGTCGGGCACGGACAGGTCGTCCACGTAGCGGAGCACCAACACGGCCCGGTGCAGCGGCTGGAGCTGGTCGAGCCGATCGAGCACGTCGCTACTGTTCGGCTCGTCGTCGCTGCGCTGCTCCCGACGGATGAGCTCCAGCTTCGACTGGCGCCGTCGCTCGCGTCGGGCTGCGTCGATGAACCGGGAGCGGGCAACGGTGATCAGCCATCGGATGTCGGCGCGCTCCGTGCGGCCTCGTCGCAGCTCCTCGACGAGCGCGAGCCACACATCCTGAGTGAGCTCCTCGGCCTGTGCCCGGTCCCCCGCGCACAGGCGGAGGAGGTAGCCGTACACATCGGACAGGTGAGTCCGATAGAAGGCGGCAAACTGCTCCGGCGTCTCGATTCCCGCACCTGGCAAGGTCCCGATCGCTCCCACATCCCTCCAACGATCGAACCGCCCCGAAATCGTCGCGCCGAGCGACGATCGCTCGGCGTGAGAAGTCGCCACGAACCGAAGGCATGACTGCGGACTGACGCACCCAGCGCGTCGTCACGAGCAGTATGCCCTCCCACGGTGAGGCGATCTTGGAAGCGAGTGCGACGAAAAGTCGGCCGCCGTGACGTTGAGGTGGTGTGGGATCACGCGTGGGCGCCACCGGGGCCCCGCCGTTCGCGTGGGTGCTCACGCGCATCCGCGAGCGATCCCCGGGGAGGACACATGACGATGAGATTCGCACCCCTGGCTTGCGCGGTGACCGCCATCATGCTGCTCAGCGCGTGTGGGGACGACGACGACTCGTCCACGACCACATCTGAGTCGTCTACAACCACAACCGTGGCGCCCGCCGGCGGTGCGACAACCCTCGCGAAGGGCGAAGACGTGGAGCTCGCCGGCGGCGGCCAGATGCTGAACGTCAGTGCCGAGGAGGAGAACGGCGAGGTGACCGGCGAGATCCGGCTCTCCGACCTGGACGGGGAAGTCGTGGTCACAGTTGAGTGCGCGGACACCGACACCGACGGCGTGGTCGTCCTCGGCGGCACGGTCACGGAAGCCGACGACGACACTTCAGGACTGGTCGCCCTGTTCATCAAGGAAGGTGACCCTGGCCGCGTCGCCGTCTGGTACGACGAGGGCGAGAATCCCTCGTGCAGCGACCTCCTTCAGAACCGACATGACGTCCTCGAGGAAGAGAGCCTGTTCGTCGACGTCGAGGCCGGCAGCGACATCGAGACCGGCTGACCGGCAGCTCGTAGGCATCATGCTCGAGGCGTGTTGGACGGCGTCACTCCGCGTCCCGCAAGTCCAGCGACGATTTCGTCGGTCTCGTTCGTTGAGTGGGTGTGGAGATCGGGGCGACGTTGCCTGACGAGAAGGTGATGTCTCCGGAGTGCTCTTGCGAGTTCGAGCGGACGCACACCGCCCTCACGCACCGTCGTGGTGCGCCACACCGCTGCCACCACAGCAGACACGAAAGGACCCATCATGGCTGTCACACCTGAAGGCGACCCGGCCCCCGAGGCGCCGGCGACACTCAATCCGGCGCCGCTGAACCCGGCGCCACGTCGACACTCCCGCAAGCGGGTCGGACGACCCGCGGAAGGCGTCCCCATGCGTGGTTTGCGACGGGCTGCGATGGCCGTGGCCGTGGCCGGGGCCGTCGCCGCGGCAGCAGTGGCCGTGGGGACGGCGCAGGCGCAGACCCCGCCGCCACCGATCGCCGTCGAAGTGTTGACCCAACGGGCCGTGTTCACCGACGACGTCGAGCTGCAGATACGCAACAAGCTGGACGGCCATGGAACGCATGTCTCCAACTCCCACCACCCCTCGCGGACCGTGGTGGCCAAGACCACCGTGCAGCCAGGGGCGCAGTTCCCGTGGCACACCCATCCGGGACCGGTGATCGTCAACATCGCCCAGGGCGAGCTCACCTACATCATGGCCGACGACTGCGTCGACCGGCCGTATGCCGCGGGGACTGCCTTCGTGGATCCCGGCCGCGGCATGGTCCACACGGCCGTGAACCGAACGAGTGAGGTGACGGTGCTGTTGGTCACCTTCTTCGAAGTGCCAGAGACGGGACCGTTGACCATCCCCGTCGACGGACCGTCCGACTGCACCCCCTGACGGACTTGTGGCGAGGGGCCCCTCTTTCGGGAGGGGCCTCGACGCTTCCAACATGCCGCGGTCGAAACGGCGATGGGCGCCGATGACGGGCTGGCGGCTGCGACGCTAGGTGCGCTCCTGGGTTGCTTGCTCTTCCGGAGAAGCGTCCCATGCCTGCCGGATCGGGACACCCACGCGTGTCCCTTGACGGGCAGAGTGGGACAATGTCGGAGGGGCGTCCGACGCGGGTGGAGAGAAGGAGGCGGTGGCATGGTGAAGGTCGGAGCACGAATCCAGATGGAGTCCGAGAAGGTTGGCGTGGAGCCGCGGGCCGGTGTTGTGACCGCCGTGCACGGCGCCCAAGTGCAGGTGCGTTGGGATGACGGCCACGAGACGTCGATCGTTCCGACGGCGGGCGCGATGCGAGTCATCGAACAGCGCAAACGAGGGCGTTCCTGAGGCGTAGCTGCAGCGGTGACGCCCGACGCGTCATAACGGGCAGACCCAGACTCGGCGGGTCGGGACGGACCTGAGAGCGTCGGCATGGCGGACCGTCTGTGAGTTCGTTCTCGCGGTCAGGGGTGAGCGGGCACAGCTGCCGGACCGACGCACCCCGCGCCCCATGACGGGCAGAGTGGGACGCACCGCCGGTGGGCGCTCGTAGGAGATGCAAGAGCAAGGAGGTCGCATCATGACCCGGGGCGGGATCGCAAGGTTCTGGAAGCCCGTGGTCAACGTCACTGACCTCGCGGAGGGCGAGCGCTTCTGGGGGGCGGTGACAGGTCTGTCGCCGCAGGGTCGGCACGGGCAGTTCTCCGTCCTCGATTTGGACGGCGAGAACGAGCGTGGCCCCTGGCTGTTGCTGCAGCTCGTGCCCGAGCACCCGCGGAGCGTCCACTCGGGCACGCATCTCGACTTCCGCGTGGACGATGTCGCGGCAGCGGCTCGTCAGATTGAGACCATCGGTGGCGTTGTCGTGAGGCCGCCAGGCTTCTATGCCCCCGAAGGCGAGGACCTGCTCGAATGGGCCGTGATGCGGGACCCGTTCGGGAATGAGTTCTGCATCATCCGGTGGCCACTCGACGGGTCTTCCGCTACCTCCTGATCGCTTGCCGCCGTGGTCCATAGCCGCCGATCACGACACGGCGCGCCTGGACCCGGAGCCATGCTTGGGGAATGGAATCCCGGGCGGATTTGGTACTCACCTGGTACCCAGGGGAACGATGTCGACGCGTCGTGTCACCGTCTGACCTGCTTCACCGGCTGACCTGCTTTGTTGTCAGTGCTCGTCGTCGGGGGCACTCGGTCGGCGAACAGCGACGGCCAGCGTGCCTCGGGCTGGAGGAAATGTAGAAGGTTGTTCCACGCCTCGGCGGCGTCGGCGTCGTCGTCGTGGGGCCGGCGGAACTCGTCGAGGTATCCGCCGATCTCGTTGAGGTCGTACCAGAGCCGGAACAGGCTCAACGCCTCGGGCCGCATGGCGACCCCGGTGGCGGCGGAGTACGCCTCGAGGATCGACCCATCGCCAGGGTCGAGGTCCCACAGGTCACGCTCGGGGGCGGCGATGCGAGCGGTGTCCCAGTCGATGAGCCGATGCTGGCCGTCGACGTCGAGCACGTTGCCCGCATGGGGCTCGCCGTGGGTGATCACCATCCGCTCCGGGTGACCACGAACGTCGGTCGCAAGGCGCTCGTAGGCGGCCAGGAGGGTGCGGAGCGGGTGCTCGTGCTCGGCCAACAGGCCCCGCGCCCGCTCGCCGTACGGGCCGGCGGTCCACGGGACGCTGACCTGCGAGAGGGCGGCCCGGAGGTCCTCGCGATGGGGGAGCGCGAGGTCGTCGACGTCGGCGTGCCTGGCCGCGACCCCCGTGGCGGCATGGAGCGCCACGAGCAGCTCCAGCACGGCCGAGCGATCGGCACCCGAGCGGTACTCGCCGTGCTCCCCGAGGTTCGGGCCCGACAGAAACGGGTGGACCACCATCGAGTAGCCCGTCCCGACGCGCCGGATGACCCCGCCGCTGCGGTCGTCGAGGGGAGGGACGGTGAAGTGGAGCATCGCGTCGTCGTGCAGCGCTCGGACCGTCGTGAAGGCGTGGACGAGCCGCTCGAACACCGCGTCGACGGTGTCGTCGGCATCTCGCTTCTTGCCGCACAGGTCGTCGACGGTCACGAACCGGGCGTCTCCGGACGCGGCCGTCGCCTTCCAGTGGTGGCTGCCGAACCCCACCGCTTGGTGCTCGAGTCGAACCGCATCGAAGCCCCAGCCCTCCGCCAGCGCCGCGACGATCGTCTCGTCCGCCAGGTCGTCGGGCCTCGTGAACACGACCTCACCGTACGCGTGAGCCTGGGAGCGAACCGCGGTATTCCCTTCCGTTCGCGGGCCGCGGGTGGGATGCTGTCGCCACGCATCCGGCGTGGAAGCCGGAGCCGAGCCGAAGGAGGGCCGACACAGATGATCGCAACCGTCGACCACCCCGACGGCTCCGCCCGCTGATCTGAGGGCCCACGTGGGCTGATCAGCGAGCCCTGCGAGCCGTCCGGGTCCCACACCCTGACCGCATCGCATCCCCAGGAGGATCCGTGCTCCAGCACGACCCCGACCGCGCCGCTCCGGCGTGGCTCACCGCAGGTGGCACCACCGATGAGGTGCTCGGCCTGCTGAAGACCGGCAAGGAAGCCGAGGTGTTCATCGTCGAGCGGCGAACGCTCGACGGCGATCACGCCGAGCTCCTCGCCCACAAGCGCTACCGACCGATGAAGGTCGGCAAGGGCGAGATCCAGGGGCTCGGCTTCACCCGGAGCCGAACCTTCACCAACGACGTGCTCTACCACGAGGGTCGACGGCTGCGGTACAGCCGCGACCAGCGCGCCGTCGAGCGCATGACCGACTACGGCAAGAACCTGCTCGCCGAGCGCTGGCCCGGGCAGGAGATGGACACCCTGCAGCGGGCCTTCGACGCCGGTGTCACGGTGCCGTACCCGGTGGAGTTCACGGGCGACGGCATGCTCATGCAGCTCCTCGGCGACGAGGACGGCGCCGCACCCCGCCTCGTCAACGCGCGCCTCACCACCGACGAGCTGGCGGCGGCCTACGACCAGCTCCTCGAGGAGCTGTCGGCGCTGACCCGAGCGAGCCTCGTGCACGCGGACCTCTCGCCGTTCAACGTCCTCTGGTGGCAGGATCGCCTGTGGCTCATCGACTTCCCGCAGGCGGTCGACCTCATCAACAACCCGCACGGGTTCGACATGCTCCACCACGACGTCGTGACGATGTGCACCTGGTTCGCCCGCCGGGGTGTGGACGCCGACGGCGAGGCCGTGTTCGCCGAGCTGCTCGCGGAGGCCTTCTGATGGTGCGCATCGAACCGGCATCCCGAGCGTGGCTCGACGCGCTCCTCGTCGGCGACGCCACCTTCACGGAGCGGTTTGGGATCGGGGTGGTCGAAGGATGGACGGCCGACTTCCCGGGCATCACGAAGTGGGCGCTGGAGCGGCTCGATGCGGGCGCTGATCCTGCGTGGGGCATCCACCTCTTCTTCGACGACGACGTCGACGGCGCGCTGGTCGGCAACGGCGGCTGGAAGGGGCCTCCGGTCGACGGGGCCGCGGAGCTCGGCTACGCCGTCTCCGAGTCGCGCCGGGGCCGCGGCATCGCGACGTCGGTCGTGCGGCAGCTCCTCGACCAGGCGAGCGAGCGCGGTCTGACTCGTGTCATCGCCGACACGCTGCCGGAGACCTCGGCCTCCACGACCGTCCTCATGCGCTGCGGCTTCGTGCGCGCGGGCGAGGTCGTCGACCCCGAGGAGGGTGCGGTCTGGCGTTGGGAGACGACGGTCGTCCCGCGCGACCAGCTCGGCTACTCGATGACGATGCCGTCGAGGCCGTCGGGCTTGGGCCAGGTGAGGTCCATGCCCTCGAGCACGCTCACCAGGATCGAGGCGACGGCCCAGTCCCGGTACCACTTCTTGTCGGCGGGGATCACGTGCCACGGGCGCATGGTCCGTGCTCGTGCGGGCGATGGCCTCCTCGAAGGCCTTCTGCCAGTCATCCCAGCGGGCGCGGGCCTCGAGGTCGGAGGTCTTGAACTTCCAGCGCTTGACCGGGTTGTCGAGGCGAGCTTGCAGCCGCTCCCGCTGCTCCTCCTTGGAGATGTGGAGGAACACCTTCACGACCGTGGTCCCCTCGTCGACGAGCAGGCGCTCGAAGTCGTTGATGTGGCCGTAGCGTCGCCGCCACTGCGCCTCGGGCACGAGCTCCAGGACCCGGACCGCGAGCACGTCCTCGTAGTGGCTCCGGTCGAACACCCCGATCTCACCCTTGGCGGGGACGTTGGCGTGCACCCGCCAGAGGTAGTCGCGGGCCAGCTCGTCGACCGTCGGGGCGTCGAACGAGGCGACTCGGAGCCCGGTCGGCTTCACCAGCCGGAACACGCGCTGCACCGTGCCGCCCTTCCCGGAGGTGTCGATGCCCTGGAGGACGAGGAGCACCCGCTCCTGCTGGCGGGCCCACAGCACGTCCTGCAGCTCGGCGAGCCGGGTGGTGAGCGGCTCGAGCGCGGCCCGGGTCTCCTCCTTGCCGCCGGGGGCGGCGGCTGGTGTCCGCCGTGTCGAGCGCGGCCAGGCGAGGCGAAGCGCCCGGCTGGATGCGGTGGAGTCGGGTGCCGTCGGCCATCGCCCGAGCGTAGGAGACTGCGCCTGTGTGCGATCTCCTGTGCGCCCTTCCGGCCGCGACGGGCGGGCCCACGCTGTTCGCCAAGAACAGCGATCGACCCCCGGACGAGCAGCAGGTCTTCGAGCTGCACCCGGCCACGGCGCGACGGCGCGACGACGCGGGCCACCCATGTCGAGCTGCCGGCGCATCCGACGGACACCCTGCGCGTGTTCGGCTCCCGCCCGACCTGGGGCTGGGGTCTCGAGCAGGGGGTGAACGAGGCCGGGGTCGCCGCCGGCAACGCCACGATCTACACGACGCTCGACCCGCGGACGGCGCCGGACGGGCTCACCGGCATGGACCTCGTGCGGCTCGTGCTGGAGCGGTGCGAACGGGCGGCCGACGGGGTCGAGCTCATCGAGCGGTTGCTGCGCGAGATCGGGCAGGGCGGATCTGGTCACGCCGGAGCTCGCCGGCCGTACTGGTCGTCGTTCCTCCTCGCTGACCCGGGCGCCGCCTTCGTGGTGGAGACGTCAGGCAACGAGATGGCCGTCGAGTCGGTCACCGGAGCCCGCGCGACGTCGAACCGCACGACCATCGCCCCGTTCGACGCCGAGCACCGCCACCCGCGTCAGCCCGTGGAGCTGCTGGTCGACCCGCGGCTGGACGCATCGCGGGCGGTCCTGGCCGAGCAGCCGGTGACCGCAGGCTCGCTCCGGGCCCACCTCGCGTCCCACGAGGGAGGCGCGGACGGGTGGACGGTGTGCATGCACGTCGACGGCCCCGAGCACCGCGAGGCGACCACGGCGGCGATGGTGGCCGAGCTGCCCGTTGACGCCGGCCCGACCGTCCATCACGTCGTCGGATCGCCCTGCACCCACGACGTGGGAGGTCTTCCGCTTCTGAGCGGGTCGGGCTAGCTGCTCCCTGGTGCGGCGGCGGGGAGGTCGAGCACCAGGCGAGCGCCCCCGAGGGGTGAGGTGGCGACGCTCGCGGTGCCGTGGTGGCGCTCGGCGATCCGGCGGACGAGCGACAGGCCGAGCCCCGCTCCACCGGCGCCTCTGGCGCCGCGGCTGCGGTGCTCGTCGAGGCGCACGAACCGCTCGAACACCCGCTCCCGATCGACCTCGGGGATCCCGGATCCGTCGTCATCGACCAGCACCCGCACCCGTCCATCGCGCTCGTGCACCGACACCCGTACCGTCTGCCGGGCGTGGCGGCGGGCGTTGTCGAGCAGGTTCGCCAGCGCCCGGCGCAGCTGCACGCGACTGCCCTGGACCATCGCCGCCTCGGGGGCGTCGACCTCCACCGCCACGCCGGCGTGGTCAGGCGCGCGGCGGGCCTCTTCGCGGGCCTCCTCGGCGAGATCGACCTCGGCGGCGTCCGGCAGCGGGGCCCCCTCGTCGAGGGTGGCGAGCAGCAGCAGGTCGGTGATGACCGCCTCGAGCCGAGCCTCCTCGGCGAGCAGCCGGTCGGCCACGGCCGGCCACTCCTCGGCCGTGGCGGTGCGTTGGGCGACCTCGAGCTCGGTGCGGATGGCGGCCACCGGGCTGCGGAGCTCGTGGGACGCGTCGGCGACGAACCGCTGCTGGCGGATGGACGCGTCCTCGAGCCGGTCGAGCATCGCGTTCATCGTCTCGGCCAGCCGGGCCACCTCGTCCCCGGAGTCGGGTACGGGCACCCGGCGGTCGAGCGTCGTGCCGCTGATGGACTCGACCTCGGCCCGGATGGACTCGACCGGCCGAAGGGCGCGTCCCGCGAGGACCCAGGTGAGGCCGCCGGCCCCCACGACGAGCAGCGGCAGCGCGGCCAGCAGGCCGCCCCGGACGGCGTCGACGCTGCGCTCGATGGGCTCCTCCGGGGAGGCGGCCACCAGCTCGACCAACCCGGAGCTGGTCTGCACCTCCGCGGTCGTGCGCAGGACCGAGCTGTCAGCCAGCTGCTCGTAGCCCGGGGTGGCGGCGACCTGACGGCCGTCGACGCGGACCTCGAAGTACGTCGTGCGACCCGGGACCATCACCTCGAGCTCGCCCGGCCGTCGGCCCTGCTCCAGCTCGGCCCGCAGCTCGGCCAGGCGCTGGATGTCCTGCGTCTTCTGGCGGTCGCGCAGCGAACCGTCGACGGTGCGCACGAGCCACAGGCCCGCGAGGAGGACGACCAAGGCCGCCACGACGGTGGCGGCGACGGTCAGGCGGACGCGGACCGTGCGGAACCGCTCAGGCATCGTCGACGATCCGGTACCCGGCGCCCCGGACGGTCACCAGGCTGTGGCGGCCGAAGGGCGCGTCGATCTTGCGCCGCAGGTAGCCGACGAACACCTCGACGAGGTTGGGGTCGCCGTCCTCGTCGGCGCCCCACACCTCGTCGAGGAGGGTCGCCTTGCTGAGCACGGTGTCGTGGTTGCGCATGAGGTGCTCCAGCAGGGAGAACTCGCGCGCCGTCAGCGCGATCGGGACCCCGCCTCGGTGGCACTCGTGGACGGCGGGATCGAGGTGCAGGTCGCCGACCTCGAGCACCGCGGGACGGGGCCCGGTGCCTCGGCGCTGCAGCGCGCGCAGGCGGGCGACCAGCACCACGAAGGAGAAGGGCTTCGAGAGGAAGTCGTCCGCGCCGGTGTCGAGGGCCTCGGCCTCGTCCCACTCACCGTCCTTGGCGGTGAGCATGAGGATCGGCGTCCAGTTGCCCTCGGCGCGCAGGTCTCGGCACACCTGGAAGCCGTTGCGGCCCGGCAGCATGATGTCGAGCACGATGGCCGAGTAGCGATGCGCCCTGGCCCGCGCCAGGCCCTCGAGGCCGTCGTGGACGGCGTCCACCTCGAAGCCCTCCGCGCCCAGGCCCCGGACGATGGCGTCCGCCAGCCCGACCTCGTCCTCCACCAGCAGCACGCGCATCCCGCCAGTGTCGCCGCCCACGAGACCAACCGCAGGCTCACACCTGTGAACTGTCTCTGAGGGTCGGCGGCAGTGGTCGGTAGTGTCGCGGCGATGCCGCCCGTCGCGACCAGTGTGAGCCCGGCCTCGCGGACGGTGCCCACCCTGCGCAAGGCGCTGAAGTCGTCCGCTCCCTCCCTCGAGGCGGAGCGGGCCCTCTGGTCCGAGGGCCACGACATCGTGGTGGGCATCGACGAGGTCGGACGGGGGGCCTGGGCCGGCCCGCTGACCCTCGGTGCGGCCGTGGTGCCCAAGGACCGGCGCGTCAACAAGATCCGCGACTCGAAGATGCTGACCGAGCGCGAACGGGAGGCCCTGTTCGATCGAGTCGCCGACTGGTGCGTCGCCTGGTCGGTGGGCCATGCCAGCGAGCAGGAGTGCGACGAGCTCGGCATGTCGGAGGCGCAGCGCCTCGCGGCCCGCCGAGCGCTCGACGATCTCGGCCTGCCGGCGGATCGCGTGCTGCTCGACGGCAAGTGGGACTTCGTCGGCGAGGGCACGAGCCAGATGCTGGTGAAGGGCGACGCCCGCTGCCTGTCGATCGCGGCGGCATCGATCCTCGCCAAGGTCACACGCGATCGCATCATGCGGGCCGAGGCCGAGCACCACCCGTACTGGGCCTTCGATCTGAACAAGGGGTACCCATGCCCCAAGCACAAGGTGGCGCTGCAGGGCATGGGGCCCTCCGCCATCCATCGGCGCAGCTGGGTGTTCATGGATCACCTGTCGTGGGCGGGCGTGCCCCGGTTGGTGCCGCCGCCGCCCATCGACCCCGCGCTGCGCTACCAGCAGTCGCTCTTCTGAGCTTGCCGCCGCTCGAACCGTCGTCACTCGAACCCGACCTCGAGCGGGAGGTTCGTCGCACCCTCACCGACCTTCGCCAGGCCCAGCTCGCCGCCACGGCGTGGCCCGTGGTCGCCGGCGACCTGGCGCGGCTGGCGGTCGCCGTCGAGCGCGGCGACGCGGACCTCGTCCGCGCGAGCCTGGTACCGATCTCCCAGGCGACCTTCGAGGGCAAGGTGCGCGGCCGGCTGGCGGGGGCCGACAAGCCGGCCGCCATGGTGGTCGCCACCAAGCCGACGAGCGCCCTGCCCGCGGTCGGGGCCGTGAGCGCGGCCATCCTCATCCTCATCGGCTACCTGCTCGGCGGCTGGCTGGTGGCCGCGGCGACGGGGGTGTTCGCCCTGTTCATCTTCGTCGTCGCCCTGGCCGGGACGCGCACCACCAAGGACCGGGTCGACCACCGACGACGCACCAAGGGCCTGGCGCCCACGATGGAGCCCACCGAGCCCACGCCGACGGTCGTCGCGGACGCCATCGCCCGCATCGAGGGGCTCCTGGCGTGACGCCGCACGGGCTCGTGATCGGAAAGTTCTACCCACCGCACGCGGGGCACCACCTGTTGATCAGCACGGCGGCGGCTTGCAGCGAGCGGGTCACGGTGCTCGTGCTGTCCCACGAGGTCGAGTCGATCCCGCACGCCGACCGGCTGGCGTGGCTGCGCGAGGTGCACGCGGCGGAACGGCACGTGCGCTTCCACGGCGTGATCGACGACCACCCAGTCGACTTCACCGACCCGGCGATCTGGGACCTCCACGAAGCCGTCTTCCGGGCTGGCCTCGCCACCGTGACCGACGAGCCCGTGACCGCGGTCTTCAGCTCGGAGGACTACGGCGACGAGCTCGCGCGCCGCCTCGGCGCCGTCGCCGTGCCGGTCGATGCGGGCCGTGGCATGGCGCCGGTCAGCGGCACCGCGGTGCGCGCCGACCCGGTCGGGCACTGGGATGACCTCGCGCCCCCCGTCCGGGCGTGGTTCGCTCGACGGGTGGTCGTCGTCGGGTCCGAGTCCACCGGCACCACCACGGTCAGCCGGGCGCTCGCCGACGCGCTTCGAGCCCGCGGGGGACCCCACGGGCTCACGCAGCTCGTGCCCGAGCAGCTCCGGGCGACCGCGATCAGCAAATTGGCCGCCGATCGGGCGGCCGCGGTGCTCGACGGCATCCCGCCGCCCGCGATGGAGGAGCTCACCTGGCGCACCGACGAGATGACCGCGGTCGCCGGAGGCCCAGAACGCCCTCGAGGACGCGGCGGCGCCGCTTGGTGGACCGGTGCTCGTGTGCGACACCGACGCCTTCTCGGTGGGGATCTGGCACGAGCGCTACCTCGGGGCGCCGGATCCCTCCGTCAACGCGCTGGCCCGCCATCACCCGCTCTACCTGCTGACCCACCACGAAGGGGCGCCCTTCGTGCAGGACGGCTACCGCGACGGTGAGGCCATCCGCCCCTGGATGACCGAGCGGTTCGAGCAGGAGCTGCTCGCCACGGGGCGTCGCCACGTGTGCCTCCGCGGCTCGCTCGACGAGCGGATCCGGACGGCGCTGGGCGCGGTCGACGACCTGCTCGCGGAGGGTTGGGACCTCGCCCCGCCCCGCCTGCCCGCGGAGAGCTAGTTGATCTGGCGCTCCCGGCCCTCCCAGTAGGGGAGGCGCAGGTCCTTCTTGAGGATCTTGCCGGAGGGGTTGCGCGGGAGCTCGTCGATGAAGTCGACGCTCTTGGGCACCTTGAAGCCGGCGATCCGCTCGCGGGTCCACGCGATGACCTGCTCCGCGGTCACGTCCTCGTCGGGCTGCTTCACCACGATGGCCTTGACCGCTTCTCCCCACCGCTCGTCCGGCACCCCGATGACGGCCGCATCGGCCACGCCGGGACAGCCCATGATGGCGTTCTCGACCTCGGCCGGGTACACGTTCTCCCCGCCCGACACGATCATGTCCTTCACGCGGTCGTGCAGGTACAGGTAGCCGTCTTCCGTGAGGTAGCCGGCGTCGCCCGATCGGAACCAGCCGTCCTCGGTGATCGCCTTCGCGGTCTCGGTGGGGTTGTTCCAGTAGCCCACCATCACCTGGACGCCCTTGATCCACACCTCGCCGATCTCCCCGGGCCCGACGTCCTGGCCGTCGCCCCCGACGGTGCGGAGCTCCACCCACGGGTACGGCTTGCCCGCCGAGCGGAGCAGCTCGGGACGGTTCTCCGGGTCATGGTCGTGGGCGTCGAGCTGCACGACGGCACCGGTGGTCTCGGTCAGGCCGTACACCTGGACGAACTTGGCCGTGGCGAACTGGGCCATCGCGTTCCGCAGCACCTCCTCGGTGATGGGGGAGGCGCCGTAGGCCACGAGCTGCATCGTCGTGAGGTCGTGGTCGTGGGCGTTCGGCACGATCTGGAGGAACGACAGCACGGCCGGCACGTAGATGGCGTGCGTGATGCCGTGCGCCTCCACCTCCTTGAGGATGGCGACCGGATCGACCTCGCGGTCCAGGATCATCTTGGATCCCATCGCCAGGCTCACGAGCCCCCAGCCCGAGCCGGCGATGTGGAACGTCGGCATCACCACGTGGGACACCGACTCCGGCGTGAAGTCCCAGTTCTTCGGCACCTCACCGATGAACGAGAAGAGGTTCCGGTTGCTGAGCATCACGCCCTTGGGCAGCCCGGTGGTCCCCGACGTGTACAGCTGCAGGCAGATGTCGTCGAGCGTGCCCTCGACACCCGGGTCGGTGGTCGGCTGTCCGGCCGCCCACGCGTCGATGCCTTCGTGGGTGGCGTCAGCCGGCCCGAGCAGGATCGTCTTCTCCACGCTGGCCAGCTCCGCCTCGATCTTGTCGAGCTGCGGCGCGAAGTCCGCCCCGACGAACAACAGCTTGGCGCCGGCGTCGTCGACGATCTGACGCATCTCGGGCGCCGCGAGCCGCCAGTTCACATCGACGAGGACGGCGTTGATCTTCGACGCCGCGAACACGAGCTGGAAGTAGTCGGGCGCGTTCTTCTCGATGCGGGCGATCCGGTCGTTCGCCTGCACGCCGGCGGCGAGGAGCGCGTTGGCGAGCTGGTTGCTCGTCTCGTCGAGCTCCCGCCAGCTGACCTCACGCTCGCCGTAGACGATGGCGACCTGATCGGGTCGCTCCTGGCCGTGCCGCCGCACGATCCCCGCGATGTTCGCGATGTCCATCTGTCCCCCTGGCGATCGACTGTGGCGAGGGAGGGTATTCGCTAGTTCTTGAGCGTGTCCTTGAAAGGGTTCTTGGAGTCGATGCCGGCGTCCTTGGGGAGGCCGAGCACGCGCTCGCCGACGATGTTGCGGAGCACCTCGTCCGAACCACCGGCGATGCGCATCCCGGGTGTGCCGCACACGAACTGCGACCAGGCGTAGGTGCCCCACTCACCCGTGTCGGCGACCAGGCGCGGCCCGAGCACGCTGGCCACGAACTCCGCCGTGCGCGTGAGGTTGTCGGTGAGCGCCATCTTGGCGATCGACATCTCAGGACCCGGCAGCTGGCCGGACTTGATCTTGTCGAGGGCTCGCTGGTTGGTGTACTTCGCCACCTGGAAGCGCGTGTAGAGCTCCATGAGCTGGTCGCGGTGGACGGGGCTCTCGCCGTAGCCGAAGTGGCGGAGCATCTGGGCCAGTCGGGTGACGTTGGCGAGCCCCATGCCGCCCCCGCCGCCGCCCGCGCCGATCGAGGAGCGCTCGTTCATGAGCGTCGTGAGCGCGACCGACCAGCCCTGGTTCACGTCGCCGAGGCGGTGGTCGTCGGGCACCTTCACCTCGTTGAAGAACACCTCGTTGAACGAGGCGCCGCCGGTCATCTGGCGCAGCGGTCGCACCTCGACGCCAGGCGCGTGCATGTCGACGATGAACCCGGTGAGGCCCTTGTGCTTGGGCAGGTCGGGGTCGGTGCGGCAGATGATCTCGCCGATGTCGGAGTACTGCGCGCCCGAGGTCCACACCTTCTGGCCGGTGATGACCCACTCGTCGCCGTCGCGCTCGGCCTTGGTCTGCAGCCCGGCCAGGTCGGAGCCGGCGCCCGGCTCGCTGAACAGCTGGCAGCCGACGAGGTCGGCGCGGTACATGGCGGGGAGGTACTTGGCCTTCACGTGGTCCTGGGCGTGGTCCTTGATCGTCGGCGCCACCATCCCGAGGCCGATGCCGAAGAAGCTCTGGCCGGGCACCTCGTACTCGCCTTCGAGGCTGCTGTAGAGCCGGTCGTAGCTCGCCGGGAGCTCGCGGCCGCCGTACTCCTTGGCCCCGGCGATGTACCCGAGGCCGGCGTCGAAGCGCTTGGCCCGCCACTGCTTGGCCTCGGCCAGGTCGAGCAGCTCCTGCTCGCGATCGACCTCCTCGAACATGGCGACGTCGTCGTCACCCTCGCCCCAGACGAACTTCTTGTCGCCCTCGTCGCGCTTCGGCTTGGCGTTGGCGTCGAGGAACGTCCGGCACTCGGCCTCGAACTCCTCGATGGTGGGCTGGTCGGCCATGTGGCGCATCCCCTCGTCGCTGCAGACGCAACTTGACTGGTTGGTCAAGATAGCCGGGTCGGTAGGTTCGAGGCCATGTCGACCCGCCGCCTTCCCGCCACGCTCGCCCTGTGCGCGTGGACGCTCCTGGTGTGGACGACCCGCATCGGCAACATCTGGGGCGACGCGGACCTGACGACCAGCGAGAAGTGGGGCCGCACCGGTCTCGCCCTCAGCTTCACCGTGCTCGCGATCGCGGTCCTGGTCGCGGTCTACCGGCGGGCGCCGTGGCGGGGGCTGGCCGTGAAGGTCCTCGCTGGTTGGACCATCGGCGTCTGGCTGTTCCGCGCCTACGGCATCGTCACCGGTGAGCACGACACGGCCTTCGTCACCGTCCACCTGGTCCTTGCGATCGTTTCCATCGCCCTGTCGGTCCTGGCCCTCCTCGAGGGAGCCCGTTCGGTGCTGCCCGCGCCGTCCGAGCCAGGACCCGCGTAGCGTCGCGGCGATCATGCGGGACTACGTCGCCTGGCACGACGAGTACGGCGAGCCTGGGTCGCGCCTGCACCAGCGGCTGCAGGTCGTGATCGAGCTCATCGGCCAGGCGCTCGACGGATCGCCGCCGGGGCCGGTCCGGTTCGTGAGCCTGTGCGCCGGCCAGGGCCACGACGTCCTCTCCGTCGCGGCGACCCACCCCCGCGGTCGGGACCTCACCGGTCGACTGGTCGAGCTCGACCCGGTCAACGCCACCGCGGCGGCGGCCCGCATCGAGGAGCTCGGCCTCACCGGCATCGAGGTGCGCACCGCGGACGCGGGCACGACCGACGCCTACGAGGGTGCTGTGCCCGCGGATCTGGTCGTGGCCTGCGGCATCTTCGGCAACGTGTCCCTCGACGACATCGAGCGGACCATCCGCGCCCTCCCATCGCTGTGCGCCCCGCGTGCGTGGGTGGTGTGGACCCGGCATCCGCGTGAGCCCGGCGTGCTCCCGGCCATCGGCGAGTGGTTCGAGGCGTCCGGCTTCGAGCGCCAGGCGCTGGTGGTCGACGACGACGCGTGGTTCGGCGTCGGTCTCCACCGCCTGGCCGCCGAGCCCGCGCCGTACACGCCTGGGCAGCAGCTCTTCACGTTCGTCCGCTGACCCCGACTGCTACCCGGTGTCGGGGAGTGGGGGAGCGGGTCCGGTGGTTCGGGTCCGGCGGCGTCGGGCTTGTACGGCGGTGGCGGCGGCGTCGGCGATGGCTTTGAGGTCGGGTGGGGTGAAGGTGCATTCGCCGTGCTCATCGGGTTGGGAGACGCGCCAGCCGCGGGATTTGAGCTGGTGGCAGGGGTGGCAGAACCGCTTGGCGGCTTCGACGCGGGTGGTGTGGGTGGTGGCCCAGTCTTCGAAGTGGTCGTACTCGAGGCCGAGCCGGTTGGCGCAGCCTTTGCGGGCACAGACCGGGTTCTGCCATTGCAGGGCGGTGCGCTGGGTGGACTTTGAACTTGCGCCCCAGGTGCACGACCTTCTGGACGTCGTCGCCCTTGGTGAGCACGGCGGCGAGGAAGGCGTCGCCCATCCATTCCCGCACGGTGGCGACGGGGATGGGTCCGATCCCGGCGATCTCACACGTCTCACCCTCGATGCAGTGGCCCCGGGTGAGGGCGGTGTGGTCGATGCGGACGATGATCTTGGCGTCCGGCACCAGCGGGGACGGGCTCGCCGTCACCGGCAGCGGTCATGAGCTGGGTGGCGGCGTCGTAGGCGTAGGCCTCCGACGGTTCGCGCCGGCCCTCGGCCCGGGCCTGGCGGAAGAGGCGGTCGGCGCGGTGGCGGATGGCGTTGTCGACCCTCGCCACCTCCGCCACGGGCCCCGAGAGGTGCAGGTGCCCGGTGACCCCGTCGGCGTCGGTCCAGATCCGGCAGGACCGCTTGGCATGGGCCCGGCGGTGGGCGGCCTCGGGGTCGGACTCGGCGTTGACGCGGGTGCGGCGGCACTCGTCCTGCAGCTCCCGCAGCGACCCGTCCTTCGCCTTGGACGAGCAGCCGCCGCTGGGCCCCCGGATCCGCGGCCGCCGCGCCGGCGATGGCCTCGGCCTGCTTCGCGGACAGCTCGCCCCGGGCGACCGCCCCGGCGACCGCGGGGAGGGCTTCGAGCTGCCGGCCGGTCTCGACCAGCCGCCCCGCATCGGCCTTGGAGGTGCCGGTCTGGCGGGCCAGCCAGTCCGCTGCGGTCCGGTCGCCGTCGCCCTGCCACACCGCGGACGCCGCGACGCGGGCGGCGGCCCGGGTCTTGAGCCCGTGCCCGAGCCGTTCGATCCGCTCCCCCAGGGTGACCAGCTCGGCGAGCGTCGCCGGCACACAGGACCCCAGGTCGAGGCGGGTCGAGCTGGTGGGCGAGGCGGTCCGTCGTGTCCCGGATCTCGGTGGGATCGACGGTCCTGCTCATGCCCTCCAGATTACAAGCGTGTAATTAGGGGATGCAACAGGCTGTTTCGAGAACCCCTGAAACAGCGGTCGAGTGCCGCCGAACGCCACCTGGCAGCATGTGGGATCGACGGCCCCCGATCAGCCGAGCAGCGCCGAGCCCACGCGGAAGACGTGTTGCACGCGCGCCACGCCGACGCCTGGGTCGCCTCCGCCTCACCCGATGGCGAGGCCCACCTCGTCCCCCTCTCCTACGCATGGGACGGCACGCACCTCATCCTGGCCACCGACGAGACCGCGATGACGACGCGCAACATCCGATCGTCCGGCGCCGCTCGGGTTGCGTTCGGCACCACGCGGGATGTCGTCTTGATCGACGCCGTCCTCGAGAGCGTCGTGGCCGTGGCCGACGCCACGGATGGGATCGCGGAGGTCTACGCCGGGCAAGCCGATTGGGATCCCCGTCAATCGACGGGCTCGTTCGTGTACTCGCGACTCCAGCCCCGGCGCATCCAGGTGTGGCGGGAGGAGAACGAGCTCGCGGGTCGCACCGTCATGCGCGATGGAGCATGGACAGCCTGACGGCGACGCGGTGAATCGCCTCGACGAGGGGCCGGAGGACCCGGTTCGGTCACGGTGTTCGGGCACGCGTCATCGGAGCCGTGGCAGCGTGGGCGCGTGGAGGTCGAGTGGCGACGCATCGCGGCGTACGTGGTCTGCCGGGATCCGGTTGGCCGGTTGCTGCTCACGCGGTTCGTGTCGGCAGGTCATCCAGACGACGGGAGGTGGACGATGCCCGGCGGCGGGATGGAGTGGGGAGAGTCACCGATCGAGACTGCGGTCCGGGAGCTCGAGGAGGAGACGGGTTCACGGCGACGATTGGTCCCGTCCTCGGCGTGTTCTCCCGTTGGTACACCGATCGAGAGTCGGTTCGCGGCGAAGCCGGCCACCTCGTCGGGATCGTCTATGGAGGCGACGGACGTGACCGGGGAGCTCCGGACGACGTTCGACGATGGGACCACGGACGCGGCGGGCTGGTTCGCGATGGACGAGATCCAGGACCTTTCGCGTGTCGAGCTGATCGACTTCGTGCTCACCTTGGTCTGAGCGTCCGACTCTCGGCCGGCATCAGCATCCGGGGGCGCGCCGGCGATGAGTTCTCGACTCGCCCTCCGTCCAAGCTCGTGCCGCCGCGATGGCGGAGACTCGGGCGGCTACCCCGACAGCAAGGATTGGGACACGACCATGTCAGAGCTCCTCGTCGACTTCATCACCTCCCTCGACGGCTACGCGTCGGGCGAGGGCTGGCCCGGCTTCTGGGGACTCCAGGGGCCCGAGTACCTCGGCTGGCTCGAAGAGCAACCCGAGGTCACGTACTTGATGGGTGCGAACACGTACCGGCTGATGTCTGGCTTCGCGGCCGGGGAGATGCCAGCGGGACAAGACGAGCTCAACGCCGACGAGGCGGGCTCCGTCGACGGACTGACGCAAGCGTCGAAGGTGGTGTTCTCCGCCTCGCTCGAGGACCCGCTCACGTGGGCCAACTCCACGCTGGTGCGCGACGACGCGGTCGAAGCCGTCCGGGCGATGAAGGCGCAGGGCTCGGGCATCCTGAGCACGATCGGCAGCCTCAGCCTGTGCCGGTCGCTGCTGCGGGCCGGGCTCGTCGATCGCTTCCGCGTCGTGATGTTCCCGGTGATCACCGGCGCCACGGGAGCGGAACGGATCTACGACGGCTATCCGGACGTCGCCCTCGAGATGACCGAGAACCGCACCTTCGACGGCCGCATCCAGCTGGTCGAGTACCGGCCCCGCGTGCTCGAGCACCCCCCGCTCGACCCCACCGCGTGACTATCCCTGGAGAGGCTGAGACACGGCGGTCATGACCGGGTCGTGATCGCGTCGTGGAGCAGGTCGAGGTGGCCGGTGTGGCATGCGGTCTCGTCGATCATGTGCACGAGGATCCACCGCAGGTTGACGGGACCCTTGCCGAACGACGGCAGGGCCGCGACGGCATCGAGCGACTCGAAGGACGCCGCCGCGGCCCGACTGCGCTCGCATGCCGCGGCGTACAGGTCGATCAAGCTCTCGACGGAGTCATGCCTCGCCGAGTGGAACGGCCATTCTCGATCGTCCCCTGGGAGATCGGACGCCCACGGTTCGGGCATCGCAACGCCGAGCAGCCTGGCCTGAAACCAGTGATCCTCCCCCCAGGCGAGGTGCTTCACGATGCCACCCACCGTCAGGTCAGTGGCGTCGAGCACCCGCCTCGATGCTTGCGCGTCGTCGAGGTCCTCGATCCGGTGGACCACCGCGCGGCGGTAGTGGTCGAGCCGCTGTTCGAGCGCGGTGCGCTCATCGGGCGGACGAAGGTCCGGGAAGCGTTCGTTCGGAACCGGCTCCACGCTTCGGAGTCTTGCATCGCCGCGCGTGAGCGTGGCCCGGCTCAGGCCAGGAGCTTCGCCTTCTGCTGATCGAACTCCTGCTGGGTGAGGACGCCGCTGTCCTTCAGGGCCGCGAGGCGCTCGAGCTCGCTCGCGGTGCCTCCGGATCCAGCGGTCTGCTGCACGTAGGCGCGGAACTCCTTCTCCTGCGCAGCCGCGATCTCGAGGTCGCGCTTGCCCATCTCGTTCCCTCGAGCGATCAGGTAGACGAAGATCCCGAGGAACGGCAGGAAGATCACAAAGATGCACCATGCCGCCTTGGCACCGCCGCTGAGGTCGTCGCTTCGGAAGATGTCCCCGAAGACGCGCCACAGGATCATGATCCACACGACGAACATCACGATCCACAACGTGGACAACAGGACGCCGCCGAGCGGGTAGTCGTATGCGAGCACAGCAACTCCTAGGAGATAGCGGGATGATCGAACTGGGCGCGGAACCTACCCGAGCCGCACGCGACAGCGAGTGACTGTTCGCCCGCACGCCGACGATCGCGTCCGATCGGTGAAGCCAGGGTGCGGCCGTCCGGCGCCTGGTGCGATCGAGTGCGGCATGGCTCGGCTCCGCAACGTGAGCTCCGGTGGACGGTGATTCGGGATCCCGACGGCAACGAGTTCTGCGTCACGGACTGAGCTCAAGACCCGAGCCGCCGCTCGTCGGCTCGCTCGTAGGGGAACCTCGCTCAGCCAGTCGTGCGCTGGCGGTACCGGCGGATCGAGGCGGCGATGGCGAGCACGAGGATGACCGCGGTGTACAGGAAGGCGGCTGGCACCGGGTGGTCGAGCGGCCACACGTCCTTCGGGTTGGGCGTCACCGGGTTGCCGAACAGCGTGCGGACGGCGGCGACGATCACGCTCACCGGGTTCACGCTCGCCACCCACTGCAGGAAGTTGGGCAGCGAGGCGATCGGCACGAAGGCGTTGCTGATGAACGTCAGGGGGAAGATCGTGGTGAAGGCCACGCCCATCACGGCGTCCGGCGTCCGCACGAGGAGGCCGACGTAGGTGCCGACCCACACCATGGCGGCGGCGAAGGCGAGGATGAGCACCGCGGCGGTGGCCAGGTCGACGGGTCCCGCGTGGGTGCGCCACCCGACGACGAAGCCGGCGGTCAGGATCAGCACGGTCGCCAGCGCCATGCCGCTGAGCTCCGCGATCCAGTGCCCGACGAGGTACGAGGTGCGCCGCACCGGCAGCGAGCGGAACCGGTCGACCACGCCCTCGGTGAGGTCGGTGGCGATCGACATCGCCGGGACCCACCAATCCCGAAGGCGAGGGTCTGGATGAGGATCCCGCCGATCAGGTACTCGCGGTAGTTGCCGCCCTCGACGACGATGGCGCCGCCGAACACATAGGTGAACAGCAGGACGAACATCAGCGGCTGCAGGGTGACGTCGAGCAGCTTCTCGGGGAGCTGGCGGATGTGCTCGACGCGCCGGCGGGCGAACACCATCGACTCGCTGAAGAGCGAGCCGTGTCGGACGCTGCCCGAGGTGGTCGCGGGCTCGGTGGTGGGCGTGAGGGTGGCGGTCATGTGGGGCTCCCGGCGGCGTTCGTGGCCGACGTGGTCAGGGTGAGGAACACGTCGTCGAGGGTGGGCTGGCGGCGATCGACGTCGACGGCGTCGATGCCGGCGTCGTCGAGGGCGCGCACGAGGTCGATGAGGCGCGTGTCAGCGGCGATCGGCGCGGTGACGACGAGCCGGGCGTCGTCGATCGAGGGTTCGCCGGAGACGAGTGCGGAGAGGGCACCGGCAGCCGCGACCAGCTCTGACGCGTTCGCGACGGTGACGTCGATGCGGTCGGTGCCGATCCGCGCCTTCAGCTCCTCGGGGGTGCCGTGCGCGACCGTGCGCCCGTGGTCGAGGACCACGATGTCGTCGGACAGCCGGTCGGCCTCCTCGAGGTACTGCGTCGTGAGGATGACGGTGGTGCCGTCACGCACGAGGTCGCGCAGCTGGTCCCACAACCCGTTGCGGCTCTTCGGGTCGAGGCCGGTGGTCGGCTCGTCGAGGAAGAGCACGCTCGGGCGGCCGACGAGGCTGGCGGCCAGGTCGAGGCGGCGGCGCATGCCCCCGGAGAAGGTCTTCACCAGCGTGTCGGCGGCGTCGACGAGGTCGAGCTGCTCGAGGAGCTCGCCGGCCCGCTGGCGGGCTTCGCCTTTGGGCAGTCCGTAGAGGCGGCCGACCATCTCGAGGTTGAACCGGCCGGTGAGGAGGCCGTCGACGGTGGCTTCCTGCGCGGCGACGCCGATGCGGCGGCGCACCTGGTCGGCCTGGTCGACGACGTCGAAGCCGGCCACCGACCCCGAGCCCTCGGTGGGGACGGCGAGGGTGGTGAGGATGCGGATCGCGGTGGTCTTGCCGGCACCGTTGTGGCCGAGCAGGCCGAGCACGGTGCCGGGCGCCACGTCGAGGTCGAGATCGCGGAGGGCCCAGAGGTCGTCGTAGCGCTTGCCGAGCCCCTCGGCCCGGACGCCGTTGTTCGCCGTCGACTTCGTATCGTGTACCAACGTGTCGTACATAGTACGATCAACGTAGCGGTACGCTGTACGAATGGCAACGAGGAATCCCGTGGGCACTCCGAAGCCAACCAAGCCGGTGGGCGACAAGCTCACGGAGAAGGCTGCCTCCAAGGCGGAGAAGCTCCACGCCAAGGCCGAGAAGCTGCACACCACCGTCGACCGGATCTCGGCCAAGGCCAAGGTCCAGGCCGAGAGCCTCGAGCGCCTCGCCGCTCGGCTGGAGTCTGTCGAGCTGTGGATGCGCGACGAGCCGGGTCAGCGCCAGGCCCGGTTCACCCGCAGCGAGCTGGCCCAGACCGCCATCCGCATCGTCGACGCCGAGGGCCTCGACGCGCTCTCGATGCGTCGCCTGGCCGCCGAGCTGGGTGCCGGCACCATGACCCTGTACCACTACGTCCGCACGAAGGACGAGCTCCTCACGCTCGTGAGCGACGAGGTGATGGCCGAGGTGCTCCTGCCCGAAGGGTACGAGCTGCCGAGCGACTGGCGGGAGGCGATCGTCGTCGTGGCCTTGCGCTCCCGGGACGCGATGCGCCGGCACCCGTGGGTCTTCGACCTGAGCGGCGACCTGGGCCTGGGGCCCAACAGCGTCAAGCACATGGACCAGACGCTCCAGGCGGTCGACGGCATCGAGGCTCCGCTCGCCACCAAGCTCGACGTCGTGGTGGCGATCGACGGGTACGTCTTCGGGTACTGCCTGCAGGAGCGCAGCGTGGACGAGCGGCGACCAGCGGCACGCCGCCTCCGAGTACGTCGAACGAGCTCGTCCGCACCGGCGAGTTCCCGCAGCTGCAGCGCTACCTCGACGAGCTCGGCCTGGACGCCCTGTGGCAGGCGTTCGAGGACAACAGCGCCGATGGCGGACGCTTCGAGCGCAACCTCCGCCGGTTCATCCGAGGCATCGAGATGGATCTCTCCGGCTAAGGCTGGTCGAGGTCGATTCGATGTGGGTCGTGTCACGATCAAGCCTCGAGCAGTTCGATGACGCGTCGGTATGCCGGTGCCTCCTGATGATCGACCGCGACCCGGAACAGAACGGCCCGCAGGAGCAACTGCTCGCCTTGGCGTCGGAGCAATCGTTCGACGAGATCGTCGCCGGCGCCCTCCCACGCGACGGCATCGGCGACGACGATGGCATCGGCATAGCCGGTTGGCCGCCAGTAGGGACTCACGTCGATGACTGCCGGGGGCAGAGAGTCGTGAAACAACACGTTCCCGCCGAGGTCTCCATGAACCAGCTGACGCGGGAGATCAACGGGTCGCCGACGAGCAAGCAGCCGTTGCACCGGCTCCGGGAGCTGGGCGTCGACCTCCCCCCAGGCCACCCGGTCGGCGATGGCCCATCGATGCGACGCCACGATCGCCGGGGACCATGCGATGCCAGAGACAGCTCGGTGGAAGTGCTCCGATGCATCGAGAACCTCGTCCCACGTTCCGCGGGCGTGGTTCCCTTCCATCCATTGCCATGCCATCCAGCCCGCGACAACCCAGTCTCCGGTCACCGAACGGACGGGCTGGACGACGCGGACGGACGGTCCGGCGTTCAGAGCGTCGAGCGCCTCAGCCAGCCACACGGCTTGCGCCGGCTCTCCCGCTGGCTTCAGCACCAGTACACCGGCCCGGAACGACTCCCCTTGGCCGCCTTCGAGAGGCTGGGGCGCCTCGACCGCCCATGCCTCCAGCGCCGCCCGCGGAGGCACCCCTGCCGGCTTCGTGTTCATGGCAGACCATGGTGTCGCTCGCGCGTCCAGTCCGTCGACGACCCAGGTCTCGGCGAGCCCCAGGAACAGCGGGCAGGACGGATCGTCCGCCGCGTTGCCGATCGGGCGATCGGTGACACGCTGGCATGGTGACGATCACGTTCCGCCGGCTCGGCGACGCCGACCTTCCGATGCTTCACGGCTGGCTCAACGACCCGAAGGTCGTGGAGTGGTGGGAGGGCGATGACGTCTCCTGGGAAGCGGTCGTGCGGGACTACGGCTCGGCAGGTGTTGACTCGACGGAGCACTGGATTGCTTCCCTCGATGGCGCCGAGATCGGCTGGATCCAGTGCTATCCGGCCATCGACGAGCCCGACGAGACCGCACTCTGGTTCGGGCTTGGCGTCGACCGGACGGCTGCTGGCATCGACTACCTGATCGGCGATTCGGCGGCACGAGGCAAAGGCCTCGGGTCGGCGATGATCCGAGACTTCGTGGTCGATGTTGTGTTTCAGCTCCATCCACACTGGACCCAGGTGTGTGCCGCTCCCTATGCAGCGAACGAGGCATCGTGGCGAGCCCTCAGCCGTGCCGGTTTCCGCTTCGTCGGACTCATCGAAGACGCCGACGGTCCTTGCCGCCTGATGGCCCTTGATCGTCGAGACCTGGACCGGCGGTGATCCTGGTTGAGTCGACCTGATGGCGTGGAGGAATCGTCCGGCCACCGATGAGTCCGGTCCCCACCCGCCGTCGTCACCGTCCATGGACCACACGATCAGCCTGGCTACCGGCGACAGGAGCCGCTCGTTCGCTTTCTACCGCGACGGCCTCGGGCTCGAGGCCTTCGGTCCGGTCGCCGATGACGGCGTCCCCGAGCCGCTTCAGCTTCGCCTGGCACCGAATGTGAGCCTGATGTTGATCCCCACGGGAGGGTTCGGATGGGTAGCCGGCGAGGACTCGCGTGGCCCCACCGGGCGCGACTGAGTGCGTGCTCTCCCTCTACGTCCCTGATGAGGACGCCGTGCGGGCGCGCTACGGGGCCGCCCTCGTCGCAGGTGGATCCAGCGTCTACGAGCCCTCGCAGCGGGAGTGGGGAGCCTTCGCAGCGCAGGTCGCCGATCCTGACGGGCACCTCTGGATGATCCTGGTCTTGCCGGACTGGACCGCCTGAGGCCGCGAACCTCCGAGGTCGTGGAGCTGGCACTCCGCGGGCTGCTGTGGGTGGCGCCGGTCAGGTCGTCACGGCGTGAGGACGGTGTCCAGCGACAGGGTCAGGCAGCGGCAGCCGCCGCCCGCCTTGAGGAACTCGGCGACGGGGCTCTCGACCACGGTGAAGCCCCACGCCTCGAGCTGGCGGCCGACGCGTGGCGGTGTGCTCGGCATCACGATCGTCGTGCCGACCACCACCGAGTTGGCGCAGAAGCTCAGCGCCTCATCCTCCTCGAGCCACAGCGGCTCGGGGACGAGGGCCTCGATGACCTTGCGTCCGTAGGCATCCCAGCCGCTCGGCGCACAGAGGGCGCGGCGATCGTCGAGCGGGCAGAACGTGAGGTCGAGGTGGTACAGCCGGGGGTCGATGAGCTGCACGGCCTTGATCGGGCACCCCAGCAGCCGCCCCAGCTCGGTGATGGCGGCGGCATCGCTGCGAAACGAGTACCCGGAGACGAGCACCGTCTCGCCGTCGGGAGGGGTGAACGGGAGCGCATCGCCGGCGCCCTCGTGGTCGAGCTCCGTCGGGAGGCGGTCGACCTCGAAGTCCTGCGCCTCGAACCACGCCGCGTTGATCTCCGTCTCGCCCTGACGCTCCGGGTGGCGAAAGTGGCTGGGGACGAACTGGGTGCCGTTGACGATGCCGGCGTTGGCGGTGAACACGAGGTCGGGCACCTCGGGGTGCGGATCGATGGTCAGCACCTCGGCGCCGGCGAGGCGGAGGTTGGCGGCGAGCTCGTTCCACTGCTGGGAGGCCACGTCGTGCTCGACGGCCACCTCCTCGTGCATCCACGGGTTGATCTCGTAGAGCACGCCGAAGTGGTGGGGCGGGCACATCAGGTAGCGACGCCCCCAGGTGAGCTCAGCCACAGGCAGCCGCATCAGCACAGCGCGTTCGGCGAGCTGGTTGAGGAACGGTCCGACGTCGGTGACGATGCCGTGGGCCTGGTGGCTGCCCCGGTCGGCCAGCTTCGTGACGACGGCCTGGTTGATGTCGACGCAGAACGTCTCGACCCCGGCCGGGAGGCAGTTCCCGACCGCGATGGCGTGGAGGGTGGAGGCGAGCATCAGGGCGACGGACACGCCGGGGATCAGCTCGCGCATCGCGTCGGCGGCTTCGGCGGTGTTGACGTACACGTCGGGAAGGGGCCCGTCGTCGCGTATCGACCCCCCGAGGACGAAGGGGATGCCGCGCCGGATGCACGTGGCCATCGCGCCACCGGTGACGTACCCGGCCTCGACGGCCGCGGCGATCGAGCCGTGTCGCCGCACCTCGTTGATGACCCTGAGGTGGTTCGAGTGGCCGCCCTCGGTGAGGGTGCCTTCGGCGAGCAGCACGCCGAGCGACGTGCCCAGCACGTTCGACTCGATGTCGTGGGTGGCGAACCCGTTGCCCGCGAAGAGGACGTCGATCCACCCGGCCTCGATGAGCCGAGCGACGTCGGGCGCACCGCCCGTGTGCACGACCGCCGGGCCGCACACGGCGAGGACCTTGTCGCCGGCTTCGTGGGCGGCGCGGATCCGCTCGGCCACCTGCTGGACCACGAGCGCCTTGGGCTTCTCCGACGACACCTCGCTGTTCATGAACTCGAACGCCGATGCCCCCCGCTGCTTGGCGGGTGCGTGGACCCGGACCCCGCCGCTGCCGACGACGATCTGGTCGCCGACCATCACCCGGTGCATGGGGATCGTGCGGGCGCCTCGTGCGGTGACGACGATCCCGCAGTCCATCTCCGGGTTCTCGACGGGCACCCACTCGTCGTCGAGCAGCACGTCGGTGGCCAGGTTGGTGGTGGAGTAGAAGCCGACCGGGAGCACCCCGTCGCGGTCGGCCGCCACGAGGTTGGTGGTGCCGGACGTGACCCGGTTGGCGCCGTGCACCTGGAGGCCGTCGATGAGCCGGTCGAGCTCGGCCTGGTCGCCCTCGAGCTCGATGCGCGCCGTGCTCGTGTCCGTGTTGGTGCGCCCGATCTGCACGTCGGCCAGGTCGTAGGTCACGCCCGCCTCGACGATGGTGTCGAGCACCTTCGCCAGGAGGAGCGAGTCGACGATGTGGCCCGACAGCTCGATGGTCTCGTTGGCCATGCCCCATGGGTAGCATGCCGCCACCTATGGGTCAGCCGATCACCGTGTTGGAGACGAAGTCCGCCACCAATCCCGCCATCCTGCGGTTCGAGACGAACCGCCCGCTGTCGGGCATGGGCCACGAGCGCTACGAGGGCCCACCGAGCGAGCTCCTGCAGCGACCGGTCGACGAGCTGGCCCGCCGGTTGTACGCGGCCGGAGGGGTGGAGAAGATCCACATCAACGGCTCCGTCGTCACGGTCACGGTCGGCGGCGGGCACACCGGGGCGGGCTTGGGTGACATCATCCGCGAGCTGTTCCTGCACTACGGCGACGCCCCCGAGGGCTGAGCGGTGAGCGTCGAGGCCTGGCGGTCGTCCGGGACCTTCCTCGACGTCGACATGGATCGCATGCGCAGCGCGATCATGCGGGGAGCAGCAGTCCCCATCGCGTAGACGCGAAGGGGTGGGGAGCAGACGGTGGCAGACCCAGCGACGGGCCAGCAGATCCCGACAGGAACGATCACGCTCCTGCTCGGGGACATCGAAGGCTCGACCCGGCTTTGGGAGACGCGGCCTGACGACATGACGTCCGCCATGACCCGATTCACGGAGGTACTTGCGAGCAGCGTCCCTCGCCACCAGGGTGTGCTCCCGATCGAGCAAGGGGAGGGTGACAGCTTCGTCGCCGCGTTCGCGCTCGCCACGGACGCCGTGGCTTGCGCGATCGAGCTCCAGCTCGAATGGGGCCGGGGGTCATGGCCGTTCAGAGTTCGCCTGGCTCTGCACACCGGCGAGGTGCAGACGCGCGAAGGCGAACGGTACGAAGGCCCCACGATCATCCGGTGCGCACGGCTTCGGTCCATCGCCCACGGTGGCCAGACCGTGTTGTCCCAGACGACGCACGACCTGGTCGTGGATCACCTGCCGGCGGGCGCGTGGCTCGACGACATGGGCGTGCACCACCTCAAGGACATCGACCGTCCCGAACGGGTGCACCAGCTCCGACACCCCGACCTCGCGCTGAACCCGGCGCCCTTGTTGTGGGTCGCGGCGCGGCCATCTCCCCGTATCGCTCACGTCGTTCGTCGGCCGCGAGCGAGAGATCGACACGGTGCTGGCCCTCATGCAGGCGAACCGGATCGTGAGCGTGCTCGGCGTCGGCGGGTGCGGAAAGACCCGGCTCTCCGTAGAAGTGGCTTCACGAGCGCTCCCTGCGTTCCCTGATGGAGTCTGGTTCGTAGAGCTCGCGTCAATCGATGAGCCCGACCTGGCCGCCCAAACCGTCCTGGCGGCGATCGGCGGCCGGGAGCAGCCCGGTCGGTCGGCGACAGAGACGATCCTGGACGCACTGGCTGGCCGCACTGTCTTGCTCGTCATGGACAACTGCGAACACGTGGTGGCCGCCGCGGCCCGCGTGTCGTCGGATCTGCTCTCGGGAACTCCGACGCTGTCCGTCTTGGCCACCTCGCGCGAGCAGCTCGGAGTCGCCGGTGAGGTGACGTTCCCACTCCCGAGCCTCTCGATCGACGCCGAGGCTCTCGAGCTGTTCGTCGACCGAGCCTCGAAGGCGCGGCCGGGTTTCGTCGTCACCGACGACAACGCTGCCGCGGTCAGGGAGATCTGCCAGCGGCTCGACGGGATCCCCCTCGCCGTGGAGCTCGCGGCCGCACGAATCCGTGCGCTCAGCCCGCAACAGATCTGCGATGGCCTGTCCGACCGCTTCCGGCTGCTCTCGACGGGCGCCCGAACTCTGTTGCCCCGTCACCAGACGCTCCGCGGATCGGTCGACTGGAGCTACGACCTTCTCACCGAGGACGAGCGAGCCACGGTGCGGAGGTTGTCGATCTTCTCGGGGGATTCGATCTTGATGCGGCGCAAGCGGTGGTTGCTGACGATCGGATCGAACCGGTCGATGTGCTCGATCTCGTGGGCTCGCTCGTCGACAAGTCGCTCGTCATCGCGGACGACCGAGGTCATCTGGTTCGGTACCGCATGCTGGAGACGATCCGTGAGTACGGCGCTGAACGCATCGACGAGGCCGACGAACGCTCTGAGGTCGCGCGCAGGCACCGGGCGCACTACCAGGCGTTGCTCGAGCACGCCTCCGCGGAAGAGGAAGGGGCGAAGCAAGCCGAGTGGCGGGCTCGCGTCATGGCCGAGATGGACAACATCCGTGCCGCGCTCAACTCGGCTCTCGAGGACGGCGATGGCGCGGCGCTGATCGCGCTCACGTGCGGTGCGGGAAACACCTGGACCTTGATGGGCAGGTCGACTGAGCACCATCGATGGCTCGAAGAGGCGTTGGCGCTGGCTCCCGACGATTCTCCGTACCTTCCTGACGCCGTCTACCAGCTCGGCATCGCCGACCAGTTCGTTGGTGACCTGGAATCGTCGCATCGGCATCTCGGCGAGGCGGTTGCCGCTCTACCGCGCGTCGGGCAACGAGGTTGGTGCCCTGTGGCCGCTGGCGGAGTACGCGTTCACCGTTGCGTTCCGAGACGGGCTGGACGCCGCGATGCCGCTGTTGGAGGACGGGATCGTCCGAGCGCGAGCGATCGGGGCCGACGCCGACGTCCCCCGGTTCTACATGGAGCTCAGCATCGGCCAGTACCTGGTCATGGCCGGGCGAGCGGCGCAAGCGCGCCAGCAGCTCGAGACCGCGCTCGCGACCCCGGCGCCCGTCGAGCACTTCCGGCACTGGGCGTCGCTCATGTTGGCGCTGAGCAACGCGACGCTGGGCGATCTCGATCGTGCCGAGTGCTGGCATGGACGAGCCGCTTGCCTACGCCCGGAGCGCGGGGGACCGGATGACCCTGGGGATGGGCTTGTGGGTGCTCACCCACCTGCGTGTGGCCGAAGGTCGGCTGGCCGAAGCACGCGAAGAGCGCAGCAGAGCTCGAAGCCGTGGTGCTGGACCTCAGCCCGTTGAACTGGTGGGCGTCGGTGATGCACAGCGTCGCGGAGCTCGCCGTTGCGGACGGCGACAGCCACGGCGCGATCAGGGTGTGCGAGGAGGCGATTCTTCGCATGCGTCAGACAACGCCGGAGCTGCTCGCGCGCTACTACGCGACGAAGGGGGAGGCTCTTGCGTCCATCGGTGACCTCGGTGGCGCGCGAGAGGATCTTGCGGTTGTGGTCGACGCGACGGCCTCGGACGGTGCTCCGTCCGACCGAGTCCGAGCGCTCGTCTCCCTCGCCCACGTCGAGCGCCGGGAAGGGCGCCCCGACGACGCCGAGGACCATGGGCACGAAGCCCTGAGACTCAGCCAGCCGATGGGGCACAAGCGCGGCGTGGTCGATGCGCTCGAGGTGCTTGCGTGCTGCGCGGCCGATGCGAAGCGTCCGGCTGACGCTGCACGCCTCCTCGGGGCCGCGGACGCCTTACGACGGGCCACGGGCTACCAGTACCGCTCGCCCCTGGCGCAGCGTCCGCTCGCCGAGAGCGTCGTAGCGCTCGAGGCCGCGTTGAGTGCCGAGGGGCGAGACCGGGCATGGGCAGAAGGGGAGGCGCTCTCCTTGGAAGACGCGTGCGACTACGCGGCGACGGCTCGGGGCGGGCGCCAGTGACCGGCGACCGGCTGAGCGTCGAGGCCTGGCGGTCGTCCGGGACCTTCCTCGACGTCGGCGGCCATCAGGTCTTCGTGCGCGACGAGCCCGCCGCGGCGTCCGATGCCGACCGACCGCCGTTGCTCGTGCTGCACGGGTTCCCGACCAACTCGTACGACTTCGCGTCCGTGCTGCCAGCGCTCGCGGCGCGGCGCCGGGTGGTGCTGCCCGACTTCGTGGGCTTCGGCCTGTCGGACAAGCCCGACCGCCGGTACGGCATCCACCTGTCGGCCGACACCATCGAGGGGGTGGTCGCCGAGCTCGGTCTGGAGCACGTCGACCTCCTCACCCACGACATGGGCGACAGCGTCGGCGGCGAGCTGCTCGCCCGCGGCCTCGACGGCAACCTGGGCTTCACGATCGGCCGCCGCGTCGTCACGAACGGCTCGATCTACCTCGACCTCGCGCAGCTGACCACCGGCCAGCAGCTCCTGCTCTCGCTGCCCGACGAAGCCCTGGCGCTCTCCGACGAGACGCGCTTCGGCGAGAGCCTCGCGGCCACCTGTGCGCCCGCGCTGCGGCCGTCCGATGCCGAGCTGGCCGCCCAGTGGCAGCTCCTCACCCACAACGGCGGCGACCACCTCCTCCCTCGCACCATCCGCTACCTCGAGGATCGGCGGGCGGAGGAGCGTCGCTACACCGGAGCCATCGAATCGCACCCCTCCCCGCTCGGCATCGTCTGGGGCGACCTCGATCCGATCGCGGTGCACGCCATGACCGACCGCCTGCTCGAGGCGCGGCCGGACGCGACGCGGACCACCCTCGACGGCGTCGGGCACTACCCGATGATCGAGGCCCCCGACCGCTTCGCCGCGGCCGTCCTCGCATCGCTCGACGCCACCAGCTGAGCCGCACCCGACGGAGGTCACCCTCGACGAACGATGGGCGGAGCGGGGCGCGGGGTTCGTGCCTAGTGTCGGTCCGTCGATCGGGAGAGGGGTGTGGTGCTCGAGAGGCTGCGGGAGCGACAGGAGTGGGCGTTGGTGCGCGCCCTCTGGCGGGCGGACCGCCGGCTGGCCACGGCCTGGTGGGCGGTGCTCCTGCTGCGAGGCGTGCTGCCCGCCTTCTTCGCCATCGCCATGGGCGTGCTGGTCGGTGCGGTCAACGACGGCGACTCGCTCGGCGGCCCGCTCACCGCGATGGGGATCGTGTTCGTGCTGCTCCAGGTGCTCACGCCCCTCCACCTGGCCATCGGCTACAACCTCGGCGATCGCACGGCCGCCTGGCTCTACGACGTGCTCACCGACGCGTGCGTCACGCCCCCGGGCATCGGCCACCTCGAGGACCCTGAGCTCGGGAGCGATCTCACGGTCGCCCGCGAGTTCGACGTGGGCATGACCGGCCCGCCGCTGTCGATCTCGATGGACTTCATCGCCGGGAGCCTGGTCGAGATGGTGGCGGGGCTGGCCTCGGCGGCCGTGCTGGCGGGCTACGCGTGGTGGGCACCCCTCGTGCTCAGTGGCGCCTGGCTGTCCACGCACTGGCTGCTCAAGGAGAGCGCGATCTGGCGTGATCGCAACACCGACCAGGTGCGCAGCGCGCAGCGCGACGCCGACTACGCCTACCGCCTGGCCGTCGACCCGCCGGCGGCCAAGGAGCTGCGGATGTTCGGGCTGGCCGGCTGGACGATCGACCGCTTCCTCGATCGCCGCACGACACTGCACCGGTTGCAGTACGAAGCCACCAAGCTGCGCGAGCGGTCGGTGCTGTCGAGCGTGGTGATCGTCGGCGCGGCCAACCTGGCCGTGTTCTGGTCGCTGGCGGCCGCGGCCCAGGACGGGCGCATCGACCTCGGCCGCACCGTGACCTTCGCCCAGGCAGCCGTCGGCGCGTCCCTGATCGCGTTCGGCGGGTTGAACTGGGCCCTCGACGGTGCCGCGGCTCCCGTCGCGGCCACCGCTCGGCTGAAGCCGGCGATGGGCCCGGCGGGGGCGCTGACCCCGGGATCGGCGCCGGCCGCGGGGCTGCCCGCGCGGGAGATCCGCTTCCGCGACGTCACCTTCGCCTACCCGGCGGCGCCGGATGCCCCCGTGCTGGCCGACTTCGACCTCACGATCCCGGCCGGCACGTCGCTGGCCATCGTCGGCCAGAACGGCGCCGGCAAGACGACGCTGGCCAAGCTGCTGTGCCGTCTCTACGACCCGCAGGAGGGGGCGATCGAGGTCGACGGGGTGGACCTGCGCCAGCTGGAGCTCGACGGCTGGCGTGAGCGGCTCACGGCGGTGTTCCAGGACTTCATCCGCTTCGAGCTCCCGCTGCGTGACAACGTCGCCCCGGCCGGCGCGTCCGACGAGGCCGTGCTGGCCGCGCTGACGCATGCCGGGGCCGAGGACCTCGCGGCGCTCGACACCCCGTTGGCGAAGGGCTATCCGGGCGGCACGGACCTGTCCGGGCGGCCAGTGGCAGCGGGTGGCACTCGCCCGGGCGCTGTGCGCGGTGGAGCTCGGGGCCGGCGTCGTGCTCCTCGACGAGCCGACCGCGCAGCTCGACGTGCGCGGCGAGGCGGAGATCTTCGAGCGGGTGCTGGCCGCCACCCGCCACTGCACGACGATCCTCATCTCGCACCGGTTCTCCACCGTGCGCCAGGCCGATCGCATCTGCGTGCTCGAGCACGGTCGGGTCGTGGAGCTGGGCACCCACGACGAGCTCATGGCGGCCCGAGGTCGCTACTGCACGATGTTCGAGCTGCAGGCGGAGCGCTTCGCCGGCGAAGCAGAAGAGGGGGTGGAGCTCGATGTCCTCTCCTGACGCACCGGCGACCGACGGGCTGCCGCCGGCGATCAGATCGATGTGGCGGCTGTGCAAGCTCGGGTACCAGCACGAGCCGAGCCTGATGGGCTTCGCCCTGGGGTTCGCGCTCCTGGCCGCGGTGCCTGATGCGCTCCTCGCCCTCTGGCTCGCCCTGCTCGGTGACGGCATCGTGGACGGCGACGACGCGATGGTGCGCCTGGCCGCCTTCGGACTGTGCGTGTCGGCGGTGGCGACGTGGTTCCTGCGCACCGTGTCCACGCGGATCCAGCGCCGGTTCCGGGACAAGGTGACGATCGCCCTCGAGTCGCACGTGGCCCACCTGCAGGCATCGGTCGTGACCGTCGCCCACCAGGAGCGCCCCGAGCTGCTCGACCGCCTCTCGGTGCTGCGCGACCAGGTGTTCGTGCTCGACCACATGTACATGTCGGTCTTCTCCACCCTGGGCTTCCTGCTGCGCCTCGGCATCACGGTCGTGCTGCTGGCCTCGGTCGACCCGGTGCTGCTCCTGATGGGCCTCTTCGCCATCCCGACGGTCATCACGTCGAGCTGGCGGCCCATCGTGGAGCGCGGCACGGAGGAGGCGGGTGCGCCCGACAAGCGGCTCGCCTCGCACCTGTTCACCACCGCCACCACCGCCCAGCCGGGCAAGGAGGTGCGGGTCACCGGCATCGGCCCCCGCCTCATCACGCAACGCCGCGAGGCGTGGGAGGGCTGGTACGGCCCGGTGGCCGCGGCTCGCTGGCGGTCGGCGCTCTGGCACAGCCTGGCCTGGGCGATCTTCGGGGCCGCCTACGTGGGCGGTGTCGTGTACGTCGCCTACGGCATCGACGCCAGCGCCGGCGCGGTGCTGCTCGTGCTGGCCGCCGGCTCGCGGCTGTCCGCCTACATCGGGGCGACCGTCGGCGAGATCGGGTTCCTGCGCGGGATCTGGATGGACGGCTCGCAGCGCCTCGCGTGGCTCGAGGACTACGCCGCGGCGATCGAGGCGGACGCCGACCTGCCCGTGCCGGAGCGGCTGGCGAGCGGGATCACCTTCGAGGACGTGTCGTTCGCCTACCCCGGCACCGACCGCCTCGTGCTCCAGGACGTGTCCCTGACGCTGCCCGCGGGGGCGGTCGTGGCGGTGGTGGGGGAGAACGGCGCCGGCAAGACCACGCTCGTGAAGCTCCTGGCGAAGCTGTACGAGCCGACGAGCGGCCGCATCCTCATCGACGACGTCGACCTGGCGCGGATGTCGGCGACCGAGTGGCGCGAACGGCTGGCCGGCGCCTTCCAGGACTTCTTCCGCTTCGAGCTGCTCGCTCGCCAGAGCGTCGGCCTCGGAGACGTGGACCGGCTCGACGACGAGCTGGCCATCGTGGCGGCGGTCGATCGCGCCGGCGCCGATGACGTGGTGGCGCGGCTCGAAGCCGGGCTCGACACGCAGCTCGGCCCGACCTGGCCCGATGGCGTCGAGGTGAGCTTCGGGCAGTGGCAGAAGCTCGCGCTGGCCCGGGGGTTCATGCGCGACGAGCCGCTGGTCCTGGTGCTCGACGAGCCGACCGCAGCCCTGGATGCCGAGACCGAGCACGCGCTGTTCGAGCGGTACGCCGCGGGCGTGCGGCGCACCGGGGACGGCGGCCGCATCACCATCCTGGTGTCGCACCGGTTCTCCACCGTGCGGATGGCCGACCTCATCGTCGTGCTCGACGGATCCCGCGTCGTCGAGGTCGGATCGCACGCCGATCTCATGGCTCGGGGCGGCCCGTATCGCGAGCTCTACGACATCCAGGCATCCGCGTACCGCTGACGTCGGTCGCCCCGTCGGGTAGAACGGACCCGACGAGAGGCACCCATCCATGCCCGCCGACGCCTGGCAGACCGTGCTCGACCGACTCGACGATGCTGCGAAGCTCGCCGGGCTCGACCCCGACGTACATCGGCTCCTGCGCACGCCCGAACGGGTGCTCGAGGTCGCGGTGCCCGTCCGCATGGACGACGGCACGATCGAGGTGTTCACGGGGTGGCGGGTCCACCACGACACGACCCGCGGTCCCGGCAAGGGCGGCATCCGCTTCCACCCCGACGTCGACGTCGACGAGGTGAAGGCGCTCGCGGCCGCCATGACGTTCAAGACCGCGATCCTCGACCTGCCCTTCGGAGGGGCCAAGGGCGGCGTTCGGTGCGACCCGTCGGCGCTCTCCCTCCACGAGCTCGAGCGGCTGACCCGCCGGTACACGTTCGAGATCAGCCCCCTGCTCGGACCCGACCGCGACGTGCCCGCCCCGGACGTCAACACCGACGGTCGCGTGATGGCCTGGCTGATGGACACGCTGTCGATGACCCAGGGCCACCACCTCCCCGCCGCGGTCACCGGCAAGCCCCTCGCCGTCGGTGGCACCCGGGCCCACGCTGGCGCCACGTCGTCGGGCTGCCTGGTGTGCGCGCGGGCGGCGTTCGTGGAGCTCGGGCTCCCCATGGCCGGCAGCCGTGCCGTCATCCAGGGGTTCGGGAAGGTCGGGGGGCCGCTCGCGTACCTGCTCCACTCGGCCGGGATGCGGGTGGTCGCCGTGGCCGACATCGGCGGCGCGGTCGCCAACGAGGGCGGGCTCGATGCGTTCCGCTTGTCCGATCACGTGTCGGCCACCGGTTCCGTCGCCGGCTTCCCAGGCGGCGAGGCGATCTCCGCGGAGGCGATCTGGGACATCGAGTGCGAGCTGCTCGTCCCGGCCGCCATGGGCGGCGCGATCGACGAGGCCGTGGCGCGGCGCGTGCGGGCCAAGGTCGTGGTGGAGGCGGCCAACGGCCCGACCACCGTCGAGGCCCAGGAGGTGCTCGACGACCGCGGGGTCGTCGTCGTGCCCGACATCCTCGCCAACGCCGGCGGGGTCACGGCGTCGTACTTCGAGTGGGCCCAGAGCCGGCAGGGCTATCCCTGGGACGAGAGCGTGCTGGCCGAGCGGCTCCGCACCCGCATGGACGACGCCTTCGTCACCGTCTGGGCCCGGGCGGAGCAGCTGGGCGTCGACCTCCGCCGCGCCGCCTACGTCCTCGCCCTCGATCGCATCTCCGCCGCCATCGAAGCCCGGGGCCTCTTCCCCTGACCATGGTGTCGGTGCACCCGCCGATCGTCGGGTTCCTCGGACCGGAGCGAGCGGAGGAGCTCGCGAGCAAGGGGCTCTTCGCCGACGACCTCGAGGGGCTGGCGTCGGCGTGGCGCACGAACGGCGAGCGCTGGACCTCGACCGTCACCCGGGCGCGGGCGCTGCCCCCGGAGCAGCTCGCCCAGCGGGTGGACGGCGAGTGGGCGTTCGTCGAGACGCTGCGCCACCTGATCTTCGTCACGGACACCTGGGTGGGCGACGTGATCGAGGAGTCGACGGGGGCCTACCACCCGTGGGGCCTGCCGCCTGACTTCTTCGCCCATGCCGCCGGCCCGCTCGGCCTGGCGGTCGACGCGACGCCGGCGTTCGACGAGGTGCTCGCGGTGCGGGAAGCGCGGTCGAGCCATGTCGCGGAGGTGCTCGAGGGGCTCGATCCGGCCGACCTGCAGCGCACGTGTGTGCCGAGGGACGGCCAGTTCCTGGTCGTCGGCGCGCTGCAGGCGGTGGTGTTCGAGGAGTGGGCGCACCACGAGTACGCCACCCGCGACCTGACCACGCTCGAGGCCGACCACGGCGCTTGACAGCATCGAACAGGTGTTCGATGCTGTCGACCATGCGGAGTGAGGCGGCCCTGGACAGCTTGGGGGAGCTGGCCGAGCGGGTGCGCCCGGTCACGCTGACGCGCGAGCAGCGGCTGCCGGTGCTGCCCGCCTTCGAGGGCCTGCTGCCCGGGGCCGGGCTCCGGCGGGGCGCCACGGTGTCGATCGGTTCGGGGGCCGGGGTGGGTGGGGCGACGTCGCTGGCGCTGGCGCTGGTGGCCGAGGCGTCCCGGACGGGCTCGTGGGTGGCGGCGGTGGGCCTGCCGTCGCTGGGGCTGGTGGCGGCCGACGAGCTCGGCGTCGCCCTCGAGCGCCTCGTGCTGGTGGCGGCCCCGGAGCGCGACGCCTGGGGGGGCGTGGTGGCGGCGCTGGTCGACGGGTTCGACCTCGTCATCCTCCACGCCGGTCGCACCGGTGTGCGCACCGCGGACGCCCGCCGGCTCGTGGCCCGGGCCAGGGAGCGGGGGGCGGTGCTGCTGCAGCTCGGGCCGGGCTGGCCCGAGGGAGCCGACCTCCAGCTCCAGGTCACCCACAGCCGGTGGGAGGGGCTCGACGACGGTCACGGCCACCTGCAGGCGCGCAAGGTGCGGGTCACCCGCGGCGGCCGCGGCGAGGCGGCCCAGCCCCGGCGCGCCGACCTCTGGCTGCCCGGTCCCGATGGCCAGGTGGAGGGGGCCGTCGAGCCGGTCGCCCCGGTTGCGTCCGTTCGCGCGCGGTCGGCTGACCGCGTGACGGGGGTGCGCACGCTCGTGGTGCGCGTGCGCGCGACTGGCCGATCGTGGCGGCCGCGGTGCCGCTCGACGAGCCGGCGGCCACGTTCCACGCCAACCGGGTGACGGCCACCTCGCCGGCGGCCCGTGCCCACGACATCGTCCTGCACCAGCGGCGGCGGGAGGCGCAGGCCCGCTGCCCGGCGCTGATCGTGCTGGACCACGACCCCGCTCGTGATGCCCGGGTCTTCGAACCGATCGTCGCCACCCTGGACGCCCTCACGCCTCGGGTCGAGATCACCCTTCCCGGCCAGGTGGCCTTCCCCACCCGGGGCCCGTCCCGGTTCTTCGGCGGCGACGACGCCTTGGTGGCCAAGGCCCACGCCCTGATCCAGCAGGCAACGGATGCCGACGTGCGGGTCGGGATCGCCGACGGCCTCTTCGCCGCCGCCCTGGCGGCGGAGGCGGCCCGGCCGACCCGGGTCGTGGCCCCGGGAGGCACGCCCGCCTTCCTCGCCCCGCTCCCGTCGGCCACCCTCGATCGACCGGAGCTCGTCGACGTGCTCGACCGGCTCGGGCTGCGCACGCTGGGTGCCCTGGCCGCCCTCCCGGAGCGGGACGTGCTGGCCCGCTTCGGACGGGAGGGCCAGACCGCGTGGCGACTGGCCGGCGGCCTCGACGAGCGTCCCCCCGCGCTGGCCCCACCGCCCGCCGACCTCACCGTCAGCGTGGAGCTCGACCCGCCGGCGGACACGGTCGCCCCGGCCGCCTTCCTCGCCCGGGGCCTGGCCGAGGAGCTGCACGACCGGCTGTGGGCCCGTGGCTCGGCCTGCACCCGGGTGGTGATCGGCGCCGAGACCGAGCACGGCGAGCACCTCGAGCGGGTGTGGCGAGCCGAGGGCACCCTCACCGCGGCGGCCATCGCCGACCGGCTCCGCTGGCAGCTCGACGGCTGGCTCCAGGGATCGGCCCGCCACCGACCCACGGCCGGGATCAGCCGGCTCTGGCTCACGCCCGACGAGGTCGTCCCCGCCGGCGGCCGTCAGCTCGGGTTCTGGGGCAGCGATGCCGCCACCGTCGACCGGGCCAGCCGCGCCGTCGCCCGGGTGCAGGGGCTGCTCGGCGTCGGTTCGGTGGCCGTGCCCGAGTGGCGGGGGAGCCGTGACCCGGCCACCCAGATCGCGCTGGTCGACGCCGAGGCCGTCGACCTCACCGTCGAGCGTCCCGGCGCCCACCGTGACCGGGTGACGGGCACGTGGCCCGGCCGCCTGCCTGCCCCCTCGCCGGCCTGGGTCCACGGCGAGCCCACCCCCGCCGACGTGCACGACGGGGCGGGGGAGCAGGTGGTGGTCGACGGCCGCGGCGCGCTGTCGGCCCCACCGGCGCGGGTGTCGGTGGCGGGTGGGCCCTGGACCGACGTGCAGGCGTGGGCGGGCCCCTGGCCGCTGGAAGAGCGCTGGTGGGACTCCGCCCGGCGCCGGCGCCGGGCTCGTCTGCAGCTCGTCACCGCCGACGGCCAGGCTCGCCTCCTCACCCTCGAGTCCGGCCGCTGGCGGGTCGAGGCCACCTACGACTGAGCGGTCCCGGGATCGCCAGGGCCCGATCCGGGTAGGAGGGAGCCGGCGCCTGTCGCGCCCGGATGAAGGAGCAGCCATGGACATCGTGCGCAACGACGACGGCACCCTCGTGGTCCCCGTCGCCCCGGAGCGGGTCCACGAGGCCGACACCGACGAGACCGACACCGACACCGAGGCCGAGCCGGCGCCGACGACCCGCGTGCTCCACCCCGGCGAGGGTGGCTACGACGAGGCGCTGGCCGAGTGGGACCTCCAGCAGGACCCGGACCGCGAAGCCGCGGTGTCGACCGCGACCGGGCGGCAGGCGGCCATGGCGCTCGTGCACGCGGTGGCCGCATCCGACGACCACGACGTTGCCGCGCCGGTGGCCGAGCTCGCCGATCCCGAAGGCGCCGCCGAGGCGCTGCGCCACGTCCTCGTGGGCGGCGTCCACAGCGTCGAGGACTTCGCCGCGGAGGTGGCGGAGGCCGAGGGCGGCGATCCGCTCCCCGCCCACGAGGCCACCAAGATCATCGGCCAGGTCCTCGCCCAGCTCGACTGAGCCCGCCTCGGCTCAGGCACGGGCGCAACCTTCCGCTGCGCCGAATAGCCTCCCGCGGCATGGCGGAGCTCGGGACGGTTCGGGTGGCGGCCGTGCAGTCGATGCCGGTCGTGCTCGACCTGGAGGCGACCATCGACAAGGTGATCGACCTGCTCGGCGCCGCCGCCGACCAGGGAGCGACGCTGGTGGTGTTCCCCGAGTGCTTCGTGTCGCTCTACCCGACGGGCGCCTGGGCCGGGCAGGCCTCCAGCTGGTCCCCGGCGTGTGATGCGCTGTGGGAGCGGATGTGGTCGTCGAGCATCGACGTCGGCGGCCCCGAGGTGGAGCGCCTCACCAAGGCCTGCGCCGAACGGGGCGTGGACCTCGCGATCGGGGTCAACGAGCGAGAGGACGTGCGGCCGGGCTCCCTCTACAACACGCTGCTGATCATCGGCCCCGAGGGCGTGCTCCACCGCCATCGCAAGCTCATGCCCACGATGCACGAGCGGCTGTTCCATGGCGTGGGCGCGGGCGACGACCTGGGTGTCGTCGAGCTCAGCGGTGGTGCGCGCGTCGGCGGGCTCATCTGCTGGGAGAACCGGATGCCGCTCGCCCGCTGGGCGCGTGTACCAGGGCGGGCCCCAGATCTGGGTCGCGCCCACCGCGGACGACAGCGAGGGATGGATCGCCTCGATGCGCCACATCGCCATCGAGGCGGGTGCCTTCGTGGTCAGCGTCCCGCAGCACATCGTGGCGTCGGCGTTCCCCGACGACTTCCCGCTGCCCCTGCCCGATCGCGCCTCGTTCGGACGAGGTGGGGCGTGCGTGGTGGCGCCCGACGGCGAGGTGGTCGCCGGGCCGCTCTACGACGAGGACGGCATCGTCGTCGTCGACTGCGACCTCCGGCAGGCGCTCCACGCCAAGCGCTACTTCGACGTGGCCGGCCACTACGGCCGGGCCGACGTCCTCGACCCGCGGTCGCGCTAGCGGTCAGTCCTTCCGACCGGTGAGGGCGAGGCGGGCGCCCAGGCCGACGATCACCAGGCCGCCGGCGCCGCCGAGCCGCTCGAGGCGGTGCGGACGACCGGCCAGCCAGGTCCGGGCGGTGCCCGCGGCCAGGCCCCAGCAGCTGTCCATGATCGAGCGCGATGAGCGCGAAGATCGTGCCGAGCACGAAGAGCTGGAGGGGGACAGGACCGGCATCGGGCTCGACGAACTGCGGCAGGACGGCCGTGAAGAAGATGATCACCTTGGGGTTGGTGACGCCCACCACGAACCCCTCGCGCAGGATGTGACGGCTCGGGCGGATCGCGGTGACGTCGAGCACGGTGGACAGCTCGCGTCGGTGTCGGACGGCCTGCACGCCGAGGTACACGAGGTAGGCCGCGCCACCGAACCGGATGATGTCGAACAGCACGACGGAGCGCTCGAGCACCGCGCCGAGCCCCGCCGCCACGACGAGCACCTGCACCATCACGCCCGCCTCGTTGCCGAGCACCGTGAGCAGGGCGGCCTTGCGCCCCAGGGCCACCCCGCGGCTGATCACGAACAGCACGCTGGGACCCGGGACGATGATCAGCAGGAACGACGCCACGACGAACGTCGCGAGCACCCGGGTGTCGACCATCGGCCCAACCTACCGACGGCTTCTGTGTGCGCAGGGCATCGATATCCGGTGCTCAGCGCACACAGAAGTAGTTCAGCTCACACCCACTTGCCGGGGTTGAGGATGCCGGCGGGGTCGAGGGCGGCCTTGACGGCGCGGGTGATGTCCATCACGTCGGGGCCGAGCTGGCGGGCCAGGTGCCGGGCCTTGAGGGTGCCGACGCCGTGCTCCCCGGTCACCGTGCCGCCGAGGACCAGGGCGGCGTCCATCACGTCGTCGAACGCGGCTTCCGCGCGCGCGGTGGCCTCGGGGTCGGCGGCGTCGAAGGTGACGAGCGGGTGGAAGTTGCCGTCGCCGGCGTGGCCGATCACGGGGATGGCGGTGGCGTGCCGTTCGGCGATCTCGACGACCGCGGCGACGAGCGCCGGGATCTGCGGGATGGGCACGCTGATGTCCTCGATGAGCACGGTGCCGAGCCGCTCGACGCACGGGATCGTCATCCGGCGGGCGCCCATGAGCAGCTCGCCCTCCTCCGCGTCGTCGGACACGGCGACGTAGGTGGCCCCGGCCGCCTGGAAGCAGGTCGACACCTCGGACGCCTCGGCGGGCGGGCCATCGACCTGGGCGAGCAGGAGCGCGCCGATGGACGGGTCGAGGCCCATGGGGCGGACGGCTTCGACCGCGGCCACCGCGGCGGCGTCCATGAGCTCCAGTGCGGCGGGGCGCAACGAGGCGACGACCGCGGTGACGGCCCGCCCGGCGGCCACCACGTCGGCGAACGTGCCGACGATGGTCGTGACCGGCGGCGGCAGCGGACGGAGGCGCAGGGTCGCCTCGGTGATGACGCCGAGCGTGCCCTCGGAGCCGACGAAGAGCCGCTTGAGGTCGTAGCCGGCCACGTCCTTGATCGTGCGACCGCCGAGGTGCACCACCCGGCCGTCGGCGAGCACCACCTCGAGGCCGAGCACGTAGTCGGTCGTCACGCCGTACTTCACGCAGCACAGGCCGCCCGCGTTCGTCGCCAGGTTCCCGCCGATCGAGCAGATCTCGAACGATGACGGGTCGGGCGGGTACCAGAGGTCGTGGGCGCGGGCGGCGGCCTTCACCTCGACGTTGAGGAGGCCGGGCTGCACCACCGCCACCATCGATGCGGGGTCGATCGTGATGTCGCGCATGCGCTCCGTGGACAGCGTGATCGCACCGTCGATGGCCGACGACCCGCCCGACAGCCCCGTCCCGGCGCCCCGCGGCACGACCGGGATCGAGTGGGCGCTCGCCACCCGGAGGGTCGCCTGCACGTCCGCGGTGCACGTCGCCCGCACCAACGCCAGCGGCACCCCGGACCGCACCGTCGTGGCGCGGTCGTGGCGGTAGCCCTCGACCACGTCCGGATCGGTCACGAGCGCACCCTCGGGCAGCGCATCGGCCAGCGCCTGGAGCGCGTCGGCGGTCATCGAGGCGGAGGCTAACGACCGTCCCCCTCCGCAGCCTGTGTTCCATCCGTGTCCTGAGGACGCGACCAGAACACAGGCTCGCGGGTGGACCGTTCCCCTGCAGCCTGTGTTCGATTCGTGTCGTGAGGACGCGGTCAGAACACAGGCTCGCGGGGTGGGGTGGACCAGACTCGGGTCATGCCGAGGTGGGTGTGTCCCGAGTGCGGCCGGCAGTTCGGCCGCACCAAGCAAGGCCACGAGTGCGCGCCGGCGATGTCGGTCGAGGAGTACTTCAGCACCGGGCCACCGTTCGAGCGGCCGGTGTTCGATGCCGTGATGGCCCACCTCGCCACGGTCGGCCCGGTGCACGTGGAGCCGGTCTCCGTGGGCATCTTCCTCAAGCGGTCGCGCACCTTCGCCGAGCTGCGGCCGATGACGAAGTGGGTGGCGGTGTCCTTCACGCTCAGGCGCACGCTGAGCAGCGGACGGCTCGCTCGGAAGGTGATCGACGGTGGCCGCAGCCGGTACCACGTCGTGAACGTGCGCGAGCCGGACGAGGTCGACGAGCGAGCTGTGCGAGTGGCTGACCGAGGCCTACCTCGCCTCGCCCGAGTAGCTACGACTCGAAGGTGTGGTGGACGGCCTCCACGTTGTTGCCGTCGGGGTCGCGCACGAAGGCGCCGAAGTAGCCGGGGTGGTACTCGGGCCACACCCGCGGCTCGTGGAGGACCTCGTAGCCGAGGCCGGCCGCGGCGTCCCGGAAGGCGACCACGGCCTCGCGGCTCGGCGCCGTGAAGGCGATGTGGCACTCCTGGCGGACGTCGCCGTGGGTCTCCTCGGTCCCGATCCAGAAGCTCGGGAACCCGGTGCCGTACCCGATGGCGCCCGGGAACGCCATGATCCGCTTGCCACCGATGGTGTCGAGCACGGCGTCGTAGAACGCCGCCGCCCGGTCGAAGTCGGCGACCTGGATGGAGAGGTGATCGAGCATCACCTCATCATCGCCGGTCGAGCGCGCTCTCCGACGGGCTGCGAGCATGGACCGATGACGGCTGACGACCTGCGCGCCCGGCGCGAAGCGGTCGTGCGGCGGCACATGGAGGCGGAGAACGTCCACGACTACGACGCGGTGATCGGCACCTTCGCCCACCCGCGCTACGAGCTGATGGCCACTGGTCAGGTGTTCGATGGCGAGGCCGAGGTCCGCCAGTACTTCACGCTCAGCCGAACGCCCTTCCCCGATCAGCGCAACGAGCTCGTGTCCATCCGCTCGACCGACGATGCGGTGGTCGTGGAGCTCGACCTGCTCGGCACCCACGAGGGCCCCCTGCGCGGCCACGAACCCACGGGCAGGGCGTTCCGCAGCCGCATGGCCGCTCTGTTCATCTTCGAGGAAGGCGGCGACGGCATCGTGTGCGAGCGGGTCTACTTCGACTCTGGCGACATCCTCCGCCAGCTCGGGCTGGCCTGAGGAGGCCGCAGTCAGCTGGCGTTGGCGAGGGGGAGCCGATCGATCGCGGTGCCCATGAGGTCGATGAAGTTGTCGGCGTAGAAGGCCTGGCGCACCGCCTCGGAGGCGTCGCCGAGGCTCGCCTCGAAGCGCTCCATCGGCCGGCGGCCACCCTCGACGTGGGGGTAGTCCGTGGAGAAGAGGGGCACCTCGGCACCGGCCTGCTCCACGATCCAGCCCACGTCCTCGGTGGGGTACGGCGTGGCGCGGACCTGGCGCCGCACGAACTCGCTCGGGCGCAGCGTCAGGTCCTGCAGTCGCTGCTCGTGCTTCGCGAAGGCGTCGAAGGCGGACTCCATCTGGCGCATCCAGCCCGGGACCCAGATCGCTCCCTGCTCGATCACGCCGATCTTCAGCGACGGGTGCCGCTCGAGGACGCCGTCGAAGATCATGGTGGCGAGGGTCTGGGCGGGTGGGCCCGGGATGGCCATGTAGTCGACCGACCGGAAGTTCTCGTCCCCGCCGTGGAAGTCGGGCACGTAGGCCCCTCCGTTGACGAAGTACTTCGGGTGGAGCAGCTGCCCTCCGCCCCCGACGTGGAGCACGATCGGGATGCCCGCCTCCTCCGCCTGCCGCCACACGGGGTCGAGCCCGATGTGGCTGGGGGAGTGCTCGTTGGGGCAGCCGCTCGCGACGAGCAGCGCGGCCGCTCCCATCGCGATCGCCTCGCCGGCCATCGCCGCCGCGCGGTCGAAGTCCGCGAGGGGCACGTAGCAGGTGGGCAGCAGACGAGCGTCGACCGAGCAGAACTCGACCATGCCGCGGTTGTGGGCCCGGGCGGCGCCGTAGGCGAGGTCGAGGTCGCCGCTGCGCTCGAGGCGCAGGAGGTGCCCGTTGTTGAAGGTGTTGAACAGGAGCTGGCTGGCGACACCGAGGAGGTCGAGCGCGAGCGGTCGGTCCGCCGCGATCGTGCTGCCGGTGGCCTTGAAGTTCTTGCGGGCCATGATCTCCTCGGCGTCGCGCGCCCGGAACTCAGGGTCGGCGTGGCGAGCCTTCATCTGGGCGATGGCCTCGGCCTCGCCGGGCGCCAGCCCGAGCTCGACGTTGGGACGGAGCTGCTCCCGCACGCCCGGATCGGCGTGGTCGAGGAGCCAGGTCGGCTCCTCCATGATGTGGGCGTCGGCGTCGTGGACGACGCGTCCCTCGATGTACGGCATCACGATCCCCCTGCGTGGCCAGCAGGGTGCAGGTTAGGCGAGGTGGCCGCGCTCGTCGGCGGCCAGGCCCTCCCGCACGGCCCATGCGGCCACCTCGGATCGGGAGCTCATGCCGAGCTTGCTGAGGATGTTCGACACGTGGACGGCGGCGGTGCGCGGCGAGATGTAGAGGCGATCCGCCAGCCCGGCGTTGGTGAGGCCTTCCGCCAACAGCCCCGCCACCTCCCGCTCCCGCGGTGTCAGCGCCTCCGGCCCGGTCAGCTCGGGTCCGACGCCGAGCCGCCGCTGCACGGCTTCGAGCTCCGCGACCCGCCAACCGTGCCAGCGAGCCAGGTGCTCGGCGGCGGTCGCGGCGTGGGCGCGCGCCTCGTCCATCGACCCGAGGGAGATCAGGCAGCGGGCGGCTCCGACCTCGGCCGTGCCGCGCTGTCGGGCCGGCATGCCGCTGGTCTCATCCGACGCGGCCGCGGCGGCGTACAGGGCGGCCGCCTCCTCCGTGCGCCCCTCGGCCTCCGCCAGCTGCGCGTCGAGGAGCTGGCGAGTGTGGTGGCCGGCGGGCAGCCGGTTGCCCGGGAAGATGCCGGCCGCCTCGACGAACGGTCGCAGCTCGGCCGGATCGAGGCCGGCTCGCAACGATGCCGCCATGATGTCGTGCACCTGGGACGGCGGTGCGTAGCCCTCCTCGGAGACGACGGCCAGCAGCTCGGCGAGCCGTTCCCGGGCTCGAGGCAGGTCTCCCTGGCGGGCGGCCAGGTTGGCATCCAACCCCAGGACGCCACCCCGACTGCGGGCGGTCACGGGCTTCGCCTCCTCGGTGAACGTGGCGGCCGCCTCCAGGTCGTCGGCCTCGAGGGCGAGCCCGGCCCGCAGCACGGCCAACCAGCGGCGGTTGCGGGGAAGCGCATGCGCGGGGTCGGCACGCGTGCCCCGGTCGAGCACGTCGAGGGCAGAGTCGAGGTCGCCGTCGGCCGCCGCCAGCGCGGCGAGGGCCTCGACGCGTGCGTAGCTGGCCAGCGAGTCGAACCCGGCCGTCTCCGCGTGCTGGCGCATGCGCTGGACGAGCTCGCGCGCTTCGGCGAAGCGGCTCGTCATGCGGGCCTGCCACACGAGGTTCACCAGCGCCCGGGCGGCCAGGACATGGTCACCGGTGCGCTCGGCCTCGTCGGCGGCTTCCTGCAGGAGGGCCACGCCCTCGGCGGTGGTGGCGGGCTCGATCACGAGCACCGAGCCCTTCTCCACCATCGCCGTCAGGCGCACGGTCTCGAAGTCGTTGGCCTCGGCGAGGGCGAGGGCCTTGTCGGCCCACTCGCGGGTCGGTTCGACGAGATCACGGACCATGTACGACTGCGCCACGCTGGCCATGGCCATGGCCCGCTCCTCGTCCGGGAGCTGGTCGAGCATGCCGATGAGCTCCTCCGTGAGTGCGGCGGTCGCGGCGAGGTCCCCGAGCTCGAACGCCACCCGCATCCGCAGGCTGAGCGCCTTGGCCTCGTGGCTGGTGTCGCCCTGACGACGCGCCTCGGCGAGCCAGCGGTCGCCGTGCTCGCTGGCCTCGTCGAGCAGTCCGGCGAGCGACGCCGCCTCGGCCGCCACGGAGCGCAGGTCGAGGTCGTCGTCCGCCTCCGCGAGGCCCGGTCTCGGCCAGCTGCAGGGCCTGGAAGGTGGATCCGAGGCGGAGCGACTGGTGGGCGCCGAGGCGCGCCTCCTCCACCATCTCGTCGAACCGGGCCGCGCCGCGGGCGTGGTGGGCGAGGGCGGCGTGGTCGTGACTGCCCGCCCGACGCAGCGCGTCGATGGCCGCCTCGTGGAGGCGGCGGCGCTCGCGCCCGAGGAGCCCGGCCTCGATGGCCTCCCGGGCGAGGTCGTGGTGGAAGCTGAAGACGTCGGCGTCGGTCTCGACGAGCAGGCCACCGTCCACGGCGAGACGGAGGTGGTCGATCAGGTCGGCCTCCGACGCTCCCGTCACCGAGGCGAGCAGATCGAACGGCACCCGGCGTCCGAGCACCGATGCGGCCACGACGACGCTCCGCACCTCCGGGTCGAGTCCCTCGACCTGGTTGTGCACGACGTCCGCGACGGTCCACGGCAGGGGTGCGTCCTCCAAGGCGTCGCCGCCGAGGTCGCTGGCGCTGGCCACCAGCTCTTCGAGGAAGAACGGGTTGCCGCCCGTGCGGGTGTGGAGTGCGTCGACGGCACGGAACGACGGATCCTGCTCGAACACCGCCGTCAGGAACGTGCTCACGTCGGACGGGCTGAACCGGGTGAGCTGGAGGTGCGTCACCGAGTGGCGCCGGTCGAGCCTCGGCAGCAGGTCGGCGGCGGGGTGCTTTCGCGAGAGGCCGTCGGGGCGATAGGTGCCGACCACCACCAGTGGTCCACCCTCCGGCTCGGCGAGGAGCTCGAAGGTGGCCAGGCTCTCCGAGTCGGCCCAGTGCAGGTCTTCGAACACGACGAGCGCGGGGCCATCGGCGGCGAGGGCCCGGACGAGGTCGACGCCGGCCCGCACCCGCTCCTCGGACGATCGGCCCGGGTCCTGGACCACGGATGCGCTCTCGGGGTGGCTGCTCACGTCGGCGCGGCCGAGGACATCGAGGAACAGCTCCATCGGTCGACCGACGGTGCCCGGATCGGCCTGGCCGGCCAGCACGAGCGTGCCGACGGGAGCGCTGGCGACGAGCTCCTGCACGAGCCGCGTCTTGCCGATCCCGGCCTCGCCGGCGATCAGTGCGACCACCGGTACCGACGAGGTCCCCTGCAGGGCACGCAGCCGCCCCAGCTCGGCCGTGCGACCGACCATGACCGGTGAGAGTCCTGCGCGGCCCACGAGCATGGTTGGATCGTACGGTTCAGGCGGCCAGCTGGTTCGAGTCGGACCGGGTGACCGGCGGCGTCGGGTCTGCCGACGTCGCCAGCCGCACGGTCGCGGTCGATGTGGTGGCGCCACGCCCCCGCCGGAAGCCCTTGGCCAGACGGTGCTGGCGGGCCTCGTGACGAAGGGTCTCCTGGCGCTCGTTGACGAATGCCTTGGTCATCTCGTAGCTGTTGAACATGGGTCCATCGTGCGCCCCTACGCGGACCGGGCACATCGGCTGACCTGCGCATCTTCGGCGTCGCGGGGTACGTAGACGGGGCTGGTGCCCGTCTACGCATGACCGGTGTCACACGTCGGCGAGCAGATCGGCGTAGCCGGAGTGGGTGTCGATGAAGCGCTCCACGTACCAGCAGACGGGCACGACCGTGCGGTGGGTCGTGCGGACGTCGTCCAGGGCGGCCTGGACGAGCACGGCGCCGAGCCCGTGGCCCCGCCGCTCCCGATCGATCACCGTGTGGTGGAAGACGACGGCGCCGTCCTGCACCCGGTAGTCGGCGAAGCCGACGACGGCGTCACCGTCGAGGAGCTCGTACCGCGAGCGCGCCGCGTCCTTCCGCACCGTCAGATCCATGGCCCTTGGTCTACCCGTCGACGGCAAGACTGCAGCCATGGCTCGCAAGCGCTTCGTCGGCCCGTCGGCGCGACAGGTCCCCCGGCTCGACGAGGAGCTGGTGGAGCGCGCCGGCGATGCACTCGAGGCGCACGAGCTGCTCGAGGAGGTCGAGTGGGAGGGTGCCGCGCCGGAGATCGGCGTCCCCGGCATCGAGATCGTGCGGTCGCGCCTCACGGGCGTGCGGCTCACCGGGTTGGAGCTGATCGACTGGCGACTGCTCGACGTCGTCCTCGTCGACTGCGAGCTGTCCGGCACCGTGCTGACGGGCGCGCGGTTCGAGCGAGCGGTGTTCACGCGGTGCCGGATGTCCGGCATCGTCGCGGCCGAGCTGCGCGGCGAGGACGTGTGCTTCGAGGACTGCCAGATGGACCAGGCCTGGCTTCGGGCCGCTGTCCTCGATCGCTGCGAGCTGGTGGGGAGCAACCTGCGGGGCGCCGACCTCTACGGCACGCGGGTCACCCGCTCGGCCTTCCGCCGCTGCGACCTGACCGAGGTCGACGTCTCGGCGTCGGACTTCGAGGCGGTGTCGCTCCACGGCTCGACGGTCGACCGCCTGAAGGGCGCGGAGGCCCTGCACGACGTCACCATCGGCAGCGATCAGCTCGTCCCGCTCGCCCTCCCGATCCTCGCCGCCCGCCGCATACGGGTCGACGACGACCCGCCCGACCTGGTCGACGAGACGTAGCGCCCTTCAGGGACCTCTGCCATCATCGACGGCCATGACGACGACGGCCGGCCAAGGGTTCGAACGCGGCGCGGCTGGGCCGCCTCGACACCGTGCTCCACGGGTACGTCGACAAGGGGAAGATCCCAGGCGTGCAGACGCTCGTCAGCCGACGAGGCGAGCTCGTGCACCGTGACTGCTACGGGCTCCGTGACGTCGAGCAGGAGCGCCCGGTCGAGCCCGACACCCTCTACCGCATCTACTCCATGACCAAGCCGATCACGTCGGTCGCGCTGATGATGCTGTACGAGGAGGGGCACTTCCTCATGGAGAACCCGGTGAGCCGCTGGATCCCCGAGCTGGCCGACCTCCAGGTGTGGACCGGTGGCACCGAGGACGCCCCCGAGTCGCGGCCGCTCACCTCGCCCGTGACCGTGCACCACATGCTCACGCACACCTCGGGGCTCACCTACGGCTTCCAGTTCGCCCACCCCGTCGACGCCCTCTACCGGGCCGCCGACCTCGGCAACTTCACGTCGCCCGCCTACGACCTCCAGGAGTGCATGGCCCGGCTCGGCCAGATCCCGCTCCAGTTCGAGCCCGGCACCGCCTGGAACTACTCGATGTCGACCGACGTCTGCGGTCGCCTGGTGGAGGTGATGAGCGGCCTGACGCTGGACGAGTTCTTCCGCACCCGGATCTTCGAGCCGCTCGGCATGGTCGACACCGGGTTCGCCGTGCCAGAGGCCGATGTCGACCGGTGCAGCTCCCTCTACTCGTTCGCGCCGGGCAAGGGCATGACGCTGATGGCGCCGGCGCCGACGATGACGATCGCGCCCTCGATGCTGTCGGGGGGTGGTGGACTCGTCAGCTCGTCGGACGACTACCTGCGCTTCTGCCACCTCCTCGTCAACGGGGGCGAGCTCGACGGGGTGCGGTTGCTGTCGCCCCGCACCCTGCGGTTCATGACCACGAACCACCTGCCCGGTGGCAAGACGCTGAACGACATGGGCCAGACCACCTTCGCCGAGGTCGCCATGGCGGGCACGGGCTTCGGGCTCGGCTTCTCGGTGCTGGTGGACCCGGCGGCCAGCCAGTCGCTCGGGTCCGTGGGGCAGTACGCGTGGGGCGGGGCCGCGAGCACCGCCTTCTGGATCGACCCGGTCGAGGAGCTGGCCGTCGTCTTCATGACCCAGCTGCTGCCCTCGAACACGTACCCCCTGCGGCGCCACCTGCAGGCGGGCGTGTACCAGGCGCTCGTGGACTGAGCGCGCGCAGGTTGCCCTTGACGGGGATCGAACAAGTGTTCGATCCTGGGAGGGATGGGGTTCAACAACCCGGATGTCTCGTGGAAGGAGCTGGAGCGGACGCTGTCCGACCGCGCCCGCACCGGCCGCGCCAACCGGGTGCCCGCCGGTGCCAACGGGGGTGACAGCCCGGCCTGGTCGCCGGCCCGGTCGGTCTACGAGCCGCCGCCGGGGCTGGTGCGACGGGTCAACGCCACGCCCTACGCCGAGCTGCACTGCCACTCCACCTTCAGCTTCCTCGACGGGGCCAGCCACCCCGAGGAGCTGGCCGAGGAGGCCGCCCGGCTCGGACTCGAAGCGCTGGCCATCACCGACCACGACGGCTTCTACGGCGTGGTGCGCTTCGCCGAGGCCGCCCGGGCCGTGGGCGTGCCCACCGTGTTCGGCGCGGAGCTGTCGCTCGGGCTCACCAAGCCCCAGAACGGCGTGCCCGACCCCGAGGGCACCCACCTGCTCGTGCTGGCCCGCGACCCGGAGGGCTACGCCCGGTTGGCGTCCACCATCAGCGCCGCCCAGCTGGCGGGGGCCGAGAAGGGGAAGCCGATCTACGAGGACATCGCGTGGGAGGCGGTGCACGGCGACCACTGGCTCGTGCTCACCGGCTGCCGCAAGGGCACCGTGCCCACCGCCCTCGAGCGCCACGGCCCGGCCGCGGCCGCCCGGGAGCTCGACGCGCTGGTGGCCACCTTCGGGCGCCCCAACGTGGCCGTGGAGCTGTGCGACCACGGCGACCCGCTCGACTCGCACCGCAACGACGCGCTGGCCCAGCTCGCCATCCGGGCCGGCGTCGACGTCGTTGCCACCACCAACGCCCACTACGCCACCCCGGCCCGCCGTCGGCTGGCCACCGCCATGGCCGCGGTGCGGGCCCGCCGCAGCCTCGACGAGCTCGACGGCTGGCTGCCCGCCTGCGCCGGCGCCCACCTGCGCTCGGGTGACGAGCAGGCGCGCCGCTTCGCCCGCTGGCCGGGCGCGGTGGAGCGGGCCGCCGAGCTGGGTCGGGCCTGCGCCTTCGACCTGCAGCTCGTCGCGCCCCAGCTGCCCCCGTTCCCGTGCCCCGACGGCCTCAGCGAGATGGCCTACCTCCGCCGCCTCACCGCCGAAGGCGCCCAGCGACGGTACGGGTCGTGGGGGGAGGAGCGGGTGCCGGGGGCGTACCGACAGATCGAGCACGAGCTGGCGCTCATCGAGCAGCTCGGGTTCCCCGGCTACTTCCTCGTCGTGTGGGACATCGTCGACTTCTGCCGCCGCTCGAACATCTACTGCCAGGGGCGGGGGAGCGCCGCCAACAGCGCCGTCTGCTACGCGCTCGGCATCACCAACGCCGACGCCGTGAAGCTCGGCCTGCTGTTCGAGCGGTTCTTGTCGCCCGAGCGCGACGGGCCGCCGGACATCGACATCGACATCGAGTCCGGCCGCCGGGAGGAGGCGATCCAGTACGTCTACGCCAAGCACGGCCGCCGCCATGCCGCCCAGGTCGCCAACGTCATCACCTACCGCGCCAAGTCGTCGATCCGCGACGTCGCCAAAGCCCTCGGCTACGCCCCGGGCCAGCAGGACGCCTGGTCCAAGCAAGCCGACGCCTGGGGCGGCGTCGCGGTCACCGCCCAGCAGCAGGAGGTGGACAAGGACATCCCCGCCGATGTGCTCGCGCTCGCCGCGGAGCTCGAGCACGCACCCCGGCACCTCGGCATCCACTCCGGGGGGATGGTGATCTGCGACCGGCCCATCGTGGAGGTGTGCCCGGTGGAGTGGGCCCGCCTCACCGGGGCCACCTCGAAGTCCAAGACGGTGACCGGCACCGACCCCATCCGCACGGTGCTCCAGTGGGACAAGGACGACTGTGCCGCCATCGGTCTCGTGAAGTTCGACCTGCTCGGCCTCGGGATGCTCGAGGTGCTGCACGGGTGCATCGACCTCGTGCGGGAGGTCCACGGCGACAGCTCCGTCGACCTGGCCACGATCCCCCAGGAGGACGAGGTGTACGACATGCTCTGCCGGGCCGACTCGGTGGGCGTGTTCCAGGTGGAGAGCCGGGCCCAGATGGCCACCCTGCCTCGCCTCCGCCCCCGCGAGTTCTACGACCTCGTGGTGGAGGTGGCCCTCATCCGCCCCGGTCCGATCCAAGGCGGCTCGGTGCATCCCTACATCCGGCGGCGCAACGGCCAGGAGGACGTCACCTACCTCCACCCGCTGCTGGAGCCATCGCTGAAGAAGACGCTCGGCGTGCCGCTCTTCCAGGAGCAGCTCATGCAGATGGCGATCGACGTGGGGGGCTTCAGCCCCGGCGATGCCGACATGCTCCGCCAGGCCATGGGCTCCAAGCGCAGCCGCGAGCGCATGGAGCGGCTGCACCAGCGCTTCGCCGACGGGGCCGCCGAGCGCGGCGTCACCGCGGAGGTCATCGAGATCATCTGGGAGAAGCTGGCCGCCTTCGCCAGCTACGGCTTCCCCGAGAGCCACTCGGTGAGCTTCGCCTACCTCGTCTACGCGTCGTCGTGGTTGAAGCGCTGGTACCCAGCGGCGTTCTGCGCCGCGCTGCTCGACGCCCAGCCCATGGGCTTCTACGCCCCGCACACCCTCGTGCAGGACGCCCGCCGCCACGGCGTCGAGGTCCGCACCCCCGACCTGAACAGGACCGCTGGAGCTCCGCTGAGCGCTCGACTCCGGGCATCGGATGACGCTGCTGCAGCCGCCTGGCGGTGCGCAGCCTCGAGGGATGGCACCCGGATCGGCGAAGCCGAGCGGCCCCGAAGAGGGGCCGCCAGCAGTACAGGGGAAGGCGCCGCGGGATGCGCCGCCGGAGGACGTGGGGGCGGGACGGGCCGGCGGTGCGGTTGGGGATCTCCTACGTGCGCGGCATCGGTGACGAGCTGGCCGGAGGAGATCGCGGCCGGGCGTCCCTACGCCGACCCGGAGGACCTGGCCCGCCGGGTGTCCCTCACGCTCCCGCAGCTCGAGGCGCTGGCCACCAGCGGGGCCTTCGACTGCTTCGGGATGTCGCGGCGGGAGGCCATCTGGGCCGCGGGAGCCGTGGCCCAGATGGGCACCGATCGCCACGGCGCCCAGCGCCTGCCCGGCATCGTCACCGGGACCACGGCGCCGGCGCTCCCGGCCATGGCCGGTGAGGAGCAGGCCCGCGCTGACCTGTGGTCGACCGGCGTGAGCCCCGAGGGCCACCCGACCCGGTTCATCCGGGCGCACCTCGCGGCACGGGGCGTGGTGACGGCCACGGGGCTGGCGGCCGTCGAAGCCGGCACGCGCGTGCTCGTGGGCGGCGTGGTGACCCACCGCCAGCGGCCGGCCACGGCGGGCGGCACGCTCTTCGTGAACCTCGAGGACGAGACCGGCCTCATCAACGTCGTGGTGTCCAAGGGTTGCTGGGCCGCCCACCGCAAGGTGGCCCGCTCGGCCCCGGCCATGCTCGTGCGGGGTCGCCTCGAGCGCTCGGAAGGCGTCACGAACGTGATCGCCGACCGCCTCGAGTGGCTCCCGCTCACGGCGCCGACTCGAAGCCGCGACTTCCGGTGAGGACCGCGGGTCCGCCCTGGCCCGAATGTCCCCCGGCCCGATGCCCGCCTAACGTCGTGGGCCATGTCCACGAAGCGGCAGCCGTCCAAGCAGCGGCGCCAGACCCAGAACCAGAAGCAGCGCGCGGCACTGGAAGCGCGCACGGGCGGCGGCAGCCGCGGCCGCCTCGTCCACAGCGGCGAGCCCCGTCGAGTCCAGCTCGACCGAGTCCTCCTCGGGGTCGGTGCTCTCCCGGTTCCGGGGGGCAAGGAGCACCGGGCGAGCGATCCGCACCGAGGGGGCGGGCCCGCCGGTCGGCCATCGCGCCGCGCTCTCCGCGCTCCTCGCGGCCATCGCGGCGGCCGTGGTCGGCTCGTTCCTGTTCAAGGTGCCCGTCGACCGGGTCGGCGAGCCCATCACCTCACAGACCGCCCTCGTGGCCGAGTGGTCGCTGAGCGCCCAGGAGGCGCTGGCCGACGCACCCGACGCCACGCCCGACGAGCTGGCGGCGTCGATCGACGACTGGTTGCCGGGCGGATCCGAGCCCTACATCCAGGCGTTCTTCCCGATGTCCCTGACCGTGTTCCTCCCGGTGATCGGCACCGGCCTGGGCTATCGAGCCGTGTCGAAGCGGTCCTCGGCCAAGGTCGTCAACCGAACGATGTACGTCACGTTGTTCGGCGCCCTCCTCGCCTCCCAGCTGCTGATCGTCTTCCTCCCCGCGGTGATCAGCCTCGCGGTGGCGGCCTTCCAGGTGCGCAAGGCCGAGGTGCGCGCCGCGCAGGAGGCCGCGCCCGAGGACGGCGTCATCGACGTCGACGTCGTCGAGGAGAACGAGCTCGCGGAGGACGCGGAGCTGGTCGAGGACGCGGAGCTGGTCGAGGACGCGGAGCTGGTCGAGGACGCGGAGCTGGCCGAGGAGCCCGACGACGTCGACGAGCGTCGCTAGCGGAGCGTCTGGGCGAGCTCGCCGAGGATCCGAGCCATCTCGACGTTCGAATCGGGATCCGGGTCGGTGCGGAGGCGAGGTCGGAGACCTGCTCCGCCAGCCGCCGCAGGGTGAGCGCCACCGCATCGGCCTCCGCCTGCGTCACGTCGATGCGGTCGCTGCGGAGCCGGGCACCGATCTGGGCCTGCTGGATGGCGAGGGTCTGGGCGCCGGTCGCCGGATCGAGGCGAGACTCGAGGACGGCCCGGGCCGTCTCGGTGACGATCCGGACGCGCTCCGCGGGGTGCATCAGGAGGTCTCCACTCGGGGCGGGCCTGCGTCCCGCACCGCTGCCTCCAGCTCGAAGTAGTCGCGACGGCGGAAGCTCGCCACCGCGGCCACGATGTTGGACGGAACCGACTGCACGCGCTGGTTGTAGTCACGGACGTTGCCGTTGAAGAGGCGCCGAGCGGCCTGGATGCGGTCCTCGGTCACGGCGAGCTCGCGCTGCAGCTCGAGGAAGTGCTCGTCGGCCTTCAGATCGGGGTAGGCCTCCGCCACCGCCAGCAGCGATCGGAGGGACTGCACGAGGGCCTGCTCTGGAGGCTCCTGATCGCTCACGTCTCCGTCGCTGCGCACCGCCTCGCTCCGGGCCTCCACGACCGACCGGAGCACCTCGCGCTCGATGGGTCGCGTAGCCCTCCACGGTGCGCACGAGGTTGGGGATCAGGTCGTAGCGGCGGCGCAGCTCCGTGTCGACGTTGGCCCACGCGTTGTCGATGAGCTGCTGCTGGGAGATGAACCGGTTGTGCGAGATGACCACGGCCCCCAGGAGCACCGCGGCCACGCCGCCCACGATCAGCACCGCCTGCACCGTGACCACGCTACTCATCGCTAGGTTGCCCGGCGTGTCTCGCTTCGTCACCGACACCGCCGTGGCCGCCGTCGGTCCGGGGCGGTACGCCGCTTCGATCGATCGGGGGTGGTGGATCGAGCGGGGGCCGAACGGCGGCTACCTCGCGGCCATCGTCCTCCGGGCCGTGGTGGCGGAGGTGGACGATCGAGCCCGGCGCCCCCGGTCGCTGACGCTCCACTACCTGCGCCCGCCCGTCGAAGGCCCGTGCGAGGTCACCGTCACGCTCGAGCGAGTCGGGCGCGGCCTCACGACGGCATCGGCCCGCCTCACCCAAGAGGGCCGCGACTGCATCCTGGCGCTGGCGGCGCTGGGGGTCGACCGGCCCGGCCCCGAGCTCCACGACCACCCGGCACCTGTGGTGCCCTCGCCCGAGGACGCACCGGCCGGAGCCGGCCCCGCCGAAGGCGCGCCCGACATCCCGTTCCGCCATCGGTTCGAGGTGCGTCCGGTCCTCGGCACCCCGCCCTTCAGCTCGGGACCCGTGGCGGAGACCGGCGGCTGGATCCGGACGGCGGACCACGATGTCCTCGATGACGTGCTGCTCGCGGCCATCACCGACTCGTGGCCGCCCGCCGTCTTCTCGCGCCTCCAGGAGCCCGCTGGGGTCCCCACGATCGAGCTCACCGTGCACTTCCGGGGCGAACCGGCTCGCGACTCGGCGTGGTGCCTCGTCCGCTTCCGGACGAGGGAGGTGGGTGCCGGCTACCTCGAGGAGAGCGGGGAGGTGTGGTCGACGGACGGCCGACTGCTGGCCGACAGCCGCCAGCTCGGCGTGCTCCTCGCGCCGCCCGTCGCCTAGCCCCCGCCCGCGGTCACGGTGCCCGTGAGCACCGCCCGCTCCATCGCCGATGCCTCGAGCAGGGACGCCGCCTGCTCACCGGTCGCGTCCGGCGGCAGCTCCACCACGCCCGGAAGGGCGAGGAGCGCGACCTCGTAGGTGTGCGTGCCGCTCCCCGCGGGTGGGCAGGGGCCGATCCAGCCGACGGTGCCGGCGCCGTTGGGTCCCTCCACGGCGTTCTCGGGCACCCCGCCTTCGCCGATGCCCTGGACGAACGGATCGATCCCGGTCACCACCCAGTGGACGAAGCCACCCGCGTTGCGGTCGCGCACGACGAGGGCGAGCGAGGTGGCGTCGGCAGGTGTGCCGGTCCAGGACAGCGCCGGCGAGACGGACGCGCCCGTGCAGGTGAACTCGGCGGGGATCACCCCGCCCTCGGCGAAGCCTGTGCTCCGCAGCGTGAACACGCCGAGGTCGCCGGTGGGCGGTTCGATGGACGGCACGCTCGACGTGGTGCTGCTGGGTGGACCGGTGGCGGGCGGGAGCGTTCGGCCGTCGGTCTCCGAGCAGGCGACCGCCACCAGGGCCAGCAGGCCAACGATGGCGAGGGCGGGGACGCGGCGACGCACGGCCACAGTGTGGACCAGCCCGTCACATCGTCGGCGGCACCCTCGGTGCGCGCGTCGTATCCTGCGTGGGACCCGATGGATGCCAGACCCAGGAACCTCAGGGCCATGCTCTCCGAAGCGAAGGACCTCTCGGAGCTGATGGTCGATCTTGCCTACGCCGCGCTCTACTTCGGCGACCCCGACATGGCCGAGGAGATCGACGCGCTCGAGGACCAGATGTCCGATCTCGTCCACGACATGCGCGCGGTGTCCGTGCTGGCCGCCCGGCACCCCAAGGAGGCCGAGGCCATGGCGTCGGTGCTCCAGGTCATCTCCTCCATCGAGCGGATCGGCAACGCCGCCGTCGACATCGCCCGGATCGTCACCCATCGCCTCGGCATCCCGCGTGAGCTCGTCGCGGACCTGTCGAACGCCGAGGAGGTGTCCCACCGCGTCCGGATCCGCGAGGGCAGCCACCTCGCCCGCCGGCCGTTGGCGGCGCTCGAGCTGCCCGTCCAGACAGGGATGCGCGTCGTGGCGATCCGCCGCGACCGGGACTGGATCACCGATGTGGACGGCGACGCGATCTGCCTCCCCGGCGACGTGATCTTCCTCCGTGGCTCACCGGCGGGGATCCCTCGTCTCCGGGAGCTGGCGGCGGCACCGTACTGGGAGCCCCCCGTGCCGCCCGAGGACGGCACGCTGTCCGACCTCGACCGGGCCGTCGACGTGCTCGTGGAGATGAAGAACATCTCCGAGGTGGCCGTCGGCCTCGCGTACTCGGCCCTCGTGCTGCGCGATCAGGGCCTCGCCGCCGAGGTCCGTCAGCTCGAGGATCGACTCGACGAGATGAAGGATCGGCTGGAGCTCTGGGTGCTGCGCGCGAGCAACGACCGCATCGATCCCGCGCCGCTCCGGGGTCTGCTCCACCTGTCGCAGGCGGCTGAGGACCTCGGTGACGCGGCGCAGCAGATGGTCTGGTTGATCGAGGAGAAGGAGGAGCTCCACCCGATCCTGTCGATCGCGCTCGGTGACTCGGACGAGGTCGTCGTGCGCGTCCCGGTCCGGGAGCAATCGGAGGCGGCCGGGTCCACGCTGTCCGAGCTGCAGCTCGACATCGAGCCCGGCTTCCACGTGCTGGCCGTGCTGCGCGGTGGCCGCTACCTCTATCGGCCGCGCGGCCACGTGCGCCTGGAGGCCGGCGACGAGCTGATCGCGTCGGGTCCCGACGAGGGTCACCCGATGCTGGCGAGCCGTTGCGGCTGGCACCTCACGGAGGACGACGACACCGGAGAGCACACCCTGGCCCCGTTGGGCCGCGCGTCGGCGTGAGCTGAGATGACGTACTCGATCGTCGCTCGCTGTGGCACCACGGGACAGCTCGGGGTGGCGGTGCAGTCGCACTTCTTCTCGGTGGGCTCGGTCGTGCCATGGGTCGAGCCCGGAGTGGGGGCCGTCGCCACCCAGGCCACGGCGGAGGTGGCCCACGGGCCGGGCACGCTCGCCCAGCTGCGGGACGGACGTGATCCCGCGGAGGCGCTTCGCCTCGTGCTCGACGCTGACCCCCAGGCGTCGGTGCGGCAGCTGGCGGCGGTGGATGCGACGGGGCGAGCGGCGGCGCACACGGGGAGCGAGTGCATCGTGCACGCCGGCCACGTCACCGGCGACGGCTTCTCGGTGCAGGCCAACATGATGCTCGACCCGGGCGTGCCCGAGGCGATGGCCACGGCCTTCGCCGCGGAGGCCGGTTCGCTCGCCACGCGGCTGCTCGGGGCGCTCGACGCCGCCGAGGCCGCGGGTGGTGACATCCGCGGCCGCCAGTCGGCCGCGCTCCTGGTCATGGACGGATCGCCGTCGAGCATCCTGGGCCACGATCGCCTGATCGACGTGCGCGTCGATGACCATGACGACCCGCTCGGCGAGCTGCGCCGCCTCACCGAGCTCAGCGTCGTCTACCGCGCGATGGGTGACGCCGACGAGGCACTCGCGACCGGCGACCTCGACGGCGCCCTGGCGGTGTACGCCGACTCGGTGGCCCGCCTGCCCCAGCACCACGAGATCCCGTTCTGGCAAGCCGTCGTGCTGGCGGGCCTGGGACGAGACGACGAGGCCCGCGCCGCGGCGGCGCCCGTGTTCGCCCGCGCCGACGGGGAGCGGTGGCGCGAGCTCGTGCGACGACTGCCCGCCACCGGCGTGCTGCCCGACGACGCCGCCGAGCGACTCCTGTCGGCTAGACGTAGCCGCGGAGCTTGACGGCGTCGGCCACCCGCTTGATGCCGATGGCGTAGGCCGCTTGGCGCAGACCGACCTGGTGCTCGTCCGCGAACGCCTGGGTGAACTTGTACGCGCCGCGCATCTTGTCGCTGAGCTCGGTGACGAACCGCTCCTCCTTCCAGGTGAACTGCTGGATGTTCTGCGTCCACTCGAAGTAGGAGCCGGTGACGCCCCCCGCGTTGGCCAGGATGTCCGGGATGACCACGACACCTCGGTCGCGGAGGATCTTGTCGCCGCTCGGGGTGACCGGGTAGTTCGCCGCCTCCAGGATCACGCGGGCCCGGATGGCCTCCGCGTTGGCGTCCGTGATGACCTCGCCGAGGGCCGCGGGCACCAGCACGTCGCAGTCGAGCTCGAGCAGCTCCTCGTTGGTGACCACGTCGCCTCGCGCCGCCTCCACCACCGACCGCCCCGAGCGCAAGAGGTCGACGAGCCCGGCGACGTCGACACCGGCGGGATCGACGATCGCGCCGCGCACGTCGGACACGCCGACCACGGTGGCGCCCCGTTCGTGCAGCTCGCGAGCCATCCACGACCCGACGTTGCCGAACCCCTGGATGGCGATCCGCTGGTCGGCGAGCCGAAGCCCGTGGTGCTCGCACCACGCGTCGAGCACGTAGGTGCAGCCCCGCCCCGTCGCGGCTTCTCGGCCGGGTGCGCCGCCGAGGTCGAGGGGCTTGCCGGTCACGATCGCGGGGCTGTACCCGTGGGTGGCCGAGAAGGCGTCCATCATCCACGCCATCGTCTGCGCGTTGGTGTTGACGTCGGGCGCGGGGATGTCGCGGTAGATGCCCAGCACGTGGTGGATGCCGTTCGTGAAGCGACGCGTCAGCCGTTGCAGCTCGCCCTCGCTCATGCCGGTGGGATCGATCTCGATGCCACCCTTCGCGCCCCCGAACGGAAGGTCGAGCAACGCGGTCTTCCAGGTCATCAGCGACGCGAGCGCCCGTACCTCGTTGAGGTCCGCGGTGGGGTGGTAGCGGATGCCGCCCTTGTAGGGACCCCGGGCGCCGTTGTGCTGCACTCGATACCCGCGGGCGACGATCAGGTCGCCGTCGTCGAGGCGCAAGGGGACCTGGACCGTGATCTCCCGGTACGGGGTGGTCAGGACCGCGTGGAGCTCCGGGTCGAGGTCGAGGATGCGCGCGGCCTCGGTGAAGTACTGGTTGACCGCCTCGTGGGCGGGCAGGTCCGCCATGGCGGCACCCTACCGACCAGGGGCCGCCAGCCGATGGGAACCCCGGCGACCCTCGGTATCCTCGCCGGATGGCGACTGATCCCCTCTGTCTTCTGGCCGTGCACGCCCACCCCGACGATGAGTCGTCCAAGGGTGCAGGCACGGTGGCCAAGTACCACGCCGAAGGGGTCCGCACCGTGCTCGTCTGCTGCACGGGCGGCGAGGAGGGCGACATCCTGAACCCGGCCATGGATCGCCCGGAGGTGAAGGCCGACATCGGGGCCGTCCGGCAGGCGGAGCTCGACAAGGCGGCCGCCATCATCGGGTACGACGAGGTCGTGATGCTCGGCTACCGCGACAGCGGGATGCCCGACAGCGAGGCGAACGCCAACCCCTTGTGCTTCGCCCAGGCGCCGTTCGACGAAGCCGTCGGCCGCCTGGCCGCGATCCTGCGGCGCACCCGCCCCCAGGTCGTCGTCACCTACGGCGACGAGCAGGGTGGCTACCCGCATCCGGACCATCTGCGGGTGCACGACATCACCCAGCCTGCCGTCGACCTGGCCGCCGACCCCGCGTGGCAGCCGGATGCGACCGAGCCGTGGCAGGTGTCGAAGATCTACTACTCGGTGTGGTCGAAGAAGCGCATCGAGCTGACCCACGCCAAGTACCTGGAGCTCGGGCTGGAGTCGCCCTACAGCGAGGAGTGGTTCAAGCGCCCGTGGCAGGACGACCGCATCTCGACCTCGATCGACATCGAGGGGTACGCCGAGGTCCGTCACGACGCGCTGCTGGCTCACGCCACCCAGATCGACCCCGCGTCACCGTTCTGGTTCGGCCTGCCCCGCGAGGTCTCGGTCGCGATCCATCCGTACGACGACTACATCCGCGCCGCGTCCATCGTCGAGGCGCCGACGCCCGAGGACGACCTCTTCGCCGGCCTCCGTGCGGAGGTCAACGTCTAGGTGGGGGAGCTGGCCTACCTGAGCCAGGCCTGGTTGGACCGCCAGCAGGAGCTCGTCGGTGCGCTGCCCGAGCGGCCGGGGGCCACCGCCCGCGTCCAGCACGTGGTGAGCGGCGCTCCGGACGGTGAGGTGCGCTACGCCCTCGCCATCACCGACGGACGGCTCACGTCGGCGACCCTCGGCGACGATCCTGATGCGGGGGTCACCCTGACGCAGACCTACCCCGACGCCGTGCTGATCGCGCAGGGGTCGCTCGACGCCAACGCGGCGTTCATGCAGGGCCGGGTGAAGGTCGTGGGGGACATGGGCGCGGTGATGGCGCTGATGCCCCTCACCGACAGCGACGAGTACCGAGCGGCCCTTGCGGAGCTGACGCGCCAGACGACGTACTGAGCCCGCTCAGCCTTTGGCGCGAACCGTGAGGGTGACCTCGTGGTCCGGGTTGCTCAGGTCGAAGAAGTCGACGACCGCGGGTTCGACGAGGACGAGGGTGGTCTCCTCACCCGGCTGCATGAGGCCGGTGTCGATGGCGCGGTCCTCGGTCGTGAACGAGTGCTCCGTGTCGCCCTCGTTCACGAGCAGCAGGACCTCGCCCGAGGTCACCTCGAGCTCGCTCGGGTCGAAGCCGTCGTCGTCGACGACGATGGTGTGGTCGGGCGACAGGTCGATGTCCTCGAGGTCCTCGGGGGTGGGCGCGCTCGGCTTCGAATCCCCGCAGCCGGTGAGCGCGGCGACGGCGAGGCAGGCGACGATGATCCGGAACGCTCGTCGCATCAGGCGGCGCGCTGGAGCTCGCGGAGCGGCCGGTAGCCGATGCGGTGCACGTTGGCCCGATCGAGCAGCTGGTGGAGGCCCTCGTCGTGGGTCACCAGCGTGTGGTCGTCGACCCGAGCGGCCCAGTCGTCGGCGAGCGCCCGGAGCTCGGGAGCGTCGACGGCGGGGTGGACGTAGACCTCGGTGACGCCCGGGCGCAGGTCCTGCACGATCCGTTCGATCGTGCTCCGTGACCCGACGCCTCGCACCACGATGAAGTGGTCGGGGAACAGCACGCCCGCCTCCAGGGCCAGCCGACGGAACGGGAACCCGATGGTCCGCTCGCTCGAGGCGCCGGAGAGCCGCAACGGCAGCGCGAACTCGATGGCGAGGTCGAGGTACACGTCGAAGAACTCGGGCCGCAGCTGCAACGTGCCCATGTGGCTGTCGAGGTGGCTGACGTCGAAGCCCCACAGGATCGCCCGCTCCACCTGGGCGCGGAGCTCGCGTCGGACCTCGTCGAGGTCGGCGTGGTCCCACACGTCGGTGACCGTGCGGGGGAACCCGCCGTCACCATCGAGGAGGGAGGGCGCCTGGGTGATCGGTCCCCATCGATACCGCTCGTGCTCGGCGTTGAGCGTGAGGTGCACACCGACGTCCTCGCCGCGGTAGCGCGACGCCGCGTCGCGGGCCCAGGGGCAGGGGACCATCAACGTCGCGCTGGTGGCGATGCCATCGCGGAGGGCCTCGTAGGTGCCGACGTTGGCGGCATGGCAGGAGCCGAGGTCGTCGCAGTTGATGATGAGCAGGCGGTCGTCGGGCGTGTAGCCGAGGCGCTCGGCGAGTGATGTCACGGCGCTGACGCTACCCCGGGCCGATCGGTGCGTCGGTGCCCCCGCAGGTGGGCCAGAGGCCCTTGCCGGCGGCGCGCGCCTCCGCCTCGGCTCGGTCGAGCTCGCCCTGGCGGGCCACGTTCGGGGGATACGAGCGGGCCTCGGCGTAGCCCTCCTCCACGAGGAGCAGGTTCACGAGCTCGTCGTCGGAGGCGCGGAACACGTAGGCGAGCAGACGGTCGTACCGGTCGCGGGGCTCCACGTCGCGCTCGAGGCGCACGACGGTGCCCGCCGGGAGGAGCTCGGCGGTGCGAGCCTTGGCCTCGGCCCCGAAGCACTCCACGGGGCGGTCGGGTGCCACCGACTCGGGGGTGTCGATGCCGATGAACCGCACCGCCTCCTCCTGGCCCGCGATCTCGACGACGATCGTGTCCCCGTCGACGGGGCGCACGACCACCGCCGTGCCCGCCGGGCGAGCATCCGCGGCAGCGTCATCTGACGCGCAGCCGGTCGGCAGGAGCATGGGCAGCAGGAGGGTGGGCAGCAGCCCACGGGCGCGGCGCACGGTGACCTCCGTTGCATCGTTGGACGTTCCGGCCGGCCCGCGCCGGCGAGCGGTCAGAGCCGTTCGATGATGGTGCCGGTGCCGAGCCCGCCGCCGCAGCACATGGACACGAGGCCGTACCGGCCGCCGGTGCGCTCGAGCTCGTGGAGCGCCTTGGTGAGCAGGACGGCGCCGGTGCCTCCGAGCGGGTGACCCAGGGCGATCGCGCCGCCGTTGGGGTTGGTCTGCTCAGGGGTGAAGCCGAGCTCCTTCTGCCACGCCAGCACGACGGACGCGAACGCCTCGTTGATCTCGGCCACGTCGATGTCGGTGGGGCCGAGGCCGGTGCGCTCGAAGAGCCGCTGCGTGGCATCGATCGGTCCGGTGAGCATGAGGACCGGGTCGACGCCGACGAGGCAGGTGTCGACGATCCGGGCCCGAGCCCGCAGGCCCAACGCCTCGGCCCGATCGGCGGTCATGAGCAGGACCGCGGCGGCCCCGTCGGAGATCTGCGACGACGAACCGGCGGTGTGGACGCCGTCGGGCCGGGCCACCGGCTTGAGCTCGGCCAGCTTCTCGAGGCTCGTCTCGCGCAGGCCCTCGTCGCGCGCCACGGTGTGCGTGGTGCCGGTGGGCTTGCCCTCCTCGTCGACGTCCGGAGCGTCCACCGGCACGATCTGGGTGCCGAAGCGATCCTCGGCCCAGGCGGTGGCGGCGTTCTGCTGCGAGCGGAAGCCGAACTCGTCGGTGTCGGCCCGCGTGATGCCCCACTTGTCGGCGATGCGCTCGGCGCCCTCGAACTGGGAGGTCATCTCGTACTGGGGGAAGTAGGAGCGCGGGATCGGGATGCCGAGGCCGAGGTCCTTGCGCCCGCTGGACCCGATCGGGACCCGGCTCATGACCTCGACGCCTCCCGCGAGGGCGGAGTCGACGGCGCCGCTGCCGACGAGCGCGGTGGCCAGGTTGGTGGCCTGCTGCGAGGAGCCGCACTGCGTGTCGACCGTCGTGTTGGCCACCGACAGGGGGAGGCCGGCGCTGAGCCATGCGGTGCGGCCGATGTTGAAGGCCTGCTCGCCGACCTGGCTCACGCAGCCGGTGACGACCTGGCCCACCAGGGCGGGGTCGATCCCGGAGCGTTCGACGACGGCTTTCTGGACGGTGGCCAGCAGGTCGGCGGGGTGGACGGTGGAGAGCCCCCCGTTGCGCTTGCCGACGGGCGTGCGGACGGCTTCGACGATCACGACATCAGACATGGGAGCAACCTATCGGCCCCTCAGCGACGGCGGCCACTGGCCGCTTCGAGCACCAGGAGCAGGGCGGAGGCGCCGATGAAGGCGACGAACACCGAGCCGAGCTCGAGCTCGTCGAAGGTGGTCACCTCGTCGCCCGTGGCGAGTCGCGAGACGGCGCCGGCCAGGATCGCACCGAGCACCCCGATGACCATCGTGAAGAGGCAGCCTCGCTTGGGCGTTCCGACGGCCCGGCGGGCCAGACCGCCCGCGAGGAGCCCCATCACGCACCAGCCGAGGATCCCCATGCGGCCGAGACGCTACTCGGGCGTCTGGCGGGGCTAGGCGGCTGACCGGCGGTGGGACGGGTGCTCGCGGCGCGCCTTCGCGCCGTCGGCGTCGTGCTCGGCCGCCAGGGCGGCCTGGAGGGATGCCCGGGCCTCGGCGATGCCTCGACGCCCCACCTCACGGGTGGCTTCGTCGAGCCGCCAGGCGGGCGGGCTTTCGAGGAGGGTGAGCTGTCGTGCCATGCCCTCTAGTCAACCCAGGGGGTGTGACAGGCATACCCGAGCGGGCCGAGACACTCGTCACACAGGGCGCTGACCAGGGGAAACGTACGCGAGCGACGCGGGCCGGTAGGTTCGCCGCCGATGGATGCTCCCGCCTGGCTCGGCCTCGAGCCCACGCACAACCCGATGCGCTGGACGCTGCCCATCACGCCCGGCATCTCCACCGGCCACCAGTTCCTCTTCGGGGGCTGCGGCCTGGGCGCCGCCATCGCCGCCCTCGAGGGGAGCTCCGGCCGGCCCGTGGTGTGGGCCACCGCGCAATACCTCTCGTACGCCAACCCTCCGTCGATCATGGACATCGACGTCACGATCGCGGTGGCCGGCAAGCAGGTCACCCAGGCCCGCGCCGTCGGCCACGTCGGCGACCGCGAGATCCTCACCGTGAACGCCGCGTTGGGCAGCCGACCGCTCGAGGCCGGCGGCCAGTGGGCGGAGATGCCGGCCGTCCCGGCTCCCGACGACTGTCCCAAGCGGATGCCCCGGATGCCGGGCAACGACTCGATCATGGAGCGCATCGACGTCCGGCTCGCCGACGCGCGCGGGTTCGACGAGCTGCCGGGACCGCCCCAGCCGGGCGGCCGCTCCGCGCTCTGGGCGCGCATCCCCGACGTGCTCGACATGTCGGCCGCCACGCTCGCCATCCTCGGCGACTACGTGCCCTTCGGGATCGGCCAGGCCCTCGGGGCGCAGGCCGGGGGCAACAGCCTCGACAACACCTTGCGGGTGGCCCGCCTGGTCCCCACCGAGTGGGTGCTCCTCGACATCCGCGTCGAGGCGATCGTCAACGGCTTCGGGCACGGGGTCGTGCACCTGTGGGCGGTCGACGGCACCCTGCTCGCGTCGGCGAGCCAGTCGACGATCGTGCGGTTCTGGCAGGACGCACCCAAGTAGCCACGAAACTAGAACAGGTTCTAGTCTGCCGGCGATGAACAGGTACGACGGTCGCGTGGCGCTGGTGACGGGGGCAGGCTCGGGCATCGGCCGGGCCACCGTCATGCGGTTGGTCGCCGAGGGAGCCACCGTCGTGGCCGCCGACATCGATGAGCAGGGCCTCGCCGACACCGTCACCGGCGCGTCCCGACCGGATGCCGTCAGCCCCTTCGTCGGCGACGTGAGCGATCCGACGTTCGCGCCTGCCGCGGTGGCGGCGGCCCTCGAGCACGGGCGGCTGGACACCGTGGTCAACAGCGCCGGCATCCTGCGCTTCGAGCACAGCCACGAGGTCCGCCTCGAGGACTGGCAGCGGGTGCTCGACGTGAACCTCACCGGCACCTTCCTCGTGTGCCAGGCCGCGCTCCCGGCGCTGCTCGACGGCGGGGGCGCGATCGTCAACGTGGCCTCCACGGCGGCCCTCGCGGCCCATCCGTGGGCGGCGGCCTACTCGGCCTCCAAGGGGGGCGTGCTGGCCCTCACCCGCACCCTCGCCATCGAGTACGCCAAGCAGGGCCTGCGCGCCAACGCCGTCTGCCCCGGCTCGATCGACACCCCCATCACCGGTGCCTTCAACCTTCCCGAGGGCGCCGACGCCAAGCTCCTCCATCGGATCATGTCCCCCGTCGGCATGGGCGACCCGAGCGTGGTGGCGGCGGCGATCGCCTACCTGGGCTCGGACGACGCGCGGCACGTCAACGGGGCCGATCTCCGCATCGACGGCGGCACGCACTCGTGATGGACGAGCGCCTCGAGTTCTGCTTCTCCGGCACCTTCTCCGAGCCCACGGAGCTCGTGCCGATGGCCAGAGCGGGGGATGCGCACGGCTGGAGCACGCTCACCGTGTCCGACCACCTCATCAACCCCCTCGAGACGCGGTCCACCTACCCGTACACGAAGGACGGCACGCGCCGCTGGGAGATGGGCACGCCGTGGCCCGACCCGTGGGTGACGATCGGGCACCTCGCGGCCGTCACCGAGCGGCTGCGGTTCCTCACCACGGTGTACGTCCTCCCGGCGCGGACGCCGGTCCACGTGGCCAAGCAGGTGGGGACGGCGGCGGTCCTCTCCGGCAACCGCGTCGGGCTGGGGGTGGGGATGGGGTGGATGGAGGAGGAGTTCGACGCCATGGGCACACCGTTCGCGCGGCGGGGCAAGCGTGCGGACGAGATGCTCGAGGTGCTCCGCAAGCTCTGGACCGGCGACGTGGTGGAGCACCACGGGGAGTTCTTCGACATCCCGCCGCTCGAGATGCTCCCGGCGCCGAGCGAGCCGGTGCCCGTGTACGTGGGCGGCGTGTCGGAGGCGGCGCTGCGGCGCGCCGCCCGTCACGACGGCTGGGTCAGCGACCTGCACACGATCGAAGAGCTCGGGGCCATCCGGCGACAGATCGAGCGCTACCGCGAGGAGTACGACCGCAACGCACGTGCCGTTCGCGCTCTTCGGCTCCGCCCGGGACGCGTGGGACCTGGACGGCTATCGCCGCGTGCACGAGGCCGGCGTCACCCACCTCGTCACGATGCCTTGGTACTTCTACGCCGGCGCCGACACCGACCTGGCGGGCAAGCTCGACGGCATCAAGCGCTTCGGCGACGACGTGATCGCCAAGTGGTGACGCTCGTCGTCAGTCGACGAGATCCTCAGGCTGGGCCGGGAAGAGGGTGATCGCGGCCCGCGCCGCCGCGGCCCCGTCGCCCGACCAGTCGGCGGCTGCGATCTGGGCGTCGCTGCGGCGCCCGAACACCATCCGCATCAGCTCATAGGGCGTCGTGACGAGGGTGGCGGTGGGATCGCCGTCGCCGGTGCGGTGCTCCTCGCCGTCGAGCACGAGGCGCAGGGGCGGCCCGCCCTGGCCGGCGTAGAAGCGGCCCATGGCCCCGACGGTGAGCTCGATCAACCCGGGAAGCGACGCGTCGTCGTGAAGGGCCCCAGCTCCGGTGGCGTCCCGGATGTCCTGCTCGTGGGTCCATGCGTCCAGGGCGACGAACCCCATGGCGGCGCCGGCCGCCGCGACGCGCGCGTCGAGCTCGGGGGCGCGGGTGGCCCACTGCTCGCACACCTGGTCGAGCGTGAGATCGGCCCGGCTGGCCAGCTGCTCGGCCGTCCAGGCCGCCGCGCCGTCGGGCAGGCCCGGGGGCATGTTGCCGTCGAGCACGTCGCAGCAGACCCCGGTGAGGTGCCGGTAGCCGTCGACGACGGTCCACGGCGGCGTCGGGCGGAGCCGGGCCGCCTCCTGCTCAGGCGTGAGGTCGGCGGCCAGGTCGAGGAGGCGGGCGCGGGACGTGGAGTAGATCTCGGCGGGATCCATGCAGGGAGCCTGCCACGACGGGCTCCCGGTAGGTTCCGGGCGTGGGCCGCATCCTCTTCGTGACCTGGGCGGGCGGCGGCAACGTCCCGCCCGTGCTCGCCCTGGCCGACCGCCTGCGGTCGCGCGGGCACGAGGTGCGCGCCATGGGCTCGGCCTCCCTCGCGGCTCGCTTCGAGGCCCGTGGGGTGCCCTACCTCGCCCGGGAGGTGCTGGCGGAGTGGGACCAGAGCGCCCTCGCGCGCGAGGTCCGCCTCGAGGCGGGGACCGCCGATGTCGTCGTGGCGGACTACATGCTGCCGGGGGCGCTGTGCGGCGCCGAGGCGTCGTTCCGCCCGAGCGTGGCGCTCGTGCACACCCTCTACGCAGCCAACCTGGACGGCGACGGTGGGCTCCTGCCGATGCAGATGGCGGCCACGGTGGACGGCACCGCGGCCGTGCGCCGCGAGCTCGACCTGGCCCCGGTCGCCAGCTTCGGTGCGCTCCTCGACCGTCAGAGCACGTTGCTCGTGACCTGCCCGGAGGCCCTCGACCTCCCCGGCCCGCGAGCGGCCAACGTGCGGTACGTGGGCCCCGCGCTGGAGGAGGCCGGGCCCGATGCCGGATGGCATCCGCCGGGGGTCGACGATGGTCGCCCGCTCGTCGTCGTCGGCATGGGCACGACGCCGATGGACGAGGGCCCGGTGCTCCAACGGCTGCTGACGGCGCTGGGCGACGCGCCGGCGCGGGTGATCGTGACGCTGGGCGACCACCTGGACGCGGGCGCGCTGGACGTGCCGGACAACGTCCACCTGAGCGGCTACGTCCGGCACGCGGCGGTGTTGCCCTGGGCATCGGCGATGGTGAGCCACGGCGGGCTCGGCAGCGTGCTGGCCGCGCTCGCCCACGGCGTACCGCAGGTCTGCGTGCCGCTGGGTCGGGAGCAGCCCCTGAACGCGGCCGCCGTCGAGCGGGTCGAGGCGGGCTGCACGGTCTTGCCGACGTCGGGACCCGACGAGCTCCGTGCCGCGGTGGTGCGGGCGCTGTCGGACATGGAGCTGCGGGCGGGCGCGGCGCGCATGGCGGTTGCGATCGATGCCCAGCGCTCGGCCGGTGACGCGGAGGCCGAGATCGAGCGGCTCCTCGACCTGCCATAGTCGCAGCGTGGATGCCCCGGAGCCGTCGCTCTTCTACACCGGGTTGGTCGCCGAGCTCTATGCACCGTTGCGCGGCTCGGGACCACCGGACCCTGAGCCGTACGCGCGGTTCATCGCGCGCTCCGGCGAGCCAGCGCTCGAGCTCGGGTGCGGCGACGGCGACCCGCTGCTCGACCTGCGGGCACGCGGCCTCGACGTCGAGGGGCTCGACTCGTCGCCCGACATGCTCGCCCGCTGCCGGGCGGCTGCGGAGGAGAGAGGTCTCGTCGTCACGCTCCACCAATCGACGATGGAGTCGATGGAGCTGGCCCGTCGCTACAAGTCCATCTACCTGGCCGGTGCGACCTTCAACCTCATCGTCGATGACGACACCGCGTGGCGCGCGCTCACGCGCATCCGGGCCCACCTGGAGCCCGACGGCTCCGCGCTGATCCCGCTGTTCATCCCGAGCCCGATGCCGCCGGAGCGCGCTCGGCGCGCCCCGCACCCATGTGACCGAGGACGGCCGGACCATGCGGTTCACGGTCGTGTCCGTCGCGCGTGACGACGAGGCCCGGTTGCAGACCGCCGCGGTCCGCTACGAGCTCGAGACCGGCGAGGATCACGCCGTCGAGGAGCGGGCCTGGGTCCTCCACTGGCACACCCAGCAGGGCTTCCGGCAGCTGCTCGGCGACGCCGGGCTGCTCGTCGGGGGCGTCCTGGCCCCGGACGGCAGCCCCGCTCCGGCGGATGCGTCACAGTTCACCTTCTGGGTCACGCCCGACCCGGCCTTCGACAGCCGTCGGTCGACCCGCGACCGACTGCCGCCCGCGGGCCGAGCGCTGGCCGCCGGGATGCTCGGTCTCGACCAGGCCATCTACGGCGAGCGGCCCAAGGTGGAGATCGTCGCCGAGGCCGACGCGGACGGCCTCGATCTCGGCGATGTCGACCTCGACCTCGATGACCCCGCCGCCTCCCGCATGACGATCGAGGGCGACGACTAGCTAGGTCACGACGCCCCTGACGAGCGTGACGACGGCTCGCTGCTCGGCGCGGGTCTCGACGCGGTGGCGCTCGAAGTCGTCGGCGAGGCGCACGTCGGCGTGGAGGCCCGTCGGGTCCTCGTGGAAGTGCAGGAACGCTCGGCCGCCCCGGTAGAACACGCCGCGGCTGCGCTCGGTGAGCCCGTCGACGGATCGCAGGTCGGCCAGCATGGGCTCCAGCTGGTCGAGGGCGTCGGCGCGGGCGTGGCGCATGCCTCGATCTTGCCCTCCTACGCTCGCGGCGTGGAGGCCAGCGTGACGATCGCGTTCATCGGCCACGCCGCGCCCGATCGAGCCGAGGCGGCGTCGGCCTACGAGGACGACGTCCTCCCGCTGCTGGCCGACCACGGTGCGGCGCTCCTGTACCGCGGCCGCCGCACCGACCACGAGGACCCGGCCCTGCCGCTGGAGGTCCACCTCATCCGCTTTCCAAGCCGTCGCGCCTACGACGCGTTCCTCGCCGACGACCGGCGCCAGGCGCTCCTGACCCGGCACGGCGAGGTGTTCACGACCAAGATCGTCGTCGAGCTGGACACCGTCACCGACCTGGGCGGCTGAGCCTCAGGTCGAGATGGTGCGGAAGATCCACTCTCGCATCGGGACGCACTGCAACGTGGAGGTGTTGCCGAACGTGTTCATGTGGTCGTCCACCCGCTTGATCTGATCCATCAGCCGGTCCGGCTCGTCCGCGCAGCCGAAGAACTGGGTGAAGTCGAGCATCTGCTCGTCGGTCGGCACGGCTTCGTAGACGATGCCCCGCACCGGTGGTGCGCCGGGGGTGACCGAGCGCAGCACCTGGTTGCGCACGTAGAGCCAGAAGGGGTGGATCTCGAAGCTGAGCGGCGTGTGCTCGCCGTGCCAGATCCGGTAGAAGGTCTCGTCGTCGACCTCCGCCTTCTTGTCGAAGAAGGTGGTGATGGACAAGCCGGGGGACTGCTCGCCGTCGGGCCAGGTTCGGTGGGGGCCATACGAACGCGCCTCGCTCTCGGCCACGATCCAGCCGTACGACTGCGCGTCCACGGCCGCGAGCGCGTCCTCGTGGGGAGCCCGGTTGTCGTAGCTGTCGATCCAGATCGAGACAGCCGCGACGAGCAGGCTGCCGTCCGGGTTCGACCCCACCCGGTAGGCCTTGCCGGCCGGCTCCTCCACGCACACGCGCAGCCCGGCCACGCCGAGGTCGAGGAGGGCCGGAGCCACCTGATCGACCAGCGCCGCTCGGATGGGGTCGACGTCCTGGTCGGGGCGGCGCCACAGGCCGTACACGAGCTTCTCCACGGCGCGAGAACCTAGCCCCGGCTCAGCTCACAGCATCTCGACCGGGAGCGCGTGGGCGACGCCGACCTCGGCGCCGACCTGGGCCGCGCCATCGCGGAGGAACGCCTCCGTGCCGTCGGAGCCGCCGAGGGCGTCGAAGTACACGGCGTGCGCGCGCAGCGACGCCATCCCGGTGTCGATGGAGTCGCTGATGTCGACGTAGTGCGTCGACCGCGGCGATGACGCGGCCAGCACGAAGCGGGTGCCGTCCCAGGGCTCGTGGCCCTCCTCGACCAGCTCGGGGAACACCCAGCGGTTCCCGGCGTCGCGCACGGCGTCGACGAGCGCCTCGCCGACGACCCGGTGGTCGGCGTGGTTCCAGCTGGCGCCCCCGCCGTAGAAGCCCTCCCGGAACGAGATCGTGATCACCACGTCGGGACGGTGCCGGCGGATGGCGCGGGCCAGGTCACGGCGCAGGTCGAGGCCGTAGGTGAGCATCCCGTCGTGGTGGCCCTCCAGGAACTCGACGCCCTCGGCCCCGACGATGGCGGCGCTCGCTTCCTGCTCCGCGGTGCGCACGCGCGCCGTCTCGGCGGGCTCCATCGTCGTGATGCCGGCCTCGCCCCGGGTGGCGAGGACCTCGATCGCCGACTTGCCCTGGGCCGTCCAGCGGGCGAGGGCGGCGGCCGCGCCGTACTCGAGGTCGTCGGGGTGCGCGACGACGGCGAGGCAGCGGTCCCAGTCCTCCGGCACCGGTTCCAGGCTCATGGGGCGACGCTACCGGCGTCCACGCGCCATGATCCGGGGATGGACCAGCGCTTCGGCATGACGATTCCCTTCGACGGCCTTCCCCTGCACGCACAGCGTGACTGGATCGTGGAGCTGGCGGACCTCGGCTACACCGACGTGTGGTCGGCCGAGGCCAACGGCGCCGACGCGTTCACGCCGCTGGCGCTCGCATCGGTGTGGGCACCCACCCTCCGTCTCGGCACGGCCATCGTGCCCGCGTTCACCCGCGGCCCGGCGTGCATGGCCCAGTCGGTGGCCTCGCTGGCCGATGCCGCCCCCGGTCGCTTCGCCTTCGGCATCGGCACCTCGTCGAACGTGATCGTGGAGGGATGGAACGGCATCCCCTTCGAGGCCCCGTACCAGCGCACCAAGGACATGGTGCAGTTCCTGCGGGCAGCCCTCGCGGGGGAGAAGGTGACGATGGAGACGCCCTCCTTCAGCGTCCGCAGCTTCAAGCTCGGCGTCCGCCCGGAGCAGCCGGTGCCGATCCTCATCGCCGCGCTGCGGGAGGGGATGCTGAAGCTGGCTGGTCGCGAGGGTGATGGCGCCATCATCAACTGGCTCGGTGCCGACGACGTGAAGACGGTGGCGCCGATCGTGCAGGCGGCGGGCGACGGCACCGCCAAGGAGGTCGTCGCGCGCATCTTCGTGGCCCCCAACGACGACGCCGACACCGTGCGCGGCATGGGTCGCTTCGCCATCGCCGCCTACCTCAACGTGCCCGTGTACGCCGCCTTCCACGACTGGCTCGGCCGGGGCGAGGTCCTCGGCGAGATGTGGCGGCTGTGGAAGGAGGGCGACCGCAAGGCGGCCCTCGCCGCCATCCCCGACCACGTCGTCGACGAGCTCATCGTCTGGGGACCACCCGAGAAGTGTCGGGAGCACATCCAGCGCTACGTCGACAACGGCGTCACCACCCCCGCCCTCGCCCTCCTGCCCTTCGGCATCGACACCCGCCAGGCGATCCGCGACCTCGCGCCGCGGTGACCCGCCGACGGCAAGGGCGCGGCGAGGCGCAGTGCGGATGCTCGGTGCCGCTACGGCTGCGTCGGCATGCGACAGCTCGACGATCCGTCCGAGTCGCCTTCTGTCGCAGATCGCGGCCGGGTAGGTCCACCCGCCTGGCCTGCGACACGACGAGACCGTCAGGGTCGCCGTTCGTCGCCGATCGTCTGCGAGGTGGCCGGGCTCAGCGCGCCGTGTGCGACGGGCCGACGTACTCGGCCATCCAGTCGTTGAGCGGTCGGAGGGCCCGCCAGCCGTCGAGGACCCGGCCCTTGGCGGCGGGCTTCTGGAGCCACGCGCCGGGTCGGTGGGCCCAGATGCCGATGATCCCGTCCTGGCGCAGCAGCGCGATGCGCGGGTGGTCAGCCGAGTAGCCGCGCGGGGCGGTCTTGAGCGAGCTGTGCGACGTGACGTCGGCCTTGGCCCGACGCAGCTCGGCGGTGATCGCCTCCAGCTCCTTGCCGGACCGATCGGCGTCGACGGCGGCCCGGTAGCGGGCCAGCTGGTCGCGGTCGAGGTGGTAGCCGCCCCCGCCGACGTGCAACCCCTCCGCCGACAGCGACAGGTACACGGACCCGCCGCCGTCTCCGAAGATCACCGCGGCCGTGTTGGTCTTGTACGGGGTCTTGTCCTTGGAGAACCGGGTGTCGCGGTTCGGGCGGAACAGCTTGGCCTCGCCGTACTCCTCGGCCACGTCTTGGAGCAGCTCCTCCATCGGGCGGCGCACCTCGTCCTCGTAGCGGCGCTTGTTGGCGTGCCACCACTCGCGCGAGTTGTTGCCGGCCAGCTCCTCGTAGAACGCGATCGCTCCCTTGCCGAAGCCCGTGAACGCCATGGCCGGAGTGTGCCAGCCTGCGGGGGACGATGACGAGGGGGAGCGGCATGTCCGACCTGATGGAGATCGCGGAACGGCTGTGGAACGGCGACGGGTCGACCGACGTCGGCGGGCACCACCCCGTCACCCAGGACCTGGGGCTGGCCGAGGTCGCGGACCGCACGGCCTTCAGTGCGTCGTTCGGCAACATCTGCGCCTTCGCCACCGACGACGGGCTGCTGCTGGTCGACACCGGCAACCAGGTGATGGCGACGGGCAACCACGAGCGGATCCGCGGGTGGAACGGCGAGCGCCTCGGCACCGTCGTCTACACCCACGGGCACATCGACCACGTCTTCGGCATGGCCCCCTTCGAGGAGGAGGCCCGGGCGAACGGCTGGGATCCGCCCCATGTCGTGGCCCACGAGCTCGTGCCCCCGCGGTTCGAGCGGTACGTGCTCACGGCTGGGTACAACGGCGTGATCAACCAGCGGCAGTTCCAGTTCGGCCGCCCCTACTGGCCCACCGACTACCGCCACCCGGATGAGGTGTACCGCGACCACCACACGATGACCGTCGGTGGCGAGACCTGGGAGCTGCACCACGACAAGGGCGAGACCGATGACGCCACCTGGGTGTGGAACCCGGGCCGAAAGGTCCTGTGCACGGGTGACCTCTTCATCTGGGCCAGCCCCAACTGCGGGAACCCGCAGAAGGTGCAGCGCTACCCGCGCGAGTGGGCGATCGGCCTCCGCAAGATGGCGGTCCTCGGTGCGGAGGTGCTCCTGCCGGGTCACGGCTTCCCGATCCTCGGCGCCGATCGCATCGAGCAGGCCTGCAACGACGCCGCCGAGCTGCTCGAGTCCCTGGTCGACCAGACGCTGGCCCTCATGAACGAGGGCGCCCGGCTCGACGACATCGTCGCCACGGTCAAGGCCCCCGCCCACCTGCTCGAGAAGCCCTACCTGCGGCCGGTGTACGACGAGCCCGAGTTCGTCGTCCGCAACCTGTGGCGTCTCTACGGCGGCTGGTACGACGGCAACCCGGCCCGCCTCAAGCCACCCACCGACGCCGCCATCGCGGCGGAGATGGCGTCCCTCGTCGGCGGGGCGGCGAAGCTGGCCGAGCGGGCGTCCGAGCTGGCCGCGGCGGGCGACCTCCGCCTGGCCGGTCACCTCGCCGAGCTGGCCGCGCAAGCGGCCCCCGACGACACCGGCGTGCACAAGGTGCGCGCCGAGGTCTTCGGTCAGCGGGCCGCCGAGGAGCGCAGCACGATGTCCAAGGGCGTCTTCAGCTGGGCCCAGCGCGAGAGCCAGGAGAAGGCCGACCCCGACCGCTAGGACGCGAAGTCGGGGTCGTTGCCGCGGACGGACTCGGAGCGGCCCTTGGGCTCCTCCCAGTCCTCCTGCCGACCGAGAGCGGTGAGGTCGAGGAAGTAGTACGACCCGCCGGTGCTCTCGAGGCCCCGCGCGTAGACCGAGTAGGTGCGGAACACGCGGCCGTCGACCTGCAGGAAGCACGTGCGGCCAGGCATGTCGTAGGGCTGCTCCGAGTCCCGCATGCTCTCCTCGCCCATGGCGGCGTACTCGTCGAGCGACCGGTAGTTGAACTCGTCGTAGCCGCGTGACGCGTCGATCGTGGCGCCGAAGTCGTAGCTGAAGTCGCCGTCGTTGGTGGAGTACCACGGGAGGTCCCAGCCGCGCTTGGCCTTCCAGCGCTCGAGCTTCTCGAGCGGGGCCCGCGACACCAGCGCGTAGGTCGTGTCCCTCGTGTGCAGGTGGTCGAGGAACCCGGGCGAGGCCAGCTCGTCGTTGCCCGCGGTGCAGCTCGGGCAACCGTCCTCCCAGTCGGGATGGAACATGAAGTGGTACACGATCAGCTGCTGGCGACCTTCGAACAGGTCGAGCAGCGACACGCTCCCGTCGGGCCCCTCGAAGGCGTAGTCCTTGGTGACCTCGACCATCGGCAGCTCGCGCCGCTCCGTGTTGAGGCGGTCACGCTCCTTGGTGGCCTGTCTTCTCCTTGAGGAGCAGGTCGCGTCGGGCGGTCTCCCACTCGTCCTGCGAGACGATCTTCGGAAGGGTCATGCCCCTACGACGGTACCGGCGCTCGAGGATCATCGGCCGGGAACCGATCGGGCCCCTCCGGCGTCAAAACAGGGGGCCAACGCAGAACGGGGATGAGATGGCGCGTCGATCGATCAGCCTGGGACTGGCGGCGATGGTGTTCGCCGTGGTCACGGTCGCCTCGGTCGACCCGGCGGCCGCGTGCAGCTGCGCGGCCTCAACAGACTCCGGAGCCGTCGCGGCGGCGGATGTGGTGTTCAGCGGCGAGCTCGTCGAGATCAGGACCCCACCCGGTGCTTCCTACAGCTCCGCCGATCCGGAGCGGTTCGTGTTCGCCGTCGACCACGTCTACAAGGGCGATGCCAAGGCCCGTCAATCAGTGGTCACCCCCCGAGAAGGCGCCAGCTGCGGCCTCGAGCTGAGCGGATCGGGTCCGTTCCTGGTGTTCGCCACGACCGAGGGGAGCTTCGACCTCGAGGGCGACGAGGGCGAGCTGTTCTCTCACCTCTGCAGCGGGACGCGCGCGCTTGCCGCGTCCGCTGTGCCCGCCTCGTTCGGGTCCGGCATGCCCCCGACGGAGGGCAGCTCGGCGATCGGAAGCCTCGACGACGGTGGCCCCCGCGTGGTCCCCGTGGTCGCGGGCGTGAGCGCGGCCGCGGCGCTGGCGCTCGCCGTCGGCTACCTGGTCGCCCGCCGGCGCGCGTCGGCCAGCCCTACTCCGTGATCCCGACGGGGGCGCCGTCGATGATCTGGTCGAGGTACTCGCTCAGGCCGTAGCCCTTGCGGCCGTCCTCGAGCGTCCACTCGGTCATGCCCTCGGAGATGCGGGTGACGAGCATGTCGCCGGTGTCCGGGTCGGGCCGCCGGTTGCGCAGCGGGATGAGGTCGATCACCTGGCCGGTGACCTTCCACTCCTTGTCCGCGGAGCGCAGCGTGGCGGAGATGCTCTGGTGGTAGCTGTCCTCGCCCTCCCACTCGGTGGCGATCTCGAAGTCGCGGCAGAGGTGGAGCTTCCCGTCCTCCCACACGAAGCCGCCGCGGGTGCCGTCGCCGTCGCGCCGGGCGACCCGCGAGCCCATGAAGCCGAAGTCCGGCCCGAAGTTGGCGGTGAGCCAGCGGTAGTACCAGGGCGCCTGCCAGAAGCGCGGGCCCCACGAGTGGTCGCGGAGGCCGAAGCCGTCGACCTCCCACTCCTCGTCGCCGACGCGGATGGAGCCCTTGCCGGCGATGAGCTGCTCGTAGTGGCCCTTGGCGAACTCCTCGCCGGGCTTCTCGTGGGGCTCGTCGGGCTCGCCGCCGAACATGTCCGACACGCCCGAGTACTCGATGCGCACCTCGCACTCGGCGTACGGGTTCTCGGTGAACGCCTTCTTCGGGTCGGCCATCTGGAGCGGATCGTCGAGCACGACGACCTTGCCCGAGTAGGTGACGTCGAGCCGCTTGAACGGCTCGAGGACGTCGAAGCGGATGCCGCCGGCGTCGAAGGCGTCGTTGTCGGCGATCTCGGCCCGCTTGAACATGAAGCCCACGCGGCCGCCCGGCAGGTAGAGGCACACGGTCATCTCCGCGTAGCCCTCGTTGGCCCGGTTGCCGCACCGGAACCAACCGCCCGACGCCCTGCGCCGGGTCGTAGAGGTTGAAGTACATGCTCTCGTTGAAGTTCGGCTCGGGGCCGAGCTCGTGCATGTACTCGTCCTGTGGTTCCAGTCTCACGGCCATGCGCGGCACCGTACTTGACCGCTTGGTCAAGTGCCGGTGGCCGCGGCCTGGAGGTGCTCCACCAGCGCCGCCAGCGGGGTGGCGGCGTTCAGCCCGCTGGTCGACGGCATGACGTACACGGGCCGCCCGCCCAGCTGTCGCTCGTGCCATCCGGCGGTGGCGCGCCGATCGACGGCGGCGCGCCAGCCGGCCAGCCCGACGATGCACACGGCGCCGGGCTGCAGCCACGCGCACAGCCGGTCGAGGCGCTCGCACGCCGGCCCGGTACTCGTCGCGGGTGAGGGCGTCGGCGCGGGGCGTCGCCCGCTTCACCAGGTCGGTCATGCCGACGCCGTGGTGGAGGAGCGCGTGCCGGGGGTCTCGGTCCCGCGACACCAGCCCGGCCGCGAGCGCCGCCGGCCAGAACCGGTTGCCAGCGGTCACGTAGCCGACCCCCGCGTCCGCGGCATGGAGGCTGGGGTTCAGGCCGCTCACGAGCAGGCGCATCCCCGCGCCGACCGTGTCGGGGAGCATGCGGCCGCGCGTCATGCACGACGCGGAAGCCCTGCTCGTCCGCGCCCGGGTGCCGCACCTCGAGGTCGTCGAGCGTGAACCCGGCCCCGTCGATGACGTCGTGCAGCCGCTCGTCCGGTCCACGTCGAGAACCAGCGACCGGGGAAGTCGTCGTCCGGGAAGATGCCTCGGCCCTCGTCGGTCGCCCCGGAACAGGGTGAGCTCGACGGGTGCGTCCGGCGGCGAGCGATCGATGCAGGTCGCCGAGCGCGAGCGGGACATCCGCGGCGCGCAGGTGGACGTAGGTGTTGCGGGCCCACGCCGGCGGCCAGCGCGCCGCGCCGGAACGGGAGGGCGAGCAGGTCGGCCTGGACGCCGAGGGCGTGGGGTGCCACCTCGCGGGTGCGTCGCACCATGGCAAGGGCACCGTCGAGGGCGACGACCGGACGCCCGAGGGAGGTCGTGTACCAGCCGGGTCCCGAGCCGAGGTCGATGGCGATGCCCGCCGGCCGTCGCTGGCCGAAGCGCCTCGGCGCGTCGCTGGTGCCTCGGCTCGCGGCCGCGCTCGTAGTCCGCGCTCCTGGTCTCGTAGAACTCGGCGGTGCGTCGGTCCACGGGACGCGGCCGCGATGGTCAGGCGGCGCGCGACCGGGGCGCGGCGATGGCGAGCAGCCGGCGCGCGGTGCGCGTCGACGCGGCATGGGCGACGGCATCCTGACGCGCCGCGTCGGCCACCTCGGCCGAACGGTCTTCGGCCATGGCGTTCAGGCCCATGACCGCCAAGGTGGCCGCGCTGGGCTCGAACCGCACGACCTTGGTGCCTTGCGCCCGCAACCGCCGGATCTCGCGCTCGAGGCGGCGGTGCATCGCCCAGCGCAGGCCGGCGTCGGCCCCGCGGCTCGTGCCGTGGGCGGCCGACATGGGCGACACGACGATCACGACGTCGAGGCCGGCGTGCACGAGGACGTCGGCGTTGGTGGCGGAGTGGACCCCGCCGTCGATGTAGTGCCGGGATCCGATCGGGACCGGCGCGAAGTAGCTGGGGATCGCGCACGACGCGGCGACGGCTTCGGACAGGCGAGCGAACGGCGACCCGTCTCGACCGAACACGACCCGCCGGCCGTCGTCCTGCCGGGCGGCGCAGATCCAGAGGCCGGGCGGCCAACCGGACCCGAGCTGGTCGAGCACCTCGGTGCGCTCTCGCAGGTCGTAGCGCCCCGCGGGCATCAGGGTGCCGGCGATGGCGCTCGGCCGGGCCGCCCACGGGCGGCGGATCGTGCGGGTCAGCAGCGCGGGCGACGGCAGGTGCCACCCCCTGACGAGGTCCGTCAGGGAGGGGGACGGGAGGGCTTCGTCGGCGCCGTCGACGACCGCGAAGAAGGCCGCGACTGGCACGGGACACGGGTCGCCCCTCGGCCCGAGCCGCCAGGTCGGACGCCGCGACCCCCAGCCGAAGCGTCGCGCCCGGTGACGGAGCCTGCCGACGAGCCGACGATGATCTCGGCGCTACGGGGATCCCAGCCGACGTCCTGCTCGAGCGCCGCGAGCACGCCCGCATGGAAGGCCTGGCCCACGATGCCGCCGGCGCCCAGCACGAGTCCCGTTCTCGTCATGGCCGATCGTTCTACCTCTCCCGGCGCTCCCGCGTGCGCATGCACTCACCAGATCCCGAGCTGCTCGGTCCGCGCCGCCCGCTCCGCCACATCCTCCCACGCCGTCCCGCCGCGTGGGCCGGTGGTGCGGACCTGCAACCGATCGATCGGGATCGCCCGCGCGGCGCCGCGCTCATCCCGCACCCCGATCGAGCCGTCGCGCTCCCGGCGTTCGACGCGAGCCTGCTTCCACGATCCTCCGTCGGCGCGCCGGAACCGCACCCGGTCGCCTGGGCGCAACCCCACCGCGAGCAGCGCGCTCTCGGTGAGCGCGGCCGGGGTGGGTGGGCTTCGGCGGCGTCACGCGAGCGCGTCCCTGATCCGTCGCTGCAGCTTGCGCATCCCGCCGATCCAGCGGTCGTAGTCGCCGGCCTTGCGCTGGAAGTGGGTGAGCACCTCGGGGTGGGGAAGGATCAGGAAGGACTCGGCCCGCAGCCCCTGCACGACCGCCTCGGCGACGTCCTCGGGCTCGATCGCCCCCTGCGCCAGCACCACGGCGCCGGCGGGGTCGTCCGCGCCGGCCAGGAGCATGTTCGTGCGCACGCCCTGCGGGCACAGGCACGACACCTTGATGCCCTGGTCGCCGTGGGTGATGGCGAGCCACTCGGCCAGCGCGACGGCGGCGTGCTTGGTGACGCTGTAGGGCGCGGCGCCGATGTTGGTGAGGAGGCCGGCGGCCGAGGCCGTGCTGAGGAGGTAGCCCTCGCCTCGGGCGATCATGGCGGGGAGGACCGCCCGCGCCGCGTAGACGTGCGCCATCAGGTTCACCTCCCAGATCTGCTGCCAGGCCTCGTTCGGGGCGTCGACGCCGCCGCCGGTGCCGATGCCGGCGTTCGACACCAGCAGGTCGATCGGCCCGAACCGCTCCTCGGTGGCCTGCACGGCCGCGATCACGTCGGCCTCGCGGGCGACGTCCGCCGTCAACCCGATCACCGTCGGCCCGAGCTCGGTGGCGAGGTCCGCCGTCGCCTCGTGCTTGCCGGTCGACCACCGCGAGGCCACGCACCCCCTCCGCGGCGAACCGCCGGCACAGCGCCCGGCCGATGCCGTCGGCACCGCCGGTGACGAGCACGACCTTGTCGCGGAGCTCCATCAGGCCCGCCCGACCGCAGCACGGATCGCCAGGTCCGCGGAGGCTCGCCGGTCGGCGCCCCACGGCAGGGGCATCAGCACGGGTACGTCGACGCCGGCGTCGACGTACGCCTGCATCGTGGCTTGGACCGTGTCGGCGTCGCCCATCACGTCGATGGCGTCGACCATCCGGTCGGAGACGGCCGCCAGCGCCCCCGCTCGATCACCGTCGGCGTGGTGGGCCCGGATCTCGGCGACCTCGTCGGTGAACCCGGCGCGCTCGAAGTTGCGGGCGTAGGCATCGACCACGGCGTAGGAGAAGAGGTCGCGCCGGGCCAGCTCGATGCCCTCCTCCCGCTCGCACACGCCCGCGTGGACGTAGGCGTAGATCTCCGCCGCTCCGCCCTTGCGGACCTGCTCCACGGACCACGGGACGTGGGAGGCGGGGAGGTAGTTGAGGGCGACGCCGTCGGCCACCTCGCCGGCCAGCTGGAGCATCTTCGGGTTGAGGGCGCCGATCACGATCTTGGGGCGACGGTCGCCGAGGCGGACACCGAGCCGGAACCCCTTCACCTGGTAGAAGTCGCCGGCGAAGTCGACCTTCTCACCGGTGAGGCACTCGCGCAGCAGGGTCACGTACTCGCGGGTCTGGGCCAGCGGGCGGTCGCCGTACGGCACGCCGTGCCAACGGGAGGTCACCACGGGCGAGGAGATGCCCACGCCGAGCACGATGTCGCGCTCGGGATGGAGCGCCTGGAGCGTGGCGCCCGCCATCGCGACCACCATGGGTGTCCGCAGCTGGAGGGCCAGCACCCCGGTGCCGAGCCCCAGCGCGGGGGCGGCCGCGCCCACGGCGGCGAGCAGCGAGAACGCCTCGGGGCCTGTGGTCTCGGCCGTCCAGTACGACGAGTAGCCGACGTCGGCCGCCAACGACGCCGTGTGGAGCGCGGTCTCCGGCCCCAGGCTCATCAGGCTGGCGAAGGTGACCCCGGCTCGATCCATGCCCATCCGCCGACCCTAATCCCGGCCTCTGACGGCTCCGGCCGCTGCTCCGCGCCGACCGTGCCGATGAGGCGCCACCAGAACCGCTGTGGAACGCTCTTGCCGTGCGAACTTGTCCTGATCGCGGGGGTCCACCGGTGAGCGGACGCCTGGACGGCATGGCGACGCTCGTGACGGGGGCGGCGTCCGGGATCGGTCGTGGCATCGCCGAGCGCTTCGTGCAGGAGGGGGCCCACGTGCTCCTCGTCGATGTCGACGAAGGGGGCCTCGCCCGCGTGGCCGATCAGCTCGATCGGAACCAGGTGGCGACCGAGGTCGCGGACATCACGCGCGACGACGACGTCGTGCGGATGGTCGACGCCGCGGTGGGAGCCTTTGGTCGGCTCGATGTCGCGGTGAACGGCGCGTTCCGGGGGCCGTCAGCCCCTACGGGAGATGACGAGCCCGAGACGGGCGTCGGCTTCTGCGACCAACCCACGCGGCACTGGGCGGAGGTGGTGGACGTCGGTCTCGTCGCACCCTTCCGGTGCATCAAGCACGAAGCCCGTCAGATGGTTGCCCAAGGTGGGGGCGGGGCCATCATCAACATCGCGTCGATCAACTCCCGTCAGCCCGCCGACGGGATGTCCAGCTACTGCTCGGCCAAGGCGGGGTTGGAGATGCTGACTCGGTGCGCAGCGCTGGAGCTCGGCCCGCACGGGATCCGGGTCACGGCCATCGGCCCGGGCCTGATCGACACGCCGATGACGTCCTTCCTCACGACGGATCCGAGGCGGTTGGCGGCCTACGTGCGCAACATCCCGCTGGGTCGGCACGGCACGCCGGCCGACATCGCGGCCGCCGCCGTGTTCCTCGCCGGCGACGAGGCGGCATGGATCTCCGGGGAGACGATCTTCGTCGACGGCGCTCAGCTGACGCGGGGCTATCCCGTACGCGACGACCCCCCGACCTGACGGGGTCAGAAGCTGCCGGTGCGGTCGATCGTGTACGTGTCGCCCGTGCGATCCGTGCCGATGGGAGACACCCGCGCGGTGAGCGTGCGGGCGTCGGAGAAGAGGCAGTCGGGATCACCCAGCGTCACCTGGGCCGTGATGCCATCCGCGCTCGTGACCTCGTCGACGACCTCGCCGTCGTCGAGCACCTCGAGGCGGATCGTCATGCCCGCGGGCGCGGTGATGGTGACCGTGAAGCTGCCGTCGCAGAGCAGCTGGTAGCCGTCGCCGACGTCCATGGCGAAGGTGTCGACGTCGTCACGCGGCACGATCGTGCCGGTCATCGCCGCCGCCCCCGCGGGGAACGGGACCTCGTCGGCGCAGCCCGTCGTCCGCCGCCTCACAGCCGTTCGCGGCGTCCTCGTCGTAGTCCTCGAACCCGGCCAGGCAGGCCCGGCCGTCGGTGCCGGCGGCGGGGGTGGCCTGGCCGCACGGCTGGTAGGGGAGGGCCGTGCAGTCTGGCGCGGTGGTGGTCGTGCTCGACGGGGGCGGCGGGCCGGAGTCGTCGGTGGCCACGAGCAGGCCGGCCACGAGCGCGCTCGCGCCCAGCCCCCCGGCCGCGGCCCACACGGGCCAGCGACGACGGGGCCGCACGACGGGCCGTCGGACCATCGTTCCGGCCGGGCCACCGACGAGCGCGGCGGCCGACGGGCGCCGCTCGGGTCGTGGATCGAGCATGGCCTGCAAGCGATGGCGCAGCGGGGTCGGGAGATCGCGCGGGATCGGCCGCACCTTGCCCTGCGCGGCCCTGACCATGAGGAGGTCGCCGGCGCCACGCCCGTAGGGGCCTTCACCGGTCGCCGCGAAGAGCAGCGTCGCGCCCAGCGCGAACACGTCGGCGGCCTGGCCGGCCGCTTCGCCGCGCGCCTGCTCCGGTGCCATGAAGCCAGGCGTGCCGACGACCGTCCCCACCGCGGTGAGGCCCGCGGTGTCGTCCCGGGAGCTGGCGACGCCGAAGTCGGCGAGGTGAGGCACGCCGGCGGCGTCGAACAGGACGTTGCCGGGCTTGATGTCTCGGTGGACGACGCCCGCGCGGTGGGCCTCCGCCAGGGCGCTGGCCAGCGCATCCCCCAGCCGGTTCACCTCGTCCGCCGGGGCCGGGCCGTGGCGGACGACCCGGTCGGCCAGCGTGCCACCGGTGAGGTACGCCATCACCAGCGTGACCTCGTCACCCTCCTCGACGACGTCCAGGAGCTCGACGATGTTCGGGTGGTGGACCTTGCTCAGGACCTCCGCCTCGCGCTCGATGCGCTGGCGGGCCCGGGCGATGTCGTCCGCCGAGCCGTAGAGCGTCAGGCGCTTGAGTGCGACCTCGGTGCCGTCCGGACCGCGGCCGAGATCCACCACTCCCATGCCACCACGCCCGATGCGGGCCACCCGCTCGTAACGCACGTGACAAGGGTAACGGGGGGCTATGGCGACCGGTCATCGCGAGGCGTGGGTATCCTGGCGGCAATGACTCACACCGAGGACGTCACGATGACCACGGGCGATGCCGATGCGAAGGCGCACGAGGCGGTGATCGATGAGGCCCTCCGGCTCATCGACACCGGGCTCGCCGACCTGATGCACCGGGAGCTCGTGTCCACCGACGAGGTCTCCGACCTGCTTCTCGACGTGCGGATGCTGCTCATGGCGGCCGAGCTGGCCACCGAGTCGGATCCGCTCGTGGGAGAGACCGTCGGGGCTTAGCGCCGGGCCTTGGGCCGCCGGGTGCCCTCCTGGGTGCCGGCGGCGATGAGCGCCGCGAACTCGGTCACGATCGCGTCGCGCAGCAGCTCCGGGTCGGCCACGGCCCCCGCATCGCAGTTGAGCCCCATGTCGAGGTGGCCGTCGTAGGACATCAGGGTGAGGTTCCAGGCGGTCCCTCCCGTGGGGCCGACCGGGAAGTTGGCCAGGATCCGCGCCCCGGCGATGTACAGCGGGAACGGGGCACCCCGCACGTTGGACGTGGCGAAGTCGACCGTCTCGACCTGCTGGCGGGCCACCCGCACGGCCACGGACGTCGGCAGGAGGTTGGCGAGCCCCGCGAGCCCGTCGATGACCCCCATGGCGCGCTCGCGCTTGGTGGTGTCGAGCCGCTCCCGGATGGCCGTGAAGCGCTCGGCCGGGTCCTCGATGCCGACCGGCAGGAGCACGCGCGTCGGCGTGAACGCGTTGCCGCCCGCGGAGGCGTCGGTGCGGGTGCTGACGGGCATGGTGATGCGCAGCTCGTCGACCGGTTCGCCCATGGCACGGTGGTAGGCGCCGGCGCCCCCTGCGGCTGCGGCCACGAAGATGTCGTTCAGGCTCCCGCCCAGCGCCTTGGCGGCGAGCCGGGCATCGTCGAGGGGGACCTGGAGGGTGTCGATCCGCCGGCGGAGCGAGCGCTCGCGCCACAGCGGCGAGCGGGCCCGATCGGACACCAGCACCTGTCGCATCGCGGACCGACCGAACTCGGCGGCATCCTCCGCCAGCGCGAGGACGCGGAGCGGGTCGCGCACCAAGCCGAGACCGCCGTCCGCCGCTGCGACGCGCCACCCCCAGGCCGCGACGCAGCTGGTGGGTGAGGGTGTCCACCGTGGTCTCCACGAAGTTGGTCGTGAGGGGCTCGGGGGCGGGGCGCACGGGTGCGATCGGTTCGGTCGCGTCGCGAGCGAGGTCGATGAACTGCTCCGACATGCGGATGCTGCCCTCGCCGTCGGCGATGGCATGGTGCAGCTTCTGGATCATGGCCGCGCCGCCGTCCTCCAGCCCGTCGACCACGACGAACTCCCACAGCGGCCGGGTGCGGTCGAACGGCGACTGCACCAGCGTGGCGGCGAGGTCGAGGAGCTGGCGCATCGACCCGGGCGCGGGGAGCGCGACCCAGCGCAGGTGGTAGTCGAGGTCGAAGTCGTCATCGTCCCGCCACTCCGGCGGCGCGAGGCGGCCCAGCGCGGGCACGACGCGCTGGCGCAGCCGAGGCACCATCGTCACCGCCCGCTCCATCCGCGCCCGCAGCCGCTCGGGATCGGGCGCCACGTCGAAGACGGTGACGTTGGCGACCGAGGAGCTGAGGTGCGGATCCTTCTCGAGGTTCCACATCAGAGCCTCGACGTCGGACATCCGCCGTTCGTTGCGCATCTCGCGTTCGCCGGCCACGACCGACGAGGGTAGGTCAGCGCGGGATCGAGGTGTGCTTGAACTCGTTGAGCTCGGGCCACCCGGTCAGCAGGTCGAGGATCCGCTCGATCGCGGCCCGGCTGGGCGCCGGGTCGGGGCCGGCCCGATCCATCAGGCGCACGAAGACCGCTTGGTCGCCGACGATGAAGGTCGGCACGCCCCACACGCGTTGACCGCTCGCCACGGCCTCGTGGGCCGCCTGGACGGCGTCGATCGAGGATCCCGTGGCGATCTCGTCGAAGACCACGTCGGCATCGACCCCCTGCGCCTCCAACGTCGCCCGCACCTGCGCCTCGTCACGCAGCTGGCCGCTGTCGTCGTGACGCAGCGCGAAGAGGGCCTCATGGACGTCGAGGAACCGGTCGGCGAACTTGTCCCGCACGACCACGGCGGCCTGGAGCGCGAGCAGGCCCGAGTCGTCCTGCCACCGCCCCCAGATGTCCGGCTCGCCCTCCGCGACGTGCACCTGCCCCAACGAGAACGGCACGAAGGTGACGTCCCAGGGAGCGCCGTCGCGAAGCCCGGCCACCACGTGGCTGTGGCCGTTGCGTGCGAACGGGCATCGGTAGTCCCACGTGACGGAGAAGGCGCGCCGATCGGTCATGCCCGCTCCAACGCTGCGGTGGGCGCGGGCATTCCTAGGGCTTGGGCCAGAGCCGCCTGGCGAGGAGGCCGATGCCGATGCCCAGGGCGGCCCCGGCCAGGACGTCCGAGGCGTGGTGCATCTTCACGTAGACGCGACTGGCGGAGACCGTGACGGCGACGGCGCAGTACGCGGGCCAGAGCGGGTCGCCTTGCCCGAGCACGACCGCGGTGGTGAAGGCAGCACTGGCGTGACCCGACGGAAAGCTGCTCGTCTGGGGCGTGCGGATGCGGTGGGGGCGGGGGCGGTCCTCTTCCCAGACCGGTCGGTGTCGTCGGAAGAGCCCCTTGACCGCGCCGTTCACGAGCAGGGACTCGGCCCCGAGGATCGCGGACAGGCGGACCGCCGTCATCGGGTCGCGCCCGGGGAGGAGGGCCTGGCCGGCGCCGATCGTGTGCCACAGCAGCGACCAGTCGCCCACCTCGGAGGCGCCGTACAGCAGGCGGTCGAGCGCCCGGTGGCCACGGATCTGGTCGACGCGCCGATCGACCAGCTCGTCGAACGTGACGATGGCCTGCTTGGCACGCTCGAGAGGCGGGGGCACGGCGGGCACGGTACCCGCCGGGACGCGCGCTCAGGCCAGGGCTGGTTCGGCGGCCGCCTGGCGCTGGAGCTCGTTGTCGATGCGGTAGGCGTCGGCGCGGGCGATGTCGCCCCCGAACGAGGGGCAGTACGCCTTGAACCCGCACCAGTCGCACAGGCGGCTCGGGTTGGGGCGGAAGTCCTCGCGCTCGCACGCCCGCTCGACGGCCGTCCAGATGGCCGCGAGCTTGCGCTCCACGCCACGGGTGCTGCGGTCGGTGGGCACCGAGATGATGGCGACGGGATCGGCGAGGTAGAGCAGCTGCACGCGAGCCGGGCGCCGTCCGAACAGCCGCTCGCACAGCAGGGAGTAGAACGCGACCCCGGCCAGGCGCTGCTGCTCCTGGCGCTCGCCCGGGGCCCGCCCGGTCTTGTAGTCGGTGACGACGAGCTCACCGTCGGCATCGAGCTCGAGGCGGTCGATGATGCCGCGGAGGCGGACCCCACCCACCTCGACCTCGAGCTTCAGCTCGATGCCGATGGGCGTGATCGAGGTCGGGTCCTCCAGCCGGAAGTACTTCTCGAGCAAGGCGCGGGCCTCGTCGTGGAAGGTCGCCTCGGCGTCGTCGTCGAGCTCCAGGCCGGCGTACTCAGGGTGCTCGCGGAGGTCGGCGATGGCCTCCTCGAGGCAGGTGAGCGAGCGAGCGTGCGTGCGCTCGGCCGGGTCGAGGCAGAACAGGCGCTCGAGTGCGGCGTGCACCAGGGTGCCGCGGGTGGCGGCGATCGACGGCGGCTCCGGGAGGTGGTCGATCGTGGAGAAGCGGAAGGCCAACCCACAGTCCGTGAAGGACGAGACCTTCGACGGCGAGAGGCTCGTGGGGAGCGGCAACGGCATGAGCCAAGGGTACGCGCGCCGTGTGACAGTGCCCCGGGACCGCCTGTCAGAGGGTCGACGCGAAGGCCTTGACCGAGGTCGCCAGCTCGTCGGGCCCCTGGAGGGGACCGAAGTGGCTGAGGTGGGGGTGGCGCTCGAGCTCGGCACGGGGCAGCGCCGCGGCGATCTCCGGGGCGAAGGCGACCGGGCCGAAGGCCTCGCCGCCGACCACGATCCGGACCGGGCAACCGACCGCACCGAGCCGTTCGAAGATCCCGTCGATGCCGGCGCCGCGGAAGGTCCGGGCCTCGTCAGCGGGACGACACGCCAGGTGGACGGCGCCGTCCTCTGCGGCCACGAAGCCATGGCGGACGTAGGCATGGAGGGCATCGGCGCGCGCCACGTTCAGGGGTGGCTTCGATGCGTAGTTCGCCAGCGCGTCGGCGAAGCTCGGAAAGCTCGGTCGCCGCCGTTCGGCGCCGTCGGCGAGGGGGTTGCTCCTCGTGAAGGCAGCGGCCTGGGCGGGCGGAGGGACGATCGGCTCGAAGAGCCACAGCCCGGCGAAGGTGCCGGGGCGGGCCTGCTCGGCCATCAGGAGCGCGGCACCCCCGAGCGAGTGCCCGACCCCGAGGCAGGTCCCGGGCTCGAGCCCGAGGTCGTCCACGACGGCCAAGGCGTCGTCACGGAAGGCGGACCACGGGAGCGGATGATCCGGCGGCACCACGGAGGCTCCGTGGCCCCGGAAGTCGACCGCCCATCGCTCGAGCTCGGGGTCCAGCGCGGCGGACAGCGGTTCCCAGACCGCCCCGTGCAGCCCGGTCGCATGGCAGAGGAGGGTGGGGCGGCCGTGCCCGCCATGCTCGTGCACGGCCAGGGACACGCCGTCGGAGGCCGGCAGGTAGCGCATCGGCTCATCCTCGTACGGCGGCCGCACCGCATGCGAATACCGTTGCGACCATGGAGGACGCAGGCGCCGACGACGACTACGGCGATGACTCCGCTGACGCCGCGGCGGTCCGCGCGGTCAACCGTGCGTTCTACGACGCCTTCGAAGCGCGAGACCTGGATGCGATGTCGGACGTGTGGGAGCACGACGACCGCGTCTCGTGCACGCACCCCGGGTGGCGAACGCTGCGCGGCTGGGGCGCGGTGTCGGGTTCGTGGTTCGCCTTGTTCGGAGGCCCGAGCCCGCTGCAGTTCATCCTCACCAACGAGGTCGTGGCGGTGGCCGGCGATGCGGCCTGGGTGACCGTGGACGAGAACCTGATCAGCAGCGACGGGGGCGGGACGGTCGCGGCGGTGAACGTCTTCCTGCGCACGGGTGATCGGTGGCGGCTCGTGGCCCACCACGGCTCGGCGGTGGCGCCCCAGGCCTGATCTCCGACCGCGGCACTACCCTGCTGCCACCGTGCAAGAAGCTCCTCCCACCGACGGCCGGACGCTGCGCTCCCTGCGGACCCGCGAAGCCATCGTCGATGCGACGATCGGGCTGCTCGAGGACGGTGACCTCCGGCCGACCGCCCCACGCGTCGCGGAACGGGCGCACGTGTCCGTGCGGAGCATCTTCCAGCACTTCGACGACCTCGAACGGCTCCACGCGGCCGTGGCCGAGCGCCTCGTCGCGCGGGTCGCCGTGCTGCTCCTCCCGGTCGCACCAGATCTGCCGCTCGATGTCCGCCTGGATCGGTTCGTGCACCAACGGTGCCTCCTCCTCGAAGCCGTCACGCCCATCCGTCGCGCCGCCGACGTCCACGGCCCGTTCTCCACGGAGATCACCGCTCGCCTGCGGGACGGCCAGGCCTTCCTGCGCCAGGAGCTCGTCTTCACCTTCGAACCGGAGCTGGCCGCGGCCGGCGAGGAACGGGACGACCTCCTGGACTGCCTCGACGCCGCGATGAGCTGGGCGACCTGGGAAGGGCTCCGCGCCGGCCTCGGTCGCAGCCAGTCGGACGCCGAGCGCGTCGTGCGCCGCTTGGCGTCCGCCGCGCTGGCCTAGTCCTTCGGCAGGCCGAGGAGCCGCTCGCCGATGATGTTCTTCTGGACCTGGGTCGTGCCACCGGCGATGCGCCCTCCGGGGGCGCCGAGCAGCCGCGCCGCCGCCCCTCCCTCCAACATCGACTCCGGTCCGCGCAGGTCGGCCTCGAGGACCGCGGCGTCGAACATGAGCTCCGTGACGCCGAGCTTGGCGAGGCTCGCGGTGACGGACGCGACCGCGCCCTGGCGACGGCCCATGGCCTGCAGCGCGCGGCCGCGCGTGACGAGCTCGGCGAGCCGGTCCCTGGCGACCGCACCGTCGGCCCCGTCCATGGCCGCGATCGCATCCAGGCGACGGGCGAGGGAGATGCCCGCCGAGCCGATGTGGCCCCGTTCGTTGGTGAGCGTGGCCATGGCCACTCCCCAGCCACCGTGGAGCGGGCCGAGCAGCGCGTCCGCCGGCAGCCGCACCTCGTCGAGGAACACCTCGTCGAACTCGCTGCCGCCGGTCATCTGCCGGAGCGGGCGCGCCTCCACGCCGGGCGCGTGCATGTCCACGAGGAAGAACGAGATCCCGGCGTGGCGGGGCGCATCGGGGTCGGTGCGAGCGAGCAGGATCCCGCGGTCGGCGACGCGCCCGTTGGAGCACCAGACCTTCTGACCGGTCACGACCCAGCTCTCGCCGTCGGCCTCGGCGCGGCAGGAGAGGCTCGCCAGGTCGCTCCCGGCCCCGGGCTCGGAGAACAGCTGGCACCACACCTGATCCGCCTCGAGGATGGCGCGCAGGTGGGTTCGTTGCTGCTCGGCGGTCCCGAACGCCAGGATCGATCCGCCCGCGAGCACGACCCCCACCATGTTGATCCACGGGGGCACCTCGGCGAGCGCGCACTCGGTGGTCCAGGCGGCCGTGTGCTCCGGCGTGAGCCCTCGACCGCCGTGCTCGGTCGGCCAGTGGAGCCCCGCCCAGCCCTCCTCGAAGAGCAGCCGCTGCCACGCCCGCCCGTCCTCGACCAGGTCAGGGGGCAGGATCGCTCCGTAGTCGCGAGGCGCCGCCGTGCGGTGCGCCGCGAGCCATCGGTGGGCCTCTTCGCGGAGCGTGTCGACGTCCATGACGGGCGAGCGTACGCTCCCCGCAGATCGGTGAGATGATGTGGCGAGGCCGCGGGCCGCTGACCAGGAGCAGGGATATGGACCTTCGAGTGCTTGTGCTGACCGCCGATCCCGGCCTGTCCGAGCTCATTCGGGCCCAGGTCGAGAACCTCGGTTGCGTTTGCACCCTCAGGGACACCTACGACGAGGCCAGCCTCGCGATCGACTGGGCCGATGCGGCCATCGTCGACCTCGTCGGCGACGGCATCGACGACCTGTGCCGACTGCGCGTCGAGGCGCCACGCGTGCGCATCCTCGCCATCGCACCCGACGCGGTGCAGGAGAAGGCGGCTCGTTCCGCCGGAGCCGATCAGGTCCTGGTCGAGCCGTTCGCGATCGCTGATGTCGTCGCGGCCGTCCGGTCGCTCGGCTCGCCCGGCGAAGCGCTCGTGGTCGACATCCGCACGGGGGTGGCGACGCCGGCTCCGGAGGCGGCGGACGCGCCCTGGTGGGCCAGCCGCTGACCCTGGCTCGGCTCGCTCTCGTCCTCCCGCTCGGCACCTACCTGCTGCTCTGGGGGCTGCTCACCATCCACCGAGCGAAGCTCGGTCTTGGTCGCCTGTCCGCGAGGGGGACCTTCGTGGTGGCGTTCCTGGCGCTCCAGGGCGTCATCGTCGCGCTCACCGAGCTGCTCAGCCTCGGCGCTGATCTGCGGCCGGGATCGCTCGCGGCGGCCTGGCTCGTCGTCACGCTGGCGTGCGTCGGGGCGTTCGTGGGGACCGGCGGCGCGAAGACCGCCGCCGGATTCGTCCGCGACGGTGGTGTCGAACGCTCCCGTCGGACCGCGTCGGCGAGCCCACCGGAGGTGTGGATCGGCATCGTCGCTCCTCGCCGCCATCGGTGCCGTGCTCGTCGCGATCGCGTGGCTGTACCTCCCGAACAACGCGGACTCGCTCGTGTACCACCTCACCCGGGTCGCCCACTGGATCCAGAACTCCTCGGTCCACCACTACGCCACGCACACCACCACGCAGCTGGAGCTCGCCCCCCTGCAGGAGTTCAACATGCTGCACCTGCACCTGCTGGCCGACACCGACCGGCTCGATGGGTTCGTGCAGCTGGCTGCCTTCGTCGTGGCGATCGTCGGCGTCTCGGAGCTGACGCGCCTGTTGGGCGGGTCGAGCGGCGTGCAGGTCGCGGCGGCGGTGATCGCGGTGGCACTGCCCTCCGCGATCCTCGAGGCGACGAGCACGCAGAACAACCTGTTCGCCGCCGCCGTCGGCGTGGGCCTGATGGTGATCGTGCTGGCCTGGGAGCCCATGGGACACGTGGTCGTGCCCGCGATCGCGCTGGGCCTCACCGCGGGCCTGGCCCTCATGAGCAAGGGGACCCTGATCCCGCTCGTCGCCCCGGCCGTCCTCGCCCTGGGTGCTCGCATCGCGCTCGACCGAGGCCCGGCAGTCGTCCTGGGCGGCCGTCGGGCGCCGCGTGGCGGTCGTCGTGACGGTGAGCGCGGCCTGCGCGCTGCTGGTCGCCGGGCCCTTCGTCAAGCGCAACCACGACCTCTTCGGTTCGTTCACGGGACCAGCGACGCGGGTCACGATCAACAGCGCGGTGTCGGAGCGCGCCAGCGCCGCCAACGTGGTGCGCAGCGTCGCGGCGAACTTCAGGATCGGCGACGGGGGAAGCGGTCCCGACAGCGTGACGAGCCGGATCGTGCTGGACGCGCTCGCGCCGGTGCACGAGTGGGCGGGGGCCCCGATCGGCGACCCCGACTTCACGATCGGGGGGCCGGTCGATGTCTTCGAGCACGGCGACTTCTCGCAGCTGGAGCGCAACGAGGACTACGGGGCCAACCCGTGGCACGTGCTGTTGATCGTGTTCGCCCTGGTCGCGCTGGTGATCCGATGGGCGCGGGGCGACCAGCGCGGCGGGCGTGCCCCTGTTGATCGGGGTGGCGCTCGCGGTCGGCTTCGTCCTCTTCGCGTCGACCACGAAGTGGAGCCTGTACGCCACGCGCTACCAGCTCCCGGTCCTCATCCTGTGGGCGCCCCTGATCGCGATCGCCCTCGCCGGCCTGCACCGCGTCGTGCTGCGAGTGGTCGCCGTCCTGCTGGTGGTCGCCTGCCTGCCGGTGCTCTTCAACAGCTCGACGCGCCCGCTCCTCGATCGCCCCGTCGCGACCAGCGACCTCGCCGACTACTTCGCGCCGCGGCCCGACGGCGATCAGCTCCCGTTCACCGATGCGGACTTCGTCGGGCTGCGCGACGCCCTCGTGGCGAGCGGGTGCACGCGTGTCGGGGTGGCCAACGCACTGACCTTCGAGTACCCGTTGTGGGTGGGGTTGGAGCACGCCGGGTGGGAGGGCGAGCTGCGGCACATCGACGTGCAGAACGCGAGCGGCGCGCTGGAGGTGGCGGACTTCGAGCCGTGCGCCACCATCCGGCAGCGGTTCTGGAACCCGCCCTTCGGTCCCCTCGAGGGTCAGGTGGAGCTCGAGTTCGGCGAGCTCACGTTGTCGGTCGATCAAGCCCGCGTCGGCTGACCGTCCGTACGCCTACGACTCGCTGATCCGCGGCTCTTGTCCCCTGAAGGCCTTGTCGTTGCAGTCGTCGCAGAGCACGATCGTGGTGTCCGGCGTCTCCCGCCCGATGTGCTCCCAGCTCTCGGCCCAGAGGACCTTCCCGACGCCGCCGCACTGGTCACACGCTCGGCCGGCGAGGATCCGGCTGCGACGCTTCTGGTACGCGCTGGAGCTGTGGTAGCGCTTGCGGTTGCCGTAGCTGAACTCCTCCCCGCTGTCGGCGTCCAGGAACGTGCCGTCCGGCGGGCTGGGCCGGCGGATCACGAGGGCCAGCGGGTCCCGCTCGCGCGCGCGGGGCGTCGCCGGGGGGGCGCCACGGTCCGCAGGTGCCGCGGTGACGGCGGCGGCGGCGGAAGGGGCGGAGGCGGCGGAGCCGGAGATCTCCGCACGACGGGCGGGGGCGGCAGTGGCGGCGCCGGCGGACGCGTGTGCCTCGGCAGGAGCCCGCTTCCCGACATCAAGAACTCGCCACAGATGAAGCACCTGGCGTTCTCAGGCTTGTTCGGGTGGCCTCGGCGACACAGCGTCTTCACCGAGATGTCAGCGACGGCGTACGTTACGTCGACCACGGGTCATCGACTCCCTCTCCAGATGCCCGCGCCGCACTGATCATCGCACCACTCTGCGTCCACGAAAAGAGGCTGCTGGTGGTCGGCGTGGCTAGCTCATCGCCTTGAAGGCGAGCATCATCTCTTCGTTGAGGTTGCCGGGGACCTCGTAGCCGTCCTCGGCACGGATCTTGTCGAAGTTGTCGCGCACGGCCTCCGGGGAGAGGTCGGGGTCGAAGTGGCCGGGGGTCACGCCCACGAACACCCGGGCGACGCGACCGCCACCGACCGAGTACACCTCGCCGCTCACGGGGCACTCCTCGTGCGCGAGGTAGGTGACGATCGGGGTGACGAGCTCCGGCGCCAGCTTGTCGGCGGCGGCGCCGAGGAGCTCCTCGGTCATGCGGGTCTTGGCCACCGGGGCGATGGCGTTCGCCTTGATGTTGTTCTTGGCTCCCTCGACCGCGAGCACCCGGGTGAACCCGACGAGGCCCATCTTGGCGGCGCCGTAGTTCGTCTGGCCGAAGTTGCCGAAGATCCCGGCGCCGGACGAGGTGTTGACGATGCGGCCGTAGCCCTGGTCTCGCATGATCTGCCACGCGGGCTGCGTCACGTAGAACGCGCCGCGGAGGTGCACGTCGAGGACGGGGTTCAGCTGGTCCGGCGTCATGTTCTTGAACGACGTGTCGCGCAGGATGCCGGCGTTGTTGATGATGATGTCGACCCGGCCGAAGGTGTCCACGGCGGTCTTGACGATGTTGGCGCCGCCTTCGGGCGTGGCCACGCTGTCGTAGCTCGCGACGGCCTCGCCGCCCGCGGCGGTGATCTCGTCGACGACCTTCTGGGCGGCCGTCTCGGAGTGCCCGGTGCCGTCGCTGGCCCCGCCGAGGTCGTTGACGACGATGAGCGCGCCTCGCTTGGCGAGGTCGAGGGCGTGTGATCGGCCCAAGCCGCCACCGGCGCCCGTGATGATCGCCACCTTGCCGTCGAACCCGAGATCAGCCATGCGGGCGAGCGTAGGCGGGGCCTCTAGGGGACGTCCGAATCGGACTTCTTGCGGCTTCGGAAGTCGAGGTACGACGCCAGCGCGAGCAGGACGTAGGTGGCGGACACCCCGAGGGTGAGGGTGCGGAACTGATGGTCCGCGATGGGGATCATGATCAGGCAGACCAAGGCCGCCAGCAGGAAGAAGCGGGCTCGTCGATCCCTCATGAGAACACCGACAGGATCGATTGGGCCAGGGCGGCGATGATGAAGGCCCCGGGGATGGTGAGCACCCAGGCCCACACCACGCGGCCGGCGACGCCCCACCGCACGGCGGAGAGGCGACGGGCGGCGCCCACCCCGACGATGCCGCCCGTGATGGTGTGGGTGGTGGACACCGGGATGCCGGCGGCCGACGTGAAGAACAGCGTGGCGGCGGCGGCCGACTCGGCCGCGACGCCCCCGGAGGGCTGCAGGCGGGTGATCTTCGAGCCCATCGTCTTGACGATGCGCCAGCCGCCGGTGAGCGTGCCCAGGCCGATGGCGACGTGCGCGCTGAGCACCACCCAGATCGGCACGTCGGCGTCCGAGGGCAGGTGCCCGGCGGCGATCAGGAGCGCAAGGATGATGCCCATCGTCTTCTGGGCGTCGTTGGCGCCGTGGCCGAGGCTGAAGGCGGCGGCGGAGACGAGCTGGCCCCGCCGGAAGCCCTTGTTCAGGGTGTCGAGGCGTCTGACCCGGTGGAACGTCCACGAGATGAGGACCGTCAGCAGCAGGCCCACGGCGAGCCCGATGAGCGGTGACAGCACGATGAACAGGCCGATCTTCCGGATGCCCTCGGTCACGAGCACGTCCCACCCTGCCTTGGCCACCGCCGCCCCGGCCATGCCCCCCACGAGGGCGTGTGACGAGCTCGTCGGGAGGCCCAACCAGAAGGTGATCAGGTCCCACACGATGGCGCCGACGAGGCCGGCGAAGATCACGCCGATCGTGAGGACGCTCTGCACCACCACGTCGCTCGCGATGGTGCTGGCGACCTTCGTCCCGAAGAACAGGAAGGCGATGAAGTTGAAGGTGGCCGCCCACACCACCGCGTTCCGCGGGGAGAGGACGCGCGTGGACACGACGGTGGCGATGGAGTTGGCGGCGTCGTGGAACCCGTTGACGAAGTCGAAGCCGAGCGCGACCAGGATCACGAAGACGAGCGCCAGGTCCTCCATGAGGTCAGGCGTGCTTGAGCACGATCGACTCGACGACATCGGAGATGTCCTCGATCGTGTTGAGGGCCCCTTCCAGAGCCTCGACGATGCCCTTCCATCGCAGCACCTCGAGCGCGTCGAGCTCGCCGCTGTAGAGGCGACCGAGGATCCGGCGGTACACCTCGTCGCCCTCGCTCTCCTGGGCGTCGATGGCGTCGAGGTGCGGCTGGCAGCCCTTCATCGACTCGAGGCGGTTGATGAGCGCCTCCGCCTCCTCCGCCATCCGCACCAGGAGGTCGGCCTGCTCCTTCATCTCCGGGAGCGAGGAGGTGACATGGGTGAGCAGCATCAGCTGCGACACCGTCTGGATGTCGTCCACGACGTCGTCGAAGGACTCAGCCAGGGCGTGGATGTCCTCGCGGTCGAAGGGCGTGACGAAGGTGGAGTTCAGGCGCTGGAGGATCGTCCGGGTGATCTCGTCACCCTGGCGCTCGCAGTCCTTGATCGCCTCGTGGCCCGCCGGGCTGTCCGTCGCGATGGTGTCCCGCAGGCGCCGGGCGCACTCGGAGGCGTTGGCAGCGGCCTGGTCGAAGAGCGGGAAGAACTTGTCGTCGGTCGGCAGCAGCCTGAAGCGCACGGGCGGGAGAGTAACGCCTGTCGTTCACCCCCCGGCAAACCGGGGTTCACCTGGGAAGGTCAGCTCCGGCCCTGCAGCCGGCCGAGCAGGCGCAGCAGCTCGAGGTAGAGCCAGACGATCGTCACGACCAGGCCGAACGCGGCGTACCACTCGATCTTGCGGGGCGCACCGGCCGCCACCCTGCGCTCCACGAAGTCGAAGTCGAGGAGCAGGTTGAAGGCGGCCACGGCGACGATCGCCAGGCTGATCCCGATCCCGAGGAGGCTGCTGTCGTGCAGGAACGGGATGGACGCGTCGAACAAGCTCAGGATCATGTTGAACAGGTACACGAGGAAGACGGCGCCGGTGGCGGCGACGATGCCCATCCGGAGCTTGTCCGTGACCTTGATGATCCGGGTGGCGAACAGGAAGAGCATCATGGCGAACACGCCGATGGTGAGCGACACGGCCTGCACGACGATGCCGTCGTAGACGCTGTTGTACACGGCGGAGATCGCGCCCAGGAACGTGCCCTGGAGGAGGGCGTACACCGGGGACGTGAAGCGGGCCAGATCGGGCTTGAAGCACGTGAGGATGGCGACGCCGAAGGCCAGGAGGGCCACGGGGAACATCCACCCGGGCCAGGCGGCGGTCTCGGCCGTGGCGTCGACGCTGCTCCACCCGTAGATGCCGCCGGCCACCACGAGCACGAGCAGGGCGGCCGTCGCCCACACGGTGCCGTTGACCGTCATGGTGTCGGTGGTGGAGAGCGGGCGGGCACCGACGGCGTTGGGATCGGCCGCGCGTCTGCGTGCCGGCCGCCCATCCCGCCTCGGACTCGAGCAGACGATCGAACGTCTTGTCGTTCAGGGCGGGGTTCGAGCTCTTGAAGGCAGTGGCCATCTCGACATTCTGCCTGTCGGGCGGCCGAACCGCGGTCAGGCGACCGCGTTGGCCACCCGTACGGCGATGTGGACCGCGTGATCGGCCAGGCGCTCGTAGAACCGCGCGACCAGCGTGGCATCGGCGGCCAATGCGGACGGCACGCCACCGGTGAGGAGCTCCGCGGTCAGCTGGGTGTGGAGGTCGTCGACCTCGTCGTCCGCGGCCTCGAGCACCGCACCCGCCCCCGGGTCTCGGTCCACGAAGGCGTCCGCCGCAGCTCGCCAGAGCTGGGCCGTGAGGGTGCCCATGCGCTCGATCATCCCGCGCGCCGCCGGTGTCAGCTGGGCGGCGAGCCCGGAGCCCGCTCGCTTGGCGATGTGCTCCGCCAGGTCGCCGGAGCGTTCGAGCTCGGGCACGATGCGGATGATCGCCAGCGCGTAGCGGAGCTCGCCCGCGACCGGCGCCTGCAGGAGCAGCAGGCGCTCGATGTCGACCTCGATGTCGGCCATCAGGTCGTCGATGGTCTTCTCCCCGGCCCGGACCACGGCGAGGGCGTCGGTGTCGTCGCCGAGGAGGGCCTCGTTGGCCGCCGCGATCGCCTCCGACACGAGCGCGAACAGCCGGACGACCTTCTGGTTGATGGCATCGAGATCCCGGTGGTACCCCAACCGCAGGGCCTGGGGCTCCTCGCTCACAGGCTCACGCCCAGCTCGTCGGCCGCCCAGCCCTTGAGCCGCTTGTAGTCGACCTTCCCGTTCGGCGCCCGGCCGATCGTGTCGATCTGCAGGACCCGCTTCGGTGCCTTGTAGGCCGCGAGCTTGTCCTTCACGTGCACGACGATGTCGCCCTCGTCGAAGGTCGAGCCCGGGATCAGCTCGACCACGGCGGTGATGGCCTCACCGAACTTGTCGTCGGGGATGCCGACGGCGACGGCGTCAGCCACCGAGCCGTGGGTCTTCAACACCTCCTCGACCTCCTCCGGGTACACCTTCTCGCCCCCGGTGTTGATGCACACGGAGCCGCGTCCGAGGAGCGTCAGGGAGCCGTCCGCCTCGACCATGGCGTAGTCGCCGGGCACGGAGTACCGCTTGCCCTCGAACATGATGAAGGTGGCGGCGGACTTGGCCTCGTCCTTGTAGTACCCGACCGGCTGCCAGCCCCCGACCGCGACGCGGCCCGACTGGCCGGAGCCCGGCTCGACGGCTCGACCATCCTCGCCGATCACCTTCGTGTTCTCGCCGAGGGTGAACTTGGCGGTGCTGCTGCTGCCGGCGGCACTGCTCACCGACTGGCCCATCCCCAGTGCCTCCGACGACGAGAACGCGTCGATGATCATCATCCCGGGATGGTGGGCGAGGAGGGCCTGCTTGGAGGCCTCGCTGAACATCACGCCGGAGCTCGAGATCGCCATGAGGCTGGAGATGTCGTACTTGCCCGGTGCGGCGTCGAGGGCCCGGACCATCGGCTTGGCGAACGCGTCGCCCACGATCGCGATGGTGTTGACGGACTCGCGCTCGATCGTCGCGAACAGCTCGTCGATGTCGAGCGTGCGCGCCTCCAGGGTGACGCTGCACCCGCCGCCCGACAGCACGATCAGCTGGGTGAAGCAGCCCGTGCCGTGCATCAGCGGGCATGCGGGCAGCCCGGTGAGCCCGGGCGCCTTCACCCCATCCCGGATGAGCTGGAGGTCGGCCTCGGCGTCGCGCACGGCGGGGATGACCGTGGTGACCAGCGCGCGGAAGAGGTCGTCCTGGCGCCACATGACGCCCTTCGGCATGCCCGTGGTGCCCCCCGTGTACAGCAGCAGCAGGTGGTCGCCGTCGCGGCCCCACGGACCGCTCACCGCCTCCGCCGACCCGGCCTCCGCCGCGGCCTCGTAGGGGGTGGCCCACGAGGGGCACTCCCCGGCGCCGTCGTCGACCCAGAGCCACAGCTTGATCCGGGGCAGCTGGTGGCGGATGCCCTCGATGCGCTCGGCGAACGTGCCGTGGAACACGACCGCGACCACATCCCCGTTGTCCCAGAGGTAGAGGAGCTCGTCGTCGAGGTACCGGTAGTTCGTGTTGATGGGCACCAGGCCGGCCTTGAAGGTCGCGAACACCGACTCGAGGTACTCGGTCCCGTTGTAGAGGTACTGAGCGACCTTGTCCTGCTCCGCCACCCCCGCGTCGAGGAAGGCCTGGGCCACGCCGTTCGCGCGCCGATCCAGCTCCGCCCACGAGATCCGACGGTCACCGTGCACCAGCGCCGGCCCATCGGGGATCTGCTGGGCGACCACCTCCCACGCGTCGGCGAAGTTCCAACCCGGCATGTGCTCCCCCTCGTGCTGATGGACGGCCGGTGATGCTAGCCGCCGAGCCGATTCTTGACCGTTCGGTCAAGTCGGGGGCTACCTTGCCGAGGTGGACTTCGAGCTGCCGCCGGACGACGACCCCCGCCGGCTCGCCGTGCGGAGCTGGCTGGCGGCCCATCCCACGCCGACGGGCCGCGAGCTCGCCGAGGCCGGGTACGTCGCGCCGCACTGGCCGCGCCCGTGGGGCCTCGACGCCGACCCCGTCCACCAGATCGTGATCGACGAGGAGCTGGCGGCCGCGGACGTCCGGCGGCCGACCAACCCGATCGGGATCGGCTGGGCGGGACCGACGCTGGTGCACGGGGGCACGGAGCAGCAGAAGGAGCGCTACCTCTTCCCCATGCTCGCCGGGGAGGAGATGTGGTGCCAGCTCTTCAGCGAGCCCGGGTCCGGGTCCGACCTGGCGTCGCTGAGCACGCGGGCGGTCCGCGACGGCGACGAGTGGGTGGTCAACGGGCAGAAGATCTGGACCTCGCTCGCGCAGTTCTCCAAGTTCGGGATCCTGATCGCCCGCACCGAGCCAGACGCGCCGAAGCACGAGGGGATCTCGTACTTCGTCTGCCCGATGGACGCGCCCGGGGTGGAGATCCGACCCATCATCGAGATGACCGGCGCGCACTCCTTCAACGAGGTGTTCTTCGACGACGTGCGGCTTCCAGCGGAGAACCTCGTCGGCGACGTCAACCGCGGTTGGGGGCTCGCCAAGGTGACCCTGGGCAACGAGCGCGTGTCCCTGTCCGCGGGCGGGGCGCTCTGGGGGCGGGGCCCGACCGCCGAGGACCTCCTCGACCTGGTCCGGGCGGCGGGCGGAACGCAGGACGCGGTGCTCCGCCAACGCCTCGCGGCCCTCCACATCGAGCACGAGCTGCTGCGGCTGATCCGGCTGCGCACGGTCACCGCCCGCATCAAGGGCGAGCCGCCGGGCGCGGAGGCGTCGGTGCGGAAGATCCTCGCCGACGAGCACGGCCAGGCGATCATGGGCCTCGCCAAGGACCTGGCCGGCCCCGGCGGGATGCTCGACGACCACGGGCCCCTCGGCGGCCCGGTCGACCTGTGGAGCTACGGCTTCCTGTTCTCGCCCGCGCTCACGGTGGGCGGGGGGACGGGTGAGGTGCAGCGCAACATCGTCGCCGAACGGGTCTTGGGCCTACCGCACGACACCGACGTCGAGCAGGGGCAGACCTGGAGCGAGAGTCGCCGCTGACCCTCGGCGAGCGGGCCGAGATCGAGCCGGTGTCGTCGCCGACTTACTCCGCCCGACGCGTCCAGGCCAGACTGTCGCCATGCCCACCCTCCTGCGGCCGATCGACCTGGATCGACACGAGAAGGTGCGTGCCTGGATCGACCTCCCGGGGGTTCCCGTCGGCACCCCCGGCAAGGTCCTGCAGGTCGCCGGCGTCACGTGGATCCGCTACCGGGTGCTGTTCGAGAACGGCGTCAACCACGGGCTCCTCGACGGACGGCACATCGTCGCTCGCAAGGACTTCGTGCCCGTCGACGAGCGGGTGGAGGTCGAGGAGATCGACCTTCCCGAGGCCGACGGCGGTGCCTCCGAGGCAGCCGGCGACGCCGCCGGAGACGACAACGAGTTCGGCGTGCCGGCGCACCTGCTCGAGCGCGCCAAGGCCGCGCGGGCCCGCCGAGCCGCGCTGTAGACCACCAACAAGGAACCGGGGGACACGATGAGGCTGTCAACTCAGCTCAGCTACGCAGGGGGCTTCAAGCAAGGTGTCGACCAGGTGGTCGAGCTCGAACAGGCCGGCCTCGACATGGTGTGGGTCGCCGAGGCCTACAGCTTCGATGCCGTCAGCAGCATGGGCTACCTCGCGGCGCGCACGTCCACCGTCCAGATCGCGTCGGGGATCCTGCCCATCTACACCCGCTCACCGACGCTGATCGCCATGACGGCCGCCGGCATCGACGCGCTGTCCGACGGCCGTTGCATCCTCGGGCTCGGCGCGTCCGGCCCGCAGGTCATCGAGGGCTTCCACGGCATGGCCTACGACAAGCCGCTCGGCCGCACCCGGGAGATCATCGACATCTGTCGCCAGGTCTGGCGTCGCGAGCGCGTCGAGCACGACGGGGCCAGCTACCACATCCCCCTCCCCGAGGGGCAGGGCACGGGCCTGGGCAAGCCGCTGAAGCTGATCAACCACCCCGTGCGCAGCGAGATCCCGATCTACGTCGCCTCACTGGGGCCCAAGAACGTGGAGATGACGGCCGAGAAGGCGGACGGCTGGCTGCCGCTCTTCTACCTGCCCGAGAAGGCCAAGGACGTCTGGGGAGCGGACCTGGCGGCCGGCGCCGCCAAGCGCGACGCCAGCCTGGCGCCGCTCGAGGTCGTCGCCGGCGGGCTTCTGTCCGTGGGCGACGGGGCGGAGGCCGTCCGCGACTTCTCACGCCCGATGACCGCGCTCTACGTGGGGGGCATGGGCGCCAAGGGCCGGAACTTCTACAACGACCTCGTCAAGCGGTACGGCTACGAGGCGGAGGCCGAGGCCATCCAGGATCTCTACCTCGACGGGAAGAAGGAGGAGGCCGCCAAGCTCGTCCCCGACGACCTCCTCGAAGCCACGACCCTGTGCGGCCCCGAGGGCTACGTCCGCGAGCGGCTGGCGGCCTTCAAGGAGAGCGGCGTCACGGTGCTCAACGTGACGCCGGTCGGTCCCGACCCGGTCAAGCTCATCGAGCAGGTGAAGGGCTGGATCGAGGACCTGTAGCGGCTGACGGCGCGACCATGGGGACATGGAGCAGCGGATCTCGCTCATCACGCTCGGTGTCGCCGACGTAGCTCGCGCCCGGGCCTTCTACGAAGCCCTCGGCTGGGAGGGGGAGTCGCCCGACGACGACGTCGTGTTCTTCCAGGCGGGCGGCATGGTGGTCGCTCTCTGGAGCCGGGCGAAGCTGGCCGCGGACAGCGTCGTGCCCGATGGCGGCGGGTGGGGTGGCCTCACGTTGGCGCACAACGTCCGCTCACCCGAGGAGGTCGACGCGGTCCTCGCCGAAGCCGAGGCGGCCGGCGCGACCATCGGCCGGCTCGGGGCGCCCACGCCGTGGGGCGGCTACTCGGGCGCGTTCGTGGACCCCGACGGCCACCCCTGGGAGGTCGCCCACAACCCGGGCTGGACGATCGACGACGACGGGGCGACGCACCTCCACTAGGCGCGGCGAAGGGCGCGCTCAGCAGCCTTGCCAGGGCCAGCGCGACCCCTCATGCTGCAGGGATGTTCACCCGTCGTGCGCGACTGATCGGCCTCGCACTGCTGCTCGGCTCGTTGCTCGTCGCTGGCTGCGGCGACGACGACGACAGCAGCTCCGCGTCGTCGACGGACTCCGTGGCCGTGTCGAGCGACATGCTCGATGGCCGAACCTTCGAGTCGACCGACGTCTCCGGCGAGACGCTGGTCGACGGGACCAACGTCACCGTGTCGTTCGATGGCGACGGGATCTCCGCCAACGCGGGCTGCAACACGATGAACGGCACCTACGAGGTCGCGGACGGGGTCCTGACGGTGGGGCCGTTGGCCCAGACGCAGATGGCATGCGAGGACGCCCTGCAACAGCAAGACGTATGGGTGGCGACGCTCCTCGAGGGAGAACCGACGGTGACACTGGTCGACGACACCCTGACCATCGCCTCCGACTCCACGACGGTCACGTTCCAGAGCTCCTGAAGGCTTCGACCGCCCGGTCAGCGACGTGCGGCGGTCAGGAGCGTCGTGGTGTAGGCGAGCTCGAGGTGGTCGCCGTGGCCGGCGAGGTCGTCGGCGATGGCGTGGTGGAGGCGCGCGGCCACGTCGCGGTCGAGGAGGCGATGGCTGCTGCTCGTCGACAGCCTCGCCACGAGCGTGGCCACATCGATGGTGTCCGTCCAGGCGATCTCATGGCGTTCGAGCGGTTCGAAGCCGCCGACGGAATCGAACCCGGCCACGGTGTCGTCCACGCCGCGCTCGAACCCGCTCGGGGACCGAGCCTCCAGCAGCCCTGGGGCGAGCTGCGCGTAGGTGCGCGTCAGCGTGTCGTCGAGCCGCTCGTCGATCTCCCGGTTCCAGAACGCCGTCCAGCGGCCCCCCGGCGAGAGGACCTCGGCGGCCTTGGCGGCCCCCCTCGCGGGGTCGATCCAGTGCCACGCCTGGGCGCTGAACACGAGGTCACGAGGTTGCGCCGGCCAGTCCTCGAACTGGCTGACGATCACCTCGATGCCGTGGCGACGGGCCACCTCGGCCATGCGCTCGTCCGGTTCGATGCCGAGCACGTCGACGCCGCGGGCGGCCACCCGCAGCGCCGCCTTCCCGGTGCCGCAGCCGACATCGATGGCGGTCACCGGCGCGTCCGCGACGACGATGTCGATGACGGCGTCGGGGTAGCCGGGACGAGCGTCGTCGTAGGTCGCCGCGTCTTCACCGAACACCTGCGACCGCACCCGCTCGTCCACCGATCGCAGCCTACGACGGCTCCGTGGATCTTCTCCGCCACTCAGGTGTGGGTCGTCACCGCCAGCTCAGGTGTCGCGGGACTGGTCTCAGGTCGCGACTGACCACCAGGGCGCGCCGGAGCTGCGCGTAGGCGGCCTCCGTGCCGTCCGCCGCGTCGAGCACGATCGTCCGCGGACGCTCGGACCGGATCACCTGCAGTCGCGCGAACGCGTCGGCCACCGCAGCCGCGACCGCGTCGTCCTCGAGATCGGCCTGTGGGTGGTCCGCGCCGGCGGCCGCCAGCGTTGCTCGTCGGGCTCGGAACCGGTCGAGGACGGCTGCCTCGGCATCCACGAGCATCAGCTCAGCGAACGTGGCGCCCGCCCGCTCGGCGAGGGCCGCCAGCGACTCGATGAAGTCGACGCGACCGAGGTACTGCGGGACGACCACGTCGTGGCCGTCCCGGAGGTGCGCCTCCGCCATGGCCACCGCCAGTCGCCGCGCGACCAGCCGCGACTCCTCCAGCTCCTGCCAGCGGCCCAGTGACGTGCGGACCCCGTCGATCTCCAGGAGGAGCGCGAGCGGATGGTCATCGACGTAGCGGCGAGCCAGCGTCGACTTCCCCACCCCCGGGGCGCCGTTGACGAGGAGAAGCGTCGCGATGGCGGTGGCCTAGGCGAAGGCCTGGCGGACCGTCCCGAGGGCCTCCTCGGCCTCCCGGACGAAGCGCTCCACCAGCTCACCGGCCGGCACGAGCTCGTCGATGCTGCCGACGCCCTGGCCCGCGGGCCAGAACTCGCGGTCCGGATCCACGTCGGGGGTGGACGGGTCGCCGCCGAGGTGGTTGGCGCCCTCCTCCATGCTCTTGACGACCTGCATCGGGAACGGCTCGGGCACGCCGCCGTCGGCGTCGAAGGCCTTGGTGTAGCTGTTCTCGATCACGCGGCACGTCTTGCCGGTGTAGGCGCGGGTGATGGTGGTCCCGTCCTCGTGGGTGCGCAGGAGCGCCTCCTTGTAGCCCGGCACGCTGTTGGCCTCCGGCGTGGCGATGAACCGGGTGCCGACCCAGATGCCATCGGCCCCGAGGGCCAGGGACGCCGCCAGCCCCCGACCGTCGACGATGCCACCGGCCGCCACGACCGGCACCCGCTCGCCGACCGCGTCCACGATCTGCGGCACGAGGGCGAACGTGGCGATCTTGCCCGTGTGGCCACCGGCCTCGGTGCCCTGGGCGACGACGATGTCGCACCCCGCCTCGACGGCGGCGATGGCGTGGCGCACCTTGCCGCACATGCTCACGACGAGGACGTTGCGGCTGTGGCAGAGGTCCACGACGTCGCGGGGCACGCCGAGGCCGGCGACGAACACCGAGCCTCCGCCGTCGATGATGTCGTTGACCTTGGCGGTCATGTCGCCGGGCGCCGCGGTGAGCAGGTCGACCCCGAAGGGCTTGTCGGTGAGCTCGCGGACCTGAGCGATCTCGTCTCGCATCTGCTGTGCCCCCATGGTGGAGGCGCCCATGCACCCGAACCCGCCGGCCTCGCTGACGGCCGCGACCAGGCGGTGGTACGACACCCCGCCCATCCCGGCCAGCATCACGGGGTGCTCAACCTGCAGGACATCCGTCAGTCGCGTGCGCATGGGGAATGGCTAGAGCGACCTTGACCGGCTGGTCAAGCAGCGCCGCGCCCGGGCGCGGAGCCGGGACACCTCGGGGGGAGTGAGGTGTCCCGGCCACGCCAACATGGCGACACCGCCGCGTGTGCCATGGGCGCAGCTCCGGCTCGGGGTCCACCAGTGGAGGTTGGTGGGCCGATCGGGCTGACATCGGTCAACCTAGGGAGCGTTCGTTTCCGGCCTGTTGCCCGACGGTGAACGGCCGTGCCACCCAGGTGAACACTCGGTTCCGCCGCAGGCGACGGTGTCCGTCACCCGACCGCGAGGACCTCGTCGAACCCCTCCGCCAAGCAGGCGTGGAACGCCTCCGGGTCCGTGACCGATGCCGGGTCGACGTTGATGCCGATGCACACCTGGTCGAGCCAGCTGAGCAGCGTGATGTTGGCCGCGGCCCCGGACAGCGGGCCGAAGGGGAACTGCTGGACGATCTCTGCGCCCGCGGCATAGAGGGGGACCGGCGCGCCGGGCACGTTCGACGTCACGAAGTCGACGCCTCGCAGCATGCCGCCGAAGATGCCGGTCGTCACCGACGTGGGCAGGCGGTTCAACAGCCCCGCCAGCGGTTCCGTGAGGGCCAGCGCCGGCTCCCCTCGCTGGACCGTCACCAGCTCGCGGATGGCGGCCATGCGCTCGATCGGATCCGTGATCGTCATGGGCACGGGGAAGCGGGCGGGCACGAACTGGTTCCCCGCGACGGCCTTGGTCTCCTCGGTGCGAACGCTGATCGGCATCGTCATGCGGAGCGCCTCGACGGGTGCGCCCTGCAGCGCGTGGTAGCGCTGCAACCCACCGGCCACACCGGCGACGAAGGCGTCGTTGAGCTTGCCGTCCGCGGCCTTGGCCGCGGCGCGCAGGTCGTCCAGCGGGCGTACGAGGGTGGAGAACCGGACGCTCAGCGAGCGGTCGGCCATGACGGGGCTCAGCTGCTGGGTGGCGGGCGCGAGGAGGCGGCCCACGGAGCTCACGGTGTCGGAGAGTCGCCGGGCCGCGCCCACCGGGTCGGCGAGGGCACCGCGCAGGCCGCCGGCGACTGTTCCTGCCGATCGCTGGACGGACCCGACGCCGCGGCGGCCGACGTAGGTCGCGGCGTCGGTCAGGCGCTCCACCGAGCCGAGCACGTGGGACTCGGGCGCGTCGGGCTGGATCCCGGGATCGCCCGGGTCGCGCTCGAGGTCGAAGAGGGTGAGCGCGATCTGGATCGAGCCCACCCCGTCGGTGATGGCGTGGTGCAGCTTCTGGATCAGCGCCGAGCGCCCATCGGCCACCCCGTCGACGAGGTACATCTCCCACAGCGGTCGAGCTCGATCGAAGCCCTGCATCCCGACCCACTGCGCCAGGTCGAGCACCTCGCGCTCGCCACCCGCACCACCGGCGTTGACGCTCCGCAGGTGGTAGCCGAGGTCGAAGTTGGGATCGATCTCCCAGCGGGGAGGAGCCAGGGAGTACGGGTTGCCGACGACCCGCTGCCGCAAGCGGGGGATCACGCGGCTGGCGCGGTCGACCTTGTCGCGGAAGCGCTCCACGTCGACCGGCCCGTCGAGCAAGGACACCGCGGTGATCGTGGATCGGAGGAGCGGGTCCTTCTCGATGGTCCACATGAGCGCATCGGAGTCGCTCATGCGGGACTCGTACTGCAGCTCGTCGCTCATCTCAGCAGCGCTGCCCTTCCCCAGGACGATAGGTGGCACGGAACTTGTCGGACTCGGTCTTCCCATCCGGGTAGGTGATCGTGCGGGTGGTCGTGACGACGTCGCAGTTGCCTGACTTCGCCTCGTCGATGGCCGTCTGCTGACGCGTTGGCGTAGGGGGTCGAGTAGAGCGTCACGGTGAGGCTGGTGTCCGTGTACGACGTCCAGATCATGATCCCGTACGGCGTGTTGTTCGTGAAGGAGAGGTCGGGCTCCGGGAAGCCCATCGTCGCTTCGCGCCCGCGGGGATAGCGGTCGAACCACTCGGAGTGCGCCTGCGACTCGTCGATGGGAAGGCCCGCGAAGTAGGCCGCGTTGAACATCGTGGTGGCGAACTGGGACACCCCGCCGCCGATCTCCTCGACGTGCAGGCCGTCGCGGATGGCGCCGGCCTCCACGAAGCCCTTCTCCGCGGTCCGTTCGCCGACGTAGTCGTTGATGGAGAAGCTCGCGCCGGGTGCGATCACGGCCCCGCGGACCAGGTCGGCCATGCGGTGGATGTTGGTCACCCGCGCGCCGCCCGCGTCGTGGTAGGTCGTGAAGCCGGGTCCGGCCGTCGTGGGTGCGCCGCTGCGCCAGGCGTTGTTGCCGCCCACCGGCTGCTTGATGCCCCAGGCCGCGGCGTCGGCCGCGGTGAAGGGGGCCGCACCATCGACGAGCTCCAGCTCGGCGACACGCGGGGTGGCCTGCATGGCGACGAGGACCTTCGCGGCGGAGCCGTCGGCGCAGCACACCTTGCCGGGCTGGTCGGGTCGGATGACGGGGGCCCCGCCCTCGAGGGTGAAGGTGGCGTCGACGGGGTGTCCGTCCACGTCGGCGAACGCCCGCCGGAGCCGCGTGGCCACCGAGGCGTCGTCGAGCGTGATCACCACGGTGCCGTCCGGGTTGCTGGCCAGACGCACCCAGGGACGCTGCTGCTCGGGCGAGATGGTGCGGCTCCCGCCCGGTGTGCGGATCTCGAGGGGCTCGCTGACGAGGGCCTCGGCCTCCTGCGCCGCCTCCAGCGCGGCGTCCTCGCTGCCGAGCGGTGGGATCGGACCGGTCTGCAGATCCAGGCGGATGACGTCCGCTTCGGCGGCCATCGCCGTCTGGGCTGCCGCGGGAAGGCGAGCGGCCACCTCAGCCGTGTCGATGCCGAGGCCGTCGACGCCGGGGACGACGGTGAACGCGCCGTCGACCAGCTCGATCGTCGGCTCGGTGGGCGGCGTCCGGTGCTCGCCCTCGAGGTCGACCACCATCGTCGCCACCTGCTCCGCGTTCACCTGGAGCTCCACCGGCGCATCGCGTGTCGTGAAGAGCGACTTGGCCCACGCGAAGGGCCGGGCGAGGAGGAAGGTGTCCTTGCCCAGGTCCATGGCGGCGGCCGCCGTCTCGTCCTCCTCGACCATCAGGCCGATCTCGCCCGCGGTCGTCGTGTAGGTCATGTCGTCGGTGTGCAGCTCGACCGGCATGGCCGCGAAGTCCGCCGCCACATCGCCGACCCGGCCGGCGAGCTCGTCCTCGCTCAACCCGCCGATCGGCACCCCCGCGACCTCCACGTTGCGTCCGACCTCCCCCGGGTTGGTGTCGACGACCCAGGCGATCGTCAGGACCACCAGCAGCACGACAGGCAGGAGGATGATCGGCAGCACCCAGCGGCGACGGCGACGCGGTGCGACGGGGGTGCTGACGATGGGAGTGCCGGCGAGGTGAGCCGGCCGCACCAGGGCCTCCGCTCCGTTCCCCACCTGAGGCGCGTCCGCTGACGTCTCGGTGTGCAGATCATCCATGGGGACCCCGATCTTCCCACGCCGAACGGTCCCGCCGGAATTCGCCCCCCTCCACGCGTTGCGCTAGACGAAGGAGGCCACGGTGGCACACGAGATGAGGGGGAGTTCCAGGGATGACCAAGCTGTGTGAGGGGCGCGTCGCGATCATCACGGGCGCGGGCCGCGGCATCGGGCGCGAGCACGCGCTGCTGTTGGCCCACCACGGCGCCAAGATCGTGGTGAACGACCTCGGCGGGTCGATGGACGGCGAGGGCAACGACCAGGGGCCGGCGCAGGACGTCGTCGACGAGATCACGTCCTCGGGCGGCGAGGCCATCGCGAACACCGACGACATCAGCGACTGGGATGGCGCCGAGCGCCTCGTGCAGTCGGCGGTCGACACCTTCGGCGGTCTCGACGTGCTCATCAACAACGCCGGCATCCTCCGGGACCGCATGCTCACCAACATGAGCGAGGCGGAGTGGGACGCGGTGATCAAGGTGCACCTGAAGGGCACCTTCGCCCCGGCGCGGCACGCCGCCGCGTACTGGCGCGAGCGCTCGAAGGCCGGCGAGACCAACGACGCCCGCATCATCAACACGTCGTCGCCGTCGGGCATCTACGGCAACGTCGGGCAGACCAACTACGGCGCCGCCAAGGCCGGCATCGCCAGCTTCACGATCATCGCCGCCAAGGAGCTCGGTCGCTACGGGGTCACCGTGAACGCGATCGCGCCCGCGGCGCTGACCCGGATGACCGAGGGCCTCGGGATGGGCAACGCCCCCGAGGAGATCAAGGAGCAGATGTCTCCGGCGCACATCGCCCCGATCGTGTGCTGGCTGGCGAGCCCGGAGGCGGCCCACGTGACGGGTCGAGTCTTCGACGTCACCGGCCGGATGCTGTCCGTCAGCGAAGGGTGGCATCGGGGACCGTCCCTCGAGAACCCGCCCGACGACCTGGCCGAGCTCGGTCCGAAGGTGTCGGAGCTCGTCGCCCAAGCCCGTCCCAACGCCAACATGCAGGGCTTCGACGAAGCCTGAGACAAGGAAAGAGCCGAACGATGCCGATCAACCCTGATGCCGTCGGGACCAAGTCCGAGCCGGCCCGCCGCAAGTGGAACAGCAAGGACGCCCTCATCTACGCCCTGGGCGTCGGCGCCGGTGCTGCTGACCCGCTCGACGAGCTCGCCTTCACGACCGAGAACACCAGCGACGTCGCCCAGCGGGCCTTGCCGACGATCGCGGTGGTGCTCGGACCGCTCGGTGGCGGGATGGGCTCGATCGGCACCTTCAACCCGGCGATGCTCGTCCACGGGGAGCAGGGGATCACGCTCCACCAGGAGATCCCCGTCGAGGGCGAGCTCGAGGCGGTGAGCGAGATCACCGGGATCTACGACAAGGGCAAGGGTGCGGTCGTGGTGTCCGAGAGCACGTCGACCCTGGTCAGCACCGGGGAGCCGCTGTTCTCGACCCGCATGTCGGCCTACATCCGCGGCGAGGGCGGCTGGGGTGGCGACCGCGGTCCGTCCGGCGCGCCCAACCAGGCGCCCGAGCGCGAGCCCGACCACACCGTCACCGTGCAGACCCGCACCGACCAAGCGCTGCTCTACCGGCTGTCCGGGGATCGCAACCCGCTCCACTCGGACCCGGCGTTCGCCGCCATGGGTGGCTTCGACCGTCCGATCCTGCACGGCCTGTGCACCTACGGCTTCACCGGTCGAGCGCTCCTGCACGCCCTGTGCGGTGGCGATCCGGCCCGCTTCAAGGGCATGGATGCCCGCTTCTCGTCCCCCGTGATGCCCGGCGAGTCGCTGACCGTGAAGGCCTGGGACGACGGCGACGGCAGCGCCATCTTCCAGACGGTCGGCGGCGATGGCCGGGTCGTGATCGATGCGGGGCGCGTCACGTACTCGGGGTAGCCGTCGTAGCGTGGTGGGCGAGCCGAGGAGGTCCGCCGTTCCCGCTGCCCACCCGCCCCTGACCGTCCGCCGCCAGCCGCGCGGCGGGCCCTCGTCCTCCTCCTCGCCCTCGTCCTCGGCACCGGCGAGGTGACTGCGGCGGGGGAGCCGGTGCGCCCGGCCGCGCCCACGGACCCTGCGCCCGTGCTCACCGTCTCCACCGTGGTGTCGGGGCTCCACCGACCGTGGGACCTCGCCTTCACGCGCGGGCGGGAGCATGCTCTTCACGGAGCGCACGGGCGCGGTCAAGTACCGCATCGCCAGCACGGGCGCCGTCCGCACGGTGGCCGTGCCCAGCGACGTGGTGGCCCAGGGTGAGGGCGGGATGATGGGCGTGGCGATCGATCCGGGCTTCGCGTCGAACCGCCGCGTCTACACCTGCTTCATGTCGGACCAGAGCGGGGGCCTGGACGTGCGCCTCGTGCGGTGGCGGCTGAACGACGCGGCGACCGCCCTCACCCAGCGGGCCGACATCGTCACCGGGCTGCCCGTCAGCACGGGCCGCCACTCGGGCTGCCGGCCCCGGTTCGGGCCGGACGGTCGCATCTGGATGGGCACGGGGGACGCGGCGATGCCGACGGTGCCGCAGAGCCCGACGTCGCTCGGCGGCAAGGTGCTGAGGGTGGACACCAACGGCAACGGCGTGGCCGGGAACGCGCCGGCACCGTTCGACCCGCGGATCTACTCGTACGGCCACCGGAACGTGCAGGGGATCGCCTTCAGCCCGCTGGGCCGGGCCTTCTCCGTCGAGCACGGCACGAGCCGCGACGACGAGGTGAACCGCCTCGTCGCCGGCGCGAACTACGGCTGGGACCCGCGGCCTCTGTCCGGCCCGCTCTTCTACGACGAGTCCCGGCCCATGACCGACAAGACCCGCCACCCGGCCGCCCGGTCGGCGGTGTGGAGCTCCGGGTCCCCGACCATCGCCCCGTCCGGGGCGACGTTCGTGCAGGGAGCGAAGTGGGAGGGGTACGACCGGCTGCTGGTGATGGCGGTGCTCAAGGACCACCACCTCCGGTTCCTGCGCCTGGCCAACAACGGCACCACGACCGTGGCCCAGTACGTGCGGATGACCGGCTACGGACGACTGCGGGTCGCCGTCCAGCACCCCAACGGGAACCTGTACGTCGCCACGGACGCTGACCCCGGCCGCATCCTGCGCGTCGTCCCGAGCTGACCCGCCGGGTCAGAACAGCGAGGTCTGGGGGCGCTCGATGCCGCGCAGCTTGTCGTAGTCGACCTCGACGCACGTGATGCCGCGCTCGGCGGCCAGCGCCTTGGCCTGGGGCTTGATGATCTGGGCGACGAACATGCCGCGCACCGGTCGCAGCATCGGATCGCGCTCCATGAACTCGAGGTAGCGGGCCAGCTGCTCGACGCCGTCGATCTCGCCGCGTCGCTTGATCTCCACGGCCACCGCCCGGCCCTCCGCGTCGCGGCAGAGCAGGTCGACGGGACCGATCTCCGTCCGGTGCTCGCGGCGCACCAGGACCATGCCGATCTCGAGCTCGTGGCACGCGGCCGCGAGCAGCTCCTGCAGGTGTGCCTCCACGCCGTCCTTCTGCAGGCCCGGGTCCGTCCCCAGGTCGTGGAGGCTGTCCGACAGGATCTCCTCGATCGTGATCACCAGCCGCTCGCCCTTGGGGTTCGTCACCGTCCACAGCCCGTCGGCTTCGACGATCCGGTTCGGCGCCACCATCCAGTTGAGCGGCTTGTAGGCGCCGCCGTCGGCGTGGATCGCGACGCAGCCGTCACGCTTCACCATGATCAGCCGGGTCGCCATCGGGAGGTGGGCGGACAGCCGGCCCTCGTAGTCGACCGCGCAGCGCGCGACCACCAGCCTCACCGGCGTTGCCGCTTCTTCAGCCGGTCGCGGATGATCTCGCGCCGAGCCTGGAGCTCGCGGTACGTGATGGCGCCCTCCCCCGGCTCGTACCCGAAGCTGGCCCGCACGCCCTCGAGGTCGAGCTCGTAGCTCGTGGGGTCCATCCCCAGCTCGCCGGCGAGCTGCTCGCCGTGCGTGGTGGCGAAGTGCATCGACACGTTCCCGATCTCGCCGAGGATGTCGAGGTCGGGGGCAAGGGTGGCGATGGCACCATCGAAGAACACCAGGTTCTTGATGAACAGCATCAGCTCCTTGGGCATCCGTGCGCCGATCCCCAGCAGGGCCTTGATGGTCCGTTGGATCTCGGCGACGAGCTCGTCGGCGTCCATCTTGGTGGGGTCGACGATCGGCTTGTCGAGCCCGAGGTCGGCGATCACCGCGTCCAGATCCGTGTCCGGGGGCAGGGCGCCGAGATCGCGCAGGGCGGCGAGCTGGCCGTGGACGTCGTTGGCCGTCGCGGTCATCAGCAGGCGGAGGAACGCCAGCCGCCGGGGTTCGGTGAGCCGACCGACGATGCCGAAGTCGAGGAGGGCCGTGCGACCGTCGGGCAGCACGAAGAGGTTTCCGCCGTGCAGGTCGCCGTGGAAGATGCCGTGGATCATGGCGCCCTCCATGAAGCCGATCATGCCCGTGCGGATGACGGCCTCGGTGTCGACGCCGGCGTCGCGCATGCCCGTCACATCGTCGAACTTGAAGCCCTCCAGCCGCTCCATGACCAGCACCCGCGGGGTGACGAGCTCGGGGTGGGGACGGGGGACCACGTAGTCGCGCTGGCCCAGGTCGGCGAGCGACTGCGCCACGTCGAGCATGTTCTGCGCCTCGATGCGGAAGTCGAGCTCCTCGGTGATCGTCTCGGCGAACAGCTCGACCAGGGCCGGCGGGTTGGCCAGCGCCGCGATCGGGATCCGACCGACCGTGAACGGCGCGAGCCACGCCATGACCCGGAGGTCCTTCAGGACGAGCTGCCCGACCGACGGGCGCTGCACCTTCACGACGACGTCCTCGCCCGAGCACAACGTCGCGCGGTGCACCTGTGCGATCGACGCCGCGGCGAGGGGCTCGGGGTGGAACCGCGCGAACACCTCCTCCAAGGGGCGGCCCAGGTCCTCCTCCACCACCTGGCGGACCACCGCGAACGGCTCCGGCGGCACCTGGTCACGGCACCGCTTGAACTCCGCGACGAGCTCCTCGGGGAAGATCCCGTCGCCGGCGCTGATGATCTGCCCGAGCTTGATGTAGGTGGGTCCCAGCCGTTCGGCGGCGAGGCGCAGCCGGCGGGAGAGGACGGCGGTGGACTCGGGTGCGCCACGGCGGCGAGCACCGAAGTACCAACCCGCCAGCGCACCGCCCAGCAGCGCGGTGGTGCGCAGCACGCGCACCCCGGGGGGGACCTTGGTCGCTCGCGTGAGGCGGGGGAGCTCGTCGGCGATCTCGGCCCGCAGCCCGGGGACGGCTCGCCGCCACCGCATCTCGTCCGGATCGACGAGCCACGGCGGCTCGTCGCTGAAGCTGCCGAGCTCGAGGTCCGTGACGGTCATGGCTGGTCGAGTCTCGCGCGGGCGATCGTTCAGGTTCGCCCCCGGCCCTGTCGATGCTCCACCGATGGAGATGTTGGAGGAGTCCCCGAGGCGGACCGCGCGCGTCGCTGCGGCCGCGCTCGCCGTCGGCACCCTCCTGTACGTCTCGTACCTCGCCATCGCCCCCGGCAGCACCCGTTCGATCACGGTCGTGAACGACCTCGGCCAGACCATGGTGCCGCTCTTGATCGCGGCGCCGGCCCTGGTCCTGGCCGGGCGGCGCGCCGAGGGGCGGTTGAAGATGTCGTGGTACCTGCTCGCCGCCGCGGCGGTGTGCTGGGGCCTCGGCCAGGCCGTGTGGACCTGGTTCGAGGTGGTCCTCGACGAGCCGGTCCCGTACCCGGGCCTGGCCGACGTGGGGTACCTGGGTGCCATCCCCTTCCTGCTCGCCGGCGTGCTGGTGTTCCCCTCCCGATCCCTGCGCAACATCGGTCGTGCCCGCGCGGTCCTGGACGGCCTCATCACGACGGCGGCCATGATCTTCGCGAGCTACGGCACCTTCCTCGGGGTGGTGTACCTGGCCAGCGAGGGCGAGTGGCTCGAGCGCAGCATCGCCGTCGTCTACCCCGTCGCGGACGTCGTCACCGTCGCCGTGGTGTTCGCGGTCCTCGCGCGCCGCCAGGATCGGTGGTCGGGGCCGCTGCCCCTGGTCGCCGCCGGTGCCGTGTCCCTCGCGGTCGCCGACAGCGCCTTCGCCTACATGACCGCCATGGGCACCTACGGCAGCGAGCCGGTGACCGACGTGTGCTGGCCGTTGGGGTTCGCGCTGCTCGCGCTGGCGGCCTACGTACCCACCGAACCGGCGACGGCCAGCGACGCGCGGCCTCTCTCGGAATCGCTGATGAGCGTGTCGCTGCCCTACCTGCCGATCATCCCCGGTGTGGCGATCTACGTCAGCCGTTCGATGTCCGGGGTCGGCGTCGGACCGTTCCTCGGCATCGTGGGCAGCGTCATCGCGGTCCTGCTCGTCGTGCGCCAGGTGGTGACGGTCCTCGAGAACCGCGAGCTCACCGGGCACCTCGAGCGGACGGTCACCGAGCTGCAGCAGCGGGAGGTGCAGCTCGAGTTCCAGGCCTTCCACGACCCGCTCACGCTCCTGGCCAACCGGGCGCTCTTCCGTGATCGGCTCGACCACGCGCTCCAGCAGCGGCGGGATGAGCCGGTGTCGGTCCTCTTCGTCGACCTGGACGACTTCAAGACGGTCAACGACAGCCTGGGCCATGACGCCGGGGACCGCCTGCTCGCCTCGGTCGGCGAGCGACTGCGCGCGTGCGTCCGCCTCGGGGACACCGTCGCCCGGATCGGTGGTGACGAGTTCGCCATCCTGGTCGAGGGCGATACGGCCATCGCCGAGGGCCCGTTGCTCGCGCAGCGGGTGCTCGCCGCCTTCGAGGTGCCGTTCTCCGTGGCGGGGCGGGACCTGCGCGTCAGCGCGAGCCTGGGCCTGGCCTGTGGCCAGTACGAGTCGGGCGCGGGGGCGCTGCAGGACGCCGACCTCGCCATGTACGCCGCCAAGGGCAACGGGAAGGCCCGGGTGGAGCTGTTCGAGCACGGCATGCGGACGTCGGCCGTCGAGCGGTTGGAGCTCGTCGCCGACGTGAAGGCCGCGGTCGACGCCGGCGAGATGGTCGTGCACCTGCAGCCCATCGTCGACCTGTCGACGTTGACCGTCGAGGGTCACGAGGCCCTCGTGCGCTGGCAGCACCCGCAGCGCGGCCTGCTGCAGCCCGCATCGTTCATCCCGCTCGCCGAGGAGACGGGCGCCATCGTGCCGATGGGATGGTGGGTGCTGGAGCAGGCGTGCGAGCAGGCGGCGACGTGGCCGACGGGGAGGATCGCCGTGAACATGGCCGCGCGCCAGGTCCTCGACCCGGCCGCCGTCACCACCGTGGCGTCGATCCTCAACCGCACGGGCATCGATCCCCGGCGCGTGGTGCTCGAGATCACCGAGTCCGTGCTCCTCGATGCGGATGCCATCGGGCACCGGCTGCACGAGCTCCGTGCGCTCGGGGTCCTGCTGGCCATCGACGACTTCGGCACCGGCTACTCGTCGCTCAGCTACCTGACCCGCCTGCCCGTCGACATCGTCAAGATCGACCGTTCCTTCGTCGAGCGCCTGGGTGGTCCTCCCGGCGACGAGACCCTCGTGCGTGCGGTCGTCCAATTGGCGCGCAGCCTGGGGCTGCGATCGGTCGGGGAGGGCGTGGAGACCGCCGCACAGCTCGAGCGGCTGCGATCGTTCGGCTGCGACGCCGCGCAGGGCTTCCTGTTCGGGCGGCCCGAGGCCGAGCCTCGGTTCGATCTCGGGTCGCTCCGACCGCTGCGGGCAGGGGCCCGTCAGCGACTGCGCGCCTGATCGTCAGCGGCGCAGCGCGCGGAGCACGGGCACCGCGAGATCCGGGAGGCAGATGAGCAGGTCGGGCAGCCACGGATCGGCCTGGTTGTAGCGCAGCGGGCTCCCATCGAGCCGGCTCACGTGGAGACCGGCGGCGGACGCGACCGCCGCGGGGGCGGCGTTGTCCCACTCGTACTGACCGCCGGCGTGGGCGTAGACGTCCGCCTCGCCGAGCACGACGGCCATGGCCTTCGCGCCGGCCGAGCCCATCGGAACGAGCCGGCCGCCCAGCGCCTCCTGGACCAACCGCGCCTGGTGCGGCGGTCGGCTCCGTGACACGAGGATGCGGATCTCGTCATCGTGCGGCAGGGCGCGCCGGTGGCGGCGGGTCGGTGCTGAGGGTGATCCCACGGGCCGGGAGGGCGACCGCGCCGACGACCGCGACCCCATCGATGGCGAGGGCCACGTGCACGGCCCAGTCGGTGCGCCCGGGCTCGCTGAACTCACGCGTGCCGTCGACGGGGTCGACGATCCACACGCGCTCGTGGTCGAGCCGGCGCAGATCGTCCCGCCCCTCCTCGGAGAGCACCGCGTCGTCCGGGGCCTCCCGCGCCAGCAGGTCCATCAGGAAGAGATGGGCGGCCCGGTCGCCGGCGTCCCCCGTGGCGCCCGGGAGGTGCCCGCCGGCCATCAGCTCGGCGCGGAGGTGCACGAGCAGCTCCCCGGCCTCCGTGGCCGCCCGGGCCGCCAACACGTGGTCGGCGGGGGACGGGAGGCTCGACACGTGGATTGCTTACCAGTTTGATCGAGATTTACCCTGACTCCTCCATGTCCACGACGACCTACGAGCTGTCGCACCTCCGGGCCCTCGAAGCCGAGGCGATCCACATCATCCGGGAGGTGGCCGCCGAGTTCGAACGGCCGGGGCTGCTGTTCTCGGGCGGCAAGGACTCGATCGTCATGCTGCACCTCGCCGTGAAGGCCTTCGCGCCGGCCCGGGTGCCGTTCCCGGTCATGCACGTCGACACCGGGCACAACTTCCCGGAGGTGCTGGCGTTCCGCGACGCCATGGTCGAGCGCGTCGGTGCTCGGCTCGTGGTCGCCAGCGTGGAGGACGACATCGAATCCGGCGCGGTGGTCGAGGACACGGGGCCCTCGGCGAGCCGCAACCGGCTCCAGACGGTCACCCTGCTGCGCGGCATCGAGGAGCAGGAGTTCGACGCCGTCTTCGGCGGGGCTCGCCGCGATGAGGAGAAGGCCCGCGCCAAGGAGCGCGTCTTCAGCTTCCGCGACGACTTCGGCCAGTGGGACCCGAAGAACCAGCGACCGGAGCTGTGGAGCCTCTACAACGGACGTCATCGCAAGGGCGAGCACATCCGGGTGTTCCCGCTCTCGAACTGGACCGAGCTCGACATCTGGCAGTACATCGCGGACGAGGGCATCGAGCTCCCGGCGATCTACTTCGCCCACCGACGCCGCGTGTTCCAGCGTGACGGCATGTGGATGGACGACTCCGAGCTCATCCCGCGGCTTCCCGGCGAAGAGGTGGAGGAGCGCACGGTGCGCTTCCGCACGGTGGGCGACATCACGTGCACCGGAGCCGTCGAGTCACCGGCGGGCACACTGGACGCGGTGATCGCCGAGGTGGCCGCCACGAGGCTCACCGAGCGGGGCGCCACCCGAGCCGATGACCGGATCAGCGAGGCCGGCATGGAAGACCGCAAGCGCGAAGGGCTACTTCTGATGGTTTCGACGCCGAACGAGGAGGTTCGTCGCCGAGCGAGGGGCGCTCCGGCCGACACGGCGAAGCCGGATCGGCCTGCGCACTGAGGGCGAACTCTGATGACGGAGATGCTCCGCCTCGCGACCGCCGGGTCGGTCGACGACGGGAAGTCGACGCTGATCGGGCGCCTCCTGTACGACTCGAAGGCGATCTTCGAGGACCAGCTGGAGGCGGTGGAGCGCACCTCGCGCGAGCGGGGCGACGAGTACACGAACCTGGCCCTGCTCACCGACGGCCTCCGGGCGGAGCGCGAGCAGGGGATCACGATCGATGTCGCCTACCGCTACTTCGCCACGCCCAAGCGGAAGTTCATCATCGCTGACACCCCCGGGCACATCCAGTACACGCGCAACATGGTCACGGGCGCGTCGACCGCGGATGTGGCGCTCGATCCTGATCGACGCGCGCAAGGGCGTGCTGGAGCAGTCGCGGCGTCACGCCTTCTTGGCGTCGCTGCTCGGCATCCCCCACCTCGTCCTCTGCGTGAACAAGATGGACCTCGTCGACTGGAGCGAGGATCGCTTCGAGGAGATCAAGGCCGAGTTCCGCTCGTTCGCGATGAAGCTCGACGTCCACGACCTCACGTTCATCCCGGTGTCGGCCTTGCACGGCGACAACATCGTCGACCGGTCGGCCAACATGCCTTGGTACGAAGGCGCCGCGCTGCTGCACGTCCTCGAGGAGGTGCACATCGCCTCGGACCGGAACCTCATCGACGCGCGCTTCCCGGTCCAGTACGTCATCCGCCCCCAGAACCAGACCGACCTCAGCACGCACGACTACCGCGGCTACGCGGGCACGGTGGCCGGCGGGGTGTTCCGTCCCGGCGACGAGGTGGTGGTGCTGCCATCTGGCTTCACGTCCACGATCAGCTCGATCGACACCGCCGACGGACCGATCGACGAGGCGTACACGCCCATGTCCGTCACGCTGCGACTGGCCGACGAGATCGACGTGAGCCGCGGCGACATGATCGCCCGGCGCCGGAACCAGCCGCACGCGGGGCAGGACATCGAGGCCATGGTGTGCTGGATGTCCGAGAGCACCTGGCTGCGCGAGGGCGCCAAGCTGGCGATCAAGCACACGACCCGCTGGGCGCGGGCCGCTCGTGAAGGACCTCCAGTACCAGCTCGACGTGAACACGCTCCACCGGTACGAGGACGCCGTGGGCCTGTCCCTCAACGAGATCGGCCGGGTCACCCTGCGCACGACGGTGCCGCTCTTCTACGACGAGTACCGCCGCAACCGGACCACCGGGAGCTTCATCCTCGTGGACGAGGCCAGCAACACGACCGTGGGCGCCGGCATGATCCTCGCCCCGCTGACCGAGTGAGCCGCGACAACATCACCTGGCATCCCGGGCAGGTCGCCCGGAGGGACCGACCGTCGGCCGGCGCCACCATCTGGCTGACGGGCTTGTCCGGCTCGGGCAAGTCCAGCGTCGCGGTGGCCTGCGAGGCGCGGCTGGTGGCGTTCGATCGGCCCGCCTACGTGCTCGACGGCGACAACGTGCGCCACGGGCTCAACGGCGACCTCGGCTTCTCCGCCGCCGACCGGGCCGAGAACGTCCGGCGCGTGGGCCACGTCGCCCGCCTCATGGCCGATGCCGGCCTCGTCGTGCTCGTGCCGCTGATCAGCCCGTACCGGACCGACCGCGACCTCGTGCGGGCCCTCCACGCGGAGGCCGACCTGCCGTTCCACGAGGTGTTCGTCGACACGCCGCTCGAGGTGTGCGAGCAGCGCGACCCCAAGGGCCTCTACGCCCAGGCCCGGGCCGGCGAGATCACCGGCTTCACCGGGGTCGACGACCCGTACGAGGCCCCCGAGCACGCCGAGCTCGTGCTCCGCCCCGGCGACGGCGACCCCGAGGCCATGGCCGCCAAGGTCCTCGCCCTGCTCTAACCCCCGCCTTCTGTGTGACGCTCACCATCGGCATCCGGATGATCGGCGTCACACAGAAGCAGTCGGTTGGTCGGTCTAGCGGTGGAGCGGCTTGTACTTGATGCGGTGGGGTTGGTCCGCCTCGGCGCCGAGCTCCTTGCGCTTCCACGCCTCGTACTCGGTGAAGTTGCCCTCGAACCACCGCACCTGGCTGTCGCCCTCGAAGGCGAGGATGTGGGTGGCGATGCGGTCGAGGAACCACCGGTCGTGGCTGATCACGACCGCGCACCCGGCGAAGGCCTCCAGGGCGTCCTCGAGGGAGCGGAGCGTGTCGACGTCGAGGTCGTTGGTCGGCTCGTCGAGGAGGAGGACGTTGGAGCCCTCCTTCAGCATCTTGGCGAGGAGCACGCGGTTGCGCTCGCCGCCGGAGAGCAGGCCCACCTTCTTCTGCTGGTCGGAGCCCTTGAAGTTGAAGTTGCTGACGTAGGCGCGGCCGTTGACCTCGCGGTTGCCGAGCTTCATGAACTCGACGTTGCCGGTGATCTCCTCGTAGACGGTGGCCTCGGGGTCGAGGCTGTCGCGGCTCTGGTCCACGTAGGCGAGGTCGACCGTGTCACCGATCTTGAAGGTGCCGGCGTCCGGCTGCTCCTGCCCGGTGATCATGCGGAACAGGGTGGTCTTGCCCGCGCCGTTCGCGCCGATCACGCCGACGATGCCGGCGGGCGGGAGCTTGAAGTCGAGGTCGTCGATGAGGAGGCGGTCGCCGTACGCCTTCACCACGTCGTCGGCCTCGATCACGACACCACCGAGGCGGCGACCGGGCGGCAGCTGGATCTGGAGCTTGTCCGGGCCGCGCTCCGCCTCCTCCGCCTCGGCCCGGAGCTTGTCGTAGGCCGCCAGGCGGGCCTTGCCCTTGGCCTGGCGCGCCTTCGGCGCCATGCGGACCCACTCGAGCTCGCGCTCGAGCGTGCGGCGTCGGGTCGAGTCGCTCTTCTCCTCGGCGTCGAGGCGCGCCTGCTTCTGCTCGAGCCAGCTCGAGTAGTTGCCCTCGAACGGATGGCCCTTGCCGCGCTCGAGCTCGAGGATCCAGCGGGCCACGTTGTCGAGGAAGTACCGGTCGTGCGTGATGGCCACGACCGTGCCCGGGTAGTCGCGCAGGGTCCGCTCGAGCCACGCGACGGACTCGGCGTCGAGGTGGTTGGTGGGCTCGTCGAGGAGCAGCAGGTCGGGCTTCGACAGCAGGAGCCGGCACAGCGCCACGCGGCGCTTCTCGCCCCCGGAGAGGGTCGTGACGTCGGCGTCGCCCGGCGGGAGCCGGAGGGCGTCCATCGCGATCTCGATCTGGCGGTCGAGGTCGTCGGCGCCCGCCGCCTGGATCTTGGCTTCGAGCTCCGCCTGCTCCACGCCGATCTTGTCGTAGTCCGCGTCGGGGTCGGCGTACTTGGCGAGCACCGCGTCGTAGCGCTCGAGCAGGCCGGCCACCTCGGCCACGCCGTCCATGACGTTGCCCTTGACGTCCTTGGTCTCGTCGAGCGATGGCTCCTGCTCGAGCAGCCCGACGGTGAACCCGGGGGACAAGCGGGCCTCGCCCGTGAAGCCGTCGTCGACGCCGGCCATGATGCGCAGCAGCGACGACTTGCCGGAGCCGTTGGGCCCGATGACGCCGATCTTCGCGCCGGGGTAGAAGGCCAGCGTGATGTCCTTGAGCACCTCACGGTCAGGTGGGTGGAAGCGGCTCACCTTCCGCATGGTGAAGATGAACTGGGCAGCGTTGCTCATGACGGCCGACGGTAGCGGCCGTCCCCGGGCCGCCCCGCACCGGCGGCGACCCGACTAGCGGCGCTGGATCGCGACGAGGTGGGGGAGCGGCACCACGTGATCGAGGTCGTCGACCACGATCCACGCCGACCGGGCGGTGCACGACAGGAGCGTGCCCTCGATGGGCCCTCCGACCGTCTCCGCCGCCACCCTGGCGCCCACCAGCGGGCGTAGGTCGTGCAGCGAGATCCGGTCGCTGCTCCCGAGTGCTTCGGCTGCTCCCATAGGGCCCGCTCCCCTTCGCCGTCGGCTGGGTTGTCGAAGGGTCTACGCGCGCGGCCGGTCTCAGTGGTGGATGCTCGCGCCGGTACGCTCGACGCCGTGGCTGACGATCCCGACGTCGATGGCGAGCTGCTCCCGAGCGCCCTGGGCCCCAACGCGTGGCTCGTCGACGAGATGCACGAGCAGTACCTGGCCGACCCGGCGTCGGTGAGCGAGAGCTGGCAGGACTTCTTCGCCGACTACCGGCGCGATGCCGCCCCGCAGGTGAGCGCCGCCCCCGCCCCGGCGCCCGCGCCGGCGCCCGCCCCCGCCCCCGGCAGCCCCGGCGAACGGCGACACTGCGCAGCCGCCAGGCGGAGCAGCCCCGCCGGTGGCAGCCGGATCGGCGAAGCCGGAAGCCCCGGAGGGGCGACCAGAGAGCCCAGGTGAGCCGATCCGCGGCGCCGCCGCCCGCATCGTCGCCAACATGGAGGCCAGCCTCGAGGTCCCCACGGCCACGAGCTTCCGCAGCGTCCCGGCCAAGCTGCTCGAGGTCAACCGCCGGATCATCAACGGCTACCTCGGTCGCACCCGCGGCGGGAAGGTGTCCTTCACCCACCTCATCGGCTACGCCGTCATCCAGGCGATCCACGAGACCGTGCCGGTCATGAACTCCTCCTACGTCGAGGACGCGGAGGGCAAGCCGCGGGTGATCCGCCACGAGCACGTGAGCCTCGGCATCGCGGTCGACATGGAGAAGTCCGACGGCAGCCGCACGCTCCTCGTGCCCGTCGTGCGCGACGCCGACGAGCTCGACTTCCGAGGCTTCTGGGGCGCCTACGAGGAGCTCATCCGCAAGGTGCGGTCGAACAAGCTCAGCCCCGACGACTTCGTCGGCACCACGGTGAGCCTCACGAACCCGGGCACGATCGGCACGCAGCAGTCGGTGCCGCGCCTCATGCCCGGCCAGGGCCTCATCGTCGGCGTGGGCAGCCTCGACTACCCCACGGAGTGGAAGGCCGCCGATCCCGTCACGCTCGCCGATCTCGGGATCTCCAAGGTCATCACGATCAGCTCGACCTACGACCACCGGATCATCCAGGGGGCCGAGTCGGGACTGTTCCTCAAGCGGGTCGAGGAGCTGCTCCTCGGCGCGGACGGGTTCTACGACGAGGTGTTCCGCGCCCTCGGCGTGCCCTACGAAGCCGTGCTCTGGCGCCGGGACGTCAACCCGATCGACCGCGAGGAGGCGATGCTCGAGAAGCAGATGGCCGTCGCCAACCTCATCCGCGTCCATCGGGTGCGGGGCCACCTGATCGCCGACCTCGACCCGCTGCGCTGGAAGGAGCCCGACATGCCCGTCGAGCTCGACCCGGCCACCTACGGGCTCACGCTCTGGGATCTCGACCGCGAGTTCCTCACCGGGGGCCTCGGCGGGCAGGAGCGCATGGCGCTCGGCGACGCGCTCCACGTGCTGCGGGACGCGTACTGCCGCACGATCGGCATCGAGTACATGCACATCCAGGACCCGGAGGAGCAGCGCTGGATCCAGGAGCAGGTCGAAGGGGTGTCGCCGGAGCTCGACCTCGACGACCAGCGCTACATCCTGGAGCGGCTCAACGCCGCCGAGGCGTTCGAGAAGTTCCTCGCCACCAAGTACGTCGGGCAGAAGCGGTTCGGGATGGAGGGCGCGGAGGCCGCCATCCCGATCCTGGACGCCATCCTGGAGGCCGCCGCCGACGCCGAGCTCGAGGGCTCCGTGGTGGGCATGCCGCACCGCGGCCGCCTCAACGTGCTCACCAACATCGTGGGCAAGAGCTACGACCAGCTCTTCAAGGAGTTCGAGGGTCAGATCGACCCCGACTCGATGCAGGGCTCCGGGGACGTGAAGTACCACCTCGGCCAGGTCGGCAAGTTCGTCGCCCGGTCCGGCAAGGACATCACGGTCGAGCTGGCCGCCAACCCCAGCCACCTCGAGGCGGTCGACCCCGTGGTGGTCGGCATGGCGCGCGCCAAGCAGGACGCCATCAACCACCCCGAGGCGTTCTCGGTGCTGCCGATCCTGATGCACGGCGATGCGGCCTTCGCCGGCCAGGGCGTGGTCGCCGAGACGCTGAACATGAGCGACATCAAGGGCTACCGCGTCGGCGGCACCATCCACGTCGTCGTCAACAACCAGATCGGCTTCACCACCACCCCGGAGTCCGCCCGCTCCGGCTTCTACTCCACCGACGTCGCCAAGATCATCCAGGCCCCGATCTTCCACGTGAACGGCGACGATCCCGAGGCGTGCGTGCGGGTCGCCCGGTTGGCGTTCGCGTACCGGCAGCAGTTCCACAAGGACGTCGTGATCGACATGGTCTGCTACCGCCGGCACGGTCACAACGAGGGTGACGACCCGAGCTACACGCAGCCGATGATGTACGCCAAGATCGACGCCCGCCGCTCGGTGCGGAAGCTGTTCACCGAGTCGCTGGTGAAGCGGGGCCAGCTCTCGCTGGAGGAGGCGGAAGGCGCCCTCGACGACTTCCAGAAGCGGCTGCAGACGGCGCTCGACGAGACGCGCCAGAGCGCCCCGGTCAGCGAGCCGATCGCGAAGGAACCGCCGCCGCCGGTCGGCGTGCTGCCCCACATCGAGACCGGTGTGGCTCGCGACGTCCTCGATCGCATCTACACCACGCTGTCCACCCGGCCTGACACCTTCCACATCCACCCCAAGCTGCTCAAGCAGTTCGAGGCGCGCGACCAGCTGTGGGCCGGCGGCGAGGTCGACTGGGCCCTCGCCGAGGCGATGGCCTACGGATCGCTGCTGCTCGAGGGCACCGACCTGCGGATCGCCGGCCAGGACACGCGGCGCGGCACGTTCAGCCACCGCCATGCCGTGCTCGTCGACCACACGAACGGCGATGAGTTCGCACCGTTGGCGCACCTCGGACCCGAGCAGGGCAAGTTCTGGATCTACGACTCGTTGCTGTCGGAGTACGCCGGGCTCGGGTTCGAGTACGGCTACTCGGTGGTCGCGAAGGAGTCGCTGGTGGTCTGGGAGGCGCAGTTCGGCGACTTCTGGAACGGTGCCTCCACGATCGTCGACCAGTTCCTCGTCGCGGCGGAGGACAAGTGGAACCAGACGAGCGGTCTGGTCCTGTACCTACCGCATGGCTACGAGGGCCAAGGACCGGAGCACTCCTCCGCGCGCGTGGAGCGGTTCCTCACGATGTGCGCGGAGGACAACATCCAGGTCGCGAACTGCACGCAGGCGTCGCAGATCTTCCACCTCCTGCGCCGCCAGGTGCGCCGCACCCTTCGCAAGCCGCTGGTGATCTTCACGCCGAAGTCGCTCCTGCGAGCCAAGTCGATGCGCTCGCCCGTGAGCGAGCTCGAGCGAGGCAGCTTCCGGGAGACGATCGACGATGGCGGTGTGGCTGACCCGGCCGCCATCCGTCGGATCGTGCTCACCACCGGCAAGGTCGGCCACGAGGCGATCGCGGCTCGAGACGCCGCCGAGGCGCCGGTGGCGGTCGTGCGCGTCGACCAGCTCTACCCGTGGCCCTACGAGCAGCTCGACGAGATCGTCGCTCGCTACCCGGGTGCCACCACGCTGGTGTGGCTCCAGGAGGAGCCGGAGAACATGGGAGCGTGGAACTTCGTGAAGGGCCGTCTCTACGAGCGGTTCGACGGCAGCCACCAGATCCACCGCGTGTCCCGCTACGAGTCCGGCAGCCCCGCCACCGGCTCGCACGCCGTCCACGCCCAGGAGCAGTCCCAGCTCCTCGCCGCCGCCCTCGACCTCTAGCTCGACGGGTCAGGTGACGGGGAAGCCGACGGCTTCTTCGAGCGCGGCCAAGGCCTCGTCGGGGTCGACGACCTTGATGGTGGTCATGCCCATCGCGGCGGCGGGCTTGAGGTTCACGCCGAGGTCATCGAGGAACACGGCCTCGTGCGGCTCGATCCCGCAGATCTCACAGGCCAGCTCGTAGAACCGCGGGTCGGGCTTGCGAACGCCGACCTTGCTCGACTCGATCACGTGATCGAACAGCTGCAGCGCGCCGTCGCGACCGTCGGCTCGCGCGTCGGACGGGAAGTCGCCGAAGCTGACCCAGTTGTTCGTGAGGCAGGCGGTGATGAGCCGCTCCTGGCATCGGCGCACCGCCTCCACCATCGCCGGCCGGATCTCGCCGGCGAGGAGCGGCATCAGCGCCCGGGCGTCGACCGTGTGGCCCTGTTCGCGGCACTCGGCCTCGAAGAGATCGCAGAACGCCGTCGAAGGTGACCTCGCTGCGCTCGAAGCGGGCCCAGGCGTTGCTGTCGGCGTTGGTCGAGTTGATGGTCCGGATGAAGTCGCGGGGCAGGCCCGGTGCGCGCTTCGAAGCCGTTGAAGGCCTCGAAGGGGCTCGACAGGATCACCCCACCGAAGTCGAAGAAGACGGCACGGAACGGCACGGCGGGCCCCGGTCAGCCCTCGAGCAGATCTCGTGACAGCGCTTGCCACATGTCGGTGCTCAGCTGGAGCGACGTGACGTCGACGCGCTCGTCGTCGCCGTGGAACATGGCGCCGTAGTCCTCGAAGGAGAGGTCGGTGGAGAAGAGACCGAAGCCGTAGCTCGTCGTGCCGAGCCGCCGGAAGAACCGCGCGTCCGTGGCTCCGACCGTCATGAAGGGGACGATCTTCGAACCTTCGTAGAACGTCTGGGTGACGCGGCCGATCGCATCCCAGAGCGGCGTGTCGATCGGTGAGGCGGTCGACGGGTCGTCGACCGACGCCACCAGCTCGACCTTTGCGGCGAGGTCGCCGAGTGCCTCGTCCAACATCGCGCGCACCTCGGCGGCACCATCGCCCGGCAGGGTTCGGATGTCGATCTGGAGGTCGACGCGATCCGGGATCACGTTGATCTTCGTGCCGCCGTGGGCGATGGTCGGCGCGAACGTCGTGTGGGTGCACGCTTGGAACTGGCGTCCCATGCCCACCGGGAGTGCATCGCACGCGTCGCCGAAGCCGTCGGGATCGAGCAGCGGGTCGACGAGCTCGGCCGGATAGTCCATCCCCTCGATGAACCGACGCCAGATGTCGTGGATCTGCGTGCGGGGCTCGTACTCGGCGAGCCGCTGGACCACGGCGGCGGCCGTGACGAGGGCGTTGTCGGTCTTGTAGGGCTGGGAGCCGTGGCCGGGCGTGCCCGAGACGCGCAGCTGGGCCCAGTGGCTGCCCTTCTCGGCCACGATCACCGGCAGCTTCAGGCCGGTGGGGCTGGGGATCGGGATCCCGCCGGACTCCGTGATCACGAAGTCGGCCCGGATGGCGTCGGCCTCGTGCTCGACGAGGTGGCCGGCCCCGAGCGAGCCGAGGGCCTCCTCGTCCGCGACGGCCAGGTAGATCAAGGTCCCCCGGGGCCGGAAGCCGCCCGTGGCCAGCCGCTTCGTGGCGACGGCCATCGACGCGGTGAGGTTCAGCATGTCGACGGCGCCGCGCCCCCACACCTCGCCGTCGATGAGCTCGCCGCCGAAGGGATCGTGTTGCCACCCGTCGGGGTTCACGGGGACCACGTCGGTGTGGCCCATCAGGAGCATCGTGGGCGCGTCGGGGTCGGTGCCTTCGATGCGCGCGACGAGGCTCGTTCTTCCCGGCGCGGGTTCGAACCGTTGACAATCGAGCCCGCTCCCTTCGAGGTAGGTCTCGAGCAGATCCGCGCTGCGCACCTCGTTGCCAGAGGTGTCGGTGCCGTCGTTCACGCACGCGTTTCGGATGAGGTGCTGCAGAAGATCGGTCACCTCGTCGGTCACGAAACGCGACCCTACGCGCGCGTTGGGCTGTTCATCGCGCCGGATCTGATGCAACATCCCACGGTGCACCGCGCCCCTCTGGTTGACTTGCAAACCGGATGACCGTCAAGCACGTCGTCGTCGACGGCTCGAACCTTGCGACCGAGGGACGCACCTTGCCGAGCTTGCAACAGCTCGACGAGGCAGTGCGCGCGTACCTCGAGGAGTACAAGCCGACGACGGTCACCGTCGTCGTCGACGCGAGCTTCCCGAACCGCATCGACGAATCCGAGCGCGCGACGTTCGAGGATGCCGTCAACGCGGGCGAGGTCATCTCGCCACCGGCCGGTGTCATCGGTCGAGGCGACGCGTTCCTCCTGCAGATCGCGGACCGCGCCGACGCGGTGGTGTTGTCGAACGACTCCTTCCAGGAGTTCCACGGGCAGTACGGGTGGCTGTTCGACCAGGGTCGCCTCGTGGGTGGGAAGCCGGTGCCGCACGTCGGCTGGGTGTTCATGGAACGGTCCCCCGTGCGGGGCCCGCTGAGCCGTCGGTCGGTGAGCGACGCCAAGAAGGCGGCCAAGAAGGCCGCGCCCGAGGCTCCCGCCGCACCGGCCCCGAAGGCCGCCGAGCGGGCCGCCAAGAAGGCCACGGCTCCAGCGGCCAAGGCCACGGGAGGGCGCCAGCGCGGCCGCAGTGACCCCGCGCCGCCCGCCCCGGCCCGGAAGGCGGCGCTGGCGGCCAAGGCGAGCGAGGGCACGGGCGCCGGCCGGCGACGGCGCGGCGCGGGTGGCGCCGGTGGCGTCGAGCCCTACAACGAGGCGCTCCCGTTCATCGAGTTCGTGTCCGCGCACCCCGTCGGCTCCACCGTCTCAGGAGTCGTCGAGCGGTTCGCGTCGCACGGCGCGTACGTCTTGGCGGACGGCGCGCGGTGCTATCTGCCGCTGAAGAGCCTCGGCAACCCCGCGCCGCGCAGCGCGCGCGAGGTGCTGAGCTCCGGCACGACCTATACGTTCGTGGTCCATGCGTTCGACACGCCCCGGCGCGGCGTCGACCTGACCATGCCAGGTGTCGGGACTGCGACGGCGAGGGTCTCCCTTGCCGCCGCGGGCTCGGCAAGCGATCCCGTACAACCGACAGAGGAGGAACGGGTGGCAGCAGCAAGAAAGAAGGCCGCAGCCAAGAAGGCACCGGCCAAGAAGAAGGCCGCAGCCAAGAAGGCTCCGGCGCGCAAGAAGGCAGTCGCCAGGAAGGCTCCGGCCACGCAAGAAGGCCGCAGCAAAGAAGGCGCCCGCACGCAAGAAGGCCGCAGCGAAGAAGGCTCCGGCCAGGAAGAAGGCTCCGGCGAAGAGGAAGGCCGCCGCGAAGAAGGCGCCGGCCCGCAAGAAGGCTGCAGCCAAGAAGGCTCCAGCCCGCAAGAAGGCCGCCGCCAAGAAGGCGCCGGCCAGGAAGAAGGCAGCGGCCAAGCGCGCTCCGGCACGCAAGGCAACCAAGAAGCGCTGAACGGCTCCCCGCGGGAGCTGGAGGTGCTGTCTGCACCGACGGGGGATGGCCCGAGATCGTTCGGGTCACCCCCGCTCGGGCAGGCGCGGCCCGGACGGTAGCGTCCGAGGTCGTGCGCCTCGTCACCTGGAACGTCAACTCCCTGAAGGCCCGCCAAGAGCGGGTGGAGGCGTGGTTGGCCGAGTGCCAACCCGACGTGGTGTGCATGCAGGAGACGAAGCTCGCCGACACCGCCTTCCCGGCCATGGCCTTCTCGGCCCTCGGCTACGAGAGCGCGCACCACGGCGAGGGTCGGTGGAACGGTGTGTCGATCATCAGCCGGGTCGGGCTCGATGACGTCGTGGCGGGCTTCGCTGACGACGAGCCCGCGGACGACGAGGCGAGGCTCGTCACCGCCACCTGTGGAGGGGTGCGAGTGATGAGCGCGTACATCCCGAACGGCCGCGCCCTCGACCACGAGCACTACCAGTACAAGCTGCGCTGGCTGGAGCGGCTCGCGGGCCACCTCGACGCGGTCGCCGCGCCCACCGATGACGTGGCGCTGTGCGGTGACTTCAACATCGCACCGTCCGATCGCGACGTGTGGGATCCGAGCGCGCTCGTCGACGCGACCCACGTGAGCGCGCCAGAGCGGGACGCGCTGCAGCGCCTGCTCGACTGGGGCCTGACCGATGTGTTCCGGGATCGATATCCGGAGACGGATCGGCTCTTCTCGTGGTGGGACTACCGGGCGGGCAACTTCCACAAGGGCATCGGGATGCGCATCGACCTCGTGCTCGGGTCGGCCCCGTTCGCCGAGCGCGTGCGCTGGGCCCTGATCGACCGCAACGCGCGCAAGGGCAAGCAGCCCTCGGACCATGCCCCCCTCGTCGTCGAGCTGGAGGATGTCGCGTGAGCGACTCCAGCCCGTCGGCGGGTGACAGCTCACCGGGTTCGGCAGGGTGGGCGGCGCGCATGCAGGAGCTGCGCGACATCGAGCCCACGCCCCGCCGGGCGGCGCTGTTCCGCGTCGCGGGCGCCATCCGGGATGTGCTGCACAGCATGGTGCAGACCAGCGCCCCGATCGAGGTGATCGAGGAGGCGGCCGCCGACGTCGAGCGGGCCGCGGAGCGCTTCGGCGGGTACACGAGCAAGTCGATGTACGAGGGCTTCGCCGAGGCCGCCAACGCGGGCGAACCGTTCGGCTTCTTCGACCACAGCCCGATGCTCGGGCAGCGCCAACCCGCTCGCCCCGCCGATCACCCTGTGGCTCGAAGGCGATCGGATCTTGGGCACGGTGACCTTCGGGGCGGCGTACGAAGGACCGCCGGGGTGTGTCCACGGGGGCTACATCGCCGCCGCCTTCGACGAGGTGCTCGGTTCGACGCAGTCGCTCTCCGGCAGCCCCGGCATGACCGGGCGCCTGACCGTGCACTACCGGAGTCCGACCCCGCTCGAGACGGAGCTGCGGTTCGAGGCCTGGCTCGAGAACGTGAGCGGGCGCAAGATCCTCACCCGGGGCGAGCTGCGCGCCGGCGACGTGCTCTGTGCCGAGGCCGAGGGGCTCTTCATCTCGATGGACCTGTCGAAGTTCGCGTCGCTGCGGCAGGAGCGCGACCGCCGCCAGGCCACGGGCGAGTCGACCTAGCCGCCGGCGACGAACGCCTCCACCACGGGGACCTCGTCGGCGAGGTGCTCCTCGAGCCCGGAGACGATCGCTCGTTCGACCGTCGCCGCGACCAGGAACGCCTTCACGCGCAGATCACCCTCGCCTCGGCGCCGGCAGCCGGTGTCGGTCGCCTCGAAGCGCGTACGAGCCCTTGCAGGAGAACCGATCGCCGTAGTGGTCGGGCACCATCGTGAAGGTCGTGCGCCGTCGGCTGAGGTCATGGGTGGAGCGCTCCACCCACGTGAGGCGCTCCGGGTCGATCACCGCCCGCGCCGCGGACGAGAGCTCCCCGCCGAACTGGTAGCGGACCTCGAGCACCACGGTCTCGCCCCTGGTCTCGTGGCCCACGACCTCGGGGCGAGAGAGCTTCGGCAGCCCGACGAGGGCGACGTAGAGGGCGGGGTCGGCATACGCGCGGGCCACGGCGTCCACATCGGCCGCGAACCGCTGCTCGATGCTGAACCTCATCGGTCGCCCGTCGCGTCCGCCGGCAGCGCGAGCGCCCCGAGCATGGCGTCGCCGAAGTGGCTGGCGAGGATCGGGCCCACGCCGGCGACCGCGCCGAGCTCGGCGACGTCGCGGGGGCTGGCGGCGACGACGCGGTTGAGCACGTGGTCAGGCAGCACGGCCTCCGGTTCGATGCGCGCGGCACGCGCCGCCTCATCCCGCCAGCGGCGCAGGGCTTCGAGCGCCGGCGATCGTGGGACCGCGGTGACCCGCAGGGCCTCGCGCTGGCGGGCGAGCTCCGTGGACCAATCGTCCACGGGGGGCTCAGGGGGTCCCGGCTCGGTGACCGGGGGGCGGTCGGCGGCGCGCTGCACCAAGGGGTCGAGGAGCGGCGATCGGCGGCGCTCGACGACCTTGCCGCCGAAGGTGCGCCGCTCCGCCCACGAGATCCGGAGCTCGCGTTGGGCCCGGGTCATCGCCACGTAGAGCAGGCGCGCCTCCTCGGCGCGTGCGGCCGCGGTGCGGGCGTGGGCGATGGGCACGTAGCCGTCCTCCACCCCGGCCAGGTGCACGGTCGTCCACTCGAGGCCCTTGGCCGCGTGGAACGTGGCCACGTCGACGGCATCGCGCCCGCCGGGATGGTCGCCCTCGGACTGCACCGTGGCGGTCAGCCAGGAGCTGAAGGTGTCGGCGCCGCCGACCGGATCGAGGCGCAGGTAGTCCCGTCCCATGCGGATCAGGGCGGCGAGGGCGGCGCGCTCGTCGGCCTGGCGATCGAGGACCACGGCACGCGCATCGATCTCGTCCTCGGGGAGGGACAGGAGCTCGTCGGCCCCGAGCGCCAGGGCTTCCTGCTGGAGCTCGAGGTCGGCCAGCGCGGTGCCGAGGGGGACCCCCGCGCTCCGGAGGTCGCGCAGGGCTCGTCCGTACGTCCGGCCGATCGAGGAAGGCGGCGCCGGCACGGACGCGGTGCGGGATGCCCGCGCCGCGAAGGGCCTCGGCGAGCAGGTGGGTCTGCGCGTGGGTTCGCACCAGCACCGCCTGCTCCGACCACCGCCGGCCCGGGGCCCGCGCGAGCCGCACCGCACGGGCGATGGCGATGGCCTCGGCGCGGTCATCCGCGTGGCCGGCGAGGTGGGCCGGCGGACCCGCGGCCCGGGTGGCCACCACGTCGCTGGCGGGCTGGCGCGCGCCGCGCAGCACGACGGCGGCATCGTCGAGGATCTCGGGCGTCGACCGGTAGCTCCGGTCGAGCTCGATCACCTCGGCCGGCGGCCACCAGCGGTGGATGTCGAGGAGGAACTGGGCGTCGGCTCCGTTCCACCCGTAGATCGCCTGCTGCGGGTCGCCGACCGCGGTGACGTCGTAGCGATCGCCGCGCCACGCCTCCAGGAGGCGGAACTGGAGGGGGTTCACGTCCTGCAGCTCGTCCACGAACAGGTGCCGAAACCGCCAGCGCTGCGCGGCCGCGAACGTGTCGTCGTCCTCCAGGGCCCGCGCGACGAGGGCGAGGAGGTCGTCGAAGTCGACCAGGCCGCCGCGGCGCTTGCGGGTCTCGTAGGCCGCGTACACCTCGGCGACGACGGCGGGCTTGAGCGATGGCCTGCGGGCGGCGCGCGCCACGGCGTCCACGTACGCGTCCGGGGTGACCATGCGAGCCTTGGCCCACTCGATCTCGGTGGCGAGGTCGGAGGCGACGGTGCGCTTGTCCTTGCCGGGCGTGGTCGGCGCCAGCTCGCTGAGCAGGCGGCCCTTGCGATCGAGCAGGTTGAGCGGCGTGCGGCCCTGATCCGCCCAGCGGGCGCGCAGGGTGCCCCAGGCCACGCCGTGGAACGTGCCCGTCGTCGCGTCGCCGCGCAGGCCGAGGCGGCGCAGGCGGTCGTCGAGCTCGCCCGCCGCCTTGCGCGTGAACGTGAGGGCGAGGACGTGCCGAGGGTCGGCCGACCCCGTGGCCACGCGATGGGCGATCCGTCGGGTGAGGACCCGGGTCTTTCCGGAGCCGGCCGGCGCGAGCACGACCAGGGGCTGAGACGTCGAGGTGACCGCCGCCCGCTGGGCGTCGTCCAGCCCTTCGAGGAGCGCCTCGGGATCCATCGGTCGTCGACCCTACGCTGGCCCCGATGGTGGATGTTCCGGTCGAGCGCTTCGAGGAGCTGGTTGCCGATGCCCTCGACGAGATCCCCGACGACCTGTGGCGGCTCATGGACAACGTGGCCGTGATCGTGCGCGAGGGCACGGAGACGTCGTCGCCTCCTCGGGCTGTACGAGGGCATCCCGCTGACCAAGCGGGACGCGGGCTACGACGGCATGGTGATGCCAGACCGGATCAGCATCTTCCGGCTGCCGATCCTGGCGCGGTGCGTCGACGAGGCAGACGTGGTCGCGCAGGTGCGGATCACCGTCATCCACGAGGTGGCCCACCACTTCGGCATCGACGACGACCGGCTCACGGAGCTCGGTTGGGCGTAGGCGTTACGCTTCCGCCGTGCCGTTCTCGTCGAAGCTGCTGAACGAGGGCGAGGACATCGTCCTCGATCTCCACCCGCACTGGGTGTACTTCATCAAGTCGGGTCTGCTCCTCCTGGCGGCGCTGGGGCTGGGCGTCGTGCTCCTGGCCATGGGGTGGGAAGGCCTCACGTTGGGGTTCTCCGGCGCGCTCGTGCTCGTCGGGCTGGCCTGGACGGGGCTCACCTACCTCGAGTGGGTCACCACGAACTTCGTCATCACCACCGACCGGCTCATCTACCGCCACGGCGTGCTCGCGAAGCACGGCATCGAGATCCCGCTCGACCGGGTGAACACCGTGTTCTTCTCCCAGTCGATCCTCGAGCGCATGGTGGGCTCCGGCGACCTCGTGATCGAGTCGGCCGGGGAGATGGGCCGCCAGAACTTCTCCAACGTGCGCAAGCCGTCGGCGGTCCAGAACGAGATCTACAAGCAGATGGAAGCCAACGAGAACCGCAAGTTCGACCGCGTCAACCAATCGGCCCCGGCTCCGGCTCCGGAGTCCATCCCCGACCAGATCGCGAAGCTCGATCAGCTCCGTCAGCAGGGCGCCCTCACCCAGGCCGAGTTCGACTCCAAGAAGCAGCAGCTCCTCGACCGCATGTGATCAGGCGCGGCTGAGCTGCCACCAGTGCCCGATCGGTCGGAGGCCGAGGCGGCGCGCGACGCCTTGGCTCGCCGTGTTGTCCCAGGACGTGCTGTAGAAGGCCGTGCGCCCCGCGACCCGTGCCGACCAGGCCGCGGTCACGGCCGCGCCGAGGCCCTGACGGCGGTGGGGTTCGTAGGTCCAGACCCCGGCTTCGACCGACCGCGGGGTCGAGCGGGCCGTCTCGCAGACCGCGGCGACCCGGCCGTCGACCATGGCCACCACCCACGGCGCGGCGAGGCTGCGATCGGCCTCCGGGATCAGGCCGTCGAGGGCCGCGACGCCACCCATCTCCACCTCCGACCGCAGGTCGACGTCGGCGGTCGGGGCCAGCGGTGCGCTGACGACATAGGACGGTCCGCCGTGCGGCAGCGCCACGTCACCTGCGCCCAGCGCGTCGATGAGCGCCGCTCGCGCACGACGGCGCCCAGCCGAGCTCGTCCGCGCCTGGCTCCGAGGCGAGGAGCGTGTTGACGCGATCGTGGGCCGCGTCGGACACGGCGACCGACGTCGTCCAGACGGCACCGGCCCGGCAGGCGGCGACGACGAGCAGGGGCGGCGGTCGCGTGTCGTCGGGGACGGCAGCGGAGCAGCCGGCCGCGCTGATCCGTGATCCAGAGCGTCTCGAGCTCGAGGCGGAGGAGGGCCAGGTCGTCCATCCGCTCGACGTCCACAGGCTGACCCTATTGGGGTCCGGTGTCGTCCTCGTCGACGATTCGGGCTCCCTCGGAAGGGATGACGCGCCACGCGGTCAGGTCGTCCGGCAAGGGCGTGCCCCGATCGACGAGCGCGACCACGCAGCCGCCGAAGCCGGCGCCGGTGAGGCGGGCGCCGATCACGCCGTCGGCGGGCGGCCAGCCGATCGACCAGCGCGTCGAGCACGTCGGTGCTGACCTCGAAGTCATCGCGCAGGCTGCGATGGCTGTCGGCCATGACCTCGGCCATCCGGCCCCGATCGCCGGTGACGAGCGCCGTGGCCAGCTCGTCGACCCGCTCGTTCTCGCTGATGACGTGACGGGCCCGGCGGCGGACGACGACGTCGGACAGCCGCCCGAGGTCGCCGGGCGTGGCCGCGCGCAGGGGACCGATCTCGGCCTGGGCGGCCTGGCAGTCCCGCGCCCGTTCGGCGTAGGCGCTCGTGGCCAGCTCCCGGCGCTGGCCGGAGTCCACGACGACCACCTCGATGTCGTCGGGCAGCGGGACCGGCTCCAGCTCCAGCGTCGTGCAGTCGATGCGCAGCGCGTGGCCTTCGACGCCGGCGGCGCTGGCGAGCTGGTCCATGATCCCGCAGGGCACGCCGGACGCTCGCTGCTCGGCGCGTTGGCACAGGCTGCGCCAGCTCCAGGGCCGGGCCGTCGAACCCCAGCGCCAGCGCCACCGCCACCTCGAGGGCCGCGGAGGACGAGAGGCCGGCGCCCACGGGGAGGGTGGTCTCCACGACGCCGACGAACCCGGCCGACGGGCCGAGCTCCGCGACCACTCCCGCGACGTAGCGCGCCCACGAGGGCGCCAGCGCGGCGGGGTCGTCGACGTCGCGGGGCACCACGGCCGGCTGGGGCTCGAGGGGGGAGCGCAGCTCGACGAGGTCGCCGTCGGCGCGCCCCGTGACCGTGGTGCCGAGATCGATGGCCAGGGGCAGGACGAGCCCGCCCGTGTGGTCGGTGTGGTCGCCCATCAGGTTCACCCGTCCGGGTGCCCACGCCCGGACCATCAGGCGGTGCGCAGCTGCTGGATCGCCTCCGTGGCGAGGTCGAGGAGGGTCAGGTCCCAGGGGGCCCGCATGGCGATGTTGATCTGATCGGCGCCGGCCGTCGACGTACTCGCCCATGCGTTGCACGAGCTGGTCGGGCGAACCGATCATCACGCCCGGCCGCACCCGCTCGGCGAGCTGGCCGAACTGCGCGACGAGGGCGTCGTCGTCCCGGCAGAGACCGACGTTGACGGCCGTGCGGATCTCCGAGGGGTCGCGGCCGACCGTGCTGCAGTGGTCGGCGAGCACCGCCCGCTTGTGGGCGATGGTCTCGGGCGAGACGAAGGGCACGTTCCACCCGTCGGCGTACTTCGCCGCGATGCGAAGCGTCCGCCGCTCCCCGCCGCCGCCGACCCAGATCGGCAGCTCGGCCTGCACGGGCTTCGGCTCGCACCGGGCCTCGGTGAGCTGGACGTGGGTCCCGGAGAAGTCGGTGACGTCCTGCCGCAGGAGCCCGCGGATGGCCTGGATCGACTCCTCGAGGAGGTCGAGGCGCTCGCCGTCCGACGGGAAGGGGATGCCGTAGGCGGCGTACTCGTTGAACGCCCAGCCGGCGCCGAGCCCGAGGTCGGCTCGCCCGCCGGAGAGGTGGTCGATCGTGGCGATGGCGTTGGCGAGCACGGCCGGGTGCCGGTAGCCGGCGCAGTAGACGAGCGACCCCACCCGCACGCGTGAGGTGTGGCAGGCGAGGGCGGCGTGGCACGCGACGGCCTCGTGGCACTGGTAGCCGGAGAAGTCGGCCGAGTAGAAGTGGTCCCAGATCGAGATCCAGTCGAACCCCTGGTCCTCGATGCGGGTCCACAGGTCCCGGAGCTCGGTGATGGTGGTGTTCTGGAGGCCGGTGTGCACCCCGAAGACGGTCATGCGCGGAACCTAGTGGAGGGCTCCTTGACCGCCCGGTCAAGAGCCGGTCAGGATGATCCGGTGACCACCACCATCGCTCCCGTCAACGGCATCGAGATCGCCTACGAGACCCACGGCGACCCGAGCGCCGAGCCGCTGCTGCTGGTCATGGGACTCGGCGCGCAGCTGATCGCGTGGCCGATCGAGCTGTGCGACGCGCTCGTCGACCGCGGCTTCTTCGTCGTCCGCTACGACAACCGGGACACCGGGTCTGTCCACGAAGTTCGACGATCCCGAGGGGAGCGACTTCATGACGAGCTTCCTCGCCGCCCAGGCCGGGCAGGAGGTGGCGGTGGCGTACAAGCTCTCCGACATGGCCGCCGACGGCATCGCGCTGCTCGATCACCTCGGCATCGAGTCGGCCCACGTCGTGGGGGCATCGATGGGCGGGATGATCGCCCAGACCATGGCCATCGAGCACCCGACCCGGGTGCGCACCCTGACGTCGATCATGTCGATGACCGGCGAGCCGGAGTACGGCGCTCCCACTCCCGAGGCGCTCGCCATCCTGGTGCGGCCCACGCCGACCACCCGGGAGGAGGCGATCGCCAGCGGGGTGGAGTCGTCGAAGGTGATCAGCAGCCCGGAGCACTTCGATCCGGACCTGGCGGAGCAGCGCTCGGCGGAGGCCTACGACCGGTGCTTCCATCCCTCCGGTGTGGCCCGCCAGCTCCTCTCGATCCTCGCGTCGGGGAGCCGGGCCGAGGGCCTCGCGGCGCTCGACGTGCCCACCGTCGTGATCCACGGCGACGTCGACCCGCTGGTCACACCCTCCGGCGGTCAGCGCACCGCCGAGCTGGTCCCTGGCGCCGAGCTCCTCATGCTCGAGGGCATGGGCCACGACCTGCCCCTGCAGCTCCTGCCGGTGGTCGTCGACGCCATCACCGCCCTCGCCGCCCGATCCCACGCCTGAACGCCGAAAGGACCCAGATGTCCGGACCCCTCGAGGGCCTCAAGATCATCGAGATCGCCGGGATCGGACCCGGACCGTTCTGCGCCATGATGCTGGCGGACATGGGCGCCGACGTCGTGCGGGTCGACCGGGCCCAGAACGTCAGCGGGGGTGACCCCGCCTCCCCGCCGGCCGACGTGCTGAACCGTGGCCGCCGCTCCATCGGCGTCGACCTCAAGCACCCGGACGGCGTCGAGGCCGTCCTCGCCCTCCTCGAGCAGGCCGACGGCCTCCTCGAAGGGTTCCGGCCTGGCGTGATGGAGCGACTCGGCCTCGGCCCGGACGCCGCGCTCGCGCGCAACCCGCGGCTCGTCTACGGCCGCATGACCGGATGGGGTCAGGACGGCCCCTACGCGCTGGCCGCGGGGCACGACATCAACTACATCGCGCTCGCCGGCGCCCTGGACCCGATCGGCCGGCGCGGTGGGCCTCCGGTGCCGCCGCTCAACCTGGTCGGCGACTTCGGAGGCGGCGGCATGCTGCTCGCCTTCGGGATGGCGTGCGGCCTCGTGAGCGCGCAGCGCACCGGCACCGGCCAGGTGATCGACGCGGCCATGGTCGACGGCTCCGCCGTGCTCACCACGATGTTCCACGCCTTCCGGGCCATGGGGATCTGGCAGGACGAGCGCGGCACCAACATGCTCGACACCGGGGCCCACTACTACGACGTGTACGAGACGGCCGACGGCAAGTACGTGTCGATCGGGTCGATCGAGCCGCAGTTCTACAAGGAGCTCCTCCGCCTCACCGACCTCGAGGGCGAGGAGCTGCCGTACCAGCAGGACCGCACGGCCTGGCCGGACCTGAAGGACCGCCTGGCGGCGATCTTCAAGGCCAAGACGCGCGACGAGTGGTGTGCCCTCATGGAGGGCACCGACGTGTGCTTCGCTCCCGTGCTCTCGCTGGGTGAGGCCCCGCAGCACCCGCACAACGTCCATCGGGGCACCTTCGTGGAGCTCGACGGGGTCGTGCAGCCGTCGCCCGCGCCGCGCTTCTCCGCGACCCCCGTCGAGGTGCAGCGCCCACCGGCGCACGCCGGGCAGCACACCGACGAGGTCCTCACCGAGTGGGGGCTCGACGCGGACCGCGTCGCCAAGCTCCGCGAGGCCGGCGCGATCGCGTAGGCAGCCGCCTAGCCTCGGCTCCATGGCGACGCTGGTCTCGTTCCAAGCCCATCCGGACGACGAGACCACCAACTCGGCCGGCACCCTGGCCAAGGCGGCCGAGGCGGGTCACCGCACCGTGCTCGTGTTCGCCACCAACGGCGAGCTCGGGGAGGTGGCGGAGGGGCTCCTCGACGAAGGCGAGGAGCTCTGGGAGCGTCGGATCCAGGAAGCGCGAGCGGTCGAGCGAGATCCTCGGCGTGCAGCGGGTCGAGTTCCTCGGCTACCACGACTCGGGGATGATGGGGACGCCGGAGAACGATCTGCCCGCACACGTTCTGGCAGGGCCGACGTCGAGGAGGCCGCCGAGGCGCTGGCCAAGATCCTCCGCGAGGAGGACGCCGACATCGTCACGATCTACGACAGCGACGGGAACTACGGCCACCCCGACCACATCCAGGTGCACCGCGTGGGCCTGCGGGCGGCGGAGCTGGCCGGCACGCCGCGTGTCTTCGAGGTCACCATGAACCGCGACCACTTCAAGCGCTCGATGCTCGAGGCCGCGGCCCAAGGCAACCTGCCCGGCGAAGACGCGCCCGATCCCGCGTTCTTCGACACCCTCGGTCGGCCCGAGGAGGTCATCACCACCACGATCGACGTTCGGCAGTACGCCACCACCAAGCGCGCGGCGATGCGGGCCCACGCCAGCCAGATCGCCGACACCTCGTTCTTCCTGTCGATGTCCGACGAAGCCTTCGAGCAGGGCTTCGGCTACGAGTGGTTCATCCGGCACGGCGTGCCCGGCGACCATCGCGACGACGACCTCTTCGCCGGTCTCGAATGACCGAGGCGTGGACCCACACGGCGCTGGCGCAACAGCTGGTGTTCGGGGCCGGCTCGCTCGACCGGCTGCCGGAGCTGGTGAAGGTGCTCGGGGCCCGTCGCGGCGCTGCTCGTCACGACCGCGGGCCGCATGGCCTCGCCGGACGGCCAGCGGGTGACGAAGCTGCTGAACCGCACCCTGGAGTCGACGTTCGACGACGTCCAGTCGCACGTGCCGGTGCCGCTGGTGCAACAGGCGGTGCTCCAGGCCCGCCGCGACGGCATCGACGTCGTCGTGTCGTTCGGCGGCGGGTCGTGTGCCGACCTGGGCAAGGCCGTGTGCTTCTTCCTGGAGCAGGAGGCCGGCATGCCAGGCGCCAGCCACGTCGATCGCCCCGTGGTGCCCCACATCAGCATCCCGACCACCTACTCGGGGGCCGAGCTCACGCCGTTCTTCGGGATGACCGATCCGGCCACCAAGCAGAAGCAAGGGGCCGGTGGACCGACGTCGGCCCCGGTCATCGCGATCTACGACCCTGACCTCACGGTCTCCACCCCGGCGCGCGTGCGCGCCGAGACCGGCATGAACGCGCTTGGCGCACTGCGTGGAGGCGGCCTACTCACCGCACCGCACCCCCGAGGCGGCCGCGATCGCACTGGCCGGGGCGGGGCGGATCCACGAGGCGCTGCCCCGAGTCGTGGCCGAGCCGCAGGACGCCGAGGCGCGGTCCTCGATGCTCGCCGGCGCGGCGCTCGCCGGTCGCTGCTTGCTCAACGCCGGGATGGGCGTCCACCACGGCCTGGCCCAGCTGGTGGGCGGACGAACCGGCATCCCGCACGGGCTGGCCAACGCGATCCTGCTCACCCACGCGGTCACCTTCAACGCGGAGGCCGTCCCCGACGAGGTGGCCCGGCTCAGCGAGGTCCTCGGGGGCGACGCCGCCGCCACCATCGACGGCCTGCGCGCCGGGATCGGCCTCCCCGGCCGCCTGTCCGAGGTGGGTGTCGAGGAAGCCGACCTCGAGGCGGTGGCGCGGCTGTCGCAGTCGAACGGCAACGTCGCCCGCAACCCCCGTCCCGTCTCGGAGGCCGACGCGCTCGCCATCCTCCGCGCCGCCTGGTAGCCGCCACCCGCACTTGTGGTGATACGCATCGGTTTCGCCAGGCAGGTCCACAAGTTGCGGCTCTGACTGGCGCTGCGAGCGCGACCGGGAGGCTCGGGGCATGAGCATCATCAAGATCAACGCCATCACGGTGGCCGCGGACAGCGGCGACGAGCTGGCGAAGCGCTTCGCCAAGCGGGCGGGCGCGGTCGACGGCCAGGACGGCTTCGAGGGGTTCGAGCTCCTGCAGCCGACCGACGAGCGCACCACGTGGCTGGTGGTCACCCGCTGGCGGGACGAGGACGCGTTCAACGCCTGGGTGAGCAGCCCGGCCTTCGGGGCCGGTCACCAGAGCGAGGGCAAGGCCAGCCCGCACGGCGACGGGGCCCCGAAGCCGGTGGGGGTGTCCTCGGAGCTGTGGAGCTACGTGGTGGCGGGCGGTTCGGCCGGCGCCGGCTGATCCTCAGGGACCCTGCGGGCCGCGGATGAGGCGGCCCGGCAGCTCGCCCGTGAACTGATCGTCGGCCACGGTCTGCACGCCCGCGACGAAGGTCGCCGCGTAGCCCTGGGCTCGTTGGACGAGCCGGCGGCCGCCCGCCGGCAGGTCGAAGGCCATCCGCGGCAGCCCGAACGAGAGGTCGTCGAAGTCGATGACGTTCAGGTCGGCGCGTTGGCCGGGGGCCACCGACCCCCGATCGTGGAGGCCGTACAGCGCGGCCGTCTGCTGGGTCTGCCGGTGCACGACGTACTCGAGCGGGATCGTGGGTCCGCGGCGGCGGTCGCGCGCCCAGTGGGTCAGCATGAACGTCGGGGTGCCGCCGTCGCAGATCGCGCCGCAGTGCGCCCCGGCGTCGGACAGCCCCAGGCGGGTGCGGGGGTGCAGGGTCGCCTCGTAGGTCATCGACAGGTCGCCGTAGCTGTAGTTGAAGAACGGTGCGTAGACCATCCCGTTCCCGTCGTCGGAGGTCAGCTGGTCGAGCAGCACCTCCATCGGGGTGACCCCGCGGTGACGCGCCACCGCCGAGACGGAGGTGGATGCGTCCGGTTCGTAGTCGATGTCGGGCCCGTCCACCGGCCACATCCGATCGACCTTGTCGAGCACCACCCGCTGGAAGAAGCCGCCGTCGTCGGGCACCTCGTGCACGAGCCGTCGGCGGCGCTCGGGGTCGGCCAGCGCCTCGAGCCGCGCCGCCATCGGCAGCTCGGCCACCTCCGCGTAGGCGGGGTGGAAGAGCAGCGGGTGCACGCTGCCGTGGAGGCAGTAGAGGATGCCGATCGAGCGGCCGGCCACCTGGGCCACGATGTCGAGCCCCTCGCCGTCGGCCTGGTCCAGCAGGCCGAGCACGGTCCGCCACACCTCGGGGTCCTGGTCGGGCTGGTTGAGGTTCACGCTGACCGTGCGGCCGGACTGCCTCGCCAGCGCCTCCATCCACGGCCACTCGTGCACCGGGACCAGGGCGTGGTCGGGAGCGAACTGGAAGACCCCGTGCCCCGCCCGGGCCAGCGCGTCACCGATGGCGAACAGCTCGTCGGCCGCGGCGCTGGTGCCCGGCACGAGCTCGCCGTCCTTCGACCGGTGCAGCGGTGTGCGGCTGGTGGAGAAGCCGAGTGCCCCCGCTCGCAGGGCCTCCTCGACGAGCGACGCCATGGCCAGGCCGTCGGCCTCGGTGGCGGGTTCGTTGGCGGCCCCCCGGTCGCCCATGACGAACGCCCGGAGCGGCCCGTGGGCGATCTGGGCGCCGACATCGAGGACCTTCGGGGTGGCGCCCACGGCATCGAGGTACTCGGGGAACGACGTCCACTCCCACGTGATGCCCTCGGTCATGGCCGAGCCGGGGATGTCCTCGACGCCCTCCATCAGCTCGATGAGCCACGCGTGGCGGTCGGCGGCCGCGGGCGCGAACCCGACGCCGCAGTTGCCCATCACCACGGTGGTGACGCCGTGCCAGGAGCTCGGCGTCACCCACGGGTCCCACGTGACCTGGGCGTCGTAGTGGGTGTGGACATCGACCCAGCCCGGGGTGACGAGCCGGCCGTCGGCATCGACGACCCGATGGGCGGACGCCGTGGGGGCCTCGCCGGCCGGCACGACCTCGACGACCCGGCCGTCGTCCACGACCACGTCAGCTCGGCGCGCCGGGCTGCCGGTTCCGTCCACCAGCTGGCCGTTGCGCACCACGAGATCGATCATCGGGGCCAGTCCAGCAGATCGACTGGCGCCGCGCCGCCGCCGCACGGGAGGCTCAGCGCCGTGACGTTGCGCGAGATCCACGCCGACTTCGCGTGGGTGGTGGTCGCGACCAACGCCGCGGTCGGGCTGTGGGCGCTCGCCGGTCACTGGTACGTCGCGCTGCGCACGCCCTGGCTGTGGCGGGCCACCGTGGTGGCCGAGCTCACGATCGTCGCGGAGGTCTGCCTCGGGGTGGCGCTCGTCGCGGTGAAGGACTTCGAGGTGGCGCAGTTCCACGCGTTCTACGGCTTCGTCGCCCTGGCGACGATCGGCATCGTGTACAGCTACCGCCAGCAGGTGCAGCAGCACCTCTACCTGCTCTACGGGCTGGGCGGCCTGTTCCTCATGGGCCTGGCGCTCCGGGCCATCAGCATCTCACCCATCCCCTGATCGAAGGAGCTCCGTGTCCTCGTCCTACGCCCGAACCCACCTCGTGCTCGCCGGCGTGCTGCCGGTGCTGGTGCTCGTGCAGGCCATGCTGGCCGGCCAGCACCTCTTCGAGGGATCCAGCATCTCGGTGCACGGCATCCTCGGCGAGGTCACCTTCGCGCTGACCGTCGTGGGGCTCGTCCTCGCCATCGTGCGTCGGTGCGACGGCCTCGTCTTCGGGGTTGCCGTCGTCCTCATGGCCCTGGCCTTCGCGCAGGTCGGGCTCGGCTTCGTCGGGCGCGAGACCTCCGAGGCGGCCGCCTGGCACATCCCCGTCGGCGTGGCGATCTTCGGGCTCACCACCTACCAGCTGGCCCTGTTGACGGAACGAGCGCGCGCTGTCTAGAGGTGGACGACCGGACAGGTGAGGGTGCGGGTGATGCCGTCGATCATCGGCGGCAGTCGCGCTGGCTACCGAGTCCGGACCGTGTCCTCGATGAGCCGCGTCTCGACGTAATCGAACGCCGTACGGCTGCGAACACGGGACGCCCGAAGTGTTGGGGAGACGAGCATGTGCGGATCGGGTGGCCGGGGTCGTGTCGATGGTTGACGCAGCGCTCTGCGGCGCGGTGGAACAACGGTTCGTCCCGCTCTGGCTGACGACGGTGTTCGCGCCGGACGTCAGCCGGGCGTTCGACGAGCTCGGGGTGGGCCAAGCCGAGCGGTACTTCGCGACGCGGGTCGCGCCCCTCGGGCCGGCGAGCGCGTCGGTCGTCGTGGCGACGTTCTTCAACTTCAGCCCGGCGGCCGTCGCGGTCGCGATCCCCGGGGTGTGGGAGCGCTTCACGCCGCGCCAGCTGCTCGACGCTCAACTCGACGGTGTGCAGCGCAAGCTTGCGCGCGCCCTCGCCGGGGTCGACGGCGATGTCGTGGAGGAGGCCGCGGGGCTGCTCGGCCGGGCGGCCGCGGCGGCGTGCGAGCGCCCGGAAGGTCGCCCGCTGTTCGCCGGGTACGCCTCCCTGCCCTGGCCGGACGACCCGTACCTCCGGCTCTGGCACGCCCACTACCTGCTGCGGGAGTTCCGCGGCGACGGGCACATCGCCGTCCTCGCCTCCGAGGGCCTCACCGGCCTCGAGGCCCTCCAGCTGCACATCGCATTCGTGCCCGCCGTCGGCCCGGTCTTCCGGGCGACCCGTGGGTGGTCCGATGACCAATGGGATGCGAGCTTGGAGACGCTCCAGGGTCGTGGCTGGTTGACGACCGACGACGAGCTCACGCTCACGCCGGCGGGCCGTGCGTACCGCGAGGAGATCGAGGGCCGCACGGACGCGCGCAACGTGCCGGCGTACGAAGCGGTGGGCGACGACGGGTGCGCTCGGTTGCTCGAGGTGGGCGCGGCGATCGCTTCGGCGCTGCTGGCGGACAGCGGTAGTCCGTTCCCCGGCCTCATCCCCGACGGCTGAAGTGCTCGCCGACGGGAGCGAGAAGCGACTGCCTAGAGGTGGACGACCGGACAGGTGAGGGTGCGGGTGATGCCGTCGATCATCTGCACCCGGCTGACCACCATCTTGCCGAGCTCGTCGACCGTGGCCGCTTCGGCGCGCGCGATGACGTCGTACGGGACCGGTGACGTCCTCGGCGGACACCACGCCATCGATGGCGTCGACCTCCTGGGCCACCTGCGCTGCCTTGCCGACCTCGGTCTGGATCAGGATGTACGCGCTGACAGCCATCGAGCCTCCTGGTGGTGGGATGGCCAGATCGTAGCCATCGCGCTGGGCAGGCCGGTCGGGTAACGTCCACCCCCCACCCGCGCGCTCGCGCGGGCATCTACGCGCGTCCGAGGAGGAGCTGGTCCCACATGCGGCTGTACGTGGAGGTCGCGCGGCGCACCTACGCGCGCATCAGCACCTACCGCAGCGCCACGGTGGCCGGCGTCTTCACGAACACCGTGTTCGGGTTCCTGCTCGCGTACGTGATGCTCGCGGTCTACAGCGAGCGCGACACGGTCGGCGGGTTCACCGCCCTCGACACCCTGACGTTCACCTTCGTCGCCCAGGGCCTGCTGATGCCCCTCGGCCTCTTCGGCGGCACGGAGATCGCGGACCGGATCAGCAGCGGCGACGTGATCGTCGACCTGCAGCGACCGTACGACCACCAGGCCTGGTGGGGAGCGGTCGACTACGGCAAGGCCGGCTACTACCTGCTCTTCCGCGGCATCCCTCCGTTCGTCGCTGGTGCGCTCGTGTTCGACCTCTCGGTGCCGGATCCGGCGCGCGGCCTCGCCTTCCTGGTGAGCGTGGGTCTGGGCATCGCGGTGGCGTTCGGGTGGCGCTACCTGCTCCAGCTGAGCGGGTTCTGGCTCCTCGACGTGCGCGGACCGAACCAGCTCGGGTGGCTCGCCGCGCAGTTCCTCTCGGGCGCCTTCATCCCGCTCTACTTCTTCCCGGACCCGCTCGAGCGCCTGTGCCGCCTGCTCCCGTTCGCGTCGATGCTCCAGGTGCCGGCCGAGATCTGGCTCGGCCGCCACGAGGGCGGGGACCTTCTCCTGGTGTGGGCCCTCCAGCTGGCGTGGGCGATCGCGCTCGTGGTGGCGGGACGTGCGGTGATGGCCCGTGCCGTGCGACGGGTGGTGGTGCAAGGTGGCTGAGCTTCGATCGGCGCTGCGCGTCTGGCGGCGGTTGGTGGCCGCCCGGATCCGAGCCGACTGGCAGTACCGCACCTCGTTCCTGCTCTTCCTGCTGAGCCAGACCCTCATCGCGGGCCTCGACCTGCTCGTGATCGCGGCCATCTTCGGGCAGGTGGACACCCTGGCGGGCTGGTCGGGGGCCGAGGTGGCCCTCCTGTACGGGTTGGCGGGGGTCGGCTTCGGGCTCGCCGACCTCCTCATCAGCCAGGTCGAGCTGGCCTCCTGGCACATCAAGCAGGGCACGTTCGACCTGTTCCTGCTGCGCCCCGTCCCCACCCTGCTCCACCTGTCGGCCTCCGAGTTCGCGCTGCGCCGGATCGGCCGGATCGTCCAACCGATGGTCGTCCTGGCCATCGCGCTGACGGTCGCGCCGATCGATTGGAGCCCCGAGGTCGTGGTGCTGGTCCCGGTCACCATCGTGAGCGGGCTGGCGATCTTCGGCTCGGTGTGGGTGGCCACGTCGTCCCTGTCGTTCTGGACCGTCGACAGCCAGGAGTTCGGCAACGCCTTCACCTACGGCGGCGGCCTCGCGGCGCAGTACCCGATCGACGTGCTGTCCACCTGGCTGCAGCGGCTCTTCACCTTCCTCGTGCCGGTCGCCTTCGTCGCCTACGTGCCCGCATCGCGGATGCTCGGTCGGGAGCCGCTGGGCGTGCCGTCGCTCGCGGCCTGGGCCACTCCCGCGGTGGCCGCCGCCGCGGTCGGAGTCGCCGGCGCCATCTGGCGACTGGCCGTCCGCCACCATCGAAGCACCGGGAGCTGATCGTGCCCTCTGATCCGATCATCGACGTCACGGGACTCACCAAGCAGTTCGTGGTGCGGCGCAAGGCCGGTCGGGTGCGCCGCCGTCGCGAGGAGGTGGTGGCCGTCGGCGGCATCGATCTGCAGATCGAGCGCGGCGCCATGGTGGGCTTCATCGGCCCGAACGGTGCCGGCAAGTCGACCACCATCAAGATGCTCACGGGGATCCTCGTGCCCACGGCGGGTCACGTCCGCGTCGACGGACTCGAACCGAGCCGCCAGCGCACCGAGCTCGCCCGTCGCATCGGCGTGGTGTTCGGCCAGCGCTCCCAGCTGTGGTGGGACCTCCCCCTGCGGGACAGCTTCGACCTGTTGCGGCACGTCTACTCCGTGCCCGCGGAGCGCCACGCCGCGAACCTCCGGCGCTTTGCGGCTGGGCTCGAGCTGGACCCGCTGCTCGACGTCCCCGTGCGGCAGCTCTCGCTCGGCCAGCGCATGCGCGGCGAGCTCACGGCGGCTCTGCTCCACGACCCGTCGATCCTGCTGCTCGACGAGCCGACCATCGGGCTCGACGTGATCAGCCAGGAGGCCGTCCGCGAGTTCCTGGTCGAGATCAACCGCGAGCAGGGAACCACGGTCCTGCTGACGACCCACGACCTGGTGGACGTCGAGCGGCTCTGCGAACGGCTCCTCATCATCGACCACGGCCTCGTCATCGAGGACGGCACCGTCACGGGGATCACGGAGCGCTACGGACGCGAGCGAACGCTGGTCGTCGACCTCGTCGAGCCGGGACCACCCCTCGAGATCGAGGGCGCCGCGGTCACGCGGGTCGACGGGCCCCGCCAGTGGCTGCGCTTCCGGCGCGACGACGTGAGCGCGTCGGAGCTCCTGAGCCGGGTGACACGGCAGGTGGCGGTCCGCGACCTGTCCGTGGAGGAACCGGACATCGAGAGCATCGTGCGCGAGATCTACGCTCGGTGACGATGCGAACTCGGCCTCTGACCCTGGCCGCCGTCGGCTTGGTGGCGGTGGGCATCGACATGCGGGTCGTCGCGTGGGACCTGCTGCCCGACGTCCTGGGCTGGTTCCTGGTCGCCTTCGCCGCCTGGCGGCTGACCGTGCGGTGGGCCGCCGGCCTCGCGCTCGTCGCGTCGATCGCGAGCCTGGCCGACGTGCACATCCCGTACCGCTATGACGCCATCGATCCGATCACCGGCGAGGTCGTCGTCAACCCGAAGCCCGGCCTGGCCTACCACGAGCTCCTGGCCTTCAACTCGGTGTCGGGCGCCCGCCTGTTCCTCCTGGCGGTGGCCGTGGCGGCGGGCGCGGCCGCGCTCTGGACCCTGCTGCGGGAGCTGGCCCGCCGGGCCGTCGCCTACGACGACGAGAAGATCGCCCTTCGGCTCCGACTCCTGGCGTGGGGCGTGGTCCTCGGATGGGCGGCCCCGGTGCTGGTCCGCATGCTGGGCCACAGCCCGTTGGGAGACAGCGCCTACGACACGGTGTGGAACGGCGGGTGGGAGATGCCGGCCCTCATCGGGCTCGCCGTGCTCCTTGCCGTCGCCTTCACCTTCGCCACGCACTCCAACCGTCGCTGGAGCGCGACGGGCGACGAGCTCGGCTCGCCATGGGCCGAGCTGATGCTTCGATCGGAGCCGAGCGAGGACTACTGAGCGAGGCGCTTCTCGAGCTCGTGGAGCTCGTCCTGCAACGCGGTCGGCAGGCTCTCACCGATGCCCGCGTAGTGCTCCTCGACCTGGGGCAGCTCGGCCCGCCACGACTCCGGGTCGACGGACAGGAGGGCGTCCATCACGGTGTCCCCGATGTCCAAGCCGCTGGTGTCGATGGCGCCGGGAGCGGGAACCCGGCCGATCGGCGTGTCGACCGCGGCGCCGGCGCCGGACACGCGCTCGACCACCCACTTGAGGACACGGCTGTTGTCGCCGAAGCCGGGCCACAGGAAGCGGCCGTCGTCGCCCTTGCGGAACCAGTTCACCCAGTAGAGCCGCGGCAGCTGCGCACCCTCGCGCTCGCCGATCTCCAGCCAGTGCTGGAAGTAGTCGCCCATGTTGTAGCCACAGAACGGCAGCATCGCGAACGGGTCGAACCGGAGCTTGCCGACCGCGCCGGTCTGCGCCGCGGTGGTCTCGGAGCTCATGATCGACCCCAGGAAGACGCCCTGCTGCCAGTCGAGGCTCTCGGTCACGAGCGGCACGTTCGTGGCGCGCCGGCCCCCGAACAGGATCGCCGAGATCGGCACCCCGTTGGGGTCCTCCCACTCGGGTGCGATCGACGGGCACTGGGACGCGGGGGCCGTGAACCGCGCGTTCGGGTGCGCGGCCGGCGCGTCAGCCTCCGGCGTCCAGTCGTTGCCCTTCCAGTCGATGAGGTGCTCAGGTGGGGCCGACAGCCCCTCCCACCACACGTCGCCGTCGTCGGTCAGCGCGACGTTGGTGAAGATCGAGTTCGCCTCGAAGGAGCGCACGGCGTTGGGGTTCGTCTCCTCGCCGGTACCCGGCGCGACGCCGAAGAACCCCGCCTCGGGGTTGATGGCGTAGAGGCGACCGTCGGCGCCGAACTTCATCCAGGCGATGTCGTCCCCGATGGTCTCGACCTTCCACCCCGGCAGGGTCGGGATCATCATGGCCATGTTCGTCTTGCCACACGCCGAGGGGAACGCGGCGGCGACGTAGGTCTTCTCACCCGTCGGGCTCGTGATGCCCAGCACCAGCATGTGCTCAGCCATCCAGCCGTCGTCGCGTGCCATCGTCGAGGCGATCCGCAGCGCGAAGCACTTCTTGCCGAGGAGAGCGTTCCCTCCGTACCCCGAGCCATAGCTCCAGATCTCGCGGCTCTCCGGGTAGTGGGTGATGTACTTGTTCTCGGCGTCACAGGGCCACGGCAGGTCCGGGCGCTCGGTGCCGTCGGCGAGCACGAGGGGGTAGCCCACCGAGTGCACGCAGGGCACGAAGTCGCCCCCGGGCCCGAGCACGTCGAGGACGGCCTGACCCATCCGGGTCATGATCCGCATGTTCACGGCGACGTACGCCGAGTCGGAGAGCTGCACGCCGATGTGCGCGATGGGCGACCCGAGCGGACCCATCGAGAACGGCACGACGTACATCGTCCGTCCCCGCATCGCGCCCGTGTACAGCTCGAGCAGCTCGGCCTTCATCTCGGCCGGCGCCCGCCAGTTGTTGGTGGGGCCAGCGTCGGTCTCGCGCACCGAGCTGATGAAGGTGCGATCCTCGACCCGGGCGACATCGCCCGGATCCGACACGGCCAGAAAGCTGTTGGGGCGCTTCGTGTCGTCGAGGCGGGTGAACGTGCCGCCGTCGACCAGCAGCGTCGTGAGGCGATCCCACTCCTCGTCCGAGCCGTCGCACCACTCGATCTCGTCGGGCTGCAGCACTGAGGCCCAGTGGTCGACCCAGGCCTTCAGCTTCTGGTTGCTGCTCGTTGCAGGCATCGTCCTTCTCCAGCGGCGGGGGGTTGGTTCAGCTTGTCTGCTCGGGGACGGTCGGGATGCCACCGAAGCCGGGGGTTCCCATGTCGATCTCCGAGCCGAGGCGCAACCGGGTCGCCCGGGTGGCGTCGTCGACGTCGAAGATCACCCGCTGGCCCTGGCGGAGCATCCGGAACACCGAGCCCTCGAGGGCGTCGGGAGCCAGGTCGTACTCCTTGAAGTCGGTGTCGCAGAGCACCACGCCGTCACCCGAGCCCGGGTCGTACGACTTGATGACTCCCTGCATGCAACCGGCTCCTTCAGAGGGCTTGGGGTGCCGGTCACCGTAGTTGCCGCCAATCTCGGGCAGCCAGACGGCTCACCCAGGCGCGGTCAGCTGACCTTCTTCTGGACCTTCCCGGCCTTGATGCACCCGGTGCAGACGTGCAGGCGCTTCGGGGAGCCGTTGACGATGGCCCGGACCCGCTGGATGTTGGGGTTCCAGCGACGCTTCGTGCGGCGGTGCGAGTGGCTCACGTTCATGCCGAACGACGGGTGCTTCCCGCAGACCTCGCACACTGCTGCCATGACCAGGTACCTCGATGCATCGGGACCGGCTCACCGCCGGTGCTCAGGACCCGGAGAGGGTATCGGGGTGGTCGAACGGCCGCCAACCCGGGAGCGTCCGACCTGCCTGGTGAAAGGGGCTCCTAGTATCCCCGACGATGACGTCGTTGACGCGCCTCGGCGCCGAGGATCTGCGCGCGGTGGTGCTCGGCTATCGGGACGCCCTCGACGCCCACCGCGCCGGCCTCAACAAGCTCAACGTCTATCCCGTGCCGGACGGCGACACGGGCACGAACATGGCCCTCACGCTGACCGCGGTGGGGGAGGAGCTCGCCGGCGTCGACGGCGACCTGGCCGCGGTGTGCAAGGCGATCAGCCACGGCTCCCTCATGGGGGCCCGCGGCAACTCGGGGGTGATCCTCTCGCAGATCCTCCGCGGCATCGCGGGCGTGGTGGCCACCCACGACGGGTTCGACGCCGCGAGCGGTCCGGAGGCGCTCTCCGCCGCCTCCGCGGCTGCCTACGAGGCGGTCATGCGGCCCGTCGAGGGCACCATCCTGACCGTGGTGCGCGAGGCCTCGGAGGCCGCGGTGGCGGCGTCGAAGGACGGCGGCGACCTGGTCACCGTGCTGGAGGCGGCCCGTGCGCAGGGTGCCGATGCGCTCGCCCGGACCCCGGAGATGTTGCCCGTGCTCAAGGAGGCGGGGGTGGTCGATGCCGGCGGGGCCGGGTTCCTGCTCTTCCTCGACGTGCTGCTCCACGTGACGGATGGGCGACCGGTGCCCGTCCCGACCGAGGTCGAGGGGCCGGTGTTCACCGAGCCCCTGCCGGGCCACGACACCGGTGGCGAACACGGTGACGTCTCCGACCTGCGGTACGAGGTCATGTACTTCCTCGAGGCGGCCGACGACGCGATCCCGGCCTTCAAGGACGTCTGGGCGGGCATCGGGGACTCGATCGTCGTCGTCGGCGGGGACGGCATCTGGAACTGCCACATCCACACCGACGACATCGGCGCGTCGATCGAGGCGGCCATCGAGATCGGCACCCCCCGCAAGATCCGGGTCACCGACCTGATCGAGCAGGTCGAGGAGGAGAAGTGGGTCCGTGAGGCCGTCGAGGTCAGCGACGAGGTGCCGGCCCACCTCGCCACGCCCGTCACCTGTGCCGTCGTGGCCGTGGCGACGGGCGCCGGCATCCGACGGATCTTCCACTCGCTCGGGGTGCAGGGGATCGTCACCGGCGGGCAGTCCATGAACCCGTCGACGGCGGAGCTCATCGAGGCCGTCGAGAAGGTCCCCGCCGATCAGGTCGTGATCCTGCCCAACAACAAGAACATCATCCCGGTCGCGCAGCAGGTCGACGCCCACACCACCAAGACGGTCCACGTCGTGCCCACCAAGGGGATCACGGAGGGCTTCGCGGCCCTCTTGGCCTATGACCCCGGGTCCGAGAGCGAGGTCAACGCAGACGAGATGACCGAAGCGGCCGCCAACGTCGTGGCCGGCGAGGTCACCCAAGCCGTGCGCGACTCGAGCTGTGACGTCGGGCCGATCGCCAGCGGTGACTGGCTCGGCATCACCCGCGACGGCATCCGCTCGGTCGAGCCCGACCTCGGCGACGCCGCGACCAAGCTGTTGGCGGAGCTCGTGCTGCCCAGCCACGAGATCGTCACGGTCATCGAAGGGGAGGGGGCCACCGCCGCGATGACGCGCCACGTCACCGAGTGGCTGGCCGAGCATCGTCCCGCCGCCTCCGCCGAGGTGCACCACGGGGGGCAGCCGCTGTACCCGTACCTCTTCGGCATCGAGTAGGTGAAGCGTCTTCGCGATCTCGACGAGCTCGACGTCACGGAGCTGAAGGGCGTCGGCCCGGAGCGGGCCAAGTCGTTGGCCCAGATCGAGGTGCGCTCCATCCTCGACCTGCTGACGCACTACCCGCGTCGCTACATCGACAAGACGAAGCAGTCCACCATCCGCGACGTCCAGATCGACGAGTCGGCATGGGTGTTCGGGCGCGTGCGGTCATCGGCCACCGTCCCCGGCCGGGGACGCGGGCGGGCGCGCACCGAGCTCAGGATCACCGACGGCTCGGGCCACCTCCGGGTGACGTTCTTCAACCAGCCATGGCGGGCCCGACAGTTCCCCGAGGGCACCGAGGCCCTCTTCTTCGGGAAGGTGACCGAGTACCGGGGCCAGAAGCAGCTGGCCAACCCGGAGGTCGACCTCCTCGACGAGCACGACCGCCTGCAGATCACCGCGCTCTACCCGCAGTCGGACAAGCTGCGCCTCTACTCGCGCGACTTCCGCAGCTGGGTCGCCGAATCCCTGCGCCGCACCCGTGACCTGGTCGAACCGGTGCCCGCTTGGGTGCTCGACCGCCACGACTTCGTCGATCGCACCGCGGCGTTCCACGGCGTGCACGTCCCCGAGTCGATGCGCGAGGCCGAGGAGGCCCGCCGCCGGCTCGTGTTCGACGAGCTGCTGCGGATCCAGCTCGCCCTCGTGCTGCGCAAGCGCATGATCGAGGCCACCAGCATGGGGATCGAGCACGACACGTCGGGATCCCTGGTGCCGCGGTTCCTCGGCGCGCTCCCCTTCGAGCTCACGGGGGACCAGACCAAGGTGATCGCGGAGATCACCGCGGACCTCGCTCGCCCCATCCCGATGCACCGTCTCCTGCAGGGCGACGTCGGGGCGGGCAAGACCGTCGTCGCCGTCGCCGCACTCCTGACGGCCGTGGAGGGCGGTCATCAGGGCGCGTTCATGGCGCCCACCGAGGTGCTCGCCGAGCAGCACCTCGCCAGCATGCGACCGATGCTCGAGGGCATCACCGTGCCTGATCAGGGTGCGTCGCTGTTCGGCGAGCGGCCGCTGGTCGTCGAGCTGCTCACCAACCGAGTCACGGGCAAGGAGCGGCAACGCATCCTCACCGCCCTGGCCGCCGGTGGGGTCGACGTGCTCGTCGGCACCCACGCGCTGATCCAGGAGGCCGTGGCGTTCCAGAGCCTCGGGGTCGTCGTGATCGACGAGCAGCATCGCTTCGGCGTCGAGCAGCGGGCGGCGCTGAAGGCGAAGGCGGGTGGCGGTCCGGTGCCCGACGTGCTGGTGATGACCGCGACACCGATCCCCCGCACGGCGGCCATGACCGTCTACGGCGACCTCGACGTGTCGATCCTGGGCGAGAAGCCGGCGGGGCGACAGCGCATCGTCACCACCTGGGCCAAGGGCGACGAGGAGGAGCTGGCGGTGTGGGCCAAGGTGCGCGAGGAGGTGGCCGCGGGTCGCCAGGCGTACGTGGTGTGCCCCTTGATCGGCGAGAGCGAGAAGCTCGAGGTGGCCTCCGCCGAGGAGACGTTCGAACGGCTCCAGTCCGATGACCTGTCGGGGCTGCGACTCGGCCTGTTGCACGGTCGCCTCCCCGCCACGGAGAAGGAGTCGACGATGAGCGCCTTCCGTGACGGGCGGCTCCAGGTGCTGGTCGCGACGACGGTCATCGAGGTCGGCGTCGACGTCCCGAACGCCACCGTGATGGTCGTGCTCGACGCGGACCGGTTCGGGATCGCCCAGCTCCACCAGCTCCGCGGACGTGTCGGCAGGGGCGCTGACGCGTCGTTCTGCTTCCTGGTGACCGGGAGCGGGGGAGCGGAAGGCGACGACGACGAGCGCGCCGAGGGGAACGCCAGGCTCGAGGCCATGGTTCGGACCGACGACGGGTTCGAGCTGGCCGAGGTCGATCTCGAGATCCGCGGCGAGGGCACGATCTTCAGCGATCGCCAGAAGGGCCGCAGCGACCTGAAGCTGGCGTCGCTCCGGCGTGATCGCACCGTCGTGCAGGACGCCCGCGACGCCGCGGAGCAGATCGTCGACCGCCATCCCTCGCTCGCCGAGCTCCCGGAGCTCGAGGACGAGCTGCGCCTCTTCCTCGACGACGAGGACGAGGCCTTCCTGTTCAAGAGCTGATGGGGGAACCTCTTTCCCCAGGTCAGCGCACCGATCGAGCCTCATTGGTGCTCACCTGGTACTCAGGACTAGCCAGCGGGATTGCGCGCACGTGTCCGTGTGTCGTGCTCAGCAAAGCTCATGAGCTCGACCCGTACGATCTCGGCCGACTCCAGCTCGGAGTCGATGAGGGTCTGGGTGAGTCGAGCAACAGCCTCACCGGCACGCACCCACTCATGGGTCCTTCCACCAGGAACGTGATGCACAGGTACTGACGGCATGGGTGCGCCGGGGCGAGTGATCCCTGTGACGCGTCGGCTGTCATGGAAAGCCGACCACCGCCTGGCACTCCTCCGGGCGGTGGTCGGCGCCCCCGCGCATGCGAGGCGTCGCTCGCCGCTGGGGGGCCCTCGACGACGAAGCGCTACAAGCCCACAGCAAGGTCATCCTCGACGAGCTCGCCGCTCCGCTGCTCGCCGTGCACGGCGTCGGCTACGACACCGCCGCGCAGCTCCTCATCACCGCCGGCGACAACCCGCAGCGCCTCCACCACGAACGCAGCTTCGCCGCCCTCTGCGGCGCCACACCCGTGCCCGACTCCTCGGGCCGAACCAACGGCCGCCTCCGCCTCAACCGCGGCGGTGACCGCCACGCCAACTCCGCCCTCTGGCGCATCGTGATCGTCAGAATGGCAACCCACCACGAAACGAAGACCTACGTCGAACACGGCACCAAAGAAGGCATGCCCACCATCGAGATCATCCGCTGCCTCAAGCGGTACGTCGCCCGCGAACTCCACCCCCACATCCAAGCCACCGCCCACCACAGCACCGCGCTCCAACCCGCCACGACCGCCGTTTGACACAAACCGGCTCAGTTGTGACCGGTCAGCGCTCCTCACTCGGCGGGCCCGCGCCAACACCGCCCCGCCGGAGACGAGCGGCCCGGCACGGCCGCGCATCCGCCGAGACGCCTGTGGTGCGTGGGTGCTAGATCGACCGGTGCAGGTAGTACTCATCCTCATACGCACCTGACGGCACGAAGCGGTTCCGCACCTGCCGGTAGCCGGCGGCGACGAGCGTGCCATGGCAACGCTTGCTCTCCACCGCGATTGCTAGGACCCGGCGCGGTCCGTCGAAATCGAACGCCCCCAAGATCTCAGGCTCTGCCCCCTCGACGTCTAGACACAGGAAATGCACCACCTCTGGCGCCCTATGGTGCGCCAACAGGTCATTGAGCGAGACGGTCTCCTTCACCACCGACTGGCTCACAGCGCCATGCTTGACAGCCCACCCATCTTTCACGGCGTTCTTGTTGGAGACGCTCATGCCGCTACGAGCCCGATCGCCCGGGTACACGAGAAACTCGACGTCATGGCCGCTCTCGGCGGCGAGGCACCGGTTGTCGGCGGCACACCGGCGCCGCTCGACGAGCAGCTTGTGGTAGCTGTCGACTGGCTCGACCCCGATGCCTGTCCAGCCGAGCTGACGCTCTAGGACGTAACTGGCGCTGCCAGCGAGGCCCGCGCAGATGCCCGCCTCGACGAAGTAGCCGCCGCGAAGGCCCGGGAAGACGTCTTCAGCGATCCACTGATCGTTCCGAGCGTGATGTCCGAACGCCAGCCCATCCGACATGGCTGCAGACCGTAGGGCGTTCAGCCTGCGCTCGCTCGCCGCAGTAGCGGCACCTCGGGCGCCCGGGTACTACTGCCTGACGTGTCCCGTCTGACAGTACGACCTTCTGTGCTGATCCCGAGAGCGGCCCCGCGTCAGTGTGGGCGATCAGTACCTAATCGATAGGACAGGCGTCCACGGCGTCGACGAAGAGGGCCAGGTAGGCGGCGGCCCCGGCCGTCGTGTGGTGGACGTCGTTCGGGAGCAGGTACTCGGGATGAGCGGCGACGAGGAGCGCCCAATCTGCGACGTTCACCCCGGGAAGCGCGCGTAGCGCTGCGTTGTACGCCGGGGCGTTCTGGTCGAGTCGGCGCCAAGGCGTCGTCTCGGCCACGGTGACGACGATGTTGCACTCGGCGGCGGTCTGTGCGATCGCCACGTTGACGTTGGCCAGGGCAGTTGCCACCGAGATGGGGGGCTTGCCGGTTGCGGGGTCGTTGGCACGATCGTTGGTCCCAAGGGCGATCACAAGCACCTTCGCACCGGGCGCGGGGATCTTCGGGGTGACGTGAACGAGATCGGCGGTGTTCGCACCGGGGAAGCTCGACACGCTCGCGGCGTGGCCGTTGGCTACCAGCGTGTCGGTCAGGAATGAGTCGTCAGGGCCGCCGGTCAGGTCATGGCCAGGCCCGTTCTCGATGAAGCTCGTCAGGGAATCGCCGAACACCATGACGTGACGACCGTCCCCCGGGCCTTCCCACGAAGGAGGAGAAGGAAGGCAACCGGCCGCGGCGACCGCGCAGAACACGGCCGCAAACGTCACACGCCAGCGACTCAGCGGCGCCCGCCTACCCATCGACGGGATCGTAGCGGGTGAGCGGCTCAGGCAATCGCGATTGAATCAGCCGGAGATCGCGCTGTCCGTACTGCCGCGGACCTCCGCCTCGAGAGGACAAACTGCCTGCACCCGTTAAGGGACACCCAGGTCGATGGCGACGTGGACGTGGTTGCGGTTCGCCTCGCGGGATTCTGCGCTGCTCGGAGTGACCGGAGTATTTGTGATCCTGTTGAACATCTGGCTGGTCCCGCGCCGTAAGGGGTTCCAGCAGCGGTATGCCCAGCGCGGCATCTTCGTCGGGGTGGGTCTCGTGGTCGCGGCAGCCGTCATGGCTGTCGGGTGGCTCGGTTGCCAGGCGAGCGAGCAGCGCTTTCGAGATGAGCGGGGTGGATGCCGGCACTGACGTAGCCGCCTCTACGCCACAATCGGACGACGGTTAGGGTCGCTCGGCCACGGCAAGTCCTCCAGGAGATTGACGACGACGGAGTCGAGGTGGTCGTCGAGCTCGCCGGCGCGTATCGCCCGGTCGAGGGCACCTCGGTTCGCTCAACCGCCGAGCACGGAACACAGCTCGTCGTCTGGCCGACCTGTAGCGCCTCACACTCGGGGCACCCGTGACGGGGCGGCACGTTGCACCAGTTGTGATCCCGGCGAAACCACAGCCCCTCGGTGCTGATCTCCTTATTGTTCTGGCCGGCCTCGTCGCTGGTTCTCACCTAGTACCCAGCCGGTATTCAGAACGCCGAGACCGGCGAGAGCTGACGAGTGTCAGTGAGGGGAGCACTCCTCAGGTCCGGCCGTGTAAACGCCGCTAGGCCCGGGTCACAAGACCTCCGGTGGGCCTTCCTGTTGAAGAGCTGACGGTCAGCAGGGTGCCGGGATGGCGACGACCGGTTGGAGCACCGCATCGTGCAGGCGCTGTTCGAGGTCGTCGCGGACATCGCGACAGGCGGGGTCGTCGACCAGGTTCACGCTCTCACGAGGGTCCGCCTCGAGGTCGAAGAGCACCGGCTGCCCCTGGTGGATGTGCTCGATGTACTTGTACCGGCCGCGACGGACCATCGGCCACGTGATAGTGGTGCCCGAGAACACCACCCGATCGAGGTCGCTGGGACTTGGTTCCCCGTCGAGGATCGGGCGCAGGCTCCGGGTGTCGAACTCCACTTCGTCGGGGGGTTCGATCCCGGCGTAGTCGAGGCAGGTCAGCCCCACGTCACAGCTCTGGACGAGCTGCGAGACCTGCCGGCCGCCGACGATGCCACCGCCGGCCACGACGAATGGCACGCGGGCCAGGTCGTCGAACGGCACCCAGGGGTTCTTGCGCATCAAGCCCCGATGGCCAGCGAAGTCGCCGTGGTCCGAGGTGAAGAACACAACGGTGGTATCGAGCTGCAGCTGGGCGACGAGGCGACCGATCGCATCATCGATCTGCCTCACCAGACCCCGCACGACGGCGAGGAAGCGGCTCACGCCGGGCCGGTCCTCGGCCTCTGGTCGGGTGATCGACGCCGACGTCGCGAGCTGGAACACCAGCGGGAGCTCCTCGTTGACCTCGTAGCCCTCCGCGGGGAGCACAGAGTCGGCAGCGTCGTACATGGACGCGTACGGCTCCGGGGGGTCGTACGGAGCATGGGGGTGCGGAAAGGAGACGACGAGGAAGAGGGGACGCCGTCCGGTCGCGGTTGGCGAGGAACGACGAGGCCTCTCGTTCGACCCAAGCCGTCGGGTGGGCCTCCGCGGGGTAGTGCCCTGGCATCGGCGCGTTGCCCGCCACGCGCCAGTCGGGGAGACCGTGCTCCAGGAGCCAGTCGTGGTAGTCGTCGGTCTCGTCGCCGCGCGCCCTGCTCAGCGGCCCGAGCCCCTGCCAGCTGAGGTGCTCGCAGAGCCGCATCGTCTCGAACCCGTGCTGCGCATGGACAGGAGCAAAGTGCATCTTGCCGATCAGGGCCGTCTCGTAGCCGGCTCGCCGGAGCTCGTGGGCGACCGTCCAGAACCCTTCGCGCAGCGCGAGCCCGTTCTCCTGCGTGGGGAGTCGATGCGGCTGGAGACCCGTCAGCAGCGCTGCCCGCGCTGGCACGCAGACCGTCGAGGCGCTGTAGGCGGAATCGAAGATCACGCCGCGTGGCGGCGAGCGCATCGAGCGACGGCGTCTCGAAGTGCCCGTCGCTCCGGAACCCGACCTGATCGTGGCGTTGCTGGTCGGTCATGATCAGCACGAGATCGGGCCGATCCGCCATGGTCCCCAACATCGGTCGTCACAGTACACAGGCGCCCGGTCGGGCCCGGGCGACCTCGACGTCGCCGTCGGTCGGCGTTCGCGCTCTACGATCGTGCCATGCCCGCCTTGCTCAGTGGTCCTCACGTCCGTGGTCGCGGTGGCGGCCGCGATCCGCTCCACCTGGTCGCCGTGCGGCCTGTCGATGCTGTCCACGATCACACCGATCGCGGAGCGCGGCCGCAACCACCGCTACTACGCCACCGCGACGTGGTTCGTGCTGGGGGCCGTGCTGGGAGGGGCCACCCTCGGGCTGGGGACGGCGCTGCTGGCGCTCGGGGTCGGGCGCGCTGGACCTCTCGGCCACCGAGGCGCTCGGCGCTGTCGGCGGTGCTCGCCGCCGTCTCGATCGCCTCCGACCTGAAGCTGGGCGGCTTCCGCCTCCCGTCCCACACCCGCCAGGTGAACGAGGCGTGGCTCGACCAGTTCCGGAGCTGGGTGTACGGCAGCGGGTTCGGATGGCAGATCGGCGTCGGGCTGGCCACCTACGTCACGACCTCGGCGGTGTACCTCATGATCGCCATGGCTGCCCTCACCGGCTCGCCCGTCGTGGCCTTCGCCGTGGCCACCGGGTTCGGCCTCGTGCGCGGCCTGGCGGTGTTCGTCGGGCGCCACGTCACCACGCCCGAGCGGCTCATGGCGCTGCATCGTCGCCTCGACGAGCTCCTGCCGACCGCGCAACGAGCCATCGTGCTGGTGCAGGCGGCCGTGCTGGCCGTGGCCGCCGGCGCCGCTTGGGGGCCCGTGCCGAGCGTCGTGCTCGGGCTTGTCCTCGCTGGCGTGGTGCTCGTGCGCCGGCCCCGCCCGGCGACCCGTCCCGCCTGACCGACGCGCCATCAGAACCAGTCGGGCGCGTCGTCCTCGACGAGGTCGTCCTCGGACACCTCGAGGTACCACATGTCGGCGCAGTCGCTGCAGCGGTAGGTGACGACGTCGTCGACCTGCCACCCCAGCTCCGGTGGTTCGAACGGCATGCGATGGCACGTCCCACCGCAGTCGACGCAGATGATCGTGTCGGCGACGGCCACCGCGTCAGGCTGGCACGGAGGCGTACCGCTCGACCATCTGGGCGGCCCGCTCGGCCAGCTGCTCGCGGAGCTCGAGGGGCTCGAGCACCTCGAGATCGCCACCGAACCGCATCAGGTCGTAGGCGGCCGACTCGACGTACTCGAACTGCAGGGTGAGCCGTGACCCACCCGTCGGCGTCGGGTTCGGACGCCGACTCTCGAGCGCGCCTCGGCCAGGCGCGGGCCCTGCAGGTGCTGGAGGTGGCCAGAGCAGCTCCTGACGCATGCGCACCAGCACCGGGCTGGTCGGCCAGCTCCCGAGGAAGTCGACCGACGCCTCGGCCCAATGCGTGGCGAGATCGAAGTCGTCGGGCCGCGTGACGTCCTCGTCGAGCACCTTCACGGACTGGACACGGCTCACGCGGAAGGTCCGCAGCGAGCGCGTGCGGCCCGACAGCGCCACGAGGTACCAGACCCCCGCCTTCAGGACGAGCCCGAGGGGGTCGAGGAGCCGCTTCACCTCGCCATCGCGCTTGCGGTACCGGATCTCCACGCGCTGCTCCTCCCACACCGCCCGGCTGAGCGCGGCGAGGTGGGGGACCGGCTCCTCGCGGGCGAACCAGCCGGGCGCGTCGAGGTGGAAGCGCTCGCGCATGCGCACGGCGCGGCTGCGCAGCTCGGGCGGGAGCGCGGCGTCGACCTTGAGCTGGGCGGCGGCCAGCACGGTGCCCGAGGCCGAGCTCGGACGCCGCGCCCGGAAGCCCGGACAGGGCCAGCGCCTCCGCCTCCTCGGCGGTGAGCCCGGTGAGGCGGGTGCGATAGCCGTCGACGAGCCGGACACCGCCGCCCGGGCCCGCCTCCGCGTAGATGGGCACGCCCGCGCCCGGACAGCGCCTCGACGTCGCGGTAGATCGTGCGCACCGACACCTCGAGCTCTGTCGGCCAGCCGGCTGGCGGTCATCTTCCCGTTGGTCTGGAGGAGCAGCAGCAGCTGCACCAGTCGGCTCGCGCGCATGGCCCGAACGTACGCCCCCACCCTGACAGTTGCTGTCAGGGTTGGTTCCATACCGTGGGATCCATGCCGACCTTCACCGAGCTCCAGGCCGAGGCCCCGACGATCGCGGCGTTCCTGGGCACCCGGATCGCCAAGACCGGCCTCTGCCTCCTGGCCACCACCCGCCACGACGGCTGGCCACGCGTCAGCCCGATGGAGGTGTCCGTGATCGACGGCCGGTTCTACGTCGGGAGCATGCCCGACGCGGTGAAGGCGAAGGACCTGCAGCGCGATCCCCGTTGCTGCCTCTCACGCCGCTGGCGGACAAGGACGACCTCGGCGGCGAGGCGAAGGCCTTCTGCCGGGCGCGGGAGATCGCGGCCGGCGACGAGTGGGAGCGCGTGCGGGCCGTGTTCCAGGAGGCCGTGCGGGTTCGACATCGGGGATCCGGGCGTCTCCCACGTCTTCGAGCTGTCGATCGAGTCGGCGGCCTGGCAGCGGGTCGAAGGCGACGATTGGCGCACCACCTCCTGGGCGCCCGGGACCGGGGTCCGGGAGCGGGTCCGCAGCGGCCCCACCGGCGCCAGCCACGACCTCTGACCAAGATCTGTGGTCGGAAACGCTCGCATACCGAGCGTTTCGACCACAGACGTCGTGCGCTAGCGATCTCGGGTGGCCTGGTGGTCGTCGAAGCGGGCGACGCCGTCGCGGAAGCCGTCGGCGAAGATCGTGTCGCGGCCCAGCTCGTCCTCGATGGCCAGCGCTTCCTCGAGGGGGCGGCCGAGGCCGGCGTAGACGCTCTTGCGGTCGTTCACGACGCCCCGCCACGGGTAGGACGCGATCTCGCCGGCCAGCTCGATCGCGGTGGCCAGCGCCTCCCCGTCGGGGACGACCCGGTTGAGGAAGCCCATCCGCTCGGCCTCCTCGGCGCCGATCTCCCGGCCGGTGAGGATCAGGTCGAGGGCCCGGCCCAGCCCGACGATCTGGGGCAGTCGGTAGGTGCCGCCGTCGATCAGCGGCACGCCCCAGCGCCGCTCCAGGCAGCCGATCCGCGACGACGTGCCCGCCACCCGGAGGTCGCACCACGCCGCCAGCTCCACCCCTCCCGCCACGCACCAGCCCTCGATGGCCGCGATCACGGGCTTGGAGAGCTGCAGGCGGGTCGGACCGAGCGGCCCGCTGTCGCGAAGCCGGGGTAGGTCGCGGAGGTTCGCGCCCGCCGAGAAGGCCTGCTCGTCGCCGGTGAGGACAGCCACGCGCTGGCGAGTCGTCCGCGTCGAAGGCCTGGAACTCGTCGTGCAGGCGCTGGGCCGTCTCGCTGTTGACGGCGTTGCGGACGTGGCCCTGGTCGATGCGAACGACGACGACGCCGTCGGGCAGCTCCTGATCGCTCATGCTCCGGACCGTACCTGGCGCCCGCGGTACGGTCGCCGAGGTGCGCGTCATCTCTGGATCGGCCCGGGGTCGTCGCCTGGTGGCTCCGGTGGACGCGGCGACGCGACCCACGCCGGACCGCGTGCGCGAGGCCACCTTCAACGCCCTCGGCAGCCTCGACGCCATCGCCGAGGCCGCGGTGCTCGACCTCTTCGCGGGCAGCGGCGCCATGGGGATCGAGGCGCTGTCCCGAGGCGCGGCGCGGGCGACCTTCGTCGACTCGGACCTGAACGCACGCCGGGCCATCGAGGCCAACCTGGCGACGTGTGGGCTGTCGGACGCGGCCGAGGTGGTGGCGAGCCCGGCCGAGCGGTTCCTCGCCGGCGCCCAGCACCGTCGATGGGACCTGGCCCTGCTCGACCCGCCGTACGACTACGACGGCTGGCCCGAGCTGCTGCTCGACCTACCAGCGCAGATGGCGGTGCTCGAGTCGAGCCGGGAGATCGATCCGCCCTTCGGGTGGGAGGTCGTGCGGGCCAAGCGCTACGGGCGCACCCACGTGGTCATCGCCCAGCGCCTCGTGGTCTGACGGTGCCTGGTGGTAGTCGGGACAGGCCCCGGCGGTAGCGTGACGTCGATGACCAAGGTGCTGTATCCCGGATCGTTCGACCCGATCCACAACGGGCACGTCGAGCTGATCGAGACGGCGGCCCACCTCTTCGACGAGGTGGTCGTGGCGACGATGCGCAACCCGCAGAAGGGCGAACCGCTGTTCACCCTCGCCGAGCGGGAGGAGATGATCGAGGAGTCCCTCGGTCACCTGCCGAACATCGAGGTGCTCAGCTTCGCCAAGCTGGTCGTGGACGTGGCCCAGGAGATCGGAGCCGACTTCATCATCAAGGGCCTCCGATCCACCATCGACTTCGAGAGCGAGATCTCTCAGGCCCAGATCAACCTGAACGTCTCCGGTGTGCACACCCTGTTCCTGCCCTCGGCCTCGGCCAACTCCGCCATCGCGTCCAAGTACATCCGCGACATCGCCCGCTTCGGCGGCGACGTGTCCAGCATGGTTCCCCCTGCGGTCGCCAAGCGCCTGCACGACAAGTACGGATCCTGATGTCTGACCCCTTCGATCCCGACGACGCTCGACCTGCCCGACGCGCCCGAACAGCGTCCCCGCACCCCCGGCGCCGACGTCGAGCACATGCTCCGACGCCTCCACGACCTCGTGGCGTCGGCGCGGCCGATGCCGCTGTCCACCTCGGTGATGGTGAACCGGGACGAGGTGCTGGACCTGCTCGACGAGACCATCGAGCGGCTCCCCGACGAGCTGCGCGCCGCCCGCTGGCTGCTGAAGGAGCGCGAGGAGTACCTCGCGAAGGTGAAGCGGGAGGGCGAGGACATCCTCGACCAGGCCCGCACCCGCGCCGAGCGGATGGTGCAGCGCACCGAGGTGGTGAAGGCCAGCGAGGCCCGCGCCCGCAAGATCGTCGACGCCGCCACCGACGACGCCGCCCGCATCAAGAACGAGGTCGAGGACTTCTGCGACCAGAAGCTGGCCAGCTTCGAGATCGTCCTCGAGCGGACCCTGAAGATGGTGGGCGCCGGCCGTCAGAAGCTCCAGGTGTCGCTCAACACCGGCGAGGAGCCCGCCATCGGTCCCCGGTACGACGACGAGCCGGACGGCCCGGCGGTGTTCGACCAGGACCACGGGTAGTCGCGACGATGGCCCAGCCGATCCTGCGGATCGGGGTCATGGAGCTCCGCCGCCGCCCTGGCACCCAGCGCGACGTCCGCGTCTCGACCGCGCTGCCCGGCCTCGCGATCACGGGCGCGCGCGTGCCGGACGATGCCGAGCTCGAGGTGGACGCCACGCTCGAGTCCATCGACGGCGCGGTGACCGTGGTCGGCGTGGTCCGGGTGCCCTGGTCCGCGGAGTGTCGGCGCTGCCTCGACGAGGTCACCGGGCTCGTCGATGTCGAGCTCCGGGAGGTGTTCGAGGTTCGGCCGATCGACGGCGAGACGTACCCCATCGAGGGTGACGAGGTCGATCTCGAACCGGTCGTCCGCGACGCGGCGCTGCTCAACCTGCCCCTCGCCGTGCTGTGTCGGGACGACTGCGCGGGTCCCGACCCCGAGACCCTCCCGGTGATCGTGGCGGGCGAGGAGTCCGAGGAGCCCGAGCGGGATCCCCGCTGGGCCGCGCTGGACGCGCTGCACCTCGAGGCCGACTGAGGCCCGGGCCCGGGTTCGACGCTTCCGGGGCCCCGCCGCTACGATCTCCCGGCTGCGCTGCAGGGCACTCGCCCAGCGCCCCCCGTTGTCGATGCTGAGGATCAGCCATGGCCGTCCCCAAGAAGAAGACCTCCAAGGCGAAGAGCCGGAGCCGCCGAGCCAGCGCCTGGCGCCTCGACGTGCCGGCGCGCAGCATGTGCCCCCGGTGCGGCGCCACGAAGCTGCCTCACGTGGTGTGCGGCAACTGCGGCTGGTACGCCGGCCGCCAAGCCGTGGACGTGGATTGACCCCTTGATGCTGCCTGTCGCTCTTGACGCGATGGGAGGGGACAAGGCGCCTGACGAGATCGTCGCGGGCGCGCATCGAGCGGTGGCCGAGCTCGGGGTCGACGTCGCCCTCGTCGGCCAACCCGAGGTGCTCGGCCCGATCGCCGGCGACCTCGAGATCATCCCGGCCTCGGAGGTGATCCCGATGAGCGCCGACCCAGGGTCGAGCGTGCGTCGGATGAAGGACTCGTCCCTCGTGCGCGCCGCCGAAGCGGTGCGCGACGGGCGCGCCTCGGCGATGGTCTCGGCGGGGAACACCGGCGCGACCATGGCCTCCGCCCTCCTGCGCATGGGTCGCATCAAGGGTGTCGCCCGACCCGCCATCGCCACCCCGATCCCCGTGCCGGGGGCCGGGCCGACGATCCTGCTCGACGCCGGCGCCAACGCCGAGTGCCAGCCCGACTGGCTCCTCCAGTTCGCGCAGATGGGCGTGGTGTTCGCGCGCACCCGCTACGCCATCGAGCGCCCGCGGGTCGGGCTCCTGTCGATCGGTGAGGAGTCGTCCAAGGGCACGTCGCTCGTCAAGGAGACGCACACGCTGCTCGAGGCCTCCGACGCCCTGCGGGCGGCGGGAGGCACCTTCATCGGCAACGTCGAGGGCCGCGACGTCATGACCCCGGATGTCGACGTGGTCGTGACCGACGGGTTCACCGGCAACGTCGTGCTGAAGACGCTTGGAGGGCGCCATGCGGTCGCTCGTCGGCGCCATCTTCGGCGCCTTCGGCACCAGCCCCGAGACCCAGGCCGCCAGTGAGGCCCTGCTGCCGGCCCTGTTGCCGCTCTACAGCACGCTCGACCCGGACAACACCGGGGGCGCGATGCTCCTCGGCGTGGATGGGCTCTGCCTCATCAGCCACGGCTCGTCGTCCGCGACGGCGGTGGTCAACGCGATCAGGGTGGCCAAGGAGCTCCACGAGGCCGAGATCGTCGAGAGCCTCCGCGCCGCCGTGGCGCCGACCTGACCCGTCGTCAGCCGACCCGGCGGCGGGCGGACCACACGGCGACGGCCACGGCGCCGGCCGCGACGGTCAGCGGCCACCACAGGGCGTGCGGGTCGTCGGTCTGGCCCAGCCAGGCGAGCCGGATCCCGCCGACGATGTGGCTGAGGGGCAGGACGTCCGACACGGTCGACATGAACCCGGTCATCACCTGTCGGGGCGGACCGCCGCCGCCGAGGAGGAACATCGGGACGAAGACGAGGTTGCCGAGCGCGGTCGCCGAGCGGGCCGTGGGCGCGAGGGCTCCCAGTGCGCACCCGACGGCGATGAAGCACGTCAGGCCGGCGAGGTACCAGCCGACGACGCCGAGCGGGTCGACGGGCGCTCGCATCCCGTACACCGCCACCCCAGTGGCGAGCACGACGGCCACCGCGATGGTGCCGAGCAGCGCGCCGAGGAGCACGTCGCTGGCCACCTGCACGCCGCCGCTCACGCCCGAGGCACGGAAGCGGCGCAGCACCCCGAGCTCCCGCTGGGTGGCGATGTGCACCGGGAGCGTGATCAGGCCGAGGGCCCCGATCACCACGCCGATGTAGCCGGCGAGGTAGTGGTCGTCCGGTGCCACGCCACCGAACTCGGGATCCGGTGTCTGGCCGAAGACCCCGGCCAGCACCAGCACCGTCACCAGCGGGAACCCGATGGTGCCGACCGCGACCATCGGCTCGCGGGCCATCAGGCGCAGGTTCGTGCCGGTGAGGCGCAGGGCGGTCGCGAGTCCACCTGTGCTCCGGCGGGGTGCGGTGGCGACGGTGGTGGTGATGGCGGTCATCGGTCCTCCTGGGCGGTGAGCGCGACGAAGCGCTCCTCGAGGGATGGCTGGTCGACCCGGAGGTCGAGGGGCGGCCGGCCGAGGCCGACGAGGTGAGCGCCGACGTGGGCGAGCAAGGGTCCGTCGCCCTCCACGACGACCTCGGCGCCATGGCGTCGCGCCCGTCGGGCTCCGGGCAGGTCACGGAGCGCGCGCACGTCGATGTCCGCATCCGTGAAGCGGACGGCCGAGAGGCCGCCGAGCTCGGCGGTGATGGCCGAGGGAGACCCGTCGGCGACGATCTGGCCACCGTCGAGGATGACGATGCGATCGCACAGCCGTTCGGCCTCCTCGACGTCGTGGGTGACGAGGACGACGGTGGTGCCCGCATCGCGCACGCGGCGGATGACGTCCCACGTGTGCCGACGCCCGACGGGATCGAGGTTCTGGGTGAGCTCGTCGAGGAACACGAGCTCGGGGCGGCCCACGAGGGCGAGGGCGACGAACAGCCGCTGTCGTTCGCCGCCGGACAGCGCGGAGAAGGGACGACGCAGGAGGTGGGTGAGCTGCCACTCCGCGGCCAGCTCGTCGAGGGCCTGCGGCGACGGGTGCAGCGAGGCGAACAGGTCGAGCGCCTCGCCGGCGCGCATCCGGTCGGGGAGCGCGGCGTCCTGGAGCTGGCTCCCGATCCGACGTCGGAGCCGGTCACCGGCGGACGTCGGGTCCAGGCCGAGGACCGACACGGAGCCGGCGCTGGGGCGTCGCAGACCCTGCAGGATCTCCACGGTCGTCGTCTTCCCGGCGCCGTTGGTGCCCAGGAGGCCGAAGAGCTCGCCGCGGCGCACCACGAAGGACACCCCGCGCAGCACCTCGTTGCTGCCGTAGGACCGGCGGAGGTCGCGCACCTCGACGAGGTGATCGGGCCGAGCCGTGGCGACCTCGGAGGGGTCGGGGACGGTGAGGGTGCTCATGGGCTCGATCGTGCGCCCGCCGTACCGATCGGCGCATCGACCCATGGGCGCTACGCCGGCTCCCCCCGCGGGTGGGGGTCGACGATCCCGTGGTCGTAGGCGAAGACGATGGCCGCGGCGCGGTCGCGCACGCCGAGCTTGGAGAAGATGGCGCCGACGTGGGTCTTCACCGTGGCCTCGCCGACGATGAGCGCCTCGGCGATCTCCGAGTTGGTGGCGCCGCGCGCCATGTGCCGAAGGACCTCGTGCTCGCGCTCGGTGAGCTCATCGACCCGCGCCTCGTCGCCGGCGTGGGCGCGGCCCCGGGTCCGCACCGCGCCGAGGACCCGCCCAGCGACCTTGGGGTCGAGCCAGGCCGCGCCGCCCGCCACGGCCCGGGCCGCCGCGATCAGGTCGTCGGCCGCGGCGTCCTTCAGGACGAAGCCGGCGGCCCCGGCGTCGAGCGCGCCCCACAGGGCGTCGTCGTCGTCGAAGGTCGTGAGCACGAGCACCGGCGGCTCGTCGCTGATCTCGCGCAGCTGCCGGGTGGCGGTGACCCCATCGATCCGCCGCATGCGCACATCCATCAGCACGATGTCGGGGCGGTGCTCGCCGACGGCCGCAACCACCTCGTCGCCGTCATCGCACTCGGCGACGACCTCGAAGCCGTCGTCGGGGCCGAGGATGCGGGCGACGCCCGCCCGCACGACGGGTTGGTCGTCGACGATGAGGACTCGGATCACGCGCCCACGGCGTCGTCGTGGACGGGGGCGGGGAGGGGGAGGTGCGCACGCACCTGCCAGCCGTCCGGCGTCGGCCCAGCCTCCAGCTCGCCCCGGAGGGCGCGCGCCCGCTCCCGCATCCCGACGAGGCCGAAGTGCTCGGTGGAGACGGTGGCGCGGGCCGCCGGGCGGCCGTGGTCGGCCACGAGGAGGTGGACCTGCCCATCAGCGGTGTCGAGCGCCACCTCCACCCGGTTGCCGGCGGCGTGCCGGGCCACGTTGGCCAGCGCCTCGCGTGCGATCCGATGCAGGGCCGTGCCGACCGGGCCCTCGATGGCTCCGGCGTCCGCCGCGACGTGGGCCGTCACCTCGAGCCCGGCGCGGCGGTACTCGTCGAGGAGCAAGGGAAGGTCGGCCGAGCCGGCCAAGGCGGGATCGGTGCCCCGCTCCTCGGTCCGAAGCGCCGCCACGGTGGCACGGATCTGATCGAGGCTGGACCGACCGATCGTCTCGGCGTCGACGAGTGCACGCTCGGCCTCGTCGACGTCGCGTCGCAGCACGTGTCGGGCGCCGGTGACGTGGAGGAGGACAGCGGCGAGCGTGTGCCCGGCCAGGTCGTGCAGCTCGCGGGCGATGCGTCGGCGCTCTTCGGCCACGGCTTGCTCGGCGAGCTCGTGGCGGGCGGCCTCGAGCTGCGCGATGAGCTCCTGCTGCCGGCCGAGGCCCTTGCCCAGCGCGAACGTGAACAGGCAGGCGCAGGTCCACGCCGTCCACCCGATCTCGGACTCCGGGGCGAGCTGGTGGGCCACGAACCAGGGGGTGGCGGCGGACACGGCGAGGATCGCGACGGCCCGCGTCGTGGAGCCGAGGTGCCAGGCGCTGTAGAGCACCAGGTTCACGATGAGGAAGAACGTCCCCTCGAGGTGTCCGGCGTTGCCGACCACGAGGGCCACGGGCACGATGACGCCGATGGCGAGCACCTCGGCCGGCACGCGCGGGGTGAGGGCGCGCACCACGTACATCCCCACGGCCGGGGTCAGGGCGAGGAGCTCGAGAGCGGTTCCGGGGTCGGTCAGCTGCGCCAGCACCACGATGAGCGCCGCGCTCCCGGCGAGGAAGCCGAGCTCGTCGCGCCCGGTCGGCACCTCCGGGCGAGCGAGATCCTCACGCAGCCAGCTCCACCAGTCCACCGTTCGAGGGTACGGCCGGTCTGCGCCCCTGTCGTCCGCCTCCGGGCGGACGAGGTCTCCACCGGCAGGTGGAGGAGGACTCACTCGAACATGATCACCGAGCGGGCGACCTCGCCGGCCTTCATCGCGTCGAAGCCGTCGTTGACCTCGTCGAGCCCGATCCGTCGGGAGACCAGCTCGTCGAGCTTCAGCCGCCCGTCGAGGTAGAGGTCGATGTAGCGGGGCATGTCGACGCGGAAGCGGTTCGAGCCCATGTTCGAGCCCATGAGGCGCTTCTCGCTCAACAGCTCGTAGCCGGGGATCTCCACCGACTGGCCGACCGGGATCATGCCGATCACCGTGCAGGTGCCGCCGGCGCGGAGCATGCCGAAGGCCTGCTCGGAGGTCTGCTTCATGCCGATGGCCTCGAAGGCGTAGTGCACGCCGCCGTCGGCGAGGTCGCGCACCTGGCCCACCGGATCGCCTTGCGACGCGTCAACCGTGTGGGTGGCACCGAACTGGCGGGCCAGGTCCAGCTTGGACTCGAGCATGTCGACGGCGATGACCTTGCCGGCTCCGGCGATGGCGGCGCCCTGGATGCAGTTGAGACCGACGCCGCCGCAGCCGATCACCGCGACCGTGGAGCCGGCCTCCACCTTGGCGGTGTTGAACACGGCCCCGACGCCGGTGGTGACGCCGCAGCCGATGAGGGCGGCGCGGTCGAGGGGCATGTCCTCACGGATCTTCACGAGTCCGTGCTCGTGGATCAGCATCCGCTCGGCGAACGACCCCATGTCGAGGAGCGGGTACGCCTCCTGGCCGCCGTGGGTGAGGCGGGGCTCGGTGCCGGGTGCCCGACGAGTGGCGTCCTTGCCGAGGCAGAGGGACAGGTGGCCCGTGAGGCAGGGCTCGCAGTTGCCGCAGTACACGGAGAGGCAGGTGATCACGTGATCCCCGGGTTGCACGTAGCTGACCTGTTCGCCGACGGCCTCCACGATGCCGGCCGACTCGTGCCCGAGCACCGCGGGCGTGGGGTAGGGGTACTTGCCCTCCATGAAGTGGAGGTCGGAGTGGCAGAGCCCCGCCGCGACGGTGCGGAGCAGCACCTCGTGGGGACCCGGCGAGGAGATCTCCACCTCGTCGATCTCGAGCTTCCCAGGGACCTCTCGGAGCAGTGCAGCGCGCATGCCGCATCCTGCCACACCCCCCTGACCAGGGCGTCTTGCCGTGCACAAGCGCACAAAGTGCTCGCGGCAGTATGCTGCCGCCCGATCTACTGACCGCCGCGAGCAGGAGTGCCCGTGCCCGCCGAGACCCACGTCGAACGAGGAACGCCCATGGACCGCCAGCAGGTGTTCGAGCTGATCCGCGACCGTCTCGCGGACATCCTCGAGATCGATCCCGGAGGCATCTCGGAGGGCCAGAGCTTCGCCGACGACCTCGAGGCCGACTCGCTCGCCCTCATCGAGCTGGTGGAGGCCCTCGAGGAGGAGCTCAGCGAGCGGTCCGTGGGCTTTCGGATCGACGACGAGGACCTCGAGGATCTGAAGACGGTGCGAGACGCCGTCGACTACGTCGTCGGCCGGCTGTAGGGGTTCCGATCTCCCTCCCGGTACCACGGCTCGCGCAGCTGATCGAGCGTCTCGGGCTCGACCTCGCCCCCGACCTCCTGGCCCCCGCGCTCGTGCACCGATCGTGGTGCGCGGAGAACGCTGGCCACCCCTCGAACGAGCGACTCGAGTTCCTCGGCGACGCCGTGCTCGGCGTGGTCGTCACCGATCACATCTATCGGGTGTACCCCGACCTCGACGAGGGCGCGCTCACCGAGATCCGCAAGACGGTCGTGAACTCCGTGACGCTGGCCGAGGTGGCCGAGAGCATCGGCGTCGGCGACCACCTGCTGCTCGGCAAGGGGGAGGAGCTCTCCGGCGGGCGGGAGAAGCCGTCGATCCTGGCCGACGCCCTGGAGGCGATCATCGGCGCCACCTACCTCGCCGAGGGGCTGGAGGCCGCCACCGTCCTGGTGCTCGGCGTCCTCGGGGGCCGGCTGGCCACGGCCCAGGTCGACGGCGCCGACCACAAGAGCCGGCTGCAGGAGCTGTCCGCCCACCTCTTCAGCACGCCCCGCGCTACGAGGTCACCGCCAGCGGCCCCGACCACGCCCGCACGTTCTTCGTCACCGCCACGATCCGCGGGGAGGCCTACGGCCAAGGCGAGGGCCGCTCCAAGAAGCAGGCCGAGCAGGCCGCCGCGCGCGCCGCGGTGGAAGCGCTGGTCGACCACCAACCCGACACCCTGAGGGAGACCCACCATGGCTGAGCTGCCTGAGCTCGAGACGCTCCGGCGCGAGCTGGAGAAGGAATCGGTGGGCAAGCGGTTCAAGACCCCCGAGATCACCGGCACGAAGGTGGCCAAGCGCGGCGGCGGCAAGAAGGTGCTGCAGGCCCGGCTGGAAGGGGCCAAGGTCAAGTCGGTCGATCGGCGGGGCCCGTTCCTGGTCGGCAACCTCGACACCGGCGAGATGCTCCTGCTCGACCTCGGCGAGAAGGGCCACCTGGAGAAGGTCGCCCCTCGTTCCACCGCCCCGAAGGGCACCGTGCTCACGCTCGCCTTCACGCAGGGCGGACAGATCCGGCTGGTCGACACGAGCGGCACCGCCCATGCCTTCGTCGTGGCGCCGGATGCGGTCGCCGAGGACGCGCCGGAGCTGGCGTCCATCGGGCTCGATCCGGTGGCCGATCCCGTGTCCTGGACCTCCTTCGCTCGGGCGCTCCTGGCGCGCAGCGTGAAGCTGAAGGCCCTCCTGATGGACCAGCAGGTGGTGGCCGGCATCGGGCCGATCTACAGCGACGAGATCCTGTGGGAGGCGGGCCTGCGCTACGACCGCATCTCGAGCGAGCTGTCGTCGCAGGAGATCCGGCGGCTCTTCCGGGCGCTCGTCGAGACGCTCCACGATGCGGTCAAGCACCGGGGCACCACGGTGGACGACTATCCGTTCGTCGACCTCTACGGCAAGCCCGGCGACCACCAGGACGAGCTGAAGGTGTACGGCCGGGAAGGCGAGCCCTGCCGCCGCTGCCGGGCGCCCGTCGCCAAGGCTCGCTTCGCCAACAAGCCCGTCTACTTCTGCGAGGCCTGCCAGGTCTGATCCGACGGCGTTGCGCCCTCCTGAGGGTGCGCTTTTCGTCCTCGTCGCGCCTACTAGGTTCGGCATTCGGATGTTCCTCAAGACGCTTACGCTGAAGGGCTTCAAGTCCTTCGCTGACACCACCGATCTGGAGCTCGAACCGGGAGTCACCGTGGTGGTGGGACCGAACGGCTCGGGCAAGTCCAACGTCGTCGACGCCATCGGCTGGGTGCTGGGAGCACAGGCTCCCTCGGCCGTGCGCTCGCAGAAGATGGACGACGTCATCTTCGCCGGGACCGCGAAGCGCCCGGCGCTCGGACGAGCGGAGGTCAGCCTCACGATCGACAACTCGGTCGGGATCCTGCCGATCGAGTTCACCGAGGTGACGATCACCCGCACGCTGTTCCGCACGGGCGACAGCGAGTACGCGATCAACGGCGTGCCGTGCCGGCTCCTCGACATCCAGGACCTGCTGTCGGACACCGGCGTCGGTCGTCAGCAGCACGTCATCGTCAGCCAGGGCCAGATCGACGCCGTGCTCAACGCCCGGCCCGAGGAGCGTCGCCTCATCATCGAGGAAGCCGCCGGCATCCTGAAGTACCGCAAGCGCAAGGAGAAGGCCGAGCGCCGGCTGGCCGCCACCGAAGGCAACCTCACCCGGCTCGGTGATCTGCTCCGCGAGGTCCGTCGGCAGCTCCGCCCGCTCGAGCGACAGGCCGATGCGGCCCGCCGGCACGGCGACCTCGTGGCCGAGCTCCGAGCGCTGCACCTGTTCCTCTCCGGGCGGGAGCTCACCACGCTCCAGCGCCGCCTCAGCGACGGGGGCGCGGCCCGGGCGGAGCTGGCCACCGAGGACAACCTCCTGCGGCGCACCCTGGCCGAGCTCGATGCGGGCGTCATGGCGGCCGAGGCGGAGCTCGGACACACGGGCGGCGACGACCTCGGCGACGCGCTGGTCCGGTTCGAGTCGCTCCGGGAGAAGGCCCGCGGGCTGGCGGCGGTGCTTGGCCGAACGCCGACGGGGGATCGATCGCGAGCGCGGCGCGTTCGTCGACCAGGCCGTCATCGCGACGCTGGAGGCCGAGGCGACCCGCCTGGCGTCTGAGCTCGCCGCCGCCGATGCAGAGGATGCTGCCCTCGCTCCCCAGCACGACGAGCTCGCTCGAGCTCAGGCTGCGCTCGCCGACGCCCGCGTCGGCTTCGAGCGCGACTGGGCCGAAGGAATCCCCGCGCCCACCGGTCGGGCGGCCGAGGGGCGCGGGGAGCTCGCCGCGCTGCGATCCGGCGTCGAGCGGGGCGAAGCAGGAGCTCGGCCGAGCCCGAGGCCCGGCTCGCCACGCTGGAGGAGAAGCTCGGACGGCTGGACGCCGAAGCAGGACGGTTGCGCGACGAGGCCGCCGCCGCCGAGCAGGCGGAGGGACCGCTCGTCGAGCGCCTCGGGGCGTCCGAGCAGCACCGCGCCACGGCCGAGGATCGGGTCGCCGAGGCCGAGGCCGCGCTCCGGGCGGCCGACGGCGATCGTCACGCGTGGACCGCACGCGCCGAGGCCCTCAGCCTCGCCCTCGACCAGGCCCGCGCTCGGGCCGGCGCCGAGCGCCTGGCATCCGTCGACGGAGTCGTCGGCACGCTGCTCGACCTCGTCGAGATCGACCCCGGCTGGGAGACGGCCGTCGAGGCGGCGGCGGGCGAGGCGCTCGCGGCGGTCGTCGTCGACGGCGTCGACGCGGCTCGGGCGGCGATCCGCGCCCTCCACGCCGAAGGCGACGACGCCATCGGCGGGGCGGTCCTGGCCCTCGGCGCTCACCGCTCGACGGCAACGGCACCGCGCATCGGCGAGCCGATCCGCGCCCACGTCCGGGCCCGTCGAGCCGACGTGGAGCCGCTGCTCGACGCGCTCCTCGGCGGGGCCGTGGCCGTGGACGGTGGCTGGCCGGCGGCGGTCGACGCGGCCCTCGCCCACCCCGACGCGGTCATCGTCACCCGCACCGGCGGGCGCTTCGGCACCTCGGGTTGGCGGGTCGGCACGGCCTCGACCGGTGCCACCGGCGCCGCGCTGGAGGAGGCCCGCGAACGGGCCGACGCCGCCACCGTCGCGGCCAACCACGCCGAGTCGAGCCTCCATGGCGCCCGCTCCCTGCTCGACGAAGCCCGCCAGGCGGAGGCCGCGCTCGCCCGTCAGCTCGACGAGCACGACGGCCGCCTCACCGCCGCCACCGACGGTCTGCAGCGCGTCGACGCCGACCGTCGCGACGCCACCACCGAGGCCGATGCGCTGCGGGCCCATGCGGACGAGCTGGGGGAGCGGCTCGCTCGCGAGCAGGCCCGGGTGCACGAGCTCGAGCTCACCCTTCCGCTCCTCGAGGCCGAGGAGGCGGACACCGCCGAGCAGGCCAAGGCGATGGCCGCCGCGAAGGCCCACCTCGAGGAACGGGCCGCGGCGTGTCGGCTCGCTCCGAGCCGACCTCGAGGTGCGCTCGGCCGGGCTCGCCGACCGCCGGCAGTTCCTGCGCACCCGCCTCACCGAGGTGGAGGCTCGGCTCGACGGGTCGATGGAGGCGCGCCGCGAGGCCGAGGTTCGCCGCGTCGAGCTCGACGCCAAGCAGGGCGCGGTCGACCAGCTCGCGGCGCTGGTCACCGACCGGCTCGCCACCGTCGAGCGCGAGCTCGGGCAGCTCCGCGAGCGGCGCCGACTGCAGAGCGAGGCCCAGCGCGCCGCCGCCACCCGACTCGACGAGCTGCGCCACCAGCGCGCGGACGCCGAGCGTCGCCTCGAGGAGACCCGCGAGAAGGCCCGCCGGGCCGAGCTCGACGAAGCCGAGGTGAAGCTGCGGCTGGAGACCGCCGTCGAGACGCTCCGCCGCGATCTCGAGGTCGAGCCCGACGTGGCGATGGCCGCGGAGCCGCCCGAGATGGCGGAGGGCATCACGCCCACGGCCAGGGCGCGCGAGCTCGAGCGCGAGCTGCGGCTCATGGGCCCCATCAACCCGCTCGCCCTGGAGGAGTACGACGCCCTGCAGGAGCGGCACACGTTCCTGCAGGAGCAGCTCGACGACGTCAAGGGCTCCCGGCGCGACCTCTCGAAGGTCATCAAGGCGATCGACGCCGAGATCGTCGACGTGTTCGCCGGCGCCTACGCCGACGTGTCGCAGAACTTCGAGTCGCTGTTCCAGACCCTCTTCCCGGGCGGGCAGGGCCGGCTGCGCCTCACCGCTCCCGATGACCTGCTCGAGACCGGGATCGAGGTGGAGGCGAAGCCGTCGGGCAAGAACGTCCGCAAGCTCTCGCTGCTGTCCGGCGGCGAGCGCTCGCTGACGGCCCTCGCCTTCCTGTTCGCCGTCTTCCGCAGCCGCCCCTCGCCCTTCTACGTGATGGACGAGGTCGAGGCCGCGCTCGACGACGTCAACCTGCACCGCTTCCTCGACCTCGTCCACGAGTTCCGCCAGGAGGCCCAGCTGCTCATCGTGAGCCACCAGAAGCGCACGATGGAGGCAGCCGATGTGCTCTACGGCGTCACCATGGAGCCCGGCGGATCGAGCAAGGTGATCAGCGAGCGCGTCAACGCCGTCGCCTGAGCCCCCGCTCGGCCGGTTCCGGCCGGGTCACCCTCTACGCTGCTCGACGCCATGGAACTCGTTCTCGTCGCCATCCTCGTCGTCCTCGTCCTGGCCGGTACCGGCCTCGTCGTCACCCGCCGTCGCCGCGACACCACCCTCGAGCCGCCGCTCCCACCGGCGGCGCCGGCCCCGACCGATGTCGTCGAGCCCGCCGCGGCGCCGAGCGTCGACGCGCCGGCGCCCGTCGCCGAGAAGCCCCGCTTCCGCGACCGGTTGGGCAAGGCGCGGAGCACGCTCTCGGGCTACGTCGGCGGCATCCTGGCCCGCGAGAAGGTCGACCAGGAGACGTGGGACGACCTCGAGGAGGCGCTCATCCGCGCCGACGTCGGCGTCGCCGCCACCACCGACATCCTCGAGCGGTTGCGAGCCACGGTGGACGCCGATGCCATCACAGAGCCCGCCGATCTGCTCGACGCCCTGAAGGCACAGCTCAAGGCCGACCTCGCCACCGGCGACCGCACGCTGCACTTCGAACCGGGAGGGCCGAACGTGTGGCTGTTCGTCGGCGTGAACGGCGTGGGCAAGACGACCACCGTCGGCAAGGTCGGCAAGCGCCAGGCCGACGAGGGCCGGCGGGTCGTGATGGCCGCCGGCGACACGTTCCGCGCCGCGGCCGCCGAGCAGCTCGAGACCTGGGCCGAGCGCGCCGGCGCCGACCTCGTGCGCGGTGACGAGGGCGGCGACCCGAGCTCGATCATCTTCGACGCCGTGCAGCGCGCCGCCGCGAAGGGCGCCGACCTCGTGCTCGCGGACACCGCCGGTCGGCTGCACACGAAGGTCAACCTCATGGAAGAGCTGCGCAAGGTGCGGCGGATCGCCGACCGTGAGCCCGGCAAGGTCACCGAGGTGCTCCTCGTCCTCGACGCCACCACCGGGCAGAACGGCCTCGTGCAGGCCCAGCAGTTCACCGAGGCCGTCGACCTCACCGGGGTGGTCCTGACCAAGCTCGACGGCTCGGCCAAGGGCGGGATCGCGCTGGCGATCCAGTCCGCCCTCGGGATCCCGATCAAGCTCGTCGGCCTGGGCGAGACGGCCGACGACCTGGTGGACTTCGATCCCGACGAGTTCGTCGACGCGCTCTTCGCCCAGGACTGACCCGCCCCGCGGCGGTACCCTGCAGAGCGTGCTCACCTGGTTGTTCCTCCTCCCCGCACGGGTCGGCATCGGTGGTACCCGGCTCGGGGTCAAGGCCGGGTACCGCGCCGGTCGTGCCGTCGGCTACCGACGGCTGTTCCTCTTCGGGATCGGCGTCGCCGTCGGCGTGCTGATCGCTCCGACATCAGGCGCCGAGCTCCGGGCCAGGTTGATCCGCATGGCGGACGAGCGCCGAGCGGGCGGCGGCGATCTCGCCGGGCGGGTCACCTATGAGCTCTCCCACTCGCCCCGCACCTGGCACCTGCCTCAGCCCGAGGTGGAGGTGATCGGCGGCACGGCGATCCTGCGGGGCGAGGTGCCCCACGAGGTCGGCCGCGTCGACCTCGAGCGCACCGCGGCGGCGGTGTCCGGTGTCGTCCACGTGGAGAACCAGCTCGCGGTCTCGGGAACCGGCGGACACCTCTAGCACGTCGAAGGTCCAGCCAACCTCGAAGGAGCGGGTCGATGGACGACGGCAGTGACCAGGTGGACGAGCTGATCCTCGAACCCGCTCGCACGGGTCGTCCGAGCCGACCGCGCGGCCTGTGGGCCGTGCTCGCCGTGGTCGCGGTCGCCGTGGGTGCCGTCGCCGTCAGCTCCGCCGGTGATGACGATCCGCCAGCGCCCCGGGCTCCCCGTGGCGCTGGGCGCATCGGTCGCCGCCCGCGACGCCAGCGGGCGCGGCGGACGCGATGCTGGCCTGGATCACCTACGTCCCTGGCGACGACCTGCCCGCGCTGGGCGGTGAGGCACCGGCCTACCGCCTCTCGTCCAGTGTGAGCGAGGACCAGGTGCGTGACCTCGCGGATGCGTTGGGCCTCGAGGGCGAGATCACCCGGGACGGCACCGAGTGGCGCGTGAGCGACGCCGGCGGGACCCTCGCCGTCGCGGACGGCGGCACCGCGACGTGGTGGTACTCCTCGCCGCCGAGCGGCGCGGTCACCGGCTCGGGCAGCTCGAGCGGTTCGGCCGGGTGTGCCGCCGGCGCGGAGTGCACCACCGTGACGGCCACTGCTCCGTGCCCGGCCGACGGCGACTGCGCCATCGCGCCCACGACCTCGACGACGATCGCCTGCGGCCCCGGCGCGGACTGCGTCGACCCTGACTGCGCGGTGTCGTCCGACGGGAGCACCTCGTGCCCCGATGTCGAGCAGCCGTACCCGCCGGCCGACCTCCCCTCCGGCGACGAGGCGCGTGACATCGCGCTCGACCTGCTGGCCGCGACCGGCGTCGACCTCACCGGAGCGGAGGTCGTCGTCGACGGTCCCTACGACGCGTGGTACGTGACCGTCGAGCCGCTCATCGATGGGGTTCCGTCCGGGCTGGTGGCGGCCGTGACCGTCGGGTCCGGCGGCACGGTCAGGGATGCCACCGGCAGCCTGGCCGTGGCCGAGCTCCTGGGCGACTACCCCCTGCTCGACACCCGCGCCACGATCGACCGGGCCAACAGCCACGCGGGCTCCGACGCCGTCCCGGCCGTCGCCAGCGACACGGACGCCGCAACGAGCAGCGCAGATGCCGTGACCGACACCACCGTGCCCATGTGCAAGCCGCAGGCCGATGGTCGCGAGATCTGCGAGCTGATCTCGGTCGTCGGCGGCTGCGAGGGCGACGCCTTGGACGGGGGCGGCGAACGCTCCCCGACTGCACGTCGACCACCGAACCCGGCCTGGTTCCCGAGACGCTTCCCAAGTGCCCCCAGGCGGTGGCACCGGTCGACGAGGCGTTCGGACGCACCGGAGACCATCGACTGCACCCCGCACCGGATCCGGGCCTCGTACCCGAGCCGTTGCCCAGGCGCCGCTCGAGGTGGTGCTGGTGGACGCCGTGCCCTCGCTGGCGCCTCTCACGGCGGTCGACGGGAGCACCGACGTCTACCTCGTGCCGGCCTATCGCTTCACGGACGCCGACGGCGGCCGGGTCGACCTGCCCGCCGTGGCCGACTCGACCCTGACGACCCCGCCCACCACGGACACGAGCGCCGTCGACCCGAGCGAGCCGCCGGTGGTCACCGTCCCCGACACCGTGCCGTGCGAGGTCCTGGTCGAGGACGACGGCAGCGGCACCACCCACACCATCCAGCCGGATCCCGCGTGCGCCGACAGCCAGCCCGGACCGCCTCCCCGATGGCGAGGAGCCGCAGATCGGCGTCGGCTACTACGTCGACGTCGACATCGGGACACTGCGACCTACGTCGAGCTTCGGCGGCTGGTTCTGGAGCTCGCTGGGACCTGGTGGTGGGCCGACGGCCTCGATGACGCCGACTGGGCCGATGCCCACCGAAGGCGGCACGTTCACGCTGCGCTGCGGAGGACCGAGGCCGAGTTCGTCGGCGACGCCGCCGGCGACCAAGGCGGCCACCCTCGTCCCCGTCGAGGGTGCCGACGGCGGCGAGCGGCCGCTCTGCGCCTGACCTTGCTCCGAACGTGAGCGACGGCAGGAGCCCCCGGTAGCATCGGGCGCTCATGTTCGATGCACTCTCTGACCGGTTCGAAGGGATCTTCAAGCGCCTACGGGGCAAGGGCATCCTCCGCGAGGAGGACGTCGACGAGGTCCTGCGGGAGATCCGGGTCGCGCTGCTCGAGGCGGACGTCAACTTCAAGGTCGTCCGCACGATGCTCGACCGCATCCGCGAGCGGGCGGTCGGCGTCGAGCTGTCGGAGGCCCTGAACCCGGCCCAGCAGGTCATCAAGATCGTCCACGAGGAGCTGGTCGCAGTCCTCGGTGGCGAGGCGATCAAGATCTCCTACGCCAGCAAGCCGCCGACGGTCGTGCTGATGGCCGGCCTGCAGGGCGCGGGCAAGACCACCAACGCCGCCAAGCTGGCCCGCTGGTTCAAGCAGCAGGGCCGGAACCCGCTGCTCGTCGGCGCCGACCTGCAGCGACCCGCCGCGGTGGAGCAGCTCCGAACGCTCGGACGCCAGATCGACGTTCCCGTCTTCTCCGAGCCCGGCGACCCCGTCGCCACCGCGAAGGCCGGGCTCGCCGAAGCCCGCCGGCTGGGCCGCGACGTGCTCATCGTCGACACGGCGGGTCGGCTGGCCATCGACGCCGAGCTCATGGAGCAGGTGCGACAGATCTCCGAGGCCACCGGCCCCGACTACACGTTCCTCGTCGTCGACGCCATGACGGGCCAGGACGCGGTCACCGTGGCCGAGAGCTTCAACGAGACGCTGGCGCTCGACGGCGTCATCCTCACCAAGCTCGACGGCGACGCCCGGGGCGGCGCCGCCCTCAGCGTCAAGGAGGTCGTGGGCAAGCCCATCGCCTTCGCGTCCACGGGCGAGAAGCTGGCCGACTTCGAGCTGTTCCACCCTGACCGCCTCGCCGGTCGCATCCTCGGCATGGGCGACATGCTGACGCTGATCGAGAAGGCCGAGCAGGTCTACGAGAAGCAGGAGGCAGAGGAGGCGGCCAGTCGGCTCCTCGAGGGCACCTTCACCCTCGACGACTTCCTCGACCAGATGCAGCAGCTCAAGAAGATGGGCCCGCTGTCCGGCATCGTCGGGATGATCCCCGGCATGCCCAAGGAGCTCAAGGGCGCCCAGATCGAGGACGACCAGATCGCCCGGGTCGAGGCGATCATCCGCTCGATGACCCCCGGCGAGCGGGCGAACGTCGACTCCATCGACGGCTCCCGCCGGGCCCGGATCGCCAAGGGATCCGGCTCGGACCCCGGTGAGGTCGCCCAGCTCGTGAAGCAGTTCAAGGAGATGCAGAAGATGATGAAGCGCATCCCCGGCATGTCGGGCACCAAGAAGGGCCGGGGCGGCAAGGGCAAGAAGGGCAAGAAGGGCGGCCGCACGACCGCCCCGCCCACGATCACGAGCTCGGCCCCCAAGCAGCCCTTCACGCTGCCGGGCTTGAGCTGAAGCACCTCGAAGGACCATCATGGTCCGCTGCCCTGAGGGCAGCTCGACTGAGACGAAGGACGTATCGCAGTGGCCGTCAAGCTCCGCCTGATGCGGATGGGCAAGAAGAAGCAGCCGACCTACCGCGTGGTGGCGGCCGATTCGCGCTCGCCGCGCAACGGACGCTTCATCGAGATCCTCGGCACCTACGACCCGCGGCAGGAGCCGTCGGTCGTCAAGATCGACACGGCCAAGGCCAACGACTGGATCAGCAAGGGCGCCCAGCCCACCGAGACGGTGGCCCGGCTCCTCAAGGTGGCCGAGGCCCAGCCCGCCGAGGCCCCGAGGCCGCCGAGGCCGCTGAGGCATGAGCGATCTCGAGCAGGACTACGACGACAACGACGTCAACCTGATCGACGACGCCGACGTCGAGGCCCCCGCGGAAGCCGCCTCGAGCGACGACGCCGCGGAGCCCTGCCCCACGGCCATCTCCGTGCTCGACCTCCTCGTCACCTCGCTCGTCGAGGACCCCGAGGCGGTGCGGATCGATCCGATCGAGCAGCGCGGCAGGGTGCGCCTCGAGGTCCGGGTCGGCCCCGACGACATGGGCCGCGTCATCGGCAAGCGGGGCCGGGTGGCCAACGCCATCCGCACCGTGGTGCGCGCCGCCGCCGTCCGCGACGGCGTCGACGTCGACATCGAGTTCGAGGACTGAGCTACCGCTTGCTCCGGGCGTCGCTTCGCTCCGGACGCCCTCCGCAAGTGCCTCGCCATGCTGCTTGAGGTCGGGCGGATCACGAAGCCGCACGGCGTCCGGGGGGACGTGCTCGTGGCGCTCACCACCGAGCGGACCTCGCGGCTCGACCCGGGAGCCGTGCTGCAGACGGACCGCGGGCCGCTGACGGTCGTGGCGTCCTCGCGCCACCAGGACCGGTGGATCGTCCAGTTCGAGGGCTTCACCGATCGCGACCAGGTCGAGTCGTGGCGCGGGGTCGTCCTGCAGGCCGAACCGCTGGAGGACGAGGACGACGACGTCCTCTGGGTGCACGAGCTGGTGGGGTCGACCGTCGTCCTGTCGGACGGCGACGCGGTCGGCACCGTGACAGAGGTCGAGTCGAACCCCGCCGCCGACCTGCTGGTGCTCGACAGCGGGGCGCTCGTTCCCGTGGTCTTCATCACCGCGCACGAGCAGGGCCGCGTCACGATCGACCCGCCCGAAGGGCTGTTCGACCTCTGATGCGCATCGACGTGTTCACGATCTTCCCGGAGATGGTCACCGGCTTCGCCGCGCAGAGCCTGCTCGGTCGGGCCCAGGACCGGGGCACCCTCGACGTCCGCGTCCACGACATCCGAGACCAGGCGCAGGACCCCCATCGCACCGTCGACGACGCGCCGTTCGGCGGCGGCGCGGGGATGGTGCTCATGGCGGAGCCCGTCCTCGCCGCAGTCGAGGCGGCGGACCCCCCGCGACCGCTGCTCTACCTCAGCCCCGCGGGCCGCCGACTCGATCAGGCGTGGGCCCGTGACCTGGCCGCCGGCGACGGGTTCAGCCTCCTGTGCGGGCGCTACGAGGGGGTCGACGAGCGGGTGCGCGAGCACCTCGTCGACGGAGAGCTGTCGATCGGCGACTACGTCCTGGGCGGAGGTGAGGTGGCCGCCATGGTCGTCCTCGAGGCGGTCGGACGCCTGGTCCCCGGCGTCATGGGCAACGAGGCCTCGGCGGACGAGGAGAGCTTCAGCGACGGGCTCCTCGAGTACCCCCAGTACACGCGACCCGCCGAGCTGCGGGGCTGGGAGGTGCCCGAGGTGCTCCGATCCGGCGACCACGCCCGCGTCGGTCGGTGGCGACGGGCCCAGGCCCTGGCCCGCACGAGAGACGTCCGCCCCGACCTCCTCGAGGCCCGCGGCGGCCTCAGCGACGAGGACCGGCAGCTGCTCGCTGAGTTCGACCTCTGAGCAACCCGGCGCCTATCCTCGTCTGTCCCACGCACCCGGAGCTCACTGCCATGCAACCCACCGATCTCGTCGACCAGTCCAGCCTGCGGACCGACATCCCGGACTTCGGTCCCGGCGACACGCTGAAGGTCCACGTCCGCGTGGTCGAGGGCTCCAAGGAGCGCCTGCAGGTGTTCCAGGGCGCCGTGATCGGTCGCCAGGGCGACGGGCTCCGCGAGACCTTCACGGTCCGCAAGGTGTCCTACGGCGTCGGCGTCGAGCGCACCTTCCCGGTGCACGCCCCCACCGTGGCCAAGATCGAGGTCGTCACCCGCGGCGACGTCCGCCGGGCGAAGCTGTACTACCTGCGGGACCGCGTCGGTAAGGCGGCCAAGATCAAGGAGAAGCGCGAGCGCTAGTCGCTCGTAGCAGCGTCACAGCGCCCGGGTAGCCTCCGGTCATGTCGACCGAGGACCTCGAGCAGTACGAAGCGGAGATCGAGCTCCAGCTCTACAAGGAGTACAAGGACGTCGCGCCGATGTTCACGTACGTCGTGGAGACGGAGCGGCGCTTCTACCTCGCCAACGAGGTCAACCGCATCGTGCGCAACGAGGACGGGCGCACCTACGTCGAGCTCCAGATGCGCGATGCCTGGGTCTGGGACATGTACCGCACCACCCGCTTCGTGGCGTCGGTGTCGATCGTGACCTTCAAGGACGTCAACATCGAGGAGCTCCCCAGCAAGGAGATCTAGGGGTGACCGCGGCTCGGCGGGCGCTGGGCGCGGCGGGGGAGGCGCGGGCGGCGGCGTGGTACCGAGAGCACGGGTACGACGTGCTGCACCGGAACTGGCGGTGTGCCCGAGGGGAGCTCGACCTCGTCGTGCGCCGCGGGCGAGAGCTGGTGTTCGTCGAGGTCAAGACCCGGCGCACCGATCGCTTCGGCACCCCCGCCGAGGCCGTCACCCGCGACAAGCAGCGCCGGCTCCGCTCGCTGGCCTTCCGCTACCTCGACGAGACCGGCCACCGAGCCGGCACGCTCCGGTTCGACGTGGTCAGCATCCTGGGCGGCCAGCTCGAGGTGATCCAGGCCGCCTTCTGAGGCGAGCGGGGTCAGCCCAGCAACGCCCAGGCCACGAGCGCGAGGCAGGCGACGACGGCGCCCGCCACCATCAGGTAGTCGGCCCAGCCGTGGGTGCGGGTGCCAAACGGGTTCAGGCCCATCGCGCCAGTATCGTGCCGGCAATGGAGACACTGCAGGTCGAACGGGCCGACGGGGTGGTCACGATCACCTTCGACCGCCCCCAGAAGAAGAACGCCGTGAACGCGCAGATGTGGGTCGACCTGGCCGAGGTCGCTCGATCGCTCGGCTCCTCGACCGAGGATCGCTGCGTGGTCCTGACCGGCGCCGGGGGTGACTTCTGCTCGGGGGCCGATCTCTCCGATGGGCCTCGGGAGCCCGAGCACCAGCTCTCGGCGATGCGGCGCATCAATGCCGTCGTCCAGGCCTTCCACGACCTGCCGCAGCCCACGATCGCGAAGGTCGACGGCGTCGCGGCGGGCGTCGGGATGAGCTTCGCCCTCGGCTGCGACCTGGTGGTGGCGAGCGACCGGGCGCGGTTCTCGGCGATCTTCGCTCGGCGCGGCCTCTCGCTCGACGGCGGTGGTTCGTGGATCCTCCCGCGGCTCGTGGGTCTCCACCGGGCCAAGGAGATCGCGCTCTTCGCGGACATCATCCCGGCGGACGAGGCGCTGCGGCTCGGCGTCCTCAACCGGGTGGTGCCGGTGGACGAGCTCGACAAGGTGGTGGGGGAGTGGGCCGCCCGCCTGGCCGCGGGCCCGCCGATCGCGCTGGCCATGACCAAGCGGATGCTCAACCGGTCCTTCGAGCAGGGCTTCGAGCAGGCGCTGGACGATGAGGCCCGCAGCCAGACCGTCAACTTCGGCACCCGCGACACCGTCGAGGCCATCAGCGCCTTCGTGGAGAAGCGGCCCCCCACCTTCAAGGGACACTGACCCCTACCGCGTCGTCACACCCCGTGCCTACGATGCGCTGAGCGCCTCGAGGCCGGCGCCGAATCGGCACTCCTCTTGCGATCATCGATCCGAGGAGCGCTGCTGTGCTCGGTCTCGTTCCCTCTGCGTCCCTGCTCGGCGTCGACGGCCACGCCGTCACGGTCGAGGTCCACGTGAGCAGCGGCTTGCCGTCGTTCACGGTCGTGGGCTCACCAGACTCCGCCTGTCGGGAGGCCAGCGGCCGTGTCCGGGCGGCGCTGCTGTCGAGTGGCTGCGCCTGGCCGTCGCAGCGCGTGACGGTGAACCTCGCGCCGCCGACCGTGCGCAAGATCGGCTCGGGTCTCGATCTCGCCATCGCGATCGCGGTCCTCGTCGCGTCGGAGCAGATCGAGCCCGGCGCCGTGGAGGGCCTGGCCTTCCTCGGTGAGCTCGGGCTCGACGGCTCGTTGCGTCCCGTCCCTGGCACCCTGTGCCTCGCCGAATCGCTGGGCGACGGCGCGGTCGTGCTGCCCGAGGCAAGCGCGGCGGAGGCCGGCTTGGTGGGCGGCCGGTCGATCTACGGGCTGTCCTCGCTCGCCGGGGTCGTCGCGTGCCTCCGCGGGGAGGAGCCGTGGCCCGAGTCCCCGCGTGCGGCTCCCGTCGAGAGCGTGGTCCCGCTGCCCGATCTGGCGGACGTCCGGGGCCAGCCGATCGGGCGGTATGCGCTCGAGGTCGCCGCGGCGGGCGGGCACCACCTGCTGATGATGGGTCCACCAGGAGCGGGGAAGACGATGCTCGCGTCGCGCCTTCCCGGGCTCCTGCCACCGCTCACCGATCAGGCGGCCCTCGAGACGACGCGCATCCACTCCGCCGCCGGCCTCGGTCTGCCGCCGGCGGGGCTGGTGCGGCAGCCTCCCTTTCGGGCGCCTCACCACGGCGCCTCGTCGGTCGCGCTGGTGGGCGGCGGCAGCGCGACGATGCGGCCGGGCGAGATCTCCGCGGCGTGCAACGGCGTCCTGTTCCTGGACGAGCTGGCCGAGTTCGCGGGTCACGTGCTCGACGCCCTGCGGCAGCCGTTGGAGGAGGGGGTGGTGCGAGTGGCTCGCGCCGCCGCCACCGTGACGTTTCCCGCTCGCTTCCTGCTGGTGGCGGCCATGAACCCGTGTCCGTGCGGCTACGGCGGGCGCCCGGGCGGTTGTCGCTGCTCCGATGCAGCCCGTGCTCGCTACCACCGCCGACTGTCGGGACCGCTGCTCGATCGGTTCGACCTGCGCGTCGAGGTCACGAGACCGTCGGTCTCCGACCTGATGGGCCACGGCCGCTGCGAGCCGACGGCGACCGTGCGCAGCCGCGTCCTGGCGGCCCGGGCGATCGCCGCGGATCGAGGCATCGAGACGAACGCCGCCATCCCGGTCGACCGCCTCGACGAGCTCGCGCCCTTGGCGCCCGAGGCGGGCGAGGTGCTCGCGCAGGCGCTCCGCAGTGGCCGCCTCTCCGCGCGGGGACTCCATCGGGTTCGTCGTGTGGCCCGCACGGTCGCCGACCTGCAGGGCGCCACCGGCGCGCTCACCTCCGCCCACGTCGCGATGGCGCTCAGCCTGCGAGCCGACGCCGCACCGGCCACGCCCGACCGGGCCCTGTCGGCATGACCGACGAGCGCGACCTCGGCTTCTCGGCCCTCCTCGCCGGGCACGCCGCCGTGGGCCCGCGCCGGCTCCGCGAGCTGCTCAGCGAGGGGAGCGCGGAGGCGGGGTGGATCGCGATGGGCGGCGATCCGCGGATCGACCCCTTGCCCGTCGCGGCCGCGCTCCACGCGGCCGGCGTCGAGATGCTGGTCGAGGGCGGGCCGGGGTATCCCGACCGGCTCGCGCACGACCCGGATCCTCCGGCCCTCCTGTTCGCCCGGGGCGACCTCACGGCGCTCGAGCCCCTTCGCGTCGCGATCGTGGGCACGCGCCGGTGCACCGGGAGCGGCGCCGGGTTCGCCCGTGAGCTCGGCCGGGAGCTCACCGAGGCGGGGGTCGCGGTGGTGTCCGGCCTCGCGCTCGGGATCGACGGGGCATCCCACCGTGGCGTCCTCGACGCCGGAGGCCGCCCGATCGGGGTGGTGGGCTCGGGCCTCGATGTCGTGTACCCGTCTCGCCACCACGACCTGTGGCAGCGCGTCGGCAGCGAGGGACTGCTGCTGAGCGAGGCGCCCCTCGGCGCTCGACCAACGGCGTGGCGGTTCCCCGCCCGCAACCGGATCATCGCGGGGCTGGCCGAGCTGGTCGTGGTGGTGGAGTCCCACGCCACCGGGGGGTCGATGCACACCGTGCGGGAGGCCGCCGACCGTGACATCCAGGTCATGGCGGTCCCGGGCTCCGTGCGGTGCCCCTCCGCGGCGGGCACCAACCAGCTCATCGCCGAGGGCTGCGCGCCCGTGCGCGACGTCACCGACGTGCTGGTGGCGCTGGGGCTCTCGGCCGCGTCTCGAGCGACCGTCGTCGACAGCAGGGTCTCGCCCGATCCGCGCGGCAAGCAGGTGCTGGACGCCTTCGACTGGGAACCCGCCACGTTGGAGCACCTCGCGGTTCGGACCGGCCTCGCGCTGCCCGACCTCGCCCTGACCGTGGAGTCGCTGCTCGAAGCCGGCTGGATCGAGGCGTCCGGCGGTTGGTTCGAACGGCTGTCGACATGAGGCACCGTCCCGCCCCGCCACCCTTCCCCGACGGTACGGTTGCTCGATGGCCTGGGACGAAGGCGCCTTCCTCGCGTCGCTCACGTCGGTGGCGCCGCGCACGGTGGAGGCCTACGCGGGCGACCTGGCCGGGTTCGTCGAGTGGTCCGGGCGGGGTGGGGTCACGGGCCCCGCAGAGGTGGACCGCACCCTGCTTCGTCGCTACGTCGCCCACCTGGCCACCCGGCGGTACGCCAAGCGGTCGATCGCTCGCAAGGTGTCGGCACTGCGCCGGTACTTCACGTGGGCGGCCCGAACCGAGCGCATCCCGCGCGACCCGTCGACGGGATTGTCGGCGCCTCGGGGCGACGGCCGCCTGCCGCGCGTCCTGCGCCAGGACGAGCTCGCCACGTTGCTCGACGACCCGCCCGCCGCGATCGCGGACGACGACATCGCCATCCGAACCCGTGACGACGCCGTCCTCGAGCTCCTGTACGGCAGCGGCCTCCGCATCGGCGAGCTGTGCGCCCTCGGGCCGGGCGATCTCGACCTCGACCGGGGCCGGGCGGTCGTGTGGGGCAAGGGCGGCAAGCAGCGGGCCGTCCCGCTCAGCGGCCCCGCCGTCGACGCGCTGCGCCGCGTGGGTCCGACGGGCCTCGGGTCACGGTGGCCGAGGGTGCGGCGGACGGCGACGCGCTGTTCCTCAACCGGCGCGGACATCGCCTCACGCCCCGAGACGCGCGCCGCATCCTCGACCGCCGTGCGGCCGCTCCCACGCACCCCCACGCCCTGCGCCACACCTTCGCCACGCACCTGCTCGACGGGGGCGCCGACCTGCGAGCCGTGCAGGAGCTGCTGGGTCACGCCGATCTGGCCACCACCCAGCGGTACACTCACGTCAGCCGCGAGCGACTCCGCTCCGTCTACGACGCCACCCATCCGCGGGCCTAGGGATGATCCCTCGATGAGCAACGATCTCGAACCCGACATCGATCGGTTGTGGGCTGAGTACAAGGACGCGGGCCGGCGCGAGCAGCGCGATCAGCTGATCGTCCACTACTCGCCGTTGGTGAAGTACGTCGCCGGGCGTGTCGCCACCGGCCTGCCCCAGAGCGTCGACCAGGCCGACCTCGTGTCCTACGGCATCTTCGGCCTCATCGACGCGATCGAGAAGTTCGACCTCGAGCGCGGGTTCAAGTTCGAGACCTACGCCATCGCCCGGATCAAGGGCAACATCCTCGACGAGCTCCGATCCATCGACTGGGTGCCCCGCTCGGTGCGCGCGAAGGCCCGAGCGCTGGAGAAGGCCTTCTCGACCCTCGAAGGCAAGCTGCATCGCACGCCCACCGACGCCGAGCTGGCCAAGGAGCTCGACCTCACGGAGGACCAGCTCCAGACGACGCTCGGCCAGATCTCCTTCACGGGCCTGGTGGCCCTCGACGAGATGCTCTCGGGCGGCGAGCGCGGCGACTCCGCCACGCTCGGCGACACGCTTCCCGACTCCGGGGTGGGCCCGGTGGCCGCCTACGAGGTCGAGGAGATGCGCCACATCCTCGCCGATGCGATCAACCGCCTCCCCGACCGGGAGAAGACGGTGCTCACGCTCTACTACTACGAGGGTCTCACCCTCGCGGAGATCGGCTCGATCCTCAACGTCACGGAGAGCCGGGTCTGCCAGATCCACACCAAGTCCGTGATCCAGCTCCGGGCGCGCATCGCCGCCTCGGAGCGCGAACCCGCCTGATCCGCCGCTCGCGCGCCAGCACGCGCCACCCGCCCGCTTCCCCCTCGCAACGGTCTGTCGCGCCCGTGAGGGAGAGGCCCCATGCCTCGAGCTCTGCTCGTCCTGTGCAGCGCCGCGGTGTGCGCCGCATCGGTCGCTGTCCCCGCCACCGCATCCGAGCCGCCCTACACGCCACCGGTCGACGCCGCCGTGCTCGATCCGTTCCGGCCGCCTGAGACCCGATACGGGCCCGGCAACCGCGGCGTCGACTACGCCACCGCCGCCGGCACGCCCGTACGCGCCGTCGCCGACGGCACCGTCACGTTCGCGGGGTCCGTAGGCGGCACTCGCCACGTGACGGTGCTGCACGCCGACGGGGTGCGCACCACCTACTCCTTCCTCGACGACATCGACGTCGCGGTCGGCCAGCGCGTGCACCAGGGCCAACGGGTGGGCACCACGGTCGGACCGCTGCACCTCGGCGCGCGTCGCGGCGACGCCTACTTCGACCCGCTGTCGCTGTTCGACGCCGGCCCGCCGCAGGTGCACCTCGTCCCGTTCGACGACCCGCCGGGCTCGGGCGCCGGGGGCGAGCGGAGCGCGATCAGCCAGCTGATCGGTGGGCTCGGCACGGTGATCGGAGGAGGGGTGGACGGAGCCGGCGCTCTCGGCCGCTGGCTCCGCGACGAGGGAGGCGCGCTCGTCGCCTCCATGGAGCACTACGCCAGTCGCTTCACGTACCCGGCGAGCATGGTCGACGCTTCCCTCACCGCCTGGCGCGCGTGGCAGCGAGCCCGCCGCGCCTCCGAACGGCCGTGCACCGCTCCGACGGAGCCGATCCCGCCGAGCTCGAACCGACGCGTCGCGGTGCTGGTTGCGGGGGTGGGCTCCAACAGCGAAGGGTCGACGATCGATGAGGTGCGCACCGCAGAGCTCGGCTACGCACGGGCCGACGTGGTGCGGTTCAGCTACGCCGGTGGGCGAGTGCCCGATCCCACCGACGGCTTCCCGTCCCTCCCGACCACCCGGTACGACGCGTCCGCCACCCAGGCCGACCTCCATGGCACCGCGGCCCGGCTCGCCGATCTCGTGGAGGCGATGGTGGGCGAGGTCCCCACCGTGTCGATCGACCTGTTTGCGCACTCGCAAGGCGGGCTGGTCGTCCGCTTGGCGCTGATCGAGCTCGAGCGCCGCCACGGGGCCGAGTGGCTCGCTCGGATCGGTCTGGTGGCCACGCTCGGGACGCCGCACGGCGGTGCCGACCTCGCCACGGCGATCCACGCGCTCTCGAGCACCCGCTCCGGTGCCACCGTCCTCGACGTCGTGGCCGCGGCCACCGGCCAGGAGCTCGACCACGACGGAGCCTCGGTGGCGCAGCTGAGCGAGACCTCGAGCCTCGTCGAGGAGCTGGCCGCTCACCCGGTGCCCGACGGAATCGATGCGATCTCCATCGCCGCCCGAGGCGACGTGATCGTCCCCGCGCCGCGAAGCGTGGCGCCCGGCATGGACGAGGTCATCGTGCCGCTGGTCGGCGCGGCGGCGCACACCGACCTGCCGGGCAGCGATGCCGCGACGCGCGAGCTCCGGCTGGCGCTCGCCGGGCTCCCGCCCGGCGTGCCAGTCCTTCACCGAGGCGCTCGAGGACCAGCTGGCGGGCGAGGGCATCAGCCTCGCCGAGGACCTCGTCGGGGCGGTGGGACTCGTCGCCGCCATGCGGGCGGACGTGCGGACCCGCTGAGCGCCCCGCTAGCATCGTCCGTCGGCCAGGCGACCGCCTGTCCGCACACCACACCCTGCACCCGGGTCATCCCGCGGTCGCCCTTCGGGGCGCCAGGCCCGGCGCCAGCGCTTGCTGGCACAGCGAACCACGGGAAGGGAGCCCATCGTGGCCGTCGTCACCATGAAGCAGCTGCTCGAGGCTGGTGTCCACTTCGGACACCAGACCCGCCGTTGGAACCCCAAGATGAAGCGGTTCATCTTCGGTGAGCGGGGCGGCATCTACATCATCGACCTCCAGCAGACGCTGACGCGGATCGAGGATGCCTACACGTTCGTCCGCGACCTCGTCGCCGACGGCGGCACCGTGCTGTTCATCGGCACGAAGAAGCAGGCCCAGGACCCCATCCAGAGCTACGCCGAGAAGGTCGGCATGCCGTACATCAACCAGCGCTGGCTGGGCGGCATGCTCACGAACTTCGAGACCATCGGCAAGCGCGTCGCCAAGATGCAGGAGTACCGCCGCATGCGCGCCTCCGGCGAGTTCGACGCCATGCCGAAGAAGGAAGCGCTCCTCCTCGGACGCGAGCTCGAGAAGCTCGAGCGCAACCTCGGCGGCATCGCCCAGATGGAGCGCCTCCCCGACGCCGTGTTCATCCTCGACACGAAGAAGGAGCACATCGGCGTCACCGAGGCCAACAAGCTCGGCATCCCGATCATCGCGGTGGTCGACACCAACTGCGACCCCGACATCATCCAGTACGTCATCCCCGGCAACGACGACGCCATCCGCTCCGGCAGCCTCATGTGCCGAGTGATCGCCGACGCCGTCGAGGAAGGCCGCTTCATCGCCTCCCGCCGCGGCACCGGCACGGCCCCCGCGCCCGCCGTCGAGCGCACCGAGGACGACGAGGCCCGCGTCGCCGCCGAGCAGGCCGAGGCACGTCGCCAGGCGCTGCTCGCCCAGCAGGAGCGCGACGCCCGCCTCGCCTCCGGTGGGGCACCGATCCCGCCGCCGCCCCCGCTCGCCGACGCGCCGGTCACGGAGGCCCCTGTCACCGAGGCCCCTGTCGCCGATGCCCCGGCCGAGGCGCCGGTCGATGAGGCGCCGGTCGCCGATGCCCCGGCCGAGGCTGCGCCGGCCCCGCCGAGGAGCCCGTCGCCGCGGCCGAGCCCGAGACGAGCGCCGACGCCCCCGCCACTGACGGCTGATCCCCCTACCGCACGCACCAGGAGCACCTCCCCCCATGTCGTTCACCGCCAAGGACGTCCAGAACCTTCGCCAGGCCTCCGGGGCCGGGATGATGGACGCGAAGCGCGCCCTCGAGGAGACCGACGGCGACTTCGAGGCCGCCGCCAAGCTGCTTCGTGAGAAGGGCCTCGCCAAGTCCGTCGACCGCGCCGGCCGGGAGAACAGCCAGGGCGTCGTCGCCGTGGCCTCGACCGACGGCGCCGCGGCCATCGTGGAGCTCAAGTGCGAGACGGACTTCGTCGCCAAGAACGCGGACTTCATCGCGGCGGCCCAGCAGCTCGCTGACACCGTCGCCGCGGGCGGGTCGGTCGACGACCACAAGGACCGCATCGACGACTTCAAGGTCACCCTCAAGGAGAACATCGACGTCGGTCGCGTCGAGCGCGTCGAGGTGGCGCCCGGCCAGGTGGTCGACACCTACCTCCACCAGCAGGACGGTCGCGGGGTGAACGCGGTCATCGTCGTCCTCGACGGTGGCGACGACGCACTCGCCCACGAGGTCGCGGTGTCGGCGGCGTTCAGCAAGCCGAAGTACCTCACCCGCGACGAGGTGCCGCAGGCGGACGCCGACGAGGAGCGGTCGACCCTCGAGGGCATCACCCGAGCCGAGGGCAAGCCCGAGCAGGCGATCGAGAAGATCGTCGAGGGGCGGCTCAACGCCTGGTACAAGGGGCAGGTGCTCCTCGAGCAGCCCTACGCCAAGGACGACAAGCAGTCGATCACCCAGCTGCTCGGTGACGCCAAGATCGCCCGCTTCGCCCAGGTGTACATCGGGTCTTGACCTCCGACGCCGCCTACCAGCGCGTGATGCTGAAGCTGTCCGGCGAAGCATTCGCCGGACAGGACGGCAACCCCATCGACGGGAAGGTGGCGGAGTTCGTAGCCCACGAGATCGTCGACGCCCGCTCACTGGGCGTCGACATCGCCGTCGTCGTCGGAGGCGGGAACATCTGGCGGGGCCTCACCGGCGCGGGAGCGGGCATGGACCGCGCCCAAGCCGACTACATGGGCATGCTCGCGACGGTCATGAACGCGCTGGCCCTGCAGGACACCCTCGAGCGGCTCGGGCAGCCGACGAGGGTGCAGAGCGCGATCCACATGTCGCAGGTCGCCGAGCCGTACATCCGCCGCCGGGCCATCCGCCACCTCGAGAAGGGCCGGGTCGTCATCTTCGCCGGCGGCACCGGCAACCCGTTCTTCACCACGGACACGGCCGCCGCGCTGCGGGCCGTCGAGATCGAGGCGGGCGCGATGTTGCGGGGCACGCACTCCGGCGTCGAGGGCCTCTACACCGACGATCCGCGCACCAACCCCGAGGCCACGCTCATCCGGGAGGTCACCTACCTCGACGTCCTGAACCGCGGCCTCAAGGCCATGGACTCGACCGCGATCACCCTCTGCATGGACAACGCACTGCCGATCGTCATGTTCGACCTGCTCGGCCAGGGCAATGTCCGGTCCATCCTCGAGGGAAACCCGATCGGTACTGTGGTCCGATGATCGGGGGCGATGCGGATGTCAGCTGAGCTGATCAAGCTCGTGCTCGACGACGCGGGCGACAAGATGGGCAAGGCCGTGGAGCACGCCCGCAAGGAGTTCTCCGGCGTTCGCACCGGCCGAGCGGCGCCCGCTCTGGTGGAGAAGATCCCGGTGGACTACTACGGCAGTGAGGTGCCCCTCCAGCAGATCGCTGGGTTCCAGGTGCCCGAGGCTCGCATGCTGGTGATCAGCCCCTACGACAAGACCGCGCTCGGCGCCATCGAGAAGGCGATCCAGCACTCGGACCTGGGCCTCAACCCGAGCAACGACGGGCAGGTCATCCGGCTCACGTTCCCGCAGCTGACCACGGAGCGCCGCAAGGAGCTGGTGCGGTTGGTGAAGGGCATGGCGGAGGACGGGCGGGTCGCGGTGCGGAACGTGCGTCGAGGAGCGCGGCACGATCTCGACGGCCTGGCCAAGGACGGTGAAGCCACCGAGGACGACATCACGCGAGCGGAGAAGGAGCTCGACAAGCTCACCCACGCCCACGAGGCGGAGATCGACAAGGCACTCGAGCACAAGGAAGCAGAGCTGCTCGAGGTCTGACCGCGAGGCCTCGGCAGCTGCCGGGCCGTGCGGGCGCACAAACGAGCGATGGAGGTCCCATGACCGACGAACGCCCAGAGGACAAGCGCAAGGATCCGCCCAGCGAAGGGGTGCGCATCATCGGTGCGGAGGAGGCCGCGGAGGCACTCGAGCGCGGTGACGTCGCGCAACGTCGCGGTGACGATCAGCCGCGCTACGGCGACCGTCCCACACCGCCTGCGTCCGATGGGCCGCGCCCGGTGCTCCGCTTCCCGCTGGGTTCCTCGTCAGATCCGCGCGACATCGAGCGGCCCCCCGTGTCGTCCCCGGATCCCATCTCCGAGCCGGTCGAGCTCCCGCACTGGACGGAGCCGCCCACGGGTCAGGTCCCCCAGATCCTGCCTGATGTCCCAGGCGACGAGAACGACGATGCCGACGACTGGACGAGCTTCGCGACCTCCACCCCTCGGTGGCGCGACGACGCCGACTCCTTCGATGACCACGAAGGCTTCGAGGACATGCAGGCGTGGGGCAGCGAGACCGAGGAAGAGCCCGACCGGGGCGCGCTCGACGACCGCGAGCGGCCGACCCACGACGACTACTTCACCTTCGCCGACCTCGACGAGACCGGCACCACGTCGCGATCCGTGTTCGCCGACGTCGAGCCGGTCGACGAGGGCTTCGGACCCGGGTGGGCCGACGACGCCGAGGCCGACGTCTACGAGGCGCCCCACCCGCAGCCCGCCCGCAGCCGCCGCGAGCCGGACGATGGCTATCGCCCGCAGCGCACCGTCAGGCCGCCGAGCGGGGGCGACCGGGACATGGGCACGGCGATCATCGTCGGCGTCGGGTTCCTCGCGCTGGCGCTCGTGCTCTTCAGCATCGGGCCCGCCGCGGCCATGATCCTGGTCACCGCGATCATCGGCCTCGCGGGCGCAGAGCTCTTCGGCGTGCTGCGCCGGGTCGGGTACGAACCGGTCACGCTGGCCGGCATCGTCGGCTGCGTCGGGCTCGCGCTCGGTGCGTACAACAACGGCACCGCCGCCGTCCCGACCGTGCTGTTCCTCGTGACCGCGGTCTGCCTGCTCTGGTACCTCGTCGGGGCGGCCCAAGAGGCCCCCGTCATGAACGTCGGCGTCACGCTCCTCGGGGTGCTGTGGGTGGGGCTGTTCGGCTCGTTCGCGGCGCTGATGCTCGCCCTGCCGCCCACCGCCAGCCTCGAGGACCCGGGCACGGGCATCCTCCTCGCGGCCATCCTCGGCACGGTCGGCTACGACGTCGGCGGGTTGTTCATCGGCAAGAACGCCGGCCGCCAGCCGCTCTCCAACGCGAGCCCGAACAAGACCGTCGAGGGGCTGATCGGCGGCTGCGTGGTGGCCGTGGTCGTGGTCGCCGTCGGGTCCGTGCCCGGCTTCGGGCCCATCGACACGTTCTCCGAAGGGCTCCTCGTGGGTCTGGCCGTGGCCGTGTCGGCCCCGCTCGGCGACCTCTGCCAATCGCTCGTGAAGCGCGACCTGGGCGTCAAGGACATGGGCGCGCTGCTCCCCGGCCACGGCGGTCTCCTCGACCGCTTCGACTCGCTCCTCTTCGTGCTCCCCACCGTCTACCTCCTGGCCACGATGAGGGACTTCTTCATCTGATCTTCGGCCCCGAAGCGGAGCTTCGTGACCGAGCAACGCCTCGCTGCGCTCGGCTCGGGGTTCGGGGGTGGCGGAGCCACCCCTCACGGGACGGCGGCTGCTGCCGCCGACGAGGGGCCGGCAGGAGCCGCCCCTCGTGCTCCCCATGGCCCGCCGGTACCCTCTCTGGCGTGACTACGGGCGTGTCGATCGCGGGGTCGACGGGGTCGATCGGGACGCAGGCGCTCGAGGTCATCGCCGCCGAGCCCGAGCGGTTCTCGGTCGCGGCGCTCGGTGCGGGATCGTCGATCGACCGGCTGGTCGAGCAGGCGAGGCAGGTGCGACCAGCGGTCGTGGCCATCGCCGACGACACCCTTGCCGCTGAGCTCCAGCAGCGCGTGCCCGAGGGGACGGAGGTCGTGGCCGGCCCCGACGCCCTCGCCTCCATCGCCTCGGTCGGCGACGTGTGCGTCAACGGCGTCGTCGGGTTCGCCGGGCTCGGGGTCACGCTGGCTGCGCTCACCTCGGGGACCAGGCTGGCGTTGGCGAACAAGGAGTCGTTGATCGCCGCCGGCCCGGTCGTCCAGCGGGTGCGGTCGCAGCCGGGCTCGGGCGAGCTGGTCCCCGTCGACAGCGAGCACTGTGCGATCCACCAGAGCCTGCGCGCCCAGCATCCACGAGGCGAAGCGGGCGATTGGGTCAACCGGATCGTGCTCACCGCGTCCGGTGGGCCGTTCCGCGGGCGCTCGAAGGCCGAGCTGGCGAACGTCACCATCGAGGACGCCCTCGCCCACCCGACCTGGTCGATGGGCCCCAAGATCACGATCGACTCGTCGACGCTCATGAACAAGGGCCTGGAGGTGATCGAGGCCCACGAGCTGTTCGGCTTGTCCTACGACCAGATCGAGGTGGTGGTCCACCCCCAGTCGATCGTCCACTCGATGGCGGAGTTCACGGACGGGAGCACCATCGCTCAGCTGTCACTGCCGGACATGCGCCTGCCGATCGCGTACGCCCTGGCCTATCCCGAGCGAGTCGGGACGCCCTTCGGCCGCATCGACTGGTCGGAGCTCGGGCGGCTCGACTTCGAGCCGCCCGACCACGAGGCCTTCCCCTGCCTGGGGCTCGCGTACGAGGCGGGGCGGCTCGGTGAGACCGCCCCGGCCTGGCTCAACGCCGCCAACGAGGTGGCGGTGGCGGCCTTCCTGGAGGGCCGGATCGCCTGGAACAGCATCCCCGACGTACTCACCGAGGTCCTTTCCCGGCATGATGGGGGAACCGCATCCAGTGTCGAGGCCGTCATAGAGGCCGACCGAGGCGCTCGGGCCACGGCCCGCGGCGTGATCGTAGAGAGGTTCACCGCGTGACCGACACCATCCCGAGCGACAGCGAGGCACCGCCGCTCGGCGAGCCGCGTGGTGAGGTGGCCGGCTTCGACTGGAAGCTCGCCACGCTCCTGCTGGCCACGGCGGCGCTCGGCGTGTTCGCGGGAGCAGGCTGGCTGATCGTCATCGGCGCCCTGGTCGTCATGATCTTCCTCCACGAGCTGGGGCACTACCTGACGGCCAAGTGGTCGGGGATGAAGGTCACGGAGTTCTTCCTGTTCTTCGGTCCGAAGATCTGGTCGTTCCGGCGAGGCGAGACCGAATACGGCATCAAGTGCATCCCGCTCGGCGCGTACGTGCGGATCATCGGGATGAGCAACATCGACCAGGACGTCGCCCCGGAGGACGAGCCCCGCACCTTCCGGCAGCAGTCGTACCCGAAGCGGCTGCTCGTCGTGTCGGCTGGCTCGATCATGCACTTCCTCCAGGCCTTCCTCCTGTTCTTCATCGTGTTCTGCATGCTCGGCGTCCCGGGCGGCGGCGCGTTGGCCGAACGCCTCGGCGGGCCGCCCGTGAACGAAGAGGACTGGACCGTCGGCAGCATCCAGGACGGTTCTGCCGCCGCGGCCGCGGGGCTCCAGCTCGGTGACGAGGTGGTCAGCATCGACGGCGACCCGCTCACCACCTTCGACGACGTCGGCCCCCTCGTGGCGCCGAACCCTGGCGACGAGGTGGAGCTGGTGGTGCTCCGCGACGGCGCCGAGATCGAGCTGACCGCGACCCTCGGCCACCGGGCCGAGGACCCGTCGAAGGGCTTCCTCGGCATCGGCCCCACCTATCCCGAGCTGCCGCCCGTGCGCGTGAACCCCATCCGCGGCGTCGTGGAGTCGGGCCGGCTCACCGTGGAGGCCATGGGCCAGACCGTCACCGGCTTGGTCACCTTCTTCAGCGGCGGTGTCGACGACTTCGCCGCCGATGTCGCCAACGGTGGCAAGAGCCGCTCCTCCGGCCTCGTCGTCCAGCACCTCGAGCAGCAGCGCCACGGTCGACGAGGGCGACAGCACCCGGCTCATGTCGATCTACGGCGTCGCCCGCATCGGCGCGGCGGCCACCAACGACGGGATGATCGACTTCCTGCTCCTGCTGGCCGGTGTGAACATCTCCATCGGGATCCTCAACATGATCCCGCTCCTGCCGCTCGACGGTGGGCACGCCGCGATCGCCACCTACGAGCGCATCCGCTCGATCGGGGGACGGCGCTACATGGTCGACGTCTCGCGGCTGCTCCCGATCACCTACGCCGTGTTCATGTTCATGATGTTGCTCGGCATGTCGGCGATCTACCTCGACATCGTCGACCCCATCGGCTGACGGGCCGCTCGTGGAGATCGGCGAGTCGTCGTTCCCGCGCCGGGTGACACGGCAGGTGATGGTCGGCGACGTGCCGGTGGGCGGGGGCGCCCCGATCACCGTGCAGTCGATGACGATCACCAAGACGGCCGACGTCGAGGGCACCCTGCAGCAGATCTACGCGCTCGCCGGAGCCGGAGCCGACATCGTGCGCTGCACGTGCAACGAGGTCGAGGCGGCCGATGGGCTGGCGCGGATCGTGCCCCGCTCACCGGTGCCGATCGTGGCCGACATCCACCACCAGTACCGGATGGCGCTCGCGGCGCTCGACGCCGGCGTCCACTGCCTGCGCCTCAACCCCGGGAACATCCGCAAGCCGGAGCACATCAAGATCGTGGCGCAGGAGTGCAAGGACCGAGGCATCCCGATCCGCATCGGCGTCAACGGCGGCAGCCTCGACCCGGCGCTCTACGAGAAGCACGGCGGGAAGGTCACCCCGGAGGCGATGGTCGAGTCCGCGCAGCAGGAGCTCGAGTACTTCCGTGAGGTCGGCTTCGACGACGTCAAGATCTCGGTGAAGGCGTCGTCGGTGCCGCTGATGATCGAGGCCTACCGTCAGCTGGCCGACGCGGTCGACTACCCCCTGCACCTGGGGGTGACCGAGGCCGGCCCCCCGCCCGCGGGCCTGCTCAAGGCCACGGCCGGCATGGCCACACTGCTCGCGGAGGGCATCGGCGACACCATCCGGTACAGCCTCACCGCCGACCCGGTGGAGGAGGCACGCGCCGGCCGCCAGCTGCTCGAGGCGCTGGGCCTCCGCGAGCGCAAGAACATCGACCTCATCGCGTGTCCCAGCTGCGGCCGGGCGGAGATCGACGTGATCCAGGTCGCGAAGGAGGCCATGGAGGCCTTCGGCGACCGGGAGATCCCGCTCCAGGTGGCGGTGATGGGCTGCGTCGTGAACGGTCCCGGTGAGGCCCGCGACGCGGACATCGGCATCGCGGCCGGTCGGCGTCGCGGCCACCTGTTCGTGAAGGGTCGCAACGTCGCCGTCGTCCCCGAGGACGAGATGGTGGCCACGCTCGTCGAGTGGGCGGAGTTCATCCACGAGCACGGGGTCGACGCGGCGGTGGCGCGGGTCGACACGGAGAAGGCCGCTCGCGAGGCCGAGAAGGATCGAGCCGCGCTCCTCGCCGAGAAGGGCGACGACGCCAACCACAGCGAACAGCTGGTGGAGCTCATCCACAAGCGGATCGAGTCCTAGGAAGGGCGCGGCCTACCATCGCCCGATGGCCAAGGCCCCCGTCCTCACCCCGCAGGCCGACGACTTCCCCCGCTGGTACCAGGACGTCATCGCCAAGGCAGAGCTGGCCGAGAACGGACCGGCGCGGGGCTCCATGGTCATCCGCCCCTACGGGTACGCCATCTGGGAGCGGATGCAGGCGGAGGAGGATCTGCGCATCAAGGAGGCCGGGGCCGAGAACTGCGCCTTCCCGCTGTTCATCCCCCAGAGCTACCTGGCCCGGGAGGCGGACCACGTCGAGGGCTTCAGCCACGAGTTCTGGACCGTCACCCACGGCGGCGGCAAGGAGCTCGAGGAGCCGCTCATCGTCCGCCCGACCAGCGAGACGGTCATCGGCGAGTACATGGGGAAGTGGATCCAGAGCTACCGCGATCTGCCGCTGCTCCTCAACCTCTGGAACAACGTCACCCGCTACGAGCTCCGGCCCCGTCTGTTCCTGCGCACCACGGAGTTCCTCTGGCAGGAGGGCCACACCGCCCACGCCACGGCGGCGGACTCGAACGGCTACGCCGAGCGGATCCTGCACGACGTGTACGCCGACTTCATGGTCAACGTCCTGGCCATCCCCGTGCTGCCCGGCCGCAAGACCGCGGCAGAGCGGTTCCCGGGCGCCATCAACACCCTCACCGTCGAGGCGATGATGGGCGACGGCAAGGCGCTCCAGATGGGGACGAGCCACGACCTCGGCCAGAACTTCGCCAAGGTGTTCGACATCACCTACCTCGACGCCAACGGCGAGACCCAGCTGTGCTGGACCACCTCCTGGGGCACCTCCACCCGGATGGTCGGGGGCCTGATCATGGCCCACGGTGACGACAACGGCCTCGTGATCCCGCCGGCGCTGGCACCCATCCAGGTCGTGGTGCTGCTCGTCCGCGACGAGGACGGGGCCGGTGAGGTGGCCGACGCCCTGGTCACCGAGCTGAAGGCCGCCGGGGTGAAGGTGCGCCTCGATGCCCAGGTGGCCACCAGCTTCGGCCGGCGAGCCACCGACTGGGAGATCAAGGGCGTCCCCGTGCGCATCGAGGTGGGGCCGCGCGACCTGGCGGAGGGGCTCGTCACGCTCGTGCGCCGTGACACCGGCGAGAAGCGGACCGCCCCCATCGGGGAGGTCGAGCACCGGGTCACCAACCTGCTGTCCATGATCCAGGCCGAGCTGCTCGCCGCCGCCACCCAGCGCCGCGACGACCGCACCGCGGAGGTCGCGTCCGTGGAGGAGGCCGTGGAGGCCGCCACGGTGGGGTTCGCGAGGATCCCGTGGGATCTGATCAAGGATGGCGGCGAGGCGCTCCTCGCTCGGGAGGCGATCTCGGTCCGCTGCCTGCAGACCCCGGACGGCGGGCTCCCCACCGGCGAGGACGACCCCGACCTCGTCGCCTACGTCGCCAGGAGCTACTGAGGGATAGGTGCCTTCGAGCGGGCTCCTGGTAGGATTCCGCCGCTATTTCGATCGTTCGTTGTTCTTGAACGGCGTGGGCTTCGGCCCGCGCCGTTGCTGTGTCAGGAGGAGGTGAGGGACTGCCGATGACGACCACCGACCGCGTACGGGACATCGTTGCGCCCCTCGTCGCCGATGCTGACCTCGATCTGTACGACCTGGACCTCGCCGGCGGCGTGCTCCAGGTGCTGGTGGACAAGCCGGGCGGAGCCGACATCGGCGTGATCAGCACCCTCGCCCGCACCATCTCCCGTGCCCTCGACGAGCACGACCCGATCGACGGGACGTACGCCCTGGAGGTGAGCTCCCCGGGGCTCGAACGGCCGCTCCGAGAGCCGGCCCACTTCGCCAAGGCCGTGGGCACCACGGTCAAGGTCAAGACCAAGCCGGGGGTCGAGGGCGACCGCCGGATCGAGGGCGTCATCACCGCCTCCGACGACACCGCGGTGACCGTGCAGCCGGCCGATGGGTCCGAGCGCACCCTCCGCTACGAGGACATCGAGCGAGCCCGCACCACCTTCGAGTGGGGCGGCGCGCCGAAGAAGAACCAAGAGAGGACTAGGTCATGAGCGAGCTTGCGAGCGAATCATGGGCACAGGGCCTTGCTCAGGACCCAACCTCCGGCGCACTGAGCGTGAGCCGATCAACAGATTCGAGGACTAGGTCATGAGCAACATCGACTTCGGCGAGGCGTTGGCGGCACTGGCCCAGGACAAGGGGATCTCGGTCGACACCCTGCTCGGCGCGCTTGGCCGACGCCCTCGAGTCGGCCTACAAGCGCATGCCCGGCGCCAACGAGTACGCCTGGGTCACGATCGACCCCGACAGCTTCGACATCCGGGTGTTCGCCCAGGAGATCGACGAGGACGGCGAGCCCTACGGCCCCGAGCTCGATGTCACGCCGGACGACTTCGGCCGGATCGCCGCCATGACGGCGCGTCAGGTGATGACGCAGCGCATCCGGGAGGCCGAGCGCGAGCTGAAGTACGAGGAGTACGCCGGTCGCGAGGGCGACATCGTCACGGGCATCATCCAGCAGACCGACAGCCGCTACACGCTGCTCGACCTGGGCCGGGTGGAGGCCCTGCTGCCGCAGGCCGAGCAGGTGCCCTACGAGCGCCCCGCGCCCAACACGCGCCTCAAGGCCTACATCGTCGAGGTGCGACGCACCGCCAAGGGCCCGCAGATCGTCGTGTCCCGCACCCACCCCGGCCTGATCCTCGAGCTGTTCAAGCTCGAGGTGCCCGAGATCGCCGACGGCATCGTCGAGCTCAAGGCCTGCGCCCGCGAGCCGGGTCATCGCACCAAGATCGCCGTCTGGTCGAACGACTCGAACGTCGACCCGGTCGGCGCCTGCGTCGGCGCCAGGGGCGCCCGCGTCCGCCAGGTCGTCAACGAGCTCAACGGCGAGAAGATCGACATCGTCCCGTTCTCGGACGACCCCTACGACTTCGTGATGAAGGCCCTGTCGCCGGCCAAGGTGAAGGAGGTCCGGATCGACGTCGAGACCGGCACCGCCACCGTCATCGTCCCCGACTTCCAGCTCAGCCTGGCGATCGGCAAGGAAGGCCAGAACGCCCGCCTCGCCGCGCGCCTCACCGGCTGGCGCGTCGACATCAAGAGCGAGACGCAGCTCGCCGACGAGGAGGCCTACCAGGGCGAGGAGTGGGCCCAGGGCGAGTGGGTCGTCGATCCCGAGAGCGGCGAGCAGGTCTGGGTCCCCGCCGAGGGCGGCCCGGCGCTGTCCGCCGAGGAGTGGGCCCACGCCGGCGATGACGAGCCCGAGGCCAAGCCCGAGCCCGAGGCCGAGGCCGAGCCAGAGGCAGAGGCCGAGCCGGAGGCAGAAGCCGAGGAGCCCGAGGCCGCCGAGCCCGAGGTCGAGGCCGAGCCCGAGGTCGAGGAGCCCGAGTCAGAGCCCGCCGAGTAGGCGCTGCGAAGCCGCCAGGCGGAGCAGCAGAGCGATGACACCCGGATCGGCGAAGCCGAGGCGCCCCGAAGAGGGGCGCCCACGCCCAGAGGGTGCCCGCCAGCGGACCTGCGTGGGGTGCCGTCGCCAGGCGGGCCAGGACGAGCTCTACCGGGTCGTCCGCGGCACCGACGGATCGCTGCTCGTCGGCCGTACACTGCCTGGTCGAGGAGCCTGGCTGTGCGCTGGGTCCCTCCGCTGCGTACAGCGAGCGGCCGATCGCAACGCCCTCAGTCGGGCGCTGCGAGCACCCGTGTCACCCGATGTGGTCCTGGCGCTGAGCCCGGACCACCCGGTGTGACCGCCGGGACCCGGGGTCGTTCCGAATCGTGCAGACCCTCCGGTTCGTGCGAGGATGGACGGCCGTGGTGTGGCCAACTGGCCGCAGCGCGCCCCCGTAGACACACCCCGAAGGACTGAACCAGGAACTTGGCAGCCAAGAAGCGCGTGCACGAGCTCGCCAAGGAGCTCGGGATGACGAACAAGGAGACGCTCGACCTCTGCGAGTCGCTGGGGATCGGGGTCAAGACCCATTCCTCGAGCATCGAGGATGCGCAGGCCGATCGCGTCCGCCGCAAGGCCGAGCGCGAGGGCCTCATCCGCGACGTCCAGCCCGAGGAGCCGGCCAAGCCCGCGAAGGCCGCCAAGGCGACCAAGGCCACGAAGAAGGCCGCGGCCCCCGCCGCCGAGCCGTCGAGCCCCACCCCTGAGCCCGCGCCGGTCCCGGCCGCCCCTGCCCCTGCCGCCGAAGCGCCGCCCGTGGCGCCGACGCCTGAGCCCGTCGAGGCGGTGCCCGCGCCCGCGCCGGCCCCCGAACCGGCCCCGGCTCCCGCCCCGGTCAAGAAGGCGCCGGCCCGGCTCGTGACATCGAGCGGGAGCGAGCGTCCCGTGCCCCCGCGCCGCGTCGACGAGGAGCCGCCGCGCCCGAGCGCACCCACCGCTCCGGCTGCCGTCACGCCGCCGCCCGAGGCGCCGGCCGCCGCCGGCTCGCCCGGCCGCGTCTGCGCCGCCCCGGCTCCGGCCCCGCCGCGCCGGCCCCGGCTCCGGCCCCCACCGACGCTCAATCCGCGCCGCCCGCGGCCGGCGAAGCTCCCGCTCCGCCCCTGCGTGGGGTCAGCGGCAAGCCGATCCCGCCGCCGCCCGGCATGGGTGGTCGCGGCGCGGTTCCGCCTCGAGGCCCGTCTGGGCGCGCCGTCCCCGCGCCTCCTGGCCGGCGCGTCGGCGGACCGCCGACGGGCACGCCGGTCGGCGGTCGCGGTCCCGGACCCGGCGGGTTCGGCAACCGTCCTGGCGGTGGCCCCGGCGGTCCGAGCGGTGGTCCCGGCGGTGGCCCTGGTGGCGGTCCGGGCGGAGGACGCCCGGGTGGCGGCCGCGGCCCGCAGCAGCGCCCGCCCCGCCGCAAGGGTGGTCGTCGACGTCGGAGCCGCGAAGAGCTCCAGCCGATGGACCTCCCCACCTACACGCCGTCGGACGCCCCGGTGCCCGAGGGCGACGTGGTCATCGAGCGCTCCTCCACTCCCCAGGAGCTGGGACCGAAGCTCAACCGCACCGCCGCTGACGTGGTCCGCTTCCTCATGCAGATGGGTGAGATGGTCACGGCGACCCAATCGCTCAGCGACGAGCAGATCGAGCTGTTCGCCGAGTCGATCGAAGCCACGATCCGTCTCGTCAACCCAGGCGAGGAGCAGGAGGTCGCCCTCCAGGAGCTCCTCGGCGTCGAGGACCTGCTCGACGAGGACGACGCGGAGGCGGTCTCGCGGCCTCCGATCATCACGATCATGGGCCACGTCGACCACGGCAAGACCAAGCTGCTCGACAAGATCCGCGACGCCAACGTCGTCGCCGGCGAGGCGGGTGGGATCACCCAGGCCATCGGCGCCTACCAGGCCGTCAAGAACGATCGCCTGATCACCTTCATCGACACCCCGGGCCACGAGGCGTTCACCGCCATGCGGGCACGCGGGGCAGAGGCCACGGACATCGTCGTGCTCGTCGTCGCGGCGGACGACGGCGTGATGCCGCAGACCATCGAGGCGCTCAACCACGCCAAGGCGTCCGGGGCTCCGATCGTGGTCGCGATCAACAAGATCGACCGCGAGCAGGCGCAGCCCGACCGGGTGAAGCAGCAGCTCTCCGAGCAGGGCCTGATCCCGCACGACTGGGGCGGCGATGTCGAGATGATCCCCGTCTCGGCCCTCACCGGCGACGGCGTCGACGACCTCCTCGAGACGCTCCTCCTCGTCGCCGACGTCGAGGACCTCAAGGCCAACCCCGACGGCCGCGCCGCGGGCGTGGTGCTCGAGTCGCACCTCGACATCGGTCGCGGCCCGGTGGCCAACCTGCTCGTGCAGCGCGGCACCCTCAAGGTGGGCGAGCCGCTCGTCGCCGGCCCGGCGTGGGGTCGCGTGCGAGCCCTCATCAACCACCTCGGCGAGCAGGTCAAGGAGGCGGGCCCGTCCATGCCCGTGCAGGTCCTCGGCCTCAACGACGTGGCCGAGGCGGGCGACGGCTTCGTCGTCGCCCTCGACGAGAAGATGGCCCGCTCGGTGGCCGAGAAGCGCGAGCACTGGCACCGCGTCGCCAACCTCGGTCGCGAGGCCGCGGGGATCTCCGGCGGCGCCCGCCTGGAGGACATCTTCGAGCAGATCCAGCGTGGCGACGTCGCCACCCTGAACATCCTGCTCAAGGCCGACACCACCGGCTCCCTCGAGGCGCTCACCGAGAGCCTCAAGAAGCTCGAGCGCGACGAGGTCAAGCTGGCCTTCGTGCACCGAGCCGTCGGTGGCATCACCCAGCAGGACGTGCAGCTGGCCGCCACCTCAGGGGCCACGATCATCGGCTTCAACGTGCGTCCCGACCGCAAGGCCCGCGAGCTGGCCCAGGTCGAAGAGGTGGAGATCCGCAACTACGAGATCATCTACCAGGTGCTCGAGGACATCGAGAACGCCGTCGTCGGTCTGCTGGCGCCGGAGTTCGAAGAGGTGGTCACGGGCGAGGCCGAGGTGCGGGAGGTCTTCCCGGTGCCTCGCGTCGGCAAGATCGCCGGCTGCTACGTGCTCAACGGCACGATCACCCGCGGCTCCAAGGTGCGGTTCCTCCGCGACGGCACGATCATCTGGAAGGGCGCCGTCAACTCGCTCCGACGGTTCAAGGACGACGTGCGGGAGGTCCAGGCCGGCTTCGAGTGCGGCATCGGACTCACCGACTTCCAGGACCTCAAGCAGGGCGACATCATCGAGACCTACGAAGAACGCGAGATCCCGCGCAGCTGATCGGGGGTCCAACATGAGCAGGCGCACCAACCGTCCCACGCGCGACTTCCCGCGCACGGTACGGCTCAACCAGCTCTTCCAGGAGATCCTGGCCGAGGAGCTCGAGCGCATCGATGACGAGCGCCTCGAGCTCGTCACGATCATGTCCGTCGACGTCGACGCTGACCTCCACCGGGCCATCGTCTACTTCGACACCCTGGGCGGTGAGGACGACGACGCCGGCGTGCTGGAGGCGTTCGGCGAGCTCCGCTACCGGCTGCAGGGCGCCATCGGGCGCCAGGCCCGGGTGAAGCGGACGCCCGAGCTGGTGTTCCGCCCCGATGACGTCGGACGGGGTGCCGCCCGCCTCGAAGAGGTGCTCCGCAACATCCACGACGAGCAGTAGCCATGGCCCAGAGCCGCCCGGCCGGGCCCGACGGGCTGGCGGTGGTCGACAAGGCGACCGGTTGGACGAGCCACGACGTGGTGGCCAAGGCCCGGGGCGTCCTCGGCACGCGCAAGGTCGGTCACTCGGGCACCCTCGACCCCGACGCGACCGGAGTGCTGCTCCTCGGGGTCGGCAGGGTGACCCGCCTGCTGCGCTACCTCGGGCTCCCGGCCAAGCGCTACACGGGCGTCCTCGTGCTCGGGACGGCAACGTCGACCCTGGACTCCTCCGGTGAGGTCACCGGCACCTGGGACATGACCGGGGTGGGGGAGGCGGAGGTGCGGGCCGCGGCGACTGCGTTCACCGGTGAGATCCTGCAGGTCCCGCCGATGGTGTCCGCCATCCAGATCGACGGTCGGCGCCTGCACGAGCTGGCCCGGGAGGGCATCGAGGTGGAGCGCCCGGCGCGTCCCGTCACGGTCCACCGCTTCGAGGTCGGCGCGGCGACGGACCCGGGCCGCTTTCCGATCGAGGTGGTCTGCTCCTCCGGCACCTACATCCGGTCGCTGGCCGACGACGTGGGGCGGGCGTTGGGCGGGGGCGCCCACCTGCACGGGCTGCGTCGCACGGCGATCGGGTCGTTCACCGAGAGCAGCGCCGTCCCGGTCGAGGCGCTCGAACCGGACACCCTGCTGTCCCCGGCGGCGGCGCTCCGCGATCTGCCGGCCGTCACCGTGTCCGAGGCCGTCGCCGCTGACGTCGCTCACGGCAAGGTGCTCGAGCTCGAGCAGCTCGGTCTCGAGGGGGGCGAGGGACCGTGGCCGGTGCTCGACGGTGCCGGCACCCTCCTGGCGGTCTACGAGCGCCATCGCGGCGAGACCGCCAAGCCCTCGGTCGTGCTGGCTGCGGAGCCTCGGCGCTCCGGCCGGCGCCCAGCAGTGCAGCCTCCTAACCTCCGTCGGATGCAGGTGCTTCACGACGTCGGGGCCTGGCCCCGGCCCGACGCCGGGAGCGTGGTCACCATCGGTGCCTACGACGGCGTGCACCGCGGCCACCAGTCCGTGATCGCCGCGGTGCGGGAGCGGGCCTCGGCCGGCGGCCTGGAGAGCGCGGTCGTGACCTTCGACCGGCATCCCGCGTCCGTCGTGCGCCCGGAGTCCGCGCCCCGGCTCCTCACCGACCTCGAGCAGAAGCTCGAGCTCCTCGCCGCCACCGGCCTCGACCGGTGCCTCGTCATCTCGTTCGACGAGGCCCGATCCAAGGAGCCGGCCGAGGAGTTCGTGCGGGAGGTCCTGGTGGACTGCCTGGCCGCCCAGGTCGTCATCGTGGGGGAGGACTTCCACTTCGGCCACCAGCGCCGCGGCAACGTCGACCTCCTGCGCTCGATGGGATCCGACCTCGGCTTCGACGTCGAAGGCCTTCCGCTCGTCGACGCCGATGGGAGGTCGGTGGGCGACGGGGAGAAGGCGTCGTCGACCGCCATCCGCCATGCCCTCGTGACGGGCGATCTCGACCGCGCGACCACGCTGCTCGGGCGGCCCCACGAGGTGCGGGGCGTCGTCGCCCACGGCGACGCGCGCGGTCGGGAGCTCGGCTTCCCGACCGCCAACGTGTCGGTGCCCGGCGACATCCTCCTCCCCGCCGACGGGATCTACGCCGGCTGGTACGAGCGCCCTGACGGTTCGGTGCACGCCGCGGCCATCTCGCTCGGCCGCCGGCCGACGTTCTACGAGGAGGCCCACGCCAGCCTGTTGGAGGCGCATCTGCTCGACTTCGACGGCGATCTCTACGGCGAGCCGGCCCGGGTGCGCTTCGTCGCCCGGCTCCGTGGGGAGGTCCGCTTCGATGGTCCCGAGTCCCTCGTGGCGCAGATCCGCCTGGATTGTGACGACGCACGGGCGGTGCTCGGCTGACCGAGGGTTGACCGGTTGGTCAAGTGCTGGTCCCGCGATGCGCCAGACTTGAGCCATGGACGATGGGTGGGACGCCATCGAGGTGAGGATGGGCGACGAGAACGACGTCCACCCCTGCGGCCCGCGACCTCCTCGGGTGCGACACCTCGCCGTGGCCCAGGAGCCGATCATCGGGCCGGGGCCCCAAGCCGACGAGATCGAGGTCACGCTTCCCCGACTCGCCCGTCACGAGATCACGCTCGACGACGGTCACACCGTCGGCGTCGCCATCTGCGGTCGGGGCGTGCCGCTCGTGGTCGTCCACGGGTTCTCGGCCGAGGGGATCCTCTACGCGCAGACCCTGTCGCGCCTGGTCGATCTCGGCTTCAAGGTCATCGCCGTGGACACCGCGGGTCACGGGGGCACCCTCGGCCTCCCCACCGGAGCGCAGAGCATGGGCAGCTATGCGGCGCTGCTCGGGCGGGTGCTCGACCACCTCGGGGTGGGGCCGGCCGTCCTGGCCGGGCACTCGATGGGCGGTCGTCTCGTCGCCGAGCTGGCGGCCAGCGAGCCCCACCGGGCCATCGCGGTGATCCTCCTCGACGCGATCGTGGGCGACACGTGGGATCGCATGGTCAACGTGTTCCGGGTGTTCCCGCCGCTGCTCGTCGGCACGGGGATCACCTTGTGGGTGGACACCGTGACCACGGTGCCCTGGTTCCGTGACCCGTCGCAGGCCATCAAGCTCGGCCGCCTCGTCGCGCCGACCATCCGCAGCCACCTGCGGCGACCGTGGCGGCTCCTGGGCCCCGCGGCGTCGATCCTGCGCAGCCAGAGCTCCAAGGCCCTGCTCGACTCGCTCCGCGAGGAGCGGATCCCCGTCTTCGCCATCCACGGCGACCGCGACCTCGCGGTGCCGATCGCCACGGCCAAGGACGTAGCCCGGCGCACGCGCGGCGAGCTGGTGGTGGTGAAGAAGGGCAGCCACTCCTGGCTCCTGAAGGACCCCGAGACGATGCCCGGCATCATGCACGCCCTCATGCGCGGACGCCTGGGCACGGCGGTCCTGAAGGCCCAGCTCGAGCGGGGGGTCGACCCCGTCGACGCGACCGACGACGAGGTCGAGGCGGCGCTCTACGAGCCCGACGCCCTGGTGCTCGAGCTGACGCCCCGACAGCGGTTCCACGACACCGAGGACCTGCACCGCCCGCCCCGCTTCGCGTGGGAGGTCCACCCCGCCCGCTCGAAGGCGGACTGACCGGGGGAACGCAACATCAGAGCTCGGCGATGTCGTGCTCGAGTCGGTCGGCCAGATGGGCGCGCGCCGCCTCTCGGCGGGTGGGGAGGTGGGCGGACGGGAAGAGGCCGTCGACGGGCGTGTAGCCCTTGAGGAGCTGGCGGGCGAGGGTGATCTTGTGCACCTCGGTGGGGCCGTCGGCCAGGCCGAGGGACTCCGCCGCCAGCAGCATCCCCACGAACGGCATCTCGTTCGACACGCCGAGCGCGCCGTGGAGGCGCAGGGCGCGCTGGGCGACGTCGTGGAGCACCTTGGGCATGGCGACCTTCACGGCCGCGATGTCCTTGCGGACGCGCTTGTAGTCGTTGTGCTTGTCGATCAGCCAGGCCGTGCGCAGCACGAGCAGGCGGAACTGCTCGATCTCGATCCAGCTGTCGGCCACCTTCTCCTGGGTCATCTGCATCGATGCCAGCGGACCGAGGCGGGTCTCGCGTGAGACCGCTCGCTCGCACAGCATGTCGAACGCCCGCCGGGCCATCGCGATGGTTCGCATGGCGTGGTGGATGCGGCCGCCGCCGAGGCGCGTCTGGGCGATGACGAACGCTTGGCCCTCGCCTCCGAGCAGGTGGTCGGCGGGCACCCGCACGTCCTCGTAGCTGATGTACCCGTGGGTGCCGTGCCCGTCCTCCTCCATCCCGAGGCCGACGTTGCGGATGATGTTGATGCCGGGGGTCTCGGCCGGGACGATGAACATCGACATGCCCTGGTAGGCGCTCACGTCCGTGTTCGTGACCGCCATGACGATGAAGAAGCTGGCGAAGCGGGCGTTGCTCGAGAACCACTTCTCGCCGTTGATCACCCACTCGTCGCCGTCGAGCTCGGCCCGCACCTTGAACAGGGTGGGGTCCGAGCCGGCGTGGGGCTCGGTCATCGAGTAGCAGGACGAGATCTCGCCGTCGAGGAGCGGCTGGAGGTAGCGCGCCTTCTGCTCGTCGGTGCCGTAGTGGGCGATGATCTCGGCGTTGCCGGAGTCGGGGGCCTGGCACCCGAACACCGACGGGGCCCACCGGGAGCGACCGAGGAGCTCGTTGAGCAGGGCGAGCTTGACCTGGCCGTAGCCCGGGCCGCCCAGCTCGGGGCCGAGGTGGACCGCCCAGAGCCCCTGGTCCTTGACCTGCTGCTGGAGGGGGCGCAGGATCCGCATGGCCTGCTCGTCCGACTTGTCGTACGGGTCCCCGAGCACCAGGTCGAGGGGCTCGACCTCCTCACGGACGAACTGGTCGACCCAGTCGAGCTTCTGCTGGAAGTCTGGTTCGGTCTCGAAGTCCCACATGCCCGAATCATGCAGCACCAGGGCGATTGAGGTCGCCTGGAGCCCGGCTGCTACCCTGACCAGGTCTTCGGCGGCCCCTTGCGGCGGCTGAGGAGCTTGGCTCCCTGACGCGCCAGCCGTGTGCAGCGCCCACCGGAGCAGGGCCCCAGACCCACCTCCCAACGGAGAACCTCTACTTCCATGTCTGAGCAGATCGACAAGGCCAAGGCCGGGATCATCGCGGAGCACCGTCTCCACGAGACCGACACCGGGTCCCCCGAGGTGCAGATCGCGATCCTCACCAAGCGGATCAACCATCTGAACGAGCACCTGCAGAAGCACAAGAAGGACCACCACAGCCGGCGCGGCCTGCTGATGCTGGTCGGCCAGCGCCGACGCCTGCTGGACTACGTCCGCAAGAACGACGTTGAGCGGTACCGCACGATCATCGCCAAGATGGGCTTGCGCCGCTAACGCACAACCCAAACCAAACACACTGGCGGCAAGGAACGGGTCAGCTGCCAGTTGCCGATCCCCGAGCGGGCCCGCTCGGAGGTCGCCAACTGGGAACTGGCTCCGCCGCCTCATATCCGGTCCGGGGAGTCCTGGGCCGGCAAGGAGGAACAAACATGGCGGAAGCCATCATCATCTCGGGGCCCATCAGTGGCACCGACAAGACCCTCTCGTTCGAGACGGGCAGGCTGGCCTTCCAGTCCCAGGGCGCCGTGGTCGCGAAGATCGCCGGCACCGAAGCACTGGTCACCGCGAACGCCGCCAAGGGCATTCGTGACGGCATCGACTTCTTCCCGCTCACGGTCGACGTCGAAGAGCGGATGTACGCCGCCGGTCGCATCCCGGGCAGCTTCTTCCGTCGGGAGGGCCGTCCCACCGACGCCGCCATCCTGGCCTGCCGCCTGATCGACCGGCCGCTGCGCCCGTCGTTCGCCGACGGCTTCCGCAACGAGACCCAGGTCGTCGTGACGGTCATGGGCTCCGACAAGGAGAACCCCTACGACGTGCTCGCCATCAACGGCGCGTCAGCGGCCCTGTCGATCTCGGGCATCCCCTTCCAGGGCCCGATCGGCGCCGTGCGCATCGCGTACAGCGCGGAGGGCACCTGGGTGCCGCATCCCACCTTCGAAGAGGTGGAGGAGAGCACCTTCGAGCTCATCGTCGCCGGACGCGGCGTGGGCGACGACGTCGCCATCATGATGGTCGAGGCCGGCGGCACCGAGAAGGCGTGGGACCACTACCAGGCCGGTGCCCCGAAGGTCACCGAAGAGGTCATCGCCGACGGTCTCGAGTCCTGCAAGGTCTGGATCAAGGAGTCCATCGACCTCCAGAACCAGCTCGTCGAGCAGGTGAAGGCCGTCCCGCGGCATCACGCCGCTCGCCTTCACCCCCGTCCTCGACTACCAGGACGACGTGAAGGAGAAGGTCGAGGCGCTCGTGGGCGACGCCCTCGGGCAGGCCGGCACCATCGCCGCCAAGGCCGAGCGCAACGCCGCCACCGACGCCGCCATCGCCTCGGCCATCGAGCAGATGGGCGAGGAGTTCGCCGCTCGCACCAAGGAGATCAAGGAGGCGGCCCGCAGCATCCAGAAGAGCCGCATCCGGGCCCGCACGGTCAACGAGGGCATCCGCATCGACGGCCGGGGCCCGGCCGACCTGCGCACGGTCACCTCCGAGGTCGGCGTGCTCGGCCAGGCCCACGGCTCCGGCCTGTTCCAGCGGGGCGAGACCCAGGTGCTCAGCGTCCTCACCCTCGGCATGCCGAAGATGGACCAGCTGCTCGACAACCTGGGCGACAAGCCCAAGAAGCGCTACATGCACCACTACAACATGCCGCCCCACGCCAACGGCGAGACGGGTCGCGTGGGCAGCCCGAAGCGACGCGAGATCGGCCACGGCCTGCTCGCCGAGCGGGCGCTGCTGCCGGTGGTGCCCTCCCTCGAGGAGTGGGCGTACACCCTCCGCGTCGTGTCCGAGGTGCTGAGCTCCAACGGCTCCACCTCGATGGGCTCCGTCTGCGGCTCCACCCTGGCGCTCATGGACGGCGGCGTGCCGATCAAGGCGCCGGTGGCCGGCATCGCCATGGGCCTGATCTACGACGGCGGCAAGTACACGACCCTCACCGACATCCTCGGCACCGAGGACGCCTTCGGCGACATGGACTTCAAGGTCGCCGGCACGAGCGAGTTCGTGACGGCCCTGCAGCTCGACACCAAGATCGACGGCCTCCCGGCCGACGTCCTGGCCCAGGCGCTGCAGCAGGCCAAGGAAGCCCGCCTGGCGATCCTCGACATCATGCAGAAGGCCATCGCCGAGCCCCGCGCCGAGGTCGGCGAGACGGCACCGAAGGTCATCAGCTTCGAGATCCCGATCGACAAGATCGGCGAGGTCATCGGCCCGAAGGGCAAGGTCATCAACGCCATCCAGGCCGAGACCGGCGCCGACATCTCCGTCGACGACGACGGCATGGTCGGCACCGTCACCCTCGGGTCGCCCGACAAGGGCGCCATCGACGAGGCCGAGCGGCAGATCAAGCTCATCCTCAACCCGCCCACCGCCGACGTCGGCGCCGTCTACCCCGGCCGGGTCGTGAACATCACCAAGTTCGGTGCGTTCGTGAACATCCTCCCGGGCCGCGACGGCCTGCTCCACATCTCCAAGATCGGTGGCGGCAAGCGCATCGACAAGGTGGAGGACGTCTTCAACCTCGGCGACGAGGTCGAGGTGAAGGTGGACGACGTCGACCCGAACGGCAAGGTCTCCCTGAGCCTCGCCGGTGCGATCGACATCCCCGACAGCGCCGTCTCGAGCGGTGGGGGAGGCCGGGACCGCGACCGCGGGCCCCGCGAGCGGTCGCCACGCAGCGATGCGGCGCCGGCCGAGGCCAGCGGGGCCGAGGTCGTGTCCTTCGAGGACAGCTTCGACGCTGAGGTCGCGCAGGAGTTCGGCGACCTCGGGCCGGCGGCCACCGAAGGTGGCGGCCGCGGCGGCGAGCGCCGGGGTGGCGATCGCGGTCGCCGGGGCGGCGGTCGTCGCTAGCACCGGTCGATGACCGACCTGCTGGACCCGGGCGTCGAGCAGACCGAGCTGCCGAACGGCCTCCGCATCGTCACGGAGACGATGCCGGAGGCCCGTTCGGTCAGCCTCGGCGCCTGGGTCCGCGTGGGCGGACGAGATGAGGCCCCCGCGCTGTCGGGGGCCTCGCACTTCCTCGAGCACCTGCTCTTCAAGGGCACGGCACCGCCGGAGCGCCCGCGAGATCGCCGAGGCCGTCGACTCCGTCGGCGGCGAGATGAACGCCTTCACGGCGCGCGAGCACACCGCGTACTACGCGCGGCTTCCCCACGCGCGGGTCGACATCGGGCTCGACATCCTCTGCGACGTCCTGTCGGAGCCGGCCTTGCGACCCGCCGAGGTCGAAGCGGAGCGGCAGGTGATCGTCGAGGAGATCCTGATGAACCTCGACGCCCCCGAGGATCGCGTGCACACGGCGCTCTCGCGTGCGGTGTTCGGCGATCACTCGCTCGGGCGGGAGGTCCTCGGCGAGATGGCGAACGGTCGAGTCGATCACCCGTGACGAGATCGACCACTTCTTCCGTCGGTGGTACCGCCCGGCGACGATGGTCGTCACGGCGGCCGGTCGGCTGGAGCACGACCAGATCGTCGAGGCGGTGGCGTCGGGGCTCGGCGATGGCGCCGGCGGCGACCTGCCGGCGCGCACACCGCCCGCGGCCCCCGTCGAGCGCGTGATCGTGGAGCGCGACGACACCGAGCAGGCGCACCTGTGCCTCGGTTGGCGAAGCCTCTCCACCGGCGACGACGACCGATGGGCGATGTCGGTGGCCAACCAGGTCCTCGGGGGCGGGATGGCGAGCCGGCTGTTCCAGGAGGTTCGCGAAGCCCGCGGTCTGGCGTACTCCGTCTACTCGCACCCCACCGCCTTCGAGGACTCCGGGCTACCTCACGATCTACTGCGGCACCGCACCCAAGCGGGCCCGCGAGGCGCTCGAGGTGATCGACGACGTCGTGGCCTCGGTGCTGGCCGAGGGCATCACCGAGGGCGAGCTGGCCGTCGCGGCCGGGTACCTCGAGGGCTCGATGCTGCTCGGTCTCGAGGACAGCGGCGGGCGCATGGGTCGGCTCGGCCGCAGCCTGATGCAGCGAGATCGGATCACCACCATCGACGAGCACGTCGCCCGCCTCCGTGCCGTGTCGCTCGCGGACGTGTCGCCGCGTCCTCCACCGCGTGCTCGACGGGCCCCGCGCACTGGCGGCCGTCGGGCCCTTCGAGGTCGACGAGCTGCTCGGCTAGGAGCGTCTACGCTTCGCACCGTCCGTGGGCGGAGCGAAGGAGATCGGCATGGGGTTCCTCGACAAGGCGGCGGCCAAGGTCAGCGAGGCCACCAAGGCGGCCCAGGACGGCATCGCCGAGCAGACCGCGAAGCGCAAGTCGGACGCCCTGCTGCGTGAGCTCGGCGCGTGGACCTACGCCAAGCACAAGGGGGGCTTCGACGAGGCCGACGCCAACATCGCGCGGGTGCTCGGCGAGCTGGCGGCCCACGAGGCCGAGCACGGCGAGCTCGGTGCCAAGGAGGAGGAGCCCGCCCCACCGCCGCCCCCGCCCGTCGCCGCACCACCTCCGCCGCCCGCTCCGGCCCCTCCGCCCCCGCCCGCGGACGTCGCGCCGCCCCCTCCACCGCCGCCCCCACCTCCCCCCGCGGACGCCGCGCCACCGCCGCCACCGCCCCCACCTCCTCCGCCGCCGCCCCGAGCCGCCCGCGCCGCCGGCACCCGCCCCCGAGCCGCCGGCGGACATCGCGCCGCCTCCCGAGCCGCTGACGGATGCGCCCAACGACCCGCTGGCCGCGCCGGAGCCCCCGATCCCGCCGCCCCCTCCGGAGCCTCCGGCTCCCGCGCCGCCGTCTCCGCCAGAGCCCCCGGCCGCGCCGGAGCCCCCGGTCCCGCCGCCCCCTCCGGAGCCTCCGGCTCCCGCGCCGCCGTCCCCGCCGCCGCCCCCTCCGCCGGGCGATCCGGTACCACCGCCCCCACCGCCGGCCTGAGCTGTTGCGTGCCACGGGCGTCGCCGCGCTCCTCCCTCCGGACGTGCTGACGTGACCCGGGTGGGAGTGTTCGGCGCGGCAGGGCGCATGGGTCGGACGGTGTGCGAGGCGGTCGCGGCCGATCCCGCGCTCGAGCTCGTCGCCGCGGTCGATCCGCACCATGCCGGGATCGACCTGCGCCGAGTCGCTGACGTCGACAGCGCGCTGCAGGTGGCCGCGTCGCCCGACGCGCTCGTGGACGCCGGTGCAGAGGTGGTCGTCGACTTCACGGTCGCCGACGCGGCGCGCCAGAACATCGCCTTTGCCGCCCAGCACGGACTGCACGCCGTGGTCGGCACCACCGGCTTCACCGACGCCGACCTGGCCGCCATCGAAGCGGCCTTCACGGAGAGCTCCTGCCTCGTGGCCGCCAACTTCGCCATCGGTGCGGTGCTCATGATGCGCTTCGCGGAGCTCGCCGCTCCCTGGTTCGAGACGGTGGAGATCATCGAGCTCCACCACGACGCCAAGATCGACGCGCCGTCAGGCACCGCGATGCGCACGGCCGAGCGGATCGCGGCGGCCTCCAGCGAGTGGGCCGACGACCCCACCACGACGACGGTGGTCGAGGGCGCTCGCGGGGGCGAGGGTCCCGGCGGCATCCCGATCCACTCGGTGCGCCTGCGGGGCCTGTTCGCCCACCAGGAGGTGCTGCTCGGCACGGCGGGCCAGTCCCTGTCGATCCGCCACGACACCTACGACCGCACCTGCTACATGCCCGGCGTCCTCCTCGCCGTGAAGCACGTCGCCCAGCGCCCCGGCCTCACCATCGGCCTGGAACCCCTGCTCGACCTCGGCTGACGAGACGCCTCGTGAGCCTGTGTTGAATCCGTGTCCTAAGGACACGGATTCAACACAGGCTGGGAGGGGTCGCGGCTCTGCCAATCAGCCTGTGTTGGATTTGAGCGCTGAGGACACGGATTCAACACAGGCTGGAGGGGTTACCCGACTCGGGTCACGGGGGACGTGCCGTGGAGGGCGCAGAGGGTGCGCTTGAGGCCGGGGACGCCGGTGAGCGACTGGGCGCGGTGCCCGTTGATGAGCTCGCGCTGGACGGTGCCGTCGCCGGCCCAGGCGCGGAGGCAGCCCTCGGGGTCGACGTTGGCGAGGGCGAGGATGGCGCCCGAGCAGCCGATCGCGCCCGCGAGGTGGATGAGCGTCGGGTGGCCCGTGTACAGCCCGGCCGGGATCTCGTCGGCCTCGAGGATGAGCCGCTCGGCGTCGCCGGAGCTGTCCTTGATCCCGGACACGGGGAGCTGCCCGAGCACGTCGACCGGCACGCCGGGCGCCGACGCCCTCGGATAGTGGTAGGCGAGCACGGGGAGGTCGACGGACGCCGTGACCCGCTCGTAGTACGGGCGGGGGTCGGGGATCCCCGCCGGCGAGAGCACGAGCAGCGCGTCGGCGCCATCGTGCTCGGCTCGCTTCGAGAGCAGCACCGCCTGTCGTCTCGACGGAGCACCGGTGCCGGCGAGGACGGGGACCCGGCCGTCGACGGCGTTGCGGACGGCGATGAGCAGGTCGCTGCGCTCGTCGTCGTCGAGCGTGGCTGCCTCACCGGTCGTGCCGGCGACCACGATCGCCTGCACACCGGCCTCGACCAGCCGAGCCGCATGGTCGGCGGTGGCCGGCGCGTCGATCTCTCCCTCGCCGTCGAACAGCGTGACCAGGGCCACACCGACCCCGGTGAAGATCGCGGTGGGCGACGCCATGACCGCCGACCCTATCGAGGCGCCGCTACGGTCCACACCGATGGCCACGCCCCCCATCACCTACGTGCGCCACGCCATGCCCATGGTGGAGGGGGATGCCCCCTCGACGGAGTGGCATCTGGATGAGCCCGTGCGAGCGGCGGCGCAGGAGTGGGCGGGCCGGCTCGAGGTGGGGACGGGCATCGGGGCCCTCGTCTCGAGCACGGAGCCGAAGGCGCTCGAGACCGCGCAGGCCATCGCGGCGCGGTGGGACAGCTCGGTGACCGAGGACCCGCGGCTGCGCGAGGCGCAGCGACCGTGGATCGGCACGGGCTACCGGGCGGTCGCGCACCGCTACCTGCGCGGCGAGCGACCCGAGGGGTGGGAGGACCACGCGGCGGTGGCCGAGCGCATGGCGGACGCGGTGGCCGATGCGCTCGCGGCCGCCGGGGACCGCACCGCCATCGTCGTGTCGCACGGGCTGGCGCTCTCGATGCACCTCGGCGATCGGCTCGGGGCCGGACTTCGACCGCGAGACCTTCTGGAGCCGGCTCGCGTTCCCGGACGCGTGGGCGCTCGACGCCGACGACGTGCTGCACCGCTCGTTGCCGCCCGCTCCGATCAGCTGACGGGTGGCTCAGGCTCCGCGGCTTCTCCGTCGTCGGCGGCGTCAGCGATCGCGTCGACCTCTTCCTTGGTCTGCCTCAGCTCGTTGACCATGATCCCGGCGAAGACGACCACGGAGACGATCAGCAGCGGGGTGCGGTAGTCGCGGATGAACCCGAGCACGTCATCGATGGGGGCCTCGAAGGCCTCGCCGAGGCGGCGGATGAGGTAGAGGCGCACGAGCGTTCCGCTGATGTTGGCGACGAAGAACCCGGCGACGCTCATCCCCGCCGCCCCCGCGAACAGGCAGATGTACTGGTTGGGCGCGATGAACACGATCGGGTACGCCGCCTTGCCGAACCACCGCTCCCATTGCCGCAGCGTCTTGCCGAACGACTTGGTGCGCCGCTCCATCCACTCGAGCGCGGTGTCGCCGTACCAGTAGCCGATGAGGAAGAAGAGGGGGTCGGCCACGAGCAGGCGAAGGGTGCCGACGACGTAGTAGCTCGCGGCGTCGAGCTGGTTGGTCACCAGGATCAGGTTGCGGTTGCGAGCGTTCATGGCCAGCAGCTGCAACGGGTGGCTGTTGACCAGCTGCGGAGCGAGAGCATCGCCGACGTTCGAGATGACGATCAGGCCGATGATGGGCACCGCGAGGAGCTTCAGGGTGTGCGGCCCCGGTGGCTTGCGGCCACGCACCTCGAAGCCGCGCTCAGGTTCCTCCGTCGCCACGGTGGTTGAGTCTGGCATCTCGTAGTCTCTGCGACGCCGTCGACTCTCAGGGGGACTCGGGCCATGCAAGGTCTCATGCAGGATGTTCCGCTCACGCTGCCGCACATCTTCGGCCGAGCGGAGACGCTGTTCTTCGACAAGGAGATCGTCACCGCAACGGCGACGGGGTTGGAGCGAACCACGTACGGGGAGTGGGCGGCGCGCACTCGTCGGCTCGGGGGCGTGCTCGACGACCTCGGCATCAGCGAGACCGGGCGCGCGGCCACGTTCGCTTGGAACACGGCGCGCCACCTCGAGCTGTACTTCGGCATCCCGTGCACGGGGCGGGTGCTGCACACGCTGAACATCCGGCTGTTCCCCGAGCAGCTCGTCTACATCGTGAACCACGCCGAGGACGAGGTGATCTTCGTCGACCGGTCGTTGCTCGGGCTCCTCTGGCCGCTCGTCGACCAGCTCGAGACCGTGCGCCACATCGTCGTGATGGACGACGGCAAGGGCGAGGTGCCGAGCCCCGACGGGGGTCGGCCGCTCCACGACTACGAGGACCTGCTCGCCGACGCGTCGCCGGCGCAGTTCGACGTGACCGACGAGAACCTCGCGGCGGCGATGGCCTACACGAGCGGTACGACCGGCAACCCGAAGGGCGTCGTCTACTCACACCGATCGACCTATCTGCACACGCTCGCCTGCATGTCGGCCGGCAGCCTGGGGGTGCAGGAGAGCGATCGCATCCTGCCGGTCGTGCCGATGTTCCACGCCAACGCCTGGGGCCTGGCGCACGCCGCGGTGGCCAGCGGTGCCAGCCTCGTGATGCCCGGTCCCGACCTGTCCGCGCCGTCGCTCGCCAAGCTCATCGAGGAGGAGCGGGTGACGATCGCCGCCGGGGTGCCCACCATCTGGATGGGCGTGCTGCCGGAGCTGAAGGGGCGCGACACCTCGTCGTTGCGCGCCATCCCCTGCGGGGGATCGGCGGTGCCGCGAGCGCTGTCGGAGGGCTACCGCACCCAGACGGGCCTTCCGATCATGCAGGCCTGGGGCATGACGGAGACGAGCCCGATCGCATCGGTGGGCCGCATCAAGTCGACGCTCGACGCGGTGCTCGACGACGAGGGGCGAGCGGATCTCCGCACCACGGTCGGCCAGCCGTCGATCGGCGTCGACGCCCGCATCGCTCGCCCTGGCAGCACCGAGTCCCTGCCGTGGGACGGCGAGAGCTCGGGCGAGCTCCAGGTCCGCGGCCCGTGGATCGCGTCCGAGTACTACAACGACGAGCGTTCGCCCGCGTCGTTCACCGACGATGGCTGGCTCAAGACGGGCGACGTGGCCGTCATCGACCCCCACGGCTACATCCGCCTCGTGGATCGGACGAAGGACGTCATCAAGTCTGGCGGCGAGTGGATCTCGTCGGTCGACCTCGAGAACGAGCTGATGGGGCACCCGAAGGTCGCCGAGGCAGCCGTGATCGGGGTGCCGCACCCCAAGTGGTCGGAGCGGCCGCTCGCCTGTGTCGTGGTGCGACCGGGGGAGGAGCTCACCAAGGACGAGGTGCTGGCCTACCTGGAGGACAAGGTGGCCAAGTGGTGGCTCCCCGACGACGTCGTGTTCGTCGACGAGATCCCGAAGACGAGTGTGGGCAAGTTCTCCAAGAAGGACCTCCGCGACAAGTTCGAGGGCTACCAGCTGCCCACCTAGCCTCGCCCGCGTGAGCTGGCGATTCGTCCTGCGGCCGAAGTGGATCGTCCGGCACGTGGCCGTGGCGATCCTGGTCGTCACGATGCTCCTGCTCGGGTTCTGGCAGCTGCGCCGCCTCGACGAGAAGCGCGACTACGCCGCCCTCGTCGAGGCCCGGCAGGTGGAGCCCGCGGTCGACGTCGCGACGGTGGTGCCAGCGGGGGAGGCCGTCGACGCGCCCGCCGTGGATGCCGTCCTGTACCGAAACGTGACGGCGACCGGCGTCTACGAGGACGCCGACACGGTGGTCGTGGAGAACCGCACCTTCAACGGAGCCTCGGGGGCGTGGGTGCTCACTCCGCTCCGCCTCGCCGACGGGCCCGCGGTGCTGGTCAACCGGGGGTTCATCGGCTTCGACAGCGAGGGTGCCATCGTGGCGCCGCCCGCGCCGGAAGGGGAGGTGACCGTCACCGGTCTCGTGCAGCCGAGCCAGGAACGGGGTCGCTTCGGTCCCACGGACGCCGAGGGTGAGCTCGACGTCCTGGCCCGCGTCGACCTCGCTCGGTTGGCGGCCCAGGTCGACTACGAGCTGTTGCCGGCCTACATCCAGCTGGTCGACAGCGCACCGCCCGAAGCCGCCGTGCCGGAGGGCGAGCCCGCGCTCGTGCCCCTCGGGACGCCTCGCCCGAGCGAGGGCCCGCACCTGGCGTACGCGGTGCAGTGGTTCATCTTCACCACGATCGCGGCCGGGGGCTACGTGCTGCTGCTGAGGCGGGTGGCGCGGGATCAGGCGAAGGAGGAGGCCGGCGCCTCCGCCGATTCGCTCGGCGGGCCGCCAGAGGGCCGCTGGTAGGGTCCGGGAGCGATGAGCACGCCCTCCGACCCCCGCACGCTGGTCATGCACGGCCTCCGTCTGAAGGGCTTCGGCGAAGCCGCGGCGGTCGCCGAGGCGGTCGGAGTGTCGGAGGCGGACGCCAAGCCGGTGCTCGACGCGCTCGTCGGCGAGGGACTCGCCACCTACCGCGACGGCCGCTTGTGCGGCTTCAGCCTGACCAAGACCGGTCGCGAGCGCCATGCGGAGCTGCTGGCAGCCGAGCTCGATGCGGCGGGCGCGCGGAGCGCCGTGGACGACGCCTACCGGCGCTTCCTCGCCCTCAACTCGGACCTGCTGGCCATCTGCACCGCCTGGCAGCTCCGCGACGTCGACGGCGAGTCCGTCCTCAACGACCACAGCGACCCCGCCCACGACGCCGCGGTGGTGGAACGGCTCAGCACCCTCCACGCCGGTGTCGAGCCGATCTGTGCTGATCTGACCGCGTTGCTCGCGCGCTTCGGTGGCTACGGCGGCCGCCTCTCGGATGCGCTCGCGCGGGTCGTCGCCGGCGACGGTGACTGGTTCACCAAGCCGATGATCCCCAGCTACCACACCGTGTGGTTCGAGATGCACGAAGACCTGCTCAGCACGCTCGGGATCGAGCGAGGCTCCGAGGCCAGCCACTGATGGCGTCCGCGCGCTTCGGTCGGGTCCTCACGGCCATGGTCACGCCGTTCCACGACGACGGCTCGCTCGATCTCGACGGCGCGGTCGCGCTCGCTCGATGGTTGGTCGATCACGGGAGCGAGGGGCTCGTCCTGGCGGGCACCACCGGTGAGGCCCCCACGCTGACCGACGACGAGAAGGTCGAGCTGTGGACAGCGGTCCGCGCCGCGGTCGACGCGCCGCTGGTGGCCGGGACGGGGAGCTACGACACCCGTCACTCCTGCGAGCTGAGCGAGCGCGCCGCCGCCACCGGTGTCGACGGGCTCTTGGTGGTCACGCCGTACTACAACCGACCGTCCCAGGCCGGGCTGGAGGCCCACTACCGGGCCGTCGCCGCGGCCACGGATCTTCCCGTCGTCATCTACGACATCCCCGGACGGACCGGCCGGAAGATCGAGACCCCGCTGCTCGTCCGACTCGCCACCGAGGTGCCGACGATCGTCGGCATCAAGGACGCGGCGGGCAACCCGGGGGAGACGGCGCGGGTGATCGCCGCCGCTCCGGATGACTTCGGCGTCTGGTCGGGGGACGACCCCATGACGCTCCCGCTTCTCGCCGTCGGCGCGGTCGGCGTGATCGGCACCGCCACCCACTGGTGCGGCGAGGTGATGAGCGAGCTCGTCAGCTCGTTCACCAAGGGCGACCACGACCGAGCCCGGGAGCTCAACGCGTCGTTGTTCGACTCGTACGCCTACGAGAGCCGTGAGATCGCGCAGTTCGCACTGGCGGTGAAGGTCGCCCTCCGGGTCCTCGGCCAGCCCTCCGGACCGTGTCGACTCCCGATCGGACCCGAGCCAGAGGGGCTCGAGGACGACGCGCGGCGCGTCCTCCGCGGCCTCGGGCTCGTGGGTTAGGCGCCGATGGCAGCACCGGTCACCGTCACCTTCCTGGGCGGACTCGGCGAGATCGGCCGCAACTGCATGGTCCTCGAGTGCGAGGACCAGCTCCTGATGCTCGACTGCGGGTTGATGTTCCCTGAGCTGGAGCACCTCGGGGTCGACCTCATCCTGCCCGACTTCACCTGGCTGCGCGAGAACGCTGATCGGCTGATCGGCTGCATCGCCACCCACGGACACGAGGACCACGTCGGCGGTCTCTCGTACCTGCTCCGCGAGCTGTCCTTCCCCATCTACGGGTCCGCCCTCACGCTCGGGCTGGCCAAGAACCGCATCGAGGAGGCGGGGCTGCTCGGCAACACCGATCTCATCGCGGTGACCGACGGGGAGCGCCGCCAGATCGGCCCGTTCGACGTCGAGTTCATCCCCGTGACCCACTCCGTGCCGCACGGCTTCGCCACCGCCTTCCACACGCCGCAGGGCGTGATCATGCACACCGGCGACTGGAAGCTCGACCTGACGCCGGTCGACGGTCGGCTGACCGATCTGGCCCGCATGGGCGCCATCGCCTACGACCAGGGCGTGCGCCTGCTCATGGGCGACTCCACCAACGCCGACTCCCACGGCCACTCGCGCAGCGAGAAGAGCGTCGGGGGCGTGCTCTACGACCTCTTCCACGAGCACGAGGGCCGACGGATCGTCATCGCCTGCTTCGCCAGCCACGTGCACCGGGTGCAGCAGATCGCAGACGCCGCGGTCTCCTTCGGGCGCAAGGTCGCCACCCTCGGGCTCTCCATGAAGAAGAACGTTCGCCTCGCCCGCGAGATGGGCCTGCTGCACATCCCCGAGTCCTCGCTCATCGACATCGAGGACATCGACGGTCTGCCCGACGGCGACGTCTGTGTGATCTCCACGGGCAGCCAGGGCGAGCCGATGTCGGCGTTGACCCGCATGGCCAACAGCGAGAACCGCTGGCTGACGATCGGCGAGGGCGACACGGTGATCCTCTCGTCGCATCCGATCCCGGGCAACGAGATGAGCGTGAGCAAGGTCATCGATGGGCTGGTGCGCCTCGGGGCGAAGGTCGTGCACTCGGGGATCGAAGACGTCCACGCGACCGGCCACGCGAAGCAGGAGGAGATCAAGACCCTGCTCAACATCGTCGAGCCCCAGTGGTTCGTCCCCGTCCACGGCGAGTACCGGCACCTCGTGTCACACGCCGAGCTGGCCCAGACGATGGGCGTGCCGCCCGACCGAACCCTCATCTGCGCCGACGGCGATCAGATCACCATCGACGACGACGGCATCCGGATCAGCGGCCAGGTCCCCGCCGGCTACCTCTACGTCGACGGGATCGTGGGCGATGTCGGGCAGGGGGTGCTCCGCGACCGCCGCGTCCTCGCCGAGGAGGGGGTCGTGGTCGTGGTCGTGACCGTGGCGCTCGAGGACGGCGCCATCCTCACCGGGCCCGAGGTCATCACACGAGGCTGGGTGTACGCGCCCGAGGCGGAGGCGTTGCTCGACGAGTGCGCGGACGTCGTGCGCCAGGCACTGAAGGACGTGTTCGCGGACGCCAAGACGCCCGACCTCGACACGCTCCAGCGGACGGTGCGGCGAGCTGCTGGTCGCTTCGTCAACGACCGGACCAAGCGCAAGCCGATGATCGTTCCCGTGGTCATGGAGGCCTGAGCGAGCCCAAGCACCTCTAGACAACTTTCATGCAGTTTCAGTAAGTTGTCCTCATGGTGTCGACGATCCGCGTCGAGTCCGTCGGAGACCGCCCGGTGGTGGTGAAGCGGGCGTCCGGGCCGGAGGGGGAGCGCCTCCGACGGGAAGGCGAGCGGCTCGAGCGGGCGAGCCACCCCGGCGTGGTCCCGCTCGTGCAGCACGGAGCGACGGACGACGGTTGGGAGCTGCGCACGCTTCACGCCGGACGCCCGGCGTCGGCCTGCGGACCGCTCACCGTCGCCCGGGTCGCCTCGCTCGCCGCGGGCGTCGCGTCCACGCTCGCCGACCTCCACGACGTGGGGATCGTGCACGGGCGGTTGGATGCCTCGCACGTGCTGGTGGGTGAGCACGGTCGTCCCGTGCTGTGCGGCTTCGGCGACGGCGAGCCACCGGCGCGGCCTGCTGACGACGTGGCGGCGCTCGGCGCGCTGCTCGACCGCTGGCTCGGAACGGATGACGCCGGCGAGCCGATCCCGGAACGGCGGTGGTGGGGGCGTCGCGGGTGGGACGGCTGGGATCGCCGCGCCCTCCTCCTGCTCGCCGACCAAGCGGTCGCGGACCCGCCCACCTGCCGCCCGACGGCTCGTCGACTGGCGGCCGCCATCGCCGACGCCGTGCCGGACGGGGCCCGGCTCGACGCGCGTCCGGCGATGACCGCGGGCGGCCCTGCCCATCTCGACCCCATCGAGCGGCTGCGGTCCACCGCCCCCTTCGAGATCCCGGTCGCCTGGGCGGCGGCACGGAAGGGTCTGGTCGCCGTCGTCGCGTTGGTGGTCCTTCTGGCCGGCGCGGGTGCGGTGCGACTCCTCGCCGAGCGGCGATCGTCCGGGCCATCCCATCTCACCGCGATGCCGTCCGACACCACGGAAGCGGAAGCGCTCGAGGTGCGCACCGGGACCCGCGTCGCGAGCGCGGGGCTCGAGGCCGGTGGCCGTCGCTACCGGGTCGGCCAGGTGGGGGATGAGGTGCTGATCGACGACTGGGACTGCGACGGGGACGCGACCCCTGCCCTGCTGCGGCCTGGCACCGGGGAGGTGTTCGTCTTCCCGCGTTGGGTCGAGGTGGGGACGCTGGCCGTGGAGCCGGAGGCGCAGATCGCGGGCGCCCATGCACTGCTCAGCGAGACCGCCGAGGGGGCGTGTCCCACGCTGGCGGTGCGCACGGTCGCAGGTGAGGTCGTGCCGGTGCTCGAGACGGCTCGATGAGGTCAGGCCGCGGGCCCGTGTGGCTCGTCATGGCGGGCGCGCTGCTCGCCGGGGCCGGGTTGGTCGCGGCCGGGCGCGGGCCGTTGGCCAGCCCTCCGGTCCGCGGATGGGACGACGTGGACACCTGGTACGAGCAGGTGGGAGCCGGAGCGGCGGCCCTCACCGCGCTGCGGCTGGTCGCGGTCCTCGGAGCCGGGTGGATCGTCGTGGCCACCGTGCTCCAGCTCGTCGGTGGCGCGACCCGCCGCCGCGTCGTCCAGAGGGTCGCCGACGGCGTGAGCCCCCGGTGGCTGACGCGGCTGGCCCATGGTGCCGCCGGGTTGGCCGTGACCGTCGGTCTGGCCGGCCCGCCGGTGCCGAGCGATCCGGCCGGCACCGCGGTGATGGAGGTGCTCGAGGAGCCGGGCTCGGCCACCTCGACGACCACGACACCGACCACCACGACCACGAGCGCCGACGCCCGCCCCCGCGCACCCCTCCGACGGCGCCCGACGCGCCCCCACCGCCGATCGCGGCCGAGGAGGTGGTCGTCGCCCGCGGTGACTCCTTCTGGAGCCTCGCCGTCGAGGCGGTCGCCGCATCGAGTCGGCCCGCGACCGTTGACGCCTACTGGCGTCGGCTCGTGGAGCTGAACCGCCCTCGCCTCGTGGACCCGGCCAACCCCGACCTCCTCTACCCCGGCCAGGTGCTCGTCCTCCCGCCGATCCCTTGACATGATCCCTCTCATCATGAGATGAATCATCTCATGAATGCGGAGCGGGAGAGCCTGCGGGAGGTCCACAAGCGCGACACCCGAGCCCGCATCGTGCGGGCCGTGGCCGACCTGGTGGCGGACGCCCATCCGGCGTCGGTGTCCGTGCCGGCCGTCGCCCAGCGCGCGGGCGTCGGCGTGGCCACGGTGTACCGGTACTTCCCGACCAAGGAGGCGCTGCTGGACGCGTCCGCGATGGTGCTCGGCGACGACGCCAAGCTCACCTCGCTCGAGGCCTACCCGAGCACGTTCGAGGAGGCGACCGCGCTGCTGCCCGACCAGTTCGCCGCGATCGCTCGCCAGATCCCGATCGCTCGCAACCAGCTCGCATCTCCCCTCGGGCGGGAGCTTCGGCAACGGCGGTGGCAGGCCAAGCAGGCGGCACTCGCGAGCGCCTTGACCGGGAGCGGGATCGATCCGACGTCGCCAGCGGGCGAGCGCCTTGCCGCCATCACCGACGTCCTCACCTCGTCCACGGCCGTGCTCGAGCTCCACGACAAGGCCGGCATCCCGATCGATGTCGCCGCGGAGCACGTGCTGTGGGCCCTGAGCGTGCTGACGCGCGCCACGAAGGAGCAGCCATGACCGACTCCACCATCACGTTCGAACCGCCCGGAAAGGGCGAGTGGCGGTCGTTGCGCGACCACTTCCCGCGAGCGCTCACCCCCGAGTACGCGCGGCTCCTGCCCGCCGCGATGAACGCCGGCGAGGCGCTCGTCATGGAGGAGTACGGCCTTCCCGTCCGGTCCCTGGTCGCGGGGTTGTCGCAGGGCCACGTCTACATCGCGCCGGAGCCGCTCCTCGGCAAGCCCAGCGATGCGCAGCCCCCGAAGGCCGCCCTGTGGGCGGCGACCCGACTCGTGCCGGCGTTCCGCCGCCGCACGAAGGCCGCAGCTCGTTGCCTCGCCGAGCGCCCGTGGCTGGACGACGCCCGGCGCTGGTTCGCCACCGAGCAGAGCACCTGGGTGGCGGCCAACCGGGCGCTGCAGGCCGAGTCCCCCGACGACATGGACGCGCCGGCGCTCGTCGATCATCTGCGCCGAGCTCGCGCCCACGCGCGGGCGGGCTACGAGCGCCACTTCGCGCTCCACGGTCCCGACCTGATGCCGACCGGCCTGCTCCTCGCGCGCGCCGCCGAGTGGGGCATCGGACCTGAGCTGCTGTTCCCGGTGCTCGCCGGCGCGTCGCCGACCTCGACGGGTCGCGGCCCGGCCCTCGAGGCGCTGCGCAGTGCCGTCGCCCGGTCCGGGCGCGAGCCAAGCACCATGGAGGAGCTCCGCGCCGATGCCGGCGCCCCGCTCGATGCCTTCCTCGACGAGCACGGCTGGCGGCTCGTCACCGGCTACGACATCGACTCCCTCGCCCTCATCGAGCTCCCGTCGCTGGTCGTCAACCTGGCGCGATCGACCCCGAGCGAACCCATCGACGAGGACGAGGCGGCGGCTGCCCTCGAGGTGCTGGCCGACAAGGTCGGTGCGGCCAACCGCGACGAGCTCGATCGGTTGGTGGGTGACGCACGCGCCACGGTGGGGCTCCGCGACGACAACGGGGCGGTCACGGCGGCCTGGCCGGCTGGACTCCTGCGCCGGGCGATGCTGGCCGCCGGGCGAAGCCTCGTCGACCGCGAGGTCCTTGCCGACGTCGACCACGCGATCGAGGTGACGGTCGACGAGCTGGTCGACCTGCTCGAGGGCACCAGCCCGTTGGACGGAGCGGCCGTGGCGGGCCGAGCGGAGCAGCGGGCGGCGCGTTCGGAGCTGGTGCCTCCGCTCCAGCTCGGCCCGTCCGCGGACATCCCGGTCGACGTGTTGCCCGCTCCGATGCGGACGATGTCGCGTGCGCTCTTCGCGCTCCGGGAGGTCGCGACGGCCCCGACCGGTGCCCGGGCCAGCCTCGATGGCGACGGCATCGGATCGGCGGTGGTCCGGGGCCGGGCACGCGTCGCCACGGATCCGGGCGATGCGCTCGATCGGCTCGAGCCGGGAGACGTGCTGGTCGCCTTCGGCACGACGCCGGCCTACAACATGGTCCTGTCGATCGTGGGGGCGGTGGTCGTGGAGGAGGGCGGTCTGTTCTCGCACGCCGCGGTGATCGCTCGTGAGCTGGGGTTGAGCGCCGTCATCGGCGCGGCGGGGGCGATGACGGAGATCCCCGACGGCGCGCTCGTCGAGGTCGATCCCGTGGCGGGACGGGTGCGCGTCCTCGCGGGCGCCGCCTAGGCCTCGTCCTCGGTCCACGCGCCGAGGGATCCCGGCGTCACCGGCTGCAGCTCGTCGACCGGACCAGGTAGGTCGGAGGTGTCCTGGGCGTGGTCGAGGAGCGACCGCACGGACCCCACCACCGGCGCCGACCAGCTCTCCGGCAACCGGGCTCCGTCGCGCAGCGCGTCCTCCAGCTGGCGGCGCTCCCCGAGGTAGAGGGGACCGGGCACGCCGACGGCGCCGTCGGCGTCGCCCAGCAGCGCCGCGAACGCCGTGGTGAGCTCGGCGCGGGCGCGGGGGCCCTTGGGCGCGCGGTTGATCACCGGGAGGACGCGGGCGGCGGGCACGCCGTGCGCCAGGACGTCGCGGGTCGCTCCGAGCAGGCTGTGGAGCCCCTTCATCCCGGGCAGCCCGACGACCACCACGAGGTCGGCCGCAAGGGTGGTGACCCGAGCCATCGTGTTCCGCTCCTCGACGTCGACCGAGCCCGTGGTCCGCTCACCTTCGAGGTCGGCGTCGACGTCGGCCACCACGACGCGGAACGCCCGCCGCAGACCGTCGAGACCGGCCGCGAACGCGTGCGGCCGCACGGCCGTCCAGTCCCGATGTCGGCGTAGCCCCAGCAGCAGGTGGTAGCGCCGATCGGTGACGAGCCAGGTGAGGCCGCGGACATCGTCGGCCGACGGCGCTCCGGTGCGGTGGGACTCCACGAGCTCGACGACGCCAGGCACGACGTCGGTGGCGCCGTGGAGCATCGCCTGGTCGGCGTGCAGCGCCAGGTCGGCCAGGCAGACGAGGTCGAGGTTGCGCGGGTCACCCGCCAGACCCTGCGCGAGCGCGGTGGCCACGGTGGAGCGCCCGGTGCCGCCGGGTCCGGTCACCGCGACCAGGGGACCCCGGTACCCCTGGCCCGCCGGAGCGTCCGGACGTGGGCCGGCCGGCGCAGTGGTCCGGGCGATGGCGGTCGCGACCTGGGCGAGGGTCTGCAGGAGGTCCTCCCGCCCGAAGACGGCCGGGAGGACCGCCGAGGCGCCGAGGTCAGCCCACTCCCGGTTGATCCGGCCCCCTTCGACGACGATGACGGCGCAGCCGGCATCGCTGGCCAGCGCGACGAGGTCACGATCGAGTCCGGCCAACGAGTCGTCGACGAGCAGGGCGGAGTAGCCCCGTCCCGACCGCAGCCGAACGCGCACCTCCTCGAGCGACATGGCCTTGACGAACTCGATGGGCAGCATGGCGGACGTTGCCCAACGGGCGACCTCTCGGAACCACGGCGATCGCACCTGGGCCACGCCGAGGACGACGTAGCGCTCGGCCGCCATCAGCCCGACCCCTCGGTGGTCGTCGCTCCCTCGTCCGCGAACACGAGCGGATCCTCGGCGGTGGCATCGGCGAAGGTCGACCGCACGACGGTGACGTCGCCGGTGCGCAGGGCGTGGACGACCGCGGCGACCGCGTCGCCGGACGGCACGGCGACGACGAGCGTCACCTCCCGGTTGCTCGTGAGCGAGCCGTCGTCGTCGACGCCGATCTGGACGACCTCGGCACCGCGCACCACCGAGCTGGTGCGATCGTCGTAGGTGGCGAACACGTCGACTCGCTCGCCCTCCTTGAGCCGGCCGACCGCGATCTGCGCGCGCGGGAGGCTGATCGCGACCTCGTGGAGATCGGGCGTCGCCTGGCCGTCGGTCACCGCGCCCGCCTGGACGATCTCGCCCGCGGCGATGGGGGCCAGGGCGACGCGACCCTCGACGACCTCGATCGATCCGAACGTCGCGCCAGCGGCGGGATCGGGCAGGTCGGCCTCGATCGTGCCGAGGACCTCGGGATCGAGGATCTCGCCCGCGTGGATGTCGCGCGCGGCCACGACGACGGGGTCGGACGGATCGTCCGTCGCCTGGTCGTAGGCCAGGTAGACGCCGACGGCGGCGAGGGCGATCAGCGCTCCACCGACGACGGCTCGGCTGCCTGGCAGCCCTCGATGTCGCTGGATCTCCATGGCGGCCCCCGCCCTCGAAGGCTATGAGACTACATGAGGACAGTGTGCGCTAGCGTGGGGACATGGCAACTGCGGACACCGAGTGGCTGTCGACGCAGGAGGCATCCAGGCGCCTCGGGATCACGACCCGCACGCTCTACCGCTTCGTCGACCAGGGCGACCTGCCGGCGTACCGGATGGGCCGGGTCATCCGCCTGAAGGCCACCGACGTCGACACCTTCATCGAGGGGTCCCGGATCGAGCCCGGCACCCTCGAGCACCTCTATCCGGACACCAGCCCGAAGCGCTGACCCCCTAGCTCAGGGTCACCGTGGCGACGCTCGCCGCGGGCACGTACGCGGTCGCCGGCGGATCGGCCTCGGTCCGCACCCTGATCACGTCGTGACCCACCGAACGCAGCTCGCCCGCGATCGCGTCACGACCATCTGGGCTCACCACCAGCACGCGCTCTCGCTCCGCGGCGAGCTGCGTGAGCACCTCGATGAGTCGGAGCTCGGTGGTCACGACTCGCTCGCCGACGGCCGGCTCGACGAGCGGTGCAGTGCACACGGAGGTGATCGCGGTCAGGGCGACGAGGACCTCCGCCCCGCCGGTGGTTCGCAGCGCGGCGAAGTCGGCCCCGATGACGTCGATGTACCCGTGGTGGACGCGGGCTCCCGAGGTGTGCATGCTCACGGCGGCGCGGCGCTCAGCGAGATCGAGCAGCACCCCGGCGACGGTGGCGTCCGCTTCTGCGGCCTGGTGCAGCCAGCGCTCGCGGGCCCGCGAGTCGGCGGAGCCCTCGATGCGGGCGTCCGCGAGCCACACGTCGAGCCGGGCGGCGAGGCTCGGGCGACGGCCGCCGACGAGCGACGCCGGTGCCGGGAGCACACGGTCCGGCCCCTCGAGCGGACGCTCGTCCATGCCGGGAGCGTAGAGCCCGCCGGGGAACGCCGGCGGGGTGAAGGCGGCCGACCGGTAGCCTTGGCGCCGTCGTGTCGAGCACCCAGATCAAGATCTCCGTACCCAGCAACCACCTGATGCCCCTCCTCCTGGGCGAGCGAGACGAGGTGCTGCGCGCCATCGAGGCCGCCTTCCCGTCGGTGGCGATCCATGTGCGCGGCAACGAGATCGCCCTGGATGGCGACGACGACGTGGAGCGCGTGGCCCGTCTCCTCGAGGACCTGATCGTGCTGGTCGAACAAGGTCACCGCCTCGACGCCGGCACCGTGCGGCGCAGCGTCGAGATGGTCCGCCACGACGAGCGTCCGGCGGAGGTGCTGAGCACGGAGGTGCTGCGCCCCGCGCGCGGACGTCCCGTGCGGCCCAAGTCGAGCGGCCAGAAGCGCTACGTCGACGCCATCCGCGAGAACGTCATCACGTTCGGGGTCGGGCCGGCGGGGACCGGCAAGAGCTGGTTGGCCGTGGCGATGGCCGTGCAGGCGCTGCAGGCCAAGGAGGTCGATCGCATCATCCTGACGCGCCCGGCCGTCGAGGCCGGTGAGCGGCTCGGCTTCCTGCCGGGCGATCTGATGGCGAAGGTCGACCCGTACCTCCGGCCGCTGTGGGACGCCCTGCACGACATGGTCGGGACCGAGAACGCCGGCAAGCTGCTCGAACGGGGTGCCGTGGAGGTCGCGCCGCTCGCGTTCATGCGCGGCCGCACGCTGAACTCCAGCTTCATCATCCTCGACGAGGCGCAGAACACCACGCCGGAGCAGATGAAGATGTTCCTCACCCGCATCGGCTTCGGGTCCAAGGCCGTGGTCACCGGCGACACCACCCAGGTCGACGTGGCGGGCGGCCGGAGCGGGCTCGGCGGTCTGGAGCGCATCCTGGGCGACATCGACGGGCTCAGCTGGGTCCACCTCACGAGCGGCGATGTGGTTCGCCACCGGATCGTGCAGGACATCGTCGACGCGTACGAGCGGGCCACGCCGGCCGAACCCACCCGCGGGCGCTGATGTCAGGCGATCCCCTCGACGGTCCCGACAAGCCCGACCCCGCCGATCTGCCGGACGGGATCGAACCGACGGATCTCCCGCCCTTGCCGATGACGAACCGGCGTCGTCGTCCCCCCGCCGAGGGCGAGGTGGAGGTGTTCGGCGTCGACGAGCAGGCCGACCAACCGGTGGCCCTGGCCCGGTGGGTGGACCTCGCGACCCATGTCCTGCTCGACTCTGGGGTGCGCGGGGAGGCGGAGCTGTCGTTGCTCTTCGTCGACGAGGGCGTGATGGCCGACCTCAACAAGCGGTTCATGGGTGCAGACGGCCCCACCGACGTGCTGGCCTTCCCGCTCGACGACCCGATCGACACGGGCCGCTTCCCGGACTCCGGCAGCACCGGCCCCGACCGCGAGGCCCCCGACATCGCCGAGCTCCCGCTCCTGCTGGGCGACGTGGTCGTCTGCCCGGCGGTCGCCGCCCGGCAGGCGCCCGAGCACGCGGGGAGCTACGAGGACGAGGTCGCTCTGCTGGTGGTGCACGGCGTGCTCCACGTGCTCGGCATGGACCATGCCGATCCCGAGGAAGCCGTCGTGATGCAGGCGCGGGAGCGGGAGCTCCTCGACCGCTACCACGTCGATCACTGATGGTCCTCGCCGTCACGCTCAGCACCACCGACTGGGTGATCCTCGCCGCCATCACGTTCTTGTTCCTCCTCTCCATCATCCTCGCGGTGGCGGAGACGGCGCTCACCCGCGTGTCGAAGGCCAAGGCGCACGCGCTGGCCGAGACCGGGGGACGTCGGGGTGAGGTGCTGCTGTCGCTGGTGGAGGATCAGGAGTGGCTGAACCCCACGCTGCTCATCGTGCTGTCGACCCAGCTCGTGCAGTCGACCCTCCTCGGCGTCCTGGCCAGCCGCCTGTTCGGGGCCTGGGGCGTCGTCTGCGCCACGCTCCTCAACGTCACCCTGTTCTTCGTGGTGGCGGAGGTGGCCCCCAAGACCTGGGCGATCCAGCACACGGACCGGGCGGCCCTCGCCGCCGCCCGGCCGATCAAGGCCCTGGCGGGCTGGGCGCCGCTGCGGCTGCTCTCCCGCGGCCTCATCGGTCTCACGAACGTGATCCTTCCGGGGAAGGGCCTCAAGCGCGGGCCCTTCACCTCTGAGGAGGAGCTCCTGGCGGTCGCCGACCTCGCGGTCGAGGACGCCGTGATCGAAGCGGAGGAACGGAGGCTCATCGAGTCGGTCATCGAGCTGGGCGACACGGTCGTCCGCGAGGTGATGGTGCCGCGGACCGACATGGTCACCGTCACGGCGGACTTCCGGGTCGCCGACGCCATGGAGGTCGTGATCCTGAACGGCTACAGCCGGATCCCGGCCTGTGGCGAGGGCATCGACGACGTGGTCGGCATCGTGCACGCCAAGGACCTGATGCGGGCCGAGCGCGACGACCACGAAGAGCTGCCCGTGCGCGACCTGGCCCGTCCCGCGCACTTCGTACCCGAGACCAAGGGGGTGGCCGACCTCCTGCGGGAGATGCAGCGCGACCGCTTCCACATGGCCATCGTCATCGACGAGTACGGCGGCACCGCCGGGTTGGTGACCCTCGAGGACATCATCGAGGAGCTCCTCGGCGAGATCGTGGACGAGTTCGACGTGGAGGACGCCATGGTCGAGCCCCTACCCGGTGGCGACTACCGCGTCGACGCGCGCATGGCGCTCGACGAGGTGAACGAGCTGTTGCGTGCTCAGCTCCCCGAGGGCGACTGGGACACGATCGGCGGGCTCCTGTTGTCCGAGCTCGGTCGGGTGCCCGCCGAGGGCGAGGCCGTCGAGGTGGCGGGGTGGCAGCTGTCGGCGCAGCGGGTCGTCGGGCGACGCATCGGCCGCGTGCGGGTGCACCGCGTCCACGCCTTCGATCCGGTGCCGTCCAAGTCAGAGGATCGTTGATGCGCTCTGGCTTCGTGACCTTCGTGGGGCGTCCGAACGTGGGCAAGTCGACGCTCCTGAACCAGATCCTGCAGACCAAGGTGGCCATCACGTCCGACAAGCCGCAGACCACCCGCACGCGCATCATGGGCGTCCGGACGCGGCCCGACTCACAGATCGTGTTCGTCGACACCCCTGGCATCCACAAGCCGCGCACCGCGCTCGGGTCGCGCCTGAACGCGACCGCGGAAGGCACCATCGGCGATGTCGACGTGGTCTGCTTCGTGCTCGACGCCACCCAGCCCTTCGGTCGCGGTGACCAGTGGGTGGCGAACCTCGTCCCGAAGGACGCGGTCTGCGTCGTCAACAAGGTGGACAAGGCGTCCAAGAAGGCGCTGGCCGATCAGCTCGTCGCCGCGTCCGCGCTGGGCCTCAGCGAGTACTTCCCGGTGTCGGCCAAGACGGGCGATGGCGTCACGGCCCTGGTCGACCACCTGGTCTCTCGGCTCCCGGAAGGCCCGCAGTACTTCCCCGATGACATGGTGACCGACGTTCCCGAGGCGTTCATGGTGGCCGAGCTGGTGCGCGAGCAGCTGATGCGCCGCACCCACGATGAGCTCCCGCACTCGATCGCCGCGCGCGTCACCGAGTGGGACTGGCCGCTGATCCGGTGCGAGATCCTCGTCGAGCGGAGCAGCCAGAAGGGGATCGTGATCGGGCACAAGGGGCAGGTGCTCAAGGAGGTGGGCATCGCCGTGCGCGAGCAGCTCCCGGAGGGCACCTACCTGGAGCTGTTGGTCAAGGTCGACAAGGACTGGCAGAGCCGTCCGAAGGCCATGGAGCGCTTCGGCTACTGAACCTTGCGCCGCATGACGACGCGGGTGGCGGGGTCGAGGCCGTAGCCGGCCTCCCGCGCGACGAGGGCCCGGACGGCGGGCGTGCGGTCGACCTCCGGCACCACGGCGAAGCCGCGCCTGGCGTAGAGCGGCGCGTTGAACGGCACGTCGCGAAAGGTCGTGAGGGTGAGCTGGTCATCGCCGCGGCGCTGTGACCACTCCGCCACCGCGTCGAGCAGGCTCGTCCCGATCCCGCGGCGACCCTCCTCCGGGAGCACCGCGAGCCCCTCGAGGTGCGCGTGCCCATCGACCAGGGTGACCATGGCGTAGCCCAGTGGCGCATCGGCCTCATCGGTCGCCACGAGGACGACCTCGGCGTGGGCGAGCTCGTCGTCGGTGTACGGGTCGTGGTCGGCGATGTCGGGCATGCCGACCTCGCGGAACAGCTCGCCGGCCCGGCGTTCGATGTCCTGCAGGGTCGGGTACTCGTCGGGACGGGCCGGGCGGATCACGGGCCGACCGTACCGGCGCGCTGGGTCACCCGAGCAGCTGGGCGGTGGCGTGCAGCGCGAGACCCGCGATGCCGCCCACCACCGTGCCGTTGATGCGGATGAACTGCAGGTCGGGGCCGAGCAGCAGCTCGAGGCGGGCGGAGGTCTCCTCACCGTCCCAGCGGGCGATCGTCGTGCTGACCAGGTCGGTGATCTCGCCGCCGAAGTGCTCGACCACGTACCGAGTGCCCGCCTCGGCCGCGTCGTCGACCTTGGCCGCGAGGACCGGCTCCGCCTGCAGCCGGCGGCCCCCGGCGATGATCCCGTCGCGGAGCTGCGCATGCAGCTCGGAGGACGGGTCGGCGGCGTGCGCGCGCAGCTGGGCCTTGGCGTCGGCCCACACCGCGGTCACCCACCGACGAAGCTCGGGCCGCTCGAGGAGGTCTCGCGTCAGCTGCTCGCCCCGCGCCCGCAGCTCGGGGGACGTCTGCAGCTCGTCCACGAACCGAAGGATGCGGGCGTCGAGCTGCTGCCGCATCGCGTGGCCCTGATCGTTGGCCATGTCGTCGATGACCGCCCGCAGCCCGTCGAGCAGGCGCTCGAAGATCCGATCCTCCACCGCACCAGGCAGCCACCACGGGGCCTGGTCACGGAAGCGGTTCCGGAGCTCGGCCCGGTGCTCGTCGAGGTAGCGGTCGAGGCCCCGGAGGCCCGCGTCGACGACCTCGTTGTGGCGTCCCTCCCGGGTGAGCGCGCCGAGGGCCCGGCCCGCCATGGGGATGACGGAGGCCGCCTCGATGCGCTCCCGCAGCAGGCGCTCCAGCACGTCGTGGACGGCGTCGTCTTCGATGAGGTCGACGACCTCGACGGCGGCGGCGAGCGTGTGCCCGGCCAGCTTGTCGGCGTTGGCGGGGACGACCAGCCAGCTGGCGATCCGGGTGCCCACACCGGCGGCTCGAACCCGCTCGGCCACCGCATCGGGCGTGAGGAAGCTGTCGTGGATGAACTCGCCCAGGGTCTCGCCGAACTGGGCCTTGCGCTCCGTGATGATCGCGGTGTGGGGGATGGGAAGGCCCAGCGGGTGGCGGAACAGCGCGACCACGGCGAACCAGTCGGCCAGGGCCCCCACCATCGAGGCTTCGGCGGCGGCCTGCACGTAGCCGAGGGTCGACCCCGCCTCCGCGCCGGCGACCACGGTGGCGACGAACACCACGGAGACCGCGGCCAGCAACGCGGTGGCTCGGCGGCGCGTCCGTGCGAGCTGTTGCCGTTTGCGCTCCGTGCTCGGCGACGGCGGCAGCGAGGGAGCGGTCGTGACGGTGGCGGTCATGGCGGCAGGTCTACCCGCCGCACGAGGATCCCTACCGCTGGTCTCGGATCGCCTCGAGGGCGCGGCGGGCCTCGGCGGGATCCTTGGTGCGGCGCATCGGCGGCAGCGCCTGCACCATCTCCCACCGGTAGCCGGCCTTGGCGAGCCGCGGGTCGAAGACGGCCACGACCCCGCGATCCTCGCTCGACCGGATGAGGCGTCCGGCCCCCTGGGCCAGCAGGGTGGCGGCGCGGGGAAGGTCGATCAGCCCGAAGGCGCCCGCCCCGGCCCGCTCGCGGCGCGCTTGCAGCAGGGGCTCGTCGGGGCGTGGGAACGGGATGCGGTCGATCGTCACCAGGCTCAGCGAGGCACCCGGCACGTCGACGCCCTGCCAGAAGCCCATGGTGGCGAAGAGGCACGTGGCCTCGTCGGCGGCGAACTGCTCGAGCAGGCGACCCTTCGGCAGGTCGCGTTGCGTGAGGATCGGGACGTCGAGTCGGAGCTGGAGGGCCGCCGCGGCCTCGTCGAGCACCCGGAAGCTCGTGAACAGGGCGAGCGTGCGGCCCCCCGCGGCCTCGATCAGGCCGCCGAGCTCGTCGGTGAGCGCCTCGACGTACGAGGGGTGCCGCGGGTCGGGGAGGTGGCTCGCGCAGTACAGCAAGGCGTGCGCCTCGTAGTCGAAGGGGCTGCCCACATCGAGCTCGGTGATCTGGGCTGGGGCGACCCCCAGTCGGATCGGGAGCCTCGGCGGCAGCGTGGCGCTGGTGAGCACCGCCGTGCGCTTGTCCCACAGCATCTCCGGCAGGAGGTCGCCCACGTCGAGGGGCGCCACCCGGAGCACCGGGTTGGCGTCCGTGCCCTCCACCCACATGACCTCGTTGGCGGTCACCCGCTCGACGAGGCTGAGGTCCTCGACGAGCGCGCTGGCGGACTGCACCAGCCGAACGGCGCGCGTGCGCGTCTCCTCCGGGGCGTCGCTGGGCACGTTGCGGGCGGCGCTGAGCACGGACTCCACCCGCCCGCGTGCCACCGTGAGCGCGCCCGCGACGTCATCGGGCGGTGCGCCCTTGAGGCGCTGGTCCCGGTGCGGGCGCAGCGCCTCGCTGAGAAGACGGCCCGCGTCGTCGACTCCGGCGGGGAGCTGGTCGTCGGCGATCACGCCTCGAACGCGCCGCGCGAGATCGGCGAAGCGCCCGCCGGTGAGCTCGATGCCACAGGTGGCGGACACGATGTCCTCGAGCTGGTGCGCCTCGTCGATGATGGCGAGCTCGTGCTCCGGGAGGAGGACGCCCCCCATGGCCAGGTCGAGGCCGTAGAGGTGGAGGTTCACCACGACGACGTCGGCCTCGAGGGCCTTGTCGCGGGCGGCCTCGGCGAAGCAGATGCCCCCGCTCGGGCAGCGGGCCGCGCCCGGGCACTCGCGCGCGCTCACGCTCACCGCGCTCCACGCCCGCTCCGACGGCTCGACCTCGAGCTCCGCTCGATCGCCGGTGAGGCTGGTTGCGGCCCAGGTCGACAGGTGGAGCAGCTCCTCGGCGGGGGCCCGCTCGGCCACGCCGTCGAGCGCGAGCTGCCCGTCATCCTGGCCGGTCGCCACGACCTCGGACAGACGCTGCATGCACAGGTAGTTGGACCGCCCCTTCAGGACCGCCCAGGAGAAGGGGTGGTCCAGGTGCTGCTCGAGGAAGGGGAGGTCCTTGCCCGCCAGCTGGTCCTGCAGGGCCTTCGTGGCGGTCGCCACCACCGTGCGGCGCCCGGACAGGATGGCCGGCACCAGGTAGGCGAGCGTCTTGCCCGTGCCGGTGCCCGCCTGCACCGCCAGGTGCTTGCGCTCCGCGATCCCGAGGCGCACGGCGTCGGCCATCTCGCGCTGCCCGAGCCGGGCCTCGCCGCCGCCCGGCAGCTCGGCCACCACCCGTTCCAGGGCGACGGCGACAGCATCAGGCATCGGATCGACGCTACCGGGCGGCTGTGACGCCCCCGCCGATCCCTCAGCCGGTGGCTCGGTTGGAGACGACCCCGCAGACCTTGCCTCCGTTGAGGCACGCTCGCACCTCGCGCTCGAGGGTGTCCTGGTCCCAGGCGTTCAGGAAGTCGGCGTGGACGCCATGGACCCCGCCGGAGGCCAGCTCGAGGCCCCCGGGGTCACCGGACACCGGGTAGTGGACCTCGAAGATCAGCTGGGGGATCGCGACCGGGTGGTCGTCGGGACAGTGGCCCTCGTCGCTGCGAGCGACATGGCTGCGATGGTCGTCGCTGTCGAGGCGCTCGCCGTCCCAGCAGTCGGGGAACGCGATCCGCACCCCGAGCGGGGCGGTGCGCGGGACAGGTCGGCGGCTCCGCCTCGAGGATCGGTGACGCTCCGCAGTGCCACGCCGCCACCGCCGGAGCCTGCGGTCCGGCGGTGGCCATGTCGCCCGCGACCATCATGAGCCCAGGGGGGTAGGGGCCCAGGGACTCGGGGTCCACTCCGGGACCCGGTCGGTAGTAGGCCACCGAACCGGTTGGGATCACCGGAGCACCGTCCTGGAGCAGCGCCGGCGCCCAGTAGGCCGCGGTGTCGAGCTTGTTCTGACAGCTCGTGTCCTCCGGGAGGAGCGCGGACAGCGAGGAATCAGCGTCGGTGGCGACGTTGCCGAAGAAGTCGTGGAGGTGGGATCGACCGGGGGCACCCGGGTGGACGATCGGATCGTCCGGAGCCGAGTGGCTCCACGCGCACTCGACCTTGAACTGCGGGACGCGGCCCTGCGGGCCCGAGGCCGGAGGAGCTGACCGCCGACGCCTCGTCGCTCGGCCCGGTGAGCGCGACCACGCCGCCCACCACCGCCGCGGCGGCGGCCACCACCAGGATGAGCAGGGTGAACGGGCGAAGGCGCGCGGTCACTCCGAGCGGGCGCGTCGGCAAGGTGATGGCGTCGACGTCGACCGCGAAGGGCACGTTGGTGGCGGGCTGCGGCGGGGCCGTGTCGGCGTCGGGCATGTTCGGCTGGTCCGGAGGCTCCGGGGTCGGCGCCGTCCTGGTAGTCGACCGGCGGGGGATGCTCCGCGCCGACGAGGATGCCGAGGTTGAGGGCGCCGTTCGTCCAGTCGTCCGCGGTGGGATCGCCCGAGCAGGGGGCCAGGCCTTCGAGGTCCACCGGCGCCGAGGTCGTCGAACGTGTTGTCAGCGAAGCAGTTGTCGAGCTCGGCCAGCTCGGGCTGGAGGCTTCCGAGGGCGAGGTCGGCGAGGCCCGAGCCGCTGACGTCGTTGCCGACGACGGAGTTCTCGACCGGGTCCCAGAGCACGAGGCTCAGTGCATCGGGTCGGTGACCGCGGGCGGGTCATCGCGCACCTCGTCGCACGGCGTGTCCCACGTGTCCGGGTCGGGGACGCCGTCGTTGGCCTCCTCCTCGGGGAAGGGCACGAGGCCGATCCCGACCAGCTCGTGGTCGTAGACGAGGTTGCGCTCGATCACGTTGCGGTTGCTGCCCGCGACGAGGATGCCGTTGCCCATCGCGAGGATCGCCACATCGATGGCGGGCGTGTCCGGCTGCATGTTGTCGTGGACGATGTTGCCCACGATGGTGTTGTCGCGACCCGGGTAGCACAGCTCGTAGGAGCCGCTGTTGGGGACGATCCCGGCCCGGTTGTACCGGAAGGTCGAGTTCACGATGACCAGGTTCCCGCCCGAGTTCGTGCCCGAGTAGCCGAGGCCGTTGTACTCGGCCACGACATCGTCGAGCACCGCGTCGCACGGGTAGCACTGGCCGATGTACACGCCGGCGTCAGGGCTGCCGGAGGCGTAGATGTGCTCGAACTGGCCCTTGGTGGCGTCGAAGGCGTAGACGCCGTAGTCGCCGTTGCGGAACGCGGTCAGGTAGGACCCGCGGTAGCCCGTGACCCCGGTCCAGAAGAACCCGTTGGTGGTGTAGTTGCGGGCCGTCATGTTCTCGACGGCCACGCCGTCGGCGAGCACCCGGATGCCGTTCTCGAGCTCGAAGCCGCCGTCGAGGATCACCTCGTTGCGGTCGAGGCCCGGATGGTCAGGTTCTCGGTCTCGACGTCGACGGCCTCCTCGTAGGTGCCGGGCGCGATGAGCACGAGGTCACCGGGTGACGCCGCGTCGACGGCGGCCTGGATCGTGTCGTGGTCGTCGGGGACGTTGATGGTCGCGTACTCGCCGCCGTCCTCCTCCGTGGTGTCTGAGGACTCCGACCCGTCGTCGCCGCAGGCCGTGGCCAGGAGCGCGAGGGTTGCGAGAGCGATGACGATGGTGCGGCGGGTGCGGTGCATGGGTCCTCTTCTGGAACGGGCTCAGCCGGTGACCACGATCGTGCCGACCATGCCCTTGGTCGTGGTGCCGTGGAGCGAGCAGTAGTAGTCGTAGGTGCCGGGCTCGGTGAAGCGGTAGCTGTACTCGTCGCCCGGCGTGAAGGCGTCCGCCTCGACCCCCCAGTCCTCCCCTTCGACGGGCAGCACGTTGTGCTCGTTGCGACCGTCGTTCGCCCACACGACCTCGGTGCCGGCGGCCACCTCCGACTCGGCCGGGCGGAAGGTGTTGTCGATCGCTTGCACGTCGGCGGTGACGCCCTCGACGAGGGTGACGGGCGCGGCGCCGTCGTCACCGCAGCCCGCGCTGACCAGCATGACGCCAGCCACCACCAACACCATGCGCAGCGCCGTTCTCCGTACGGTCATGTCCCCCCTCGGATGGCACGTTAGCCACCCCTGGGCGGGTCAGGCGCCAGGGGCGGCGCAGTCGCTGGCCTCGCTCGCCCGGGCCGCGTCGAAGCCCGATGCCGCCAGGCTGCGCTTGAGGGTGGGCCCGATCAGGAACGCGAACACGACCGTGCCCGCGCCCACCTGGCCGCCCATCGCCCAGCCGATCGCCACGCACGTCAGCTCGATGCCCGTGCGAACCGGCGCCAACGGGTAGCCGCGGTCATGGATGGCGAGCATCACCAGCTCGGCGGGCCCCGAGCCGATCTCCGAGATCACGACCGCGGTGATCCCGGCCGAGATCAGGACGAACCCGAGGACGAAGAAGAGCAGGCGCACGGGCATGGCCTCGTGCACGGGGAGCGCATCGAGGACCACGCCGAGGATCGGTCCGACGAGGAGCACGGCCAGGATGGTCCCTGGCCCGGGGCGACCTCCGATGAGCAGGCCGATGATCACGAACCCGAGCGGGAGGAGCATGGCCGCGAGGCCGATCGGCATGCCGGTGAGGGCCACCAGACCGGTGGTCAGCACGTCGTAGGGGGCCACGCCGATCTCGGCCCGGATCGTGACCGCGACGCCGGCGCCCACCAGCACGAGGCCGACGGCGAGCGTCCCGAGCCGGCGGGCGACCGGGGAGTCGGCGGTGGCGGCGAGCGTCATGGCCGAACGACGGTATCGGTCCGACCCGAGGACGCCTACCTGGCCGTCGCCCCCTCCAGGATCGGAGGGAGGCCGAACGCCGGGAAGAGGCTGTGTCCGAAGGTGGTGATCTCCGCGATGCGGCCCGCCTCGATGCGCAGGACATCGAGCTTGAAGGCGCGGAACTCCGTGTCGCCCCACCGGCGCAGGTAGCTGGCGGCGGTGGGCATGCGGTTCGCCATCGTCGGCACGAGGCGCCAGTCGCCATCGCGCTCCACGCCGAACGCGGTCTCGAGCGCCCCGGCGATGACGTCGAGGCCCTCGAACCAGGTCGGGTTGGGGGGCATGGTGATGCGCAGGTCCTGGGCGGCGATCGCCACCGCGGCCGCGGCGTCACAGCGCTCGTGGGCATCGATGAACTGCTCCAGCAGCGCCCGCTCGTCGGCGCTGGGGACGCCGGTGGTCCAGGCCGATCGGCGCTCCGGGAGATGGGACTGCAGCGTGGCGCGTGCCCGTTGGAGGGCGCTGTTGGCCGCCGCGACGCTCGTGCCCAACATCGCCGCGGTCTCGGAGGCGGGCCAGCCGAGCACGTCTCTCGCGATCAGCGCCGCGCGCTGTCGGGGCGGGAGCACCTGGAGGGCCACGAGGAACGCCAGCTCGATCGTCTCTCGCTGGACCGCGGCATCGTCCGGTCGGTCCGCCGCTGAGGGCACCTCATCGAGCTGCACGTCGGGGTACGGCTGCAGCCACGAGACCTCGGCGAACGACCCGACGCTGGTGAGCCGTCGGGACCGTTGTCGGAGCATGTCGAGGCACACGTTCGTGGCGATGCGGTAGAGCCAGGCCCTGAACAGGGAGCCGCCTTCGAACGTGTCGCGCCGGCGCCAAGCTCGCAGGTACACCTCCTGCACGGCGTCCTCGGCCTCCTCGTAGGAGGCGAGCATCCGATAGCAGTGCACGTGCAGCTCGCGCCGATGGCGCTGGGTGACGGTGGCGAAGGCGTGCTCGTCGCCCGCCACCGCGGCGGCGACGTCGGGATCCGCGATCGTGGTGGTCACGCCGCCCCGGCCGCGGCGTGGTTGACCTCCTGCACCATCCAGCCGTTGCCGTCCGGGTCGCTGAAGGTCATGAACGTGCCGTAGTTCACCCGCTCGGGGTGCACGCCGTCGGTCTGTCCCTCGGCCCCGAAGTGGAAGGGCTGGCTCGGGCTCAGCGCCCCGCGCCACCAGCTCCGCCCGTGCTCGTTCGATGTCGTCGACGACGATGTGGACGCCCTGGAGGGAACCGGCGGCCATGCCGTGGCCGAGCCCCTCGCCGATCGTGATGGAGCAGGCCGAGCCGGGGGGCGTCATCTGCACGACCCGCATCCCGGGCATGGGCGAGGTGTCGACGTCCACCGCGAAGCCGATCTGGTCGACGTAGAACGCCTTGGCGCGGTCGACGTCGGTCACGGGGACCATGACGAGCTCCAGCTTCCAGTCCATGGGGGTTGCCTCCTGGTTGTGATCGGCGCGTCGCCGATGTTCTAGAGGGTGCAACGTCGACCCGCGCCGGAACTCATCGGTGCCGCGATGACCGATCGGCGCGCCTCATGGGGTGACGAGCTCCGCCCCCTCGGCCACGAGGCGCTCGACGTCGAGCCATCGCCGCCGGGAGGTCGCCGAGGTCGCGTTCGACCGCGCCGTGGGGGGTGAGGAACAGGAACACGACGCGGACGACGGGCTCCCCGGTCGCCCGACCGACCGCCACCGCGTACGCGGCACCCTGCAGTCGATAGCCCGCCACCCGGCGATCGAGATCGTCGGGGTCGGCACTCGCGGACGTCTTGTGGTCGACGACGACCAAGCCGTCGTCGCCCCGGTAGAGCAGGTCGACGTAGCCCTCCAGCAGCCGGTCGCCGATCGGCGTGCAGGCGTACACCTCGCGCCAGTGCGGGTGGGTGGCGGCGGCCCGCACCACCGCCGACGCGAGCGCGTCCTCGACCAGGCGCGCGGACGTCGTCGGCTCGGTCGGGCACGGCCTCGGCCTGGCACTGGGCCGCGACGGCATCATCGAGCCCGGCGCCGGTGGCCAGGTCGATCGTCTGCAGGACGCCGTGCACCGCCCGGCCCACCGCCGTGCCGTACCGGCCCTTGAGCCATGGCGGCAGGTCGAGGTCGCGCGGCCGCTTCTGCAGTCCCGGATCCACCGTGTCCCACGGCTCCGGCGCTGGAGGAGCCGCCTCCGGCGACGCGGGCGACGCCGGGTCGAGGGTGGGGCCATCGAACAGGCTCGGCTGGATCGGCGGGGCGGCCGGCACCAGGACCTCGGCCTCGACGCCCCAGTCGGGGGCCCCGTCGTCGGTGAGGGCGGTGGCCGCGACCGCCCCGGGACGGCTGGCCGCCGCGAGCGCGGTGGCGCGCTCGGCCTCCCAGGTGGCGAAGTCGGGTGGCGGCGCGGGAACGGTCGCCGGATCGAGGGGCCGAGGCTCGGGATCGCCGCCGATGTCGGGGAGCACGTCGAGCCGCGCGCCCATCCCCGCGATCAGGATCTCGGCGTTGGTCCGGCTGCTGTTCTTGGCGGGCGGGTTCTTGCGCTCCACGCGGTGGAGCGAGACGACGAGGTGGTCGCAGGCTCGGGTGCAGGCGACGTAGAGGAGACGGAGCCGCTCGTCGTAGCCCATCTGCTCATCGATCGGGACGGCAGCCTCGAACTCCTCCGTGATGACGTCCTTGCCCATGCGGTAGCCGACCGGTCCCCCGTCCTTGGGGAAGTGCACCTCCACCGGGCTCCGCATCCCGCCGGGGCGGGCGGACAGCCCCGACACGATCGTGATCGGGAACTCGAGGCCCTTGGCGGCGTGGATCGTCATGATGCGAACGGCGTCGTCGTCGGTCTCGGGCAGCACGCTCTCCGCGACGCGGGAGCCTTCAGCCGTCTGCTGCTCGACCCAGTGCAGGTAGTGCCGCAGGCTGCCGCCGGTGGCTTCGCTCCAGGCCCGGGCCTGATCGATCACGAAGCGGATCCTCCGCCACACGTCGCGTGGCCGGCCGTCGGCGAAGCCGAGCTCGAGGGCCCGGCGATCACGGACGATGCGGTCGAGGAGCTCGCTCGGCGAGCGCCACTGGCGGCTCTCGTGGATCTCGAGCAGGAACGCCAGGCCGGCGGAGACGATCCCGTCGGCGGGGTCGGGTGGGGTGGGGGTGTTGTACGACCAGGTGCGGCCTTCGAGCACCTTGTGGCGGAACAGATCGTCGTCGCCGCAGCCGAGGAGCGGGGTGCGGAGCGCGCTGACGATGCGGAGGTGGTCGGTGGGGTCGTCGGCGGCGCGCAGCACCATGAGGAGATCGCGGACGGCACGCGTGGCGTACACGAGTGAGCTCGACTCGGCCCGGTAGGGGATGTGCGCCGCCTCCAGGGCATCCTCGAGGAACGGGAGGGAGGTGCGCGCGGGAACGAGGATCGTGATGTCGCCGAGGCGGCACGGACGCCAGCCATCGTCGCCCTCTCGCACGACCCATCCCTCGCTGAGCGCTCCGATGATGACGTTGGCGACGTCGCGGCTCTCGGCCGATCGCACGGTGTCCGCGCCGCTGCCGTAGGGATGAGGTTCCGTGCCGATGACGGCCACCGGCGCACCGACGCCGCCGACCGATCGCTGGGGCTGCAGGTCGATGTAGGCGGGCTGGGAGGGATACGGGACCTCGGTGTCGGCGGGTTCCTCCAACAGCGTGCGGAAGGTGGCGTTCACCCAGTCGATGACCGGTGCGACCGTGCGGAAGTTGGCCGTGAGCTCGACCGCGCCCTCGGGCGCGGGGGCGAACCGCTCCCTCGCCGCCATGAACACGGAGATGTCGGCGCGACGGAACCGGTAGATCGACTGCTTCGGGTCGCCGACCACGAACAGGCGCCCGGGCTCGACCTCGACGTCGGCCCAACGCGGTGCGTCGGCCTCGAGGGGGTCGAGGGCCGCGATGCGCACGGCGAGCTCGATCTGGATCGGGTCGGTGTCCTGGAACTCGTCGAGCAGCAGCCGCTGGTACCGCTCGCGGAGGGCGGCCCGCACCACGGGACCCTGTTGCGGGTCGCGCAGCACCTTCCGCGCCAGGACGAGCAGGTCATGGAACTCGAGGGTGCCCGCCGCCCGGCGCTGCTCGGCCGCCTCGAGGGTCTTGGCGCGCAGCGCCGTGCCCAGGCGATGGGCGCAACCGTCGAGCACGGTCCGGCGAACGGCCTCCACCGTCTCGACGACCACGGCGAGCTGCGCGAGGACGGCGTCCTTGCAGCCGCGCCACGACGGCGCCTTGCCGCTGTTCTTCCGGTAGCCGGGCAGCGCGCCGAGCGCCTCGAGCAGGTCGAGGTCGTCGGCGCCCGCGGCGGTGAGCACCTCGGCGAACTGGCCGAACTCGTGCACGGACAAGAGGAGCTTGTCCGTCTGGTCGATGCACTGGCCGCTGAGCTCGGCGAGCGCGCCGAGCTCAGCGTGGATCTTCGGCATGAGATCGGCGACCCGGGGCGGGTCGGCGCACTGATCGGGAACGAGGTCTTCCACGAGGTCCCATGACCGTTCGAAGGCCAGGGCGAGGGAGCGCAGCTTGCCGGGGTCGACGTTGGCGGCGTGCAGCAGGAGGATCGTGCGCTCGAGCTCGGGATCCTCGAGGAGCTGGTCGAGGATCCTCGTCCAGCGCCGGTCGAACGCCACCGCCGAGGAGACCTCGTCGAGCACCTCGACCCTCGGAGGGAGCCGCGCCTCCACGGGGTGCTCCGACAGCAGCCGCTGGGCGAACGAGTGCAGCGTGCCGATGGCGGCACCATCGAGCTGGGCGAGCGCGACGCGGCACCGGTCGGCCTCGGGCCCGCCGGCGGCGGCCTTCTCCTGCAGCGCTCTGCGCACACGGTCGCGCAGCTCCGCGCCCGCCTTCTCCGTGAAGGTGATGGCGGCCACCTGGCGCAGCTCGACCGTGCCCGAGGTGATCAGGGCCACGACCCGCCCCACCAGCGCGGTGGTCTTCCCCGAACCAGCGCCAGCCTCGACGAACAGGGTGGACCCGAGGTCGTGCTCGATCCGGTGGCGCGCAGCCTGATCAGGGGGGGCGGGGGCCGCGGACATGACCCCGCGAGATTGGCACAGGAGGTGTGACAGCCCGTGGGGACCGGCCCAGGCGGGCCGACCGGTCCGGGTCGATACCCTCCGGAGGGATGTCTGAGATCTCGCCTCGTCTTCGCCGGCTGGTGGAGGAGCTCGACGAGGAGGTCGGGCACGCGCCCGACCCGAGCGATCCCGTGGGCGCACTGGTGCTGGGCGAGATCGATCGAGCTCGCCGGCCCCACGTCCACGAGCGGCGGGTCGTGAGCTCCGGGGCGGTGGTGGTGCCGACGACCGATCCCGAGAGCTGGGCGGCCGGCACGCAGCTCGAGATCAACCGCGGGCCCCTCCTCTCCACGGATCCCGACGGGATGCGGCTCTTCGCCGACGGGCTGTCGAGCTGGCTCGTCCGCCACCTCGACGGGGCAGACGAGTGGATGGTGTTCGACCGGCCGTCGGGATCCGAACGTGACCTGGTGGTGCTGGCGGAGGTGCTCGGGGCCACGGTCGTGCAACGCCATCCCACGGGCGCGGTCCGCGTCGTCGACCGTCTCGGGGTGGCTCGCTGGGACGGCCTGCGGTGGCACCACGAGCCCCCGGTGTCGAGCTGGATCGACACCGTGACGGCCTGCGATCCCCACGGCGACGTGACGGTGGTGCGCGCGCTGCTCGAGTTCGCGGTGCACGACCTCGGGTCCCGTGGCATCGGCGCCCTGCTGATCTATCGACCCACCGACGACCCGGGGCCTCCGGTCGAGGCCCGGCTCCCCTCGCCGCCGCCGCTGCAGGTCCGCCGGCCGACCGGTCTGGCTCCGTTGCGTCATGCCCTCGGCCAGATCGACGGCGCCGCCGTGTTCGACGGCGACGGCGTGCTGCGCGAGCTCGGCGTGCGACTCGTGCCCAGCGCGGCGGCCGAGGCGGAGGTCGATGGCTACCTCGGCATGCGCCACACGTCTGCTCGGCGCTACAGCTTCGACGACCCCACCGCGACGATCATCGTGGTGAGCGAGGACGGTCCGGTGTCCGTCCTGCGCAGGGGCAAGGTGCTCGGCTCGTCCTCGCTCGGGTGACCCTCAGGCGTCGGCCCGCTCCTCGAGTGGCTCGGCCAGGTCGGCGTAGGCCCGCAGCGCAGGGTCGTCGCGCTTGGCGTCCCACTGCTTGCGCAGCTCGGCCGTGCCGAGGCCGTCCGGGTCGCACACGTGGCAGGCGATGCGGAAGAACGTCGACAGCGCCGGAGGGTGGGGCGGGAACACGCCGTCGTCGACGCCGCGCACGATGACGTCGAGCACCTCGATCGTGCGCTCCAGCACGGTCTCGGTGATCTCGTAGCCGCAGCGGGCGAAGCCGCCCCTGGTCGTGACGAACCAGTACTCCGCTCGCACCGGGGCCTCGGCATGTCGCGCGACACGACCGGCGAGGCCGTAGATCGGGAGCTGCAGCTTCGTGCCCCCGCCGACGGGGTCGCCGCTCAGGATGTCCCGGTACCCCTGGTGGTAGGAGCCGGTCTTGTAGTCGACGACGTGGATGGTGCCATCGCGGCCGAGGTCGACGCGATCGATGCGGCCGCGGACTCGCAGCGTCCGCCCGTCGGGCAGCGCGATCTCCACCGCCTCGATCGACTCCTCGATGAACCCGAACCCGAGCTCGGCGAACATCGGCGCGGTGCCGTGGGTGATGCGGTGGGCGGAGTCGACGACGAGGGTGTGCGTGGAGGTCGGCGAGGATGCGACGCCGATCACGGGTCCAGAAGATCCGGCGGCCCACGAGCCCGCGGGCCTCGTACTGATCGCAGTACGCGCCCCCGATCTCCTGCAGCAGGGCGTGGTCGGCTGGCGTCCACGGCTGGCCCGGTCGTCGCTCGGAGATCGGCCGTTCGAGCACGCGGAGGAGGAAGTCCTCCAGCGCCGCGTGCACGAGGCTGCCCTTGTCGAGCGGGGTGATCATGAGGGTGTCCTCGGGGTTCTCCACCGGCGCGGCCCGGAGAAGGTCTTCGACGAGGTGCCGGTGCGGGCAGTCGGCCCAGCGCTCCAGGCGCGTCGGGGACGTGATGCGGTCGACCGGCGACGGCACCGGCAGCCCGGCGAGGTTGCCGTCGAAGCGGGTGAAGGCACGGCTGCGGCGGGCGGCGATCACCTCGGCTCCGAGCGTCGTGCCCGCGTCTGCGGTGGCCGAGAGGTCGCCACCGGTCGCCAGCAGGGCACGCAGCCGGTGCTCCTGCGCGGTGGCCGGCACCTCGAGCTGTCGCAGCCCGGCGTCGAAGGAGGCCACGTGCTGCACCCACGGCTCGCGGGCCGCCGCGAGGTCGGGTGCCCACCACGGCCCCGAGCCGGCCAGGTGGCTGCAGAGGTCGAGCACCCAGCGCGAGGGGACGCGCTCCACGCTGCGCCGCAGATCACCGCGGGGGAGGCAGAGCAGGTGACGCTGCGCGCCCGCCAGGGTGGCGAGGAGCTGGTGGTGCTGGCGCTCCACCCGATCGGCCCGCAAGGAGAGCTCGCCGCCGGTGCGGGACCGCTCGTGGTCGGGCAGGAGGGAGTCGTCGCGGACGACCGCGGGGAACGAGCCCTCGGCGAGTCCGAGGATCACCACGAGATCGAGGTCGAGGCCGATCCCCATCTCGACCGAGCCGACGAGCACACCATCCCCGAAGCGACCAACGCGGCCGAGGTCCTGCTCGAGCTCGAGCTCGAGCGTGCGGTGGAACACCTCGAGGGTGACGGCGTCCTCCACCGCGTCGAGAGCACCGAGCCGGTGCAGCGCCTCGTCGACGCGCTCGGCCGCTCGGTGCTCGACGGGATCCCATCCCTCGCGGCGGGTGCTGCCACCGAGGAGCCGGATGAGCCACCGCTGGGCCCAGTCGGCGTGGTGGCTCCAGGGCCGGGGCTGCGCGGCTTGGGTCGTGAGGTCGTCGATCACCTCCAGCACGAACCGGCGCAGATCGCGAGCCCGGTCGGCCTCCTTGCGCTCTCGCTCGGGCACCCACTCGGGGAGGTCGTCGTCGAGCTCGGCCTCGTCGGCTCGCTCGTCGCTCAGCAGGGCGTGCTGGCTGAGGCGCAGATCCCAGTCGCTCCGGCCCGCGACGACGGCGGCCTCGCGGGACAGCCGATCCCAGCTGGTGGTGGGCGCCAGGCGGCCCTCGCGCAGGATCGGGGCCGACGCCAGCCACGCGAAGATGTCCTGGCGTCGATAGCCGCCCGCGGGGAGGGCGAGCAGGTCGAGCAACGTGCGGCCCGCGACCCGCGCCGCGAGTGGGACGACGGCGGCACCGTTGGTCGCGACGCCGGCGGCACGGAGCTGCTCGTGGGCGAGGCGGGCATAGGGCTCGGGACTGGCGTGCAGCACCGCGATCCGATCGAGCCGGGTGCCGCTGCGCACGGCCGCGACGACCGTGCGCACCGCCGCTCGCACCTCTTCGTCGCTGTCGGACGCGGAGAGCACGGTGGTGCGCTCGGGGGCGACCGGCGCGACCTCGCCCACCGGGCCCTGGTCCGTGGGCGTGATCCCGAGCCTCCGCAGCGATCGGAGCACCTCGGCGTCGGCGGCCTCGTCGCCGACGACGGCCGCGACGACCGTGGTGGGGAGGTGATCGCCAAGGGCCGCGAGCAGCGTTGCGCTGTGCTGGGTGACGCGCTGGGGCAGGTAGACGACGAGCGCCCCGAGCTCTGCGGTCGCGGGCGTGCCCACCTTGGCGGTGGCCGCGAGCAGGAGGTCTTCCTCGTCGTACCACGACGGCTCGAGGCGAGCGCGCGTCGCCGAGTGCAGGCGCACGACCTCCCGGGCGCGGTCGCTCGATCCGGCCAGCGCCGCGAGGGCGGCGGGGGAGAGGTCGCGCAGCTCCCGGTAGGTGCTCACGAGCGCTGCTTCGGTGGCCGGGTGCTCCGCCACGGGTGCGAACAGCCCGGGCTCGGCGGCCAGCTCGGCGCGCATCGCCGCGGCCAAGCACCGGCGTGGACACCGGTCGCCGCCCGCTTCCGGCCAGCGTGGCCGCGCCGAGGAGCTCGGCCAACCGGAAGGTGGTGAGGAACGTGACCGCGGCCAGCCCCACCCCGGTGCCGGTGACCGGCCCGAGCGAGCCGGCCGACAGCAGCCGTCGTGACGCCACGCCGAGGTGGTTCGACGGGACCACCACGGTGACGGGCGCGAGGGGCTCGTCAGCCTTGCCGTCGGCCACGGCCCCGCGCAGGGCCTGGGCCGCATCCAGCCCGTACGAGGTCATCACGACGCGAAACGCCACGACGTGAGGCTAGGCGGGAGGTGTGACAGCAACGGTGGGGCCCGGCGCACCGGGCCCCACCGTCGCAAGCAGGCTGGAGGTCAGCTGATGCGCAACAGGCGGCCGTCGCTGAAGGTGCCGTCCGTGGCGTACAGCTTGCCGCCGCGGCCGAAGGCGATCCCGCCCGGCTCCGACAGCTGCCCAGCCGCCAGCTCCGTGCGGCCGTGGCTGCTGGTCTTGAGCAGGACGGCGGGCGGGAACTCGCCCGTCTCGAAGCCACCCTCGAAGGCGAGCACGCCGCCCTCGGCCAGCTCGAGCACGTAGAGCTTCTTGTCCGGCCCGAAGGCGATGTCCTGGATGCCCGTGAACCCGCCCCGGTACACGCTGCACCCTTGGCTCGGGGTGTTGACCGAGCACAGGACGCCGGTGGCGTGCGGATCGATCCGCCAGACGTTCGACGTCCCGGGCCGGAAGGGGAAGCCCTTCAGCTCGCCGACGTAGATGGCCCCGTCCGGACCGATCGTCACGGTCGTGGGGACGGCTTCAGCCGTGATCTCCGGCGGGAAGACGCCGAACTCGGGCGGCAGGTGGTCGGTCTCGACCGCCTCGAGGTCGAACCGGGCGACGGTCGTGGCGTCCCCGCTCGGCGTGACCTTGATCAGGTCGTTGCCGGCGGCGTCAGCGATCAGTGCGTTGCCCAGTTGGTCGACCGTGAGGCCGAACGGGTTGGACTCCTCGGCGACACCCTCCTGGTCCACCGGGTCAGGATCGGTCGCCTGGTACGCGGTGATGTCCAGGACCGTTTCGATCGTGCCGTCAGCGAGCTGGTGGTACAGGTAGGCGTGATCGGGGAGCTCGCCCGGGCCGATGCCCCACCCGGTGCCGTCCGTGGGGCTGATCGCGACGTCAGTGAGGTTGACCGGGTCGGTCACCGGGATGGCGGCTCCCTTGTCCGGCCCGCTCTGCGGGAAGACGAGCACGGGGCCGGGAGGGCCGAACGCGCCTTGCGCGACCACCGGGTCTCCCGTTCCCGTGGTGGCGAGGCCCTTGGGGGAGGAGAGACCCTCGGCGAGCACGCGCACCTTGGTGCTGCCACCGCCGTGGGCAGAGGCGCTCGGTGCAGCCGCCACCCCCAGTGCGAGCAGGCAGCCGATGGCGGCCGCCTTGACGATCAAGCGCTTCGTTCGCATGTGTTCCTCCTGCTCATGGCCCGCCCCTGGGTCTGGTTTCTCCGTCGCCTGAGATCAGACCACCTCGAGCCGACACGGGCGAGGGGGGTGGCACCACACCAACCGGTGGTGGAAGCACGCACGGCGTAGGGTCCCGCGGCCGGTTTGATCCGGCGGAGGGAGCGAGGATGGGAACGGTCACCGCGAACGGGATCGACATCTCCTTCGACGTCCACGGCGTGGGTGACCGAGGCACCGTCCTGCTCATCTGCGGGACGGGGCAGGCGGCCGCCATGTGGACCGCACTCGGCACGACCGGGGGCCTGACGGACGCCGGCTACCAGGTGGTCACGTTCGACAACCGCGGCATGGCCGGCGCCGCCTGCCCCGCGCCGCCGTGGACCGTCGGCGACATGGCCGATGATGCCCTCGCGGTCCTGCAGGCGGTCGGACCCGCGCACGTCCTGGGCGCGTCGCTGGGGGCACTGGTCACGCAGACCGTGGCCCTGCGCCGCCCCGAGCTCGTCCGCACGGCCACGTTCATGATCGGCGGCGGCCAGTTCGGCCCGGCCTGGGGCCTGCTCATGCCCGGCCTGGTCGAGCTGTACGCGTCGGGAGCCGGCCTCCCGGAGGGCATCGAGCGGTTCATGATGCTGCAGGCGTTCCTCACCCCCGAGCAGCGAGGTGACCCGGCGATGGTCGAGCTGGCGCTGGCGCTGACGAGTGGCCTGACCGATGGCTTCGGCCCCGGCGGCCAGCACGGGCAGTACTCCGCCTGCGCCGCATGGGTCGGCGAGGACCACGTGGCCGAGCTGGCCGACGTCCAGGCGCCGGTGCTCGTGCTGGCGAACGAGCTCGACCCGGTCTTCCCGGCACCAGGCCTGCGCGCGGTCGCGGCGGCCGTGCCGGACGGCACCTACGTCGAGCTCCCCGACGCCAGCCACATCGCCATCGATCCGGTCACGCTGCAGGCGGGCCTCGACGCGCTGCTGCCGTTCCTCGCCGCCCACTGAGGAGGCCGGTCAGGCGACCGCCGTGGCGAGGCCGATCTTGGCGTCCGCCATGCCGTAGTAGAGGAGCCAGCGACCGTCGTGGAGGACGAGGGCCTGGGCGAAGCAGACGTCGTCCACCTGCCCCACGCGCTCGGCGAGCTCGGTGGGGCGGAGGAACGGTTCCGTCGTGCGCGCCAGCGGGGAGCCGGGCTCGTGGCGGTCGAGGAGCACCTGGCCGGGTTGGTACGCACGGGGCGGAAGCGTCGGGTCGCCGCGACGGGGATGGTTGGCACCGTTGTAGATGAGGAGGATGCCATCGTCGGTGGCCAAGGCTGGCGGCCCCGGTTCGACGAGGAGGGAGTCGAAGCGGCCGGGGCGGGGCACGAGGATGGGTCGGAGGGCGGGCTGGCCGGGCAGGCGGTGCACGAGCCATGAGCCGTCGTGGGTCATCTCGATCCGGCGATCGGCGGTGGTGTCGATCTCGACGGGCTCCCAGTGGATGAGGTCGTCCGAGGTAGCGGCGAAGCAGGTGCCCTCGCCCCAGTACATCCAGAACCGACCGTCCAGCCGCAGCGCGACGAGCGCGCCGTCCACGACGTGGGTGACGACCGCGCCGCTCTTCGACCAGCGGGCCTTCGTGCGCGGTCCCGCCGAAGGCCGGGCCGTGCTTGGTCCACGTCCGCAGGTCGCGTGAGGTCGCGACGCAGAGCACGCCGGTGCGTCCGTCGAAGGCGGTGTAGAGACAGACGAAGTCGCCGTCGGGCGAGGCGACGACGCGCGGGTCCTCGCAGCCGCCGGGCCACTCGAGGGCCCGCCACGGGTCGTCCGCCGGGAACAGCACCGGCTCGGGCTCGGGCGCGAACGTGATGCCGTCATCGCTCACCGCGAGGCCGAGGCGGGAGGTCCCGGCGAAGGGTCCGTCGTGGTCCTCGGCTCGGAAGAGGAGGTGGACCTTCCCGTCGAGCACGACGGCCCCGGGGTTGAAGACGTCCTTGGCCGCCCAGGCGATCTCGTCGCCGGCGATCGGACATCGGAAGCGGAGGTCGGGTTGCGGGCCGAGGATGACGCCGTCGTGCCGCTCGAACGGGCCGAGCGTCCAGGGGTCGGCGGGAGCCACCCCCTGAGTATGTCTGTCGGCCGCGGCAGACTGTCGCTGTGACCATCGAGGTGCGCCCCGCGGATGTGTTCGACGATGTCCGCGAGGTGATCGGACCCAAGCGTCCCGACGCGAACGTGTGCTGGTGCCTCTCGTACCGCATCCCGTCGAAGCTGAACAACGAGCTGCGGGGTCCCGCGCGCGGTGAGCTCGTCGCCGAGCTGTGCCAGCAAGACCCGGCACCGGGCGTCCTCGCGTACGACGGCGATGTGCCGGTCGGCTGGGCGGGGGTTGCCCCGCGGGCTGATCTGCACAGCTTCGCCCGGGCCAACAGCAAGATCCCGCACGTGGACGACCTGGCGGTGTGGACGGTGTGGTGCATCCGCACGCGGGCCGGCAACCGAGGTCGGGGCATCTCCCATGCCCTCCTGGAGGGGGCGATCAGGTTCGCCCGTGATCACGGCGCGCCGGTGATCGAGGGCTACCCCGTCGACAACCGTGGTGCGAAGGTGGACCTGACGATGGCCTATGTCGGGACGGTTGCGCTGTTCGAGCGGGCGGGGTTCACCAAGGTGGCCGACACGCCGTCGACGCTCGACGGCTTCCCCCGTGTCCTGATGCGACTCGACCTGCGATGAGCGCGGCGAAGCCTTGGCTGCCGCCGCGCTGGGTGAAGCGGCTCGCCTGGTTCACCCATCGTCGCGTCTATCGATGGACGGGCGGTCGCCTCGGGCTCTGGCGGCCGAAGCCCGATGGCTGGGGCGCCATGCGGCTCAGCACGGTCGGGCGACGGACGGGCCTCGAGCGCACCGTCATCCTCGGCTACTTCGAGGATGGGCCGAACCTCGTCACCATGGCGATGAACGGCTGGGAGGTGGAGGAGCCGGCCTGGTGGTTGAACCTGCAGGCCCATCCCGATGTGCAGGTCGACCTGACCGACGGACGCGCGGCTCGTGACGGGTCGGGCCGCCCGCGGCGAGGAGCGAGACCGGCTGTGGTCCCGGTGGCGTGAGATCGACAAGCACCTGGACGCCTACGCGGCGCGTCGGCCCACGGAGACCGCGGTCGTCATCCTCGAGCCGCGTGCATCCACCGAGCCACCACGGTGAGGGCGGCCGTCTACGACCGCTACGGACCGCCGGAGGTGCTGCGCGTCGAGGACGTCCCGACGCCGTCGCCCGCGGCCGGCGAGGTGCTCCTCCGAGTGGCCGCCACCTCGATCAACCTCAGCGATTGGGAGACGCTGCGGGGCTCGCCGGCGTACTCGCGGCTCGGCGGACTGCGCTCGCCGGCTCGCCGCACGCTGGGATCGGACATCGCGGGGTGGGTGGAGGCCGTCGGCGAGGGCGTCACTCGGTTCAAGCCCGGTGACCAGGTGTACGGCGACAACCTCGCGCTCAAGGGCGGGTTCGCCGAGTACGCGGTCGCGGCGGCGACCGGTCTCGCCCACAAGCCGGCCGGGCTGACGTTCGCGGAGGCCTCCACGATCCCGCAGGCCGGCGCGATCGCGTGGCAAGGAACGGAGGGCGCCGCCGCCGGGCGCCGCGTGCTGATCAACGGGGCCGGTGGCGGCTCGGGCTCGTTCGCGATCCAGCTCGCCAAGCGCCTCGGCGCGCACGTGACCGGCGTGGACAACGACGCCAAGCTCGCGTTCATGCGGTCGCTCGGCGCCGACGAGGTGATCGACTACCGCCGCGAGGACTTCACGCGCTCCGCAGAGCCCTTCGACCTGATCCTCGATCTCGTTGCGCACCGGTCGGTCTTCGCCTACCGCCGCGCCCTCGCCGACGGCGGCCGCTACCGCTGCGTCGGTGGCTCGGTACGAGCGCTGCTGCGGGTGTTGACGATCGGTTGGATCGCCGGCCGGGTCACCGGCCGCCGGATCGGTGTGCTGGCCGTGACGGAGGGACCGGCCCACTTCGAACCGCTCGCCGAGCTCTGCATCGCCGGCGACGTGAGCATCCACATCGACCGCACGTTCGGGCTCGACGACGTACGGCGACGCCCTCGCGCACGTCGGTGAGGGTCGCGCCCTCGGCAAGGTCGTCGTCACGCCCTGAGGGAACGCGAGGTCAACGCTCGACGAGGATCCCGTCGAGCACGGCGTCGATGGCCTCTTCGACGTACGTGGCATCGGCCTCGTCGTCGGAGAAGAGCTTGCGGTAGAAGATCGCGCCCGAGATCAGGTCGAGCACGAGGTCGGGATCGATGCTCTTCCGCACCTCGCCGCGCTTGCGGGCCTGGGCCACGATCTCGGCGCACAGCGAGCGGCGCTGCTGGATGAGCGCCTGGAAGTCCTTGCGCATGACCGGGTTGCGGGCGGACTCGCCGATGATGTCGCTCAGGTAGGACGCCGGTCCGGCGAGGCGGACCTGCTGTGCCAGCTGGGTGAAGACGATGCGCAGGTCCTCCCGCAGGTCACCGGTGTCGGGCGTGGCGACGTCGGGCAGATCGGCGGTGGTGACGGCGAGGAGCAGCTGCTCCCGGGAGGGCCAGCGCCGGTAGATGGTCGCCTTGCCGACACCGGCCCGGGTGGCGATGGCTTCGACGGTGGTGCCGGCGTACCCCTTCTCCGCGAGGAGGGAGCGGGCCGCGTCCAGCACCGCGGCGTCGACCCGAACGTCACGAGGACGCCCGAGCCGACGCTCGTCGTTGGTTGCGGAGCTCATGCCGCTTCGAGCATGTCATCCGCGGCGGGCACCGGCGCCGCATCCACCGTCACGGGCTCAGCGGCTTCGGCTTCCTTCGACCGGGACGGCAGGAACACGTAGGTCAGGACCGACCCGACGCCGGCCACCGCCGCCGCCACCAGCAGCGAGGTGCTCATGGCGTCGAGGAAGCCCGTCTGCGCCACGGCGGTGAGGCGCTGACCGGCCTCGCCACCGATCTGGTTGGCCACCGAGATGGCCACGCCGAGCGATTCGCCGGCGGCCGCCTTCACCTCGTCGGGGGCAGGGGTGCCCTCGAGCCCGGCGGCCACGTTGGTGGCGTAGGCGGACGACAGGATGCTGCCGAGCACGGCCACCCCCAGGGCGCCGCCCAGCTCGCGGGTGGTGTCGTTCACGGCCGAGCCGACGCCCGCCTTGTTCGGCGGCAGCGAGCCCATGATCGCCTCGGTCGCCGGGGCCATCACCAGGGCCATGCCCGTGGCGAGCACCACCATGGCGAAGGCGACCGGTCCGTAGCCGTCGGCGGGGGAGAGGTTGCCGGTGAGCACCAGCCCGACGGCGATGATCGCCATCCCCGACCCCACCACCAGCTTGGTTCCGACCCGCTCCACCAGCTTGGCGCTGGAGGGGGCGACCACCATCATCGCTCCGGCGATGGGCAGCATCCGGATGCCAGCCTGGAGGGCGGTGTAGCCGTACACGAACTGCAGCAGCTGCGTGAGCACGAACAGCGAGCCGAACATGGCGAACATCACCACCGTGATCGACCCGGTGCCGACGCTGAAGCGCCGGTCCTTGAAGAACCCGAGGTCGAGCATCGGGTGGTCGGTGTGGCGCTCCCAGGCGATGAAGCCGCCGATCACGGCCGCCGCGGCGGCGAGCCCGCCGAGGGTGACGGCGTCGGTCCAGCCGTGGTGCGGTGCCTCGATGAGCGTCCACACCAGAGCCGTCAGTCCGACGATCGACAGCACGGCGCCGACGAAGTCGAGCCGGGGCTGCTCGGGATCACGCGACTCCGGCAGGAGCTTCCGACCAGCCACGAGGGCCAGGACGATGAAGGGCACGTTCACGAGGAACACCGAGCCCCACCAGAAGTGCTCGAGCAGCCAGCCGCCCGTGATCGGGCCGATGGCCACGCCGAGCCCGGCCACGCCGGCCCAGGCGGCGATGGCCCGAGCCCGCTCCTTGGGATCGGTGAACAGGTTGGTGATGATCGACAGCGTGGCCGGCATCACGAACGCCGCCCCGAGGCCCATGAAGGCGCGGGTGGCGATGAGGGTGGCGGAGCTGCCCGAGAGGGCGGCCAGCACCGAGCCGACGCCGAAGATGGCCATGCCGACGAAGAGCGAGCGGCGGCGTCCGTAGCGGTCCCCCAGGCTCCCCGCAGTGAGCAGGAGCCCGGCGAACACCAGGACGTAGGAGTCGACGATCCACTGCAGGTCGCTGGTGGACGCGTCGAGGTCGTGCACGAGCGTCGGCAGGGCGACGTTGAGGATCGTGTTGTCGAGGACGACCAGGAGCAGGCTCAGGCACAGGACCCCCAGCGCCAGCCACCTCCGATCCTCGGGGTTGCGGGTGGCAGACATGGCGAGCGCTCCTTTCGAAACGGAGCGGTTCCGTTTCTGAGGGACATACTGAACCATGCAGTTCCGAAACGCAAGAGTTTCGTTAGTGTGACGTTCGCCACGGAGTGACGGCCGGCGGTCCTCGACAGGTGGCGTGCCAGACTGGCGGGCATGTCCGGGCGTGATGCGCTCCTCGACGACGCCCGCGCCGCCTACGGCCGCAACGACTGGACCGGCGCTCGTACGGCGCTGCTCGATGCCGACGCCCAAGCAGCCGCTCGGCGCCGAGGACCTGGAGCGGCTGGCGTGGTCGTGCCGGTGGGCGGGCGACGAGGCCGGGTTCCTGAACGCCCTCGAACGGGCCGAGGTGGCCTTCGTCGACGCCGGCGTGCGTGCGCCGGCGCGCGCGCATGGCCCTGGAGCAGGCGCGCCAGCACGTGCAGATGCTCGACGAGTCGGTGGCGGCCACCTGCTTCTTCCGGGCCATGGAGCTCCTCGAGGGAGAGCCCGAGTCGCCCGAGCACTCGCAGGCGATGTGGTCGCTGTCGTTCACCCAGATGGCGGCAGGCGACGTCGAGGGGCGCGGGCGTCGCTCCAGGAGGCGCGCGCGATCGCTCGCCGGGTGGGGAGCCCGGGCCTGGAGGCGATGGCGGTGCAGGGGTTGGCGCACATCGCCGTCACCGAGGGCGACCGCAGCGAGGTGCTGCCGCTCCTCGACGAGGCCGCCGCGCTGGCCATGCGGCCCGGCGTCGCGCCGGTCCACGCCGGCTACGTGTACTGCGCGGTGATCTCGATCTGTCGGGCGCTCTGCGACTGGGGGCGGGCGACGGAGTGGACGAACATGTCGACCCGCTACTGCGAGCGCGAGTCGATCACCGGGTACACGGGGCTGTGCCGCTTCCACCAGGGCGAGATCGACCGCCTGCACGGGCAGCTGGCCCAGGCCGAGGAGCGGGTCCTGCGGGCCTGCGAGGAGCTGCGGGCGATCAACCGCTTCAGCGCCGCCTGGGGGTACAGCGAGCTGGTCGACATCCGGGTTCGCCGCGGCGACCTGGCGGGTGCCGAGGAGGCGCTCGCCCAGGCCGTGGCCTTCGGCGACGACGGCCAGCCCGGGCGGGGCCGCCTGCTCCTGGCGCAAGGCGACGCGCACGGGCGCGGTGCGGAGCCTCGCCCGTGCCCTGGCCGACCCGGGGTTCCTGGCGCGGGAGCGCCGGGTCTTCGTGCTGCCGGTGCACGTGACCGCGTGCCTGGCGGTCGGCGATGAGCCGGCGGCCAGCGAGAGCGTCGCCGAGCTCGAGGAGCTGGCGCGACGGTTCGGCACGCCCGGACCGGCCGCGGCCGCCGCGGTGGCGCGTGGCGAGCTGGCCCTCCACCGTGGCGACACCGACGGCGGCCATCGCCGCGCTGCAGGAGGGCGTCCGCACCTGGTGCGAGGTCGACGCCCCCTACGAAGCCGCCGAGGCGCGGGTGCGGCTGGCCCGGGCGCTGGCGGCCGACGGCGACGAGGCCGGCGCTCGCCTCGAGATCAAGGCCGCCGCCCGCTCGGCCGAGGAGATCGGCGCGGTCGTCGACCTCGACATCGCTCCTCCGCGCGACCGAGCCTGCCGCGCGAGCCGTCCGCACCTTCCTCTTCTCCGACATCGTGGACTCGACCCGACTGGCCGAGGCGATGGGCGACGACGTCTGGGAGCAGCTGCTGCGCTGGCACGACCGCACCCTGCGCGCCGAGTTCGCGCGCTGGCGGGGCGAGGAGGTGAAGCACGGAGGCGACGGGTTCTTCGTGGCCTTCGGCCAGCCCGACGACGGCATCGCGTGCGCGGCGGCGATCCAGCGGGCCCTCGCCCGCCATCGCGCCGAGCACGGCTTCGCGCCCACCGTGCGCATCGGGCTCCACGCCGGCGAGGCGACCGCCCGCGACGGCGACTACTTCGGCTCGGCCGTCACCCGGGCCGCCCGCATCTCCGCGGCGGCCGGTGCCGGCGAGGTGCTGGTGAGCGCCGAGCTGCGTCGCCGGCTGCGGGCGGCCGGTGCCCGTGGCTGGCGAGCGCACCCTCGAGCTCAAGGGCATCCGGCGAGCCGGTGGCGGCGAGGTGCTGGCGAGCGCCGACCTGGTCCGCGCTGCGGGCGCCCGGTACCCGTGGCTGGCGAGCGCACCCTCGACTCAAGGGCATCCTCGAGCCGGTGGCCGCCGTGCTCGTCGACTGGACCTAGCTCGCCTGAGGTCCCATCACCTCGTTGGCGACCGCGCACACGCTCGACCAGCCGATGGGGCCGTCGAGGTCGTAGAGCGTGCAGGTGCCGATCGCCAGCCCGTCGGCGGCGAGGTGGTCGGCGACCTCGAGGCCGATCCAGTCCGAGCCCGGCGGGCGGGCCAGGAACAGGGTGAGGTCGGCGTTGATGAACGACAGGCCCTCGGCGCCGGCGTTGGCGAGCGGGTTGGGCAGGTCGGCGGACAGCGCTGCCCGCACGAGCGGCGTGAGCGGCTCGCCGGCGACGAGCGGCCGGTTGTCGCGGGACCACACCTGCTTCCGCTCGTCGCTCCAGAACCCACCGGGGTTGACGAGCCGGATCTCCCACTCGCCCGGCGTCGGCTCGCTTCCGTCCGGAGCCGCCAGCGCGGGCAGGTCGTCGGGGCCAGGGACGTCCCACTCGGGCGCACGCCACGCCGTGGTGGCGGGGGACGGGCCGGGGCGCAGCAGCAGCGCGCTGGCGCGGGCCACCTCGTTGCCACCGGCGGTGATCGACACGTCGAGCGCCCCGACCCGACGGCCCTGGCGCACGACGCGGGCGGTGACCTGGTGCGGTGCCATCGGCGGGAACCGGTACATGTCGACGGTGAGGCGAGCGAGGCGCAGGTCGGGGTCGACGTCCGGGTGCTGCTCGACGGCCCGGGCGGCGAGGCCGGCGAGCAGGCGGCCGTGCAGCATGTCGGTTGACCACGGACTGCTCGCCTCGGGCACCGGCGCCAGCCCGTCGTCGGTCGGGACGAAGTACCCGCGGTCGTCGCTCATCATCGGGAGATGGTCGCACGCGGGCTTCCTGTCTGGAGGATCTCGCTGGTCAGAGGGTCATGTCGCACTGGACGGCGGCGCGCTCGACCATGCCGCACGTCGTCGTGATGGTCACCACCCACCTGCCGTCGACCAGCACGGCCTCTCCGGTGTTGTACCGGGGAACGATGGGATCAGACGTGATGGTCTGGAACTGGACGGTCGCGTGGGCGGGATCGGTGAACACGACCGCGTCGACCTGCGCGTACATGTCGTGGACCGCGTCTGCGAACTGGCCGTCCATGAGCTCGACGTTCGCGGCGGCCCAGACCTCCGGCCGCTCACTGAACTGGGTCCTCTCTTCTCGCGGAATCGAGAAGTCGAAGAGCCCCATGAACGCCGCCCGGACCTGCTCCTCGGCGGCCACTGGATCGGCGGGCTGGTCCCCGGGTTCGGGGAGCGTCGGAGGGTCGTACACCGGCCCCCGCCACCACCGCACGCCCATGCTGCTGAGGAGCTGGTCGGTCTCGCGATCGTGGGTCCAGGAGAGCGGGAAGTCCTGGAGGTGGCCTTCCGCCTCGGGCGTCGTGGGGATGGGCTCGCTTCCGTCGTCGCAGGTCATCGCGGCGGAGATGACCAGGGTCACGAGACCGAAGCGGTCGGTTTCGCGACGCCCGGTCCCGGACACGGTTGCCGCTCCGCCCGAGCACCCGGCCGAGGCGGGGTCATGCGCCACGACCTCGTGGACGTCGCCGTCGGACACGAGGTGGATCTCCATGCTCTCGGGGAGGTCGTCAACGGGAGTGGCCACCCAGGCCCCCTCGTAGGGGCTCGGTCCCTCGATGATGGGGCCGCCCTCTTCGGTTGGACCGTTCGGCGCGGCGCCCGGCCGCCGCCACACGACCCCGTAGCTGTCGGTGAGCGTCCCGGTGTCGGGGTCGTGGAGGAACGTGATCTCCGTGAGGACCTCGTCGAGCCGTTGTCCGTCCGGGGTCATCGGCGTGCTCCCGTCGTCGCAGGTCGCAACGGGTTGGGGCACGACCAGCTCCGTCACGGAGCTGAGCCGAGCGGTTCCGGTCACGGTCGCCGGCGCGCCCGAGCACGCCGTGGCCGCATCGTCATGGAGAACGACCTCGTGCTCATCGCCGTCGGCGTGCTGGATGCCCATCGTCTGCGACGAACCGTCGGTGTCCGTGGACGTCCACGTGCCCGCGAAGGGGCTCGGCATCGGTCCGAGGATGTCCGAGTCGACCTTCTGGTCGTCCGATCCGAGCGATCCGAGGATTCCGCCGGCGACGACGGCGGCGAGCACGAAGCCCATGGCCGCGGTTGCGATCCGGCGGTTGCGCTGCTTGCGGTGACGCCGCTCGTAGAAACCGTCGAGCGTGAGCGGGCGGAGCTCGACCTCGGCCATCTGTCGTTCGAGGAGGGCGCGTGCGCTAGGCATCGGTCACCTCCTCGGTCCCGTGCAGCGCGGCGCGGGCCTGGTGGGTGAGCGCCCAGACGGTCGACGCCTTGATGCCGAGCAGCTCTCCCGCCTCCTCGCCGGAGTATCCCAGCGCCTCGGTCAGCACGAGGGCGGCCCGTTGCCGCGCGGTGAGGGCGCCGAGGGCGCGGGCGGCCGCATCTCGGTCCTCGACGGATTTGAAGACGTCCTGTTGGGGCCCGAGCCCGACGGTCCGGCCGATCGCCACCTTGGCCCGCCGGTACTGGTTGCGGAACAGGTTCATGGCCGTGCGGTGGAGGTAGCCGGCCGGCTCTTCCATCACCGACACCGTCTCCCACCGCTCGAACACCTTGGTGAAGGCCTCTTGGGCGAGATCCTCCGCCTCCCGGCGGCTGCCCGTGATGACGGACAACGTCCGCAGGAGTCGTTCCTGCTCCTGCTCGAAGAAGCAGTCGAACGTCAGGGGTCGCACGGCCCGCAGCTCCATCGGCCGATCCAGAGCGTCCCGTGTCCTACCGAAGGCAGCGACCCGTCCCATACTGCCCTGTTCAACATCTGGGGGGCCCGAAACCTGTAGGGCCGGCTCGCTAGGTGATCGATGCCGTCAGGGTGGTCGCGGCGGCTCCGCGCGATCGCGCGAGACCGTCGCTGCGTGTCGCAGCGACGGTCTCTCGCGTGGGTGACGTGGCGGAGGTCGACGCTCTATAAGCGCCGTCGCGCTCAGCCAGGGTGCGGGCGGGTGGTCACGTAGATGAGCGCGACCACGCCTCGGGCTCGGATCGGCCACGGCGCGAGGCTGGTGGGGTGCTGGTGATCGACGCTGCCAACGTGATCGGCTCGCGACCGACGGGATGGTGGCGCGACCGGCCGGGCGCGGCTCGACTGTTCACGGAGCGAGTGCGAGCGACGGTGGTCGCCGGTCGGCTGGATCCGCCGGTGACCATCGTGCTCGAGGGCCAGGCCAAGAGAGGAGCCGATGAGGCGGTCGCGGACGGCGTCGAGGTCGTCCACGCGCCCGGCGAGGGCGACGACACGATCGCCGCCATCGCGGCCGCCCACGACGAGGTGATCGTGGTCACGGCGGACCGGGGGCTGGCCGCGCGCGTGCGGACGAGCAACGCCGAGGTGGTCGGGCCGAGCTGGCTGCTCGACCGGCTGGTGGACTGAACCCGACGCTGGGCGCACCGGGCACCACGCAGGCGGTGTGACAGTCGATCGGGGCGGTCGGCGTCGCGGGGCGGCGGGGTGGAAGGCTCGTCATCATGGACGACGAGTTCACCAAGGAGTACCTGCTCGGCGGTCTGCGCGGGATCCGAGCCACGATGCTCTGGAAGCTCGAAGGGCTCGGCGAGTACGACGTCCGTCGACCGCTGACCCCCACCGGGACGAACCTCCTGGGTCTGGTCAAGCACCTCACGAGCACCGAGGCTCGCTACTTCGGCGAGGTGTTCGGGCGCCCGTTCCCCGAACGGCTGCCGTGGTGGGGGGACGACGACTACGAGCCCTTCGGCGACCTGTGGGCCACCGCAGACGAGTCACGGGCCGAGATCGTGGACCGCTACCGGCGGGCGTGCGATCACTCGGACGCGACGATCGCCGCGCTCGACATCGACGCGCCCGGCCACGTGCCGTGGTGGCCCCGCCCCGATGTGAAGCTGTTCAACGTCATGGTCCACCTGCTCGCCGAGACTCACCGACACGCCGGCCACGCGGACATCCTTCGAGAGCAGCTCGACGGAGCGGTGGGCACCGAGGAGGAGCACACGATCCTGGACGCGTTCGATGCGGAGTTCTGGGCGTCCCGCCGGACCCGCATCGAGCAGGCCGCCAAGGCCGCCGACCCAGAGCCGGACTGATGACCCCGCCCGGCGCGCATCCTGCCCGCCGTCGATCCGGCCTCGGCTGGTTCTTCCGCAACCCCGACACCGGCGAGGTCGTCGTTGCCCAGTGGCCGAACCTTCCGCTGTGGGTGTTCCTCGCTGCCACCACGCTCCGCTTGCTGTTCCACCCGGACGGCACCGCTGGCACGGTCGTCTCGATCGTGTCCACGACCGCGATCGTCGTGTGGGCGGTCATGGAGATCGCCGCTGGATCCAGCCCGTTCCGGCGGGTGCTCGGCGCGGTCGTGCTGCTGGCAGCGCTCGCGGGCCTGCTGTTGCGGTAGGCCGCGCTCCGCCGGCTCAGCGTTGACGACGAGATCACGTAACGAGTAGGTTACGCATCATGACGGAGATCAGCCCCTTCGGCATTCGCCGTGCCGCCTTCATCCACGCGACCCCGGATCGCATCTGGGAGGAGCTCACGAGCCTCGAGCGCATGCAGGCGTGGTACGGCACCGGCCATCAGCTCACGCAGTACGAGCCCTGGGTCGGCGGCACCGTCGAGACGATTCTTGGTGACGGAAGCGCCCACTCTCGCGGAGAGGTGCTCGTCTTCGAGCCCGGTCGGGAGCTGACCTTCGAGCAGCGCTGGATCGGACCGGACTGGACCGGGCGCGAGTGGGCCGCGCCGCGAAGGTCACGATCCTGCTGACCGAAGTGGCCGGCGGGACCCTCGTCGAGCTGTTCCACCACGGGTACGACCTGCTCGGCGGCGACGCCGCCGACTACCTGCGGGGCTTCGAGGGGGGCTGGGACACCCACCACCTCGACGCACTGGCCGAGCTTGTCGCCGCCTGACGCGGTCTTCGAGGCGCTGGCCGACCCCACGCGCCGCGCGGTCCTCGAGCTGCTCCGCGGCACGACGGTGATGACCGCCGGCGACCTCGCCGCGGCGTTCCCTTCGATCAGCCGACCGGCGGTCTCGCGACACCTGCGGGTGCTGCGGGAAGCGGGGCTGGTGACGGTCGTGAAGGACGGCCGTGAGTGGCTCTACTCGCTCGACCCGCGGCCGCTGGCCGACGTCACCCAGGCGTGGTTCGCCCAGTTCGCTCCGCTCTGGGAGGAGTCGCTCAGCAACCTCAAGCGACGGGCGGAGCGCTAGCTTCGACCGCCACCTGCACGCCGTCGGGCGCGCCTGAGGAGGACGCACCACATGGATCCGACACGACTGGACGCTCTGCGGCGCGCGCTCGCCGAGGACCAGACCATCGACATCGTCACCCGTGGCGCGAGGTCGGGGGAGCGGCGCACGACGGAGATCTGGTTCACCCGGGTCGGTGACGAGATCTTCATCACGGGTACGCCGGCCGGCGATGGCACGCCGGGGGCCAGGCGCAAGCGGGACTGGCTGGCCAACCTCACCGCCCACCCGGAGTTCGAGTTCGTGCTGAAGGAGTCGGTCCACGAGACCCTGCCGGCGCACGCGGCCGTGAGTCACCGATCGGGACGAGCGCACCCGAGTGTTCACCGCGCCGGAGACCGCCTACTACCGCGAGAGCACCGGGTCGCTCGAGCGCCTCGTGGACGAAGCCCCGCTCGTGAGGGTCACGTTCACCGGGGACGCATCAGCGCTCAACCCTGCCCGGTAGCTCACGGTCTCGGCGGCTCGAGCGACGCCGCGCGCCGAGCGACGTGAGGCGCAGGATCACCCACGCCCCACCTCCGCTCAGCAGCGTCGGCAGGAGCTCCTCGACGGGCAGACCGCTGATGTGACCGGTCACGACGTCAGGCCCCGCCGGTCGACTCGGCGATGCGGAGCTGCACCAACCCGGGTCGGTCCTCGCCAGGTTCCGGCGCCTCGTCGTGCCACGTCCACCAGCCGTACGGGGGCTCCTGCGGGTAGCCATCGGGGGAGTCCTCCCACTCCTCCTGGCGGCCGAGGGCGGTCATGTCGAGGTAGCTCCACGTGCTCCCGAGGGCCTCATCGCCACGGTTGTTGACGAAGTAGGTGCGAAACACCTGGTCGCCGTCGCGGATGAACGCGTTCGTCCCGTGCCACTGGTCGACCCCGAAGTCGACGGTCGAAGCCGTCCGTCATCGTGTACCAGGGCATCTCCCAACCCATCCGGGCCTTGACCCGCTCGATGTCGGCCTGCGGGGCGCGGGAGGCGAAGGCGAGGGTGGTGTTCCGGGCGTGCAGGTGCGCGACGTGGGCGACCTGGTCGGCGACCATCGAGCAGCCGACGCACGCGTGGTCGGGCCAGCCGTGCACACCGGGTTCGAGGAACGCGCGGTACACGATCAGCTGCTGACGGCCCTCGAAGAGATCGAGGAGGCTGGCGGGACCGGACGGGCCTTCGAACTCGTAGGCCGTCTCGACCAACGTCCACGGCATCCTGCGCCGCTCGGCGGCCATGGCGTCGCGGGCCTTGGTCAGCTCCTTCTCCTTGACGAGCAGGCGGAGGCGGGCGGCCTCCCAGTCCTCGGGGGACACGATCGGTGGGGTCTGCATGGCGGGCTCCTTTCGGGAGCGGTTGTTCGGATGTTGAGACGGCGCGCGCGGGCCAGACCGAGCGGTACGTGGTTCGAGCCGCTGGCCGGCGGCGGGCTAGGTGCGGCGCTTCGTCGGTGTTCGCTGGGCCTCGGCGTGGGCGGCCTCCGCGAGGCGCTTGATGGTGGCGAGGCGGCGATCCCACGTGCGGGCGACGTCGGCCAGGGCCTGGGTGGCCTCGTCCAGCCGGTCGGCGTCGACCCGGAAGAGGACCTCGCGGCCCTGCTTCCGCCGGCTGATCAGCCGGGCGCCCTCGAGCACGACGAGGTGCTTGGAGACGGCCTGGCGGGTGAACGGGACCTGGTCCGCCAGCGAGCTGGCGGTGGCCTCACCTCGCTGGACGAGGAGGTCGAGCACGCGACGGCGGGAGGGGTCGGCGATGGCCGCCCACAGCTCGTCGTCGGGCTCGGTCCGCATCTCGTCGGATCCCTAGGTGCGCTGGGCGACGAGCCGGGCGAGGCGGTCCAGGAAGTCGCCCCAGCCGTGGTTGTGCTCCTCGGCGTACTTCGCGTTGTCGATGTCGGGGCGGTCGAGCGAGCCGAGGGCACTCTCGCTCACGCGGAGGCGGGTGTGCTCGCCTTCGGGGGAGAGGGTGAACTCGACGAGGAGGGAGTTGGTCGGCGTCGGCTCCTCGCCGGCGGGGTGGTTCCAGCGGAACGAGAAGCGGGACGGCGGCTCGACCGCCTCCACGACCACCGGGCCGCCCTGCTCGCCGAAGCCGAGGTAGCCGTGGGCGCCCGGCTCGACCACGAGGTCCACCTTGTCGGCGAACCACAGGGTCATCTGCTCGGGCTCGGTGACGGTGCGCCACACCACCTCGATGGGCGCCTCGATCAGGATGTCCCGTTCGATCTCGTAGTCAGTCGTGTTCACGGTGACGAACCTTCCTGGTTGTTGTGCAACCAAAGGTAGCACGTCATCCGTCAATCTGCAACCAGAAGTTGCATATGGTCAGCGTGCCTCCAGCACCGCGAGGTCGCGGTTGGCGAAGAGGTGGTGCTCCCACTCCTCGATCACGATCGCTCCCAGGCAGCGGCGGACGGGGAAGGCCTCGGACTCCGGGTAGCCGGGCTGGGGGACCGGCTCGGTGGTGCCCTCGAGCTGTTCGTCGGTGAGGGCGGCGAGCACCTCGCTGACGGTCTTCATGCGATCGGCGCGCAGCGCCAGCACCTCGTCCAGGGACGGACGGGCCTCGATGTCGTTGGGCATCCCCTCGATCTCGTCCATCTCGTCGAAGGGCAGGCCGAGGGCGTCGTAGGGCCACGGGTCGCCGAGCAACGCCCGCCGGATCCACGCGTCGGTGGCGAACACCAGGTGGCGCAGCGTCTGGATGAACGACCACTCCCCATCCACACGCTCGTGCAGCTTCTCCTCGGGGAGCCGCCGAGCCCGTTCGACGGTCGTCGCCCAGATCTGCTCGTCGATGGCCCATGCGGCCCTGAAGGCAGTCCGCGTCGCCCTCGCGCACGGCGAAGATCGTCGCCCGGCCGGGCTGCCTCGCGTTGAGCTCCTTCTCGACGTAGGGGAGCACGTCGACGCCGTTGACGGTGAGCGATCCCGCCACGTCCGCATCGATCACCAGGTCCCGCATCCAGGCGCCGGTGATGCGCACGTCTGGCATGGAGAGGTTGTGGAACCGCGCCTCGCTGAGGTCGACGTGCGTGAACCGAGCGCCGCGCAGGAGGAGGTCGTGGAAGTGGCTCTCGCTGAGGTCGACGTGCTCGAAGCGCGTTCCCTTGAGGTCCTGGTCCTTGAACGACTCGGCAGCCATGCCCTCAGGTTGTCACCGGACGCTGACATCCGCTGTCAGGGGCCGACGACGCCTGCGGCGGGCCTAGGGTCGTCCGGTGGTTGGTGCGCACTGGCTCGTCCGGTCATAGGCGACGCCGTGTCGGCGCAGGAGAGTGGCGGGCTGACGGGTCGGGTCCGTCATGGCTGGAGCGTGTTCGCGGAGCGGGTGGCGTGGACGCCTCCGACCCGGGCCGAGGTGGGGGCGGTCGCCCGAGCGGGCGTGGCGGCGGCCGTGGCGTGGATGCTGGCCGTCGCCCTCACCGATGTGCAGCATCCGGTCCTCGCCCCGCTCGCCGCGCTCATCACGGTGCGGGTGTCCGTGCACGCATCGATCCGCAGCGCGATCGAGCGGAGCGCCGCCGTCGTGCTCGGCGTGCTCGTCGCCGTCGCCATCGGCAACACCCTCGGGTTGAACACGCTCACGGTGGGCCTGCTGACCAGCGGGTCGCTGGCCTTCGCGCTGCTCGTGCTGCGGCTGCCTCGCCCGGCCGCCACCCAGATCCCGGTCAGCGCCCTCGTCGTCATGGCCGCCCTGGCCGCCGGCGAGGAGAGCTATGCGTGGGAGCGGGCGTTCGACACCGTGCTCGGCGCCGCCGTCGGCGTCGTCGTCTCGCTGGCCCTGCCGGCCTCCCGGCGCGACGAAGCCCGTGGAGCCATGCGCCGGCTGGCGACCGTCATCGGCGATGAGCTCGACGCGATGGGCGATGGGCTGTGCGCGACCTGGTCGACGAGCCAGACGGCCGAATGGCGGCACACCGCGCGACTGACCCGGCAGCGCCTCGTGGAGCAGATGACGGAGGCCGTCGGCAACGGACGCGAAGCCGCGCAGTGGAACATCCGTGACCGGCCCTACGCCGTCGAGCTCGGCCTGTACGAGGACGTGATGCCGCGGCTGGAGCGGACCGCGATCGGGGTGTGGGCGATCGCCCGTGGCCTGGAGGACCACGCCCAGCTGACCGGGGGCGAGCACCGGCCGATGGAGGCGATGGGTGCCCTCCTCGTCGCGCTCGGCAACCTGGTTCGCGTCTTCGTGGACGAGGTCCTCGGTGACCACCCGGAGGGCGGGGTGGCGGGTGCGGTGCAGGAGGTGCACGAGCGACGGGCACCCTGCGCTCGCGCGGCTCACCGCCAGACCCTCGAAGCGCCGAACCCGCACGCACAGGAGCCGGGCGGGACCGGCCCCGAGTGGATGAGCTACACGGCGCTCCTCGTCCAGGTCGATCGCATCGTCGACGACCTGCGCGCACCACTCCCGACCTAGCGCACACGCGGCGAGCAGGGGCCGGGTCGAAGTGCCACGATCTGGGACGCACGCCGGACAAGGGAGGCGGAGTGGGTACGACGCTCGTGGAGCAGGCTGACGGCCTGGCAGGCCTGGTCGAGTCGCAGGTGCCGACGATGGAGTCGGAGCGCCGGCTCACCGACGAGGTGGTCGCCGCCATCCGTGCGACGGGTCTCAACCGGTCGTGGGTGCCGGCGGAGCTCGGCGGGGACGAACGGCACGTCGTCGAGGTGCTCGAGGCGATCGAGCGGATCGCGGCGTTCGACGGCAGCACCGGTTGGTGCGCGTCGATCGGCTGTGGGTCGAACGTCTTCGCCGGGTACCTGCCGCAGTCGGTGGCCGCCGAGGTGTGGTCGGATCCCGACCAGGGCAACGCCGGGATGTTCGGACCGTTCGGCAACGTCCGCGCCAACGGCGACGGGCTCACGCTGACCGGGCGATGGCCGTTCTGCAGCAACTCGCTGCACAGCGCGTGGATCGGTCTCGGCGCGTTCTGGTTCGGCGATGCCGACGAGGCCGAACCGATCCCACGGCTGGTGCTGGTGCCGATGGACGACGTCACCGTCGAGACCACCTGGGACGCACCGGGCCTGTGTGCCACGGGCAGCCACCACGCGTCCGTCGACGGCGCCGTGGTCGAACGGGAGCGGTCGGTGTCCTTCGTCGAACCGCCGTGGGCGGAGGGTCCGCTCTGGCGGCTCCCGCTGTTCTGCCTGCTGGCTCCCGGCCTCGGGATCGCACCGCTCGGGATCGCCCGGGGCGCGCTCGACGAGATCGCCGCCGTCATCGAGGGCAAGCTCGGCGGCACCCGCGGCTCGCTGGCTGACGACCCCGTCGGTCTGGCCGACTTCGCCAGAGCCGACACGGCGCTGCGCGGGGCCCGGGCTGGACTCCTGGACGCGTGCAATCGCGCGTGGGACTGCGCCGAGCGCGGCGAGCGGGTCCCGAAGGCGCTCCAGGCCCAGGTGATGCTGGCCATGAACTACGGCTGCGAGGTCGCGGTCGACGTGACCTCCATGGCCCACCGCCTCGGCGGCGGACGGGCGGCCTACGCCGACAGCTCGCTGCTGCGCCGCCTTCGGGACGTGCAGACCGCGCGCCAGCACATCATGTTCGGCCAGTCGCACCGCCCGATGTTCGCCAAGACCCTGGCCGGCGAGGACACCTTCGCCCCACCCTTCATCGTCTAGTCGGCGAGCAGCGCGTCGATGGCCTTGCGCTTGTCGGCGGCCAGCACCGGGTTCGTCTCGTGGTACGAGAGGATCCCGAAGATCCCGGTGATGATCCACCCCTTGCCGCGCTCCCACTCGGCGTCGTCCACACCCAGCGCGTTGCGGTAGGCCTCGCGGGCGTCCGGCGGGAACAGGTTCCAGGCGACGATCGTGTCGATGGCGGGGTCGCCCACGCCGCAGGTGCCCCAGTCGATCACCGCGCTCAGACGGCCGTCCCGCGCGAGCAGGTTGAGGTAGGCGAGGTCGCCGTGGAACCACGTCGGTGGCCCGTCATGGTCGGGGGCGGCGATGGCCCGTTCCCAGACTGCGGTGAGCGCCTCCTGGTCGAGGCTGTCATCGAGCTGGGCGATGCCCGCTCGTACCGTCTCGTCGCCCAGCCGGATCGGACGGCCGCGGTTGTGCCTCGGCCCGTCGGTGGGGTCGATGGCTCGCAGGGCCAGCACGAAGTCGGCCAGGTCGAGCGCGGCCTGCACGGGGTCGTCGAGCTGGTCGAGCGACGCCATGGCGCCGGGGAGCCACTGCACGACGCCCCACGGGTAGGGGAAGGCCTCGTCGGGCTCGCCCAGCGCGATGGGCATCGGCACGGGCAGCGGGAGCTGCGGGGCGACCACGGGCAGCCAGGTCTGCTCCTTGGCCACGGTGTCCACCGCCCAGTGGATGCGCGGGAGTCGCACGGCCAGGTCGTCGCCGAGCCGGTAGAGCGCGTTGTCCGTCCCCGCCGACGGCACCCGCTCGATGGGCAGGTCCGCCCACTGGGGGTGCTGGCGCGCGAGCAGCTGGCGCACGAGCGCTTCGTCCGTGTCGACCTCGTCGGCGTGCATCCTCGGCTGGGCCACGGGGAGCAACACAACCAGACCGTCCGCGGACCGCCGAGCGGATTTCTCGGGTTCTGTGGTCGCTCAGCACCGCATGCCGGTTGTCAGCGTCCACAGAACGGTCAGGGCTTCTCGTACACCGCGACCTGGCTCGGGCTCTCCGACGTGAACGGGGAGCGGTCCCAGTCCGCCCAGCGGTGCCGGAGCCGGAGGCCGGCCAGGCGGGCCATGAGGTCGAGCTCGGCCGGCCAGATGTAGCGGTACGGCGCGGAGTGGCGGAGCAGGCGGCCGTCAACGGTCCACCAGTGGTGCGACGACTGGATCTGCCCGACGAGGTCGTCGATGGTGTCGATGCCGACGTGGTCGTCCTCGAGCGTGAACACCCGACCGACCTCGGTCGCGGGCATCCGCCGAAGCTGCGGCACCCCCAGCTCGATCACGAAGGAGCCACCGGCCGCGAGGTGGGCGGCCGCGTTCTCGAACACGGACACCTGCTCATCCTGCGTGGTGACGTTCTGGATGGTGTTGAACACCAGGTACACGAGGCTGAAGGAGCCGTCGACGCGGGTGGTGGCCATGTCGCCGATCGTGACCGGGACGGCATCCGCACCCGGCTTGGCCCGCAGCTGGGCCGCCATGTGCGGGGACAGCTCGATGCCATGCACCTCGACCCCACGCGCGCTCAGCGGGAGGGCGACGCGGCCCGTGCCGACCGCGAGCTCGAGGGCGCGTCCGTCGCCCGCCAGCTCGGCGAGCAGGTCGACGGCTGGATCCAGCGCGGCCGGCTCGAACATCGCCGCCGACAGGGTGTCGTAGGCCTCCGCGATCTCCGGTCCCCACAGCACGGTCCCCATGGGCGGAGCCTCCCGCGCGGCCGCGGGATCAAGCGACCGGGTTTCGGTCGCGCCACGGCACCTCGCGGGTGACCTGCGGCGTCAGGCGATCGATCGGACGTAGATCGGGTCAGACCTCCGCGGGGAGCAGTCCGACGTCGTCTTGGAAGCCGGGGCCGCGGCGCGCCCGCAGGGTGCGGGTGGTGAGCTCCTCGCCGCAGTGGTCGCAGGTGAGCACGCCCTTGCTGAGGTGGCCGCAGGTGGTGTGCTCCACGACGATCGGGGCCTGGTCCTCGCCCAGGATCCACTGGTCGCCCCACTGGCGGATGGCCGTCATCACCGGCAGGAGGGCGCGGCCCTTGGCGGTGAGGCGGTAGTCGTAGCGAGCACGAGCCTCGTCGTAGGGGACTCGGGCGAGCACGTCGTTGTCGACGAGCGTGTCGAGCCGGGCGGTGAGCACGTTGCGGGCGATGCCGAGGCGCTTGGCGAAGTCGTCGAAGCGGGTGACGCCGAGGAAGGCGTCGCGCAGGATCAGCAGCGTCCACCACTCACCGATCACCTCGAGGGACTGGGCCACCGAGCAGTGCATGTCAGCAAACGAAGCCTTCTTCACGAGCACCACCCTACGCATGAGGGTTGCGTGACGCAACGCTATCGACCGGCGCCTGCGACGAAGGTCACGCACGTGTGGGTTGCGTCACGCAACCCACACGTGACAAGGTGGGTCGCATGACGCAACCCAACGATGCGGTCGAGGCAGCGCCCCGGATCCCGTGGCCCGTGTTCTTCGTGACGGTCGCCGGCGCCTTCGTGGTGGCCCTCGACCTGTCGATCGTGAACGTGGCCTTCCCGTCGATCAAGGCGTCGTTCCCCGAGGTCTCGACGACGTCGCTCTCCTGGGTGCTGTCGGCCTACAGCGTCGTGTTCGGCGCCCTGCTGCTGGGCGCCGGTCGCATCGCCGACCGCTCGGGCCGGCGGCGCTGGTTCCTCCGCGGCATCGCGGTGTTCACGCTTGGCTCCCTGCTGTGCGGCGTGGCCACCAGCCCCTGGATGCTCATCGGCGGCCGGGTCGTGCAGGCCGTCGGCGCGGCGCTGCTCATGCCGGCCTCGCTCGCGCTCCTGCTGGCCGCCACGGCCCCGTCGCTGCGGGCCCAGGCGGTGGCCATGTGGGGCGGCATCTCCGCCCTCGCCGTGGCCACCGGGCCGTCCCTGGGAGCGGTGCTCATCGACGCCGGCGGCTGGCGTTGGGCCTTCTTCATCAACCTGCCCGTCCTCCTCGTCGTCGCCGTGGTGACGAGGCGGGTGGTCACCGAGTCGGTGGTCGGCGGTCCGCCGCCCGACCTGCTCGGCGTGGCGCTGCTCTCGCTGTCGGTCGCGACCCTGGCGCTCGGCATCACGCAGGGCGACGACTGGGGCTGGACGAGCACCGCGGTGCTCGCCTCCTTCGGGGCATCGCTCGTGCTCGGCGTGTCGGCCTGGCGACGAGCCCGTGTCCATCCGGCCGCCGCGATCGACCTCACCCTGTTCGAGAACCGGACGGTCGCCCTGGCCAACGCCGCCACCGTCGCCTACGCCGTCGGCTTCTTCGCCATGCTCCTCGCCAACGTGCTGTTCCTCACCACGGTGTGGGACTACTCCATCCTCAAGGCCGGCCTCGCCATCACCCCGGGCCCGCTGGTGGTGGCGGCGCTGAGCCGCTCGACGGGGGCGCTGGCCGGTCGCATCGGCTATCGGCCGGTGCTCGTCGTGGGCAGCCTCATCTTCGCCACGGCGCAGCTGTGGTGCGTCGCCTTCATGCCGCTGACCCCGGACTACTGGGGCCGCTGGCTGCCGGCCAGCCTGCTCACGGGCGTCGGCGTGGCCCTCACCTTCCCCGTGCTCAGCGCGGCGGCCGTCGCCGGACTTCCTGCCGAGCGCTTCGGCGTCGGCGGCGCCCTCAACCAGACCGCTCGTCAGATGGGCGGGGTGCTGGGCGTCGCCCTGCTGGTCTCCATCCTCGGCACGCCGACGTCACCAGAGGCGGCGCTCGATGCCTTCCAGAACGTGTGGCTCATGAGCGCGGGAGCGGCCCTCGTGGCGGCCCTGATCTCCAGTCGTCAGCGTCGGGTCGCGGCCGTCACGCCCGAGCCCGAGCCCGTGGCGCTCGCGGTCGAGCCGGTGACGGCATGAGCACCCTGACGACCGAGAAGCCGGCCGGCCTCCAGCTCATGGAGCTCATCCGCGACGGTGAGCTCCCGCCCCCGCCGGCCGCCCTGCTCCTCGGCCTCGACATCGATGCCGTCTCCGAGGGCGCCATCGCGTTCGGCTTCACGAGCGGCGAGCGCTTCAGCAACGGCGCCACGACCCACGGCGGCATCCTGGCTGCGGTCGCCGACTTCGCGCTCAGCACCGCCGTGCTGACCCAGCTCGACGCCGGCGCCGACGTCGTGACGACCAACCTCGCCGTGACCTACCTCCGCCCGGTGGCCCTGACCGGTCGCTACCGCTGCGAGGGCCGAGTGGTCCACCTCGGACGGACGCTCGCCCACGCCGAGGCGGTGATGACCGACGACGCGGGACGCGAGGTGATGCGGTCCACGGCCACCTGTCACGTCCGAGGCCGCTCCGCCTAGACCAGCTCGCGGCCACGAATCGAGCGAGCCGGTTCACAAGTTGTTCACACGCTGACGCGGTTCTGAGGCGCACGGCTTTGCCATGCTCACGGCGTGTTGGGCGGGGGGAGCACCACGAACGAGCTGATGACCCTGGAGCGAGTCAGTGTGCTGCACCGGGCCCCGCTGTTCGCCGAGGTCCCGGGCCACGCGCTCGTGGCTGTCGCCCGGTTGCTCGAGGAGGTCCACGTCGAATCCGGTACGACGTTCATCGCTCGCGGTGCGCTGGAGGACTGGCTCTACGTGATCGCGGCGGGATCCGCCCGCGTGCACGTGGGTGATCGGACCCTCACGGTCCTCGGACCGGGCGCCGTCGTCGGTGAGCTCGCCGTCCTGGCGCCTGCACCCCGCGCGGCGTCGGCCACCGCGGTGGAGTCGTCGTTGCTGCTCCGCCTCCGGCGGGGCCCGTTCGAGGAGCTGCTGGAGGATCGACCCGAGATCGCCCGGGCGGTGATCCACACACTGGCTCGCCTGCTGCAGGAGGCCGACCACGGCGCCGACGTGGCGGGGGCGTGACCGACGCGCCGAACCGGTCGGAACGGCGACGCGTCGGTCTGCTCGCTGGGCAGGCGTTCGCGCTCGGGCTCCTCATGTCGTGGATCGCCATCCCGGCGAGCGCCATCTTCTTGTCCACCTACGGCGCCGGACTGCTCCCGGTCACCTACATCGGGGCGGCCGTGGCGGGGGCGGCGTCGAGCGCCGCGCTCTCGGCGGCGCTGCGCCGCCGGCCGCTGGTGACCGTCGCCCTCCGGGTGCTGGTCCTCACCTCGGCCGTGCTGGTGGTGGTGTGGGTGCTGCTGGCGAACGAGCTCCGATGGGTCTCGTTCGGGCTCCTCGTGCTGGTGCCGATCGTCGTACCGATGGGCTTCATGTTGCTCGTGGGGCAGGCCGGGATGCTCCTCGACGTGCGCGCGCTCAAGTCGTTGTACGCCGCGGGTCATCGCGGGGTTCGCGCTCGGCTTCGTCGCCGGTGGGCTGGCCGCCCCCCCGCTCCTCGAGCTCCTCGGCGGCACGGAGCACCTCGTGCTCGGTGCCGCGGCCGCCGGCGGGCTCTGGCTGGGGCTGCTCACGGTGATTCGACACCAGTTCCGGGCCGAGCTGTCAGGGGTCGACCTCGACGAGGCGGTGGCCAAGGATGCGGCACCGACCTGGGGCGACCTGCTGCGGCACCGCTACGTCGCCCTGATCGTCGCGTTCCAGATGCTGTCAGCGGTGGAGAGCCAGTGGCTCGACTACCTCGTGTACCAGCGCGCGACGGAGCGCTACGAGGACAGCCAGGAGCTGGCCCAGTTCATCAGCCGGTTCACGGCGATCGCCTACGGGGCGGACATCGTGTTCCTGCTCCTGATCGCCGGGCTGCTCCTACGCCGGTTCGGGCTTCGCTACGGGCTCACCGCCAATCCGAGCGCTGTGCTTGCCATCGTCGGCGGGGTCGTCGCCCTGTCGGCGCTCCAGGGACCCGGGGCCACCGTGGTGTTCGTGCTCATCGCGGGGGCGCGCGTCGCCGATCTCGTGCTCGCCGACGGCGCCGCCCGCACCTCGTTGAGCGCGGCCTATCAGGTCGTGCCGACACCGATCCGGCTGGCGGCCCAGGCGGGCGTCGAGGGGCTCGCCGTACCGTTGGCCATCGGCCTCAGCGGGGTGGGGCTGCTGCTGCTCCAGGCCACGACGGGCACCGGGGGCATCCTGCTGCCGGCGCTGGTGGCCGTGGTCGTCGCCGTCTGGCTCGTGGTGGCGGTGCTCGTGCACCGGAGCTACCGGACCAACCTCCTCACGAGCATCCGATTCCGGACCCTGGATCCCGCGGCCATCACGATCGACGGCGCCAACAGCCTGGCGGTCGCGGATCGGTTGCTCGAGAGCCACGATCCCCGGGACATCAGGCTCGGCCTCGACACGCTCAGCTTCGCCGAGCACCCGGCACTGGCGGATCGCCTCGTGCGACTGGCCAGTGAAGGCCCCGCCCTGGTGCGAGCCGATGCCCTCGAGCGGCTCGCCGCACGCCGACCCAGCACGTGCGGTGGTCGCGGCCCGTGCGAGGGCTCGACGATCCGGAGCCATCGATGCGGGCCCGATCGGTGCAGGTGTTGGCGACCGCCGGCGACGCGTCGGTGCTCGAGCTGGTGGAGGCGCTGCGATCCGACCCCGATCCCGCGGTTCGGGTAGCCGCCTTGGCCACCATGGCCCGCCTCGGTGACGACGCCGGACGCGCGATCGTGACGCTCGAGGTAGCTCGACTCGCCGAGGACCCCGATCCGTCTCAGCGGGTCCTGGCCGCTCGGGTGCTCGACGCCTGCAACATCGCCACGGGTGTCGACCGCGGTCCCCTCCGCGCCTTGCTCGTCGATGGACACCACGAGGTCGTGAACGCCGCGCTGGGAGCGACGCGTTGGCCCGAGGACGAGCCATTGCTGGCCGCCGTCATCGGGGGCCTCGGGGATCGGGTCACGGCGAGCGCGGCGGTCGATGCTCTCGCTCGGGCCGGCGACCTGGCGCTGGGTGCAGTGGACGAAGGTCTCTCAGCGGTTGCCGGAGCCCCGTGGGTGCCGGTCCACCTCGCTCGCGTCGCACGCGACGTCGGTGGACCGACGGCGATCGCCGTGCTGAGCCGTCACATCGGCTCACCCAGATCGTGAGGTCGGTCTTGCGGTGCTGACTGCGCTCGGCGCGCTCGTCGCGACCGCCGATCGCGATGGGTGGGAGCACGACCAGGTCGATGCGTCACTCGTCGTCCTCGCGGACCTCGAGCACGCGACGCGCATCCTGCGCGCGCTGTGTGCCTGTGAAGCCCATCCGACGACCGAGGGCCTCCAGGCGGCGTTGCGCGACGAGCTCGATCTCGTCCGCCGCCGCGTGTTGGCCGGACTGGGCGCTCACCATGGGGACGATGCGCTCGAGCGTGTGTCGTTCCAGTTCGCCAAGGGCGACGCCCGGTCGCACACGCTGGCCGTCGAGTGGCTCGACGTCGCGCTGACCGGGACCGACCGGGCCGCGGTGGCCCTGCTTGAACCGGACCTGCCCGATGCCGAGCGGCTTCGCCGCCTGACCCGGACCCTTCCGCTCCCGGAGCAGTCGATCGAGGCGGTGCTCGTCGACCTCATCACCGACCCTGAGCACCGCTGGCGCCAGCCGTGGGTGCAGGCCTGCGCCCTCCATGCCGCGTGGTCCACCCCCGAGGTGCAGCTCGACCTCGCGAGCCTCCACCTCGAACCGCAGCTGGACGGGACCGATCGGTCGATCTTCGACGAGACCCTGGCCGCCATCGGTTCTGTGGACGCTCACGTCCGCATGGCGAGCGTGAGCGTCCACAGATCGGGTGAACGTCGGGCGGTCAACGGGCGAGGCGGTTCGCCAGACGGGGGATGACGATGGCGGCGGCCACCAGGTGGGTGAGCATCAGGGTGAGCTTGGTGGCGGAGGTGGCGTCGGCCGTGAGGTCGGGCACCAGGGAGAGCGCCGTGAGGGCGACGGTGATGCGGACGAAGGCGGCCTGGGGACGGGACGCCCAGCGCCGGGTCGCCTTGGCGATGAGGACGCCGAGGATCGAGCAGACGATGGTGAGCTGCGCGAAGCCGAGCAGCGGGATCTGCTCGCCGGCGATCTCGAGCGGCACGTCGAACGCCAGGGCGACGGCCGCGACCGCGGTGGTCGCGACCGCAGCCACGGCGCCAGCGGCGAGACCGGCCCGCCACAGCGAGGGAACGGCTTCGCTCTCGGTGGCGACGGCGACGGGGGTGGTGGGGGAGACGGTTGCAGTCATCGGGACTCCTCAGGTCGGGGACCGGCTCGTTCCAGCCCTCACCCTGTCCACGAACGACCTCGACCCGGATTCGACAACCGAGCGAGGAAATCTTCCCGGGATGTCCTAGAGCGCCTCGGATGACGCGACCTCGTGCTGGAAGACAGCGGCGGATCGGATGGCGGCGCCCTGGTCGTCGCTGGGACCCGAGCCGCGGAACGCCTCCACTGCGGCGACCGACTCCCACTGCTCGTAGACGTTGATGCGGGACGGCTCGATCGGGTCGGCGGCGAGGTGGAAGTCGAGGCACCCGGGCGCGACCCGGGCCTGCTCGATCACCGAACGGCACCCGGCGAGGTAACCGGCGCGTTCGTCAGGGTCCACGTGGATGCTCCCGGACACGATGATCATCGTCAGCTCCGTTCGACGGGTGGTGGTAGAGACGACGGCTTTCGGTGATGATCATCGCGGGCCCGAGCTCCCACCGGAGACGATGGATGGACAACCTCCCCGGCACCGACGTCCCGCGCGGCGAAGCCGTGCTGTGGCTGAAGAAGGCGGGACCCGTCTACCTCCTGTTCGGCCTGGCCGGCATCGCCGTCACGTTGGCCGCCGCATCCGCCGACCTGCTCGCCCTGATCATCTCGGCGGCCGCGGCCGGAGTGGCCAGCCTCCTGCTGGGAGCGCGGCTCAAGGAGCTGCGCGAGCTCGGCTCCACGGCGACCGTCCTCCGGGTGGCGGTCGCGCTCGCCCACCTCGTGATCGGGCTGCTGCTCGTGCTGGTCGCCGACAGCGACTCCGCCACCTTCATCGGCATCGCCTTCCTCGCCCACTTCGCCACGGAGCTGCTCAGCGAGGCCCGCTACTCGAGGCGGTGGATGGTGACCCGCGGGTACCTGGGCTACGCGCTCGCGGTGCTGCTGATCCTGCTCGGCCTCGGGCCGATCGGGGCCATCGCGCCCCCCGGCGGCCTCGCGCTCGTGGCGTTCGGGGTCGTGGTGGCGGCCGTCGCCACCGAGCTCCACACCGAGGACTGGCTGGACGTGCACCGCACTGGGGAGACCCGCACGCTCCTGCTCAGGGGAGCGTTCGCGCTCGTCGGCACGGCGGTCGCGCTGCTGGTCTTCGGCGTCGAGCCCGCCTACGTGGCGATCATCGTCGTGGGGTTGATCGCGGTGGTCGCGCTCGTCGCGTCCGACAGCGACACCGGCATGCTGCTCGTGCTCGGGCTGGTGGCGCTCGTCTGGGCGCTCGCACCACGCGCCCACGAGGTGCCGCCGGCGACGCAGCCGGAGCCCGGTGACGAGCTCATCGTGGCGTTCGGGGACTCGTACATCTCCGGCGAGGGCGCGACCGAGTTCATCGAGGGCACCAACGAGACCAACCCGGAGCGGGGCAACCAATGCCGGCGTGCGCCGACCGCCTACCCGGTGACGCTGGTGGAGCAGTCCGACACGCCGGAGGTGCCCGATCGGGTGCTCTTCCTCGCCTGCTCGGGCGCCGTCGCGCGAGACCTCTGGGCGGGCCGGCCCAACGCCACCGAGCCCGTCCCGCAGCTGCGGCAGTACCGCGACGCGATGTCCTCCGGCGACCGAGGACACCGACCCGACGCGCGATCTCGACGAAGCGGACGTCACCGCCGTGCTCGTGTCGATGGGCGGCAACGACGCCGGGTTCGGGGAGATCGGCAAGGCGTGCATCGCGCCGGGCGACTGCTCGACGGTCGGCGCCCGCTTCGCCGATCGGCTGGAGCACGTAGGCGAGCGCCTGGACAGGGCCTACACGGAGCTCGAGGAGGAGATGGACGGCGTCCCTCGGGACGCGGACGGGAACCTGCCCGTGTACGTGATGGCCTACCCGATGCCCGTGGCGGCGGGCGGCTGCTGGTGGACGCTCCTGTCGTCGGGGGACCACGACTTCATCCGCGCCTTCGTCGACGATCTCAACGACACCGTCAAGGCGGTGGCGGAGGAGCACGACTTCCGCTTCGTGGCCGCGGTCGAATCGTCCTTCGTCCCGGACCGCCTGCGGATCTGCGACCGCAACACGCCAAAGGGCCTCGGCATGAACTTCATCGCCCTCAACCCCGTGTCGGGGCGCTTGATCGACGTCATCAACCCCCAGAACTGGATCCACAACAGCTTCCACCCGAACGAGACCGGGCATGCGGCCATGCGCGACACCGTCGAGGCCGCGCTCGCGAACGAGACCCTCGGCGTCAACAACGACTACGAGGAGCTGTCGGCCGCGGACGTGGTCACCGCGTGTCCCGAGGTGGTGATCGTCGATGGCGAGCCGACGGGCGAGGATCGGCCCGCGCAGTGCGACGAGCTGACCCTGGACTGGGTGTGGGGTCAGGTGCTGCGGTTGACCCGCGACATCACGCCGATGGTCGCCCTCGGGTTCGTGGGGGCGTGGTGGGTGCTGATGCCGCTCGTGCGGCGCGCCCAGCAGGGGCACTGGAGCCTGCTGACGCTCTTCCGGTCCGTCGTGCTCAGGCGGTGACGAGGTCCCGACGGCGGAACGCCGCCAGCCCCACGGCCACCAGGGCGAAGGCCAACGCACCGAGCACGACGAGCGGCAGGACGACGAGGGGATCGGCCGGCATGGCCGGGGTCTGCTCGAAGGGCGACAGGTCGATGAGCCACTGCGGCAGGTCGAGCACGGTGCCGAACATGCCGATCACGAGGCACGCGATCAGCGCCAGCCACGCGCCCACGGTCCAGCGCGGGGCCAGGCCGTAGAGGGCCAGCGCCAGCCCGGTGAGGAGCCACACGGCCGGGACGTAGGCGAGGCCGGCGCCGAGCAGCCGGAGGACCTGATCCCAGTCGCCCCCGACGACCGCGTACCCGAGCCCCAGCCCGAGGCCGGCGGCGGCGAGCGTGAGCGCGCTCCCGGCGAGGGCCGCGGCGAGGTGGCTGCTCGCCCACGCCCATCGCGACGTCGGGGTCGCCAGCACCGCTTCGGTCCGTTGCGCCGTCTCCTCTGTGCGCAGCCGCAGCACGATCTGGAGGGCGGGCCCGGCCGCGACGAGGGCCATGATCAGCAGGGACGTCGCGAGGTACGAGTCCGTCAGGCTCGCTTGGCCGGCGGCGGCGAGGATGTCCTCGAGGGCCTGGTTGTCCCCGACGAACTCGTCGATGCTGTCGGCCAGCGAGCCGTACACGAGGCCGAGCGCGAGCACGGAGCCGGCCCACCAGAGGATCGCTCCCCGGTGGAGTCGGATCGCCAGCCCGAGCGGGCTCCCGAGCCAGGGTGCGGCCGACGCCGGCCCCGGGCGCGGGGCCACCATGCCCGCGCCGAAGTCCCGGTGCGCGGCGAGGGTGGTGGCCAGCCACGTGAGCCCCGCCGCGAGCAGGAGGCAGAGCAGCAACGGCCACCAGCGCTCACCTGCGTACGGGCGCGCCTTCTGGGCCCAGCCCATGGGGGAGAACCACGACAGCGTGCCGTCACCGATGTCACCGGCGGCCCGGATCGCGAACGACGCGCCCAGCACGCCGCCGGCGATCCCGGAGGCGACGCGTGGGTTCTCCGTCACCTGCGCGGTGACCGCGGTGACGCCGACGAAGGTGAGCCCGAAGGCCGCGAAGGAGGCCCCGAAGACGAGCGAGCCCGCGGTGGGCAGGTCCTGCTGCACGAGGCTGAGCGCCACCAGGATCCCCAGGGCGATCTGCGCGCCGGCCACCACGGTCAGCCCGGCGGCGAGCGGCGCGTGGCGTCCGACCGGCATGGCGCGCACGAGCTCCAGGCGGCCGCTGTCCTCCTCGCCCCGGGTCAACCGGCCGACGAGCAGCACGCTCATCAGGCCGACCATCACCAGGCCGAACGCGCCGACCTGGAAGGCCACCTGGCCGCCGATGGTGTCCAGGGCCTGGTCGGGTCCGTTGAAGGCGAGCGCGGCAGGGTTGTCGCGGGACGCGAGGGCCGCTTCGTCGAGGTCGGCCTGGGTGGCGTAGATGCCCTTGGTGCTGGCGGCGGTGGTGATGACGAGCAGCAGGATCCCGGCCATCCAGGCCAGGAGCCGGATCCGGTCTCGGCCGATGATGAGCCGCACGAGCGGCCCGGTGCCGTGGAGCGCGGTCACGCCTCGGCGGGCTGGTCGTCGGACTGGAGGTCGCGCGCGAGCTCGTCGCCGTAGTGACGCAGGAACAGCTCCTCGAGCGTGGGCGGGTTGCTGACGAGGGAGTGCAGTCCCGCGTCGCTGAGCGACCGGATCGCCGCGGCCAGGTGCACGGTGTCGACGTCGAACCGCACGTGGCGGCCGTGCACCTGGAGGCCGTGCACGCCGGCGACGGCTTCCAGGCCCTGAGGGGGCTGGTCGGTCTCGGCGGTCACGGCGGTTCGGGTCAGCTGGCGAAGCGACTCGAGCGTGCCGGACTCGACCGTGCGACCAGCGCGGATGATGCTCACCCGATCGCAGAGCGCTTCGACCTCGGCGAGGATGTGGCTCGACAGGAGCACGGTCCGACCGTCGTCGCGCAGCTCTTGGATGCAGGTCTGGAAGACCGCCTCCATGAGCGGATCGAGGCCCGAGGTCGGCTCGTCGAGGATCAGCAGCTCGGCCGACGACGCCAGCCCCGCGATCAGCGCGACCTTCTGCCGATTGCCCTTCGAGTAGGTGCGCGCTCGCTTCGTCGGGTCCAGCTCGAAGCGACGGATGAGCTCGTCGCGCCGTGCTTCGTCGACGTCGCCGCGGAGGCGTGCGAACAGGTCGATCACCTCGCCGCCGGTCAGCTTGGGCCAGAGGTTCACGTCGCCGGGCACGTAGGCCAGGCGACGGTGGAGGTCCACCGCGTCGCGCCACGGATCACCACCGAGCAGCGTCACCTCACCGGCGTCGGCCCGCAGCAGACCGAGCAGCACCCGGATCGTCGTCGTCTTGCCGGCGCCGTTCGGCCCGAGGAAGCCGTGCACCTCGCCCGGCTCGACCACGAGGTCGAGCCCGTCGAGCGCCCGGCTGGAACCGAACGTCTTGACGAGCCCGCCGATGGAGATGACAGGGGCCATCCCGCGGAGGCTATCGACCGCCTTCCGCTACACGCCCAGGCGGCTCCAGGGACCCCAGATCGCGAACGTGAGGGCCTGGGCGGCTTGGATGTTGACGAAGAGGGTCTGGCCGTCGGGGCTGAAGGTGGCGCCGGCGAACTCCTCTGCGAACCGGGGTGCGAAGGTGCCGTCAGCCGACGCGTTGTTGCGGGTCAGCCGGTTCAGGGCGATGTCGAACAAGGTCGACCGATGGCTGAGGCCGCGGATGTAGTTGTCGACGGGGCCGTCCTCGCACAGCACGATCGTCCCGCGGTTGCTGCGCGCCGTGATGTTGTCCGGCAGCTCGAGCGTTGCCGTGCCCGGCGACTGGTAGCGGCAGGTGAGCCGTTGGTGGCGCGGGTCGTACGACCACACCTGGCCCGCGCCGCTGCCCGTACCCGAGGGTCAGCTGCGGGCCGGTCTCCGCCGGTCCGCCGCCCTGCGTGGAGGTGAAGTACACCTCGCTCTTCGTGAAGACCGCGCCCTCCAGGCGGGAGAAGTGGGCGGCGCCCTGCGCGCGGCCCTGCGCGCCGACGTAGACGATGGCCTCGTTGTTGGTGGTGGGTGCCGGCAGGCCGGGCGTGTACGGGAACGTGGGGTTCGGGTCGTCGATGTCCACCCACTCCACCTGGTAGCTGGCGCCGATGGCCTGCTCCGCCTCGAGGTGCGCCTCGGGCTGGCCCTTCACCCGCAGCATCTGGAGCCGTCCGCCGTTCGACCAGCCGGCCCGCACGCATCGGGTTCACCGGCGGGCGATACCGGTAGAGGCCCGACGGGAAGGCGAAGTTGTCCTCGGTGAGGTACACGTACCCCTCGTGCGGGCTGTAGGCCGCGGCCTCGTGGGCGAAGCGACCAGCCGAGGTGATCGGCTCCCGGTTGGACTGCCCGCCCGCCGGCACCTCGAAGAGGAAGCCATGCCGCTGCTCGAGGGTGACGTTGGGCGCGTTGGTGAAGTCAGCGCCGACATCGGGGCCGTTCACGGTCTCCTCGCAGGTGATCCAGCTGCCCCAGGGCATGGCCCCGCCGGAGCAGTTCATCTGGGTGCCGTTCAGGCTGGTGAAGGCCTCGAGCACGTGACCATCGGGCGTGACCCGGATCGTGGTGGTGCCGCCGCCGGTGTGGTGGTCGTAGGGCTCGCCGGGACCGAACGGCGCGGCCACCGGGCCGTTCACCTCGTGGTTGCGGACCAGCCACACCGTGCCGTGGCGGCCGCGGAAGGCGGCCATCCCGTCATGGCGGCCGGGCAGCAGGGTGCCGTCGTCGAGGGTGATCGGAGGCGATCCGGTGAGCACATCGGTGTCGTGGAAGGAGCGGTACCGGAAGCCGGGGGGCAGATGGAGCCGCACCTTGCCGTCGCGGAGGTCGGCCACCGGTCCGAGGGGCAGGGGGGCGGGCGTGGCCCCGGCGGCACCACTGATGATCGTCTCCAGCGAGCCACTGACGAGCACTCCGCCCGTCGTCGCGACCGCGGCCTGCAGGAACGCCCGTCGGCCCAGCTGCGTCGTTGCCATCCATCACTCCTCGAGTGGGGCCCGCCTCGGCAGTCTGACGCACCTCGGCGTGGTTGACAGGTGACCAAATAGTCACCTATTGTGACCGGGTGGCCGACGACACCGATCTGCACCTCGCCTTCCGGGCGCTGGCCGATCCGACCCGTCGGTTCCTGCTCGACCTGCTCTACGAACGTGACGGCCGCACGCTCACCGAGCTCGAGTCCGAGCTGTCGATGACCCGCTTCGGCGTGATGAAGCACCTCAAGGTGCTCGAAGAAGCGGACCTCGTGGTCACCCGCCGATCGGGCCGGGAGAAGCTGCACTTCCTCAACCCCGTGCCCATCCGGCTCATCCACGACCGCTGGATCGACAAGTACACGGAGCACAACGTCACCGCGCTCCTCGACCTCAAGACCCAACTGGAGAAGCCCTCATGACCACCGACACGATCACCACGACGCAGGTGTACCGCGTGTACATCAAGGCCACGGCCGACGCGATCTGGACTGCCATCACCGACCCCGAGTGGACGAACCGCTACGGCTACACGGGGTACACGCACTACGACCTCAAGCCGGGCGGCGCGCTCACCGTCACGCCCAACGCGGAGTTCAAGGCCCAGGCGGAGTCAGCCGGCTACCCGTGCCCCGACGTCCTCATCGACGGCGAGGTGCTGGAGGCCGACGCGCCCCACCGCCTCGTGACCACGTGGCGGATGCTCATGGACCCGTCCATGGCCGAAGAGCCCCACTCCACGATCACCTACGAGATCAAGGAGCTGGACGGGTTCTGCTCGCTCACCCTCACCCACGACCTCGCGGGCGCCCCGATCACCGCGGCCCTGGTCAGCGGGGCGGGCGAGGACCAGGGGGGTGGCGGAGGCGGCGGCCACGCGTGGGTCCTCAGCGATCTCAAGTCGCTGCTGGAGACCGGCGCCACGATGGCCGGCTGAGCGCTGGAGGCGGCCGGCTACTGGTCGGCCGCCTCCACCTTCTCGTCGACGGCGCCGCCCCGCGTCGTCGACAGCGGCACCTCTCCATCGATCCGCGGCACCTCGATCTGCACGGTCACCGTGCCTTCCCGGCCCTCGTAGCGCACCACGTTGAGGACCGCGCCGTAGACGATCAGCCGGGCGTAGATCGCGAACCATGCGAGGACGGCGAACACGACGCCGATGGCGCCGTACAGCGCCGACGCAGACGAGATCGCGCGGGGGACCCACACGGAGCCGATCACCTTCAGGATCTCGAAGCCCACCGCCACCAGCAGCGCACCGGGGAGGTGGGCGCGCCAGCCGACGTTGCTGTTGCCCAGGAAGTGGTAGGTCCACAGGAACAGGGCGGTGGTGAGCACGAGCCCGAGGAGGACGGTGACGGGCCAGAGCGTGCCATCGGTGAGCTGCAGCGCCGGGCCGAGCGCCGAGGTGGCCAGGAACAGCGTGCCCGCGCCCACCAGCCAGGCGATCGCCACCGCCCGGTCGAGCAGCCCCCGGCCCTTCGTCTGCCAGGCCGCGTTCATGGCGTTCTGGAGGGCCCCCACCACGCCGAGGCCGGCCCAGAGCAGGCCGACGAGGCCGATGATCGTCGCCGTCCGAGCGCTTTCCGACGCGGTGGTGATGGCGTCCTCCACCACCTCGGCGGCGCGACCTTGCAGGCTCAGGTTCTCGATCACGGTGTCGGTGAAGTCGGCGTCGCCGGAGGCCAGGAAGCCGATCGCGGCGATCCCGACCAGGAGCAAGGGGAACAGGGACAGGAACCCCGCCAGCGCGATCGACGACGACAGGGGCCCGCCGCCGATGTCACCGAAGCGGTCGTTGAACGCGAGGACGCGATCCAGCCACGGCCACCGCCGTCGCCACCGCTGGATGTCGAACACGGGGAGACGGTACCCACGTGACTAGGTTCGGAGCCGTGCTGCCCCCCGACGTCGATCCCGAGCGCATCCCCGCGCACGTGGCCTGCGTGATGGACGGCAACGGTCGCTGGGCGACGCGCCGGGGTCTGAAGCGCACCGATGGGCACGCGGCGGGGGAGGAGGCCCTCTTCGACGCCGTCGAGGGCGCGCTCGAGCTGGGCATCCGCTGGCTGACGGTCTACGCGTTCTCCACGGAGAACTGGCGCCGGCCCGTCGACGAGGTCCGCTTCCTGATGGCCTTCAACGAGCGGTTGCTGCTGAGCCGGCGAGACGAGCTCGACGGCAAGGGGGTTCGAGTCCGGTTCATCGGGCGCCAGGGCTGGCGCGTGCCCAAGCGGGTGCAGAAGCACATCGACGACACCGAGGCGATGACCGCCCACAACCGCCGCATGACCCTCACCTTCGCCTTCAACTACGGCGGGCGGGCGGAGATCGTCGACGCGGTGCAGGCCCTCGTCGCCGATGGCACACCGGCCGACAAGATCACCGAGAAGGCGATCCGGTCCCGGCTCTACGCGCCCGACATGCCCGACCCCGACCTCGTCGTGCGCACCTCGGGCGAGCACCGCATCTCGAACTTCCTCCTGTGGGAGATGGCCTACAGCGAGCTGATCTTCACGGAGACGCTGTGGCCCGACTTCCGCCGCGAGCACCTGTTCGAAGCGGTGCGCGAGTTCCAGCGCCGCGAACGCCGCTTCGGCGGCGTCGATCAGTAGTGCCAGCACCACCCTCGCTGAGGGTGCTGTCACCTTGGGCGGGCCAGGCCGGGATCTCCTAGAGTGCTCGACGTGCGGGTGGCACTTCTGATCGCGACGGTCGCGCCTCCGGCGCAACGTGGGGGCGACCCTCGCCCTGATCGTCCTGGCCGGCCTCGGCGGGGCGCTGGTGATGGCGTCGCTGGCGAGCATCCGCCGAGCCGAGGCCGGCTGGGATGCGCTGCGGGCCGACACCCCGCCCGCCGACGCGGTCGCGACGGTGATGACCGAGGACTTCCAGTTCCCCTCGCCCGCGGTCGACGATCTGGCCGGGCTCCAAGCGGAGGTGGACGCCCTCCCCGGCGTCGAGCAGACGATGCGCCTCTCGACGATCGTCGCCGAGGTGTCCGCGTCCGGATCGGAGGATCCCCGCCTGGTGGCCGGGGAGCTCGCCATCGACCCACCGCTCCCGGGGATCGTGGGCGATCCGATCGTCCTGGCGGGCCGCCAGGCCGACCCCGCCCGCCCCGATGAGACCGAGATCAACGAGGAGATGGCCGAGGCGCTCGGCGTCTGGGTGGGGGACACGATCACCGTCACGCCCCTGACCACGGCCCAGCTCGGCGAGCTCGAGGCGGGGGTGGAGCTGGACGCCGCCGGCACACCGGCGGAGGTGCGCGTGGTGGGCGTGACCCGTGCGCCGATCGACGTGCTGCCACCGCGAGGACAGCAGCAGGGCTACGACAACGCGACCTTTCGACTCATGCCGGCGTGGTACCGCCAGCACGGCCCGGACCTGGCCGCCTACGGCGTGATGCTCGGCATCGACCTGGCGGAGGGTCCGGGCGCGATCGACGACGTGGCCGAGGCGCTGGCGGCCGAGTACGGCGAGCGGTCGCTCGTCGTCCCGGGGGTCGAGTTCGACCTCGGGGTCACGGACGAGATGCAGCGCGCCGTCGAGGATCGCCTCCGGGCCGAGGGCCGAGCCCAGCTCGCGTTTGCGGCCGTCGCGGCGCTGGTGGCGGTGGTGATCTTCGGCCAGACGCTGGCCCGCCAGATCGCCACGGAGTCGTCGGACGTCGAGGCCCTGGCGGCGCTCGGGCTGACGCGGGGCGACCGCACGCTTGCCGCGATCCTGCGGTCGGCCAGCGTGGCGCTGGGTGGGGCCGTCCTCGCCGTCGCACTGGCCGTGGGCCTGTCCGGGTTCCTTCCACGCGGGGTCGGGGGCCGCGTGCAACGGCACTCCGGGATGGCGGTCGACGGCTGGGTCCTCGGCCTCGGGTTCCTCGCGGTGGGTGGCGTCGTGCTGGTGCTGGCCGCCGTCAGCGCGTGGCGGGTCGGTGCCGTGCGCCACCGGTCCCCGTCGCGGCGGGTCGCGGTGGCGGATCGCTTCGCGTCGGCAGGGGCGGGCGTGGTGCCGACGCTCGGGATGCGGATGGCGTTCGATCGGTCGCGGGCGGCGCGTGCCGGTCAGCTGTCCATCGCGGCGTGCACGATGGCGGTGGCCAGCGTGGTGGCGGCGGGGGTGGTCCTCTCGAGCTACGACGCGCTGGTGCACGAGCCGGAGCGGTTCGGGCAGCGCTGGGACGTGTCGTTCGGGGACTTCTCCACGCGGGCCTCCATGGACGAGGCGGTGGCGTTCCTCGAGGCGAGAGGGGACGTCGCCAGCGCGGTGGGCGAGCTGTCCGACGCCGGGACGGCCCGCGATCTCTCCGTGACCGTGGTGGCGTACCTCCCCGGCATCGGTCGGATGGAGCCGACCGTCGCGAGCGGACGGGTTCCCATCGGTCCGGACGAGGTGCTCCTCGGCGAGACCGCCGCGCGGGCGCTCGGGGTGGAGATCGGGGACGAGATCCCGCTGACGATCGAGTTCGTCGGGTCAACGCAGTCCGTCACGGTCGTCGGCTTCGGGGTGGCCGGGACGGCGCTCGCCGACCCGCACCCCGGGCGGGTCGCCTACGTGACCCCCGAAGCGTTCGAGGGCGCGGTCGAGCTCGCACCCCAGGTCCTCCTCGTGGAGCTCGAGCCCGACGCCGATGTCGAGGCCGCGACGGCCGCCCTCGAGGACGCGTATCCGGACACGGTCGTGGGAGCTACGAGCGTGCCGCGCTCGGTGCTGCTGTGGGACCAGCTGTCGTATGCCCCAGTGGCGCTGGCGGTGGCCGTGCTCGTGCTGGCCGCGGTGGCGTTGGTGAACGCCCTCGTCACGTCGGTGCGCCGGCGGGGCCGCGAGCTGGCGGTGTTGAAGGCCGTGGGTGCCCGCCGTCGGCAGATCCGCGGGGTGGTGGCATGGCAGGCCACCGCATGGGCGTTGGTGGCGGTGCTCATCGGCCTGCCCGTGGGGGTGGTCCTCAGCGCGAGCGGTTGGGAGGCGATCACCACGTCGCTGGGGCTCCACAGCCCCACCGCGGTGCCGGTGCTGTTCGTCGCGGCGGTCGCTCTGTCGATCGTCGCCATCGCCAACGTCGTGGCGCTCCTGCCGGGTCGGGCGGCCGCGAAGGTCACCGCCGCCAGCGCGCTCCGCACCGAGTGACGCCTCCGTCGGTACCGTGAGCCGATGGGCTTGTACCGGGACGAGGGCATCGTGCTCCGGACGCACAAGCTCGGTGAGGCCGATCGGATCATCAGCGTCCTGACGCCTCGCCACGGCAAGGTGCGCGCGGTCGCCAAGGGCGTCCGCAAGACCAAGAGCCGCTTCGGGGCTCGTCTCGAGCCGCCCACCCACCTGCAGCTGCAGCTCTACGAGGGCCGCAGCGAGCTGCACATCATCGACCAGGCCGAGACGATCGACCACTTCCGGGCCATCCGTGACGACCTCGACCGCCTGACGCGCGCGGTGTCGATGCTCGAGGCGGCCGATCAGCTCGGGCTCGAAGGGGAACCGAACCCGCAGCTCTTCCAGATGCTCCTGGGGGCGCTGCGCGCCCTGGCCGGGCACAGCGGACCGCTGGTCGTTCCCGGCTTCTTCCTGAAGGTCCTCGCCCTCGAGGGGTTCCGGCCGGTGGTCGACCGCTGCATCGAGTGCGACCGCACCGACGACCTCGTCGCCTTCGACCTCGAATCGGGGGGTACCCGCTGCTCGCTGCACCGCGTCGGGGTGGCGGTGTCACCCGACGCGCTCGTGCTGCTCAACGACATCCTCGGGGGTCGGCTCGGTCAGGCCCTCAACGAGGTTCCGTCGGAGGCCACCACGGAGGTCGAGCACCTCGCCACGCGGTCCCTCGAGCACCACCTCGAGCGCCGTCTCCGCTCGATCGCCATCCTCGACCGCGGCTGACCAACGTCTGCGGTCGATCTCACCCGCATACCGATCAAGAACGACCGCAGACGTTGTTGATCGGCTACTGACCCGCGATGCGGGACCAGGTCTTGGTGCCCTCGTTCCACTGCATCCACGCGCCTTGCGCGGGGTCCCACTGGATGTAGGTGCCGCGCGCCTCGTCCCACTGGGGGACGCCGGGGTCGGGAGCGGTCGGCGCGGCGGCCGGTGGCGGGGTGGGGCTGGCCCATCCGGCGGAGCTCGGGTCGACCGCCGGACCCCATCCGGTCGTCGCGCCGGTCGGGTCGGGCGGCGGGGTGCCCCACGCGCCGGCGTAGCCGGCGGGGGCGGGGGCGCGGTGAGGCCGGGAACCACGATCGGCGACCCCATCGCGGCGCGGCGCACCACGAACGTCTTGGCGGCCATGTCGCCCACGCGACGGTGGCCGACCGTCGTGAGGCCCACGATGAAGCCGACGAGCGGCAGGAAGTAGGGGAAGCCGTCGACGATCCAGAGCACCCAGCGCACGAGCGCCTTGAACACACCGCACGCCTGGCCGTCCTCGCGCACGCAGCGGATGCCCACGAGCAGCTTGCCCGGCGTCCAGCCCGTCAGCCCCTGCAGGATGACGAGCAGCACGACCGTGAGCCCCAGCCAGAGGAGGGTGCTCCCGGGATCGTTCCCGTCAGAGAAGTAGACGCGATCGTCGACGTGCACGCAGATGCCGTCGCGCTGGTCCATGTAGGTGTCGCAGAACTCCTGCCCGTCCGCGAACGGAAGGTCGGACGTCTCCAGGTACTCGAAGCTGGCCGTGAGCAACATGACGACCGGGACGAAGATCAGGAGCGAATCGATGAGGACGGCCAGGCAGCGGCGTCCGAACACGGCGGTCGGGTCGGTCTGCACGGGGTACGCCATCGGGCCGTTCTAGTGCATCTCGTGATCGGTCGGCGGACGGCGACCGGTAGCCTGATCGCCCATGTCCGCCACGCCTGACCCTGCGCTGTTCGACAAGATCGTGAACCTGTGCAAGCGGCGCGGCTTCGTGTTCCCGTCCGCCGAGATCTACGGCGGGTTCCGCTCCACCTACGACTACGGGCCGCTCGGCGTGCTCATGCTGCGCAACGTGAAGAGCGCGTGGTGGCGGTCGATGGTGCAGCTGCGCGACGACGTCGTCGGCATCGACGCGTCGATCCTCAGCCCGCCCGCGGTGTGGGAGGCGTCGGGGCACCTCGCCAACTTCACCGACCCGCTGGTCGACTGCAAGAGCTGCAAGGAGCGCTTCCGGCTCGACAAGCTCGATGATCCGACGACCTGTCCGAGCTGCGGCACCAAGGACAGCTTCACCGAGGCGCGCCAGTTCAACCTGATGTTCAAGACCCACGCCGGGCCGGTGGAAGGCGCCGGGCACGAGGTCTACCTGCGGCCGGAGACGGCCCAGGGCATGTTCCTCAACTTCAAGAACGTGCTCGAGACGTCGCGCAAGAAGCCGCCCTTCGGCGTGGCGCAGGTGGGCAAGGCGTTTCGCAACGAGATCACGCCGGGCAACTTCGTGTTCCGCACCCGTGAGTTCGAGATGATGGAGATGGAGTACTTCGTGCCGCCCGCAGAGGCACAGCAGTGGTACGAGTACTGGTGCCAGCAGCGCCTCGACTGGTACGTGGACCACGGCATCCCCGCCGAGCAGCTCCGGCTGCGCACGCACGACGACGACGAGCTCTCGCACTACTCGTCGGGAACCGCTGACGTGGAGTTCCTCTTCCCGTGGGGGTTCGACGAGCTGGAGGGCATCGCCAACCGAGGGGACTTCGATCTCCAGCAGCACATCAAGCACTCGGGCGAGCGGTTGGAGTTCTTCGACCAGACCACCAACGAGCACTACGTGCCCCATGTGATCGAACCGGCCGCCGGCGCGACGCGCACGATGATGGCCTTCCTCATGGCTGCCTACGCGGAGGAGGAGGTCAACGGTGAGACGCGCACCGTGCTGCGCCTTCACCACCGCATCGCGCCCTACCAGGTGGCGGTGCTACCGCTCTCCAAGAAGGACACCCTCACGCCGCTCGCGCGTGAGGTGTTCCAGCTCCTCGCGCCGCACTTCATGTGCGACTACGACGAGACGCAGGCCATCGGGCGGCGCTACCGGCGACAGGACGAGGTCGGAACACCCCTCTGCATCACCGTCGATTTCGAGAGCCTCGACGATCATGCCGTCACTGTCCGTGACCGCGACACGATGGTCCAGGAGCGCATATCCCTGGACGATCTGCTAGGTGTATCTGCGCGATCGGCTGGACTGATCGGGCCGATACCGTCCCCGACGACTGGTCAATTCGCCCGGGGTTGGAGGTCTTTGTTGCGCCCGGAGCGCTGAGACCGTAGGGTGCGAGGCAACGAGGGCTGTTCCCGCCCGCCCAGTCCTCGCCAGCAGCGGCCGCCGTACATCCCTCCCGTGGATGAGGCGGTCGTTGCGCGTACGGGGGCAGAATCGGGCATGGACGATGCTTGGTTCGAGCTCAACCGGACGTGGTGGGATGAGCGGGTCGCCGACGCACGTCGGTTCCGACTTCTACGGTGTTGACCGCTTTTTGGCAGGTTGGACGCCACTTCGTCCCTACGAAGTGGAGGAGGCCGGCCACGTGGCGGGGTTGGACCTCGTCCACCTCCAGTGCCACTTCGGCCTCGACACGCTCGGGTGGGCGCGCCTCGGCGCGCGCGTCGTCGGCGTCGACCTGTCGGCTCCCGCGATCGATGCCGCGCGCGAGATCGCGGCGCGCGCCGGCCTCGACGCGGAGTTCGTCGTGGCCAACGTGTACGACGCGCCGGCCACTCTGGGTGGCCGCGACGTTCGACCGCGTCTACACCGGCATCGGCGCGCTCTGCTGGCTTCCCGACATCGACGAATGGGCGCGCGTCGTCGACGCGCTCCTGCGGCCTGGAGGTCGACTGCACCTCGTCGAGTTCCATCCGGTCACGCACTGGTGCTTGAGCGAGACAGACCTCACGGTGAAGTACTCGTACTTCCACGAGGGTCCGTGGGTGTGGGACGACGATCCCGACGAACCCGGTTCGTACGCGGATCCCGACGCCACCTTCCAGCACAACGACACCGTCGAGTGGAACCACGGCATCGGCGCGATCGTCACCGCGCTGGCCGCGCGTCGGTCTGCGCATCGAGTCGCTCGTCGAGCGTCCGACGTTGTTCATGCAGCGGTGGCCGTTCCAGGTCGAGCACGACCACCAGGACTGGCGCAACCCGCCTGACCTTCCCCAGATCCCCCTGAGCTTCAGCCTGATCGCGCAGAAGCCGGAGGCCTCCTAGGCTCGGCTCGTGCCGTACGTCTTCAGCTTCGATCACAAGCACCGCCGCGCCCCGATGGAGATGAAGGACCTCCTCGGAGGCAAGGGGGCCAACCTCGCCGAGATGACCTCGGTCCTCGGCCTCCCCGTCCCGCCAGGGTTCACGATCACCACCGACGCCTGCCGGGCCTACCTCGACGGCGGCTGGCCGACATCGCTGGACGCCGAGGTGGCCAAGGCCGTCCGCAAGGTCGAGAAGACGATGGGAAAGCGGCTCGGCGACCCCGACGACCCGCTCCTCGTGAGCGTGCGGTCGGGAGCGAAGTTCTCGATGCCCGGGATGATGGACACCGTCCTCAACCTGGGGCTCAACGACGCCTCGGTGCAGGGCCTGGCCGCCCAGACCGGCGATGCCCGGTTCGCCTTCGACTCCTACCGCCGCTTCATCGCGATGTACGGCCGGATCGTGCTCGACCTCGATGGGCAGCCGTTCGACGAGCTGCTCGACGCCGCCAAGGACGCGGATGGGGTGACCGACGACGCCAAGATCAGCGCCGCGACGCTCGAGCGCCTCTGCGGCGAGTACCAGGGCCTCGTCGCGAAGGCGACGGGCACCGCCGTTCCCGCAGGACCCGACCGTGCAGCTCCGCGGCGCCATCGAGGCGGTCTTCCAGAGCTGGGGCGGCGCCCGCGCCATCGCCTACCGCGAACGCGAGCGCATCCCCCACGACCTCGGCACGGCCGTGAACGTGCAGACGATGGTCTTCGGCAACCGTGACGAGCAGAGCGGCACCGGCGTCGGCTTCACGCGCGACGCGTCCACGGGGGAGAACACGCCGTACGGCGACTTCCTCGTGAACGCGCAGGGCGAGGACGTCGTGGCCGGCATCCGCAACACCGAGGACCTCGACGCGCTGCAGCGCACGTTCCCGAAGATCCACGCCGAGCTCCTGAAGATCTTCGCCCGGCTCGAGCGGCACTACCGCGACATGTGCGACACCGAGTTCACGATCGAGCAGGGGAAGCTCTGGATGCTCCAGACGCGGGTCGGCAAGCGCACCGGCGCGGCCGCGCTCCGGATGGCGGTCGAGATGACCACCCAGAAGGGCTGGAAGATCACCCAGGCCGAGGCCCTCCAGCGCGTCGAGGCCGACCACCTCGACCAGGTGCTCCACCCGCAGTTCGAGGGCGGCGCCAAGCAGGTGATCGCCAAGGGGCTCGGCGGCGTCGCCCGGCGCGGCCGTCGGGCGCGTCTACTTCACCGCCGACGACGCGGTCGACGCGTCCGAGCGGGGCGAGGCGGTGGTGCTCGTGCGCAACGAGACCTCGCCGGAGGACGTGCACGGCATGCAGGTGGCCGAGGGGATCCTCACCGCCCGCGGCGGCCTGGTGAGCCACGCCGCCGTCGTCGCCCGGGGGTGGGGCATCCCGGCCGTGGTGGGCGCCGACGCGGTGAAGATCGCCGACAACCACTTCACCGCCGGCTCCGTCACCGTGGCCGAGGGCGACGTCATCTCCCTCGACGGCACCACCGGCGAGGTCGTGCTCGGCGCCATGGCGCTGGCCGACGCCGAGCCGCCGGCGGAGTTCGCGCACCATCCTCGGCGTGGGCCGACCGCGTGCGGAAGGGCAAGCTCGCCGTGCGCGCCAACGCCGACACCGGTCCCGACGCCGCCGTCGCGCTCGAGCTTCGGCGCCGAGGGCATCGGCCTCTGCCGCACGGAGCACATGTTCCTCGCCGAGGACCGGCTCCCGATCGTGCGGGCCATGATCCTCGCCGACACCGCCGACGAGGAGGCGGCCGCCCTCGAGCAGCTGCGCGTCGCGCAGAAGGCCGACTTCCTCGAGATCCTCGAGGCGATGGACGGCCTGCCGGTCACGGTCCGGCTGCTCGACCCGCCGCTGCACGAGTTCCTGCCGTCGGTGGAGGAGCTGCTCGTGCAGCAGGCCACCTCCGGGCTCGACGCCGAGGAGACCGCCCTGCTCGCGGCGGCGGAGTCGTGGCGCGAGCAGAACCCCATGCTCGGCACGCGCGGCGTCCGCCTCGGCGTGCTGAAGCCGGGCCTGTACGCCATGCAGGTGCGGGCGCTCATGGAGGCCGCGGTCGAGCTGCACGCGGCCGGCCGGCACCCGATCGTGGAGATCATGATCCCGCTCACCGTCACCCGGGAGGAGATGCTCCTCGCCCGGGGCTGGGTCGAGGAGGCCATCGCCGCCGTCGACGGCACCGACGCCAAGGGGCTGGCCGTCACGATCGGCACGATGATCGAGACACCGCGGGCCGCGCTGTGCGCCGGACGAGATCGCCGAGGTGGCCGACTTCTTCTCCTTCGGCACCAACGACCTCACCCAGATGGCCTTCGGGTTCAGCCGGGACGACGTCGAGAGCCGCATGATGCCCGCCTACCTCGAGCAGGGCCTGCTCCGGCGCAACCCGTTCGAGACCATCGACGCCGACGGCGTGGGCGAGCTGGTGGCGCTCGCCGTCGAGCGGGGCCGCGCCGCCAAGCCGAAGCTCAAGCTGGGCGTGTGCGGTGAGCACGGTGGCGATCCGGAGTCGATCGAGCTGTTCCACCGCGTGGGCCTCGACTACGTGTCCTGCTCGCCGTATCGCGTGCCGATTGCCCGGTTGGCGGCGGCACAGGCCATCCTGGAAGCGACCACGACGGACACCCGCTAGGAGCTCCAAGGATCACCGTGCTCGCCAACCTGACCTCGACGATCTCGCTGTTCGCCTCGGAAGGGGGATCCACCGAGAACTTCGCCGACCTCCACGTGGAGCCGTGGGTGTGGGCTGCCTTCCTGTCGTTCGTGGCCATCCTGCTGGTGGCCGACCTCCTGCTGGTGCACAAGACGGCCCACGTCATCAGCACCAAGGAAGCGGCCATCGAGAGCGCCGATCTGGATCACGATCGGCGTCTCGTTCACGTTCGTCGTCTGGGGCGTGTGGGGCGGCCAGGCGGCCGGTGAGTACATCTCCGGCTACCTGATCGAGAAGAGCCTCTCCGTCGACAACGTCTTCGTGTGGGCGATCATCATGAGCTACTTCGCCGTCCCGAGGGCGTACCAGTTCCGGGTGCTGTTCTGGGGCGTGTTCGGGGCCCTCGTGCTCCGCTTCATCTTCATCTTCGCCGGCGTCGGGTTGCTCAACCGGTTCGAGTGGATGCTCTTCGTGTTCGGCGGGTTCCTGATCTTCACGGCGGTCCGGCTGCTGCGCCACGACGACGAGGAGATCCACCCCGAGAACAACCCGGTGCTGAAGGCCGTGCGGCGCATCGTGCCGTCCACGAGCGAGTACCACGGCCAGTCGATGTTCACGAAGATCAACGGCAAGCGGCTGGCCACCCCGCTGTTCGCGGTGCTCGTCGTGATCGAGACGAGCGACGTGATCTTCGCGGTGGACTCGATCCCGGCGATCCTCGCCGTCAGCCGCGACACCTTCATCATCTTCAGCTCGAACGCCTTCGCGATCCTCGGCCTGCGAGCGCTCTACTTCCTGCTCGCCGACCTGCGGGACAAGTTCGACTACCTGCAGACCGGCCTGGCCGTGATCCTCGCGTTCGTCGGCTTCAAGATGATCATCGCCGAGTGGTACCACATCCCCACGTTCCTCTCCCTCGGGGTGATCGCCCTCGTGCTGGCGGTCTCGATCATCGCCTCGATCAAGCTCGACAAGCCCGACGGCCACGGGCCCGACGAGGTGCTCGACGACCACATCGGCGAGGGCCTCAAGATGCTCGAGGACGACGCGTCCAAGGACTGATCAGCCCTCGAGGATGAACCTCGAGTTCTCCCGGAACACCTGCACGAGGTGATCGGGGGCCTTGGCCTCGGAGCCCGAGTCGAACGGTGGCTGCGGGTCGTACTCGATGCCGAGCTGGAGCAGCTGGCCAGGTCGGCGCCGCCGATCTCCGCGCGCGAGCGTGAGGGCCATGTCGATGCCCGGAGCGACACGCCGGCGGCGGTGACGACCTTGCCGTCGATCACCACCCGCTCGTTGGTGGGGATGGCGCCGTGGCGGGCCAGGTCCTCGAGGGCGAGCCAGTAGGTGGTGGCGCGCTTGCCCTCCAGCAGCCCGGCCGCGCCGAGCACGAGCGAGCCGGTGCAGACGGAGGTGGTCCAGGTGGTGGTCTCGTGGGCGGTGCGCAGCCAGTCGAGGATCGCCTCGTCCTTCTCGGCCTGCGACCTGTCCCGGCCCACCCGGCACGAGGAGGATGTCCGGGTGGGGGAGCTCGGCGAGGGTGGCGTCGGCCACGAGCGCCAAGCGCCTTGGTGTCGGTCGCGCTTGGGCCCGGCCTCGGTGGCCACGAACGTGAGGTTGGCGCTCCGGGAGGACCGGGACAGCACCTCGTAGGGACCGACCGCGTCGAGGGCGGTGAGGCGGTCGAAGAGCAGGATGGCGATGTCCATGGGTGGGTCCTGTCGTCAGGCGGCGCGGAAGCGCCGGCGGTACTCGGTGGGGTTGGTGCGGAGGAGGCGGAGGAAGGTGCGGCGCATGGTCTCGGCGGTGCCGAAGCCCGCGGCGTCCGCGATCGGCCTCCACGCCGTCGTCGGTGTCCTCGAGCAGGCGGCGGGCGGTCTCGACGCGGACGCGCTCGACGTAGCGAGCGGGGGTGACACCGATCTCGGCGGTGAAGCAGCGCGCGAAGTTCCGCTCGCTCATCAGCGCGACCCGGGCGAGGGCGGCGACGCTGCAGTCGCCTTCCGGGTGCTCGGTGATCAGATGCTGCGCCACGCGGATGCCGTCGCGCTCGGCCGCCTGCGCTTGGAGCGGCGCGCTCGAACTGTGACTGGTTGGCCGGCCGGCGCAGGAACAGCACCATCCGGCGAGCGATGGCGAGGGCGACGTCACGGCCGAGGTCGTCCTCCACCAGCGCCAGGGCCAGGTCCATGCCGGCGGTGACGCCGGCCGACGTGAACACGTTGCCGTCGCGCACGTAGATCGGGTCAGGGTCGACGTCCACCGCGGGGAAGGCCCGGGCGAGCAGGTCGCAGGCGCGCCAGTGCGTGGTGGCGCGGCGGCCGTCGAGCAGGCCGGCCTGGGCGAGGACGAAGGCGCCCGAGCAGACGCTCGTGACGCGGCGGGCATCGCGTGCGAGGCGACCCACGTGGCTCACGAGCTGGGCGTCGGCCACGGCGCCGTAGGTGCCCTCACCGCCGACGACCATCAGCGTGTCGACCGGGCCGGCGACCTCGGCGATGGCCTCGTCGGCCATGACGGTGACCCCGCTGGTGGTGCGGAGCGGTCCCGGTGCGACCGCGGCGAGCCGGATCCGGTAGGCGGGCTGGCCCACCTCCTGGTTGGCGGCCGCGAACACCTCGGCGGGCCCCATGAGGTCGAGCCCCTGGAGGTCGGGGAACACCACCAGGATCACGTCGCGCGGCGCCATGCCTCCATCCTGCGCCTGGCCGCCGTGTGGCGGCAATGACAGATCTCCCACAGATCCAGCCACGCTCTAGGATCGCCCGGTGGCCGTCGGACGCTTTGCCCCCAGTCCGTCGGGCCCGCTCCACGTGGGGAACCTGCGCACCGCGCTCCTCGCCTGGCTCTTCGCTCGCTCCCGTGACAGTCCCTTCCTGCTGCGCGTCGAAGACCTCGATCCCGTGACGAGCAGCCGATCGCACGAGGCGGGACAGCTCGCCGATCTCGTGGCGCTGGGCCTCGACTGGGACGGGCCCGTCGTGCGCCAGTCCGAGCGCCGTGCGGTCCACGAGGCGGCCCTCGCCCAGCTGGAGGCGGCCGGCCTCACCTACCCGTGCTACTGCTCCCGCCGAGAGGTGCGAGAGGCGAGCGCGGCGCCGCACGTGCGGACCGGGACCTACCCCGGAACGTGCCGCGACCTGAGCCCGGCCCGCCGCCGGGACCGCGAACGAGAGGGCAGGCCCGCGGCGCTGCGCCTGCGGGCCGATGGTGCGCCGGTGACGATCCACGACCGGCTGCACGGCGATGTCACGCGGCCCACCGACGACATCGTGCTGCGCCGGAACGATGGCGTGCCCGCCTACCACGTGGCCGTCGTGGTGGACGACGACGACCAGGGCGTCGAGGAGGTCGTGCGGGGTGACGATCTGCTCGACGCCACGCCCAGCCAGGCCCACCTGCTCGACCTGCTCGGTCGACCGCGGCCGTCATGGGCGCACGTCCCCCTGGTCGTGGGGGCCGACGGAGCGCGGCTGGCCAAGCGCCACGGTGCGGTGACGCTCGCGGACCTGGCCGCCGAGGGCATCGATGGTCCCACCGTCGTGGGTCACCTGGCGGCGAGCCTCGGGCTCACGGCTCCCGGCGATGTCGTGGATCTCCGGGACCTCGCCGACGCGGTTCGACCCGGCAGCCCTGCCGCGGTCGCCGTGGGTGTGGACGCCCCCCGCGCGCTGAGCGTCAGGCGACGGCCCGGAGCACGACCATGCGCCGCACCAGCGGTGGTGCCCCCTCGAGCAGCTCGGCGGCTCGGTTCCGGAGGGCGGTCCGCGCGTCGGGTTCCAAGGTGGCGACGAAGGGCGCCATCTGTGCCATCCCCATGCGCCAGGCCACCAGGTCGGCCACCCCGAGCTGCGGGAACGGCACGGCCACCGCCTCGACCTCGGTGGTGCCGAGGTCCGCTCGTTCGGCGACGGCGAGGGCGCTGTCGACGGTGGCAAGCAGCGGCGAGGTGACGTGTCGCATCACGCCGCTCCACGCCGGCGCGACCCATCCCTGCTCGGCGGCGGCCGCCTCCACGGCGGCCTTGGCCGGGTGGGTGTCGTCCGCGGCGTAGGCCGAGGCGACGATCGGACCGCCGCCGCGGACGACCCGCACCGCCTCGACCAGCGCGAGCTCGGGATCCGGGACGTGGTTCAGGCAGAACGCCGCCACCCACCCGTCCACCCGACCGGTCCGGATCGGAAGGGCACGAGCGTCGGCGGCGGCCGACGGGGGTCGGTCGTCCGCTCCCGTGAGCATGCCCGGCGCGAAGTCCGTGGCGAGGGGCCGGCCGCCCGCCCGGGCGATGGCTCGGCTGGCGGCTCCGGTGCCGGCCCCGACATCGATGACGAGGCGGCCGTCCCAGTGCGTGGGCGTGTCCCGGACGAGCCGCTCCGCGAGGACGTCGTAGATGCGGCCGGGGCCGTGCTGCCACGCGGCCCCGGTGGCCGAGTAGTCGGCCGCGATGGCGGCGGCGTCGCTCACGCGAGCCATCGCGCGCCGTCGCGCGCCCGGTCGGTCCACCAGCCGAGCTCGTCGGCGTCCCCCAGCGCCTTCTCCCAGCCGAACTGCACGAGGGTGCCGAGCAGGCACAGCCCGAGCTGGGCCTCCCACCAGCCGTCGCTGGCGATCCCGTGGGCTTCGAGGGACGTCCGGAACGCGTCGATGGCGTCTTCCTTGGTCTCGGGCAGGCGCGCCCGGTTCAGCGCCAGGTACCAGCCGAGGTCGTGGCCGACCGGGCCGACCCCCGGATAGGTCCAGTCGATGAGCACGGTGCGGTCGCCGGAGGTGCCGAGGTTGCCCATCTTCCAGTCGCCGTGCAGGAACGCGAGCGGGGTGCGGCGCAGTGCCACGACGAGCGGGTCGAGGTCGCGGCGCAGCCCTTCGACGAGATCGACGACGTCAGCAGGCGCGCGCGTGACGAACTGCGCCCAACCGCGCTGGGCGATCTCGGGCACGGCGTCGGGGAACCCGCGTGCCTCCTCGGCCGCCACCCAGCTCGGTCCGAACGCGCTGTAGCGGCTCTCGATCGAGAGCAGCTCCGGCAGCGTGCCCGGCGCCGGCTCCCAGAAGGCGGCCGCCAGGGCCGCCAGGTGATCGAGCAGCTGACGGTGCTGAGCCAGAGACACGGGTTCGTCGCCCTCAGGGATCAGCGCGGTGCCGATGTCCCGCATGAGCAGTGCCGCGCCCCACCCGTTGCGTCCGTACCCGCGTGCGGCCCCGACCACGGCGTGGTCGATGCAGTCGGGGAGAGCGTCGAGGAGGCCGGAAGCCCACACCGCGACGGGTCGGCAGCCGAGGTCGCCGAAGCCGCGCATCGTCCAGTCCTCGTCGGGGTGCAGGTGCTTGAGGACCATCGGCTGCCCGTCGATCACGACCCGTTCCAGCACCGAGCCGGACTTGGCGTCGCCGGCGGCCAGCGGGGTGCGCGCGGTCGCGCCCGCGAGGAGCTCGTCCACCGACGAGGCCACGGATCGGGGCACGAGTGCGGCGTGCACGGCCCTCAGCATGCCCCCGGAAGCGATGTCGGTGGGGCCCGCTACCGTCACTCGACGATGGGCATCGTCGATGAGGACATCGTGGCGCTGCGGGACGCCACCGACATCGTCGCCGTGATCACGAGGTACACGCAGCTGCGTCGCTCGGGGCAGCGGTGGGTCGGCCTCTGCCCGTTCCACGGGGAGAAGACCCCGTCGTTCAACGTCAACCAGGAGCTCGGCCTCTACCGCTGCTGGGGCTGTCAGGTCCGGGGCGACGTCATCACCTTCGTCCGCGAGATGGAGCACCTCGACTTCGTGGGCGCCGTGGAGCTGCTGGCTGGTTGGGCCGGGATGACGCTCCGATACTCGGACAAGGACGAAGGCGAGTCGCGTCGTCGTCGTCATCGGCTGGTGGCGGCGATGGAGCAAGCCGTCGACTGGTACCACGAGCGGCTCCTGTCGGCTCCCGACGCCGCGGTGGCCCGCAAGTACCTCCGCGAGCGCGGGCTGAGCGGCGACGAGGTCCGCGCCTTCCGCATCGGCTGGGCGCCGGAGGGTTGGGACGAGCTGGTCAAGGCCCTCCACCTCCCGAACGACGTGGTGCGCGACACGGGTCTCGGCTACCTCAACCGCAACGATCGCCAGACCGATGCGTTCCGCGGTCGGATCCTGTTCCCGATCTTCGACGCCAACGGCGACGCGGTCGGCTTCGGCGCGCGGGTGATGCCCGGTGGCGACGGCCCGAAGTACCTCAACACGCCGGAGACCTCGCTGTACCAGAAGTCGAAGCTGCTGTACGCCCTGAACTGGTCGAAGGCTCGGATCGTGAACGATGACCGCGCCATCGTGTGCGAGGGCTACACGGACGTCATCGGGTTCGCCCGGGCCGGCGTGCCCGCCGCCGTCGCCACGTGCGGCACGGCCCTGACCAACGAGCACGTCCGGCTGCTCCGGCGCTACGCCCGCAAGCTGGTGCTCGCGTTCGACGCCGACTCCGCAGGCCAGGCGGCCGCCGAGCGCTTCTACCAGTGGGAGAAGGAGCACGACCTCGAGGTGAGCGTCGCCGACCTGCCCGCCGGCGTCGATCCGGCCGACCTGGCCTCCACCGACCCGGCCCGCCTCGCGGCATCGGTCGAGTCCGCGGTGCCGTTCCTCAAGTTCCGCGTCGACCGGGTGCTCACGGCGGCGGACCTGACCACCGCGGAGGGCCGGGCTCGAGCCGCCGAAGCCGCCGTCGAGGTGATCCGGGAGCACCCGAGCGAGCTCGTGCGCGACCAGTACGTGATGGAGGTCGCCGGCAGCACCCGTGTCGCGCCGGAGCAGCTTCGCGACATGTTGCGGCGTCCGGCGCCGCCGCCTCGCGAGCGCGACGATCGCCGCCGCGACCGTCCGGAGGAGCTGGCCGCACGGCCGTCGCAGCCCCGCGTCCTCGACGAGCGTGACGGTCCCGAGCTCGAGGTGCTGCGCCACGTGGTGCACGACTGGCCGTCGGTGGAGCCGTGGATCCGGTACGAGGAGCTGTTCCTCAGCGATCTCCACGCGGCGGCGTTCCGCACGCTGATGGCCCACCCCACCGTGCAGGGGGCCATCGACGACGCGGACCCCGGCGTCGCCGACCTGTTGGGGAGGCTGGCCACGGAGGAGGTCCAGGCCGAGCCCTTCGACGCGGTCGTGCGCATGCTCACCGAGCGCGCTCGACGGGAGGTCGCCGAGCTCACCTCGCGCGTCGGGTCCGCCGCCGATCCGACGCCGCTGCTCCAGGAGCAGCAGTGGCTGACCATGGTCATCGACCGGCTGCGCGACCCTGACACCGCCGTCGGCGCGGCGGACGAGTTGGTAGCCTTCGTGGGCCAACAGGACGAGGAAGGGGCATGACCGAGTCAACGCCGACGCTCTTCCCCTGGGGGAACTCGGATGACGTGCGCAAGCTCGTCGCACGGGGTCGTTCCAGAGGGATGGTCACGATGGACGAGGTCGTCCTGGCGCTCCGCAACGAGGAGCTCACGACCGAGGTCATCGAGGGCGTGCGCGAGCTGCTCGCGTCGGAGGGCATCGCCATCGACGAGTCGGTCCCCTCCGTCGACGACCTGGACGCACCTCCACCCCGGCGACGCGCCGCCCCCCTCGGTGGAGGCGGAGCTGCACGAAGCACGGGACGCGGCCTATGCCGCCCGTGACTTCGAAGAGGATGGCCCAGAGCTCGGCGGCGTCCGGCCGGCTCGATCGGCCGCGGCGCGCCGCCGCGTGCTGCGCGTGGCGTCGTCTCCGGACCGCAGCACGGCGGGCACGTCGGACCCCGTCCGCATGTACCTCAAGGAGATCGGCCGGGTCCCGCTGCTCACGGGGGCCGAGGAGGTCGAGTACTCGCGGCGGGTGGAGTCGGGCGGGTTCGCCGCCACGCGCCTCGCCGACCTGGCGGCCTCGGGCCAGCTCGCCCACCTCGAGTTCGAGGAGCGGCGGGCGCTGCAGCGCGCCGTGCGCCGAGGCGAGGACGCCCGCGAGGTGCTGATCGAGGCGAACCTGCGCCTCGTCGTGTCGATCGCGAAGCGCTACGTCGGCCGGGGCATGCACTTCCTCGACCTGATCCAGGAGGGGAACCTCGGTCTCATGCGGGCCGTGGAGAAGTTCGACTACACGAAGGGCTTCAAGTTCTCCACCTACGCCACCTGGTGGATCCGCCAGGCCATCACGCGTGCGATCGCCGACCAGGCCCGCACGATCCGGATCCCGGTGCACATGGTCGAGTCGATCAACAAGGTCCAGCGGGTGCAGCGCCAGATGCTCCAGGACCTCGAGCGGGAGCCCACGGTCGAGGAGCTGGCCGAGGCCGTGGGTCTCAGCGAGGACCGCATCCGCGAGATCCACCGCATCAGCCTCGACCTCCTGTCGCTGAACGCACCGGTGGGCGAGGAGGACGACTCCACGCTCTCCGACTTCATCGAGGACCAGGCCGCGGAGGCCCCTGCGGACGCGGCGGCGCGGCGGATGCTCAACCGGGCCGTCATCGATGCCCTCGACGAGCTCAACGACCGTGAGAAGGCCGTCGTGCGCCTCCGGTTCGGCCTCGACGACGGGCAGGCCCGCACCCTCGAGGAGGTGGGCAAGGAGTTCGGCGTCACCCGCGAGCGGATCCGCCAGATCGAGTCCAAGACCCTCGCCAAGCTCCGCCACCCCCACCGCAGCCAGAAGCTCCGCGACTACCTCGACGGCGAGTAGGGGCTGGCTGGCGCTTCCCGTCGGCCGCTATCGTTCGCAGTCCCTTCCGGGGTAGCTCAGCTGGTAGAGCGTCTGACTGTTAATCAGATTGTCGGGAGTTCGAGCCTCCCCCCCGGAGCGTGGGTCAGATCGACGGTGGCGCCGCATCGCGGCGCCACCGTCGCGTTCGCGCTCAGGGTCGGGCCGCGATCGGCCGATGTCCAGGGATGGACCGTGGCTTGGCCGTTCGGATCGTCGCGATCGCGGCCTGCTGGGTGGTCGCTGGTGCGGCGTCATGCGAGCCGGGGGCCGGCGGTGGCGTCACGCCCACGACGACCACCTCCACCACGACGCCGAGCGCAGGATGTCCGGACTTCCCGGCCACCAACGCATGGAACACCGACGTCTCCGCCTCTCCCGTGCACACCCGCTCGGCGGCGTGGGTGGCGAGCATCGGGTCGTCGACCAAGCTGCACCCTGACTTCGGCACGTTCTGGGACGACGCACCGATCGGCATCCCGTTCGTGCACGTCGGCGCCGGCCAGGCCAAGGTGCCGGTGAGCTTCGAGTACGCGAGCGCAGAGCGACCCAGGGCCGTACCCGATCCCCCGCAACGCGCCGATCGAGGGCGGACCGGCGAGCGACGGGGACCGCCACGTGATCGTGATCGACGACGCCGCCTGCAAGCTCTACGAGCTCTTCGCCGCCTACCCGCAGGGCGGCGGCACCTCCTGGGAGGCGGGGTCGGGCGCCGTCTTCAACCTCAAGTCCAACGCCCTCCGCCCGGACTACTGGACCTCCGCCGACGCGGCCGGCCTCCCCATCTACCCCGGCCTGGTGCGCTACGACGAGGTGGTCGGGGAGGGGCTGATCGACCACGCGCTCCGCTTCACGATCAGCCGCACCCAACGGGGCTTCATCCACCCCGCCACCCACTACGCGTCGTCGATCACCGACGCGAACGTCCCGCCCATGGGGGCCAGGTTCCGGATGAAGCAGGGCTACTCGTGCGCCGCGTTCAGCGACGAGGTGAAGGTGATCTGTGCGGCGCTCAAGCGCTACGGGATGATCGTCGCCGACAACGGCAGCAACTGGTACGTCAGCGGCCAGCACGATCCCCGGTGGGATGACGACGCCCTCGGCGATCTCAAGCAGATCCCCGGCTCGGCCTTCGAGGCCGTCAACACGGGTCCGGTCATCCTCTAGACCCCGGCCACGCTCCAGGTACCCGGCGCGGTCCGTGCCGAGGTGCGATGCTGGCGGCGATCACGTCAGCGATCGGGGGGAGCGCCGCATGACGACCGTCACGGACGTGCCACGTCCGCGCACCGCCAGCGGGGTGCGCGCCGCCCTCATCGTCGCCGTGTGCGGTTCGGCCATGGCGGGCCTCGTGCACGCGGCCGCGGCTCGGGACCACGAGGGCGATCGGCTCCTCGTGTGGATGTTCGTCCTGTGCGCCGCGGCGCAGCTGGGCTGGGCGGCAGTGGTCGCGCTCGAGGCCGCGTCGCGTCGTCCTGGTGGCAGGGGTGGTCATCAACGGGGGCGCCGTCCTGGTGTGGGCCCTGACCCGGACCGTGGGCATCTCGTTCGTCGACTCGCTGGCCGAGGTCGAGGCGGTCGGCACGCAAGACCTGGCCGCGGCGCTCCTCGCGGCCGCGAGCGTGCTGGGCGCGGCGCGCATGCTCGCCCGTCCCGTCGCTCGGACGACGATCGCGCCGATGTGGGCCGGTGCCCTCGCGGTGGTGGCGCTGCTGGGCACGATGCCTGCCTTGCGAGCCGATCACACCCATCGACCACGGTGGGCACACCGAGCTGGACGTCGCCGGGCATGCCCACGGCGATGGCGACGAGCACGGCCATGAGAGCGCCGCCGGTGACAGCGCCGCCCACGACGAGCACGCCGACGAGGACCACGCGCACGACGACAGCGCCGGCGAGGGAGACGACCAAGGTCACGCCGACGAGGCCCACGACGGCCACGGCGCGACGGCCGAGGGTGACTCGGCCGGCCATGGCCACACGACCGAGGGCACCAGCCCCCCACGACCACCCGCCGGGCACGGAGGGTGACCCGCACGCCCATCCGCCGACCACCGAAGGTCCGCACGAGCACCCCGACGAGCCCACGCAGCCGGACCACCCGCACCCGCCTCCTGATCCAGGAGATCCGGCGCCGACAGGTCCGATCGTGTCCCTCGACGACCCGAGGGTGACGCCGGCCCAGCGCGCGATCGCCGTGTCGCTGATCGACGGCGTGAAGAGCGCGCCGTCGGCTTCGCGGTTCCCGAACGTCGCCGCCGTCGACCGGGGCCGGGTACCAGTGGATCGGCGATGGCGCCGGTGGCGGGTACCAGCACTACGTCAACTGGACCTACTACTCCGACGGCATCGAGCTGAACCCGTCGAAGATCGAATCGATCGTGGTCAAGGACGGCAAGGTCGTCTCCGGGATGTACATCCTCAACACCGGCAAGACGATGGCGAACGTGCCCGCGCTCGCCGGCCCGCTCACGACCTGGCACGACCACCAGAACCTCTGCTTCTCCGGCACCCAGCTCGTCGGGATCGCGGTGGACGGGAAGTGCGCCAAGGGCGTGCTCACGCCGACGCCCCCGATGCTCCACGTGTGGCTGGTCGCCCACCCGTGCGGCCCCTTCGCCGGCATCGAGAGCCACGGCGGCGACTGCGGGGTCCACGAGCACTAGCGCGGCCTCGGCCTGCCCTCCGTCGCCTACGGTCGGGCACCCGCACGGGCCCGTAGCTCAGTTGGTCAGAGCAGGGGACTCATAATCCCTCGGTCGTAGGTTCGATCCCTACCGGGCCCACCGCTGTGACCAGGACCTTCGCGCCGTCATGGGCAGGCACGCAGGGGCGCTGTGACCGGATTGGTCACGAATTGGTCACCACATGGCCTCGCTCAGCGCGGAAGCGTTCGGCTAGCCGGAGGGCTACCCGAGCGTGGGCGACCGCCTGGAGCTCCTGCCTGGCCATCGCGGTCGTGGTCGACTCCAGCGTCGACTCCGAGCCCGAGGCGGTCGGGGTCGAGGGCGAGGGCCAGATCCATCGGTTGAACGATGGAGGCGTGGGCGCTCGCAGTGAGGAGCGACAGCTGCTCGTCGAGCACGGCGCGGCGCTCGATCGGCGCCACCTCGCGGAGATCTTCGAGCGCAGCCCGTAGGCGCCGGCTGACCTGCGGAGATGCGGCTCCGACGATGCGGATCTCCTCGAACGCAAGGCGCACGAAGGCATCCCAGCTCATCACGCGGGTGATGAGGCGCACCTCTCCGGCGGCATCGCGATAGGTGCCGTCGGGAAAGGGGCGAGTCGCCAGCTGGCGTAGGCAGTCGTGCAAGCGGTCGATGGCTTGCACGGCGGTGGTCGGATCTTGGAAGGCCGACTCCGCCAGCGATCGCTCGGCGATGTCGACCAGCATCCGGAAGCCGTAGGCCACGTCCTGGTCCAGGGTGCGTTCGAGGTCGAGAGCGATCGCCCGTCGCACCGCCGGTCGATCCAGGCCGGCACCGCCTCCCACCACCCGGACGAGCGGAGCACCGGTGGGCACGAACTCCCCGAGCGCCGGGACCAGCTCGAGCGTGCAACCCGCCGCGCACGCCAGATCGACCAGCGCGTCGTGGTCGATCGCTCGGACGACCCCTGATCGTTGGGCCAGCAGGTGCCCGGGGTCGGGCTCGTGCAGGGCCTCCCCCTGGTCGGGGATAGACCTCGTCCAGCAGCCCTCGGGTCTTGCCTCCGACGAGCTCGATCAAGGACGAGACGCGGAGGGACCGGCCGATGTGGTGCACGTAGAGGACCAAGACCATGATGCTCGCCACCACCATGACGAAGGCCACGACGATCGCCAGACCTGGCACGGTGTCGCCGTCGACGTCGACCTCGCGGAGCGAGAGGATCGAGTGGGCGAACGTTGCCACGAACAGGCCGATGGCGATCTGGCTTGGCTTGTCCTGCAGGAACGTCTGCACGATGCGCGGAGAGAACTGACCCATCGCGAGCTGTACGACGACCATCGTGATGGTGAGGACGAGGGTGGCAAGGCTCACCATCGACAGCGCGACGGTCGACAGGATCGAAATGGCTACCTCCGGTCCGCCGGTCCACTGTCGCGGGATCACCTCATAGTCGCCGGCCCGATCGATGGCGAGCGTGACGACGGACAGCAGGACGCCGCCCAACACGCACGCGACCGGTACGAACCACAGGCTCGTCCGAACATGGTGGAGGAGGCGGGTGAACATCGGAGCGCCCCCTACCCAACACCGCCACCCCAATACTTACGGGCGCGGTTGCTGGACGCTTGGCTCATCCCTGGAGGAACCGGCGCCCTTCAGGCGTGAGATGTAGGACGACCTCGTTGACGCTGTCTCGCCGGACGAACCCGGTGTCGATGAGTTCCCTTCTCAGCCGCGGGTCGCCGCAGTGGCCCTTCGATTCGACGAGGAGCTGCAGGAGCGCACGAAGCTCGGCGTCGGTGCGGCGCGGAGCGTCGTAGAGAACCACTCCTAGAATGTGTGGCTCGTGGGTATGCCACGGACGTACCCACCACTCGCGGCGGATGCCGTCGGAGACGCGACGCAGCCCCTCCGGGACCTGGGGGGCAACGAAGGGGCCGCGTTCACGCACCATGGGGTGATGCAGCCGCCGAGTACCCGCCATGGGGCAAACACAAACGAGGCTAGGAAAGCATCCGCGCCAGCGCTGCTTGCGTGTTGCGGCCAAGCGGCTCCCACCTGGCACGGCGAGAGACCTCCCACGGTGCTTCCGGCTTGCCTCAACCGCTGGAGTCGATTGAGGCCTGCGCGGTGTTCGTCGCACGCCCACCGATGCGATCGCTGACTGCCACCAAGAAGTTGCGGCACGCCTTAGAGGGTCGATGCGAGGGATGACCCCGGGGTCATTCGGGTAAGGGGATCGCACAGCACAGGGCGGCCCGCGTCGCGGCCTCTGGGTAGCTCCTAGGGGTCGTGTCGCGTTCGCCGGCCGGGTCAGTCGGAGGTCGCGAGGTGCACACCGTGGTTCATCACACCAGTCAGGAGCTGCGCAGGGGTTTGCACTGCGCCCTCCATGCTGCGATCACCCCAGAGTTTCGTACCGTGGAGGACGAGCTGCGCCTCGCCGGGTTCCTCACCGATGTCGCCACCGTCACCCCGGCGGGCCGTCGGTTCCTCGGCTCCACCGGCGGCTCCACCGACAGATCGAGGAACGCGGCATGAGCGACGCGATCCTCTTCGACGACCACGAGGTCGACCACCTCGAGGGCTTGTCCGAACGACCGCGTCGGCTCGGCGGCGACCAGCTGCTGTGGGTCGACCTCCACCGCGACTCGGAGGTCGACACGCCGCGACGTCACGGAGGCGTTCGACCTGCACGAGACGACCGCCGGCTACTTGACGACTCCCCACGAGCGGCCCGTGTTCTTCGATCACGGCCACTACATCCACATCACCACCTACGCGCCGCGAGAAGACGAGGAAGGCGAGCTGCACGCCGTCGAGTGCGTCGTCGGCGAGAACTGGGTGGTCACCGCCCACGACGAGCCGATCCCGGTGTTGGAGGAGTTCGCCAACAGGGTGTCGGGCTCAGGCGACACCGGCACGCTCGACGGGCCCAGCTTCCTCGCCGCCTTGCTCGAGTGGGTCCTCGGGTCCTACACCGCCGCGTTCGAGCGCATGGAGCAGCGGCTCGAGGAGTTCGACGTCCAAGCCATGCGCGGAGACGGCTCCGACAAGGACATCGACGTGCTCATCTCCATGCGCCGACAGGTGGGCAAGCTGCGACGCGCGCTAGCCGCCCACCGCTCCGCCCTCGTGGCGCTGACCCATCCCGAGCTCGTGCTGCTCGGCAACAACAGGTCAGGCGAACGGTTCGAGTCGCTGTACAGCCGCTACGAAGCCACCGTGCAGGAGGCGCGGGATGCCCGCGAGGTCATCGTCGGCTCGTTCGACGTCCTCATCGCCCGGGGCGGCCACCACACCAACCAGATCATGAAGGTGCTCACCCTCACCTCGGTGATCCTGCTGCCTGGTGCCCTGCTGGCCGGGATCATGGGCATGAACTTCAAGGTCGGGATCTTCGACCGCGCCGCGATGTTCTGGGTCGTACTGGCCATGATCGTCGCGGTGGCGCCGATCACGCTCGGTGTCGCCAAGCGGCGAGATTGGATCTGACTGACCCCGGTCATCGGCATCCGAGCCACGGCGGGAGCACACGAGAGCAACGCGTGAACGGGCACGGCCAGTACGTCTTGCGCGAAAACGAAGGGGCCGCATGGGGAGGCCCCTGGAGGATCGCCTGTTGCTGATCGGATTGCCCACCTCTGTGCCAATGCAGACGAAGTCGGCACCCCGTGGCGGCGAGACGAGCATTCGCTGTTGTTGTGCGGCAGGCTCGGGCTCTCATCGCGTGTGTTGAGTCCCGGTCGCGACGACGGGACCCGATCCCTGGGCCCTGCCACGGCGAGCAAAGAATGGACGTCGCGCGGTGTGGTTCTCGGCTGAGAGACCAACCTCCACGCCGACCTCGATCAGGTCTTCATCGTCGATGGCCTGGAGCTTCCAAGCCTGGTAGAGATCGCGTATGCCTGAGCCGGAGTCGGCCTACAGCATCCGGCCGCTCGACGCGTCGACCTGGGACGCGTTCGCCGACTTGGTCGAGCGGAACAATGGGATCTACGGGGGTTGCTGGTGCATCGCGTTCCACACCGGCGTACCAGCGCGGGGTGAGCGATCCGCGGACCTTGAAGGAGCAACTCGTTCGCGCTGGCGAGGCGCATGCCGCGCTCGTCTTCGAGGCCGCCCGGGTGCAGGGGTGGTGCCAGTACGGCGGCCCGGATGAGCTTGGGCTGAAGCATCTTCGTGAGTACCTGAAGGATCCGCCCCCACCTGCGGACTGGCGGATCACCTGCATCTTCGTGGACAAGCGTCACCGCGGCCAGGGCATCGCCCGAGCAGCGTTGGACGGGGCGCTCGCCAGATCGCCGCCGCAGGTGGCGGTCGTGTGGAAGCGATCTCGGAGACCGTCTCCGGCCGCGATGCCCAGGGGCGCTTCCTCTTCAGCGCCACGGTCGAGCTCTTCGAGGACCTCGGCTTCGACCGAGTCCGCCAGGTCGGCAAGCACGCATGGATCGTGAACCGGGCTGTCGACGCCACCTGAACCCCAGGAATGCTGTTGGTGCGCCAGGTTCTGCGACGGCCTGGCGCTGGAGGTCCCTAGGCGCCACGGCCAGCCCAATCTGCCGGAGTGCAACGCGAGCAGGGCGGCATCGCGAAGGGGGCGCGGGTGGGCAACGTCCGGGTTGGCCTGTTCGTGCAATGGACCCGGCAAGCTGTTCCTTTGAAGACGTGCGTTTGAAAGGAGCGGCCGCGGGGCAGTCCGTCAGCAACCACCGCTCGGACCCAGGAGGCCCCATGACAGACGTCACCGAAACGACCCAGGCTCCTGCTGCCGGAGGAGCCACCGAACGCGCGCCAGCACCGCAGCGGTCGCCAAGGACCAAGCGGCCTCGGTCGCGTCGTCGGCCGCGACCGAGGCGAAGGCCGTCGCGCTCGGAGGCGGCCGCCGAGGCCAAGGACGTCCTGACCGACGTCCGCCAGCAGCTGCGCAGCCAGGCCGAGGAGCAGTCGGCCAAGGTCGCCGCGCTCGTCGGCGACATCGGCACCCAGCTCCGGAAGATGGCGGCGGCCGGCGAGTCCGGCCCGGCGAAGGACATCGTGGCCGGCGTGGCGGACCAGGCACAGCAGATGTCGCAGCGGCTCGGCGACGGCGGGCTCGACCGCACCCTCAGCGACGCCCGCCGGCTCGCACGGAACCGGCCCGGCCTGTTCCTCGCCGGTGCCGCCCTGGCGGGCTTCGTCGCCGCACGGGTGGTCCGTGCCGCGGACACGGACGGCCTGAAGCAGGCCGCCACCGGCTCGAACGGCTCCTCGCGCCGGCGGCGCCGGCGACCCGGGTCCCGCCCCGACCCACGGCCCCGCTCCCCGCCGGGCGTCGACGGCGCCCGCGACAGCCGTCCTGCCGACCGAGGCGCCGTGATGAGCGCGACCGTGGAGCCAGGCCCCGCGCCCGATCCGACGCAACCGGTCGAGCCCGACCAGTCGCTCGGCGAGCTGGTCAACCGCATGACCACCGACGTCGGCCAGCTGGTGAGCACCCAGATCGAGCTGGCCAAGGTGGAGATCAAGGACGAGGTGGCCCGAGCCGGCAAGGGCGCCGGCATGGTCGGCGGGGAGGGCTGGCGGCGTTCGTCGCCGTGCTGCTGCTGTCCTTCGCCATCGCCTACTGGCTGGCCGACGCCTTCGACAACCTCGGGATCGGGCTTCTTCGTCGTCGGGCTGGTGTACGCCGCCGTGGCGGCCTTCTCGTGCTGAAGGGCAAGCAGCAGATCAGCTCGGCGACGCCCGTCGCCGAGCAGACCATCGAATCGATCAAGGAGGACGTGGAATGGGCAAGACAGCAGAGGACCTGAGGCACGACCTGGAGCAGCAGCGTGAGTCGCTCGGCCGCGATCTGGTGGCGATCGGTGATCGCGTCAGCCCCGGGCGCATGGTCGAGCGCCGGCGCGCTCGCCGTGCGCCAGTCGTTCGGTCGGGCGCGGGACGCGGTGATGGGGGCCAAGGACACCGCCGCCGGCACCACGCAGCACGCGGCGTCGTCGGCGCAGTCCGCGGTGGGCAGCGCCGCGTCCGCCGTCGGCGACGCGGTCACCTCCGCACCCCAGGCCATCCAGTCGCAGACGCAGGGGAACCCGCTGGCGGCGGGCCTGGTCGCCTTCGGCGTGGGCGCGCTGGCCGGGAGCCTCCTGCCCACGACCCGTCGCGAGGAGCAGGCGGTCGCCCAGGTGCAGCCGGCCCTCGAGTCGGCCGCCGAGCGAGCTGGCCGAGGGCGCCCAGAGCCGTCGCCGCGTCAGCCAAGGACCACGCCGCCGAGGGCGCCGAGCACCTCAAGGAGGCAGCCACGGACGCGGCCGAGTCGGTGAAGGCGGACGCCCAGGACGCCGCGCAGACGGTGCAGGCAGGGCCGCAGAACACCCCGCCGCCCCCCCCCCGAGCCCCGGCTGGGATCCGGCCCGGCCCTGACCGCGATGCCCGGAGCACAAACGTCAGCCGGACACCGAGTCCCCTTCCCCGGAAGCCCCAACCGGTTCGGGGAGGGGGAGTCGGCCCGCTCGACGAGGCACCCGAGGGCCGTGAGATCATGACCCCGGACGCCCAGGCCGGTTGAAGCGCCCCTCATCGCCGGACTGCCTGACACAGTCGCGTGGCCAACGGCCGAAGACTGGCCCCAACACAAGCGGTGGGCTAATCCTCACGGGTTGAAGTTCACTAGTCGAATGGAGCGCATCTCAGCGCGGAACACGCAGCCGCCTACGTGGGCCTGGCCCTCAGCACTCGAGCCAGGCGAGCTCGGGTCATCCCTGGAGGAATCGGCGCCCTTCAGGCGTGAGATGTAGGACAACCTCGTTGACGCTGTCTCGCCGGACGAATCCGGTGTCGATGAGTTCCCTTCTCAGCAGCGGGTCGCCGCAGTGGCCCTTCGATTCGACGAGGAGCTGCAGGAGCGCACGAAGCTCGGCGTCGGTGCGGCGCGGAGCGTCGTAGAGAACCACCCCTCAGCCCTTCTTGGTCCGATCGTCATTCTTCGGCATGGCGCCGATGTACCCACGACCTCTGCGCCAAACCGGTCGATTTGAGCGAGGGCAACCCCTCAGGAAGCGCCGGGGTCGCGGACGAACTCGTTCTCCAGCCCGCACATTCGGAGCACCGCGTCGACCGGCGTCGACACCTCACGCAGCACCAGCACGGTCCCGTCCACATCGAGCTTGGCCTTGGCCAGACACAAGGCCGACACTCCACTCGAGTCCATGAACGTGACGCGGGACAGGTCAACGACGACCCGCTGCACCTCCGTACCTGCCAGGGATTCGACCGCGCTCACGAGCTGCGGAGCTGTGCGGAGGTCCAGCTCCCCGCTGACCATCACGTGGGCATTGCCCTCGATGCGAACCTCAAAAACGCCCATGTCGACCCACTTTCGCTGACCGGCAGAAACATTCAGTGATTCGGTTGTGGCACTTGCGGGGCAGTCCTCCGCGTGTGCCGTGGAATTGTATTTCCATTCCCAGACCGTGCAATGGCCCACGGTCTGGGAATGGCAGGAAGGGCAAGCGTCCGCCGCCTGCGCTTCCTGCACGGGCAATCGCCTGCTCCCCCTGTTGGGATACGCGACACGGCCCCTCCATCCTGGTGAGTCGAGACGAAGGGGCCGTGCCTGAAGAGCCCTCGAGGAGCTCGTCTGGGTGCTTCCCAGTGGCGCGATCGAACACGTGGGATGGCTCCTCCTCGTCGTCCCCCTTGAGGATCGAACCTGAGCTCGCGGGGTAGGCGCGAAAGGTGCCGCGACTCCGACGACGCCGTCCGTCACGACTGACGCATGCTGGCTGCGCCCGGCATCCCCTCGAACACAGCGTCGGCCTCTGTGACCGGTGCGGGAACAACTGCTGCGAGCAATGCCACCTGGCCGTCGCAGGCCGCGCGCGTCGCTCTGTGTCCCATGCGGGCTGCAGTTCGCAGGAGTCACGGTCCGCCGACGCGGTTGACGTTGGACCATCTTGGGCAACGAGCGCAGACACCACCACCCAGGAGGCACGCAGCATGGCCAACGACCGCATCGACGACGACAACACGACGCCCGAGCATCCCGGCGACGACCGACGAGCTGACGATCCCAACAGCGAGAACCGTGATGACCATCCCGTCGGAACCACGACCGGGACCGGCGCGGGTGCGACCGCAGGAGCCGTCGCCGGAGCCGCCGTGGGTGGGCCCGTCGGCGCTGTGATCGGCGGCGTCGTAGGCGGCGTCGTGGGCGGTGTCGGTGGCCACGAGGTTGCCGACAAGGTCAACCCCGAGGGCGACGAGGTGTCCGGAGACAAGATTCCTGACCCTGGCACAGAGGACCGATAGGTCTGACTTCACCGCGGGCGACGTGAGCTGACCGCCTCCGATCGCAGCGTGAACATCAGCCGCCCGTAGCGGGGGTCGTTTGCTCGTGCTGTCGATTGGTGGGTCGACCCGCGGCTCCATGGGGGTCGGAGTGGGGGTCCGCCACGCGCCGGGGCCATCTCGCGTCGGGAAGCAGGCCGCACACGTGTCCCTTAACGGGCAGAGTGGGACACGTGTGGGGACTCGTCGCGTTTGGAATCGTCGTTCTGGTTGTTAGCGGTCGGCAACGCAAGCGCTCCCGCGAACGTGCCGCCGCGTTCCTCCAGACCGGAAAGGCGACCCTTCCCCGGGTATTCCTGCGACACCCGGAACAGAAGCCCTCCTCATGGGTCTGCGGCAGCGTCCAGATCCAACCCGACGAGCCCCCGATCTGGCGAGCGATGCCAGACATCGCCAACAGTCGGGCGATCTTGGATCCGGGCCGTCGCTCTCGAGGCGGAGATCAACGCTGCGACTCAGCGTCAGCATCAAGGCGGCGAAACCCGGCTTCGCGGAGATGCGCCTGGAGTCAGATGACGACGCCATCGAACTACTGCTACCGGCTGGAGACGCACACACGCTCGCTGGTCGATTCCCCGCCGCGCCTCGGGCATAACTAGCGGGCAGAGTGGGACGGTGACTCGACCACCGAAGCAGCACAGCGGCAGCGGCTGGCCGATCCTCATCTGGGCGGCTGCCTTCCTCGGCGTGATGAGCCTCGTCGGCATCTGGCAGGGATGGCGGCCCTACGCAGCACTCACGTTGCTGATTGCCCTTGGCTCTGCCTTCGTCGGCGGGTACTGCTACCGGCAGCATGTCTTAAACTCGGGCTCGCCAGCGCCGCTTCCCTTTCTGCGGCTCAAAGAGGATGAAGACCGCCCTTAACTGCCGGAGTGGGACACCACGGCGTGTCCCTCAACGGGCAGTAAGCACCGTCGTCTTCAGCCACGGGCAAGCTGGCGGCGGTGCACAATGGGTTGTTCACCGGGGGGAACGATGCCTGCGCCGCGCGAGATGTCCGAGACGAAGTACGTGGATGTTGGCGACGCCGATGTCGCGTATCGGGTGGTGGGTGACGGTCCGGTCGACCTTCTCTGGTTCGATGGCTTGGGCAGTCATGTCGACATGGATGAGGGCGACCCAGATTCTTCGTGGCGGGCTGGGGTCATTCAGCCGGTTTATCCTCTTCGACCGCCGGGGAACCGGGGCGTCGGACGGTCTGGCTCGCAATGCCATGCCGGCCTGGGAGGAGTGGGCCGACGATCTCGGGGCGGTGCTTGATGCCGCCGGATCGGAAACGACAGCGATCTGGGCCACGGTCGATTCGGGGCCGATCGCGATGATGTTCGCGGCGTCGCATCCTGAACGTGTCAGTGCACTGATCCTCGACAACACGTCGGCACGCTTTCTGAAGGCGGATGACTATCCGATCGGAATGTCGCAAGCCAGGGTTGACGCGGTCGTCGAGATAGTGGGTTCGCTTTGGGGCAGCGAGGAGTTCTTAGCCGTCCAAAACCCTGGTCTTGCCGACGACGCCAAGCGTGCCCGACGCGTGGCTCGGAAACACCGGGCCGCCGCGACCCGCGCAACGCAGCCGCTCAACTTCGGTACATCCTTGAGAACGTCGACGTCCGCTCGGTTCTGCACCTCATCCAAGCTCCGACGCTGGTGCTGCACTCGACCCAGAATGCGTTCATCCGCATCGACCACGGCCGCTACCTCGCCAGTCACATCCCAGAGGCGAGGTTCGTTGAATTGCCGGGACTGGGCTCGCCCCAGATGAAGCGGAGATAGCGCTTGTTCTCGAGGAGATCACAGAGTTCCTGACCGGCGAACGCCCGATCGTCGTCGGCGTCGAGCGCGTGCTCACGACGGTGCTCTTCACCGACATCGTCGCCTCGACCGCCCAGTTGGCGTCCGTGGGGGACCGACGATGGCGGGCGATGCTCGATGCGCATGACCGCGCAGTGCGCGAACAGCTGGATCGATTCCGCGGGCGGGAGATCAAGACCACTGGAGACGGGTTCCACGCGTGCTTCGACGGGCCCGGTCGGGCCATCGGCTGCGCCCGATCGATCACAGAGGCGGCACAGAAACTGGGCATCGAGGTGCGAGCGGGCCTGCACACCGGCGAATGTGAGATCCGCGGCGACGACCTCGCCGGGCTCGCCGTCCACCTTGCCGCCCGCATCGGATCACTCGCCGGCCCCGGGGAGGTGCTGGTCTCGACCACCGTCAAGGACTTGGTTGCGGGGTCTGGCATCGAGTTCGTGGACGGGGAGATCACGAGCTCAAGGGCATACCCGCCACCTGGAGGCTCTTCGCCGTCGCGGACGAGCGCTCCTTCCACGCGGGCATAACTGCCGGAGTGGGACGCCCGGCGTGTCCCTTAACGGGCAGTAAGGGACAGTCGGCGCGCGTCGGTCCGGCAGGTGATGAGACTGGCTGACATGACCGAATGCGAGACCTGCACGCTGGTGGCTCGGCGCGATCGTGGCGAGGCCCCCGCCTGGGACAGCATCCTGCGGACGGCGAGCTGGGATCTAGCCCACGCTTCCGGGTCCGCGCTGGAGGGTTGGTTGGTCTTGGCGACTCGCCGCCACGTCCCCGTCGTCGCCGACCTATCTGACAATGAGGCCGCGGAGCTGGGTCCGCTCCTCCGGCGAGTGTCCCGCGCCCTTCGCGACACGATCGGTTGCCCGAAGACTTATGTCGCTCACTTCGCCGAGCATCCGCTACACCAGCACGTCCACGTCCACGTCATCCCCCGTCACGCGGACCAGTCGCCAGATCTCAACAGCTATCGGATCTTCTCGCTGCTGGGGGGCGATCAGCCTGAGGTCTCCGAGCGCCAGCGGGACGACCTCGCAGCCCGCTTGGCCGAGCAACTCGGGGAACGGGCATAACTGCCGGAGTGGGACCGCGGGCCGTGGGCAGAGCGAGGCATTATGTGCCGTGGACGTTGAGAGGTGACCACCGGCCGGGTGATCGTGCTGAACGGCTCGTCGTCGGCTGGAAAGACATCGCTGGCGCGCGCTCTGCAGAATCGACTCGACGAGTGGTGGCTCCTGTTCGGCATCGACACCCTCATCACGGGGATGCCGCAGCGCATGTTCGGTACGCCCGACGGTCACACGATCCATGCGGACGGATCGATCGAGATCGGTCCCGGCTTCCGTCTCGCGCATGAGCAGTGGCGCTCGTCGGTCGGCGCACTCGTGCGCGCCGGGGCCAACGTCATTCTCGACGAAGTCTTCCTCGAAGGCGCCGAGGACCAGGTGCGGTGGCGGCACACGCTCGAGGGGCGCGTGGTGACGTGGGTCGGGGTGAAGTGCGACGTCGAGGTGGCTGCGGCTCGCGAGGCGGCGCGGGGGGACCGAATGCGGCACATGGCTCGGTTCCAAGCCGCGCTGGTACACAAGGATGTCGACTATGACCTCGTCGTCGACACCACGAGCCTGTCACCGGAGGAATTGGCCGACGTTGTGATCGCCTGGTCGAGACCGGCTAACTGACGACAGCGGGCATAACTGCCGGAGTGGGACATCCGCCCGTCACAACGGGCAGAGTGTGACGAGCTTGCGCGAAAGCGTGCTGGCAGGAGAGCGAGGTGTCCTTTGGCGACGAGCCCCGAGGAGTTCATCGACGATTACAAGGACGCGCTGCTACGTGTTGATGGTGCGGCCTTGGCGGCGATGTACCACGACGACGCAATCCTGATCTCGCCGAGTATGGGTGTGGTCGCTGAAGGGCGGGAGCAGATCGACGCTGCTTGGAGCGCGATCACCGCCATGGTGGAGGAAGCGGTTTCCTTTGAAATCGTTAGGCGAGATGTCATCGAGACGGGCCAGTACGCGATCTGCCACATCGAGGCTCGGGCGGTCGCTCGCCTAAGCGGCGTCGAGGACCCCGTCGAGACGAACATCCGAGCGACCGAAGTACTGCGGCGTGACACCGCCGGTCACTACCGCTACTTGATCGACCACGGGAGCTAGGCGGCATAACTGCCGGACTGGGACACACGCGTGTCCCTTAAGGGGCAGTATGCAGCCAACACGACCGGGGGGTGTGGTGGTGACGTGGCCGACCATGGACGGGTGTTGAACTGGGGGCATGGAACTTCGCCTGCGTGAGTTGACTGCGGCAGACCGACCGTGGCTGCGCGCGCTCGTCGAGCAGGAGTGGGGAATCCCGGTGGTCACTCCGACTGCCGCCTACCACGATCCCGAGATGCACGACGGGGTTCTCGCCGAGATCGACGGTGAACGAGCGGGCGTGGTCACCTACGTGCGTGACGGCGCCGGGTGGGAGATCGTGACTGTGATCGCGACTGTTGAGGGCGCCGGCGTTGGACGAGCCATGTTGGAGGAGCTTCGACGGCTCGCCGATGCTGCCGGGGCGAGGCGCCTCTGGCTGATCACGACCGATGACACCGGAGCGGCAGCGTTCTACGAACACATCGGAATGACGCGTGCTCATACACATGAGAAGTTCGTCGATGTCGTTCGCCGTGTGAAGCCGTCGACCGGCGGCTACCGGGATGCCTACGAGTTCGAGTGGCGCCTTGGGGGCGCGTGACTGGGGTGCGTCGTGCCGCGGCATATCTGCCGGAGTGCGACGCAGACCGAGGGCATGATGGGCAGGGCGTACCGGTCCGTATGAACTGAGGTCACGTCGATGCGCGTCTTTCGCATTGCGGTTCCAGCATCAGACATCTCCAGGTCACGCGAGTTCTACGCGGCGGTCCTCCGGACCGAAGCCGACGACACGGTCCCGAGTCGCATCTACTTCCATTGCGGCGAGGTGATCGTGGCAGTGATCGATTGGCAGGCTGAGCCGTTAGGGCCGTTCCACTCGACGCCGGAGAACCTGTACTTCGCTACTGACGAGCTGGATGCCGTGTATGAGCGAGCGGCGCAGGCTGAGGCTCGAGAGCTCTCGGGGATCGAGTTGAGACCATGGGGAGAGCGCTCGTTCTATTGCCTCGATCCCGACGGCAACCGTCTCTGTTTCGTGGACGAGGCCACGCTGTTCCTAGGTCATGGGGCCGACTGGTCCTGAGCGAGCCACGTCGCGCTGGCTGTCCCATAACTGCCGGAGTGGGACGCACTTCTGCGAGTAAGCACGCCGTGAGCCGTAACGGGCAGCAAGCTTCGTCCCCGGCGCCGACCCTTGGTCAGTCCTCGTAGTTCAGTGTCGAAGGCGAGCCGAGCTAGTCGATCGGTGCGATCATGCGGCGCGTGGAAGGAGAACGACCAGTCATCATCGCGGTTGACGACGAGCTCACCGCGCGTGAACAGCCTTCGCGTCGAGCTGGAGCGGCGGTACGGCCGCGATTACGAGGTCGTCGTCGAAGCCTCAGCTGTCGCGGCGCTATCCGCGGTCGAGGCGGCGCGCGATCGCGGCCAGCGCGTCGCCGTCGTGCTCGCGAGCCAGTGGATGGAAGAGGTTGACGGCACCGACGTCTTGTCCCAGGTCCGTGGCGTGAGCCCTCGCACCAAGCTCGGTCTGCTCATCGCGCTCGAGGACTGGGGGCGCCCGTCGACCGCCGTCGCGATCCAGAGCGCGATCGCTATCGGAAGCATCGATCACTTCCTGTCGAAGCCGCGGACGTCACCCGACGAGGAATTCCATCGCACGCTCACGGCGTTCCTTCAGGAATGGACGGCGACTGAACTGGTCGCGGCGCAGAAGTCGACGGTGTTCGCCGACCGTCTCGCGATCGATCGAGACCTGCGAAGTCGACGTCATCATCGTCGGCGCCGGTCCGGCCGGGCTTGCCGCCGCCGTCTACGGCTCGTCGGAGGGGCTCGACACGCTCGTGGTGGAGCGGGACGCCATCGGCGGCCAAGCCGGCTCCAGCTCGATGATCCGCAACTACCTCGGCTTCGCGCGCGGTGTCAGCGGTGCCGAGCTGGCCGACCGGGCCTATCAGCAGGCGTGGGCGTTCGGGAGCCGCTTCCTGGTCGGCACCGAGGTCACGTCAATGGAGTGGGGCTACGACGTCCACGTCCTGCGCACCGCTGACGGCCGCAAGCTCACGGCGCGGGCAATCGTCCTCGCGATGGGCGTCGCCTACCGACGGCTCGAGATCCCGAGCCTCGAGCGGCTCGCCGGCCTTGGCGTCTTCTACGGCGCGTCGCCGGCCGAAGCGAAGCAATACGAGGATCGCCGCGTCTACCTGGTGGGTGCCGGCAACTCCGTCGGCCAGGCCGCACTCCACTTCGCCAAGTGGGCCAAGCAGGTGACCGTGGTAGTCCGCGGCGACACACTCGAGAAGAGCATGTCGAAGTACCTCATCGACGCCGTCGGCGCCGCAGACAACGTGGAGGTGCTCCTCCGCTGCCGCGTGGTCGACGGCAGACGGCGACACGCACCTCGACAAGACTGCGCATCCGCGACGACGCCAACGGCACCGAGCGCGAGGTCGACGCCGACGGCCTGTTCGTGATGATCGGCGCGTCACCGCACACGAGCTGGCTGCCACCGGAGATCGCGCGGGACGCGCACGGCTTCGTCGTGGCGGGCGCCGAGCTCATTCACGATCAGCTCCTCGACGACTGGCTCCTCCCGCGCTCACCGATGGCCTTCGAGACGTCCGTGCCCGGCGTCTTCGCGGTGGGTGACGTGCGATCACGGTCGATGAAGCGGGTGGCGTCGTCGGTGGGCGAGGGCTCCGGCGCGATCAAGACGATCCACCACTTCCTCGAGACCCAGGCGAAGTACGCGGCGGTACGTCGATCGCCCGCATAATGATGGCCCGATGACCTGGGTGATCCACTGCGACTGCGGTACCGACGTGACGGGCGATGACGAGGACGAGTTCGTCGAGAAGCGCTCAGTCCCACGCCAAGACCTCGCACGCCCTCACCATGACCAAAGAGCAGGTCCTCGCCCTCGCCACCGTCGAATAGGTGGCAATCGCGGCGTTCGGAGCGGTCGCCTTCCCGCAGCCGTCATGGGTGGGAGGGCGCTGCCGGAGCACCCGGGACTTCAAAGCCCAGTTGGTCCTCGTAGCACCACCACCAGTCCTCCCCGGGTTCATACGAGCGGATGACCGGATGGTCGCGTGATGTCATCCAATGTGCAGTGGCGTGGCGATTGGGGGAGCTGTCACAGCAGCCGACATGGCCGCACGACATGCACATCCGTAGATGCACCCACCGGCCACCATCTCGGAGGCAGTCCTCGCACCCTTCACTGGAAGGGTTGACCGCGACAGCCGCGTCGAGGTGGCTACAGGTGTCGGGCACTGGAGTGCTCCTTTCGTCGATGAATACCCTCGAGCGCCACGGAACCTAGGACAGACTCTCGTAGTGAACACCGAGTCCGCCCTCGCGGGCGCCCACCGGTTGCTTCATCGCCGAAGGTCTGAACCCAGATCCTCCCGGCCTCCCTACGGTGCGCGCCATCGAGCAAGCCAGGGACTCACCGGCCGGAACTGGTTCACGGCGCGGCTGCGTGTCTCCCGCGGCGATCACAGCTGCTACCCGCATGTTGTCCCGCCAGACGTCGCGGGGACCAGAGGTCGACATACCCGGTGTCCGCCCGCTCGTGTCTCTGCGGTCTGTCCCATGACTGCGGATCTGCAACACCGGATGTCCCTTAACTGCCGGAGTGACGCACCCGACGGGTCGTAACGGGCAGAGTGTTCCAATGGCGCGGGCGACGAATCTCCTGGGTATAGGAGTCGGAGTCCTGCTGATCGTGAGTGGGCTGCTCCTTGCGCTGGATGGCATCGTGAGGGGGGACCTCGACCGTGCGCTTCTCGCTGGCCCGTTGGCCGCCGTGTGGGGCGGGGTGGTCGTGTTGGTGTGTCGCAGCAATCTCCGTCGATGGGGTGGCGACAGCGGGGCATAACTGCCGGAGTGGGACACGCGCGTGGGCACAACGGGCAGAGTGGGACGGTGTCCGTGGATCTTCGGTACGACGTGGGGGACGGTTGGACCGCGATCGACGCGGATGTGGCGCCGATGGTGGGCGGGCTGCCGTCCTCGCCCGTAGAGCTGTGTGCAGTCGCACAGGGCCTGGTCATGCTTCCGAATCTCGCGGCGGGGTTCGGCATCCCCGAGGAGCGTCACGAAGAGCGGTCGATCCATGGGGCCAGCGACATCCTGCGGGTTCTGCGCCAGCACGATGACCGCGGGGTCCAGCATTCGCGTCGCGCGTCGAGCCGTGTTGTTGGGACGTGCAGGCACTTTGCGCTGCTGGCCTGCGCGTTCCTGCGCCATCGGGCGATCCCGGCTCGGTGCCGGGCAGGGTTCGCGTCTTACTTCGTGCCTGGGAGCTTTGTGGACCACTGGGTGGTGGAGCACTGGCATCCTGTCGAGTGACGCTGGGTGCGGGTCGACCCGGAGATCCTCGGTTTCGCATTCGTCGATGCACCCCACGATCTCGCCGAAGGCGAGTTCCTCACCGGCGGCGAGGCCTGGATCAGATGCAAGGAAGGTCACGCCGATCCGTCGACCTTCGGCGTTGACGGGGTGCCAGAGAACTTCGGCATCGGTGAGATTCGAGGGAACCTGATACGGGATCTTGCGGCGCTGAACAAGGTGGAGACGCTCCCGTGGGACGAGTGGGGTCGCATGGAGGCGTCCTATGCCGGGGAGACCGATGCCGACTACGACGACCTCATGGACTTGATCGCCGCGGCGTGCGGATCCGGGGACGGTCCGCGATCGCTGCCCTCTATGCCAGTCACGATCTCGCGTTCCCCGCCACCAGCCCTAACGCTCACACGTAACGATGTGAACGAGAGTCCCTTAACTGCCGATCTGACGCACCCAGCGTCGGCACGGGTGATGGGCGTGGCCTGGCCAAGGTTCAGCCGCGTTGTCGGCTTGGGCGATCGAGCACAAAGGCGTCAAAACTGAGCACTCGTCAGCAACGGCGGCGCGGGCTGGTGGCGATCACTCGGAACGAAGCGCTCGAGCGAGGTTCATCGTCGCCGGGAGACGCGGAGCCCAGCGAGCAGCTCCGAGCGTGACCACGGTCAGCACCGCTGCGACGGCCGCGATGAGCGCGAATTGAGACGTTGAACCGTTCGAGGGCGATGAGCCCTTCCGTGCTTGTGTTCCAGGCGGCAGCGCCGATCGCGTGCCGAGGGGCAATCCGGCGAGGGCCTCGGGCGCCGCGGATCGCGAGCGCATGGACCGAATGGGCAGTGCGCACGTCGCCCCGCACGAAGCCGATGGCGCGGCAGAATGGCGCGGTCTCCGGTGTGCCGCCTGCTCGTGCTGTAGAGGCCCGCGGCGGCGAGCACGAGGGTGATGGAGGGCGAAGAAGGCTGCGAGCGTGGCGTCGATCCCTGTGGCGTCGCGCAGACGGGCGACCGTAGGTGCCGATGTCGGTGGCAGCACCGAGAGGCTCTCGCCGACGGCCGCTTGGAGGCGCTCGAGGTTCGGCTGACCGTTGGCGCCCAAGGAAACCCCCTTCGAGCGTGTCGAGTCCGATCTTGTCGAACGCGCCCTTGCGGTCATCGAGAGCGTTTCCCCGTAGGCGGCGTTCCCGATGTCTGGGTAGATCGCCGTGCCGACGACCGTGAGCCGCCGCGGGCCTGCTGCCCCGGGTACTTCGACCCAGTCGCCGACCGCTATGTCGAGCCGCCGGGCCGTCGCGAGCCCAACGGCCACCTCGCTCGCGGTTGCCGGCGCTCGGCCATCGACGATCGTGGGGTGCAGCCCCTTCGCACCTTCGAAGGCGAAGATGTCGACGTCGGCGCGTCCGACCTGGATGATGGACCGGCGGTACGGCAGGAGCTGGCGCACGTCGTCCATGCCCGACAGCACATCGTGCGCCGGCCCGTGCGAACTCCTCGGTGGTCGTATCTGGTGACCCGGCCATGTAGAGGTCGCTGGTCCACCCCTGCGCGATGTGGTCGTCGGCGAGCGAGTTCGCGCTCG
>CAVRKU010000017.1:0-72446 GCA_963721695.1 uncultured Microthrixaceae bacterium
GTCGAGGCCCATCCCGATGGACTCGGCGGGTAGGCGCCGCGGCTCGAGCAACCCGCGTCACCGCCGACGAGTGTGGGGGGAGACGGTGAGGTCCCACTCGTCGATGAGGTCGGCCAGCACCAGGTCGCCGTTCAGGTGGGGCCCGCCCTCGCAGGTGACGACCTCGACGCCCTGCTCGCGTAGCCGCGCCATGGCAGCGGACAGGTCGACGGCGTCGTCACCCACGACCAGGAGCTGCGCCACCTCGGCCACCGCGGCCTGGCGGTCGCGATCGGCCGACGCGCAGGTGATCACGATGGTGGGCCGACGGCCTCGGTGAACAGCGGCGTGGCGAGGTCGAGGTCGAGCGAGCGGGTGACCACGGCGATGCGGGGCACCTCCGCTTCCGCGGCGCCGGCGCATGGCCCGGACGGCGTCGAGGGCCGAGCCGGTCCATAGCCCTCGGCCCGCACGGTGCCGGCCCCGGCCATGACCACGTCGGCCACGCCGCGGAGCGCCGAGAACATCGCCTTGTCGGCCGGCCCGCCGAGGCCGCCCGACCGATCGGCGATCGTGATGGCGCCGTCGAGCGACGCCACCATGTTGACGAGCACCCAGGGCCTCCCGCCGGGTGCGGGGCGCGCATCGGCCGCCACCATCGCGACGACGTCGTCCACCTCGCCGGGGTCCGGCCACAACCGTCGCATCGGCCCGAACCTAGCGGTGGCCGCGGTTCTCGGGCCGCGGGGTCAGCGAAGCGATCCGGAGACGTCGATGACGATGTTGGTGGTGGCGCTGGTGTAGACGCAGACCGTCCCCGCCGCGGAGAGCTTGGTGATGACGGTGTTGGCGAGGGTGGTGCCCTTGGTGAAGTTCATGCTGGAGGCGAGGGGCTTGGGGGTGCCGCAGGGGTAGAGGGTGAAGAACCCGTTGGCCCCCGGTGTGACGGCGGCGACGGAGAGGACGACGTTTTCCACGTCTCCGGCCAGGCCGACGCGACCGGCGACGGGGATGGTGCGGGTGGTGCCGCCCGTGAGGGGGCCGAAGCGCTCTTGCTGCTCGTCGTCGGTGTCGCCGGCGGGGTTCCGGGAGTCGACGATGCGCTGGGGGGAGGGGAGGGCGGCGAAGGCGGCGGGGGTGAGGGAGCCGGAGACGTCGATCACGACGTCGGTGGTGACGTTGCTGTAGACGCACACCGTGCCCGTCGCGGAGAGCTTGGTGATGACGGTGTTGGCGAGGGTGATGCCCTTGGTGAAGTTCATGCTGGAGGCGAGGGGCTTGGGGGTGCCGCAGGGGTAGAGGGTGAAGAACCCGTTGGCGCCGGGCGCGGCGGCGGCCACCGTGAGGACGACGTTGCTGACGTCGCCGGCGAGTCCGACCCGTCCGGCGACGGGGATGGTGCGGGTTGTGCCGCCTGCGAGGGCTCCGAAGCGCTCTTGCTGCTCGTCGTCGGTGTCCCCGGCGGGGTTCCGAGAGTCGACGATGCGCTGAGGGGCGGGGAGGGCGTTGAAGGCGGCGGGGGTGAGCGAGCCGCTGACGTCGATGACCACGTTGGTCGTGACGTTGCTGTAGACGCAGACCTTGCCCGCGTTGACGCCACCCACACCGAGCTTGGTGATCACGGTGTTGGCCAGGGTCACGCCCTTGGTGAAGTTCATGCTCGACGCCAAGGGCTTCGAGGTCCCGCACGGGAACACGGTGAAGTAGCCGTTGGCCGACGGCGCCACCGCCGCCACCGACAGCACCACGTTGCTCACCTCACTGGTGAGGCCGACGCGCCCGGCCACCGGGATGGTGCGGGTGGTGCCACCGGGGATCGCCCCGAAGCGCTCCTGCTGCTCGTCGTCGGTGTCGCCGGCCGGGTTCCGGGAGTCCACGATCCGCTTCGGCGACGCCAGCGGCACGAACGCACCCGCCCCCGCCGCCGGGGTGACCGCGACGGAGGCCGCGCTGGCCACGCTCGTCCCGACTGCGTTGGTCGCGGTGACCGTGAACGTGTACGACTGCCCGTTGGTCAACCCCGACACCACGCACCCCGTCACGGCGCCGGCGGTCGAGCACCCCGCCCCACCGGGAGCGGCCAGAACCGTGTACCCCGTGATCGCGGCGCCACCGTCGCTCACCGGCGGCGACCAGCTGACCGTCGCCAGCCCGTCCCCACGCGCCGCGCTCACCAGCGTCGGCACCGACGGGGCGCCGGCCGAGGTCGACAGCTTCACCAGCTCGAGGTCCGCGCCCGGCGGGTCGGATGGCCCAGCCGGCACGATCGTCGAGGCCGCCACGACGCCGGTCGCATCACCGGCGAGCAGGGTCGGGAAGCCCTGTGGGAGCGTCGGCACGTAGTCGGTGGTGCGGATCCCGCCCGGGCCGAGCCCGGTGTCGGGGGCGCCGGTGGCCGTGAAGCGGATCAGCTTGGTCGAGCTGGCCAGGGTCTGCAGGAAGGTCGCCTGGTCGCCCTGCATGGTCGCGCCCTCCAGGCGGCCAGAGGAGCCGGTGGCGAGCACCGCGATGCCGTCGCCGGAGTAGCCGGTGTCGAGGACACCGGTGGCCGACACGCGGATCGCGACCACGGAGGTGGGGCTGATGCGCTCGCCGAGGAGGTCGGCGCCGCCGTCGGCTCGCCGCCGGAGGTGCAGCTGGCTCTGGACGGTCCCGGTCGCCCCGCCGGGGACGACGCGGCGCCCACCGACTCCGAAGGTCCCGTCGGCGGCGCCGCTGGCGAGGAGCTTCCCGAGCACGAGGCCGCTGCCGCTCCCGGCGATGGTGGTGCTGCCGCTCCAGATGACGGTCCCATCGGGCGCGCCGGCGATGAGCCGGTTGTTGACCAGCCCGTTCTGGGCCGGGTAGCTGATGCCGACCCAGCCGTTGTTGGACCCGTCGGCGGCGCCGTAGGCCTGGTCGAGGGTGCCGGTGAGCGGGATGCGCTGCACGAACAGGTCGGGCGCGGCCGTGGGCGGGAAGTCCTCGACCGTGCCGGCCACGTGCAGGGCCGCGGTTCCACCGGACCCCGCCTGGGTGATGGCGGTGGCGGCGAGGGCGAAGCCGGACGGGTTGCGGATCCCTACCTCGATGGTGCCGTCGCCGCCGAAGGTCGCGTCCGGTAGGCCGGCGGCGGTGAGCACGGTGAGGCTGGTGAGGTCGTCCGTCGTGGGGCTGGACCGGTTGTAGAGCACGGCGACCCGGCCGTCGCTGAGGGGTTGGACGTCGCGCGGGAACACGCTCTGCAGCCCGAGGGTCGGCGGGAAGTCGACCCGCCCGTCGCCGCCGAACGCCGCCACGGGCACGCCCGTCGCCGAGACCTTGGCGAGGTAGAAGCCGCCGCTGCCCAACCGGGACTGCTCGAGGGTGGTGTTGATCGGCGCCGCCACGACGTACCCGCCGTCGGGGGTCGATCGCAGCACGTTCGCCTCCGCGGAGGCGTGGAACGGCAGCCCGACCGCTGACCGTCCGTCGCCTGCGTAGGCGGAGTCGAGCGCAGCCGTAGCGGTGATCTGGACGATCTCGCTCAGCTCGGCGTTCCGGTCGGCGAAGGACACCCGGATGCGCCCGCTGGTGGTGACGGCCAGAGCGCCCGGCAAGGTGTTCGTGCTGATCCCGGGGACCGTCCAGATCCCGTTCCCGTCCGCGCCGCCCGGACCGAAGGTGGCGACGAGGCCGGGAGCGGTCAGGTCGATGGCGAGGACGAGCAGGGTGACCTCGTCGAGGGGAAGCTCGCGAACGACAGGGCGTAGGTCACGTCGCCGATGGTCCGCATCTCGGTGATGCGCTGGGCGTGCTGGGTCGCGATGGTGGCCAGCCCGCCGGTCCCGTAGGTGCCGTCCACGGCTCCGGTCGTGGTGAGGCGCCGGAGGTCGATCTGGGACTCGAAGGGGTGGACGACGACCGGCCGTCCCGCCGTGTCGAGCACGAGGTCGGTGCCCTCGTCCTGGTCGCCGTCCAGCGTGGCCAGGCCGCCGCTGCCGAAGCCGGCCACGAGCCCTCCCGCCGCCGACACCTTGGCGACCTGGTGGTCGATCGCGCCGGTCCCGACGAGGGCGAGGAGGTCGCCGTTGCCGTCGACCTCCAGGTCGTACGAGTTGTTGACGGGGCCGGACGGGACGTCGTCCGGGGCCGGGAGGTCGACCACGCCGTCGCCCGAGAAGGTGCCGTCGAGGGTTCCGGTGGCGCTCAGGGCGACGATGGCCACGCTCTGCACCCGTCCGGTGCGGGTCCGGGAGACCAGGGCGCGCACGCGGCCGGTGCTCAGGGGCTGCACGTCGGTGATCCGGGCCGCGGCGGTGGCCGGGAGGTCGGTCTTGAGGTCGACGACCCCATCGCCGCCGAACGTGGCGTCGAGGGTGCCGCTGGTCGTGTAGCGGTACAGCTTCGACGCCTGGCGGACGAGGAGCCGGTCCGCCGAGTCCACGTCGATGCCCACCGGGTCGTCGAACGCGTCGAGGACCTCGATCGGGGTCCCGCCGTGCCAGGACGTGTCCGGGACACCGTCCGCGTGCACCCGAACGATCACGTGGCGCTGCTGGGAGCTCTCGTCGAAGTACCAGCCGTGCACGAGGGTCTGCCCGTCCGACTGCACGACCATCCTCCGAGGCGAGATGCTGATCGCGCCGGCGCCCGAGTCGAAGCTGATGCGCCCGTCACCGCCACCGAAGGTCGTGTCGAGATCACCAGGGTCAGCCGACGCCGGTGGCAATGGCAGCAATGACACCAGGAGCGCGGCCACGACGCTCGCGACGATGACCCGCCCGTGCTTGCCCACCTGTTGCCTCCCGCGATCCGCGCCCGCCCCGTAGCGGCCGGGCGCAGAATAGCCGGGCGCCCGAACCTGGCGGTGGCCGCGGTTCTCCGGCCGCGGGGTCAGCGAAGCGATCCGGAGACGTCGATGACGATGTTGGTGGTGGCGCTGGTGTAGACGCAGACCGTCCCCGCCGCGGAGAGCTTGGTGATGACGGTGTTGGCGAGGGTGGTGCCCTTGGTGAAGTTCATGCTGGAGGCGAGGGGCTTGGGGGTGCCGCAGGGGTAGAGGGTGAAGAACCCGTTGGCCCCCGGTGTGACGGCGGCGACGGAGAGGACGACGTTTTCCACGTCTCCGGCCAGGCCGACGCGACCGGCGACGGGGATGGTGCGGGTGGTGCCGCCCGTGAGGGGGCCGAAGCGCTCTTGCTGCTCGTCGTCGGTGTCGCCGGCGGGGTTCCGGGAGTCGACGATGCGCTGGGGGGAGGGGAGGGCGGCGAAGGCGGCGGGGGTGAGGGACCCGGAGACGTCGATCACGACGTCGGTGGTGACGTTGCTGTAGACGCACACCGTGCCCGTCGCGGAGAGCTTGGTGATGACGGTGTTGGCGAGGGTGGTGCCCTTGGTGAAGTTCATGCTGGAGGCGAGGGGCTTGGGGGTGCCGCAGGGGTAGAGGGTGAAGAACCCGTTGGCACCGGGCGCGACGGCGGCCACCGTGAGGACGACGTTCTCGACATCACCGGCGAGTCCGACCCGGCCCGTGATGGGGATGGTGCGGGTCGAGCCGCCGGGCAGGGCCCCGAAGCGCTCCTGCTGCTCGTCGTCGGTGTCCCCGGCCGGGTTTCGCGAGTCGACGATCCGCTTCGGCGACGGCAGGGCGGCGAACGCCTCCGAGGTCAGGGACCCGGAGACGTCGATGACCACGTTGGTGGTGACGTTGCTGTACAGGCACACGGTGCCCGTGGCGGAGAGCTTGGTGATGACGGTGTTGGCGAGGGTGACGCCCGTGGTGAAGTTCATGCTCGACGCCAACGGCCGCGCGGTCCCACACGGGAACACGGTGATGAACCCGTTGGCCGACGGCGCCACCGCCGCCACCGACAGCACCACGTTCTCGACGCCAGCGGGGAGCCCGACCCGACCAGCCACAGGGATCGTCCGAGTCGTTCCGCCCGGGAGCGCACCGAACCGCTCCTGCTGCTCGTCATCGGTGTCCCCGGAAGGGTCCCGCGAGTCAACGATCCGCTTCGGCGACGCCAGCGGCACGAACGCCCCCGCGCCGTCCGCCGGTGTGACGGTGTTGGATGCCGCGGCGGGGCCCGTGCCGAACGCGTTCCCGGCCTTCACCGAGAAGGTGTAGGCCTGGCCATCCGTGAGGCCGGTGACCGTGCACGCCGTGACGGTGCCGCCGGTCGCACAGGAACCGCCCGACGGGTTCGAGGTGACTGTGTAGCCCGTGATGGGGGAGCCGCCGTCGGACGCAGGCGGCGCCCAGCTCACGGTCGCCATGCCGTCGCCGGCGACCGCCCCGACCTGCATCGCGGGCCCCGGGGGCGTCGGGTTCGTCGCGATCCGTGCCAGCTGCAGGTCCCGACCCGGTTGCTGGCCGGCAGGTGCGGCGGCGACGGTGGAATCGACGATGACCCCGCCGCCGGCGGCGGCGATCCGGCCGGGGATCGCGCCGGTCGGCGTGTAGGTCGCGGTCCGGAGGCCGTTCGCCCCGAAGGAGGTGTCGGCTGCGCCTGCGGAGTCGAGTCTGAGGAGGACGAGGCTGCTCGGCCGCTTGAGTCGGAACGTCACCTGTTGACCAGGTTCGAGGGTTGCTGACACGGCGTGCTGATCGGCGACGCTGGCAACTTGGACGGTGGCGATCCCGTCCCCGGAGTACGAGGTGTCGAGCGCACCGGCGGAGGTGAGCCGGGCCGCGACGGCATAGGACCGGTTGTGGTCGACGAGGACGTAGGCCTTGCCGCCTTGCTGCTCGAGGGCGAGCGGAGTGTCTTGGAAGAGCGCGATGCCGCCGTTCGGCGTCAGCGGGATGTAGCGCTGACCCGCGGCTCCGTACGAGGCGTCGACCGCCCCCGTGGCGGTAAGCTTGCCGACCACCACCCCCTGGCCGGGGCCCGCCGGGTCCGACGCGGCGGTCCAGAGGAGGCTGCCGTCCGCCAGCCCGCTGATGAGGCGCGCCTGGTCGCGCGCTGGCGGAAGGTCGGCCCAGATGAACGGGACCCCGATCCACCCGTTCGCGGATCCGTCCGCCGACCCGTACGCGCTGTCGATCGTCCCGTCCAAGCCGACGCGTCGGATGTAGATCGCCGGCGGTGTCGGGTCATCGGTGAGCACGACACCGGCGACGAACAGCGCCAGGGCCGGCCCCGTGCCGCCCACCGTCAGCGTTGATGCCCCGCCGCTGTAGAGCCCGTCGTCGTTGATGTCGACGAGCTGGACGCCATCGCTGCTGAAGCCTGCGTCCGGCAGTCCCGCAGCGGTGAACAGCTCGACGGTGGACCGCATGCTCGTGGGCGTCGGTCCTCGTTGCACCAAGACCGCGACCCGGCCGTCGGCGAGGACGGCGACGTCGCTCGGGATGACCTTCTCACCCGGTGTGGACGGGGCGAGGACCAGCGAGCCGTCGCCGCTGAAGGTGGTCACCGGAGCGCCGCCGGCGTCGACGAGCGCGAGGAGCGCCCCCGAGCTGCCGTTGTCGAGCAGACCGACGGACGCGACGACGTCGAGGGGGCCGCGTCGGAGCACCGAGGGCGTCACCGTCAGGTGCCGATCAGGGTCACCACCCGTCGACCCGGAACCGAACGTGACCAGGCCGTCGCCGCCGCCGAAGGACAGGTCGAGGTCGCCGCGGCCCGCGTGCGCCGGTGAGGAGGGGAGCAGAGACGCCAGCAATCCCAGGACCAGGGCACCCACCGCTGCCCGCACATGCTTGCCCACCCGTTGCCTCCCGCGATCTTCGTCCGCCCGTCGCGGCCCGGCGCAGATTAGTCCCGCCCCCGACAACGGTCGCCAGCGCGGTGGACCGGTCAGTGGCAGGCTGGGGGGCGATGGCCTCCAGCCCGATCCCGGGTACCGACCTGCCCGCGGATCACCACCACCATGCCGAGCAGCACAAGTCGCATCGGGCCGGGTGGCTGCGCGCCGCGGTCCTGGGGGCCAACGACGGCGTGGTGTCGACCGCCGCGCTGATCGTGGGCGTCGCCGGCAGCGGCGCGTCGGTGTCCGCGGTCCGGGTGGCGGGCATCGCCGGCCTGGTGGCGGGGGCGATGTCGATGGGGGTGGGGGAGTACGTCTCCGTGGCGGCCCAACGGGACACCGAGGAGGCAGACCTGCGGATGGAAGCGCAGGCCCTTCGCGAGCACCCCCGGGCGGAGCTGGCCGAGCTGACGCAGATCTGGGAGTCACGGGGCCTCCAGCCGGAGCTGGCCCAGGAGGTGGCGCGCCAGCTCACCGAGGCCGACGCTCTGGCCGCCCACGCCCGCGACGAGCTGGGGCTCACGGAGGTCTCGACGGCGCGGCCGGTGCAGGCGGCCGCGACCTCCGCGGTGGCGTTCTCCCTCGGGGCCTCCCTGCCGCTCGTGGCGTACCTCGCCGCCACCCGGGGACGATCCGTCGTCACGGTGGTCGTCGCCCTCGTGGCGCTGGCGTGCCTGGGCGCGCTGGGCGCGACGCTCGGCGGCGCCAGCCGCCTGCGGGCCACGTTGCGGGTCGCCGTCGGCGGGGCGGCGGCGATGGGGGTCACCATGCTCATCGGGGAGCTCACCGGCGCCACGCTGGGATGACGGCTGGCAGGATGGGGTCCTGACGCGCCGCGGGGCGCGCATCCAGGGGGTCCAGATGACGATCGCCGAGCCGGCGCCGACCACGACCGACGCCAACGCGGCCGCCACCCGCACCGCCTACCGCACGTGCCCGCTGTGCGAGGCGAGCTGTGGGCTCGAGATCACCTTGCGGCCCACGCCGGCCGGCGAGGAGGTCGTGCGGATCCGAGGCGACCGTGACGACGTCTTCAGCAAGGGCTACATCTGCCCCAAGGGCTCCACGCTCAAGCAGCTCCACGAGGATCCGGACCGGCTGCGCCGCCCCGTCGTCAAGCGAGACGGCGCCTTCGTGGAGGTGAGCTGGGACGAGGCCTTCGCGGAGATCGAGCAGGCGGCTCCTCCCGCTCCTCGACGAGCACGGCCGGGACGCGTGCGCGATCTACGTCGGCAACCCGAACGCCCACAACCTCGCGGGCCTGCTCTACAACCGGGCCCTGCTCCGGGCGCTGGGGAGCACCAACGTGTTCTCCGCCTCGACGGTCGACCAGCGGCCCAAGGAGATCTCCTCCGCGCTCATGTTCGGCGGGGGCCTGAACGTGCCGGTCCCCGACGTCGACCGCACCGACCACCTGCTCATGCTCGGCGCCAACCCCTTCGCCTCCAACGGTTCCCTGGCCACCGCACCGGACTGGCCCGGTCGGATCGAGCGCGTGGTGGAGCGGGGCGGCGCGGTCGTGGTGGTGGACCCCCGTCGGTCGCGCACCGCCGAGGCGGCGACGGAGTGGGTGCCGATCCGCCCCGGCGCCGACGCCTACCTCCTGATGGCGATGGTGCAGGTGATCACCAGCGAAGGGCTCGTCGACCTCGGTCGGTGCGCCGATCTGGTCACCGGGCTCGACGACGTCGTGGCCGCGGCCGCTCCCTTCACGCCGGAGCTCGTCGCCCACGCCACCGGCCTCGCCGCCGACGACATCCGACGCATGGCGCGTGAGCTCGCCGCCGCCCCGTCGGCCTGCGTCTACGGGCGCATCGGGACGACGACGGCCGAGTTCGGCACGCTCACGTCGTGGCTGGTGGACGTGCTCAACGTGCTCACCGGGAACCTCGACCGTCCGGGCGGCGCCATGTTCACCACCGCGGCCGCGGGCGCGAGCAACACCCGCGGCAAGCCCCGGTACGGACGGGCCGTCAAGCTCCACCGGCGCACGAGCCGCGTGCGCGAGCTCCCGGAGACCTTCGGCGAGCTCCCCGCGGTGGCCATGGCCGAGGAGATGGACACCCCGGGCGAGGGTCGGATCCGGGCGCTCGTCACCGTGGCGGGCAACCCCGTCCTGTCCACCCCCAACTCGGCGCGGCTCGACGCGGCGATCGCCGGGCTCGACTTCAGGGTGGCCATCGACATCTACGTCAACGAGACCACCCGGCACGCCGACGTGATCCTGCCGGCCCCGTCGCCGCTGCAGAAGGGGCACTACGACCTGGCCCTGCTGCAGCTGGCGCTCCACGACACGTCCAACTACAGCGAGCCCGTCCTCCCGCTCGATGCGGACCAGCCGACCGAGTGGGAGGTGCTGGCCCGGTTGGCGCTCGTGCTCCAGGGCGCGGGAACGACCGCCGATCCGGCCCTGGTCGACGACCTGATGATCACCTCCATGGTGCAGGGGAGCGTCGCCGACGAGACCAGCCCCATCCACGGCCGAGACGTCGACGAGATCCTCGAGGAGCTCAGCCCGCGGCGCGGCCCGGAGCGGATCCTCGACTTCCTGCTGCGGACCGGTCCCTACGGGGAGGGCTTCGGTGGCGACCCGGACGGGTCGTCGCTGGACAAGCTGCTCGCCAACCCGCACGGCGTCGACCACGGTGCGCTGAAGCCGCGCCTCCCCGACGTGCTCCGCACGCCCGACGGGATGATCGCCCTGGCGCCGGAGATCCTGCTCGCCGACGTCGCACGGCTGCACGAGGGGCTCGATGGACGGCGGGACCACCCGTTCGTGCTCATCGGGCGGCGGGACCTCCGGTCGAACAACTCGTGGATGCACAACCTGTCGGTGCTGGTGAAGGGCAAGCCCCGGTGCACCGCCCACCTGCACCCCGACGACGCCGCCTCGTTGGGGCTGGCCGACGGCGACGACGCCATCGTCCGCTCCCGGGTGGGGGAGGTGCGGGTGCCGGTGGAGGTCACCGACGCCATCCGACGGGGGGTCGTGAGCATCCCCCACGGCTGGGGGCACGACCTCGACGGCGTGCAGCTGGAGGTGGCGGCCGCCCACGCCGGCGTCAACAGCAACCTGCTCGCGGACGAGACGTTCTTCGAGCCGATCTCGGGCAACGCCGTGCTCAACGGCATCCCCGTCGACGTGCGGCGGGCCTAGCCCAGGTCGCCCAGCCCGTCCGGCTTGCTCGCCTCCGCGGCACAGGGGTTGGCCGCGTCGCGCAACCGGCGGGTGAGGTCGGTGAAGGTCACCAGCTCCTCGGGCGTGAAGGTCTGGTCGAGCACCCGCACGACCTCCTCGACGTGCACCGGGACGGCGGCCATGATCCGGTCCTCGCCCGCCTCGGTGAGCACGGCGTAGGTGCTCCGGCGGTCCTCGGGGCACGCCTGGCGCTCGACGAACCCGGCCGCCTCGAGCCGATCGACGGCCCGGGTCAGCCCGCTGGCCGAGAGGGTCGTCTGGGCCGCGAGGTCGCTCATGCGGAGTCGGTGCCCCGGCGTGCGGGCCAGCCGGATCAGCACCTCGAACCACTGCACGGACAGCCCGCTCTGCGTCTCGAGCGAGCGCTCCATCCGGCGGCTCAGCCCCGCGTGGGCCTCGATGAACAGGCCGATGGTCGTCAGGTGGGGGTGGTTGAGCAGATCCGCCATGCGGGGGATCGTACCCAAGACGGTTGCATGCGCAATGGTTGTTGGGTAAAGTGATTGCACAAGCAACCATTGCTGTGACAACAACTGTGGCAGCAACAACCCGACAAGGACCCCCCAATGACTGCGATCGACGCCACCGCCTCCCTCACCCGCACGGTCGACGGCACCGAGGTGCCCGTCGCCGGCACCTACGCCCTCGACGTCGCCCACTCGAGCGTGGGCTTCAGCGTCCGCCACCTGATGGTCTCCAAGACCAAGGGCCGCTTCGACGACTTCAGCGGCACCGTCACCATCGCGGAGGACCCGCTCGAGTCGTCCGTGGACGTCGTGATCCAGGCCGCGTCGGTCGACACCCGGGACGAGGCCCGTGACGGCCACCTGCGGTCGCCGGACTTCTTCGACGCCGAGACCCACCCCGTGATCACCTACCGCTCCACCAAGGTCACGCCGGCCGGGAAGGGCCGCTGGACCGTCGAGGGCGACCTCACGGTTCGAGGCACCACGCACGCCGTGCCGCTCGAGGTCACCTTCGAGGGGGGCGCACGCGACCCGTGGGGTGGCGCCCGCATCGGCTTCGCCGCCCACACCGAGCTCGACCGCGAGGCCTTCGGACTCAGCTGGAACCAGGCCCTCGAGACGGGCGGCGTGCTCGTCGGCAAGCAGGTCAAGATCGACATCGAGGCCGAGGCCGTCCAGCAGTAGTCCCCAGGCCGGGCCCTCACCTGTGGACCGGGGGTGGAGAAATCCACCCCCAATTCACAGGAAGTACCCCTAGCGGTCCACAAGCCCCGTTCTTTAGGTTGCACAACCGTGCACCGGGCCGCGGCGTGATCGAACCGGAATGGTGGGTGTCGATTCACGTCTGTGGTGGGCTGGACGGCTCCTTAGGGGACCAATGTTCCCCTCCCTGGGAGACGCGCCGCGGCCCCGCACCAAGGGTCTTGACACGGCCGTAGTTACAGTGCTGTAGTTCGTTCCTACATCTTGTGCCTCGGGGGCCCCGCTTCGGGTAAGAGGCACAAGACCTTGTGGTCAAGAGACACAGGTTCCTGGTGGGGGCGACGCCCTCGCCCCCTCCCCACCAACAGCAGCTTCGACCACCCAGGGAAGGTCCTCCATGGCACTCGCACCCGAGCAGGCCGGCATCGGCATCCGGCGCCACTTCACCACCGACGGGGTCCATCCCTACGACGAGCTCACGTGGGAGCGGCGCGACGCCCGCATCACCAACTTCCGCGACGGCACGGTCGCCTTCGAGCAGCTCGACGTGGAGTTCCCCACGACCTGGTCGCTGAACGCCACGAACATCGTGGCCCAGAAGTACTTCCGGGGCACCCCCGGCACCACCGAGCGCGAGTCGTCCCTGCGCCAGGTCATCGACCGCGTCGCCGACACGATCACGCAGTGGGGCCTCGACGGCGGCTACTTCGTCGACGAGCACGAGGCCGACACCTACAACGTCGAGCTGAAGCACCTCCTCGTCAACCAGAAGGCGGCCTTCAACTCGCCGGTCTGGTTCAACATCGGCGTGCCGGGCGTCCCGCAGCAGGGCTCGGCCTGCTTCATCCTCCACGTCGAGGACCAGATGGACTCGATCCTCAACTGGTACGTCGAGGAGGGCACGATCTTCAAGGGCGGCTCCGGGTCGGGCATCAACCTGTCGAACATCCGCTCGTCCGCCGAGCTGCTGAAGGGCGGCGGCACGGCCTCCGGCCCGGTCAGCTTCATGCGGGGCGCCGACGCGTCCGCCGGCACCATCAAGTCGGGCGGCAAGACCCGCCGCGCCGCCAAGATGGTCATCCTCAACGTCGACCACCCCGACGTGGAGGAGTTCGTCTGGGTCAAGGCCCGCGAGGAGAAGAAGATCCGCGTCCTCGAGGAGGCCGGCTTCGACATGAGCCTCGACGGCAAGGACATGGCGTCGGTCCAGTACCAGAACGCCAACAACTCCGTCCGGGTCACCGACGAGTTCATGCAGGCCGTGGTCGACGACGCCGACTGGAACCTGCGGGCCGTCATCGACGGCTCGGTCGTGCGGACGGTCAAGGCGCGTGACCTCATGCGCCAGATCTCGCAGGCCGCGTGGGAGTGCGCCGACCCCGGCATGCAGTTCGACACCACGATCAACCACTGGCACACCGCCGCCAACACGGGCCGGATCAACGGCTCCAACCCGTGCAGCGAGTACATGCACCTCGACAACTCGGCGTGCAACCTGGCCAGCCTCAACCTGCTCGAGTTCCTCGACCTGTCCGACGACGTCGGCGCCGGCACCACCGACTCCTTCGACGTCGAGGGCTTCAAGCGGGCCGTGGAGATCATGTTCACCGGCCAGGAGATCATCGTGGGCCGGGCCGACTACCCCACCCAGGCCATCGGCGACACCTCCCGTGCCTTCCGCCAGCTCGGCATCGGCTACGCCAACCTCGGCGCCATGCTCATGGCGCTCGGCCTGCCCTACGACAGCGACGAGGGCCGCGCCTACGCCGCCGCCATCACCTCGCTGATGACCGGCCACTCCTACGCCACCTCGGCCCGCACCGCCGATCGCATGGGCGCCTTCGCCGGCTACGAGGAGAACCAGGAGCACATGCTCCGGGTCCTGCGCCAGCACCAGGAGGCGGCCGCCCAGATCGACGAGGAGCTGGTGCCGTCGCACCTGCTCAGCGCGGCCCAGGAGTGCTGGGACGAAGCCAACGAGCTCGCCGCCACCTCCGGCGTGCGCAACTCGCAGGCGTCCGTGCTGGCCCCCACCGGCACCATCGGCCTGATGATGGACTGCGACACCACCGGCATCGAGCCCGACCTCGGCCTGTGCAAGGTCAAGAAGCTCGTCGGCGGCGGCACCATGCAGATCGTCAACCAGACGGTGCCCCGCGCCCTGGCCCGCCTCGGCTACTCGCCCGAGCAGGCAGCCGAGATCATCGCCTACATCGACGAGAACAAGTCGATCCTCGGCGCCCCGCACCTCGCGGCCGAGCACGTCCCCGTGTTCGCCTGCTCGATGGGCGACAACACGATCCACCACACGGGCCACGTCCGCATGATGGCGGCCGTGCAGCCGTTCATCTCCGGCGCCATCTCCAAGACCGTCAACCTCCCGGAGGAGGCCACGGTCGAGGAGATCGAGCAGCTCCACATCGACGCCTGGAAGCTCGGCGTGAAGGCCATCGCCATCTACCGCGACAACTGCAAGGTCGCCCAGCCGCTCTCCACCGCCAAGAAGGAGACGGTGAAGGAGGAGCTGGCCGAGGGCCTGATCGCCGCCGGCGCCGAGCCGCAGGTCGTCGAGAAGATCGTCGAGCAGATCGTGGAGAAGGTCATCAAGGTCCCCACCCGGGAGAAGATGCCCGCGCAACCGCAACTCGCGCACCTTCGAGTTCCGGGTGGCCGACTGCAAGGGCTTCGTCACGGTCGGCGAGTTCGCCGACGGGCGCCCGGGCGAGATCTTCCTGCGCATCTCGAAGCAGGGCTCCACCCTCGCCGGCATCATGGACGCCTTCGCCCTGTCGGTGAGCTACGGCCTGCAGTACGGCGTGCCGCTGCGGGTCTACGTCGAGACGTTCACCAACACCCGCTTCGAGCCGGCCGGCATGACCGACGACCCCGACCTGCGGATCGCCAGCTCCATCCTCGACTACATCTTCCGCCGCCTGGCGGTCGACTACCTGTCGCTCGAGGAGCGCACCGAGCTGAACATCCTCACCACCGGCGAGCGCACGCAGCCGACCCTGCCCGGCGTGGAGGAGACGGTCACCGAGACCCGCCAGGGCACGGACATGGTCGCCGATCCGCCCAGCATCGACGCCAGCAGCCCGCTGCTGTCCGACACCAGCGACGCCCCGAAGGAGCTCAGCCTCCTCGAGCGGGCCGGCGTCACCGGCGAGGGCGTCGAGCCGCGGACAGGCCGAACCCGAACGTGCCGTCGCAAGGCCTCCCACAGCGACGCCCCCTACTGCATGCAGTGCGGCGTCCAGATGCAGCGGGCCGGCTCCTGCCACGCCTGCCCCAGCTGCGGCAGCACCAGCGGCTGCAGCTGAGGTGATGGCGTCCTAGGGGACGCCTGAGGCCGTCGTCCTCTCGGTTAGACAGAGCCGGTGCCGTCGGATTCGGAGGAAGCGCTCCAGAGCGACCGGCATCGCCCGATCGTGCGCGTGGGGGACACGGTCCGCCGGCCTGCTGGCTGGTGGACCCCTGCCGTCCAGTCCTTGTTGCAGCACCTGCACGACGTCGGCTTCGCGTACTCGCCCCGCCCGGGCGGGATCGACGCCGAAGGCCGAGAGGTCCTCTCCTACATCGCCGGCGAGTCGGGGGCGACGGGCTGGCACAGGATCCAGAGCGAGAGAGGACTGCGGCGGTTCGCGACGTTGCTCCGCGAGTACCACGAGGCGGTGAGGGACTTCCGGCCAGTTCCGAGGTCGAGTGGGCAGTCCGGCCTGCTGATCCGCAAGAGCTGATCTGCCACAACGACTTCGGCCCGTGGAACGTCGTCTACGACGGGGACGAACCGGTTGGCATCCTCGACTGGGACTTCGCTGCACCTGGCCCCCGCCGGAACGATGTCGCGTACGCACTGGAGTACGCCGTCCCTTTTCGTGACGATGCGGCTGCGCTGTCCTGGCACCACTTCGCCGAGGTGCCCGACCGCCGCCGCCGCCTCGAAGTCTTCGCCGAGGCGTATGGGCTGCCCACGACGGCAGGGTTGATCGACGACGTCATCGCTCGCCAGCGTCTGACCATCGCCCACGTCCAAGAGCTCGCCGGGCGAGGTCTCGAGCCTCAAGCCACCTGGGTTGCCGACGGCACCCTCGACGGATCCAGAGAGCTCGTTGCCTGGGCGGAGGCGAACCGCGAGCTCTTCACCTAGACCTGGCGAAGCCGTCAGGCGAACACGGCGCTGACGGCGGCCGCGTCGAGGTACTCGAAGATGGCGGTGATCTGGCCGTCGGCGACGTGGAACACGATGCAGACGTTGGCCTCGATCGGGGTGCCGCTCGCATCGCCGCGCACGATGTGGCGTTGCACGATGCCGCCCTCGAACGGGTGGCGCTCGAGCACCTCGTAGCGGACGTCGTGCACGTGCTCCGTCCAGTAGCGGAGGAGGTCGAGGCTGCGGGCCTTGTCGAGCGCCCGCCCCGAGACGTTGTGCCACACCGCGACGTCGTCGGCGTACATCGGGGCGACCGCATCGATGTCGCCTCGCTCGATGGCCGCGAAGAAGGGGTCGAGCAGATCGTCGTGGTCGAGCACCGGGCCAACCTAGCGATCGTCGTGTGCCGGTCGGCCGGTCAGGCCGCCGGCGGCGGTGGTCGATCGCCCTTCTCGAGGTTGTGGAACCGGCAGTGGTCGTGGCCGTTGGCCTGGGTGGTGAGGCCGCCGAGGCTCCACGGGATGATGTGGTCGATCTGGCACCGGTCGAGGGGCTCGTCGCACGAGGGATGGGTGCAGCCGCGGTCGCGGGCGTGGACGGCGGTGCGGGTGCCTCCGGTGAACAAGCGCCGGCGGACCCCGACGTCGATGACCTTGGACGGCCCGTCGAAGATCACCCGCTCGACGTCGGCTCGGTCGAGCACGGGGAGGACCTGGCCCGGCGTCAGCACCGTGCCGTTGGAGAGCTCGCAGAGCCGCTCGACCGATCCGTGGCCGATGAGGACCTGGAGCAGGACCCGAGCCTCGGTGGCGTCGGGGGGCTTGGCGGCGGAGCGCTCGGCCATGATCCGCAACGCATCGGCCCGACGCTGCTTCGGCGTTCGAGCGAGGTCGTGCGCGGTGGCGGCGTCGCCGAGGCGTTCCCGGGCATCGGTCCAGTCGGCTTCGAAGAGCTCCTGCTCGAGGCGCGCCAGCTCGCGAGCGACGATGGCCCCCGTCAGCGGGTCGAGCAGCGCATCGAGCACGACGGTGCCCTCGAAGGTCTCCGAGCAGTCCACTCGCCGCGCGGCGAACGCGGAGGCGGCGTCGACCTCGGCGCCATCGGGATCGTTGTGATGGATCCAGTAGCGGATGATCGTCTCGAGCTGGGAGAACAGCTGGGTGCGGGCCAGCTCGACCAACCGAGGCTCGTCAGCGGCGAAGGCCTCGGGCGCCTTGCTGTGGGCGTGGGCCAGGAGCCGTACGTGCTCGACGGTGAGCAGGCCGGCCGCGAAGGCCTCGGCGGCGACGGGTAGGTCACGGAGCCGGCGGCCGCAGCGCTGCAGGGCTTTGGCCCGCGGCAGCGCCAGGTGGCCCTTCCAGGCGATGTAGTGGGCGGCGGAGCGAGCGCCGGAGGGTGCCCAGGCTCCGGAGTGGTCGAGGCGGGCCAGCGCAGCCACGTGCGCGGCCTCCGCCAGCCGGAGCAGCTCCGCGGTGGCGATCGCGTGCTGGTCGATCTCGGCGTCGGTGAGGCACGTGAGATCGCGACCGGCCAGGTCGGCCAGCGCGGCCTCGGCCTCCTTGGCCACGACCTCCGGCGACGCGCCGTTCTCCATGCCCACCATTCAACTCAGGGGGTGTGACACCTCTTCGGTGGCCGCCTCCGCCGATCTGCCGCTCGATAGGGTCGTGCGGGCGCCGTGCGACGTAAGGACGAGGGATGGCTGGCGGTCTGGTCGGGTTGTTGGATGACGTGGCGGCCTTGGCCAAGCTGGCCGCAGCGTCGGTCGATGACGTCGGCATCGCGGCCGGGCGGGCGAGCATGAAGGCCGCTGGGGTCGTGGTCGACGACGCCGCCGTGACGCCGGCGTACGTGCGGGGACTGGCCGCGGATCGTGAGCTCCCCATCATCAAGCGGATCGCCCTGGGCTCGCTCCGCAACAAGCTGCTGATCATCCTGCCGGTGGCCCTGCTGCTCAGCGAGGTCGCGCCCACTGCGGTCGAGGTCATCCTGATGTTCGGCGGCTGCTTCCTGGCCTATGAGGGCGCCCACAAGGTCATCCACGCGTTGCGCAAGGACGACCACGAACACGACGTGCCCGCTGCCCTCCAAGGACCGGAGGCCGAGTCGAAGACCATCTCGGGAGCCATCCGCACGGACTTCATCCTGTCGGCCGAGATCATGGTGATCTCGCTCAAGGAGGTGCTCGACGAGCCCATCGTCTCGCGGGCCGTGATCCTGGCGCTGGTCGGGCTGCTCATCACCGTGCTCGTCTACGGCGTCGTGGGCCTCATCGTGAAGATGGATGACATCGGTCTGAGGATGGCGGAGCGGCCCTCGCCGCGCTGGCAGCGTCTGGGCGAGCTCCTGGTGACTGGCATGCCGAAGCTGCTCGCCTGGCTGTCGGTGATCGGCATCGCCGCCATGCTGTGGGTGGGCGGCCACATCCTGCTGGTCGGGTTCGACGAGCTGGGTTGGGAGTGGCCCTACCACGTGGTCCACGACCTCGAGCACGCCGTCGACGGCGTGCCCGGCATCGGCGGCGTCCTCGCATGGGTGGTCAACACGCTCTGCTCGGCGATCGTCGGCTTCGTGGTCGGCTTCGTCATCGCCACCGCGGTGGAACGCCTGCCCCGCCGAAGGGCCGCGCCGAGGGGCCCACTGAGCCACGGCGTCGAACACCAGGCCGCCGCCTAGCGTGGAGCGTTGCCCATCCGAGAGGGGTCCGCGATGAGCGCCGCGGCACCGAAGCCGCCCAAGCACCCGCCCCCGTGGTTCGTGCACGCGGCGTGGCGCGTCCACCGAGCGCTGAACCGGCTCAGCGGCGGTCGCGCCCTGTGGACCACGTCCAACAAGCGCGGGTGGGGCGCCCTGCGGCTGACGACGATCGGGCGCAGATCCGGGCAGGAGCGCAGCGTCATCATCGGTTACCTCGAGGACGGCGAGGACCTCGTGTCGATCGCGATGAACGGCTGGGACGAGGGTCATCCCGCCTGGTGGCTCAACCTCGAGGCGCACCCCGAGGCCGTCGTCCGACTGGCTGACCAGCAGTCGCGTGCGGTGCGGGCGCGCCTGAGCGAAGGGCAGGAGCGAGATCGGTTGTGGCAGCGCTGGGTCGCGGTCGATCCTCAGCTCCTGGCGCACGCGGATCGGCGGTCGACGGAGACGCCCGTCGTCGTGTTCGAACTGCGGGACGAGGGATGACGAGCAGCTTCGACGGCTACCCGGACCCGCCGGACCTGACCGACGAGGAGCTCGCCCTCCAGCGGCGCCGTGCTCGACGCATGGGACTGGCCCTCCTGGCCCTCTGCCTCGTCCTGGCGGCTGCCACCCTGGTGGTGCTGCTGTCGCTCAACAGCGAGGATCGCGACGAGGGCCGCGTGAGCCCGACGGCCCTTCAGCGGAGCTGAGGGAGCGTCAGCCGTAGACGGTGCGGGTGAGCCAGTCCGCGACCAGCGCCGGCTTCTCCTCGCCGTCGATCTCGATGGTGAAGCTGCGGGTGATCTCGACCATGTTGCCCTTGAGCTCGGCGTTGGCGGTCACGGCCCGGGCCCGGATGCGCGAGCCGACCTTCACCGGGCTCACGAACCGCACCTTGTTGAAGCCGTAGTTGATGCCCATCAGGACCCCGGCGTACTTCGCCGGGTCCGGCGGTGCGGAGCTGGCGCCGCTGGCGAGGTGGGTGAGCATCGCCAGGGTCAGGAAGCCGTGGGCGATGGTCGTGCCGAACGGCGTGCCTGCCGCCCGCTCGGGGTCGACGTGGATGAACTGGTGGTCGTGGGTGATGTCGGCGAACTGGTTGATCTGGTCCTGGGTGACCTCGAACCACTCGCCGGTGCCCTCGTCGTTGCCGACGTCCGCCTTGAACAGCTCGAACGCCTTGGCTGCTGCTTCGCTCATGGCCGTGCACTCTAGGAGGCCCCCACGTCGAGGGGAGGCTGATGTCCGGTCGGCGGTCGTCAGCCGAGCGCGCGCCGGCCCTGCGCGGCCTCCGTCACGATCTTGGCGATGCGCTTGCTCCGGGTCTCCGGCTTGGCTGCGCTGATGACCGACCACAGCATCTGCTTCCGAGCGGATGGGGGGAAGGCATCCCAGGCGGCGCGCGCTGATGGGGACGAGTCGAGCGCGGCGGCCAGCTCGTCGGGCTCGATGAGGTCCTCCACCGGGTCGTAGAGGAGCCACCACCCGTTGGCCTTCGCGACGTCCACGGCCGCCCGGCCGGCGTCGGTCATCCGCCCGTCCGCCTCGAGGGCCGCGACCCGAGCTCGGTTGAGGCGGGTCCAGCTGCTCTTCGGCTTGCGCGGCGTCATGAGCTGCAGGGCGCGCTCGTCATCGAGGGGGTTGACGGTCGAGTCGATCCAGCCGAAGGCGAGGGCCTCCTCCACCAGGTGCTCGTAGGGCACGGTGGGACGGCCGGCGGCCTTCCGCCACGACGCGACCCAGACGCCCCGTTCGGTGTCGTGGTGGTGCTCCAGCCACGCTCGCCACGCCGCGATGTCCCGCGGGTGGAAGATCGGGTAGTCGAACTTCCACGTCGCCGGATGGTCCGACGCGGTCTTCGGTGCACGGCTCACCCGTGCATCGTCCCGCGCCGGCGGGTCGACCGGCCACCTCGCACAGGGGGCGGGTCAGCCGATCCGCACGGTGCCAGCAGCGCCGTCGACGTGGAGGACGGTGCCGTCGGCGACCGCGGTGATGCCGGGAACGCTCAGCACGGCTGGGATCCCGAGCTCGCGGGCGACGATGGCGGCGTGGCTCTGCATCGCGCCGCTGTCGCACACGACCGCGGCCGCGCTCAGGAACAGCGGCGTCCACGACGGATCGGTGATGGCGCACACCAGCACCTCGCCCGGCTCCAGGCCGCGTGGGTCGCCCGGATCGGAGATGACGCGGGCGGGCCCCGATGCCGTGCCGCCGTTCACGGCGATGCCGTGGAGCGTGGTGCCGGTGACCGGCGGGTCCCCGTGGACGTCAGCCCGCCGAGGCCACGTGCTCGGATCAGAGATCCGGCCCTCGAACCACGGTGGCGGCACGCGTTCGTTCAGGTAGCGCTGCTGCTCCGCTCGCTCGGCGATCACATCGGTGAAGTCGCCCGGGGAGGCCACGAAGGCGGGCAGCTCGTCGATCGTCACGCAGAACGCCAGGCGAGGATCGGTCGGCCCACCCCGCTCGGCGGCCCGTCGGGCCAGCTCGTGGAGGACCTGTCGGGCGCCGAGGTTCTCGAGCACGAGGATGTCCTTCGCTCGCTCACGTGCGATGGCACCCAGTCGGGCGGCGCTCACCATGCGCCGGACGATCCCCCGCAGCGGTCGAGCCACGAGCTCCGTCGCCTCCGCCAGTGCGGCATCCGCGTCGGCGTGGAGGCGACGGGCGGTCGCCTCGGGGTCGCGGTCGTCGGGTACGTGGCGGAGTCGATCGATGGCCGCGTAGACGGGACCGGGGTCCATCACCCAGGCCGGCGTGGCCAGCTCGTACTCGTCGTTGCCCCGGTGGCCGTGATCGGCGAGGAACGCGGTCAGCTCCGGCTGGAGCGGGGAGTCGCGGGTCCGCGCCGCGATGCCGTCGAGGCCGGCGTCGAAGGCGGCGGTGAGGGCGGGGTCGCCGGCGACCATCCGGCCGAGGTGCCACAGGCGGTGGGCGGGCTGCGCAGAGTCGACATCGCCCGTCCCGGCGACGAGCCGGGTGACCAGTCCCGGTTCGGCGCCCGCGCGCTCGAGGATGCGTTCGAGCATCGTCCAGGGGGCGCTGGCCACCAGTCCGGACCGCAGCAGGCGTTGCATGCTGGCTCCGATGCGCGGCGGGTAGGTGGTCAGCCACTGGAGCAGCTGGGCGTCGGTGCCCGCGGCGAGGTCGGGCATGGTCCGCAGCCAGTCCTGGGCGTCGCGGCGCGCCGCGTCGAGCGGCGCGAGGTCGGGGCGGCGGAGCAGCCGGACGCTGGAGCCCGTGATCCGGAGCGTCGCGGCCAGGTTCCGGTCGCCCTTCGCCGGGACGTACGCCGGGATGTCCTCGACGGCGCCGAACACCTGCTCGTCGCTGGTCGTCGGGTCCATGCCCGGCATGCGCACGCCGAAGAGCCGCATCGTCGCGCCGTTCATGTACAGGTAGCCGCTGAAGACGCCGGTGCCCATGGAGGGCCCGGTCACCTCCGCGGGTCGCAGCACGCCGAGCTCCACGAACAGATCGACCTGGCTGTTCCGCACCGCCTCCCCGATGAGGGTGCCGGTCAGCACCGTGATGACGTTCGGGAAGACCTCGCCCACGTTCCCGCGGGTGTAGAGGCAGAACCGCTCGTTCGGTTCGGTGTCCGCCGCCCAGGTCGTCGCCACGCCCCACCCTGGCACGACCCGAAGCGGCTGTCGCAGCGAGCCGGTCGTCAACCGGCAGCGCTCAGGCGGTGCCCATCAGCTGGTCGGCGACGGCGAGCGCGTCCTGGATGGCGATGGCGAAGCCGATGTTGGATGCGGCGACGCTGTCGCTGCTCCGTGCCACCGCGGTGTTGATGCCGATGACCTCGCCCGCGGCGTTGACCAGGGCGCCACCAGAGTTGCCCGAGCTGATGGCGGCGTCGGTCTGGATCAGGCCGTCGAGCGACCCGGTCTCGGTCGCGATGGACCGATCGACGGCGGACACGATGCCCTTGGTGACGGTGAGGCCGCCTTCGAGGGCGAGGGCGTTGCCGATCGCGACGGCGTCGTCACCCACCGCGACCGGTGAGCCGGCCAGGTCGGCGGCCACGAGACCTTCGGGGTCGACCTGCAGGACGGCGATGTCCGCCGACGGGGCGGCGCCGATGAGGGTGGCCTCGCGGGCGACGCCGTCCACGGTCACGGTGATCGATGCGGCGTCCGCGACGACGTGGGCGTTGGTGATGATGTGGCCGGCGTCGTCGATCACGACGCCCGTCCCCGCGCCCTGGCCCTCGCGGACATAGGGGCCCTCGCGGACCTGGACGGTGGTCTCGATGGAGACGACCGACGGCTCGACCGCCTTCAGCACCTCGGCGACGTCGAGCGAGTCATCCTCGAGCACGACGCTCGCGGGCGTCGCGGTGATCGCCGGCGCGGGGGTCTCGGCGTCGTCGCCCGCGAGCTTGGTGCCCGTCCAGCCCGCCGCGAGCGACAGCGCGACGGTGGCGGCGGGCAGAACCAGGCCGAGGCGGCGGCGGGGCCGTGGGGCCGACGGGGGAGCGGGGGGCGGGGGGAGCAGGGACGGGGCGGGCGGCGTCGGGGCGCCGTCGGTGTCCCAGGGGTGGTAGGTGGTCATGCCCCCACCCAACGCCAAGCGGCCGAGAACCTCCAGTCACTCCGCTGGGAGGATGCTGAGGACCCTCAGCGTCTCCTCAGGCGGGTGGATGCAGTAGACACCGACCATGTCGACCACGCCGATGCCTCACCTGGCCGAGTGACGACCTCGTGAAGCTCCTGGAGCTCGTCCAGGGGTCCGACAGCATCGAGCTCAAGGCGACCGTGCCGGATGCCACACCACCGGGCGACGATCGCCGCACTGGGGGTCGATCCGCTCAATGCCCAGATCCGCCAGGTCTTCTTCTTCGACACGCCCGACCTCACCCTCAACCGGGCGGGCGTCGTCGTGCGCGCTCGTCGCATCCAGGGTCGCGACCACGACTCGGTGGTGAAGCTGCGGCCCGTCGTCCCGAGCGAGCTGCCGGCCGGCCTGCGGAGCTCGCCGAACCTCGGTGTCGAGGTCGACGTCATCCCGGGCGCCTACGTGTGCTCGGCTGCGTTCAAGCGGACCCTCGGCCCCGACGTGATCGCGGAGGCGGTGCACGGCAACCGCCCCCTGCGGAAGCTGTTCTCGAAGGAGCAGCGATCCTTCTTCACCGCCCACGCTCCCGAGGGGATCGGCATCGACGACCTCTCGATCCTCGGCCCGATCTTCGTGCTGAAGGTGAAGCTCCAGCCCAAGACGTTCAGTCGCCGGGTCGTGGTGGAGATGTGGCTCTACCCCGACGGCTCGCGCATCCTCGAGCTGTCGACCAAGTGCGCGCCGGGCGAAGGCATCCCGGTGGCCCTCGAGGTGCGGGAGTTCCTCGACCGCAAGGGCGTCGTGCTCGGCGAGGAGCAGCAGACGAAGACGAAGACGGCGCTCGAGTTCTACTCGGCCGAGCTCCGAGCCGCGAGCGCATGAGCACGACGAGCGTGCACGTCGAGAAGCGCAAGTGGGACGGATCGCTGGCAGCCGTCGCGGTCGGCGAGCTGGTCCGGTCCTCGCCCGACGCGACGGTCTGGCGGCTGGCCGCGGGTACGGAGCGCCAGCACCCGCGGAAGGGCAAGGTCGAGGTCGTCGAGCGCGACGAGCTCTGGCTCGCCGTGGCCGGTGCGTGGTGGGTGCTGTGCGCCGAGCTGAGCGGCGGCGCCATCGACGACCTCGTGCTGCATGCCGCGGCCCCGTTTGCCCCGACCTCCGGCGGCCGCATCGAGTGGATCGACCTCGACCTCGACTTCGAGGTGCGCGGCGACCACCTGTCGCTGGAGGACGAAGCGCAGTTCCACGACCACGCCGCGCACGATGTCGTACCCGGACGAGGTCGTGCGCGGGGCCTGGTCGGGGATCTCCGCCATCGCCGCCCGCTACACCACCGGCGAGTGGCCCTTCGACGGGTTCCTGGAGGAGTGCCTGGCCGAGTCCGGCTGAGTCGAACGCTCAGCGCCGGGTCACGTCGAGGACGCGGACGACGGCGACCCCCGCCTCGTCCGACGCATCGAGGTCGACCTCGGCGGCGATGATCCACTCGTGGTCACCGGCCGGGTCCGCCAGGACCTGGCGCACCGACCACCGTCGACCGGTCTCCTCGACCTCGAAGAACGATGCGCCGCGGGCCTTGGCGTCGGTCCCGATCGAGGCGTGCTCGGCGAAGTAGTCGTCGAGCACCGCCGACCAGCGCTCCCAGTCCCAGCCGGACTCCGCGTCGAGCTCACCGAGCGCCGTCACGCGGCGGTGGGCGGCCAGCTCGACGCGGCGGAACAGCTCGTTCCGCACGAGGATGCGGAACGCACGGGCGTTCGTCGTGACGGGCGGGGGAGTGGGATCGAGCTCGGTGACCACCTCCTCGAGGTGCTCATCGGGGTGGGCGAGGGCCGCCCACTCGTCGAGGAGGCTGGAGTCCACCTGCCGGACCAGCTCCCCGAGCCACTCGGTGAGGTCGTACAGGTCGTCGGTCTTGGCGACCTCCGGGACGGTCTGCACGAGCGCCTTGTACGCGTTGCTGAGGTAGCGCAGCAACGTGCCCTCGGCCCGCGTGAGGCCGTAGTGCTGCACGAAGTCGGCGAACGTCATCGCCCGCTCCCACAGGTCGCGCACGATGGACTTGGGGGAGAGCGGGTGGTCGGCGACCCAGGGCTGGGACGCGGCGTACATCGCGAACGCGGCCCCCAGCTCGTCAGCGAGCGGCTTGGGGTAGGTGACCTCGTCGAGGCGGGCCATCCGCTCCTCGTACTCCATCCCCGCGGCCTTCAGCTCGGTGATGAGGTCGCCCTTGGCCTTGTTGAGCTGGGCGGCCAGCACGACCCCTGGGTCGTCGAGCACGGCCTCCACCACCGACACGATGTCGAGGGCGTAGCCGGGGTCGTCCCGGTCGAACAGCTCGACGGCGGCGAGCGCGAACGGCGCCAGCGGCTGGTTGAGGGCGAAGTCCTCCTGCAGGTCCACGGTGACGCGCACGAGCCGCCCGCGGTCGTCCGGCACCTCGAGCCGCTCCACCACCCCGGCGGCCAGCAGCGAGCGGTAGGTGCCGATGGCGCGCCGGATGTGCCGTCGTTGGGCCGGCCTCGGCTCGTGGTTGTCGGTGAGGAGGCGGCGCAGCGCCCGGCAGCCGTCGCCCGGGCGGTCGAGCACGTTCAGCACCATCGAGTGCGAGACGGCGAAGCTGGACGTCAGCGGCTCGGGCTCGGCGGCCACGAGCCGCTCGAAGGTGGCCTCGCCCCACGAGACGAACCCCTCCGGCGGCTTCTTGCGCACGACCTTGCGGCGCTTCTTGGGGTCGTCGCCGGCCTTGGCGAGCGCCTTGGTGTTCTCGGTCACGTGCTCGGGGGCCTGGACGACCACCGATCCCTCCTGGTCGTACCCCGCCCGCCCGGCCCGGCCTGCGATCTGGTGGAACTCCCGTGCGCTCAGGTGGCGCGAACGGGTGCCGTCGTACTTGGACAGCGCCGTGAACAGCACCGTGCGGATGGGCACGTTGATGCCGACGCCGAGCGTGTCGGTGCCGCAGATGACCTTGAGGAGCCCGGCCTGCGCGAGGCGCTCCACGAGCCGGCGGTACTTCGGGAGCAGGCCCGCGTGGTGCACCCCCACCCCGCTGCGCACGAACCGGGAGAGCGTCTTGCCGAACCCGGTGGAGAAGCGGAAGTCGCCGATCAGCTCGGCGATGCGGTCCTTCTCCTCCCGGGTGCACAGGTTGGTGCTCATGAGCTGCTGGGCCCGCTCGACGGCCGACGCCTGGGTGAAGTGCACGATGTAGATGGGCGCCTGGTCGTGCTCGATCAGGTCCTCGATGGTCTCGAGCACGGGAGTCAGGCGGAACGACCAGTCGAGCGGCACCGGCCGGGTGGCGGACCGGATGGTGGAGGTGGGTCGCCCGGTGCGGCGGGTGAGGTCGGCCTCGAGGTCGGTGACGTCGCCGAGGGTCGCAGACATGAGGATCAGCTGCGTGTCGGGGAGGGTCAGGAGCGGCACCTGCCAGGCCCAACCGCGTTCGGGGTCGGCGTAGAAGTGGAACTCGTCCATCACCGCCTGCCCGACGTCCGAGCGGTCGCCGCCGCGCAGGGCCAGGTTGGCGAGGATCTCGGCCGTGCAGCAGATGATGGGCGCGCCGGCGTTCACCGCCGCGTCGCCCGTCATCATCCCGACGTTCTCGCGTCCGAACGTGTGGCACAGGTCGAAGAACTTCTCGCTCACGAGGGCCTTGATGGGTGCCGTGTAGAAGGTGCGGCGACCCTCGGCCAGCGCCGCGAAGTGGGCGCCGGCGGCCACCAGGCTCTTCCCCGAGCCGGTCGGCGTCGCCACGATCACGTTGCTGCCCGACACGACCTCGATGAGGGCCTCCTCCTGCGCCGGGTACAGGACCAACCCGCGATCGCGAACCCACTCCGAGAAGGCGTCGAACAGCGCATCGGGGGTGGGGTCCGCCGGGAGGCGGTCAGCGAGGAGCAGCAAGGCCGCCATCCTGCCCCACGACGCCGTTGGCTCAGGCGGGGCGCGGCGGGCCGACCAGCTCGTGCGCCATCACGGCCGTCGCCCACCGCCGAAACCGGTCGACGTCCCACGCGCAGTCGGCGGTGAGGAGCAGGAACACCTCCTCGTTGAGGAGGGCGTAGAAGATGTCGGCGCCTTCGGCCACCCCGAGGCCGGTCCGCAGGTGCCCGGACCGTTGCAGGACCTCGACCAACCGGCGCTGATCGTCGCGGCGACGGCGGCGGTTGTCGTCCAGCAGCGCACCCACCTCTGGATCGGCGGCGGCCCGCCGGACGACCTCGTAGATCGGCGCGGTACGAGCGATGATCGCCACGCTGGCCGTCACGAGCCGATCGATGGCCGCGGCGGCGTCGGTCTCCGCCTCCATCGCGTCGAACCACGACCGGTCGAGGAGCGCGATCGGTTCGTCGTCGCCCGCGATGCTCGCGTCGAGGACGGCCGCCAGGAGGTTCGGCTTGGTGCTGAACACGTAGTACACGGTCTGGGTGGCGACGCCGGCGGCCTCTCCCACCGCCTCGATCGTCGTCCCGAGGTAGCCGCGCTCGAGGAAGAGGCGCGTCGCGGCCTCGACGATGAGCGCCCTCGTGCGCAGGGATCGCTGTCGACGCCCGTCGGTCTCCGGCATGCGCTTGAGTCTATCTGTAGTGAGACTCTAGTGTCAGACCATGAGGAGCTTCGAGCCCGCCACGGACCCGTCCAACATGACGCGGACGTTCCTCTTCACCGACATCCAAGGCTCCACCCGGCAGTGGGAGGAGTCGCCCGAGATGCACGACCGGGTGGAGCAGCACTTCAGCGCCCTCCGCGTCGCGGTGGAGGGCGTCGGCGGCGAGGTCTTCGCCACCATGGGCGACGGCATCGCGGCTGCGTTCACGTCGGCGGACGCCGCCATCCAGGCGGCGATCTCCTCGCAGCGGGTGATGCCGACCCTCGGCCTCGAGGTGCGGATGGGAGTCCACACCGGCGAGGTGGAGCGAGTCGGGGACGACTTCCGGGGTCGGCCGGTCAACCGGGCCGCGCGCATCGCCGCCGCTGGCCACGGCGGTCAGATCCTCGTCTCGGACGTGTCGGCCGCCCTGGCGCGCTCGGGCACGAACCCCGTGGAGCTCACGGACCTGGGCGTCCACCGACTGCGTGATCTGACGGAGCCCGAGCGGGTGTGGCAGGTCGTCCACCCCGAGCTGCCGGAGCGCTTCCCGCCGGTGCGCGGGCTGGACACGTGTGCGAACAACCTCCCCGCGCAGCGCTCGACGCTCATCGGCCGGGAGCGAGACGTCGCCCGGGTGGTCGATCTGGTGCGGCAACACCCGATCGTGACGCTCACCGGAGTCGGAGGGGTGGGCAAGACGAGGCTGGCCGTCCAGGCCGCCGCCGATCTGCTCCCACGGTCGACGAGCGTCTGGTTCGTCGAGCTGGCGAGCGTGGCCGATCCCGATGACGTCGCCGACACGATCGCGCTCACCATGGGCCTCGGGGCGACGCCCGACCCCCTGGCCGCGGTGGCCGCCATGCTGGCGGGCGCCCACACCCTGCTGGTGGTGGACAACTGCGAGCACGTCGTCGACAGCGCGGCCTCGGTGATCGACGACCTCACCTCGCGGTGCCCAGACCTGACGGTGATCGCCACGAGCCGCGAGGCCTTGGGCATCGACGGCGAGCACGTCGTGGCGGTGCGGTCGCTCGACCCGGCGACGGCGGTCGAGCTGTTCCGCCAGCGGGCCGAGGCGGCCGGTGCCGACCTCGACTCGATGGTGGACCCGATGGTCGAGCACGTCTGTCGGCGCTTGGACTGCATCCCCCTGGCCCTCGAGCTGGCGGCGGCGCGGGCGGCGACGCTGGGGCTGCCGGCGATCGTCAGTGCGCTCGACGATCGCTTCAGCCTGCTGAGCGGCGGACGGCGCCGAGCCGTCGATCGGCACAGCACGATGCGCGCCACGATCGACTGGTCCTACCGCCTGCTCGACGCTGACGAGCAGCGGATGTTCCTCTGGCTGGCCGTCTTCCCCAACGGGGTCGAGCTCGACGCCGCCCATCGCGTCGCGGCTGGCCTCGGGCTCGACGAGCGGGCCGCAACCGAACACGTGGCTTCGCTCGTGCACAAGAGCATGTTGTCGCCCGATCCCGATCCACTCGGGCTCCGGTACCGCATGCTCGAGACGGTGCGCGCCTTTGCGTTGGAGCAGCTCGATCAGCGCGGGGAACGGCTGGCCGCGCTCACCGCGCATGCCGAGTGGGTGGCCAGCATCACCGACCTGCCCTGGAGCGATCCGTGCAGCGCTGCGGTCGAGCGCCACTCGATCCGGTTGGAGCGAGAGTCCGACAGCTGGCGCGATGCGGTCATGCTGGCGGCGCGTGTCGGATCAGGCGATCTCGCGGCGCGGTTGTGCGGACCTCCCGTGGCCTTCTTCTTGCTGGGTCGTCACGACCTCGCCGACCTGGTGGCACCGCTCCTGGAGCTCTGCGGAGCCGATCGACGACGCCGGCGCGCGGTGCTCTGCGCCCTGACCGTGTCGGCCTCCGGGGCGACCGATCCAGCCGCGCTCCAGGCGTGGGCCGACGAGATGGAGGAGATCGAGGCCGTCGAGCCCACCGGCCTCGGCGGGTTGATGCGGTGGATCGCGCTGGCGTGGGAAGGCGACTTCACCTCATCGGTCGACGTCTGCGTGACCTGGTCCCTCGACCTCCGCATCAGCCAGGCGACGCGCGATCTCTTCGTCGGCATCGCCACGCTCGACCGGTTCAGCCTGACCGACGCCACCGACGACCCCGACGGCTTGATCGACCGGGCGCTGGAGATCGCCGATCGGTCCGACGTGGCGCTGCACCGGGTCACCTGCCTGCTCGGCGCGGCCTGGGGTCTCGCCGGCCAGGATCCCGTGGGATCGCTGCGGCTGGTGCGCCGAGCACTGAACGACATCGACGACGTGCCGGCCCTGACCCGCCTCACGCTGCCCGGCAGCGCGTCGCGCCTGCTGATCCGGCTCGATCCTCGCCTCGCCGCGCAGGGCCTGCTCGTGCTGATGGACCCGCCGTCGCCCCGCCGGTCCTTCGTGGACCTCATCCCGCTCTTCTACGCCACCACCCTGTTGCAGCGCCTGGGCCATCCGTCGGCCGAATCGGCGCTGGCCAGCCTCTCCACCTCGCCGCTGACCCCCTACCCGTCGATGATGGACATCGTCGACCTCGCCCGGCAGGCGTCCTCGAGCACCAACCGCCTCTCGCTCGGGCAGCTCGAGTCGGCGGTGCGAACCGGCCTCACCGACATCGTCGATGCTCCCGCCTGACGGACGGGGTCACAGGGTGGCGAGGCGCGCGTTGGGGATGGTGTTGCCGTAGTGGCGACGGAGATCCACCTTCCGCTCCAGCGAGTCGATCACCGCGTCGTTGAACTTGGCCTTGTAGATCGACTCGCAGCTCCCGAGGCCGCCGGGGCTGAACACGTTGACCTCCATCAGCTTGTCGCCGACGATGTCGAGGCCCACGAGGAACATGCCGTCGGCGAGGAGCTTCGGCCGCACGGCCGCCGCCAGCCCGAGCATCTCGTCGGTGACCTTCACCGGCTCGGCCGTGCCCCCGACCCGCATGTTGGACCGCTTGTCAGCCGTGCGGTTGACCCGGCGGAAGGCCGCGTGGTGCCCGCCGGCCACGAGGGGCTCGCCGTTCATGACGAACAGGCGCACGTCGCCCTCGTCGGCCTCGGGCAGGACCTCCTGGGCGACGATGTACCCGTCTCGACCCACCGCCTCGATCATCTGGTTCAGGTTCGGTGACTCGTCGCTCGACACGAAGAACACGCTGCTGCCCCCGGAGCCCTGCAGCGGCTTGAGCACGGCGCCGCCACCCATCGCGTCGATGAAGGCCGCGATGTCCTCGGCGTCGCGGGAGATCAGGGTGCGAGGCCGGACCACGTCCGGGAAGTGCTGGAAGTAGGTCTTGTTGACGGCGTTGGCGAGGCTCGCCGGGTCGTTGACCACGAGGGTGCCCCGCGCCGCCGCGAGCTGGCCGAACAGGATCCCCGAGGTGACGGCCCAGGGGCGCTCCACGAGGTCGTCCGCGGGGTCGTTGCGCATGACGACCACGTCGAGCTCGTCGATGCTGATCGGCTCGGTGCTCCGGTCGTCGCCCTGCACGTTCTCGAGGTAGGCGCGGACGCTCGAGTGCTTCTTGCCCGCGTGCTCCCTTGGCGTGAGCGGCCACCGTCCCATCGGGGCGGTGGGAGAAGTCGTCGACGCCGATGAGCCAGGTCTCGTGACCCCGCCGCGTGGCGGCGAGGGCCAGCCGAGTGGTCGTGTACTCGGGTTTCTCGGTGGCGATGCTGTTGACGACGAAGCCGATCCTCATGCGGTGTCTCCGATCAGTGAGGTCAGCGACGTGACCTGGGGTAGGTGAGCGAGGCGCTGCCGTGCGCCGGCGTCCTCGAGGTAGCGGGGGAGCACCAGCGGGTCCTGCAGAGCCCCCCGTTGGTGGAGGTCAGCGACGACGGGCGCCGCCTGGAGGGGAAGCTTCCCGAGCCAGAGGGAGCTCAGACTCCCGCCGCTCGCGAGGTGGTCGACGAGCTCGCGGAGGCCCCGGAGGTAGATGGCGTCCTTGGTGAGGCCCCCGGATCGGTACACGCGGGCGGTGATCGAGAACGCTTCGCCGCTCGACATCCCGCTGTCGACGAGGTCGCCGTGCACATCGCCGAACCCGGCGCCCTCCACCATCGCGTGGACCGCCACCACCCTCCCGGCCAGCTGGCGCAGCCGTCGGGCCGTGAGCCCGCCGACGAGGTGCTCCGCGAGCACGGCCAGCCCCTCCTGCGTCTCGTCGTGGCCGGCCAGACCGCTGGCGAGCACGTGGAGCGGCTGGTTGGCGCCGTTGACGTGGGTGACGACGTGGGTGCCCACCTCGTGCTGGAGCAGCGCGTGGACCCGCGACTCGGCGAACCGGGCCGTCGGCGCGATGAGCACGTCGCCGTTCGAGACCATCACCCCGGTGCTGCCCTCTCGCACCTCGACGTGCGACTCGATGCTGGGGGCCAGCGACCGGTAGTGGTCGAGCTCGGTCTGCGCGCAGGCCGCGAAGGCCGACGCATCGAGCCACGGCCCTGCGGAGGGCCCCGGTGGGGCCACGTCATCGAGGATCGTGCGGGCCTCGTCGGAGCAGCGTCGGGCTGACCGCGCCGTAGAGCTCGATGCTGAGCGGCAGGAAGTCGGGCGAGTCTCGACAGCAGAGCATCTCCACCTGGAGGCGCAGCTCGCGCTGCTTGGCGAGGAGGAGGCTGGCGAGGGCAGGGTCGGCGACGGTGTCGACGGCGAGGCCATCGAGTCGCTTCGCGACCACCGCCGGGTCGTCCTCGAGCGCTCGGTAGCGGAAGTGCGGCGGCCGACCGTCCGCGTCGAAGGCGCGGCGCGCGCCGTCGAGGTCCATCGGTGTCAGGTCGAGCAGGAAGCGGAAGCTCGCGGCGATGTCCGCCAGCTCATGGTCGACCGCGAGGTCCTCGTCGGACAGCCCGCCCTCGGTCATGCCGGGCCGCAGGCGAGCTCGCCCAGCAGGATCGGGACGGTGTCGGCGAAGGCGCGCGTGAGCTGACGGAGGTGGTCCTCGTCGGCGACCCCGGTCCACTCGTCCATGAACACCTTCTTGAGCTCGATCGCGAGCCCGCACCCCACGCCGTCGTAGCGCTCCTGCACCCACTCGGTCAGGTAGCCCCCGCGAAACCGGACGTTCTCCCGTACGTCGAGGTGATGATCGGCGACGACCCGGCGGCGGAGGTCTTCGGCGAAGCGGTCCACCACGTGGCCCCAGCGATCACGATCGAGCCAACCGGTGCCGATGTTGACCTCGGGGTTGTCGACCACCGGCGACGGGGGAGCGTGCTGCCCATCGCGCCGGTGGTTGTAGGAGTGCATGTCGAGGACCACGAAGGGGCCCTGCATGGCGAGGCGGTCGAGCTCGCGCGTGAGGGCGCCGTAGAACTCGTCGTGGAGCGCGAGGGATCGCTCCACCTGCTCGTCGGTGAGGGGCTCGCGCCAGACGTCGAGTCCCCAGCACGTGTCGGGCGTGGTGTAGACGGCCTGGTGGCGGGGACGGTTGAGGTCGACTTCGAAGCGCGATCGGTGCACCACGATCGGCGCGCCGCCCGCCGCCGTCAGACGGTCGGTGAAGGGGTCCTCCTCCCGCCGCCGGGTGCTCCCGTTGAGCGCCGTGCGGGCGGCCAGCTCGGGTCGCAGGTCATGGCCCGCATGGATGGCGGTGGTCACCAGCGGCAGGACCGACGCGCCGATGGAGAACGCCTCGTCCATGCGGGCGGTGTACCCACCGTCCGGCAGGGCCAAACGGTCCTTAGATCGAGCTCACACGCCGAAGCGGACGCCCTCCAGCGGCCATGCAGAGGCGAGCCACGCGGGGATGGCGTCGTCGAGCGCCTGCTCGAGCTCGGTGCCGACGGCGTCGTCGACCACCCACCACGAGACGACCGCGCCCACCCCCGGCGGCTCCCGTTCGGGCGGGTCGATGTAGACGCAGCCGAGCAGGACGGTCTCCTCCGCATCGAACAGCGCGTAGTTGAACGACTCGTGGGCCTCGATCTCGCGCTCGTGATGCGCGAGGTCCTCCCGATCCTGGGCCTCGGTCATCGTGGGCGGCGGCCACCCCCACGCTTCTCCATAGATCGACCACAGTCTGCGCTGCGAGCCCATGACCGCCGGCAGGTCGAGGTCGACGTCGCTGGCGCGGATCGGCCGGAGGTGGTGGCCCGTGGGCAGGTCGAGGCGCGTCGGGTGCACGAAGTCGGATGGGAGCCAAGCCATCTCGGCAACGTAGCGGTCGACGGCGAACGCGACGAGGCCCCGGCAGAGGGCACGGATCGAGATCGATCCGCCTCTGCCGGGGCCCAGCCTCGGGTGCCGTTGCTGGTGACCGATCGAGGCCGTTCACGAGTCCCGCGGAGGCAGCCGTCATCGCGTGCTGCATGCAGTGGGCGGTCCCGCCAGGTTCGTCGACACCGGCGCGGGCGAGCTCAGCGATCGGGCGGTGACCGTTCCAGGCTCGCAGGACCAACGTGCATCCGTAGGACCCCCTTCGGTGCGTCGTGGCGGCGCTCCAAAGGCCGGGACGAGTCGTCGCCCGACACCTCGGATCGCTCACTTCGAACCTCGCGCCGATGCTGAGATCGGTCAAGGAGAGATCGCCCGGTCAGATCCGCTCGAAGTAGCGCCGGCGCTCCCAGTCGGTCACCGCGGCGTCGAAGGCGGCCTGCTCGGTGCGGAACACCTGCGTGTAGTGCTCGACCACGTCCGCTCCCAGGGCGCTCACGGCCAGCTCGCTGGTCGCGAAGGCGTCGGTGGCGTCGCGGAGGGTGCGGGGAAGCAGATCGAGTGACTCGGCGCCGTAGGCATCGCCGACGAACGGTGGCGGTGGTTCGACCTGCTGCTCGATCCCGGCCGAGCCGGCCGCGACGAGCGCGGCGAGCGCCAGGTACGGGTTGCAGTCGGCCCCGGGGATGCGGCACTCGATGCGCAGGCTCTGGTCGTCGCCGACCAGCCGGAAGCCGGCCGTGCGGTTGTCGTAGCTCCAGGCGATGCGGGTGGGTGCCCACGACGCTTCGACGAACCGCTTGTAGGAGTTCACCGTGGGGGCGAGCAGCACGGCCAGCTCGGGCACCCAGCGGAGGCAGCCGCCGAGGAACCACCGCAGCTCCTGGGAGCCGCGAGCCGGGCCGACCCCGAGGTCGAGGTCGCCGGCGAAGGCGTTCTGACCGTCCCGCCACAGGCTGAGGTGCACGTGGCAGCTCGACCCGGCCCGATCGGCGTGCGGCTTGGCCATGAACGTCACGCTGACGCCCTGGCGGTCCGCCGATTCCTTGAGGCACTGCTTGAAGACCGTGTGCCGGTCGGCCGTCTCGAGCACCTCGGCGTAGCGCACGTTCACCTCGTGCTGGCCGAGGCCCCACTCGCCCTTCGAGCTCTCGACGGGAACACCGGAGGCGTCGAGGTGGCGACGGACCGCGGCGTGGAAGTCCTCGGTGCGGGCCCCCTGTTGCAGCTGGTAGTCCTCCAGGTACCACCCCGCGGGCTCCAGCTCGTCGTACCCGGAGCGGGCGGCATCTCGGTAGGACGTGCGGAAGAGGAAGTGCTCGAGCTCGGTGGCGGCCATCGCCGTGAAGCCCTGATCGAGCAGGCGAGCCACCTGGGCCCGCAGCACCGTCCGAGGGGCCACGCTCGTGAGGTCGTGCGTGCTCGGATGCCGGACGTCGCACAGGACCAACGCACTGCGATCGAGCCAAGCCGCTCGCCGCAGCGTCGTGAGGTCGGGGACGAGGTGCACGTCGCCGTAGCCGAGGTCCCAGCCCGCGAACCGGTAGCCGGCCACCGGTTCCAGCTCGAGGTCCGTGGTCAGGAGGTAGTCGCACCCGTGGGTGCCCTCGACGGCGACGTGCTCGAGGAAGAACGCCGCCGTGAACCGCTTGCCGCACAACCGCCCGTGGTGGTCGGTGAAGCCGGTGACCACCGTGTCGACCTCCCCGGCACCGGCCAGGCGGGCGAGGTCGTCGAGGGAGAGCATCCCGCTCGGTCCGTCGCCCATCGGCGCACGCTACCGCCGGGCGCCGCGCTGGGTGCCGGGTAGGTTGGGCCGGTGGCCGCCGACCCCACCGTCGTCGCCATCCCCTTCTACTTCGGGTCGATGGAGGCGGAGCGCCGCTACCTGAAGCGCCGCGCCGCGCAGGCCGGGCCGTCGGCGGCGGACTACACGAAGGACGACACCGCCGCGAGCCTCACGATGGGCGTCGCCTCGCTGGTCGTGCCGCTGGCCGCCCACCTCCTGGTGCAGCACGTGGTGCCCGGCAAGGGACGCTTCGGGCGGCTGCTCGTCGGGACCGCCCTGGGGGCGGCGGCCGTCACCACGCTCGCCGACCGGCTGGCCGGCCATGAGGTCGACGAGCCCGACGACCCCCGCGACCGCGTCGTCGATGACCCCGACGTACCTCGCGGCCGGGGGCAGGACGCGCGCCGCTGGGCGCGGAAGGTCCGTCGGGTGACCGGTCCGCTGGCCGTTGGAACGGGCCTGCTGGCCACCACCTCCTGGTTGTCGAGCCGCACCAACCCGCTCCGGATGTGGGAGCGGGGTCAGCGCCACGACCGCGGCGCGGGGCCCCTGGCCTGGGCCGCCGCCATCGTCGGCTGGGACTTCATCTACTACTGGAACCACCGGATGATGCACGAGGTCCGGGGCATGTGGGCCATCCACGTCGTGCACCACTCCAGCGAGCGCTACAACCTGTCGACGGCGCTCCGGCAACCGGTGGCCGACGTGCTCGGCGTCTGGGTGCCGTACGGCCTGCTGGCCCGGGTGGGCATCCGTCCGGCGCTGATCAGCCAAGCGCGTGGGATCAACCTGCTGTACCAGTACTGGATCCACACCGATGCGATCCGGACGATCGGTGCCGGGTGAAGAGGTGCTCAACACGCCGTCGCACCACCGGGTGCACCACGGGAGCAACCAGCAGTACCTCGATCGCAACCACGGCAGCATCCTCATCGTCTGGGACCGCCTGTTCGGCACCTTCCAGCGCGAGGAGGACACGGTCGTCTACGGGCTCACGAAGAACATCGAGACCTACAACCCGGTGCGCGTGGCCGGACACGAGTACGCCGACATCGTCCGTGACATCGCCCACTCCACCAACTGGCACGACCGGCTCTCCTTCGTGCTCCGCGGCCCCGGGTGGGCCTACCGCCGCCACGCCGAGCGCGCGGTCGGCGGGGTGTCGTAGGTGGTCGTCGGTCCGCCGCGCCTAGTCCGCGTCGTCGAGGACGGACGCCTTGAGGTCGGGGAAGACCCGTCCCACCTTGCCGAGCAGGTACTCGCCGTAGGTGCCGTCGAAGGCGAACACGTCCTCCCCGTCCCACCGAGCCCGAGCCTCGGTCGGCCCCTCACCGTCGAGCGGGACCGGGAGCACCCGCGTGCCCCATCCCGGGTCGAAGAAGAACGGGAAGGAGAGGCGATCGGCACCGCTGCGGTTGCGCACGCGGTGCGGCGTCGAGCGGTAGCGGCCGCCGGTCATCCGTTCGAGCATGTCGCCGAGGTTGCACACGAACGTGCCCGGGATCGGCGGCGCGTCGATCCAACCGGTCGGCGCGTGCACCTCGAGCCCGTCGTGGTCGTCCTGGCCCAGGATGGTGAGCAGCCCGTAGTCGGTGTGCTCCGCGACCCCCCAGTTCGGCTCCACCACCCCTGCCTCCGGTGGGTAGCGGAAGATGCGGAACAGCACGAGCGGGTCGGCGGTGAGGTTGGTCGTGGAACCACTCGCCCTCGAGGCCGAGGCCGAGCGCCATGCCCCGGAGCACGGCGTCGGCGACGCTGGTCATGGCCTCGAGGTGGTCGAGCACCGCAGCGCGGAGCTCGGGGACCTCGGCCGGGAAGAGGTTGGGTCCGTGGAGCGGGATCCCGGCCCGGACCCGCGGGTCGCTCTCGTCCAGCTCGGCGCCGAAGTAGATGCCCTCCTTGCGGTCCGCCCGGCCGGAGGTGAGCTCGCCCTCGAACGGGAACCAGCCCCGCCAGGCCCGGCCGCCCTTGTCCATCGCCACCGCCGCCTTCTGGGCGTCCGGTAGGGCGAAGAAGGCGCGGGCGGCGTCGTCGAGCCGCTGCTCCAGCGCGGCCGGCACGCCGTGGCCGGAGATGTAGAAGAACCCGTGGGCTCGACAGGCCGCGTCGATGGCGGCGGCGACCGGGCGGACGTCGCCCTGCCCCGTCACGAGCGGCGCCACGTCGATGATCGGCAGCTCCTCCACGCCGGGAGGCTAGGCCGCCCGCGTTCCTGGCGGCTCAGCCCAAAAGGTCGATGATCTCGGCCCAACCGCCGTCCTGCGCTGACGGGATCACGGTCGTCGCCAGCGCCAGCGCGCTGGGGTGGGCGACCGCCGGCACGGCCCGCAGGGCCGCGTGGGTGAGCAGCTCGATGTCGTTCGGGCCGTCGGCCACGGCGAGGACGCGTGTGGGGTCGAGGTCGTGCCGGGTGCAGTAGGCGAGCACGCCGTCCCACTTGGACTGGCCCCGGGGTGCGGCGGTGAGCGACGCCCGGCCGGGGAAGTCGATGGAGCGGTCGAGGTGGACCTCCACCACTCCGTCGAGCGCGGCGAAGGCGGTCTCCGCATCCGGAAAGGGGACCCCGATCATGCTGAAGCCGAGCACCGGCGTCCTCGCCACCTCGGCGCGCAGGTCGTCGACCATGGTCCGCTCGTCGGGGCCGTAGTGCCGTCCCGCCGTGTCGCCGAGCGCTTTGACGTGGGCCGGGTTCGTGTCGGGCTGGTGGCTGAGGAAGACGTCCCACTCGGGGTGGTCGACGTACACGACCGGGCTCAGCCCGGCCGCGACGAAGGCGTCGTAGGCGGCCAGTGCCTGGGCCGCGGGGTAGGGCGCGGTGTGGAACCGCTCGCCCGTGCGGAGGTCGATGCCGATCGCCCCGTTCAGCATGATGGCCGGTGGCGCCAGGCCGAAGCTGGCCAACGGGTCGCGCGTCGACGCGAGGCGACGACCGGTGGCGACGAGCAGGGGGATCCCGCGGCGTTCGAGCTCGGCGACGGCGTCGAGCACGCCATCGGGCAGGTGGTCGTCGGTGTGCCAGAACGTGCCGTCGAGGTCGGTCACGACGAGGTCGACGGCGGGCATCGGCGGAGTCTGCGGGTCGACCGTGGGCGGCGGCAAGGCGGTTGCGCTCAGAACACGCCGGCGTCCAGGCCTGCCGTGAGGGTGGCGGCCTGCTCTCGAACGTGGGCGAGATGGGCGTCGGTGAGGGACCCCGCCACCACGATGGGCGGCAGTGCCTCCTTCCAGCGCAGGCCCGTGACGATGCGCGTGACGTCGCGGACCGCCCCGGTGCCGTCGTTGCCGCCCTTGCTGATCAGGAGGTACGGCAGGCCCGGGCGGCGGTTGGGGACCTCCTCGAACCACGGGTAGATGCGCTCGAGGAAGTCCTTCATGAGCCCGGACACCATCCCGAAGTTCTCCGTCGTGATCAGGACGGCGCCGGCGGCCTCCTCCACGTGCTCGACGCGGGCGTCGGGCGCGGCCAGCGATCGGACCGGCAGCGGGTCTCCCGCGTCGGTCGCGCCCGCGAGCACCGCGTCCCGCAGCGCATGGATCGACGGCGGCACCGGGTGCCACACCACGAGCAGATGACCCGTTCTGTGTGCGTCGATCATCGGCATGCGGTGCGGGGCGCACACAGATCGTGGGGGTTGATGGCGTCGACCGTAGTCAGGTGAGGGTGCGCACGAGCACGGCGATCGCCGCCGCGGTGGAGAGGCCGAGGATGATCGGGCGAGCGGTGCGCCGGTCGAGGTGACCGGCCAGCCACCCGCTCGACGCGTACCCAGCCAACGCGCCGGGCACGAGGACGGCGATCAGCGGCAGCTCGTCGCGGCCGAGCCGGCCCGCGACGATCAGCGTCGGGATGGCGACGACGTTGCCGACGGTGAAGTACCGGGCCAGCGTGGCCCGGAGGGTGGGGCCATCGGCGTGCTGGTACACGAGGGCGATCGGGGGTCCGCCGATGCCCGAGATGGTGCCCATGAAGCCGGAGAGCACGCCGACGCCGACGAGGTTGAACCGGGTCTTGGCCAGGTGCCAGCCGGCCACGCTGAGGCCCACCGCGAGGAGCACGAGCGCGGCGAACAGCAACGACAGCGTGTCGTCGGCCACGGCGGCGAGGAGCAGGCCGGCGCCGAGCACGCCCGCCACCTGGCCGACGATGGCCGTGTCGACCGTGTGGTCGACCCGTGCCGTTCCCTCGCGGCGGATCACCAGGACGTTCAGCACCCCGGTGGCGACGATCGTCGGGCCGGGCACGAACGACGGGTCGATGAGCACGAGCAGCGGCGCGGCGACGAGGTTGGCGCCGAAGCCCACCGCGCCTTGCACCGCGCAACCCGCCACCATCACCAGGGCGGCGACGACGGCGTCGAGGGCGGACACCGGTGCACCCTAGGAGGGCGACCGGGTTCCCGGATCAGCCGGTGGCGCCCACCACCGCGGCGTAGGCGGCGAACGCGATCCCGATGCCGCGGTCGTCGCCGGTCGTGCCCTCGCCCATCCGGTTCATCACGTACGCGACGGTCAACCGGTTGTCGAGGTCGTTGATGACGACCGAGCCGCCCCACCCGCCCCAGAAGCAGGTGTGGGTGTTGGGGCCGATCGGCATCTCCGGGCTGCTGATGCCGTAGCCCATGCCCAGGGTGAGCGGTGCCTGCAGCACGAGGTCGGTGCCGTTGCTCTGCTGCTCGAAGACGACGTCGCAGCCGGCCTCCGAGAGGAGCCGGACGCCGTCGACCTCGCCGCCGTGCGAGAGGACGGACTGGACGCGAGCGACCGAACGGGCGTTGCCGTGACCTCCCGCGGCCGGGATCTCGGCCCGCCGCCACGGCTCGGTCCACGACCAGTCGGCGGTGAGCGGTGGGTTCGTGAGCGTGCGGACGGCGATGCTGTCCGCCCCCAGCGCCTGGAGCTCCTCGCCCCCGAGCGTGCTGTTGGCCGGGGGGATGACCAACGCGACCCGAGCGTCGTGCTCGGGCGCGGTGCCGATGTGGAAGTCGGCTCCCAGCGGCCCCGCGATCTCCTTGGCGAACAGCTCGCCGACCGTGACGCCGCCCGCGGCTCGGCGGATGACCTCGCCCACGAGGTAGCCCTGGGTGAGGGCGTGGTACCCGGAGGCCGTCCCGGGCTCCCACCACGGGGCCTGCGCGGCGAGCAGGGAGGTCGCCTTCTCCCAGTCGCACACGTCGGCCTCGGTCATCGGCTCCTGCCACCCGGACAAGCCGGCCGTGTGCCCCATGAGGTGGCGCACCTCGACGGCCTCCTTGCCGTTGGCCGCGAACTCGGGCCAGTAGTGCGCGACCGGGGCGTGGAAGTCGAGCTCGCCCCGGTCGGCGAGGAGGAGCGCCGTGAGCGCGGTCATGGTCTTGGTCGTCGACCAGACGTTGATGATCGTGTCCTCGGCCCAGGGCGTGCCTTGGTCGTCGATCGTCCCGCCCCAGATGTCGACCACGGTCTCGCCCTCGTAGACGACGCAGGCCGACGCGCCCACGTCGGCGCCTCGATCGAGGTTGGCGGACAGCACGTCGGCCACGGCTGCGAAGCGCTCGTCGAAGGTTCCCTTGATGTCTGCCACGGCGGCCCCCCGGCTGGTCGTTCGAACGCCGAGAACCTATCGCCTGGCGTTCCAGCCCTCGGGTGGCTCGATGCGGAGCTCGCGCAGGGCGGGCTGCCAGCCGGTGTCGGGATCGTGGCGTCGGATCACCTTGGCGGGGACCCCCGCCAGGACCGAGTGGTCGGGGAAGTCGCCGCGCACGACCGCGCCCGCGCCGACGACGCAGTTCCGCCCCAGGCGGGTCCCAGGGAGGATCACGGCCCCGGCGCCCAGCCAGGACCCGGCGCCGATGACGACCGGGTCGTCGCTGGGCCACTGCAGGCCGACCGGAACCTCGGGGTCGGCGTAGACGTGGTTCTGGTCCGTGACGTAGCAGTGAGGACCGGTCATCACGTCGTCGCCGATGACCACGGAGCGGTGGGCCACCAGGTGGCTGCCGCGGCCGATGGAGCAACGGTCGCCGATGCGCAGGACCGGGCTCGTCGCGCCCGGAGGCAGCGGCTGGCCGGGTGCCATGCCCACCGACAGGCTGACGTGGGCGGCGATGAGGGTGTCGTCTCCGAGCGCGATGTGCTCTTCGCCGAAGACGTCACCGGGTGGGAACGCGAGGAGCGTGCGGTCGCCGAACCGCTGGTAGCGGCGCGCGGCCCGGTCCTGCGGACCGACGGCGCCTGCCCACACCATGGCGTGCCACACCTGGTGCGCCGCGCCCGCGGCGACGTCGCGGGCCCGGGCGTAGAGGGTCACGGCGGGATGGTTAGTCGACCGGCGCGGCGGACGCCACCGCTAGGTTTCGCGGATGGACGGACGGCAGCGCATCTCCTCGGGCTCGCCCTACGAGCTCACCGTCGGTTACAGCCGGGCGATCCGCGTGGGCGAGCGCGTCGTCGTGGCGGGCACCGCGCCCCAGTGGCCGGACGGCTCCGTCGACCCGGATCCCGCCGCGCAGGCCCGCCGGTGCTTCGAGATCATCGGCGCCGCCCTCGAGGACGCAGGGGCGTCGTTCGCCGATGTCGTGCGCAGCCGTGTGTACCTCGTCGACGCGGCCGACTTCGCAGCCATCGGCGGCGTGCACGGCGAGGTGTTCAGCGACGTCCGGCCGGCGAACACGACGGTGGTGGTGGCGGCGCTGCTGGACGCGAAGTGGAAGGTCGAGATCGAGGTCGAGGCCATGATCAGCCCCGACTCTGCGGCGTACTAGCGATGCCCGGTCCCCTCGACCTGCTGGAGGCGCTCGCTCGCCAAGAGGTCGTCGTCACGCCGACCTACCGGCACCTCGAGGTGTTCACGATGCGTGGGCTGCTCACCGTCCTGTGGCACGGCGCGCCCGATGCCGAGTCGGCGGTCGTGCTGGGAGGGGGCGCGATGGGCGGCCTGCTGGGGCCGGCCGACGGCTTCTACCACTGGCTCGGCGAGGAGCTCGCGGACGCACGGGAGCGGCGTGGGGGTGCTGCGGGTGGGCTGGCGTCGACCGAACGACATCGACCTGTGCACCCTCGATCTCCTCGCCGCGGCCGACCTGGCCGCGCGGGCGGGCGCGGAGCGGTTCGTGACCGGGGGGCACAGCTTCGGCGGGGCCATCGCCGTGCGCGCCGGGATGGCGATGGGGGACTGGACGCGTGGCGTGGTCACGTTCGCGACCCAGTCGGCGGGCTGCGAGGAGGCGCACGGGCTCACCGCGCCGCTGCTCGCGTTCCACGGCGATCGCGACGAGATCCTCCCGGCCGAGGCGAGCCAGGCCGTGGGTCAGCTCGTCGGCGGGCCCGCCGAGGTCGTGATCTGCGAAGGGGCGGGGCACCTCCTCTCCGAGGCAGGGGAGCGGTTGCGAGCCGAGGTCCCGCCCTGGATCCGGGAGCGCCTCGCTACGGGTTGACGTAGATGCGCTTCGGCGTCAGCAGGACGGCCATGCGGCGCTCAGCCGAGATGACGCGGTCGTACTCGGCCCAGTCCTCGTGCTGGCCGCCACCCGCCGCGGAGTACACCTCGCCGCAGCAGCCGCGGGAGCTCGCGAGTCGGCGACGCCCTCGAGCGGATCGTCCGGCCCGAACAGGTCGACCGAGCCCTCCGCCGCGACCCACGCCCACCCCGCCCGCCACAGGAGCGTGGCCGTCGGGTTGCGGCGCAGGTGGGCGATCTTGCGGGTGGCGGGTCGACCGACGAAGGCCGCGACCGGGTCACCGCTCACGGGATGGTCGACCACGCCGGCGTTGACGACCGTCGACTGGACGGTCCCGTCGGCTCGGAGCGTCGAGACGCTGGCCAACCCATGGTCGAGCGCCACCAGGCGCCGGACGTCGTCGATGGTCGCCACGGCAGCAGGGTAGTGGTGGGGACCGAGATCGGCCTCAGCCCAGGGTCTGCTTCCAGCGGTTGAAGTAGGTGATCTCGCGCGCGGGACGCCGCGGCGCGGGGTGGAAGGTGTCGCCGGTGTAGTAGGCGACCGGGAGCAGGGCGACCTGCGTCACCGTGTCGGGGATGCCGAGCAGCTCCGCGACCTGTCCTTCGTGCACCAGGTGGAAGGTGGTCCAGGCCGAGCCGAGGCCCCGGGCGCGAGCGGCGAGCTGGAAGCTCCAGATGCCGGGCGCGACCGAGCCGTGGTAGCCCGCCACCTCGAAGTTCTGGGCGTCGTCGCGAAGGCGGTCGAGGCGCATGGCGATGACCATCGCCGGGACCTCGGCGATGTGGTCGACGAGGTAGGTGGCGGAGTCGATCACCCGCTGCTGGCGGCCGGTCGGCCTGGGTCGAGTCGTTGGCCGCGAGGTACGGCCGTCCGACGGCCTGGTAGGGCGTGGCCAGCTCCGCCTTGAGGTCCGGGTCGTCGATCACCAGCCAGCGGTTGCGCTCCAGGTTGCCGCCCATCGGGGCGTGGCTCGCGATGTCGATGCAATCGAGCAGCAGCTCGCGCGGCACGGGCCGGGTGAGGTCCAGGCGCTGGCGCACCTGCTTGGTGGTGGTGAGCAGGTGGTCGGCGGCGGCCAGGTCGATGTCGGACATGCCGTGAGCCTGCCAGACCTCAGCGCGGCGGGTGGGTGGCGTCGTAGGCGGCGAGGAGGCGCTTCGGCGCCTTGCGCCGCCACGCGTCCTCGAGGAGCTCTTGCACCTGGGTTCGATCGGCCTTGGCGAGGATCACCCGCACCCATTCGGTCTGGTGGCGCTGGCCCCAGACGATCTCCTCGAAGGCGTCCGGATCCTCCTCCAGGAGCGCCCGGCCCTCGTCGGGGTCGACGTTGAGGTGCAGCACCTTCCCGCCGACGGGGATCGTGGCGAGGATCTTGCCCTTGACGCGGAACGACGACATGTCGAAGTGCGGTTCCTCGGTCGTCTCGGGCAGCGAGAGGGCGAACCGGCGGGCTGTGTCGAGCCGCATGGTCCGGCAGGCTACGCGCGTCACGCGTTGTCGTGGTCGAGGACCCGCGTGTTGCCGAGCCAGCTCGCGTAGAGGCCGGCGTAGACGCCGCCGGCCGCCACGAGGTCGGCGTGCGTGCCCCGCTCGACGATCTCGCCGGCGTCCACCACGATCACCAGGTCGGCGCGCTCGGCGGTCGAGAGGCGATGGGCGATGGTCACGACGGTGCGCCCGGCCGACAGCCGCTCGAGGGCCTCGGTGAGGACCTGCTCCGTCTCCGGGTCGACCGACGACGTGGCCTCGTCGAGGATCAGCAGGCCCGGATCGCCCAGCTGGGCACGGGCGAGCGCGATGAGCTGGCGCTCGCCCACGGACAGGTTGGTGCCTCGCTCGCCGACCTCGGCCTGGAGTCCGCCAGGCAGGTCGTCGAGCCACGCCCCCAGCCCGAGGGTCGTGAACGCGGCGCGCATCTCCTCGTCGGTGGCGTGGGCCCGTCCGACGCGGACGTTCTCGGCCACCGTCGTGTCGAACAGGAAGCCGTCCTGCGGCACCATGCGGATCGAGCCGCGTCGCGACGTCGGGGTCCACCTCTCGCAGGTCCACGCCGTCGACGCGGACGACGCCCGCGGTGGGATCAGCGAGCCGGCAGAGGAGCTTCGCCACCGTCGTCTTGCCCGATCCCGTCTCGCCGACCACCGCGACGGCCGCTCCCGCCGGCAGGTGCAGGTCGATGCCGCGGAGCACCTCGTCACCGGTCCGATACGCGAACCGGACCCCGTCGAGGTCGACCGCGAGCGCGCCGCTCGGGCAGGTCCTTCCCGTCGGTGGGCTCCACCACGTCGATCGGAGTGGCGAGCACGCCGAGGATCTTGCGCCAGCCGGCGATCGCGATCTGGGTCTGATCGAGGATCTCGCTCAGCTCCGCGATCGGGAGGAGCAGCAGGTTCACGAGGAAGATGAACGCGATCATCTCGCCGAGGTTGAGGCCCCAGTCGGGTCCCTGGATGGCGCCGACCGCCATGACGGTGGCCAGGGACATGGCGCCGAAGAGGTCCGCGAGGGGGAACATCACGGCGAACCACTTGGCTGCGCCCATCTGCGCCTTGTACTGCGTGCGGACGGCATGGTCGAGGCGTGAGCGAGTGCGTCGCTGCAGCCCGTAGGCCAGCACGACGGGCGCTCCCGTCACGAGCTCGGACACCTCGGAGAGGGTCCCGCCCACGGCCGTGCGGACCTCGTCGTAGGCCGCCAGCTGGCGCCGCTGCAGGTAGCGCAGGGCGGGGGCGAGGGGGAGGAACACCGCGACCGCTACGAGCGCGAGCTGCCACGAGTACAGGAGCATGACGCCGACCGTCGCCACGATGAGGACCGAGTCGACGATCCAGGCGACGGCGCCCCACTCGGTGAACTGCGCCATGGTCTCGACGTCACTGGTGACGCGGGAGACGAGGGCGCCGCGGCGCTGGTCGACGTGGTCGGCCAGCGACAGCCGGTGGATGTGCTGGAACGTGCGCACCCGCAGGCCGAGGAGGCTGGCCTCCGCGGCCCGCACGAGCCGGAGGAAGGTGGCGCGGCTGATGAAGTACAGGCCGATGGTGAGCAGGGCGGTGCCCAGGCACGCCGCGGCCACGAACCCGGGCCGGTAGCCGGCGTCGCCGAGCACGCCCTTGTCGAGGATCTGCTGGATGAGGATCGGGACCGCGAGCTTCCCGAGTGCGGTGGCCACCGCGAGCACCGCGGTGAGGATGAGCCCCTGCTTGAGCTCCGGCGTCACCGCCAGCCCGCGGCGGAGGACGGCGATGGCACCCGCGTCGCGGAGCGCGTCCTCCTCCTCGGTCTTGTCGGGATGCCGGCGTTCGTGGTCGTGGCTGCCGGGCGGGGCGGCGTCCGTGAGGACGTCGACGACCGCGTCCAGGTCGTCGTCGACCGACTCGTCGAGGCTCACGCGGCGTCCTTCTCGTAGGCGCGGACCAGGGCGGCGTAGGCGGGCACGGCGAGGAGCTCGCGGTGCGTGCCCTCCGCGGCGATCCGACCGCCGTCGAGCAGGAGCACGCGGTCGGCGAGCGCGATGGTCGACACCCGATGGGCGACCACGAGGGTGGTGGCGGCGACGGAGCCGCGCAGCCCGTCGAGGATCGCTCGTTCGACGGTGGCGTCGACGGCCGACGTCGCGTCGTCGAGCAGGAGCACCCGCGGTCGTCGCAGGAGGGCGCGAGCGAGGGCGATGCGCTGGCGCTGGCCGCCGGACAGGGTGACGCCACGTTCCCCGATGACCTCGTCGAGCCCGTGGGGCAGCCGCTCCACGAACGTGCGGGCCCGTGCGATCTCGCAGCGCGGCCCAGATCTCCGCGTCGTCGACCTCGTCGCCCATGGCGAGGTTCTCGCGCACCGAGTCGGCGAAGAGGAACGACTCCTGGAACACCAGGGCCGTGGCGCGCTGGAGGCTCTCCGGGTCGAGGGCGGGCAGCGCCTTGCCCCCCAGGCGGACCTCGCCGCTCGTGGGGTCGAAGAGGTGGACGAGGAGGCTGCAGAGCGTCGTCTTCCCGGCGCCGGTCGACCCCACGAGGGCGACGACCTCGCCCGGCGCGACGCGGGTGGTCACGCCGTCGAGCACGACCTCCCCGCCGTAGGAGAAGCCGACGTCGTCGAGGACCACGTCGAGGGGTCCGTCCGGAAGCGCCAGGGGGGCCTCGGGCTCGAGGCGGGCGGGCGCGGCCAGCACACCGGCCAGCCGGTCGTTGGCGACGACCGCTCGCGGCAGCTCCTCGAGGAGGAAGCCGACGATCCGGAACGGAAAGGCGAGGATGCCGAACAACGCCATGGCCTGGACGAGCTCACCGGTGGTGATGGCGCCGTCGGCGACGCGTGACGCCCCCAGCCACAGGAGCACGATCGTGCCGAAGTTCGGGAGGGCGTCGAGGCCGGGTTCGAACCCGGCGCGCAGCCGCCCCACCACGAGCCGCTCGCGTCGGAGGTCCTCGGCGCGCGACCGCATGCGCTCGACCTCGCGCTCCTCCAGACCCAGCGTCTTGACGATCAGGGCGCCCTCGAAGCTCTCGTGGGCCACCGCGGACACGTCGCCCACCCGTGCTTGGGCCGCGGAGGCCGGCTGCTCGACGCGCTTCGTGTAGGAGTTGTTCAGCAGGGCGAGGCCAGGGAAGAGCGCCAGTGCCACCGCGAGGAGCACGGGGTCGACGAAGGCCAGCTGCGCCATCGCCACCACGATGATGACCACGACGCCGAGCGAGAACGGGAGCGGCTGCATCACCATCGTCGAGCGCTCGCAGTCGGCGTCGGCGTGGGCGAGGAGCTCCCCCGTGGGGTGCTGATCGAACCAGCGGAGGGGCACGGCGAGGTACCGGTCGGTCACCCGCCGGAACCACTCGACCTGCATCCGGCGTTGCGCCATCTGCCCGAAGTAGCGGCGGAGCACCACGCCCACCATGCGGAACAAGGACGCCGCGATGATGGCCGCGGCGCCGAGCGCGACGGCGCTCCGCTCGACGCCACCCTCCTCGAACGCGGGCGTGAGGACGTCGTCCGTCACCCGACCGAGCACGATCGTGCCCCCGACGGCCATCACGGCGAACAGCGCGGCGCCGACGACCGCGAGCGCGAACGGGCCGCGTTGCGCACGTACGGACAGCCACAGCAACCGCACGCCGCGGCGCATGATCTTGTCGTCGCGATCGCCCCGTGCCATGGGGGTCGAACCTATCGGCGCGCCCGACGTACCCACCAACGACAAGCAACGGAGCAGATCGGAGGGTCAGGCCAGGTCGAGGACCACGCGGGTCGAGGGGCCGTAGGTGCGGGTCGCGGGGTCGAGGAGCGGTGCGTCAGTGGTGACCGACACCTCGAGGCCCGGGAACGACCAGTGGTCGGCCCGGACCTCGGTGGCGAGCGTGTTGGACTCCCATCGGAGCTCGGCCGGGCCTCGGCGCGGATGGGGCTCGCACTCGACGTCGAGCCGTGCCTCGCTTGCGGTCGCGCGGGTCGGGCCGTGGTGGACCAGGCGCAGCCAGCCGACCGCTCCGTCCGGGAGCCGCCAGTGGATCGTGGCGGGGTGGTACTGGCCCCGAGCGTGCAACGGCGCGTCGCTGCTCTCGGCGCCGACCATGCGGTCGAGGTCGAGCCAACCGGTCGCCACTCGGCGGGGGGTGTCCTGCACCACCTGGTCGACGGTGTGGGGACCGGTGAGGCGGTCGAAGGCGGCACGAGTCGCGACGGGTGGACGGACCCCGACGTGCTGCAGCAGCGGCGCCACACAGAGGTCATGGCCGTGGGGCAGCGGGTCGATCTCGGGGTCGGGGAGGGGAGCGGGCAGGCCGGCACACCAGAGCGCCACCGCGAGGCCGCTGACGTAGGCGTGCAGGTCCATCCCGTAGGCACGGCTGTACGGCCCGCACAGGTTGCCGAGCTCCGGGTGCCACCAGCGGGCGATGTCGGTCCACAGGGCCGTCTCGATCGACGGCGCCCCAGCGCTGGAGCTCGACCGGCGAGTCCGCTCGTTGCCACAGCCCGAGCGCCAGCAGGTCGATGCCGTAGTACGTGGGGGAGTTGTGCTCGACGAAGCACCCGTGCCGTCGGAACTCGTCGACGACGGCCTGCGCATAGCTCAGGTCCGAGCGGCCCGACCAGGCGTCGAGCCAGGCTCGCAGCAGGGCGATGTTGGCGTAGGTCGGCGGCACCCGGTCGTCCGGCTCGGACGTCCACCGCCAGCTCGATGGCCTCGCGGGCCCGCTGCTCGAGCCGACCGGGAAGGGGGAAGTCGGTCACCGTGACGGCCAGCGCGGTGCCCACGAACTGTCGCCAGTTCGGGTCGTAGTCGACCCACTCGACCGCCCCTGCGGTGGGCGGCGGCCACTCGGGGAACCGGACGAACGTGCCGTGCCACGGGTCCGCTGGCGCGTCGTATTGGTGGTCGCAGACGGCTTCGATCGCTCGCGCGGCCCGCGCCGCGTCGCCCGACTGCCCGCGCCGGAGCAGCCCGATCGCGTACCAGGCGGTCTCGCGGACGAGGTGCACCGTGCGGGGGGCGTCCGTCACGTCGTCGAAGGCACCGGGGCCGTTCCACAGCAGCCCCACGTCGTCGTCCCACGCCCGGTCCATCCAGGCGGTGGCGACCGTCGTGGGATCGCTCATCCTCGCCAGAGCTGAAGGGGTGTGCGGTCCCGTGGCCCCTCGAACGGGAGGCTCACCCAGTCGCCGTCCTGGCCGGCTGACGCGTACGCGGCGCACACGACATCCAGGATCCGGCGGCCGAACGCCGCGCCGAGCTCGGGGGAGCGGTCCTGCTGGAGGTCGAGGGCGAAGGACTCGATCTGGGCGAGGTACCCCAGCTCCTCCAGCTGCCGCGGGACGCCCTCGGGGATGCCTGGGAGCGGCACCTCCGTCCCGTCGCGCTCGAGCAGCACGCTCGGGCAGCAGCTCGAAGCGCACCACGCCGTCGGGCGCCGAGACCTGGGCGTCCCAGGTCGGGGTGTCGTCGCCCCGCCAGCTGGTCACGACTCGAGCCAGGAGACCCGTGTCGAAGTGCAGCTGCACCACTGCGTGCTCGTCCACCGGGTGGTCCGAGGCTCCCTCGAGCGTGGCGCACACCTCCACGGGCACGGCCGGCGCGGCGAGCAGCAGCGCGACGGCGAGCGGGTGCACGCCGAGGTCGAACAGCACGCCCCCGCCCCAACCATCGGTGAGGAAGTCGCCCCAACCGGGCCGCGACTGCAGCGCACGGACGTCGATGAGGTCGATGCCGTGCAGCTGGGCGGTGTGCGCCAGCGCGAGGCGCACGATCGGGGCGTGGGCGAGGTTCTCGGCGTAGGCGATGCGAGCGCCGCGCTCGGCGGCGGCGACCAGCTCGTCCGCCTCGGCCAAGGTCGTGCACAGGGGCTTCTCGATGAGCACGCTGGCCCCGCCCGCGATCGAGTGCAGCGCATGGTCGCGGTGCTGCGCGGGCGGCGTGCACACCACCACGCCGGCCGCGCCGTCGGGCAGCTCGTCGTAGGTGCACGGCTCGGCGCCGATCCGCCCGGCGGCCGCCGCGGCCCGCTCCGGGTCACGTGACGCCACACGGCTGATCCGAAGCCCGGGGACGTGGTCGACCGCGTAGCCGTGGACCGCCGCGATCCACCCGGCACCCGCGAAGGCCAGGTCGATCGGCTCGGCACCAGGCATCGTCGACTCAGGTGCCTCGAAGCTTGGCGACCAACGGAGCCATCGGCTCGATGGCGTCGCCGCCCTGGAACACGAAGTACGACGCGTCCCACCGGTCGCGGCGGGCGTTCAGCGACTCGGCGATCTCATCGATCGAGCCGATGCACGCGTGGGGATAGGCGTCGAGCTCCTCAGGCGGAAGCCCGAACAGCGGGGCCATCATCTCCGCCGTTCCCTTGCGGTCGTCGGTGACGATCGCGGCGAACTGCAGCATGTTGATCTCGAGGTCGGCGTAGCGGTCGCCGGCCGCCTCCCTCACCCACGCGAGCTTCTGATCGGTCTCGCCCGCGGCCCCGTTCTGCGCCGCGGCGGCATCGACTCGGCCGCTGTGGATCGAGGGGTTGATCCCCACGATCTGCGCCTCCCGAGCCGCGATCGAGAGCACCCGCTTGGCTCCGCCGCCGATGAGGAACGGCGGCGGCGATTGCACCGGCTTGGGCAGGCCGTCGTACTCGGTGATCGTGTAGTGCTCGCCGGCGAAGGAGTAGGGGCCGGCGTCGAAGCACCCCTTGATCACCGCGATGCCCTCGACCATGCGGGACACCCGCACGCCGGGGGGGTCCATCGGGATGCCCGACTGGTCGTAGTCGCTCTGCATCCAGCCGGCCCCGAGACCCACCTCGAGCCGACCGCCGGACAGCACGTCGATGGTGGCCAGCTCCTTGGCCAGCACGACGGGGTGCTTGTAGTCGTTGTCGAACACGAGCGCACCCACCTTCAGCTCGGTGGTGGCGTCGGCGGCGGCCATCAGTGCCGGGACGGGGGCCAGCTGGTCGCCGAAGTGATCGGGCATGAACAGGGTGTCGTAGCCGAGGTCCTCGGCCTTGCGGGCCAGCTCCGCCCAGTCCGCGCCGGACGCTGCGGTGCTGAGCTGGATGCCGAAGCGAAATCGTCGATCGTGCGCCATGGCGGCGCACGCTACCCCCGAGTCCGGTACGATCCGCTCCCCCAGAACACCCCCGTCCAGCATCGGACGGGGGTGCCGGCGCGCGTCCCTAGGAGCACCAGATGACCCACCACCCCGAGCTCGATCTCGAGCAGGCGTACCTCGACCGGGCCTACGCCCACCTGTCTCGCATGCGCGAGCGCACCAAGCAGGCGGCCTCGATCACGGAGTCAGCGGCGCAGGCCGTCGACTCGTCCATCGCACGAGCCCACCTGCACGCCCGGCTCCGCACGCTCGACACGGACGTCGACGGCCTCACCTTCGGCCGCCTCGACGCCGAGGACGGCGACACCTGGTACGTCGGGCGCCGGCACGTGGAGGACGAGCGCGGCGATCCGGTCGTGGTCGATTGGCGAGCGCCCGTGTCCACGCCCTTCTACCGAGCGACCGCGGCCGACCCGATGGAGCTGCGCCGGCGGCGCCGGTTCCTGATGACCGCTCGACAGGTCGACGACCTGTTCGATGAGGTGTTCGACGATCCGGACAGCGTCGACGCGGCCCACCACGGGGGGATCCCGGATCCGCTCCTCGCCGAGCTCGAGCGCTCCCGCACCGGCGAGATGCGCGACATCGTGGCCACGATCGCCGCCGAGCAGGACGTGGTGATCCGGGCCCCCATCGACACCTGCCTCGTGGTGCAGGGCGGTCCCGGCACGGGCAAGACCGCGGTGGGGCTCCACCGAGCGGCGTTCCTCCTGTTCGAGCACCGCGAGCAGCTCGACAAGGAGGGCGTGCTGGTCGTGGGTCCGAACCCGCTGTTCCTCCGGTACATCGCGCAGGTCCTGCCGTCGCTCGGGGAGGCGGCGACCCGCCAGACCACGGTCGAGCGCCTCGTGGGCGGCCGGGTGCTCCGATCCGATGCGCCCGAGCTCGCCAGGCTCAAGGGCGACGCCCGCCTGGCGCAGGTCCTCGCCCGGGCGGCCCGGCAGTTCATCAAGGTGCCCGAGGACGATCTCGCGATCAGCACGGCCTGGGGACGGCTGCGGATCCCGGCGACGGCCCTGAACGAGGCGGTGGACGAGATCACCGCTCGCGACGTGCCGTTCGCGGTTGGTCGCAACGCCTTTCGCACCAGGGTCCGGCGGCTGGCGTGGCTGGGCCACCCGGACTCGCGCTGGGAGGACGCGGCCCCGACGGCCGCCTTCGACGCCGAGATGCGCACCAACACGGCGCTGAACGCCGCGGTCGGCAAGATCTGGCCGTCACTCTCCGCGCCCGTGCTGGTCAAGCGGGTCCTGACCAACAAGCGGGCCCTCGCCGCCGCCGCGGACGGGCTCCTGGACGAGAGCGAGCAGACCGTCCTGCTGCGGCGCGCCGGGGCCAGCCGCATCGACGACGAGCCCTGGACGCTGGCCGAGCTGGTCCTCGTGGACGAGGCCGAGGCGCTCCTCAACGGGGTCGGACGCACCTACGGCCACGCGGTCGTCGACGAGGCGCAGGACCTGTCGGCCATGGCGCTGCGAGCGATCGCCCGTCGCTGCCCGTCCCGGTCGATGACGGTGCTCGGCGACCTCGCGCAGGCCACGGAGCCGGGCGCGCAGACGAGCTGGGAGGACGCCGTCGTCCACCTCGGCTCGCCCGCCACCGCATCGATCGAGGAGCTCGAGCTCGGCTATCGCGTGCCTCGTCCGATCCTCGACGTCGCCAACCGCCTCCTCCCGGCGGTCGCCCCTGGCGTCCGAGCCGCGCGGTCCGTACGCCTTGACGGGGAGCCGCCCATGGTCATCGCCGCGGCGGTCGGCGAGCTCCCGAGCCGGGTGGCGAGCGTCGCCGCCGACCTCGCCGCGCGCTGGGGCTCCGTCGGGGTCGTCGTGCCGGCGAACCTCACCGACGAGGTGGCCGACGCCCTCGGGACGGCGGGTGTCACCTTCGGGACGGGCGCACGCGGGGGGCTGGCCGACGTGGTCACGCTGCTCGCCCCACCCGAGGCCAAGGGCCTCGAGTTCGACGCGGTCATCGTCGTGGAGCCGAGCGCCGTCTACGACGACGCGCGTGGTGGCCGATTGCTCTACATCGCGCTCGACGCGTGCGGTGCAGGAGCTCGCCATCGTCCACGCCGAACCGCTCCCGGTCGAGCTGCGGGCCTGACCGGGGTCGCCGAGGTGGGCGGCGATACCATCGGCGCAGCCCGCCTCCCCCCGGATGGGCACCCCACCGTGCGCCCTCTCCTCCTCCGCTTCGCGTCCATCACCGCCGTCGCCGGTGTCGGCTTGGCCGCAGTCGGTGTCGCGTTGGTGCCGGCCATCGAGGAGCTCAGCAGCGCCGGGAGCTCGGACGAGGCGATGATCGACCTGGGCCCGCTCGACCAGCGCTCCTACGTCTACGCCGCGGACGGCTCCCTCCTGACCACCCTCCAGGCGGAGATCGACCGGCAACCGGTGCCGCTCAGCGAGATCCCGCAGCACACCATCGACGCGGTCCTCGCGGTCGAGGACGCGGACTTCTACTCCCACGACGGCGTCAACATCCGCTCGACCCTTCGAGCGCTCGTGCGCAACGTCGACGAGGGCGAGACCGTGCAGGGCGGCTCCACGATCACCCAGCAGGTGGTGAAGGAGGAGCTCGTCGGCAACGAGCAGAGCCTGGACCGCAAGGCACGGGAGGCGGTCCTGGCCCGCCGGCTCGAAGACCTGATGACCAAGGACGAGATCCTCGAGCGCTACCTCAACACCGTCTACCTGGGCAACGGCGCCTACGGCGTGCAGGCGGGCGCCGAGACCTACTTCGACCGAAGCGTCGCCGAGCTCGACATCATCCAGTCCGCGTTCCTCGCCGGGATCATCGCCAACCCGGCCCGGTTCGATCCCGTGCGGAACCCGGAGGACTCGAAGGCGCGGCGCGACATCGCCCTTCGTCGCCTGGCCGCGGTCGACGTGGTCAGCGATGAGGCGGCCGAGTACATGACGTCCGCGCCGATGCCGACGACCATCAACCAGTTCAACCCCGAGACCCAGGACTACTTCGTCGAGGAGGTGAAGCAGATCCTCTTCGACGACCCGCGCCTCGGGGCGACCCGGGAGGAGCGTCAGAACCGGGTGTTCCGCGGTGGGCTTCGGATCTACACGACGCTCGACCCGCGAGCGCAGGCGCTCGCCACGAGCTCCCGGAACGACGTGCTGGCGGAGCTGTCCCCGGAGGGGACGCCGGCGGGCACCACGCCCAACGGCCTGCACCCTGGGCCCGGCCCTCTCACCGGCACCCCCATCAGCGCCACGGGCGTCGTCGTGTCGGTGCAGCCGCACACCGGGGCCGTGCGAGCCATGGTCGGCGGAGCCGGCTTCGGGACGGATCCGTACAACATCGCCACGCAGGGCGTCGGCCGCTCGGGAGGGTCGACCTTCAAGATCTTCGTCCTCCTGGCCCTGTTGGAGAACGGCTACCTCCCGACCGACAGCGTGAACGGCGGCGGACCGTGCACGTTCCGCGACATCCCCGGGATGTTCCCCGACCCGTACACGGTGGAGAACTTCAGCAACAGCGGCGGCGGTAGCGGGACGATCCTCTCGCAGACCTTGCGCTCGTCGAACTGCGCCTACGTGCGGCTCGGCCAGATCGTCGGCACCGACAAGGTCGTGCAGCAGGCGCGCCGGATGGGGATCACCACGCCACTGGAGGAAGCGGTGTCGATGCCGCTGGGCACCAAGGAGGTGTACCCGATCGACATGGCGGCGGCGGTGGCGTCCATCGCGGCGGACGGCACGTTCAACGCGCCGTACTACATCGACCGCGTCGAGGGACCCGACGGCGACGTGATCCTTGCCCACGAGCCGGATCCTCGCCGGGCCGAGTCCGTTCAGTCGGCGCGCCTCGCCGCGGAGGTGCTGGAGCGGAACGTGGAGAGCGGCACCGGCACCCGGGCCCGGATCCCCGGTCAGCACGCCGCGGGGAAGACGGGCACCGCGCAGGATGCCAGCGACGGCTGGTTCGTCGGCTTCACGCCGTACCTGGCCACGGCCGTCTGGATCGGCACCCCGGACGGCAAGTTCGAGGTCCGCATCGGCGGCACCGGGATCACCGGCGGCTCGTATCCAGCGGAGATGTGGGGTCGGTACATGCGGGCCTGGCACGAGGGCCTGCCGGAGCTCGCGTACGGGGAGCCTGAGCCGATCACGAGGTCGTCCCGGTACCTCCGCGCTGGACCGCGAGTTCGACTCCGGTGGCGGGGGAGGCTCGAGCGGGTCGTCGTCCTCGGGGGGCTTCACGACGACGACCACGACCCCGCCGGTGGTGGACACGACCACCACGACCCAGGTCGCCCCTCCGACGACCACGTCGCCCCCGACCACGATCGGCCCGCCGACGACGTTGCCGTGACATGCCAGGATGGGCGGGCATGAGTCGCTGGGACGCCCTCCTCTCCGTCCAGGAGCACGACACGGCGGTCGACCAGCTGGTGCACCGGCGGGCTCACCTGCCGAGCCGGGCCGACCTCGACGCGGCGATGGGCGAGCTCCGCGCGCTCGAGGTCGCGGTCGCCGAGGTCGAGGCGCAGCGCCATGAGCTCGGGAGAGCTCAGCAGAAGCTCGAGGACGAGATCGCGTCGCTGACCGACCGGGCGACGCAGCACGACAAGACGCTGTACAGCGGGACGATCGGCAACCCCCGCGAGCTGCAGGCGCTGCAGGACGAGATCGGGTCGCTCAAGCGGCGGATCTCCCAGCTCGAGGACCAGGAGCTCGAGCTGATGGAGCAGATCGAGCCGCTCGACGCCGACCTGTCGCGGTCGGCGCGCCGCCGGACCGAGCTCGACGAGAGCGCCGCGTCGCTCCGGGCGCAGATCGCCGAGGAGGAGATCGAGATCGAGGCCGAGCTCGACCGGGTGCGCACCGAGCGGGAGGTCATCGCGGGTGGGGTCGAGTCCGAGCTGCTGGCGGAGTACGACACGTTGCGACCCCAGTCCGGCGGCATCGCCATCGCCCGCATGGTCGGGGGCTCGTGCGGCGGCTGCCACCTGAGCCTGTCGGCGGTGGAGGTCGATCGCATCAAGAAGCTCCCGCCCGAGGCCCCCGCGCACTGCGAGGAGTGCGGTCGCCTCCTCGCTCGCTGAGGCCCCGTGCTGCTCTGGTTCGTGGGGCCGTCGATCCTCATCGTCTGGTTGGTGTTCCGAAGCCCGGCGGCCGACTACCGACTCGTTGCCCTCGGGAGCCTGATCCCCCTGATCGAGATCGCGTTCGGCCAGCCGCGGCTCTTCCACAGCCTGACGGGTGCCGCGGTGCTGTTGGCCGCCGTGATGGTGGGGGCTCGCGGCCATCGGCTGGTGCAACGGGCGCTGCTCGCCGTGCCGATCGGCGTGCTCCTCCACCTCGTGCTCGACGGCGCCTGGACCGACACCCACGCCTTCTGGTGGCCGTTGTTCGGCTGGTCGTGGTCCGACGCGGAGCTGCCTGAGCTCGGCCGGGGCGCGTTCAACGTGGTCCTCGAGGTCGTGGGGGCTCTGGCGTGCTGGTACGCCTACCGGCGGTTCCGCCTGCACGAGCCCGACCGGCGTTCCCACTTCGTGCAGACCGGTCGCGTCGGACGCGACATCGTGCCGTGAGCGGCCCGTGCTGATCGTCGTCCGCCACGGGCGCACGGACGCCAACGCCTCCGGGTTGCTGCTCGGCCGTCGCCTCGATCCGGGCCTCGACGCGCTGGGCGAGCGCCAGGCGCGGGCGCTGGCCGATGCCCTCCCCGCCGGGGCGCGGGTGATCAGCAGTCCGCTGCAACGGACGCGCGAGACGGCGGCCGCGCTGGGACGCGCCGTGGAGATCGACGACCGCTGGATCGAGCTCGACTACGGCGACCTCGATGGCACCCCACTGCGGGACGTGCCGGCCGACGTGTGGGCGGCGTGGCGAGCGGACCCGTCGCTCGCGCCGGGTGGAGGGGAGTCACTTGTCGATCTCGGCGAGCGCGTTCGTGCCGCGTGCGCCGATCTCGCCGAGGAGGCGGCCGAGCGGGACGTCGTGGTCGTCACGCACGTCTCGCCGGTGAAGGCGGCGTTGGCCTGGGCCCTGGGCGTGGGGGACGACGTCTCGTGGCGTGCCTACGTCGCGCCGGCCTCGATCACTCGGATCGCCACGGCCGGCCCGAACCCGTCACTGCACTCCTTCAACGGTTGCGATCACCTCGCCGGGCTGTCGTGACCGACCCACCGACGAGAGGACCAAACCGATGCTCGCTGTCGCCTGTGTGAGCCAGGACAACGACGATCCGCTGCGCGGCCTGGAGGTCGGCGAGCGGGCCGAACCAGACGTGCCGGAGGGCTGGGTCGCGGTCACCCTGCGGGCCGCCGCGCTCAACCACCACGACCTGTGGTCGCTGCGCGGCGTCGGGCTGCCCGCCGACCGGCTCCCGATGGTGCTGGGCTGCGACGGCGCCGGCGTCCTCGATGACGGCACCGAGGTGGTCGTCCACGCCGTCATCGGCGATCCGGCCGCCGGCGGGGGTGACGAGACGCTCGACCCGGCCCGCACGCTCTTGTCCGAGCTGCACGACGGCACGCTGGCCGAGCGGGTGGCCGTGCCGGCGCGCAACGTCGTGCCCAAGCCCGACGGCCTCAGCTTCGAGGACGCCGCGTGCCTCCCGACCGCCTACCTCACCGCCCACCGCATGCTGACGACGCGGTCCGGCCTCACCGGCCCCGCCACCGTGCTCGTGCAGGGCGCCGGCGGTGGTGTGGCCAGCGCCGCGATCCTGCTGGCCAAGGCGCAGGGGCACACGGTGTTCTGCACGTCCCGTGATCCCGAGAAGCGTCGCCGGGCGATCGAGCTGGGCGCTGATGAGGCCCTCGAGACCGGTGCGCGCCTTCCGGCCAAGTGCGACCTGGTCATCGAGACGGTGGGGGAGGCGACCTGGTCGCACTCCCTCCGGGCGCTGCGCCCCGGGGGCCGAGTGGTCGTGAGCGGCGCCACCAGCGGCCCGAACCCGCCCGCCGACCTCAACCGGGTGTTCTTCCTGCAGCTCTCGGTCGTCGGTTCCACGATGGGCACCCGCGAGGAGCTCGTCGACCTCCTCGCCCTCGTCGAGCGCACCTCGCTCCGGCCCGTGATCGAGGACGTTCGCCCGCTGGCCGACGCGCGGGCGTCGTTCGAGCGCCTGGCCGGCGGCGACGCGTTCGGCAAGCTCGTCCTGACGATGTAGCGCATCCGCGAGCGGTCGAGGGCCCGCCGTTACCGTTGCGCCCAAGCCTGCGGGGCCCTCATGCCCGGGTGCCCCGGGGCTTAGAACGGGGCCCTGCCCGTCCGCCTGGCAGGGCCCCGTTCGCTTCCATCCGGCGGGGCGCGGCGATTTGGCTCTAGTGTCCGCTGACCATGACGATCCTTGCCGTGATGTTCGCTGTCGGAGCCCTGGGCTTGTTCATCGGCGCGTTCAGCTTCATCAGCAAGGGGCGCATGGGCACGGCCATCGTCTTCGGGGTGACGGCCTTGATGATGGCGGCCATCGCCAGCGGCCTGGCCGTCGCCGACTGACCCAGAGGAGCACCTGATGCTGGCCTACGACTACCCGTTGGTGGGGATCTTCTGACGATGGTGTTCATCGGGTTCTGGGTCATCCTGATCGGCCTGATCGTCTGGGCCCTCCTCGACCTGATCAGGAACCCGAGCTTCAGCTGGCCGGCGAAGGTGCTGTGGATCATCCTCGTGATCATCGTCCCCTTCCTCGGGGTCGTCGCCTACGTGGTGGTGCGAGAGCACAAGCGGTCCAAGGCCGACCTCTACGTGGGCTGAGCGGCAAGCTCCGCCGGTCAGTGGGCGGGGATCCGATCGGCGACGAGGTGCGTGAGCGGTAGCCGGGGGTGCTCCTTGCGCATGCGGCTGGGCACGTCCCAGTGCAGCCAGCGGGACGGACCCGGCGGCAGCGTCGACAGGATGATGCCGGTGAACGCGCCCGGCCCCTCCCGGCGGACCACGGTGCTCACCGCGTAGACGGGGTTGGCGTCGCCGACCTCCCCGTCGGCGATGATGCCCTCGTCATGGAACCGGTCGAGGCCCTGCTGGAGCTTGCGGCGGGCGGTGGCGGTGACCTCGCCGTCGGTCCACATGTGGTCAGATGGGATGCTCCACAGGAACCAGGAGCAGGAACCGGCAGGGGCCCTCCTCGCGGAGGGACCGCACGTGTTCGATGAGGTGATCGCCTCCCAGGGTCTTGTGGGCGACGATGAGGTAGCGGCGCATGGGCGGCTCCCTTCCTCGGGTGCGTGACCTCGACGGTACGCCCGACGGCCCCGGGTTGGGAAGGGCGCCCGCGGACCGCCGGTCGGCGGGCGAAGATGGCGGATGCGCGATCTCGCCGCCATCTGGCTGTACATCGCTGACTCGGCGTGCCGCGGGTACTCGCCCCTCTACGACCGCATCTGCCGAACGGTCGCGGAGAGCGACGAGGTCCTCGACCTCGTGTCCGAAGCGCCCCCGCGGGGGCACAACCCCGTGCTGCTCCTCGCCGCCGTCCACTACCTGTTGCTGGGCGGGCTCGACCACGAGCTGGCGGCGGTCTACGCCGGGGAGTCGGACGCGGATCCAGGGCCGCTGTTCGTCGACCTGTGCCTCGACCACCGAGACACCCTCGTGGAGCTGCTCGCCACCGAGCAGGTGAACACGAACGAGGTGGGCCGGTCCGCCGTGATCGGCCCGGCGCTCACGACGGTGGCCGCTCGGCTGGGGGAACCGCTGGCGCACCTCGACGTCGGGTGCAGCGCCGGGCTCAACCTGCTCGCCGACCGCTACCGCCTCGACTACGGCTCCGCCGGCGCGACCGGGCCTACGCGATGCTCCCGTGGAGATCCGATGTGACGTCGTCGCCGGCTCGCCGCCGATCGCACCGCTGCTGCCGACCATCTCGGCGCGGATCGGCCTCGACCGCGCCCCGCTCGACGTGCACGATCCGGAGCAGTCGCGGTGGCAGCTGGCTTGCGTGTGGCCCGACACGGGACGGCTCACGCGGACGAGGCTGGCGCTCGAGGAGGCTCGTCGCACGCCACTCGAGCTGGTGCGGGGCGACGCCATCGAGGACGTCGGCGATCTGATCGCCAGCCTGCCGGTCGATGCCACCGCCGTGGTGACGACGACCTGGGTCGTGGGCTACTTCTCCCCCGAGCAACGGACCGGGTTCCGTGACGCGCTGGCCGCCGCGGCGGCGACTCGTCCGGTGGCGTGGATCAGCGGTGAGAACCAGGGCGTGGTCGACCTGATCCCCAGCGACGCGGCCCCGTCGGACGCCAACGGTGTCGAGTGGAGCGTGCTCGGTCTCGTCACCTTCCGAGACGGCGACGTCCACGCCGAGCTGCTCGGCTACGTGCACCCGCACGGCGGCGGACTCGACTGGCGAGCCGGGCGCGCCTCAGCCCGGCCGTGAGCGGTTTCGGATCGCGAAAGGGCGGGTATCTCCCCGGGGCGCTACCCGGCGCCCAACTGGGAGGACCCCTGTGAACCTGCTCTACGTGTTGCTCGTCATTCTGGTCATCGCGATGATCGTCTACTTCGTCCGGCGCGCCTAGCGGTCAGGAACCTCCACGGGACGGCCGGGCCCGTATCTCCTCGGCCCGCCGAAGCGCTTACGAGGCGGGGAGCGCAGGTGGCGGGCGACTGCGCTTCCCCGCGGGATGCCAGCGGAGGTGCGTGCGCGAGTGCGGTTCTGGTCGACATGAGTGCTGTCTTCGAGGTCCGCATCGAGCGCGATTCCCGCGTCGTGGTCAGCGGGGATCTTGATCTGGCGACCGCCCCGCAGCTCATGAGCGCGGTCGAGTCGTTGGCCGCCACCGGAGCGCGTCGGGTGGTCGTCGATCTCGGGGCCGTGTCGTTCATCGACTCTTCGGGCATCTCGGCCCTCCTGCGGGCGGACCAGACGCTGCGGGGAGCCGACGGGGTGCTGGTGCTCGGGGCGATGTCCGCTCAGGTGAAGTCAGTCCTGGCGATGACGGGGTTGCAGGCCGAGTTCGTCCGCGAGGGTTCGTCCGGATAGGTCCGAGGTCAGACGGTCACGCGACGTTGGACGACTGGCCGCGTCCGTCGAATCGCGATGTCGGCCAGGACGATGAGCTGCCTGGCGCCGCTCGGCGCCGACCGAACCGAGAGCCCATCAACAGGGCGGAACGAGCCCCCGGGGAACTCGACGATGACCTCGGCGTCGTCCTCGTCGTCGAGCTCGTGGAGAACCTGGCGCAGCTGAGCGACGGTGATCATGCCGGATCTGTGCCCTGCCGCCGCACGGTGCATACCCCCGACCGCCTGCCCCCGGTACGCTCCCGGCCTCCATGCTCTCCACGAAGGCGGCCCCACCGCCGATGGCCTCGGCGCCGCGCTCGGCGGTGCTCGGCGTCGCCGCCAGCCTCGTGGTGTTCCTCGCCGCATCGCTCTTCAGCAACCTCGCCCTGCCGCCGCGCGGGACCGCAGACTCGCTCTCGCACCTCGACTACGCCTACCAGGTGTCGCAGGGGCGCCTACCCGAGACCCATGGGTTCTACGTCAGCTACGACGGCCCGCCCTCCCGCCACCTCGAGCGGACCGAGCGTCGCCAGTTCGCCTCCGCCCACCCGCCGCTCTTCTACGCCTTCGCGTCCGTCGTGGAGGGCGGAGCGCTCGAGGACGGCCAGTGGCCCACGGCGGTCGCACGGATCCGTGCGCTCAACACGGTGCTCGGCGTGGGCACGTTGCTCATCATCGCCTGGGCGGCATGGCGCCTCGGCGGACGGCGGCGGGCCCAGCTCGTGATCGTCAGCTGTGCGCTCGCAGGCCTGGTGTACCCCTTCGTCCGCCACAGCGCCGACGTCTACAGCGACCTGTTGGTCACGTTCCTCTCCACCGCGGCGATCGCCTTGGCGGCGGTCGCGCTGCGGGAGGGCCCGCGCCGCGGGCACGTGGCCCTCCTGGCGGTCGTGTGCGCGGCGGGCATGGCGACCAAGGCGACGTTCGTGATCACCCTCGTGGCGGTGCTGGGCGCATTGGCCGCGGCCTACGTGCTCGAGGGCACCCGTCCATGGTGGCGACGGTGGGGGCGCGCCGGCTTGGCCTGCGGCATCGTGTTGCTCGCCTCGATCATGTCGAGCGGATGGTTCTATCTCCGCAACCACGAGCAGAGCGGGTCGTGGTTTCGGTCGACCCCGAAGGCACCGCTCCTGGGTCGCACCGAGATGTCGATCGCCGATGTGCTGACCAGTGCCGACTTCTACCTCGTCATCCCGCGTGGTCTGCTCGGGACGGTCGACTGGTGGCACACCCCGTTCGACAACGCTGCTCTGTCGTTGGCGATCGTGGTCGTCTGCGTGACCGCGCTGGGTGTCTGGCTGCACCGCGACCAGCGATGGCGAGCGGTGGCCCGCGACCGCCGCCTTCTGCTCGTGATCGGGCTCATGGCCGCCGAGCTCATCGGGCTCCAGATCGCGCAGCTGCAGCAGGCCGTGGGGTGGGGTGGCTACAACTTCCGCTACTTCCTTCCTGGCCTTCTACCGATCGTTCTCCTCCTCGGACTCGGTGTGCTGGCCTTCGAGCGGTGGGCCGGTGTCGCCGCCGCGGCGATCGCCGGACTGCTCGCGGTCGGCGTCGTGGTCAACGCGGCCTGGTACCTGGGTCGGGGCCGCTACGTCGACTTCGCCCCCGACTCTGGCTGGGTCGACCAGCTCGGCCTCGCCGCCGACTCGAACGGAGCCACGCAGGGGATCCTGGCCGGCCTGGTCGTGGTGATGGCGGTTGGCATCGTCACCGTCGCGTGGTCCATCACGGCGTCAGCGGCGGAGGTGGACCCGAAGGGATGACCTGACCAAGGATTGGGGAGACACGCACCGTGCGCATGGGCCGGTACGACGTTGAGCCGCTGGGTGGCGGCATCGGTTGCCTCGGGATGCTCTTGTTCTCGCTGTTGGCGTCCGTGTTCCTGACCGTGGTCGTCAACCTCCTGCTCCGCTGACAGCGGTTTCCCCGATTGACGGTACGTTGGGGGCCTTGACGGGCCACCTCGAGGTAGAAGTCAGCCAGATCGCGGTCATCGCGCTGCGGGGCGAGATCGACATGGCGAGCCTCGACGACCTCCAAAGCGCCGTGGAGCCGCATCTCGCCCCAGGGCAAACGGTCGTGTTGGACCTCTCTGACGTGACGTTCGCTGACTCCACGCTCCTCAAGGTCCTCGTCCAGGCCCGCGGCAAGGCCAACGACATCGGCGGCGCCTTGCTCGTCCGCAACCCATCGGACCAGCTCCGCAAGCTCCTGAGCATCGGTGACCTCGACGACCTCGTCCATGCTGAGGTGGATCGGCAGAACGACCTGCCCTGAGGGTCTGACGCTGCAGGATCCTGAGGGCAACGAGTTCTGCGTCGCCGCCAAGCCCTACACGGGCGGCTCAGCCTCCTGAGCCAGGCTGGTACGGCGGCGCCTCACCCCAACCCCACCTCGGGACTGGAGCGTTGGCCACGGGCGTCGCGCCGGGGGCGGAGTTCTCTACGGCCAGGCGCGAACCCCACTCCGCGTATCCCATCAACGCGGCGCGCAGCTCCGGATCCGAGGGCAGATCCACGTCGTCAGCAGCACGGCTGAGCAGGGTGACGAACCGCAACCGCTGCTCGCCGGTGATGGCAAGACCCCGGTGCTTGGCAAGCATGTGCTCGTATCCGCCCAACGCGGTGGTGTAGTCGTCGGGCCCGCCCATGACCTCGCACCACCAGGTCGTCACATGATCACGGTGCTCGGCGGTGACAGAGCCGCCGAACACGGGTGCGAGGAGCTCGTCCGCCTCCACCAGGTCATAGAACCGGTTGAGCCAGCGCGCGAGTGCCTCCCGTCCGCCCGACCACTCGTAGATCGTCGGCAGCTCTTCCGTCGGCACGTGGACGAACGATACCAATGGCGCTTCGCCACCCAGCGTTGCGTGTCCGTCGGTTTGACCGCAGCGGTGGCGGGTACGTCAGTGCCATATGACGAAGCCAGAGGATCTCGACGCGCTCCAGCTGATCGCCGAACGGGCACCCGACGGGGTGGGCGTGCCGGTAGCCAGCCTGCAGTCGTGGATCGACGCCGCGACCATCCGCAACCTGCAGCTCGAGGGCCTGGTCGAGGTCGTCGACGTCGATGACGACCTCGACGCCAGCCTCGCGGTCACCCGCGCCGGGCGTTCGGTCCTGCAACCGCAGAACAGCCGGTGACGAGGTAACCACACGAGTCCTCGCGGCTTCGACGGTCCGCAGCCAATGCACCCGCTCGCATCGGGTCGCCAGCAATGATGGCCGCCGTGGAGCAGGTCGAGGTCGTCCTCGCGAACAACGATCGTGTGACGCTGCGCGTCGGCGACGTGTTCCTGAAGATCGATGCTGACCAGACGCGCACCGACGTCGAGGTCGAGGCGATCGCGATGGCCCCGGTGCCAACGCCGGAGATCCTGTGGCGGAAGCAGCCGGTGCTCGCGGTGGCCGCCCTCCCGGGTCGGGCGCTGGGCCGCGTCGCAGGGAACGTCGCCCGCGTCGCCGGCGGCGTGGGCCGCGGTCGGTGCTGCCATCCGGACGCTGCACGACGCACCGCTGCCGCCATGGCCCGGGCCGAGCGTCGACACGCTCGCGTCCCGGTTGGCCGATGGGTGCGACTGGCTCGTCGCGAATGAGGTCCTTCCCGCTGACGTGGTCACGCGCAACCGGCGGCTGGCAGAGACCGCGCTCCGGCCGTGGACCCCGGTGTTCATCCACGGTGACCTGCACGACGAGCACGTCTTCGTCGACGGGGATGAGGTTTCCGGCATCATCGACTGGTCCGAAGCGGCCCAGGGCGACGCCCTGTACGACCTCGCCAGCCTCACGCTCCAACACCCGGAGCACCTTGGTGACGTCGTCGCCGGCTACGGCACCGACGTCGACCGCGACCTCATCCGCGCGTGGTGGTCATTGCGATCCCTGAGCAACGTTCGCTGGCTGGTCGAGAACGGCTACGGCTCGCCCGAGGACTATCCCGAAGTCGCCGTGCTCCGACGAGCGTGAAAACGCATGAGCCCGTCGCCACGCAGTGACGAGCAGCTTCGGCGGTTCGGGTTGACGGCCGAGGGGATCTCAGTCGATCGGCTCGCGGTGCATCCACTCGACGAGGTCGTCGGACGCGAGCGGCCGCACGCGCGCGGCGTACCGGGCGAGGTCGGCGTCGTCGAGGAGGTCGCGCCACTGGCCGCTTGTGCCGCGGCTGAAGAACGCGGCGGGGTCGATCCAGTGCTCCGGACCCCCAGCGGGAACGGTCGTGTCGGCCCTGCTGCGCATCGACTCGAACGTTGCCGCTTGGACCAGGCGGGGCCACCGGTGCTCGTCGACGTCGATGCCGAGGCGCGCGGCCAGCTGGCGCATCTGCCCCTCCAGGTCGGCCTGCAGGTCGTCGTAGTGCAAGTACACGACGTCGAGATCGTCGGGGGCATCCCAGAACGCCTGCAGGTGTTCCGCGGTCCGCCGCAGCGACGACCCGACCTGCGTTGACGGCGTCTCGTCGTCGACCCACTGCCAGAAGCGGTCCCGCTCGCCGTCAGGGCGCGGCTGCCGTGGCCGCAACGGTCCGAGCTCGATGCCGTCGATCGCCGCCGCCTGGTCACGGGCGATGAGGAACGCGCCGAAGTCCATGTTGTCGATGTGGTGGTCCATCGACAGGGCCACATCGCGGGGGTCACGCCCGACGCAGATGTACGTGACCGTCGGATCGTTGGGTATCCCGTCGAGCGGTGTGTGGGTCTTGATGAAGCGGCGGTGCGTCTGTGCCTCCAGGTCTGCGAACACCTCCGTGCGGGAGCGGGTCACCATGTCGATCCACGGTGAGAGCGTGTCCAACGGAAGCGGGAGCTCGGGTTCCTGCAGGATCAGCAGCGCGCAGATCATCTGCGTCCACGTCGTTCCGCACTTCGGCGGCGTGCTGATGATGATGTCGCCGGGGCGGAGCTCGAAGCCGTCCCAGCGGTTGCTGTCGTAGACGGTTGCCTGGTAGCGGCGCACGAGCGTCATTGTTCCTGGAGCGGCAGCTCGGCCTCCGCTGGTACAGGGTGAGGACCCGGCTCTGCCGGAAGTGGGCAGTAGCCCCGCCTCTTCGCATGAAGGATGTTCAGCACGCCGATGGCGGCTCCGGCAGCGATGACCACGATCGGTGCCAGATCGAGAGCAAAGCCGAGAAGCACCAGCACGACTCCCGAGGCCACGCCCCACCAGACCGGATGAACCACGACCCAGTCACTGAACCGGCTCGGCAGACTGCGCACCTGCTACCCCATCCTCCCTTGGACTGCCGACGACCGTAGGGCCAACCTCCTCCCGATGTCGAGAGACGACCGGGGCCGTTGTCAACAACCAGCCGCCACACCGGCGGCTTGGCAGAGTCCTGCTCACGACCTACTGCCCTCATCGGCCGCTGCACTCCGGCAGCTGTCCAACAGCGGCAACGCGCTGCCACATCGGAGCCCTAGACGCCCTGCATCACGTCCTCGAGGGTTGGCCACCCGCACCGGTCCACACCCTCCTGGTAGGCCGCCTCGTACTCCGCCCGGGTGTGGTCGGGAGCCCGGATGACCGCAGAAACGGCGAAGTGGACGTCCACGCACTCCGGGGTGCAGAACGGGTTCGAGCCGGGGCACACGGTCGTGGTGGCCGTCGGGGCGGCCGACGTGGCCGTCGTGGATTCGGTCGAGGGAAGAGCGTTCGGACTCCCGTCGTCGGAGGTGCACGCCGCAACACCCATGACTAGTGCCAGCGCCCATCGCTTCACGGAGTACACCCGGTCCGCCGTGCCCGCCGCCCGCGGCGAACTCGAGGCAGACACGGGTCCCACCCCGTTCACCCACCGAGCATGAGTCCGTGGGCATCAGGTTCCACCCTGAGCACCAGATCGCTGCATGGATACAACCTCATCGGGGGTGAACTCGTCGAGGCGGATGTCGTGCTGGCCCGGGTCCAGACCGCTCCCGCCGTCATCGACGCCACGTCGCCGCCACAGCTCGAACGGTAGCGTGGCCTCCGGCAGATGTGCCCGCCTGGCTCAAGCGGCAGGGTCACTCCGGGTGGACCAGATCCAGCCCTTTCCCGTGTGACCTGAGGCGAGGGCGTTCCCTACTGCCTCTTCGCCTTCGATGCTGAACCCGAGCTTCGGCGGGATCCTTGCACTCGCCGCGTTGCCCTGGTCCATGCGGATGATGACCTTCTGAACGTCAGGTAGGTGTCTGAAGGCCGCCCGGCAGAGGGAGCCGGCAGCCAACGTCGCGTAGCCGCGACACGTGCGATCGGAGCGAACCCAGTACCCGATCTCCAAGACGCCACCGGGCTTGGGATGCAGCCCAGCGCAGCCCACCAGGTCCCCCGATGCACGTTCGATCAGGAAGTAGGCGTAGTCCCTGTCCTCGGCGAAGGCCCGCTCGGCGCTCCTCACGACCTCTAGCTCGGCCGTCCTCGTTGGCATGGGGTCGGCCCACGGGAGCCACCTCGCCAGCTCTGGCTGGCTGGCTTCGATTGACTCCAGGAGCTGGTCGATCATCGACGCTGTCCAACGCCGAAGGATCAACGCCTCCCCGGCTGGCAGCTCGTCAGGCATCAACGACACGGCAAGAGAATTGCCCATATCCGAGCATCACTGTGATGAATCACACGGAGCGCGCACGACCCTTACTGCCCGTGATGACGCGCTGGTCGCGTCACACTCCGGCAGCAATGCCCGAGCCGCGAGACCTTCGGATCGAGGGTCAGTCGTTGCAGGTGTTGGGAACGACGTCGTCACCAACCGCGCCGGCCAGGACCGCCTGGATCCCTTGGCCGAATGGCCCGGGTTGCCGGGCGAAGCTCACGACGCCTGGGCCGAATCCTGGGCCCGCCAACGCAGAGAAGCTCTCACCGAGGCAGGCTTGGTTTGCCGGCTGGCCGGCACCAGCCGGGCTCATCATCAACCCGAGCGAGCCGACCACGATTGCGGCGCTGGCAGCCAGTGCCTTGGACAAGGTTGAACGCAGCATTGAACACCTCCGAGGTGTCGCATGTTGGCCCCGAGGCCGCTTACGCCGCCCGAACAACGCGTTCAGACTGGAGAGCCCCCCAAGAGCCCTCGCGGTCCCCAGACCCGTGTGGAGATAGTGCGCCCGCGTCCAGACGCTGTCAACGGAACACGCACGCCGATCCGGCCGTGCCACCCCAGCGAAGGGCCTCGTTCCAGAACGCCGCCACCGTCTCCGGCGAGCGGCAGTCGATCGTCACGCAGGTGATGTCCACGCCCGCCATGGTGGCACCGTCCCTGGTCGCCGGATGAGCAACGCGGAGGATGTCCCTTACTGCCGTGGCTAGGGACCTCCAGCGCCACGCCGGCGGCTGAGCTGGACTGGCGACCACAGATTCCTGCGGGCTCAGGTGGCGCTGACGACCCTGGGTCGGTGGCGTTGACGACCCGGTTCACGATGCGTGCTTGCCGACCTGGCGGACTCGGTCGAAGCCGAGGTCCTCGAAGAGCTCGACCGTCGCGCTGAAGAGGAAGCGCCCCTGGGCATCGCGGCCGGAGACGGTCTCAGAGATCGCTTCCACACGACCGCCACCTGCGGCGGCGATCTGTGCGAGCGCCCCGTCCAACGCTGTGCGGGCGATGCCCTGGCCACGGTGACGCTTGTCCACGAAGATGCAGGTGATCCGCCAGTCCGCAGGTGGAGGCGGATCCTTCAGGTACTCACGAAGATGCTTCAGCCCAAGCTCATCCGGGCCGCCGTACTGGCACCATCCCTGCACCCGGTCGGCCTCGAAGACGAGCGCGGCATGCGCCTCGCCAGCGCGAACGAGCTGCTCCTTCAAGGTCCGCGGATCGCTCACACCGCGCTGGTACGCCGTGTGGAACACGATGCACCAGCAGCCCCCGTAGATCCCATTGTTCCGCTCGACCAAGTCGGCGAACGCGTCCCAGGTCGACACGTCGAGCGGCCGGATGCTGTAGACGGACTCCGGCTCAGGCATAAGCGATCTCTACCAAACTTGGGCACTCCACGCCGCCGACGATGAAGACCCTGCTCGAGGTCGGCGCGGAGGACGTGTGAGTTGGGATCTCGGTGTCCCACTCTGCCCGTTGTGCAGCCGCGGGTCCCACTCCGTCAGTCATGCCGCCCTGGTTCCGAGCTACTCGACTTGCCCGTTCGTGCTGAGGCTCGATTGGGTGGGGGGCCACGGTCGTGCCATGGCCGGCTGAACGCCGCCGTCGTAGACGGTCCTGTCAGCGAGGGCCGAGCCCAAGTTGACCTCGAGGGGGATGGGCGGGTTCCCAGGGCAGGTTTGCCCCCCGGTGGGCGGTTCCACGAGCACGACGATGGACACTGATGCCTCATTCTCAGCTACCACGATGGACTCGACGTCTCGGCCGCCGGGCGAAATGCCACTCGCGCACCCCACCTCATGGGCGACGACCGCGATCGAGGTGTCGGCAGGATCGGGCTCGCGGTGCGGATCGAGCACGAAGTGGGCGGGGAGGTAGCCCGGAGCCGTCAGCTCGATGCGACACTCGCCCCAACCGTCGGGCTCCAGCACCCAGCGGCCAGCCTGCCGTTGGAAGTGAGCGGCCCCGTATTCGTCGTAATCCGGAATGGGATTGATCGGGTGCCCGAAGAGCGTGAGCTCCTGTTCGGTCTGCTCCGCGATCGTCCAGTCGTACCGGTCGAAGAACTCGGGCGCCCCCGTCTTGCCGGCCTCGGACAGGTCGACCTCGTTCCAGTGCTCGTCCGCCGGCGGGAAGGCCGATGGATCAGCCGGGATGGTCGCGAATTCCACGACTCCGCAGGATGCAGTGAGCTGCTCCGCGCCGATGCCAGCCCGCCGCTCTGCACCGCGGGTGGACGCCGACTCGTCGCTACAGGCCGCAAGGCTCAGTAACGCAAGGATCGCAAGACACGCGGTTCGTCGCATGCGCCCTTTGACGAAGCGGACCGGCAAATGGTTCCCCACAGTGATGGGACCCTGGGACGCCGTCCCGCAGCACCTCCAGTGCATCGACGGGGAGCGGCTGGTCAGCCAGTCTCGATGTCGTGGCCGTCCTCGACAAGCACGAAGTAGCGATCGACTGCGCCCTGGGCGCGAGGCCATTTCAATCTGTCCACCGCGCCCATTCCGGCGGTGACGCCCCCTCAAGCATTCTCTTGACGGACTAGACAGTGCCGACTCGGCGACATCCATGGGGGGATGATGCGGGTTCGACTTGCGGTGATTCTGGTAGCTGCGTTTCTCGCGGCCGCTTGCGGCGACGACGGTGACGAGGGTGCGAGTACTGGGGACGACTCCACGACACCTCGAGTGACGATGCGTCGACCGTGGACGCAGCGGCGGATCAACAAGCGGCCGACGATGCCGTCCTGAAGTTGAGCGGCATGCCGGCGGGCTTCGCTCCCAGCGAGGATGACGAACCGGATGCCCAAGATGAGAGGGAGGACGCAGCATCTGAGGCGGCGTTTGCCGACTGCCTCGGGGTCGACGTGACGGCAATCGACGAGGACGACGGGAACCCGGCCGCCAAATCAGAGTTCGAAACGGGAGAGCTCGAAGCCGGGGAGGAAGCAGTGGGATCGAGGTCGAGATCGATCCGGACACCGAGGACGGAGCGGAGGAGATGGCGCTCCTGACGAGTCCGGACGCGGAACGCTGCTTCGAGGAGGCCGGCTGGCTTCGAGGCCTCCGACACCGTCGCCGTGGATGAACTAACCGTGGTGTCCGTTCCGATCGAACCGATCGGCGACGAGTCGGCCGCCTTTCGATTGACAATTTCGCTTTGATCGTCCGGCCAGTCCTTCATGGCGACGACCGACTTCATCACGGTGACCAGCGGTCGAGCGGTCGTCGATACGTCGTTCACTACCTTCGGGGGCTCAGAGCCGTTCGATCCCGATGAAGCGCTTCGACTCACTGAGCTGGTCGTCAGCCGACTCCCATCGGACTCATAACAGAGCCGGTGGTGACGGTGAGCCGGCTTGTAGGCGGGGTTCTGTGACGGCACTTCTCTGACCTGCGAGCTGTCGCCGGATATACCCTCTGATCTGGGGAAACTCCCCTCACTGGCTTTCGTCTGTTCGCTGCCACTGCTGCTCAACCTGCTGAGGACTAGTTGAGGACTAGAGCCGTCGGGTGGGCTGGCCTGGCGCCTTGCCTCAAATGCGCACACACTAGAGGCTCAATCGACCAGGCGCATCAAGCACCGAATGTCTCCCGACACCTCCGTTCGGACACGGGCCATGCCACAATGCCCGGACCGTCGATGGGCTCGAGCGGAACGCCCCGTGCGACGTCAGAGGTGAGCACTCTTACCGCCGAGGGGGCTCCCTCGCGGATTCGGCACCCGGGCTCTTTGCGTCGGCGGGGCCCGTGTCGTGTCACAGTTCGGCAGTTGTGGGCGCTCTACCTGAGGAGGGACGCTGGCTCCGGTCCGTTGCAGAAGGATCCGGGTCCTGCGTTCCAGGCGTTGCCGTCCTCACTCACTGGATCGACCGATTGTGG
>CAVRKU010000018.1:0-83332 GCA_963721695.1 uncultured Microthrixaceae bacterium
GCTGCCGGAGTGCAACGCGGGCCGTGGGCAGAACGGGAAGTAGGGAACACCGCCGTCGGTCGTACCGCGGGCTGCAAGTCATTGGCTAACGAGCACGTTGGTCATCGTTGCCGATGGCGGCACGCGCACCAACTGCGAGTTCTGCGCGCTCGGTAAAGCTGAGGTTACGAAGCCCATCCACGAGTCCGGGATCGTCCGTGAACGACGGGCCGGAAGCGAGGCGGGCAACCTCAAGATCCCCATCCTCGGTGAAGTCGAGCCAGCAGGAGAACGCCCAGTCCGTCCACCGGTGTGGGTGGCGTCGGTTCGTGTACGCACGTCGAGACACGCCTCCTCCACCCGTGGCCGAACAACACCCGACGGCGCAAGCTCGCCGGGACTGAGAGAGATCGCCGCCACTCAGCACACTCCATCACACCCGTGCCCGGTGACGACTGATCGTTTTGGATCATGCGAGCCAAGCAGCCGGTCGGGTACCGCGGGATGGGGAGCAACTGCCGATCAGGACGCGACATCTCCACGACGTACTCGCTTAGCCATCTCGACCTTGTTTCCGGGGGCCCCGAGGCTCATGTACATCGCCACCCTCAGCCATCCACTCATCGAGTCGATGATCGTCGTCCACTTCATTTCGTACAGTGGCGGAGGCTCGGCGCTGGCGACGTAAACCGCGTCGTGAAACCCGAGTCGTTTCCGTTCGCGCAACCGAACACAGGCGCGGCGGCCGATGCCACTCGGCATCCACAGCCAGCAGAGCGGCCTCAGAATGTGGGGGAGGCTCGCCGACCAGTCGGCTCATCGCAATCCAGGCATGAAGCCACACCCTGGACGTACTCAGCGCCGCACAGCGGACACCACAGAATCTCGGCGGAGACCATTGGACCCTCGATCCAGCCGGCTTCCGGCTCGCGGCGATTCCCCAGTCTGCCGCGGGCATGACTGCCGGAGTGCCCGCGGACGGCGGGCACAACGGGCAACAAGAGTGCGGACGACGGTCAGAGGTTGCACGGCGAAGTCGGACGCAGTCTCGGAACCGAGTCGGTAGAGTCTCGGGCGCCGCGGGACGTGACGACGGTGATGGCGGGGGCCGACGTGATCGATCACGATGACGGAGCACAGGCAAACGCGGTCCGGTCAGGTCCTGGCCTCGGTGCGCGAGTTCCTCGGTGGCCCGACCCGGGCCGGCGAACGCTGGGCGTTTGAGTTCGGCCCGCACCTGGAGAGCAACTGGGGCGCGGCGTACGCCGGGGCGCTAGCGGCGTCGACGCTCGCTGTCGCCCGGAGCACCGTCCCGGAATGCGCCCCTCGCTCGCTCCACCTCCAGATGGTCCGAACGGTGCCGACCGGGATGGCCTTCGCCACTGCCGAGGTGCGCCACGCGGGGCGGACGGTGTCGACGGTCGAGGTCGACCTGTTCGATGCCCGGGAGAAGCTGGCGGCGATCGCTGTCGTCACCATGGTGACCCCCTGCGGCCCTCGACGCCTCGTACCACGACACGAGGGCTATGCCGCCGTTCGAGGTGCAGCTGGCTCCGTATCCGGAGCCACCGTTGCGGCCCCCGATCTCGCGCACGCTGCAGACCGTTAGGGAGGAGGACGGGACGTTCTACCTGGCCAGCTCGGAGCACGCTCGCCCGAACATCGTGGGGACCCCTGCCTTCATGGGGAGGATCACGGTCCCATGGGACGACCTCGAGCTGACCGGTCCCGAGGTCGCATGCCTGGCTGCCGATCTGGTTGTCGGCGCGGCCGTGCTCAAGAGCGGGGTGCCGGTCGAGGCGTTCGGTCCGAACGCCGACCTCAGCCTGCGCTTCACCACTGCGCCCGCGGTCCGCGCGACGGAGACCTCGGGCACGGTGCTTCGTTCCAGCACGGAACTGCCACCGTCGCCATCGAGGTCCAGGCCGGCGAGCACCAGCTCGCCCACGGCCTCAGCACAGCGCTGCTCCTCGCACCACGTTCCTGATCACTTCGCTGCCAGAGGGACGATCGTTGAGAAGCTCTCCTACGTCGCTACTCAACGGCGGGCACAGCTGCCGGAGTGGGACACGCGCGTGTCCCTCAACGGGCACGAGTACCTCGTTCACTCGAGGTGCGTGGCGGCCCGCGAGCTGCCCAAGATGCACAATGGCTTGTTCATGGGAACGGGGGAACGATGCCTGCGCCGGGCGAGATGGCTGAGACGAAGTATGTGGCGGTTGGTGAGGCCGATGTCGCGTACCGGGTCTTCGGTGACGGCCCGGTCGACCTTCTCTACTCCTACGGCTTGGGGAGTCACGTCGACCACAACTCGGCCGACGAATTCAGTCCATTCCTTGGCTGGTCTGGCTTCGTTCAGCCGCTTGATCTTCTTCGACCGTCGCGGCACGGGAGCCTCCGACGCTCTGGCTCCCAACGCCATGCCGCCCTGGGAGGAATGGGTCGACGATGTCGGGGCCGTGCTCGAGGCCGCCGGATCGGAGCGGACGGTGATCTACGCCGCGCTCGACGTGGGACCGATCGCGATCATGTTCGCGGCGTTGCAGCCTGAACGTGTCACTGCGCTCATCCTGGAGAACACCTCGGCGCGGTACCTCAAGGCGGATGACTATCCGATCGGTATGTCGCGGGCCGCGGTTGATGCGGTCGTGGAGACGGTGAGTTCACTGTGGGGGACCCAGGAGCTCGCCAACGTCATCAACCCGGCGATGGCGGACAACCTGGACTTCCTCCGTTTGTATGCCGCGAGATCCCGGGCTTCCGCGACGCCTCGCAATGCAGCCGCGGCAGTACCGATACATCCTGGAGAACGTCGACGTTCGCTCGGTTCTGCACCTGATCCAGGCTCCGACGCTGGTTCTTCACGCCGCACAAAACCCGATGGTTCGCATCGACCACGGTCACTACCTCGCCGATCACATCCCAGGCGCCAAGTTTCGTGAGATGCCCGGCTACGGGCTCGTGCGTGATGATGGCCAAGATGCACTGTTCGTCGAGGAAGTGACCGCGTTCTTGACTGGCGAGCGTCCTGTCGTTGCCGTCGACCGAGTGTTGACGACGGTGTTGTTCACCGACATCGTGGCCTCAACAGAGCGCCTGGCCTCCATCGGGGACCGGCGGTGGAGCGCCACTCTCGATGCCCACGACCGCGTGCGTGCGCGAACAGCTGCGCCGTTTCCGTGGACGGGAGATCAACACCACCGGGGACGGGTTCTGCGCTTGCTTCGACGGGCCCGGTCGAGCCATCGCTTGCGCCACGTCCATCACGGAGGCAGCGCGTGAGTTGGGCATCGAAGTTCGAGCCGGACTGCACACGGGCGAGTGTGAGGTTCGCGGCGACGACCTGGCGGGTCTGGCCGTGCACGTTGCCGTCCGCATCGAGTCACTCGCCCGACCAGGGCAGGTGTTGGTCTCGGCCACGGTGAAGGACCTGGTTGCCGGTTCGGGTATCGAGTTCGTGGATAGCGGAGAACACCAGCTGAAGGGCATACCCGACAGCTGGAGGCTGTTCGCCGTGGCCGACACCGTCCTGGGCGCTCGTCCGAGGCGGGCATGACTGCCGGAGCGGGACGCAGGCCGCGTCATGAGCGGGCAACGAGGTATGCGTCGGGCACCTGTCCGCGGTACGCGGCGAGCTGCCGATCGGCTTCGCATATTGCACGGCACAGAGAACTGAGCCCAAGGGCGAGCTGACAGGCGAGCTTGCCTCGATGTACCTCGACGCGTCGTCCTGGCGGCGAGGGGGAGGCCGCCTTCTCATGGCTGCTGCGATCGAGTGGTTCACGACGATGGCTTGCCGCGAAGCGACGCTGTGGGTTCTTGAAACGAACAAGGGGCCACGGCGGTTCTACGAGGATCTGGGTTGGAAGAGTGATGGCTCACGGAAGCCGCTGGAGCTCGGAGGAAGGAACCTCGTCGAGGTTCGATATCGGGTCGTGCTTTGAGTCCGTACGTGACCCATAACTGCAGGCACTATGCCCAAACGTTTGGCGGGGTCTGGAAGCAGGACACCGTCGGTCCGTACTCGTCGGGTTCCGTCGCGACGGTGACCTCGAAGCTGCGGTCCGGGAAGTCCTCTTGGAGCTTTGCTTGCCAACTGTTGGCGATTCGGTGGGCGGTTTGCTCGAGAAGCCGGAGTTCTGTGTCGTCGACGGACTCGTCCACGAGGTCATAGAGGTGGACGTGGTTCATCACGTTTTCGATGGCCCATGGCTCGTCCCTGTGGAGGTCCCACCACTGTTCGAAGCCCTCCCGCACTCCTGGACGGTCACGTATGACGCAGTCCCTTATCAGCACGAACTCGGGGAGTGCCGCCTGGACGATCTCATCCACCCGCGCCGCGTTGAACCCTGACCCTTCGCTCACCCAACGAGTGTACGAGTGGGCATGACTGCCGATCTGCCGTGGGGCGGCGAAGGGCTCGTCGCCCGCCATCATGAGGTGGCATGCATCGCACGATGACGGGGTTCCTCCGCGACGAGGACGGCGCGTGGGTTGCAATGCTGTCGTGCCTTCACACCCAGCACATCCGGCACCAGCCTCCGTTCTGGGAGGCCGCCTGGATCGAGGACGATCAGCAACGGACTCAGCGGGTGGGTCAGTTCCTCGACTGCCCACTCTGTGACCGGGCCGAGATGCCCGACGGCCTCGCGCCCGTACGGACCTCTGCGACATGGGATGCGACAACGGTTCCCGATGCCCTTCGGCGGGCTCACCGCGTCGCGGCCGAGAGGTGGGGCCTCCTGGAGGTCGAGGCTGGCGAGGTCCGCTTCCAGGCGGACACCCGACCGCCCCTCGACGTGATGGTGACACCCGGGCGACCCCAACCGATCCCCCCGGAGCTTGATCACCACATCGAACCAGCCGACGGTGCCCGATTCCACGTGACCTTCTTGGCGCGACCGTAACGTCCCAGGTGACGAGGGCGGCGAAACCCCTGCTTCGCACACCTCGTTGACGACTTCGAGGGCGCCATACCCGACCCGTCCCATAGCTGCCGGAGTGGGACGCGGCCGCGCTGCATAACGGGCCGTGACGACCCGTCAGGAGTCCTCTTCGACAGTGACAACACGAACACAAGGGAGCACGATGGACGCGACGAACCCAGGGGGTGTCGACATGGATGAGCACAGGGCGAGGAGACGTCGTGCGGCAGGCGGGGCCACGGTGATCGTGATGTTGTCAATCGGGGCTCCCGCGTGCAGCGACGATGACCCACCCTCCGTCGACGTGACGCTGGGCGAGTTCGTCGTGGAGCCCGATCCGACGTCGGATGAGTCTGGCGAGATCGAGTTCGTAGCCGACAACCAGGGCGGCGAGACCCATGAGCTGGTGCTGGTCCAGGCGGCTGACGCGGCGGCCCTGCCCGTCGACGCGGACGGCGCCGTGGTGGAGGACGAGCTCCCCGAGGGGGCGTTCATCGGCGAGATCGAGGACGTCGAGTCAGGGTCGTCGAAGTCGGCGACCTTCGACCTCGAGGCTGGTGACTACGTGCTGTTCTGCAACATCACCGAGGAGGAAGACTCCGGGGAGATCGAGAGCCACTTCGCCGAAGGCATGCACGCGCCCTTCACCGTCGAGTAGTCGGAGCCACCCCACCTCCGAGCGAGCTCCGACCACCGGGCATGACTGCCGGAGTGGGACGGCGTGCGCGTTGCATGACGGGCAGCAAGCGACGTGTCCGCGGCGCCATGCCATCCTCTTGCGATGGAGGTCAAGTGGAGGCGGGCGGCCACCTACGTCGTCTGCCGCGACGAGGCGAATCGACTGTTGCTCACCCGCTTTGTCGCACCGGGCCATTCCGACACTGGCCAGTGGACGATGCCCGGCGGTGCGATGGAGTGGGGAGAGTCATCTGCTGAAACCGCCGTCCGAGAACTCATGGAGGAGACCGGGCTCAGCGCAACGATCGGTCCGGTCCTCGGGGGTGTTCTCCCGCTGGTGCACAGAGCGGGGGTCGGTACGTGGCGAGGCGGGTCATGTCGTCGGCATCATCCATGGGACGAGCGACGTCGCGGGTCGGGTCCGAGACGACTTTGACGAGAACGGGACGACCGACGGGGCCGGATGGTTCACGATCGACGAGATCGACTCCCTCCCGCGCGTGGAGCTGCTCGACTTCGTGCTCGGGCTGATAGCGGACGCGGCATGACTGCCGCAGCGAGACAACCGTGAGCCGCATCCAGATCGCTCCCGCGGAGAACTTTGCATCCGCAATGATTCGAAGGCTCGGTCCCGCCGTTGCAGCGTGCGCTCTCGCTCTCGCCGCATCCTCGTCTGTCGCATCCGCTCCCGCCCGGGCCACCTCCGTGTCTGGACGCGACACGGCCCCTGCGTCGCCGTAGGGCTGGACGAAGGGGCCGTGATGCGGGCGTTAAGCCTCGTGTGGAAGCGCAGTCCCACCCACACTTCCGCGCTCGGTAAGCGCCCAGTCCGCCCCGGGGGATACGCGACACGGCTGACGAGTTCCTCGTTCGTGGACTCGATCCCTACCGGGCCCACTGGCGTCTTCCAGGCCACTCATCGGAACATGCCCCTTGGATCCACGGGATGTACCGTGCCGTCGTGATCACCGGATACCACTCGATCGTGTACTCCGAGGACCCGGTCGCCACTCGCGCGTTCCTCCGAGACGTCCTCGGGTGGCCGTCGATCGACGCCGGGGGCGGCTGGTTGATCTTCAAGACTCCGCCCAGCGAGGTCGGTGTGCATCCTGCCGTGAGTGACTCCGGGCAGCGCTGGGCGACGCCTCCGCACCACCAGTGCTCGCTGATGTGCGACGACATCGAGGCAACGGTCGCTGAGCTCCGCGCGAAGGGCGTGGAGGTGCGCGAGGAGATCGAAGATCAGGGCTTCGGGCTCGTCACCGAGATCGACGTGCCGGGAGCGGGTTCGATGATGCTGTACCAGCCCCGGCATGAGCTCGCTCACGAGCTCGAGAGCTGAGCGCGCGCGCGTCGCGTGCGGCGATGAGTTCGGGCCCGGCGACCCGTCTCGTAGATATGGAACCTGAGCGAGCTACCGCGTCCACGACGATCGAGGCGGACCCGGAGGCCGTGTTCGCGGTGCTGGCCGATCCGTCGGCCCACGCCGACATCGACGGCACCGGCTGGGTGCGCGAGTCCCGGGACGGCGATCGCATCACCGCCGCCGGCCAGGTGTTCCGGATGGCGATGTACCACCCGAACCACCCGGACGGGGACTACAAGATGGCCAACCTGGTCGAGGTGTTCGACGAACCGCGTGCCATCGGGTGGAAGCCCGGCACGGAGTCGCCCGAGACCGGGGAGCTCAGCTTCGGCGGCTGGACCTGGCGCTACGACCTCGAGGCGACCGGCCCATCGCGGACGACGGTGACGCTGACGTACGACTGGTCAGCGGTCGGGCCCGAGGTGCGCGAGTACCTGCAGTTCCCGCCGTTCGGACAGGACCACCTCGACAACTCGCTGCAGCACCTGTCCGACCTCGTCGCAGGGCACTAGAGCTGCGGCCCCTCAGGCAGACCGACGGGGCCGCAGCTCTAGAGGACTCGTCCTGACGCGTTGATCGGCGGACGACCAGGACGCGGCTTGAGGACGCATGGACTCGTGCGTACCGGGGGTAGTACGCCGTTCGGCCCATGCACCTCAGGGGGCGAACGCGCCGATGGTCCAGTGGGGTCCCCGCCTCATCTCTTCTCGGAGGGCGGGGACCCCTCCATCACTCCGGGGCCGCGGTGTCGACCCGCCACCACGCGGGGTGGGCTGGCGTGGCCGTGAAGTCGTAGCGGACTCCGGCGGGGGACAGGGCGACCAGAGAGGCCGACGTCGATCCGTACGCGCGCCCCTCGATCTCCTTGGCCACGATCAGCGCGCGCTCGTCGCCGGGGTCCAGGCCCGCGCCCGCGAGCAGCTCGAGCCATGCGTCCGGTGTGGACGGCAGAGCAGCGAGCAGCGGCGCGAAGTGGGGCACGAGCGGATCGGCGTCGGTATCGAGGCCGGCGTTCACGATGATGTGGTCGCCGGCGGCGAAGGTCGACGTGGGTCAGGTCGTCGCCGTCCCACGACCAGAGCTCGGCGCCGTCGAGGTCGGCGCGCAGCAGGTGGAAGCGGTCATAGCGGTCGACCGCCTCTGGCAGGCCCTCGGGGGTGAGGATGCGCAGCGCGAGGGTGCCGCGGGTGGGTCGAGGCTGTCCGTCCGAGGGTTCGTCGCGGCGGCCCGCGTTGAGGAGCGCTGCCACCGCCCGCCGCTCAGGGTCGACGGCCAGCCAGGTGCCGCCGGCCAGCAGGTCGCGGCCGCCGATGAGCCCGCTCGCCGCGCCGGTCCAGTGGCGCCCCGGGGGCTCCCACGACCGCTCCACGAACTCGTCGCGGACGGCCCCCAGCAGCACCGGGTGGACGCCGTCGGGTTCGATTCGCAGCAGGACCGTGCACACGGAGGTCGAGGTCGGTGTCTAGAGGTCGTCGCCGAGCCACGCCGGGGCCCGGTCGAGGAGGTGGTGGCTGACCTCTGCGCACCGGTCGAGGATGTCGCACAGCTGCTCCTGGCCCCCGAACACGCGGGCCAGCGAGACCTCGACGTGGGCCACGATCGTCAGGCTGCGTTCGGACGGGTCGGTGGCCGACGGGTAGGAGTCGATCGCCGACACCTCGAGCGGGAGCTCGGCCTGCCCGACGCCGGCCAGCTCGGTGGCCAGCACCAACAGGTCGGGCCCCGCCGGCAGGGGTGGCAACGACCAGGTGAAGAGGAGCGGGAAGTAGAAGCTGTCCGGCGGGTCCTCTTCCTCTGGGAGCGTCACGATGAGGTCCTCGAACGACAGCAGGGTGCGGGGGTCGACCTCGAGCGACAGGTGCAGATCGAGCGGGCCGCCGCACGCCTCCTCCGGGTGCAGATCGACCTCCCACGCCTGCCGCAGGGAGTAGGTCTCGACGAAGTGCCGCTCGTCGTGGACGTGGAAGCCGTGGTCGACAGCGTGGTCCTTCAGGTCGGCGACGAACCCGGCGATGTCGATGGCGGCCACGTGGTCCAGCCTGCCACGGCGGGACCACAGGTCCCACCCCACGAACCGGCGGAACCTAGGGTGCTCCGCGATGGACGACGCGGCCCTGCTCGGCGTGCTCCACGACGCCGCCTCGGCCGTCCGCTCCGCCCTCGACGCCCTGGGTGACTGGGGCGCAGCAGGCACCCGCGCCGGGCAGTACCACAGCGACCTGGCCGCCGATGAGGCGGCGCTCGCCGTGCTGCAGGCGGCCGGGCTGGGGGTGATGAGCGAGGAGTCCGGACTGCACGGAGGTGACCGCCCCGTCGTGGTCGTGCTCGATCCGGTGGACGGGAGCACCAACGCCAGCCGCGGGATCCCGTGGTTCGCGACGAGCCTCTGCGCGGTGGACGAGGAGGGGGCGCGGGCGGCCGTCGTCGTGGACCAGGCGGGGGGGCGACGGTTCGAGGCGTCGCGAGGCGGTGGCGCTCGGGTCGATGGCCACCCGTTGGTGCCGTCGTCGTGCGAGGCGATGGACGAGGCGATCGTGGGCCTCTCGGGCTACCCGCCGCGCTGGTTCGGCTGGAAGCAGTACCGCGCCCTCGGCGCGCTGGCGCTGGATCTGTGCGCGGTGGCGGCCGGTCAGCTGGACGCCTACGTCGACTGCAGTCCGAGCGCCCACGGTGCCTGGGACTACCTCGGCGGGATGCTGATCTGCCAGGAGGCGGGCGCGGTGGTGACCGATGCCTTCGACCGGGAGCTCGTGACCCTCGACCACTCCGCACGTCGGACCCCCGTCGCCGCGGGTACGGCCGCGCTCTTGGACGCGGCCGTCACCGCGCGGCGCGGGTTCAGCGACCGGGAACCGTGGACGTCGAAGGACCCTCAGTAGCCTGATCGTGTGTTCGCCCGTGTCCACCAGCTCCTGCTGCAGGTCTTCCGCAGGCTGCCCGTCCGTGCCCGTCGTCGGGTCGTGCGGTCGATCGCGCCCGCGTACACCGTCGGCTCCGTCTGCGTCATCGAGCGCGCCGATGGGGCCGTGCTGCTCGTGCGCCTCTCCTACCGCAACAGCTGGGGCCTGCCCGGTGGCCTGCTGAAGCGAGGCGAGACGCCCGCCGCGGCGGCGCTCCGCGAGGTGGAGGAGGAGGTCACGCTCGAGGTCGAGCTGGTCGGCGACCCTGCCGTGGTGGTCGACGCCGCGTCCCAGCGGGTCGACGTGATCTTCCGGGGTCGCCTGCCCGCCGGGGTCGACCCGATGGACGCGCGCGCCGCCTCTCCCGAGATCGTGGAGATCGGCTGGTTCCCCTGGGACGACCTGCCCGATCTGCAGTTCGAGACGAGCGGTGCGCTCATGGCCCTCGCTCGCCGCTCGGTCACACCCTCGGTGGACTGAGCGGCGCCAGCAGTCACGAGCCGCTCGAAGCGGGCCGTGAAGTGCCGCAGCGATCGAGGCTCGTCGACGATGCGGTACCCACGCAGCTCGCTGACGCGGGACGCCACCTCGGCACACACCTCGATCACGTAGTCGATGTGGCTCTGGGTGTAGGTGCGCCTCGGGACGGCCAGGCGCACGAGGTCGAGGTTGGCCGGCCGCTCCGAGCCGTCGGGCTGCCGGCCGAACATCACCGTGCCGATCTCGCAGGCGCGGATCCCGCCCACCTCGTAGAGGGCCACCGCGACGGCTTGGCCCGGGTACTCGAGCGGGGGGACCTGGGGGAGGAGCGCACGGGCATCGATGTAGATGGCATGGCCGCCCGTTGGCTGCACGATCGGCACGCCGGCGCGCGTCAGACCATCGCCCAGGTAGCCGGTGGAGCGGATGCGATAGCGGAGGTAGTCGTGGTCGACCACCTCGCGCAGGCCCTGGGCGATCGCTTCCAGGTCGCGCCCCGCCAGGCCCCCGTAGGTGGGGAACCCCTCGGTGAGGATGAGCAGGTTGCGGCACTGCTCGGCGAGGTCGTCGTCGTCCAGCGCCAGCCAGCCGCCGATGTTGGCCAGGCCGTCCTTCTTGGCGCTCATGGTCATGCCGTCGGCCAGCGACGCCATCTCCCGCACGATGTCGGGGACCGCTCGCTCGGAGTGGCCGGGCTCGCGCTCGCGTATGAACCAGGCGTTCTCGGCGAAGCGGCAGGCGTCGAGGAACAGCGGCACCTCGTAGCGATCGCAGAGCGCCCGCACGCCGCGCAGGTTCTCCAGCGACACGGGCTGACCGCCGCCGGAGTTGTTGGTGACGGTCACGAACACCGCGGGCACGTCGGCGGCCCGTTCCCGCAGGAAGGCCTCGAGGCGATCGAGGTCCATGTTCCCCTTGAAGGGGTGCACCGCGGCCGGGTCGAGCCCCTCCGCGATCACGAGGTCGACGGCCTCCGCTCCCGTCGCCTCGACGTTGGCCCGCGTGGTGTCGAAGTGGGTGTTGCTCGGGATGACCTTGTCCGGGCCGCCGATGACGGTGAACAGGATCTTCTCGGCGGCCCGCCCCTGGTGGGTGGGGATCACGTGCCCGAACGGGAACAGCTCCTGGACGGCCTCCAGGAACCGGAACCAGGACGGCGAGCCCGCGTAGCTCTCGTCGCCGCGCTGGATGCCCGCCCACTGGTCGCTCGACATCGCGCCGGTGCCGGAATCGGTGAGCAGGTCGATCAGCACGTCCTCGGACCGGAGTCCGAACAGGTTGAAGCCGACCGCGTGGAGCGCGGCCTGCCGCTCCTCGATGGTCGTCATGCGCAGGGGCTCCACCGAGTGGATCCGGAACGGCTCGATGATCGTCTCGAAGGCCATGCGGCGATCATTGCCGCGCCGCCCGGTCATCTGCGTTGTTGGAGGAGCTGGTTGAGGCGCGCAGCTTGGCGGGTCTGGTGGTCGCGCTCGGCGAGGTTGGGTGCGTTGCGAGCGGCGGCGGCATAGAGGTGGGCCGCGAGCTCGAGATCGCCGTTCTTCTCGTGGAGGTAGGCGGCCACTGCTTCGCGCCGCGGGACGTCTTCGTCGACTTCGGCCAGCGCCCCCAGCCCTGAGGGCGCGCCGTCGGCCTCGCCCACTGCGACCGCACGGTTGAGCCGGACGATCGGCGTGTCGGCGAACCGGAGCAGCTCGTCGTACCACTCCACGATCTGGACCCAGTCGGTCTCCTCGACACGCGGCGCGTCGGCATGGAGCGCCGCGATGGCCGCTTGGGCCTGGTACTCGCCGAGCTGATCGCGCGCGAGCGCCGCGTGGACGATGTCCACCCCCTCGGCGATGAGCTCGCTGTCCCACTGGCTGCGATCCTGCTCGGCGAGCGGCACGATGCTTCCGTCCGGTCGGGTGCGGCTGCGGCGCCGCGCCTGGTGGAGGAGCATCAGGGCGAGCAACCCCTGGACCTCGGGGTCGTCCACCAAGGCAGCCAGCTGTCGGGTCAATCGGATCGCCTCGGCCGCGAGATCGACGTCGCCGGAGTAGCCCTCGTTGAAGACGAGGTACAGCACCCGCATCACCGTGCCCAGGTCGCCGCCGCGTTCGGCACCGCGGTCGACACCGGCCTCGCTGACCGTGCGCTTGGCGCGGCTGATGCGCTGCGCCATGGTGGGCTCGGGCACGAGGTAGGCCTGCGCGATCTGGCGGGTGGTCAGGCCACCGACGGCTCGGAGCGTCAACGCCACTGCCGACGACGACGTCAGATCGGGGTGGGCGCACAGGAAGTAGAGGCGCAGGGTGTCGTCCGTGCTCGGGATCGCACCGGCCGGCGGTTCGGCGTCGAACCGAACCTCTCGGTCGCGGCGAGACGCCTCTGACCGCGTCATGTCGAGGAAGGCCCGCCACGCCACCGTGATGAGCCACCCCGTGGGGTCGGCGGGCCGCTCGTCGCCCCACGTGGAGAGCGCTCGGATGAGCGCCTCCTGCACCGCGTCCTCGGCGGTCGCGAAGTCCGCACCGCGACCGACGAGGACGCTCAGGACCCGGGGGACGAGCTGGCGCAGCTCGACCTCGTCCACGATCACTGGGTGACGGTGGAGTGCGCAGTCAGGAAGGGCCGGACCTCCAGCCACTCGTGGATCGGCTTGCCGCCAGCCCCAGGGGCAGCTGACAGCTCACCGGCGAGCTCGATCGCCCGCTCGTGGCTGTCGACGTCGATGACCATCCATCCCGCGATCAGGTCCTTCGTCTCGGCGAACGGGCCGTCGGTCACGGGTGGCTGCCCCTCGCCGTCGGACCGGACCCACATGCCGTCGGGCGACAGCGCCTGTCCGTCGATGAACTCGCCGCTGCTCTCGAGCCGAGCGGCGAAGTCGTTCATGAACTGGATGTGCGCCTCGACCTCCTCGGGCTTCCACTGGTCCATCGGGACATCGTTGACGGCCGCCGGCGCGCCTCGGTAGTGCTTGAGCAACAGGTACTTGGCCATGGTGATCTCCTTGTGTGACGCCGGCCCTGCTGGCCGACTGCACCCCTGGGACGGAGCCGGCCCCGCGTTCTCGACATCCTCGCCGGAATTCGACAGCAACCGCTGGTCGCGGCATCCGCACGACGTCGGGCCGCGAGCGGGCCGAGGCGGCTAGCTCCCGAGGGAGGAGACGAGGCGGCGGTGCCTCGCGGAGCACGGGTGGCGCAGCTTGGTGAGCGCCTTCGCCTCGATCTGGCGGATCCGCTCACGGGTCACGTTGAACCGCCGCCCGACCTCGTCGAGCGTGAGGGGCTGGTCGCCCTCGAGCCCGAAGCGCAGCGAGAGGATCTCGCGCTCACGGGGGTTGAGGTAGTCGAGGAGGTTCTGCAGATCGTCCCGGGCGAGGGCGAGGGCCGCCATCTCGAAGGGGACCTCCGCGCTGTCATCGGCCACCAGGTCGCCGAGCTCGGCGTCGTCGTCGCCGATGGAGACGGACAGCGAGACGAGGTCGGGACCGGCGTGGAGCGCGATGAGCACCCGCTCCTCGGTCATCCCGGTCTCCTCGGCGAGCTCCGCGGCGGTGGGCTCCCGTCCGAGCGTCTTCAACATGGTGGAGGAGGCCTTGGAGAGGACCGCCATCGTGTCCACCAGGTGGGAGGGCAGGCGGATCGTGCGAGCCTTGTCGGCGATGCCCCGTCCGATCGACTGGCGGATCCACCAGGTGGCGTAGGTCGAGAACTTGAAGCCCTTGCGGTGGTCGAACTTCTCGACCGCCCGCATGAGTCCGAGGTTGCCCTCCTGGATCAGGTCGAGGAGGGTCATCCCGGTGCCCTGGTAGCGCTTGGCGATCGAAACGACCAGGCGAAGGTTGGACTGGATGAAGGTGCGCCGCGCCGCCTCGGCGGCCGCGATCTCACCGGTCAGCAGGTTCTTGCGGGCCCGGCTGGGCGTGGTGGAGGACAGCTCGATCTCGGCCAGCCGGCCGGCTTCGATGGCCTGGGCCAGCTCGACCTCCTGCTCAGCGGTCAGGAGCGGGTACGAACCGAGCTCGCTGAGGTAGCGGCGAGTGAGATCGACCGTGCTCTCGCTCTCCTGGGAACGGTTGCGCCCGGGCACCAGATCCTCCGTCAGTGGCTCCTCGATCTGAGGGCCCGATCGTTGATCGACGGTAGTGGGCTGTTCCTGAAGGCCTAGGGATGGTCGCCGCCCCGAACAGGCCGTTTGGCGCACTCAAGGCCCCGTCATCTTCGGCCGATATGACCCATCAGAAGGGACCGCCTGCCACGGCGCGAGGGGTGTCGTGGGGTCGATGCGGCGGGACCGACAAACGTGACGAACCAACCTGCCCACGACACCCGACCCAGCGGCCTCCACCGGCGACTGACCGTCGCCCTGGCAAACGCGTCGGATCGCGCTCGGTTGGCCGAGCTGCTGGCAGGGGATCTGCGCTCGATCGGGGCAGCGGACCACTCGCCCCTGCTGCGGTCGGAGGACCTGTGGTTGGCGGCGGACGGGTTCGCGCAGGAGCGGGCTGCGGAGCGCGACGCGATCCGTTCCCAGCTCGATGCGGCCGTGGCCCGCACCATGCACGACTGCGACACCGCCCGGCACCAGCTCGAGCACCTGAACGGCCGCGTCCGCACCCTGCGCGAGGGGGCCGAGTGGGCCAAGCAGCTCAACGACGGGTTGCCGGAGCACCTCGCGGCGGTCGAGGCGGCTCGGCAGGCCCTCGACGCCCGCTGTGCGGAGCAGCGGGCGGTCCAGCAGGCCCTCGAGCGGGTCCTCGAGCAGCGTTCGGCCGCGGCCGCCGCCATCGAGGAGGCCGACAGCGAGCTGGCCGAGCTCTCGGGCTCGGGCATGGACGAGAGCGCGCTGCGGCGCGAGCTGGAATCCGCCGGGCAGGCGGTCCGCAACGCCGAGGAGATCCACGCGGCGGCGCTCACTCGCCTCGAGTCGCTGCAGATCGAGGCGACCGGGCTGCAGGTGCGTCGCGAAGAGCTCGGGCCGGCCCCGGTGCCCGCGGGCGTCGCCGATGCCGACCAAGCGGCCATCGAGGACGTGCGCGACGCCCTCGCCGCGATCCAGAGCGTGATGATCGATGGCGAGGTCGACCGCACGGCCGAAGCGCTGGCCGCGGCCTGGTCTGACCTCCACGCGGACCTCGAACAGCTCGGCCAGCACGACGGTGGCCCGACCGCCGCCGAGATCGACGCGGCCCGGCAGCGCGTCACCGCGGCGGCCGCGGCCCTCGCCGACCTCGACGCCGAGGCGTCCGCCAGTGCGCTCACCCCTGACCAGCGCGCTGAGCTCGACGCCGCCCACTCCGCTGTCCTCGAAGCCGAGGAGCACGTGGGTGGGCGCTGGGGTGGAGGGGGAGCGCGCCGCCAGCTCGAGCAGGCCCAGGCCGCCGAGCGAGAGCTGCTCGATCGACACGGCTTCGGCGGCTACCTGGACGTCGTCCTCTCCGGGGGCCGCTCCGCGGTCAGCAACCCAGCTCGTCCCGCCGTGGAACGAGAGCTCTACGACGCCAAGCTCGCCCTCGACGCGCTCGACATCTCCAGTGGTCACGCCCCCGAGATCGACCACCTCGTCGCCGAGCGCGCCCGGCTGCTCGACCAGATCACCGACCTCCTCGGCGTCGATCCCGGCGATGCCGTCCTCCCGCTCCTCCGGACCCATCGGCCGGTCGCCCAGGCGATGCGGGCACCGCTGGTCGACGCCCTGGCCGCGGTCGGGGTGCACCCGGTGGGGATGTCCCTGGACGACGCGGCGAGCAACTTCCTCCTGGCGCACCCGCTGCCTGACCCTGACGAGGCCGACGACGACGACGCCGACGTGCGAGCGGAAGAGCACCGCGTCGAGCTCGCCGCGATCGAAGAGCGGTGGACCGCCCTGCAGGACGACCTGCGAGCGGCCGAGTCCGAGGTCGACCGCTCCGCCGAGGCCCTGCAGATGGCGGAGCGCTCCGTCGGTGCCTTCGAGAGCGAGCTGACCGTGCGGGCCGGCGAGGACGTGCAGCGGCTCCAGCGCTTCGCGGCGGCCGAGCAGCTGCGAGCCCAGATCGAGGCCGTGTCCGGCTCGCTGCAGCGCGCTGAGGACGACGCCAGGGCCGCCATCGACACGGCCGGACAGGTCGTCGCCACGGCCGAGGCGGAGTTCGATCAGGCCGCGGGTGTGGTCAGCGACCTCGCCCGCCGCACCCGCAAGCTCGCCGAGGAGCTTCCGATCGACCAGCGGCCCGAGGGCGACCCCCTCGAGACGCTGCTGGAGCTGGCGGACACGCTCGGTGGGCACACCGAGGTCCTGCGGCCCGAGATCGACCGGGCCGAGGCGGCCGTCGCGAAGGCGTCCGTGACCATGGAGGAGGCCCTGGCCCGGCGACAGCTCGCCGGCGACGCCAACGAGGGTCCCCAAGCCGACGACCTCCTCGCCGGTCTCGAGTCCCTGCTCGATGAGCCCAGCGACGACCTGCTGGTGCTCGACGAGCCCTTCGTCGGCGTCGACCCGTCGTTGCGGGCCGACCTCCTCGAGATCGTCCGCACCTGCTCCACCGGTCGCCAGGTCGTGCTCCTCACCGAAGACGCCGAGGTCCTCGGATGGGCCATCGAGCTGCCGATCGACGAGGCCATGGCCCTCCCGGCCGACGCCCTCCTCAACCGCATGCGTGCCGGTGACACCGACCATCGGGCCACGGCGGTGCCCGTTGCGGTGTCCGTGGCCGCCGTCGACATCACCACCAGCCCCTCCCTAGACCCCGATCCTGACCCCGACCCCGAACCTGCACCGACCGCCCGCCGCTGGGCCGGTCAGCGCTGAGCACAGGAGACCGCCGTGTTCCGTACCACCCACATCCGGACCAAGCTCGCCGTGGCCTTGGCCGTCCCGATGCTCGCCCTCGTCGCCGTCGCTGGATTCGAGGTGCTCGACTCGAAGGCCGAGGTGGCCAAGGCGACGACCCAGGCCGACCTGGCCGAGACGTCGCTCGGACCAGGCAGCCTCCTCGTCCACCTGCAGAACGAGCGCAACCGGGCCGCCATCGACCTGATCGGGCTGGGAGCGGCCGCGGAGCTCGCGGTCGACAACAACCCGGAGGCGCGCGAGCTGACCGACCCCGCGGCCGAGCTGTTCCGGCAGGAGACCGTGGCGCACGGCGGTCTCGTGCGCGACGCCTTCGAGCCGGCGTGGGCGGCCTTCGAGGACCTCGAGGACCTGCGCGCCGACGTCGATGCCTACGACGGACCGATGGACAGCACGAACGAGGAGTTCGCCGACGAGGTCTTCGTTCGCTACTCAGCCATCATCGAGGCCTTCTTCGACGGCACCTCGCAGGTCGTCTCCACCATCGACGACGCCGAGCTGCGCAACGGCGCAGAGATCGTGGACGCCTCCACCCGCCAGAACGACATCCTGGCGCGCATCGTGCGCAGCGTCGTGCTGTCCACCATCACCGGTCGTCTCGACGACGCTTCCTCTCGACAGGAGGTCGCGGCGCTGGCTGACCGTAGCCAGGGGTTCGATGACACGATCCATGCCAACGCAGCCGGTCCCTACGCCGGTGTCGCGGACGAGACCTTCGCGGAGGCCGGCTTGCAGAGCTTCGACCGGCAGGTCGAGTCGTACCTCGCCGGCAACGGCGTGGAGGTCACTCCGCTGCTGAGCGCGGTCGCCTCCGATCCGACGATCGGCTACACGGGCCTGCGCGCCAAGGCCGGTGACCTGCTCGTCGCCGAGGCCGACGCCAAGGAAGCAGAGGCGATGGCCCGGATGCGGATCTTGACGGGCATCGCGCTCGGCGGCCTGGCCCTGGCGCTGGTGGTCACCTGGTTGGCCAGCCGCTCGATCACCCGTCCCCTGCGGTCGCTCAAGCGTCAGGCCGAGGACATGGCCGGCACGCGGCTGCCCGCGGCCGTGCGCCAGATCCTCGAGACCCCGCCGGGCGAGGACGTCGTGATCCCCGAGGTGCAACCGATCACGGTCAAGACGAGGGACGAGGTCGCGGGGGTCGCCGCCGCGCTGAGCCAGGTCCAGTCGAGCGCGGTCGACCTCGCCGTCGAGCAGGCGGTGCTCCGACGCAACATCTCGGACTCCTACATCAACCTCGGCCGCCGGAACCAGAACCTCCTCAGCCGCCAGCTCGACTTCATCACGGAGCTGGAGCGCAACGAGACCGACCCCGACAGCCTCGAGGGCCTCTTCCGCCTCGACCACCTCGCCACCCGCATGCGCCGCAACGCCGAGTCGTTGCTCGTCCTTGCCGGCATCGAGCCGCCTCGCCAGTGGTCCGCCCCCGTGCGGCTCGCCGACGTGGTGCGTGCTGCGCTGGGCGAGGTCGAGGACTACCAGCGCTGCGTGGTCCGCCACCTCGAGCCGGCGTCGGTCACCGGTGCCGTCGCCGCCGACCTGGCCCACGTGCTCGCCGAGCTCATCGAGAACGCACTGTCCTTCTCGCCGCCGGACCACTCGGTGGAGGTGAAGGGCCGTCTCACCACCTCCGGCTACACCGTGGCCATCACCGACAACGGCCTCGGCATGGCTGCCGAGGACGTCGAGCGGGCCAACCGGCGTCTCGCCGGCAAGGAGAGCTTCACGGTGGCGCCCTCGCGGTACCTGGGGCACTACGTGGCCGGCCACCTCGCCAGCCGCCTCGACATCGTCGTGGAGCTGCAGGACAGCCCGGCCGGAGGCATCACCGCTCGCGTGGACGTGCCGATGGGTCTGCTGGCCGACGACGAGCTCGATCGCACCCTCGCCAAGGCGCCCACCCCGGAGCCGGTCCCGGTGCCCGTCCTCGCCGGCCCGGCCGCGTCGCCGGCGTCGGTCGAGACGACCACGAGCGGGCTTCCCCGACGCGGCGGCCAGCTGGTCGCCGAGGTGGCCGAGGTGGCCGAACCTGTCGTCGAGCCGGTCGCACCACTGATCTCGGCTCCCGTCGAGTCGCAGCCCGCGCCGGCGGAGGCCGAGCCGGCCGTCGCGAGGGAGTCCTCGCCGTCGCCCGTGGCGCCGGCCGGACCCTCGACGCTCCCGATCAGCGGGTTCGGCGGACTCGCCGTATCCCGCCCGTCGGGGCAATCGATGTATAGCGTGGCAGCCACCCAGGGACGCAGCGCGGTGAACGGGGAGGCCACCCAGGAACGACCGGCGGCGAACGGCGTCGCCACCCCTGGAGGCCTGGCGCGACGGGTTCCCGGAGCCCAGCGTCCCGACGCTGGCCTGTCGCCTCGTGCTGCCGAGCCTGCCGTCACGGAACCGGCTCGCACGAGCCCTGAGGACGTGTACTCGTTCCTCTCGAACTTCCAGTCCGGTGTGGCCCGGGGTAGGGCCGATGCCGCTTCGGACACCGAAACGAACCAGGAGGACGGGCGATGAACAACCAGACCCTCAGCGAGGAGGCCCGCAGCTTCAGCTGGCTGCTGAACGGCTTCGTCGAGAAGACGGCGGGCGTCACCGACGCGGTGGCCGTCTCGTCAGACGGACTGCTGATGGCCATGTCGAGCAGCCTCACGCGGGCGAGCGCGGAGCAGCTCGCCGCCATCATCTCCGGGCTCGTCAGCCTCGGGAACGGGGCGTCGACCTGCTTCGGCTTCGAGGGCCTCGAGCAGGTCATCGTCACGATGCGTCGAGGCTTCCTGTTCGTGTCGTCGATCTCCGACGGCAGCTGTCTCGGCGTGGTGTCGCAGCGCGGCTGCGACATCGGCCTCGTCGGCTACCAGACCACCCTGCTCGTCGAGCGAGCGGGCAGCGTCCTGACCCCCGACCTGGTCGCCGAGCTGAAGCAGGAGATGCTGGTGTCATGACCGAGCGCGACGAAGCGCAAAGCGGTCACGACTTCGTCCGTCCGTTCATCATGACGGGAGGTCGGACCCGCGCGGAGCGGCGCGACCTCCGCATCGAGACCATGCTCCAGGCGTCGGTCGCCGACATCCCGGCGGGCCTGCCGTCCGAGCAGGAGGAGCTGCTCCTCGCCTGCCGTGACGAGCCGCTGTCCGTCGCCGAGGTGGCGGTGAAGCTCCAGCTCGTGGTCGGTGTCGTCGCGGTGATCGCCGGCGACCTGATCGCCACCGGGCTGCTCGACGTCCACCACACTGACCCCGTCGAGATCGAACTCGACATGCTCACCAAGATGATCGAGCGCGTGCGCGCCATCTGATCTGGACCCTGCAGGAGGAACATCGTGCACGCCACCGAACCCCAACGCACCAACGCCAGGATCGTCCCCGTCAAGTTCGTCGTCGCGGGCGGCTTCGGCGTCGGCAAGACGACCTTCGTGGGCGCCATCTCCGAGATCGAGCCGCTGCGCACCGAGGCCGCCATGACCTCCGTGTCGTCAGGCGTCGACGACGTCACCCACGTCGGCCAGAAGACCACCACCACCGTGGCCATGGACTTCGGTCGCATCACCGTCGACGAGACGCTCGTCATGTACCTGTTCGGCACGCCCGGACAGGAGCGCTTCGGCTTCATGTGGGACGACATCTGCACGGGCACCCTGGGTGCCGTCGTGCTCGTCGACACCCGCCGCATCGACCAGTGCTTCCCGGCCATCGACTACTTCGAGGCCAAGAGCGTCCCCTTCGTGGTCGGCATCAACGGCTTCGAAGGAGCACCCCGGTACGCGATCGACGAGGTGCGAGAAGCCCTCGGCGTCGGCACGCACGTCCCGGTGATCGAGTGCGACGCCCGCGGTCGAAGGAGAGCGTGAAGCAAGCGCTGATCACCCTGCTCGAGAGCCTCGTCGCCCAGGCCCGCGCCCGGGAGGCCGTCGCCTAGTACCCACCTCGCTAGCCTCGGGCCCCTTCCGGGCGCGTAGCTCAGCTGGCTAGAGCGCTGCCCTTACAAGGCAGATGTCGGGGGTTCGAGTCCCTCCGCGCCCACCACACAAGCCCAGGTCAGACGTGTGAGCCACCGTCGGCTCGAACCCGGTGGACACGTCTTGGACACGTCTTGGACACAAGATGGTCAGCGAATGGCCCGCGGAATGGGCGAGATGTCGCCGTCGGGCGTCGCGCCGTGGGTCGTCGTACATCTCCTTGCGCCGTTCGTCGCCTTGGCGCTGGTTGTCGCAGGTTGGCTGGCCGATCGGCCACCCCGCGGCCCTCGGCGATCGGTGGTCGCAACACGGGCCGAAGCGCGGGCATAACTGCCGGAGTGCGACGCGGGCCCCCGCATAGCGGGCAGAGTGTGCTGGTGACGTCGGGCGTGGATGATGAGGTGAGCTTCTTCGAGGCCCTAGCCCAGGTCGCGCCGACCTTCGCCCGCGCTGAGGTTCTGGGGTTGGTGCAGGGTGTGTCGGAGGCCGGTCTCTTGGACGTCCTCCGGGATGGTGCATCAGTCCCAGAGTTGGCCACCGCGTCGGGAATGGAAATCACACGAGTCGGCGATGTCTGCATGGCACTGGAGGCCCATGGCATTGCTCGCAAGGTCGGAGCGATGTACGAGTTGCACCCGACGTGGAGGGCACTCACGGACGCGTCGGGCTTCATGGCCTTGGATGTTGTGTTGGGCATGTCGGCCACCCGGTCCCGGCTCCTCCAGGTGATCGGCGGCGGGCGCGACGACTTCTGGGCGACCGCGGGTGACCGCCTCGCGTATGCCAAGGGTGTGTCACCGGATCCGACGTCGCACGGCGCGGTGCAGGCCGTGCAGCGATCCTTCGATGCGAGCCCGGAGGTGCGCGATCGTTTGAGTAGTGCGTCCTGCTACCTCGAGCTTGGGTCCGGTGTCGCCGGCCATGTGTGCTGCCTGCTGCAGATCTTCACTGACCTGAGCGCCACCGCGGTCGAGCTGTCCGAGGAGCTTTGCGTTGAGGCCCGACGGCGAGCTGATGTGCTCGGAATCGCGGAACGGTTGGAGGTCATCTGTGGTGACGTGCTCGAGTTTGATCGTCCCGCTGAGTTCGACGTGGCCTTCTGGAGCCAGATGTTCTTTCCAGAGGCGACCCGACGGCGGGCTCTCGATGTCGCCAGGCGTTCGCTCCGAGAGGGCGGCATGTTGCTGGCCCCAGTGATCCCAGAGCTGACCCAGGATGACGATTCCGACGAGGCGCGCGAAGCGGCACTCGACCGTGTGATCCACGGGGCCTGGGGCGTTCCGATCCGTGACCCTGCGGGACTTGCGGCCGAGTTCACACGGGCCGGCTTCACCGACGTCCGGATCGTGGACAGGTACTCGTCACTTCTCGTGATCGGGCGGCGACACGACGCCATCGAGTGAGCGAAGACGAGCATCTGCAAGAGCGGCCCGGGCGAACCCGATCGTGACCCATAACTGCCGAAGTGGGACGCGAGCCGCGGGCACAACGGGCAAAGTGTCGCGGTCCACGTAGGGTCGCTGGATGGAATCCTCCGCGAAGACGGTTGCTGCGAATGGCCTGGACTTCCGCGTGATCGAGGAAGGCCAGGGCGAGCCCGTAGTTCTGCTTCATGGGTTTCCTGACACTGCAGATATGTGGCGCAACCAGGTCCCGGCCCTCGCCGATGCGGGCTATCGCGTCATCGCTCCTGACCAACGGGGCTGTGGCCAGTCGGGTCGGCCCGATGGCCTGGAAGGCTATGACTATGGGTCGCTGATGGGCGACGTGATCGGGATCGCCGACGCGCTCGGAATCGAACGCTTCAGTGTCATCGGGCACGACTGGGGGGCGGTACTCGCCTGGGCGATCGCCAGCTTCATGCCCGACCGGGTCGACCGCATGGCAGCGCTGTCCGTCCCGCACCCCGAGGAACTGTTCCCGATCACGTCGGTCGAGCAGGCCCGAATGTCGTACTACATCCTGCAGTTCCAGCACCCGGGGGTGGCTGAGCAGTGGCTGCGGGCTGACAACTGGAAGAACTTTCGGGAGGCCTGGGTGGGAGGAGACACCGACGCCCAGATCGCAGACCTATCGGAGCCCGGCAAGCTCGAATCTCGCATCGACTGGTACCGGGCGAACATCACCCCTGAGACGATGTTCGCTCCTCAACCCGAGATCATGCTGCCGGTCACGATTCCGGTGTTGCTCGTCTACGGCGAGCGCGACCAGTTCCTCAGCGAGGAGCCCTTCCTCCGATCCGAAGCACGCTGTACCGGTCCATTTCGCTACGAGCGGCTCGACACTGGCCACTGGATGCCTACCGAACAGCCAGGTGACGTGACCAAGCTGCTTCTGGAGTTCCTCGGCTGAGCGCCTCGGGCATAACGGCCGGAATGTGCGCGCGAGTGGCGGGCGTGAGCGGGCAGAGTGTCGTAGTGGAAGCAGCCAGGACGCCCAAGGACGTGGTTCGCAGGTTCCTTGACCACGGACGGACCGACAGTGGCTGGGATATGGACGTCATCCTCGACTGCTTCGCCGAGTCGTACTGGTCACACACGTGGCAAGGTGACCTAGCCACCACCGGAGCCCGGCAGGGGGCGTTCTTCTCGGCCCTCGAGTTCGTAGAGCGCCTCTCAGATGACCTGCTCGAAGACGGCGAGTTCGTCGTCCACCGATCGACGCTCAAGCTGCGCCACGTTGGCGAGTTGTTTGGCGTCGCGCCACGCGGCGTGTCGCGACCTGTGAGCACGTTGAGATGTGGCGCGTCTCAGCCGGAAAGATCGTCGAGCACTGGGGCGGGCTGGGGACCGGAGGTCAGCTGTATCGCGCCCTTGCAGTGGACGACCCGGTCGGCGGAGGGGACGACTGAAGCGTCACCCCCGGCGGGCATAACTGCCGGAGTGCAACGCGAGGCGCGGGCACAGCGGGCAGTCTGTGACAGTGCGCTGAAGGGGCTGCGAGCGGAGCGGCCGGCGATACGCGCTCGTTCAGTCCCGGTGGTTCACGACGTTGATGACATTGCCGTCCGGCGCGCGGATGAGGAATCGGGTCACACCCCAGGACTCCGTCGTCAGTGGGTGGACGATCTCGTAACCGAGTCGCTGGGCCTCCTCATAGGAGTTGTCGATATCAGAGGTGGCAACGGAGATGACCGAGTCCTCGGGCGAAGTGGCGTCACGAGTGACGAGCTGCACGTTCGCTCCCGTGTCGGGGGACGTGAAACGGGCCACCCAACCCAGGTTGAAGTCCTCCGTGGTCAGCCCGAGGAAGTCTACGTAGAAGCCACGAGCTGCCTCGATGTCGGGCACGTGGAGATTGGGGAAGATGTGTGATGCTCGCATGAGGTCTTTCCTAGCCTGGTGTCGCGAGGTCGAGGAACGGCGAAAGGAAGGGCGAGATGGCCAGGGAGACCAGATACAGGGTCATCTACTTCGACGAGGATGACCAAGAGGTCTATAACCAGGACTTCCACACCTTTCACGACATGCTCCTGGAGGGCCAGCCGCTTGCGCCGCCCGAGCACGTCAAGCGGACCGAGGTATGGATGACCCACCTCCTCTTCAGCACACCCGAGTCCTAAACGCCCCTCTGCCCCCGAGGTGCCGTTGGGCGACGCGGCATACCTGCCGGCATGCAACGCGAGCCGCGCGCACAACAGGCAATCTGTCGCCGTGTCCGACCGCATGCTGACCCGCCTCGGGGTGGTGGTTGGCTTCCTGCTTCTCACTGCTCCGGCGACCGCCTGCTCGGATTCGTGTGGGGACATCAACTGCGGCTCCGGCGTGGAGGTCGAGTGGGAAGAGGAGAAGCTGCCGGTCGGGGTCGTAGCGGTTCAATTGTGCATCGATGGGGAATGCGATGATCCCGAGCGGCCCACCGGTGCAGTCGCTCCAGACTCGGCACCAGGGGTCAAGGACATCACGGTTGAACTACGGCTGCTGGATGCGGGCAACGAGGTCGTCGAGGTGTGGGAGTGGACGGGCGACCGCGAGGGCGACTGCTGCCCGTACGCGGACCTCATGGAGCTGGACGGCCAACTCGTCCCCAAGCAGAGGGCCTAGCGCGCGAGCACTCCTTGGCCTCCGAGAACCCATTCCAGGACTCGGCCACATCCCGAAAGAACGCGGCCAGGTCGCCGTAGTCCGAGACGATCATCGACATCGCACCTGCTTCGGTGGACAGTGTCGCCAGATACACACGTTCGCCCGCCCGGGGCACGCTCAGTTCGGACAGGGTGAGCCCTCGTCCGTTCTCCGCGTCGAGCACAACATCCACAAGAACTGGCTTACAAGGAGTTGAGCACCGCGACCTGTGGGAACGTCGCCGGCGCGCCGTAGCCGTGCTCAACCATCCACCGGATCTCCATCAGACTTCGCAACGACCAGTACGCGCGAATCACGTCGAGCTCGATGTCGCCGCCATAGCCCGCGACGACATCGTCGAGGTGCTCTTCGTGTGCGAGCGTCAGAGTGGCGAGGTCATACATCGCATCGCCTTGGCCGCCCTCGGACCAGTCCACGACGCCGCTCACCTCGTCACCGTCGACGAAGACATGAGCGATCTGCAGGTCGCCGTGGATGAACGCCGGTGTCCATGGCCGCAGCGCCGCCTCCGCGACCTGACGACTGCGCCTGACAACGTCGGCGGACACGACGTCGTTGGCGACGAGCCACTCACACTCCGAGTCGAGCTGTGGCGGAAACTCGACCGTGCCCCGACTGCTGATAGCGGGCTGCTGCTGACATTGGCTGCTGGGCCAGGGCGGCAGCGGAGTGTCGTGCAGCGTGCGGACGGCGGCACCCGCCGCAACCCACGCCGCCGAGGACGCACGTGAAGCCTCTTGAAGCACGCCGAGCGCCGCTCCAGGAACTGCCGCGAGGGCGAGCACCGGCGGCTTGCGCCAAAGGACCTCGGGGGTCGGGATCGGTGCCCTCGCCATGACCTCGACCTCTCGGTCGATGCGCGCTTGATCCGTGTCGATCTTCAGGAACACATCGTCAACGCGCAGCGTCACGCGCTCCGAGTGCGCGACAACGACTTCGATCTCCCGCATGTCGTCGATCATCGCTCCAGGCCACCGACGGCGCTGAGATTATTGAGCACAGCCGGGCCGCCGGGCATTGCTCGCACGAGCGAGGAGTTGCCCCACAACGCGGATCTGGGCGCACCTACTGCCCGTAGTGACGCGTGGAAGGCGTTCCCGGAGCCGCCCGATCGTCGCCACCGGATCGAGGTCTTCGCCGATGCGTACGGGATCGCAATCGACGGCCTTGTGTAGCAGGACGTCGCGCTCGCGGCCTGGTCCGACGGTAACCGGCACCTCTTCTGACCCCGATCGGCGTGGCAGCCAGCGAACCACGCACCGCTAAGACTCAGCGGTCATTCTCCGTAGATGTCGACGCAGAAGCCGCTGGGAATGTTGCGGTCGCCGCAGCTGTCGCCGAACGCCTCGTACTCTGAGCCGGTGGGGCTGTCCATGTAGAGCTTGTCGCACGAAGCGAAGTTCCCGGCCTCGCACTCGTCGTAGAGACGATCGAGTGCTGGATCGCTCCCGTAGCTTCCACGATCGCTAGCGCCCGCGGGGAGACTCGACGCTGGATTGGAGGTCTCCGAGATTCCGTCGTCGTTGGACCCCGGGCGGGGATCACCGGCACCCTCAATGGCATCGCCCGTTTGTTCGAAGGACACCTCGGCGTTTTCGCCCAGAGCCGTGAGAGCGATCACGCTCAGGACGACGAGGCCTGTCCCCACCACTCCGATCCATCCGAGAACGATCCCCGCGGTGGCCATTCCCCGGCCCTCTTGAGCTCCGCGTGACTGATCGATCTCTCTGCGTGCCTTGTATCCGAACACGAGAGCCAGGATCGACCCGACCAAGTAGATCCAGAGGATGCCGAGAACCATCGATGCAATCGCAAACCCATTCGTAGACCTCGGCTGGGGATAGCCCGCCGGAGTGAATCCTGGTGGTGGCGGGGCCAATGGCGCTGGGGCGGTCTGAGGTGGGTACCACCTTCCATCGCTAGCAAGCCACCAGCCAGGACCTTGACTTTGGTCGCTCATGTGCCGCCCCCCACGCTGCGCAAGTGTCGCTCGAACGCTAGTCGGGACGGCTCACAACTTTGCTCGCCAAGTGGCGTGCAACGCCGGGGGCTGACCGCAGCGAAGAGTCTTGTGACGACTAAGCCCTTGAGCTGCGTGGACAGCGGGCTGTCGGTGGAAGGCGTCGAGGCCGACCGCTGCGGGCGTTGGCACGCGTCTCGAAGGCAGATCACTTGGCTGCCCTAGGGTTTCCACCATGAACATTGGGGCTCCCGAGCTGATCATCATCATGTTGTCGTTCGGCCTCATCGCGGTCACCGTCGTCGGTTTGATCCGAGCAGGCCAGAACGGAGACACGGGCTGGCTCGTCGGGATGATCGCCAGCTGGTTCGTCGGCCTCGGTTGGCTGGTGGCGATCATCTACCTGGTAGCGGTTGCCCCAGGCCGCTCCCGAAACGTGGGGACACAGGCGGTGGCAGCCCCGGGCATGCCGACGACACCGTCGGGCTGGCACGCCGATCCATCCGGGCGACACGAACATCGCTACTGGGACGGATCGAGATGGACAGACACCGTGTCGGACCAGGGAGCTGCATCCTCAGACCCTCTCGGCTAGCCCGGCTTCCGCACCCTCGGATGGGCCGTACGTCCTCGAACGTCGGTGAGGTGCGCGACCGAGAAGAACTCCCCGGATCTCGCGCTGACGATGAGAAGGCGACTCGGAACGTGCGCCTTTGATCCTGTGCCTGGGTGCACCGGTAGTGTCGCCGGACAGCCGAGTGCTCCGTCGTCCAGCGGAAGGAGAACTCGGATGGATCCACTTCCACTTCCCGACGATCCGACACTCGCGACCTACGCAACGGTGTTGAACGAGCTGGGTCACTCGGCGCATGTTCTCGATGCTCGATGGCGCATCGTGTTCATCACCGACGAAGTGCGACGGACCATCGGTGACCATGGCGGGTCCACGATCTCCCGTCTCGGCGAGCATCTGTTCGGATCGCACGAGGTCGCGATCCGCAAGGAGTTCTTCTTCGACGACTGGCTGGAACAGATCCGAGAGAACTTCCGCCGGTTGGGTCCCTTCATCCTGTTCGACACGGCCGGCGGGCGTGACGAGCTGCGCCAGCTCGTCGATCCCGTGTTCCATGACCTCGTCGACCAGATCGAGCCTGTCGAGCTCCCTGCTGCTTGGGGTTTCACCACGCCAGTGGCCAAGCACGCCGGGTCGGGCGCCAGGAACCTCATGATGTACCTGCGGGTCCGCGCCCGAGACGGGACGGTTGTGGGCACGATCACCCTCGTGAAACCGGGGGCGGGAATGTCGCAGCTCATGGCGGCCGCGGCGATCGCCGACCTCGGTCACCTCGACCGCATGGAGATGGTGGAACGGCCGGGACGCCGACCGGCAGCTGTATTGATGGCCGACCTCGAAGCATCGTCACCACTGATCCGGGGACTCTCGACGGCTCAGTACTTCGCGTTCGATCGCCGCCTCGTCCGATCGGCGGACCAGTGCATCATCGACCATGGGGGCATCGTCGGCCGCCATGCCGGAGACGGTGTTGCCGCCTTCTTCCTCGCCGAAACGGCGGGATCCGAATCTGCCGCCTCACGAGCCTGCATCGAGACCGCCCGGGCGCTCAAAGCCGCTCTCCCGGACATCGCCGAGAGGAGCGGCCTGCAGACCGACGTGTCGTTCCGCTTCGGTCTGCACTGGGGCGCGACCCCGTACGTCGGTCGGATCACCACCGCCGGACGAACCGAGGTGACCGCGCTGGGCGACGAAGTGAACGAAGCCGCCCGCATCGAAGCGTGTGCGACCGGTGGTCGCACACTCGCGTCGAAGGTGCTCATCGAGCGTCTCGAGCCAGGCGACGCAGAGATCCTCGGCCTCAACCCGGACCGCGCCACCTACACACCACTGGTCGACCTTGCTGCCGCGACCGACAAAGCACGCCGCGACGCGCCATCCATAGCTGTCTGCGACGTCTAGGCCCACACGGCCCGCAACCACCCTGCCACAAGCCCCCTGTCCCGCATGACTTACCCCCGCCCCTACAACGATCTCGACCACCGGGCACCGGGACGCTCAGGTGCATGCCGCGGCGATCAGCGCCGCGGCCTCACGTGGCGAATTGGTCGACGTATCGATCACCAGGTCATCGGGGTGGAGGGGCTCTGGTTCGAGCAGCCTCAACATCTCTCTCAGGCGTCCTGGGTCGAGCAGCTTTCCGTGCTCCTCCCGCGCCTGTGACACGACGCGCGTCTCGAGGACCTCGAGGGGCGCCCTGAGCTGGACGAAGACCGTGCGCCCGCCCGCACCCTCGACGCGCTGGCGCGCGTCCTGGGCGAAGGCGGCGAACAAGCTTCGGCCGTCGGGAACGGCCCATATCGAGTTGTTGGTGAAGATGACGTCGATGCGGTTGCGGGCAGCGGTCTCGAACACGTCGAGTCGGATGCGATGGATCACATCGTTGAACGGGACCGTGCCGAAGTCGAAGACAGAGCGGATGGCGTTGACGCTGAGATGGTTGTGGAACAGCCGGAAGCTCGTCCGGTGCTGCAGCTCCGTCGCCACAGTCAGCTTTCCGACTGCCGGCGGCCCGTAGAGGTACACGAGAGTGGGTGCCTCGCTCATGCCCGTGCATCCTTGCGTGGATGGGGGAACCCCCGCAGGGTCGACGTCCGTCACATCATCGTGACCGTCGACAGCATCGCCCGCTGCGCCCTCTTGGCAGCAGCACTCTCGGCTCTGCTCCAGGCCGCTGCGTGTGCTGACGACGAGGCGTCCAACATGGGTGACGCGTGCCGCCAGTCGTGGGCCGAGGTCGAGGAGCGATTCGGCGCTGATGGCACTGTCCCTGGCTTCGTCGCCGACGACGACGCATCCCTGATCCTCAAGGTCCAGAACAGCGCCGATGACGACCGCAGGCTGAACGTCGAGCTTGATGGGGTCAACGCTGTCGACATCGACGTGCCTGGATCGCTCTCGTGCGATCATCCAGCCGTTCTCACGCTCGGCTTTGATCACCCACCGGGTGAGCTGCGAGTCGACGCGCTGTCGAACGGCAGCTCGTCATCCGAGCACCTCACCGTCTCCGAAACAGGGCCAACCTGGGTTGTCGTTCAGATGACGTCGGACGAGATCACCACGGAGACCTGGGACGAGCTCCCCGAGTTCGGTTGACGCCGGCCGGGAGCGAGGGGCCCCTCTCGAAGAGGGGCCCCTCGCAACACGTCCGTCAGGGCGTGCAGCCCGCCGGAGCATCGACGGGGATGGTCAACGGTCCCGTCTCTGGCACTTCGAAGAAGGTCGCCAGCAGCACCGTCACTTCGCCCGTTCGGTTCACGGCCGTGTGGACCATGCCGCGGCCGGGATCCACGAAGGCAGTCCCAGCGGGATACGGCCGGTCGACGCAGTCGTGGGCCATGACGTAGGTGAGCTCTCCCTGGGCGATGTTGACGATCACCGGGCCTGGATGGGTGTGCCACGGGAACTGCGCTCCTGGCTGCACGGTGATCTTGGCCACCACGGTCCGCGAGGGATCGTGGGAGTTGGAGACGTTCGTCGCGTGGCCGTCCAGCTTGTTGCGTATCTGCAGTGCGACGTCGTCAGTGAACACGGCCCGTTGTGTCAGCATCTCGACGGCGATCGGCGGCGGCGGGGTCTGCGCCTGCGCCGTCCCCACGGCAACTGCTGCCGCGACGAGGGCCACGGCCGCAGCCCCGGCCATCGCCCATCTCAAACCGCGCATGGGGAAACCTTCCGCACCTCTGAGCTTGGGCATTCCGTCCTCCGGTGTGTTGGGGCGCGACAGGTCACGCCGGTTGCGTCGAGGGCTCGACACAGGTGGCGCCGACCCAGCGCTCGGCGTCAACAGTGATCTGGTCAGGCTCGACTCGACTCGCCCTCTTCAACACCCGACCGAGTCCGAACCTGTAGGGCTCGGTCAGAAAATCTTGGTCTTCAGCGCGCGCGACCGACGGGGGAGTGCGACGCCCACCCATCGCTCCCGCAGAACACGATCCCGGTGAGCGGCTAGCCGCGGGCGGGCCTCGCACGGGCCGCTCGGGCAGCCTTCAGGTTCGCCGGCTCGACCGCGAAGTCCTGGATGGACAGGATCGCGACGAGATCCAGGATGAAGTGCGTGCTGCCGCCCACAACGGTCCCACAGTGCACGTTGACCGTGCCGTCGTCGAGAGCCAACCAGGTGTAGGCGTTGTTGGCGATGGTCTGGTTCGTCCTGTCCCAGTTGATGCTGGAGCTGCCACCCCACGACTCGTCTCCGGGGAACACGGACAGGAAGCCCCGAGAGCCCTGGGTTCCAGTGAGCGTGACGTTGAAGCAGTAGGCCGCTTCCTCTGGGAACGCAAAGCCATCCAACAGGTTCCGGGTCTCGTTGCGGACGATCCGCCCGCCCTCCTCACGGGAGTCGTAGACCCGCTCCGGCCCATGAGGCAGGTAGATGGGAACGAGTGGCTCTGCGGCCGCAGGGCCGGCGGTGACAACCGAGGTACCGACGGCAGCGGCAGCGGCCGCAACGGCTACCCCTCCGCCCTTCAGCAACGCGCGACGGTTCAAACGCTCTTCCATGGCACTTCCCCCATCCGTCCGCCCCCCAGCGAGGCCGACACGGCTGCGGACCCTACTCGACGCTTGCGCGCGGTAGCAGTCATGGCGCAACCGCTTCCGCTCCTCGGTCGTCAGGTGCCCCCGTGCTCCCAGAGGGTGTGCTGGTAGGCGGCTTCCAGATCAGCCGCGACGAGGTCGGGTGAGACGTCGAGGTCGAGGTGCGTGGTGAGGATGGCGACCGGCGAGGGACGTGCCCCCTCCTCGGGCCACGTGGAGGTGTCCCAGATCCCGGAGCGGCGCAACGCCTTGGCGCAGTGGATGAAGCACTCGTCGACGTCGAGCACCACGGCCACCTTGGGCGTGCGCTCGTCGAAGGCGACTGCCGCCAGCACGTCGGCGTCGGTGCTCACCCGCGCGCGGCCGTTGATCCGCAGCGTCTCCTCCAGGCCGGGAACGATGAACAGCATCCCGATCGCGGGCTGGTTCGTGAGGTTCGCGTAGGTGTCGAGCCGGTTGTTGCCCGCGAGGTCGCCGAACGCGATCTGCTTCGGGCTGAGCGCCTTCACGAAGCCGGGAGGGCCGCCGCGGGGTGATGCATCGGCGCCGTTGGGCCCGGCGGTCGCGACGATCGCCAGGGTCGCGGCGGCGAGGAACCCGGCCGCGCCCTCATCGACATGGTCGATCTGCTTGCGGATCACGCCGGCGCCGGCAGGGCGGTAGAGCGAGCGCAGCTCGTCCTCGTTGTCGATCATCCCGGTCCTCGTCACTGGGTCGCGGTATTAGGCAACCCTTACACTACTCGCCTCGGTCCCGCAGCTTGCGAGCCCCCGCCAGCAGGCCGATCGCGATCACGATCAGCACCGCACCGATGACGGTCCACTCCGCATGCCCCGACATCCCGTAGCCGTCGATGGCGCCGATCCCCTGGAAGACCCACACGATGCCCGTGACCAGCAGCGTGACGCCGATGAGGATGCGCATGGCCATGCCGCAGCATGGCACCGCGTCGCGGACCTAGCGGCTACCGATGAGGTCGATGACCACCTGGGCCAGCTCGGGTCCGCGATCCTCCTGGAGGAAGTGCCCGCCCCCCTTGATCGTGGTGTGCGGCTGGCCCTGCGCACCGGCGATGCGGCTGATCAGGTGCCGCTCGTTGCCGGCGGTGATCTGATCCTGGTCGCTGAAGGCGCAGACGAAGGGTCGGTCGTAGGCCGCCAGCACCTCCCAGGCGGCGCGGTTGGCGGGGGCCTCGGGGTCGTCGGGTGACGTGGGCACGAGCGACGGGAACTGGCGCGCCCCCTCCTTGAAGCTCTCGTCCGGGAACGGGGCGTCGTACGCCGCGATGACCTCCGGGGGGAGGTCGGTGGTGCAGCCGCCGTTGATGATCCGCCCGATCGGCATCTCGGGCACCTCCTGCGAGAACTTCTGCCACGCGAGGAAGGCATCGCTCGGGGTGCCATCGCCGGTCGGCAGGTAGGTGTTCGCCGCGACGACGCCCGCGAAGCGGTCGGGCTGCGCGGTGACGAGGCGCAGGCCCAGGAGCCCGCCCCAGTCCTGGCACACGAGCGTGATGTCGCGCAGGGCGAGCTCGTCGAAGACATGCGACGCGAGCCAGCTCACGTGGCGCGCGTACGTGTAGTCGTCGCGCTGGGCCGGCTTGTCGGACCGTCCGAACCCGACGAGGTCGGGAGCGACCGCGCGCAACCCCGCGTCGACGAGCAGCGGGATCATGTGGCGGTAGAGGTAGCTCCAGCTGGGCTCGCCGTGGAGCAGCAGCACGACCGGCGCGGTCGGGTCGCCTTCGTCGACGTGGTGCACGCGCAGCGAGCCACCCGTGCCGTCGGGGATCTCCGCGTACCGGGGCTCGAACGGGTAGCCAGGCAGATCTGCGAAGCGGTCGTCGGGTGTGCGCAGCACGTCCATCAGGTTCCCCCGGTTTCCGAAGATGTGGCAGTCGGTGTGACTGTAGTTCCGCCAGTAGCCTTTCCGATGTGGACTCGCTCCTCGACGAGCCGGCGGTGGTGCTCCTGCTCCTCGCGCTCGCCGCCGCCCTCTTCGTGGTGGAGGTCGCGCTGCCGACCGCGGGTCTGGCCGGCACCCTGGCCATCGTCCTCGCGGTCACCGCGGTGATCGCGATCGATCGGCAGGGAGCCGAGTGGTGGCCGCTGCTGGGCCCGATGATCGCCGTCCTCCTGTGGGTCGTGATGATCGCGCGCCGCTCCCGAACGCGGCCGCTCGAGATCGCGGCCGCGGTGCTGTTCGGGGCGGGCAGCATCGCCTTCGGGCTCCTGGCCGACAGCCCCGGCACCGCCGCGATCGGCGCGCTGACCGCCGTGGCGCTCGGCGCCGCGTTCCCGCGCTTGCACGACGCCGCGTGCCGCCTGCTCGAAGGCCCGAGCAAGGTGGGCATGGACTCGCTCGTCGGCGCCCACGGGGTGGTGGCGGCATGGGATGGCCGTGCGGGGACGGTGATCGTGCAAGGGTCGCGGTGGAACGCCGTTGCGCGGGAGGGCCATGCCGAGGGCGATGAGATCGAGGTCGTGGGGTTCACCGGCATGACGGTGCAGGTGGCTCGCAGAGTTCGACACGGGGACTGGGAGGTCACGTGAGCCCAGTGGCAGCGGTGGCGGCCGTGGTCGTCGCCTTGTTCGTCGTGGCCGTCCTGGCCGGCTCGATCAAGGTCGTGCAGGAGTACGAGCGGGCGGTGATCTTCCGGCTCGGTCGCTCGACGGGCGCCAAAGGTCCCGGACTGTTCTTCATCATCCCGGTGATCGACAAGATCGTGATGGCCAACCTGCAGATCGTCGCCGTGCCCGTCGCGTCGCAGGCCGTGATCACGAAGGACAACGTCACGAGCACCGTCGACGCCGTCGCCTACTTCCAGGTCGTCGACCCGGAGGCCTCGGTGGTGCGGATCCGCGACTGGTACAGCTCCGCACAGCTGGTTGCGCAGACGACGTTGCGCTCCATCGTCGGCCGCCACGAGCTCGACCAGCTCCTCACCGAGCGCGACCGGATCGACGGCGAGCTGCAGGTCGCGCTCGATGCCCAGACGGAGACGTGGGGCATCAAGGTGCACCGCGTGGAGATCCGCGACGTGCAGGTGCCCGAGCAGATGCAGCGGGCCATGGCCCGTCAGGCGGAGGCCGAGCGCGAGCGCCGAGCCAAGGTCATCGCGGCGGAGGGTGAGCTGCAGGCGGCGCAGAAGCTCGGCGAAGCGGCGGCCATCATCCGTGCGGAACCGGGAGCCCTGCAGCTCCGCCAGCTCCAGACGATGGTGGAGATCTCGGCCGAGAACAACTCGACGATCATCATGCCGATCCCCATGCAGCTCCTCGAGGGGCTGCAGACGATGATCGACGCCCAGCGTGCGGTGACGCCCGCGCCGGCGCCCGGCGGCGGGAGCTGAGCCGGACGGTCGCCTCGCGCCTACGAGTCCTGTAGGTCGGCGTCCACGGCCAGCCCGATGGGACAGCTGACCCCGGTGCCGCCGATGCCGCAGTAGCCCATCGGGTTCTTCGAGAGGTACTGCTGGTGGTAGCCCTCCGCGTAGAAGAACGGCGCGTCGTCGACCGAGCGGATCTCGGTGGTGATGTCGCCGTACCCAGCGGCCGTCAGCACCTCCTGGTACCGGTGCTGGCTCGCCTCGGCCAGGGGCAGCTGCTCGGCGGTCGCGTAGATCGCGGAGCGGTACTGGGTGCCGCGGTCGTTGCCCTGGCGCATGCCCTGGGTGGGGTCGTGGTTCTCCCAGAAGGTGGCGAGCAGGGTCTCGTAGCTCACCTTGGCGGGGTCGTAGGCCACGAGCACGACCTCGGTGTGGCCGGTGCGGCCGCTGCAGGTCTCCTCGTAGGTGGGGTTGGGCGTGTGGCCGCCGGCGTAGCCGACCGCCGTCGAGTACACGCCGTCGAGCTCCCAGAACTTGCGCTCCGCGCCCCAGAAGCAGCCCATGCCGAAGACGGCTGTCTTGATCCCGGCCGGGAAGTCGGGCCCGAGGGGGGCGCCGTTGACGTGGTGGCGCTCGGGGATCGGCATCGTCTGGGACCGGCCCGGGAGGGCGTCGCTGGCGTCGATCAGCTGGTTCTTGTCGCGTCCGAACATGGCTCCAGGCTACGGCGATCCACTCGTCAGCGGCTCGCCAGCCAGGGCTGCGCGGCCAGCGCGCCGTGGTCGCCCTTGTAGGCCGCCAGCTCGGGGGACCAGTGCGCGATGGCGTCCGCCAACCGGTGCGCGACGTCGGGGCGCTCGGCGAGGACGGCGAGCGGCACCTGCTGGGTGCGGATCGTGAACAGGACCACCTCGGCCGTGGTCAGCCGTCGCAGCGTCTGGCGCTCGCTGCGCAGGTAGAGGCCATCGGGGGGCGACACGGCGAGGGGTGGGGTGGGATCGGGGAGGAAGTACGAGGCGTCGTCGTGGATGCTCCAGTTGCGACGCCACACCGGGCGTTCGGGGCGGAGGCGCTGCAGGAACGTGTCGACCTTGGCCGCCAGCTCGTCGCCGTAGTGCGCGACCGGACCGTGGACGTCCGTCATCGGACGGCCGAGCTTGTCGGCGAGGCGCCAGTACGACGGGAAGCAGAGCGACGCGGCATCGAGGTGCGGGGCCCCGTCCCGCAGGACCATGAGGCAGAGGTCCTCTTGGACGAGCCGCCCGGCGGCGTCCAGGGGATGCAGGTCGAGTGGAACGGCGTCGATGCCGGTCGCGCTCACGACGAGCTCGAGGACCTCGACCGACGCCGCCGCCACGGCCGGCGTGTCGAGGGCGGCGAACACCTCGTGGTGGCGTTCGGCCAGGAGCACCTGCTTGCGCACCAGATCCCGGTCTCGATCGTCGTCGACGATCAGCCAGTCGACGGGGTCGAGGTTGCGGGTGGCCATCGCGAGCCACGGCGGGCCGGGCTGGAGCGGGATCTCGTCGAGCCAGGCGGGCGCGGTCACCGGGCGGGCCTCGTGATCGACACCGGTTGCACAGGGGTGTGCTCCTCGAGGTCCATCAGACCGGCCGCACCCCGTACGTGCTGTCGCCCGCCCGCGACGTCGATGCGCAGCGTGTGGAGGCCGACGCGGCGCTGCCAGACGCTGGCGCGCGTGCGGACGCTCTGGACCCGCTCGCGGGGGATGAGCTCGAGGTGGTGGCGCAGCGCACCGGACGCGAAGGCGAGGACGGACCCGTCGATCGCCCAGCCGGCCCGCCGATGCGCGGTCAGACCCCACGGCACCCCCAGCGCGGCGAGCGGGAGCAGGGCCGCCCCTGCCGGCCACCACGCCGCCGCGCCGATGATCGCGATCGTCGCCGTCGCCGCCGTGCGGCGCACGATGGCGCGTCGCTTGGCGGCCGGCGGCCGGGGCCGCAGCTCCGGTCGCCGCCACCGAGCGTCGCCCATCGCGTGCTCGAGCAGGTCGTCGACCCGCTCGTCGGCGATCACCGGGATCTCGATGTGACCGCCCTGGCTGTCGCCCCGGCCCGGCGTGGCGGCGCTGTGGAGCTGGACGGCGACGAGCCCGAGGGACCGGCGGACGGGGTTGTCGAGGACCAGCACGTGCTGGAGGCGGTGGCGCGGGATGGTGTGCTGCCGCCGGTCGAGCAGCCCGTACTGCACGTGCAGGTCGTCGCCGATGGCCGCGAGCTCGTAGTCCCAGCTGTGGGCGCAGCTGAACGCGGTCGCCACGATGCCGATCACGACGAGCAGGCCCACCGTGAGCGCGCCCCACTGGCCGAGGAGCACGGCGACCGTCGTGTCCTCCGTCGTCGCGCGCAGGATCGTGAGCGTCGTGGTGGCCAGGATCGTGAGCGTCGCGGCAGTGACGGTGCCGCCGCTCGTCAGCGCCGCGCTCACCAGCTGCGCGGGTCGCAACCGCACGAGGGCGACCCTCGTCGGTGCCGGCGTGCCACACGTCGGCCTGGCTCGTCGCCGTGGGAGCCTCCACGCGGCCGCCGCGCACCCGCCGCTGCTGCGCGAGCAGGTGATCGCGCAGCGCCTCGGCCTGCGGATGCTCCAGGAAGCGCAGCACCACCGCCGTGCTCCCGGCGTCGCCCGCCGTCTCCACCTGCACGAGGCTGACGCCCAGGATGCGCGCCAGGATCTGCTGACGGAGCTCCACCTGCTGCACACGGCTGAAGGGCACGGCCCGATGTCGCTTCTGCAGGATGCCTTCCTCGAGCACGAGCTCGCCTGCGGTCACCGTGTAGGTGCGGAACCACCACCCCACGAGGCGATACCCGACGAAGGCCAGGCCGAGCCAGATCCCGATCCCGTCGATGCCCTCGCCGAGGAGGATGCCGAGGATCGCATTGACGCCGAGCCAGACGAGGGCGATCGCCTCCAGCGCGACGGTGCGGGGGCTCGTTCGCCGCGGCTCGTCGATGGGCACGGGCGGCCGCAGCGGCGAGAGCGGTGGGGCGGGGAGGTCCCAGGGGGACGGGGGAGCCGGCGGCGGCGGCAGCGTCGGCTCAGACGGCGTCATCGACCCCGGCCAGCTCGAGCAGGCGGGTACGGATCCGCTGCGCGTCGTCGGGCGCCAGCCCGTACAGCGAGCCGTCGGTGGTGGCCGCGGCGGTGCGCACGACCAGCTGCGACAGCCCGACGGCTCGTTCGATGGGTCCGCGCTCGAGGTCGATCTGCTGGATCCGGTCGTAGGGGATCCACGCCGCCCGTTCGACCAGCACCCCTCGGCGGAGCTCGAGGGCGGTGGTGCCCAACGACCAGGTGCGCCGTCTCCAGGCGGCCCGCCCGAACGCCAGCCCCACCACGACGCCGACGACCGTCCCGACGACCAGGAGGGCCACCGCGGCGCCGTCACCGCCGGCGACGAGGGCGATGACGCCCGGGACCGCGCCGATCAGGCCGAACAGTCCCGCGGCCCCGGTCGCCCACAGGGTTCGGGCCCGCGGGTCGGGCTGGTGCGGAACAGCGTCTGACACACCGCGAGCCTAGGAGGGTGAGCGCAGGCGCATCGGGGTGTGCGCGATCCCGTCCTCGATGAACTCGGGGCCGTCCGGCGCGAAGCCGTGACGGGCGTAGACGTGCACCAGCTGGGACTGCGCGTCCAGCACCACCGGGTGCTGCGCGACCGCGAGCGCTTCGTCGATCAGGTGGCCGGCCAGGCGGGCGCCGCGGTGGGCCGGGTCGGTGATCACCCGGCCGATGCGATGGCCGCCGGCGGGTTCGGTGAGCAGACGGAGGTAGGCCGCGATGCGGCCGTCAGCCGTCGCGAGCCACAGGTGCGTGGTTCCAGGTTCGAGGTCACGCCCGTCCGGGTCGAGGTAGACGCAGTCCTGCTCGACGACGAACACCTCGGCGCGCAGGCGCAACGCGGCGTACAGGTCGGCGGCGCTGATCTCGGGCCCACGAACCGACCGCAGGGTGAGCTCGTCCACGCAGGCACGGTACCGGCGACCAGCAAGCGCACGGTTCTCGCCTCCGGAGCGGCCTGCGACAGACCTCGACCGCATCGGTCACGTTCTGTCGCAGGCGTCAGCTCGGGTCTCGGCGCCGCCCGGCCTGCGACACAAGACGACCGATGCGGTCGCGCGTTGTCGCAAGTCGCGGCGGTGTCGTGTGCGAAGGCCCTCGGTGTCACAGGCCGGTCGTAGGGTGAGCCGATGTCTGCCCCTGGTCCTGTCGCGCTCGGTCGAGCGGTGATCGTGGGGCCGGGAGGAGCGTCACCCGCAGCCTGGGCGTCGGCCGACCGGGTCGTGGTCGACGACTCGGCGCTGGCCGAGCCGGCCGCGGTCGTGCACCGGCTCCACGAGGCCTGGAGCACGCGCGCTCCGATCGTGATCGAGCTGGCGACCGACGCCGGCCGGTTCCGGACCGCGGAGGCGTTCGACGCGCCGCCGTGGCAGCTGACCGCGGGGTTCGAGGCGTGGACCGACCGCCTGCACTTCCTCGTGTGGGCCAACAGCTACGACGCCCGGGCCGACGGTGAGCCGATCTGGTGGTGGGGCCGCAAGGCGGTCCGACTCGGTGCGCGCGAGTCCGGCCCGGCGGATGTCGTCCTGGCCGATGGCACGCCGGCGTGGATCGACGGTGGGCCCCGAGCGCCGCTCGAGGTGCCGCTCGACGGCGCCGGTGTGATCCACAGCGACTCCGTCGAGGTCGGCCAGCTCACGCTGCTGTCCGAGCCGTCGGCGCCCACGGCGGAGCTGGCCCCGGACCAGCTGGCCGCCGTGGCGCACGGCGCGGGACCGGCGAGGATCATCGCCCCTGCCGGGTCGGGCAAGACCCGGGTGCTCACCGAGCGGTACCGCCACCTCCTGGCCGATCGCGGCTACGAGCGGGAGACCGTCGTCGCCCTCGCCTACAACAAGAAGGCGCAGGAGGAGATGGCGTCGCGCTTGCAGGGCCTGGGCGCCCGCATCCAGACGCTCAACGCGTGGGGGTACGGCATCCTCAGCCGCGCGCTCGGCCGACGCCCGGAGCTGCTCGACGAGCGCGAGGTGCGCTCGATCGTCGAGCAGCTGGTGCCGAGCAAGCAGCGGCGCGTGAACACCGATCCGATCGCGCCGTACCTCGATGGCCTCTCGCTCATCCGCCTCGGGCTCCGCGACCCGCAGGAGGTGGAGGACAGCCTCGACGACGTCACCGGCCTGGCCGCCGCCTACGAGCCGTATCGCGACGCGCTGCGCCGCCGGGGAGTGATCGACTTCGACGAGCAGGTCTTCGGCGCGCTCGAGGCGCTGCTGCACGATGGCGCGCTGCGGCGCGCCGTGCAGGCCGATCATCGCCATCTCCTCGTCGACGAGCTGCAGGACCTCACCCCGGCCCACGTGCTGCTCATCCGCCTGGCCGCGGGCCCCGCGGCCGACGTCTTCGGGGTCGGCGACGACGACCAGTGCATCTACGGGCACGTCGGCGCTGATCCGCGGTTCCTCGTCGACTACCGGCGCTACTTCCCCGGCGCGGCGGAGCACGCCCTCGAGGTCAACTACCGCTGCCCGGCCCCGGTCACCAAGGCGGCCGGCACGCTGCTGTCCTACAACGACGTGCGCGTGGCGAAGGACATCCGTCCCGGCCCTGACGTCGTCACCGACGACGCCGCGCTGGCCGTGAAGACGCACGCGGCCGACACGGGCGCGCGGGCGCTCGTCGACGCCGTCGAGGGGTGGCTGGGCGAGCCCGGCGTCGAAGCACCCGATGTCGCCGTGCTCGCGCGCGTGCAGTCCCTGCTCCTCGCGCCCCACGTCGTGTTGGCGGACGCGGGGGTGCCGGTCGACTCCATCCTCGACGAGAGCGTCCTGTCACGCCTGGGGGTGCGGGCGGCGCTCGCGTACCTGCGCATCGCGGTCGACCCCGATCACGTGAGCGGCGCCGACCTCAGCGAGGTGCACCGACGGCCGAGCCGAGGGCTTCCGCAGTGGGCCACGAAGTGGCTCGACAAGTGCCGGTCCGTCAGCGACGTGCGCCGGGCCGCGGCCCGCATCGACGACCCGAAGGTGGGTCAGAAGCTCGACGATCTCGCGGTCGACCTCGATCGCCTCGCGTCGTTGGCCAAGGTGGGAGCCACGACGCGCGACCTGCTCACCGCCGTGCGCGACGACATCGGGCTCGGTTCGGCGATGACCCTCCTGGACAGCTCCGGCGGAGCCAGCGGGTCGCACCTCGACGACCTCGAGGCGCTCCTCCAGGTCGCCGACCTCCACCTCGACGCGGGCTCGTTCGAGGCGTGGCTGCGGCGGACGTTCCACCGCGAGCGGGCCGAGGGCGGCGTCACCCTCTCCACGATCCACCGCGTCAAGGGGCGGGAGTGGGATCGGGTGGTCGTCTTCGGGGCCACCGAGGGGCTGATGCCGCACCGGCTCTCGACGGACATCGAGGAGGAGCGCCGGATCCTGCACGTCGGCATCACCCGGGGCCGGGAGCGGGTGCTCGTGCTGGGCGACCGCTCCCGTCGCAGCCCGTTCCTCGGCGAGCTCGACGGCAGCGCGGCACGAGGTCAGGCGCGCGTCGCCGTGGCGGCGGCCGCGGTGCCGGTGGCCACCGCCACGCGCAAGGCACCGGCGGGGCGCACCACGATGCCCGCTGAGGTCGGCACGGCGGTGAAGGTGCTGGGCGGCTACGAGGGCGTGATCGAGGTCATCGAGGACACCGGCGTCCGGCTGCGCCTCGACGACGGAGGCTCGTTCTTCATCCGCTTCGGCGAGCGCATCACCGTCGACGGCTCCCCGCTCACGCTGGCGAGGCCGCCCTCCCCGGTGATGGTGGCGGCGAGCGAGCGCCTGCGCGCCTGGCGGCTCGAACGGTCCAAGGCCGACGGCGTGCCGGCGTACGTGGTGCTGAGCGACAAGCACCTCGACGGCATCGCCGAGCGCCACCCCACCTCCCTGGCCGAGCTGCGGGCCTGCCCCGGCATCGGACCGGCCAAGCTCGAGTCCTACGGCGACGAGATCCTCGAGGTCCTCGCCAAGGTGTCTGAACCCCGTTCTGTGTGCGTGCACCGTCGCCATGCGGTGCTGAGCGCACACAGAAGTCGAGGCGCTGTCAGCCGAAGGTCACCGGCCCGTAGGTGACGCACAGGCCGGCCGCGTTGATCAGCAGGATCGACGACACGACGACGATCGCGATCCGGCGTCGCCACCCCGGCCGGACACCCGCTGACGGCGCCGGCATGTACCAGTCGGGGAGCGCCGGCTCGCCAGCGGACCCATCGAGCGGCCGGATCGGCACGGCGTCGTCACCGAGCGCCGGCTCGGGCTCGGCCGCCAGCGCGAACGCCGCGAGCTCCGCGTCGCTGAGCACATCGGTCACGCTCGCACGGTACCGCCGACGATCGCGAGCCTGTGTTGGATACGTGCGGTCAGCGCACGTTTCCAACACAAGTTGCGGGGGTGGGCCACGGGCGGACGACCGTCCGTCGGCGTGGAGTGCATGGACGGCTCGCTCCGCCGTCGTCGCGCCCTTGCCCTGCCCCTAGCCTGGCGGCATGGCTGACACGGTGCTCCAGACCGTGCCGCTGGGGTTCCAGTGGCCGACCATCGATCCGTTCCTGTTCTGCGTGCACCACGACGACGCCTATCCGCCGGGCAACGAGGTGGCGGGTCCGGCGGTGTCGCTGGAGGGGCGGGATCTGGGCCAGGACTTCGAGGGCCTCGACGGCTGGCGGATGTACCACGGCCGTGACGTCCCGGGGTTCCCCAACCACCCGCACCGCGGGTTCGAGACGGTGACGTACGTCCGCCGGGGCCTGATCGACCACTCCGACTCGCTGGGCGCGGCCGCCCGCTTCGGCCGGGGCGACGTGCAGTGGCTGACCGCGGGGGAGGGCATCGTCCACTCGGAGATGTTCCCGCTGCTCGAAGCCGACCAGCCGAACCCGCTCGAGCTCTTCCAGATCTGGCTCAACCTCCCGGCGGAGGACAAGCTCGTCGAGCCGCACTTCTCGATGCTGTGGGACGGCGACATCCCGCGCCTCCGTGCCGATGGCGTCGAGATCACGGTGATCGCGGGCGAGCTGGCCGGGCTCACGCCGCCGCCACCTCCGCCCCACTCGTGGGCGAGCCGTCCGAGATGCCGACGTGGCCATCTGGCACCTGCGCTTCGAGCCGGGTTCCCGGTGGACGATGCCCAAGGCGACCGGCGCCGGACACGGTTCGCACCCTCTACCTCTTCGAGGGTGGAGGCCTGGTCATCGACGGCACCGAGGTGTCCCCGAGCACCGGCGCGGTCGTGCGCTCGGACGTCGACATCGAGCTCGAGAGCCCTGACGCCGCCGACGTCCTGGTCCTCCAAGGCCGACCCATCGGCGAGCCCGTGGCACGGTACGGGCCGTTCGTGATGAACGAGGAGCACGAGATCGAGCAGGCGTTCGCGGACTACCGGGAGACGCAGTTCGGTGGCTGGCCGTGGCCCTCGGAGGAGCCGGTCCACACGCACGCCAGGGGACGGTTCGCCCGCCGCCCCGACGGCACGGTGGAGGAACCCGCGCCGGTCTGATCGCTGACATCCGATGGCAGGCATGGCCCCGTACGCTCATGCGGAGGATCGTCACCAAGGGAGACGCATGGCCGAGCTCGATCGAACGGTGTGGACCGCCCCGGTCCGCAACGGTGTTTGGGTCGCGGCCCGGTTTGGGCATCGATAGGCGCCATGTCGGACCGCGCCCGCCCCATCACCCGCCGTGATGTCATCGAGCACCTCCGGGCGCGCGACTGCGCTCCGTCCACCGGCCCGACCAAGGTCGGGATCGAACAGGAGTGGCACACCTACGACCTGCAGCAACCGGGTCGCCACCTGCTGCCCGACGAGGTGCTCGGTGCCGCCACCGACGGCGGTCCCCTGCCCAGCGGGAGCACGATCACCGTCGAGCCCGGGGGCCAGGTGGAGCTGGCCACGCCTCCCACCGACCCCTGGTGGTGCTCGCTCGACGCGCTGCGCATCGACGGCGCCGAGGTGCGACGTCGGCTGGCCGACGCGGGGATGGCGGTCCTGGCGGCCGGCATCGACCCGTTCCGCGAGCCGGCTCGCACCCTGACCAGGCCGCGCTACGACGCCATGCAGGCCTACTTCGACGAGTGGGGTCCCGAGGGCCGACGGATGATGTCGAGCTGCGCATCGATCCAGGTGAACATCGACTCTGGCGACGCGACGACCCTGGCCCGCCGCTGGGACGTGGCCCATCGCATCGGGCCCGCCGTGGCCGCGGCCTTCGCCTGCTCGCCGGCGCCGCTGCACCGCTCCGAACGGCTCGCCGTCTGGAACGCCATGGACCCGACGCGCACCAAGCCGGTGCTGGCCTCGGGGCGGCTGGCGGAGGACTGGAGCGACTACGTGCTCGCGGCCCGGCTCATGCTCTTGCACGACGACGACGACAGCTGCGAGCCCGTGGCGGTGCCGATGACCTTCGGCGAGTGGGTGGACGAGGGCATCGCGGGCCGCCGGCCCACGCTGGCCGACCTCGACTACCACTGCACCACCCTGTTCCCGCCCGTGCGTCCTCGCGGCTGGCTCGAGGTGCGCTGGCTCGACTGCCTCCCCGCCGGCCTGGCCGAGGTGGCCAGCGCGGCCGTCACCGCGCTGCTGCTCGACGAGCGGGCGAGCGAGGTGGCCATCGAGGCGTGCGCGGCCGTCGATCGCGTGGCGTCGTGGACCACCACCGCGAGCCTCGGCACGCGGGATCCGGACCTCGCCGCTGGCGGGGGCCGCGACCCTCGCGGCGGCCGCGGAGGCGCTCGATCGCACGCCTGCGCCGCCGCACTGGGCGGAGTCCGTGGCCGACGCCGGGTGCCGCTGGCCCGGCAAGGGCCGGTCACCGGCCGATGACCTCGAGGATCGCCTCGCCGCGGGCGCGACGATGCTCGAGCTCGCCGACCCGCCGGTGGAGGTCTCGTGGGCGTGAGCACGTCGGCTGAGCTGGCGGCCGCCCTGGCCGAGTCCCGGGAGCGGTTCCTGTCGATCCTGGAGCCCTTCGACGAGTCCGTCCTCCGCCGGCAGCACGACATCCTGATGTCGCCGCTGCTCTGGGATCTCGCCCACGTCGCCAACTACGAGGACCTCTGGCTCGTGCGGGGGCTCGGGGCGGAGCCGACGCGCGAGGGCCTCGACGACCTCTACGACGCCTTCAAGCAACCCCGCCGGGTGCGGGAGGCCCTGCCGTTGCTCGACCTCGCCCAGGCGCGCGCCTATGGCGACGCCGTCCGCGCCCGGGCCATCGATCTGCTCGAGCAGCGCGACGTGGGCCCCGACAGCCCCGACCCCCTCCTGCGCCACGGCTTCGTCCACCACATGGTCGCCCAGCACGAGCACCAGCACGCCGAGACGTTGCTCGCCGCGATCCAGCTCCTGCCCGCCGAGGAGGGCGCCGTCCTCACCGCTCCCGCGCCGCCGGCCGCACGCGCCGCGCCACCCGCCGAGGTGCTCGTCCCCGGCGGGCCCTTCGCGATGGGCACGGACGCACCGGCCAGCCTCGACAACGAGCGGCCGGCTCACCTCGTCGACGTGCCGGCGTTCTGGATGGATGCCGCGCCGGTCACCAACGGCCAGTTCCGCCAGTTCGTCGAGGCCGGCGGCTATGACGAGCCGCGGTGGTGGGGCGAGCGTGGCTGGGCGTGGCGCGAGGAGGCCGACCTCGTGGCGCCGCAGTTCTGGCGGCGCGACGGCGCCGCCTGGTCGCGGCTGCGGTTCGGCGTCGTGGAGCCCCTGCCGGACGACGAACCGGTGCAGCACGTCGGCTGGCACGAGGCCGACGCCTACGCACGATGGGCCGGACGGCGCCTCCCCACCGAGGCCGAGTGGGAGAAGGCCGCTCGGTTCGACCCGGCCACCGGGGAGAGCCGCCGGTGGCCGTGGGGCGACGACGATCCCACCGACGCCCACGCCAACCTCGGTCAGCGCCACCTCGGCCCGGCCCCGGTCGGCGCCTACCCCCTCGGCGTGAGCGCGGTGGGCTGCCACCAGATGGTCGGCGACGTGTGGGAATGGACATCGAGCGACTTCCTCGCCTATCCAGGCTTCGAGTGGTTCCCCTATGCGGAGTACTCCGACGTGTTCTACGGCGGTGACTACAAGGTGCTCCGCGGCAGCTCGTGGGCCACCCACGCGAGCGTCGGTCGGACCACGTTCCGCAACTGGGACCACCCCATCCGGCGTCAGATCTTCGCCGGCTTCCGCACCGCAAGGGACTGCTGAGATGTGCCGCCACCTCGCCTACCTGGGACCACCCCGCTCGCTCTCGTCGCTGCTCTACGAACCCGCGGAGTCGCTCGAGCGGCAGAGCTGGAAGCCACGGTTCCAGCGTGAGGGCGCGATGAACGCGGATGGCTGGGGGGTCGGCTGGTGGGATCCGCACGTGCGGTCGGACCCCGCCCGCTACCGAACGGCATCACCGATGTGGACCGACCGGTCCTTCCGCTCGGTCGCCGAGGTGGTGCACGCCGGCGCCCTCGTGGCAGCCGTCCGCAGCGCGACGCCGCCGTCGCCGATCGTCGCCACCGGCAACGCACCCTTCACGGCGGGACCGTGGCTGTTCTCCCTGAACGGCTTCGTCAGCGAGTACCGCGGCCCGATCGGCGAAGGCGCTGCGTCGCCGCGTCTCCGAGGCCCGGGCGATCGCGATCGAGGGGACGAGCGACTCCGAGGTGCTGTTCGCGCTGGTGCTCGACCAGCTCGATGACGGGGCGACGCCCGAGGAGGCGCTCGCCACGGTGACCGCCGCGGCGACCGCGAGCCAACCCGACGTCCACCTCAACCTGCTGCTCTCCGACGGGCACACGATCTTCGCCACGACCTTCGGCAACTCGCTGTTCACGCTGCAGGGCGAAGGCCTCGCCACCGGCGGCGTGCTGGTGTCCTCCGAACCGCTCGACGACCACGACGGCTGGACCCGCGTCGACGAGCAGTCCACCCTGCGGGCCACGTGCACCGAGCTCGACATCTCGCCCCTTGCGTCCCATGGAGGACCCCGATGACCGCCACCCGCATCGACGATCGATGCACCATCGACGTGCTGCTCACCGAGGCCGATCTGGCCGCGGCCCTGCGCCGTGACGTGCGGGCCGGTCTCACGGCCACCCCGAAGCACCTGCCCCCGAAGTGGTTCTACGACGAGCGAGGCTCGCTCCTCTTCGACGACATCACTCGGCTCGAGGAGTACTACCCGACGCGCCGGGAGACCGAGATCCTCGAGCGGGAAGCGAGCTCGATCGCGGCCCGCACCAACGCCACCACGCTGCTCGAGCTCGGCTCGGGCACCTCGACCAAGACCCGACTGCTGCTCGACGGCCTCGCGGCGCACGGCACGCTCGATCGCATCGTGCCGTTCGACGTGTGCGAGCCGATCCTCGTCAGCGCCGGCCCCGAGCTGGCCGCCCGCTATCCGGGTGTGCACGTCGACGCCGTCGTCGGCGACTTCGAGACCCACCTCGGCCGGCTGCCCATGGAGGGCACCACCCTGGTGGCGTTCCTGGGCGGCACGATCGGGAACCTCACGCCGGCGGGGCGGGCCAAGTTCCTGAGCGAGCTCACGAACCAGATGGCACCGGGGGACTGGTTGCTCCTCGGCACCGACCTCGTGAAGGATCCCGCCCGGCTCGTCGCCGCCTACGACGACGCCGCCGGTGTGACCGCCGAGTTCAACCGGAACATCCTGCACGTCCTCAACCGCGAGCTCGATGGCGACCTCGCCCCGTACCGGTTCGCGCACGTCGCCAAGTGGGACCGCGAGCAGCAGTGGATCGAGATGCACCTGCGCGCCGAAGGGCAGCAGCAGGCGCGCCTCGGCCTGCTCGACCTCGACCTCACCTTCGAGGACGGCGAGCTCATCCACACGGAGATCAGCGCCAAGTTCACGCAGCGCTCGCGTGGAGGAGGAGCTGACCGCCGCCGGCCTGGAGCTGGATGACCTCATGACCGATTCGGCGGGCGACTTCGCCGTCTCCCTGTCCCGCAAGCCCTGACCTGGCGCGGGCCTAGCCTGGGCCCGATGGCCGAGTACACCGCCCCCCTGCGCGACATCCGCTTCGTCCTCGAGCACCTGGTCGACCTGCCCAGCGTGGCGGCCCTCCCTGGCTTCGAGCACGTCGACGCGGACTCCGTGTACGCGGTGCTCGAGGAGAACGGCCGCTTCATGGAGGACCTCGTCGCGCCGCTCAACCGGATCGGTGACCAGCAGGGGAGCGTCCGCCAGGACGACGGAACGGTCACGACCCCGGAGGGCTTCAAGGAGGCCTACAAGGCCTACGTCGATGCGGGGTGGAACGGGGTCGCGTTCCCCGCCACCTACGGCGGGGGCGGCTTCCCCTGGGTCGTCGGCATCGCGATGCAGGAGATCCTCACCTCCGCCAACATGGCCTTCTCGATGTGCCCCCTCCTCAACCAGGGCGCCGTCGAGATGCTCCTCCACCACGCGTCCGAGGAGCACCGCGAGACGTACCTCCCGAAGATGGTGACGGGGGAGTGGACCGGCACGATGAACCTCACCGAGCCGCAGGCCGGCTCCGACGTGGGCGCCCTCACCACCAGGGCCGTGCCGCAGGCGGACGGCACCTACCGCGTCACGGGCACCAAGATCTTCATCAGCTTCGGCGAGCACGACATGAGCGAGAACATCATCCACCTCGTGCTCGCGCGCACCCCGTCCGCGCCGCCGGGCACGAAGGGCATCAGCTGCTTCATCGTGCCGAAGTACGTCGTGAACGACGACGGCACCCTCGGGGCTCGCAACGACGTCACCTGCGTCAGCATCGAGCACAAGATGGGCATCAAGGCCAGTCCCACGTGCGTGCTCAGCTACGGCGATGCCGGCGACGGCGCGATCGGCTACCTGATCGGCGAGGAGAACGCCGGCATGCGGTACATGTTCACGATGATGAACAACGCCCGGCTCTCGGTCGGGCTCGAAGGCCTGGCGTTGGCGGAGCGCGCCTTCCAGATGGCGCTGAGCTACGCCAAGGAGCGCAAGCAGGGCGCGCGCCAGGCGCGCCCGCCGGCGAGCAGTCAGCGATCGTCGACCACCCGGACGTGCGGCGGATGCTCCTCACGCAGCGCGCCTCGATCGAGGCGCTGCGGGGCATCATCTACGCCAACGCGGCGGCGATGGATCGATCCGTCCGGCACGAGGACGAGGCGACCCGCGCGGGCTGTACCGAGCTGGCGGACATCCTCACGCCCGTGTCCAAGGGTTGGGGCACCGACCTCGGCGTGGAGCTCACCAGCCTCGCCCTCCAGGTCTTCGGAGGCATGGGCTACATCGAGGAGACCGGCGTCGCCCAGCACTATCGCGACGCCCGCATCGCCCCGATCTACGAGGGGACCAACGGGATCCAGGCCATGGACCTGGTGGGCCGCAAGCTCCCGATGCGCGCCGGTGGCTGCGGTGGCCGACTACCTCGGCTACATCGACGCGACGATCGAGGCGCTCGACGGTGCGGGTGACGACCTGGCTTCGATCCGGGACGCGCTCGCCAGCGCCCTGGCGAGCCTGCGGACGGCCACGGACTGGCTGCTCGCCAACGGCCCGGCCAACCCCCTGGACTCGCTGGCCGGCGCCACGCCCTACCTGCGCCTCTTCAGCCTGGTCACCGGCGGTTGGGTGATGGCGCAGCAGGCCATCAAGGCCCGCGCGGCCATGGCGGACGCCGACGCGACGGACAAGGCCTTCTACGAGGGCAAGGTCCTCACGGCGCGCTTCTTCTGCGAGCAGATCCTGCCGCAGGCGCACGGGCTGGTACCGGCCGTGACCGCGACGAACCGCGACCTGGCCGCCGCGGTGCTCTAGGCGGCGCGGCCGCGGCCGAGGTCGTCGATGTAGCTCTGACGCTCCACGACTCGCTTCAGCCGGTGGTAGGCGTGGAGGGCGGGAAGGTGACGCGGCGGCCCCTGGGGCGGTGAGGCCAGGAGGTCGCGCACGTCGTAGGCGATGGAGTACACCCGCACGCGGTCGATCTGCCGCGGGTACTCGAAGAGGGAGGGGTACGCCCGCGCCAGCCACCACGGGACCTCGGCGTAGTCGTCGGTACGGGTCTGATCCACGTACTCGTCGCCGACGTGCAGCTGGGGGTAGGCGGCGCACCGCAGCAGGATGTCCAGGTCGAGGTCGCGCGGACCCGGCCGAGCCCACTCGACGTCGAGCAGGGCGGTGATCCGGCCCTCGTGCCACAGCACGTTCTCGAAGGTGACGTCGCCGTGGACGAGCGTGTTGGCTTCGAACGGCACGAGGGTGGAGGCAAGGTCCGTGACCAGCTCCACCGCATCGGCGAGCATCACCGTGTCGACGTGATCCAGCTGCATGGCGCGACGAAGGGCCGCCACCACCGGCACGGTGGGGTTGGCCGCGCCCACCTCGAGCAGCTGCGGTGCGTTCTCGATCGGAGGCAGGTCGGGAGGCGCCGGCGTGCGGTGCAGCGCCGCGAGTCGGACGGCCAGGTGGTCCACGGCCCGGTACCGCTCCGCGTCCGTGAGGCGGGGCCACACGTGCGCGAGCGGCTCGCCCGTGCACGCGCTCGGTGACGAGCCAGTCCTCACCCTTTCCGCCGCCGTGGGCGACCACCCTCGGGTAGCCGACCTCCGCAGGGAGGGCTCCGGCGACCAGCGCCTCGCGGTAGAGGCGGTTGCTCGGTCGGCGGTTGACGCGGACGGCGTGCTCAGGGGTGAGCCACACCTCGTTGGTGACGCTGCTGACCCGCTCGATCGGCACGCTGGGGTCGAGGCCCGCCCCGCGCAGGGCTGTCCTCGCCCGTAGTTCGGCAAGCGCCGTGCCCGTCTCCCGCTGTGCTGTCGTTCCCATGGATGAAGCGAACGTACCCTGCCGCCCGCGCTAGGCCCATGGGTCGCTTGGACCTATTGCGCGGCGCTCGAAAAGCCCGAGAACTGGGCCTTCTGCGCGCCTGACCCCACCTGTCTCAGGCAGCGAGGGATTCTGCCAGCGGGCGAGCCGCCGGTGGGGGATGCCCGGCGGTCCGGTCAGTCGAACTCGGTGACCAGGTGCTCGTAGATGCCGTAGCCCGGCACGCCGTCGGCGGCGAGCCGCATCGGGGTCTCGTGCACCACCGCGGGTTGCTCGGGGTCGGGTCGCACGGGCACCGACGCGCCGGCCCGTTCCCCCGTCGATCGTCAGCGTCGCGCCGTCACCGGTGGTGAGGGTCATCCGGTAGCTCTCGGCGCCACCGTCCGAGGCTCGGGTCAGCACGCGGTCGACCGAGGTCACGTACTCGTCACCCGCCGGTCCGTGGACGAAGCCGTTGACGGTGGTCGCACCGTCGTGGGTGTGGACCTCGAAGAGGTTGAAGGCCCGGCCGTCGGTGAGGAAGCCGGTGACCCAGTGCCACTGGTGGAGGCCGGCCCAGTGGCGGAACCCCCAGGAGTGGTCGCGCTGACCGAAGCCGTCGAACGGGATCCGGTCGCCCGCGACCACGAAGTCGCCGGTGACCCGGCAGCTCTGCTCGTAGTGGCCCCACGCCACGGCCTTCGGAAGGGGGCCGGCGGGGTGGGCGTCGTAGGAGGTCGCGGGGCTGAGACCGTGCCACTCGAGGTGCGCCTTGGTCGTCGTCGTCGTCGAGCTGCATGGCCCAGGCCTGCCCCGACTGGAGCATCCGGTAGGTCAGGCCGTCGGTGGTCATGACGTCCCAGTCGGCGGGCGGGATCTCCTCGAGCTCGCGGCCGTAGGCGTAGGTCAGCTCGCCGCCGACCCAGACGATCATCCCGCCGGTGACGCGGCCGGCGTTGCCGAGCACGGCGATGCGGGTCATCACGAAGGTGTCGGTGCCGGGGTCCCACGCGTTGAAGTAGAGCGAGTCGCTCCAGTGCGGCGACGGGTCCTCGACCGGGTGGAGGCGCTCGTCGGCGTCGGTGATCCCCGAGGTGCCCGTCACTCCCACACCATCCGGTGGGCGCGCTCGCCTTGGAGCAGCTCGATCGGATCGTGCTTGTCGATGTGGCCGATCAGGCCCGAGTACACGCTGTAGCCGCAGAGCTGCTGGAGGCGCTCGTCGAAGCCCGCCGCGGTGTCGCGCGGGATGCCGAGCTGCTGGTTCTCCTGCTGGCGGATGTAGCCGGCGCAGTAGTTCATGGCGATGCCGACCCGGCGGTCGGGCGGTGGTGTTGGCGCCGCCGCCGTGCCACAGGCTGCCGTGCCACACGAGCACCGAGCCCCGCGGCATCTCGGCCGGGATCGAGTCGTAGGGGGCGCCGTAGTCGGGCGAGCGGTCGGCCAGGTGGGAGCCCGGGATGATCCGCGTGGCGCCGTTCGCCTCGGTGAAGTCGGTGAGCGCCCACATCGTGTTGCACACGGTGGGCGGGTGCGGCTTGGGGATCGGCATGAGCTGGTCGTCGGCGTGGATGGGCTGGGGCGTCTCGCCCTCGCAGATGGCGATCGACGACAGCGACGAGATGAGGCAGCCCTCGTCGAGCACGCCCTCGACGACGGGCAGGACGTTCGGGTGGACCGGGATCCGCTCGAAGGCCTTGCCGTGCACGAGCAGGTTGTAGATCCGCACGGTCTGGCTGCCCTCGAAGTCGTTGGAGGCGGGCACGATGCCGAGGTCGACCTCGAGACGGCGGAGCTCGTCGGTCAGCTCGTCGAGGAGGTCGGGCTCGATGGCGTCCTCGACGATCGTGTAGCCCTGCGCCGCGATCTGCTCGACGTGGACGGACGACGTCGGTGGCGGAAAGGGTCGGCACCCGGGGCAAGGTAGTGGCTGTGACGCCGTGGGAGGAGGCCATCGAGCGGGTGCTGCAGTCGCTGGCGCCAGGCGAGGTCGTGACCTACGGCGAGGTCGCGCTGGAGGCCGGACGACCCGGCGCCGCCCGCTCGGTGGGCACCTTCCTGGCCGGCTCCGGCGGGGCCTACCCGTGGTGGCGGGTGGTCAGCGCGTCGGGCCGCCTCGTGCCCGGTCACGAGGCCGAGCAGGCGCGGCGCCTGCGGAAGGAGGGGGTGGCGGTCGACGAGGCCCGCGGGCGGGTGAAGCTGCCCAACCGCAGATAGGTTGCGGGTCATGTCGATCTACGACCACACCCTCAACCGCCTCGACGGCACCCCCCTCGACCTCCACGAGTACGAGGACAAGGCGCTCCTCATCGTGAACGTGGCCTCCAAGTGCGGCCTCACCCCGCAGTACGAGGGGCTCGAGAAGATGCACGAGCAGTACGCCGACCAGGGCTTCTCCGTCCTCGGCGTGCCGTGCAACCAGTTCGGCGGCCAGGAGCCGGGCAGCTCCGAGGAGATCGCCACGTTCTGCTCCACCACCTACGGCGTCACGTTCCCGCTCGCCGAGAAGGTCGAGGTGAACGGCGACGGCCGTCACCCGCTGTACGCCGAGCTCACCGCGGTGGCCGACGCCGAGGGCCGCGACGGCGACATCCAGTGGAACTTCGAGAAGTTCCTCGTCGCCCCCGGGGGCCAGGTCACCCGCTTCGGACCCATGGTCACGCCCGAGGACGACGGGCTCGTGAGCGCCGTGGAGTCAGCGCTGCCGGGCTGACCTGATGCGGGGCTCGCCAGGCCCCACCGGTATCGTTGTCCCGAACATCATGGACGACACCGACATCACGACCGCCACCGCCCCCGCCGAGCAGGACGACCTCACCTTCGAGTCCCTCGGCGTCTCCCCCCGCCTCGTCAAGGTCCTCGCTGACCAGGGCATCATCGAACCCTTCGCCATCCAGCGCCTGTCGATCGCCGACGCGCTCGCCGGCCGCGACGTGTGCGGCAAGGCCAAGACCGGCTCGGGCAAGACGCTCGCCTTCGGCCTGCCGCTCCTGGAGCGGCTCGACAAGGCCGAGCCCCGCAAGCCCCGCGGCCTCGTGCTCGTGCCCACCCGCGAGCTCGCGCTCCAGGTGCACGACGTGCTCGCGCCGCTCGCCAGCGCCATCGGCAGCCGGGTCGTCGCCGTCTACGGCGGGGCCGACATGAACAAGCAGATCAAGGCCATGTCCGACGGCGTCGAAGCGATCATCGCCACCCCCGGCCGGCTGATCGACCTCGTCGACCGCAAGGAGGTGGAGCTCAACGGCCTCGAGATCGTGGTCGTCGACGAAGCCGACCGGATGGCCGACATGGGCTTCCTGCCGCAGGTCGAGTGGCTCCTGCGCCACATCGACGGCCGCCACCAGACGCTGCTCTTCTCGGCCACGCTCGACGGCGTCGTCGACGGGCTGATCAAGCGCTACCAGCACGATCCCGTGTACCACGAGGTCGCGTCCGCGACGGTCACGGTCGACGCGATGATCCACCGGTTCATCGCCGTCCACGAGATGGACAAGGTGAAGGTGGCGGCGGCCATCGCCCGCGGCAGCGGCAAGACGCTGGCCTTCACGAACACGAAGCGGGTGGCCGACCGGCTGGCTCGGGCGCTGAACGAGGAGGGCGTGCACGCCGCCGCCATCCACGGCGACCTCCGCCAGGGCCAGCGCGAGGACGCGCTCAAGCAGTTCGGCGAGGGCAAGCTCCAGGTGCTGGTGGCCACCGACGTCGCGGCCCGCGGGCTCCACATCGACGCCGTCGACGTGGTGATCCACTACGAGCCCGCGCCCGACCACAAGACCTACCTGCACCGCTCCGGCCGCACGGCCCGCGCCGGCTCCAAGGGCCTGGCCGTGAGCCTGTCGCTGTGGAACGAGGAGCTGCACATGAAGCGGCTCCAGAAGCGCATCGGCGTGATCCAGCCGATCACCGAGATGTTCTCCAACGACCCCCGCCTCGACGACCTCACCGCCTGGACCCCCGGCAACCTCTGCCCTGACACCGCTCGATGGCGACGATCCGGTACCGTCGGCGGCCATGGCTGCTGACGCCGATCTGGACCCGATGCAGGTCGGGCTGTTCTCCTACCGGGTGTTCTCGAAGCTGGAGGGCGCCGTCACCTCGGCGATGGTGCACCTCGGCGACCGGCTCGGCCTCTACCGGGCGCTGGCGGACGCCGACTCGCCGCTGACCACGCACCGAGCTGGCCGACCGGCTGGGGCTGGACGAGCGCTGGGTGCGGGAGTGGGCCTACAACCAGGGGGCGGCCGAGATCGTCCAGATCGATGACGACGAGCGGCTGTCCCTCGCACCAGAGGCGGTGGCCGTGCTCGCCGACGAGGAGCACCCGGCCTTCGGGATGGGCAGCTTCCACCACCTTCCCCAGACCATGGCCGCCCTCGAGCTCCTCCCGGAGAGCTTCCGCACCGGGCTCGGGCTGGACTACGACGCCCACGGCCCCGACTGCGCCGAGGGCGTCGCCCGCGGCTTCGAGCCGTGGATGCGCGCCAACCTCCTGCCCACCGTGCTGCCCGCGCTGGACGGCGTCGAGGCCAAGCTCCGCGACGGCGCAACGGTGCTCGACGTCGGCTGCGGCGCCGGTGGGGTCGTCCTCGTGCTCGCGGCCGCCTTCCCCGCCAGCCGGATCACCGGCTACGACATCTCGCAGCACGCGCTCGCCCGCGCGCGCGAGCGGCAGGCCGAGGCGGGCGTCACCAATGCGTCCTTCGCCGACCCGCGGCAGGACCCGATGCCGACCGACGGGTCGGCCGACTTCGTCGTCACGTTCGACTGCCTGCACGACATGACGGACCCGGCGGGCATGGTGCAGGCCATCCGTGCCGCGCTCGCTGACGACGGCACCTGGCTCCTCGTCGACATCAAGGCCCGCGAGACCTTCGCCGAGAACGTGGAGCGGAACCCGATGGCCAGCCTCATGTACGGCATCAGCGTGCTCAGCTGCATGAGCTCGGCGCTGTCGGAGCCAGGCGGGGCCGGCCTGGGCACGCTCGGCCTGTCCGCGGCCAAGGCCGAGCAGCTCGCTCGCGACGCCGGCTTCACGCGGTTCCGCCCGCTCGACATCGACCACCCCATCAACGCCCTCTACGAGATCCGCCCGTGAGGTGGCCGCGCGGGGTGGCCCTGGCCGCCGTCGCGCTCGCATCCTCATGCACCTTCGGCGGGTCGTCCCAACCCGAGCTCGGCCCGGCCGGTGGCCCGGTGACGATCGGGGTGAGCGCCGAGCCCGCACCCGGCGCGACGGTCGTCCTGGACCTCAGCGCTGATGCGGCGGCCGTCGGCAGCGCGTGCGTGACGGTCGACCGCTGGGAGAGCGGCGAATGGCGGAACGCGTGGTGGTGGGAACGCCCCTCCCGGGAGCCTCAGCCGATCGCGCGCGGCGAGAACGTCACCTGCCCGGCCGTCGGGGTGCCGTTGCCGACGACGATGACCATCGAGCTCCCGGTCGACCTCGAGGTGGGCACCTGGCGCGTCGCCTACGCGGCGGGCGACGACCTCGGCGCCTATGTCTTCGAGGTCCGCTGACCGCGGAGATCGGCCGCGATCTGCTGCCAGATGTCCGGGTCGGCGGCATACGGGGCGTTGAGCGCCACGCGGTCGAGCACGGTGCCGTAGCGGCGTGTGACCTCGACCGCCACGTCGTCCGGAGCCGCCACGACGGCGACGGCATCGAGCAGGTCGTCATGTACGAGGCTCGCCATGCCCTCCCAGTCGCCCGACCGGGTGAGATCGCGCAGCTGCGGCTGGAGGTGGCCCCAGCCGTGCACGTCGAGCACCACCCGGTACGCGGGCGTCGAGCCGTAGAAGGCGATCTGGGCGCGCACGGCGGCCTTGGCGGCGTCGATCGCCGCCTCGTCGGCACCCGGTGGCGATCATCACCGGGAGCGAGACCTGGATCGGTGCGGCGATGGCGCCGGGGCGCGCCCGGCCGCGCTCGAGCGCGGGCAGCGTGACCTCGACCAGCGATCGCTCGGTGCAGAAGGGGTGGACCATGAACCCGTCGGCGACCTCGCCGGCGACCTCGGTCATCAGCGGGCCGACACCACCGAGCCAGACCGGCGGCGCGGATCCGTCGAGCGGCCCGGGATCGAAGAACGGCGTCATGAGCGTGTGCGTGTAGTGCGCGCCCTCGAAGCGGAGGGGCACGCCGTCCTGCCACGTCGCCCAGATGGCGCGGATCGCCAGCACGAGCTCGCGCATGCGCGCCGCGGGCGCGGACCACGGCATCGAGAAGCGCCGTTCGATGTGCGGCCTGATCTGGCTGCCGAGCCCGAGGTGGAAGCGCCCCGCCGAGAGCCGCTGCAGGTCCCACGCCTGCGATGCGATGGTCAGGGGGCTGCGGGCGAACGCGATGGCGACGGCCGTGGTCAGCTCGAGGTGCTCGGTGGCGTCGGCGGCCAGCACCAGCGGCAGGAACGGGTCATGGGGTCCCTCGAAGGTGAAGGCCCCGTCGTAGCCGGATGCCTCCAGCGCCGACGCCGCCGCGGCCACCTCGCCCAGCGCCGGCGTGACCAGGGGACCGTCGACGCGCATCGCCCGACCGTACCGGCGCGGCTGGGTACCGTCGCCTCGTGGTCGACGAACGTGCGCTCGTCGTGGCCCGCCGAGCCGCGGAGATGGCGGGCGCGGCGAAGGTCGACCTCCCCGACGGGCTGGCGCTGTGGTCGCTGGCCGGCGGACGACCCGACGTCGCCGCGGTGCCAGGCGAACCGGAGGAGCTCGGACGGCTGCTGGAAGCGTCCTTCGACCCGGCCGAGCGGCGACGGCGGGGCGCGCACTTCACGCCGAGCGCGCTGGCCGACGAGCTGATCGAGCGGGCCGTCGCCGGTCACGATCGCCCGACGATCGGGGATCCCGCGTGCGGAGGCGGTGCGCTCCTCCTGGCGGCCGCTCGCCACCTGGCGTCCGCCGGCGAGGTCCCGAGCCAGATCGTCGACCGGCTGTGGGGCGCCGACATCGATCCGCTGTCGGTCGCCACGACGGAAGCCGCGCTCACGCTGTGGGCGGGCACCACGCCCTCGGCCGGACGGCTCACGGTGGCCGACGCGCTGCTCGACGACCTGGCCTGGCCCGAGCTCGACGTGGTCGTCGGCAACCCGCCCTTCCTCACGCCGCTCGCCACCCCGACCGCCCGCACGGCCGGGGACGTCGAGCGCCTGCGCGGGCGGTTCGGCACCGCCGTGCGTGCGTACACCGACAGCGCGGGACTGTTCCTGCTGCGCGGCGCGCAGCTCGCCCGCCCTGGCGGGACGGTGGCCATGGTGCAGCCACAGTCGGTGCTGGCCGCCCGCGACGCGACCGGTGTGCGGGACGCCATCGGTGCACTCGGCCGCCTGGTCGATGTCTTCGTCCCCAGCCGCGCCGGCTTCGACGCCGCGGTCGAGGTCTGTGTGCCGGTCATCGAGGTCGGTGGTCCGCGGGGCTCCGGAGCGCGATGGAGCGCGCTCCTGGCGGACGCCCACGGCGTGCCCGTCGTCGACCTGCCCGCGTCGGCCACGCTCGCGGACGAAGCGACCACGACCGCCGGGTTCCGAACCGAGTACTACGGCATGGTCGACCACATCGACGAGCAGCGCGATCGGCCGGCGGGAAGGCCGTTCGTGACGACCGGGCTCATCGACCTCGGGCACTGCGCCTGGGGAACGCGCGCCGCGCGGGTCGGTGGCCGCGCGTGGGACCGCCCGGTGGTCGACGTCGGTGCCCTCGAGGGGCGGGCGGCCGACTGGGCGCAGCGAACCGGCGGGCCGAAGCTGCTGGTCGCGACGCAGACCCGGGTCGTCGAGGTCGTCGTCGACGACGCGGGGGAGTGGATCGCCGGCGTGCCCCTCGTGGTGGTGCTGGCGCCCACCGAGCGCCTCTGGCCGCTGGCCGCCGCGCTGGCGGCCCCGGCCGTGAGCGCATGGCTGCTCCAGCGCGCGGCGGGCACCGCGAGGACGCCGCGGGCGCTGAAGGTGACGGCCGCGCTGCTGCGCGAGGTCCCGCTGCCCACAGATCACGATGCCTGGGCGTGCGGCACGGCGGCGTTCCGAGCGGGAGACCTCGAGGGGTTCGCAGAGGCGATGTCCGGCGCCTACGGCACGGGACCGGACGTGGCGGCGTGGTGGGTCGAGCGAGCGAGAACCGTCTGGAGTCCGTCGGGAGCGCGCCGGTAGGATCTCGCCGACATCAGGAGTGGCCCGGGCAACCGGGTCCAGCAACCTGGGACGGACACCCAAGGTGCTCTCCCACCCGTCAGGGTGGGGATGTGGTCCTGGCGACAGGGCAACGAAGTGTTCGGGTCTCGACCCGCCGAGGGTGTCCCGCCAGGCGCAGGAGGACAGGTGGCCGCAGTGCCGTCGGGTGACAGGGAGGGAAGCTACGAGCGGGCGGTCGGCCTGCGTCGCGCCCACGTGTCGCTCCTTCCGGCGTCCGGCGCCTGGCGCGTGGGCGACCCGCTCGGCCACCGCGAGCTGTTCTCGCTCGGCGACCGGGCCTTCGCGCTGGAGGGCGGCGGCGTCCTGCGCGATGTCACGATCGCCTACGAGACGTGGGGCACCCTGGCGAGCGACGCCTCGAACGCCGTCCTCGTCTGCCACGCCCTCACCGGCGACAGCCACGCGGCCGGCCCGCTGGCGCCTGGCCATCCCACCCCGGGCTGGTGGGAGGGGCTCATCGGTCCGGGCCGGGCGATCGACACGGACCGCTGGTTCGTGGTCTGCGCCAACGTGCTCGGTGGATGCCAGGGGACCACCGGTCCGGCCAGCCCGCATCCCGACGACGGCGAGCCGTGGGGCAGCCGCTTTCCCGTGGTGTCGGTGCGGGACTGGGTGCGCAGCCAGGCGGCCCTCGCCGACCACCTCGGGATCCGTCGCTGGCACAGCGTGATCGGTGGCTCGATGGGCGGGATGCAAGTGCTCGAGTGGGCCGTGATGTACCCCGACCGCGTCGCGTCGATGGTTCCCATCGCCACCGCGCTCGCCGCCAGCGCGCAGCAGATCGCGTGGTGGTCGACCGGGCGGCGAGTCATCCGGATGGATCCGCGCTGGCGCGGGGGCGACTACTACGACGCCGCGCCCGGCGATGGGCCGCACGAGTCGCTCTCCGTCGCGCGGATGGTGAGCCAGATCACCTTCCGCAGCGACGACGTGTTCACCCGGAAGTTCGGCCGGGAGGTCGTCGAGCCGCTCGACGGCTTCTCGCTGTGGCAGCGGTTCGAGGTGGAGCGGTACCTCGAGTACCAGGGCGACAAGCTCGTCCGCCGCTTCGATGCGAACTCCTACCTGCTCCTCACCAAGGCGATGGACCTGCACGACGTGGGTCGCGGGCGGGGTGGCACCGAGGCGGCGATGGCCCGCGTGCGCGTGCCGGTCCTGGCCATCGGCGTGGAGAGCGACATCCTCTACCCGCTGTACCAGAGCCAGGAGATCGTGGCCGCGGCCCGAGCCGCAGGTGTACCCGCCCGGTCCGTGGAGCTCGACAGCCCGCACGGACACGATGCGTTCCTCATCGAGCACGATCAGGTAGGCATCCCGCTGAGCGCCTTCCTCGACGACGTGGAGACCCCGTGACGATGCCCGACGAGCCGACCCCGCACCTCGACACCACCGGCGTGACCGCGGGTCGGGCCGGCAGCGGCGACTCCCTGGCGCCGCCCCTGTTCCCCTCCACCACGTACTCCGTCGACGCGGTGGCCGACCACGCCGCCATGGTCGCGACCCCGCGGTCGACGCGCTTCTACTCCCGCTTCGGAAGCCCCACCGTGCGCGACTTCGAGGAGGCGGTGGCCGAGCTCGAAGGCGCAGAGGCGGCGTTGGCGGCCGCGTCGGGCATGGGCACGGTGACGTCGGTGCTCATGGGGCTGTGCTCATCGGGCGACCACATCGTGGCCACCCGGCAGATCTTCTCGGTCACGTACGGGCTGATGGTGATGCACCTGCCCCGCTTCGGCATCGATGTCACCCTCGTCGACGGAACGGACGTCGATGCCATCACGGCCGCCATCCGCCCGGGCAAGACGCAGGTCGTCTTCGTGGAGACGCCGGCCAACCCCGCCCTGTCGCTCGTCGATCTCGACGCGATCGGTGCGATCAGCGGACCCATCACGGTCGTCGACTCCACCTTCGCCGGCCCCACGGTGCAGCGTCCGCTCGACCACGGCGTCGACCTGGTGCTCCACGCCGCGACCAAGGGCCTGGCGGGGCACAACGACGCCCTGCTCGGTGTGGTGGCCGGGGCCGGCCGAGCTCATCGATCCCGATCTGGGCGTGGCAGTCGGCGATGGGCGCGCAGGCCTCGCCGTTCGATGCGTGGAACGCGATCAGGGGCATCCGCACCCTCGGCGTGCGCACCCGGCAGCAGGCCGAGACGGCGCTCGCGCTGGCGGCGTTCCTCGAGGACCACCCCGCCATCGAGTCCGTGTCGTACCCGTTCCTGCCCAGCCACCCGCAGCACGATCTCGCCCGGCGCCAGATGCGCACCGGTGGCACGGTCGTCACCTTCGAGGTGGCCGGCGGCACCGACGCCACGACCGCGTTCATCGAGCGCTGCCGGCTCGCGCGGATCGCCCTGTCGCTCGGCGGCCCGGAGACGCTGCTGACCCACCCGGCGACGATCGCAGGCCGCTACACCCCCGCGGAGCGCGCTCGAGCTCGGCATCACCGACGGCCTCGTCCGCATGTCCGTCGGCCTCGAGCACGTCGACGACCTCCAAGCCGACCTCGCCCAAGCCCTGTCCGGCTGAGCCAGCCGCAGCTCCCCGCAGGCCCGTCCCCCCGCCGCAACTTGTGGCGTTCGCTGGCGGAAACCGCCAACCAGCGCCACAGTCTGCGGTGGGCCGATCAACCCCGCGAACTTGTGGTGCATCCGTGCGGAATGCGCCAGCAATCGCCACACGCTGTGGCTCAGGCCGCCGCGCGCTGGCGCGATGGCGGCCCGGATCTCGGCGACGACCTGCTCCGGACGGTCGGCGGTACCGTCGCCAGGTGAACCGGAGGACGACCCAGCCCTCGAGCACGAGGTCGTTCTGGCGTGGCGAGGTCCCGCTCGTGCACGTCGCGGCGCAGGTGGACGGCGCCGTCGAGCTCGATCGCGATCCTCCAGCTCGGGATAGGCGAGGTCGACCTCGGCGACGAACCGCTCACCGCGTGCACGCGGTGGTGGAGCGTCGGGCGTGGGCAGGCCTGCCTCCGCGAGGAGCGCCAGCACGAGCAGCTCGAAGTCGGAATCGGTGACCTCGTCTCGATCGATGTTGGCGGCGATCACCCGTCGCAAGCGTCGGATGCCCGGGCGACCACGACGGGCGTGGCGGGCCAGCGTGCGCGACCAGCGCAGGCCAGTCCGACCGTTGCTCGCGCGCGACTCCACTCGATGGCGCAGCAACCGGCTGCGTCGCCGACGCGTCGGCCGATGTCGAGCAGCGTGCGGGCGACGTCCGTCGCTGGGATGCCGTCGACGACCACGCGTCGCGGCAGCGGTCGAGGTCGGTGCTGGTGTGGACCGATGAGGCGGTTCGGCGGTGCTCGCGCCCTCGTCGGGATGGAGATCTCGGGGGCTGCCCCGGCCGAAGCCCTCGATGCCGTGCAGCGCCGCGGCGGCGAAGTGGCTGGCGACTGCCCCGCCGCCGATCGCGAGGATCGGTGCCAGCAGCCTGGAGCTGCCAGGACGACGGCGCACCCGCCGAGCCGGTACACGTTGACGTCGGCTCGCGACCAGCGTCCTGATTGGACGCCGCCTCGGGCCGATGCGTCGCCGTCCCGCCGCCGCGACCACGTCGTCGAGGCCGACGAGCCAGTGCTGGCGGGCGAACACCGGCAGGAGCCGGTCGTCGAGGGTGGTCATCGACATCCTCCGCAGCGTGGACCGCAGCGTTCGGAGGAAGTGCTACCGACCGTAGGCCAGCGCGCGATCCGTCGGCCGAAACAGCCGCATTCCTGTGTTGGATCCGTGTCCTCAGATCGCACGGATCGAACACAGATTGCGGTGGTGGCGGAGTTGAACGCGCAGGGCTGAGTCTGTGTTGGATCCGTGTCGTGAAGGCGCCAGGATCGAACACAAGTTGCGGCCCTGGCGGGCGGAGTCAGCTGAAGAAGTCGGCGAGGGCCTGCTGGTTGGCTTCGGAGCCGACCATGCGGACGAACTCGGCGTCCTCGCGCGCTCGGGCGGCGCGCACGGCGTCGACGCGGCCGGCGACCATCAGGCGCTTGGTCGTCTGGAGCGAGTCGACGGGCATGGCCCCGATCTTGCGGGCCACCTCCATGACGTCGTCCAGCAGCGCGTCCGGCGCGCTGACCTTCCACGCCAGGCCGCAAGCGACCGCCTCCTCGGCGCTCATCCACTCCGCGGTGAAGATGAAGCGGGCGGCGTCCTGCCAGCCCATCCGCTGGGGCAGGAGCAGCGAGCCGGCGGCCTCCGTGGTCACGCCGAGGGTGACGAACGGCACCTGGAGGCGCGCGCCTTCCGCGATCCACACGATGTCGCAGTAGGGGAGCAGCGGTCGCCCCGATCCCGATGCCGAGCCCGTTCACCGCGGCGAGCAGCGGCTTGTCGAAGGTCTCCAGGACCGGGATCAGGCCGCGGTAGCCGTGCAGCTCGTCGTCATCGTGGGCCGGCGGCGCCGCCATCTCGCCCAGGTCCTGCCCGGCGGTGAAGGCGCGCCCGGTGCCGGTGATCACGACGCACCGCAGCTCGGGATCCTCCTGCGCACCCACCATCGCGTCCCGGGTGCCGTCCCACAGGTCGTCGTTGAGCGCGTTCAGGGCCTCGGGCCGGTTCCACCTGATGAGCCGGACGCCGTCGGCGTCCGTGACCTCCACCATCGTCATGCCTGACACTGTGTCAGGCCCCGGTGTGCTTGAGTGGCGGGCCCATGCCGGAGATGATCGAGATCGAGTACTACCGGGCCGTGGCGGAGCGCACCGTCGGTCGCATCGTCGCGGCGGTCGACGCGCCCGACGCCTGGTACCTCAAGGGCGGCACCACCGCTCGAGCGCTCCGGGCCACGCTCACCGGGCGCACGGTCACCGGCACCCGGCGCGTCGGCAAGCTGCTGATGCTCGACACCGATGGGCCGACGCTCGGCCTCCGCTTCGGGATGACCGGACGGCTGCTGGTCGACGGGACGGGGCCGATCGAGCGGCTCGAGTACTCGAGCGGCCGCGAGGACCCGGCCTGGATCCGGTTCGCGCTGCGCTTCGCCGGCGGCGGCGAGCTGCGCATGGTCGATCCCCGTCGCCTCGGTGGTGTGCAGCTCGACCCGGACACCGAGCGGCTCGGCACCGATGCGCTCGCCGTCCGGCTGCCGGCCTTCCGGGCCGCCCTGGCCACGAGCCGAGCGCCCGTCAAGGCCTGGCTGCTCGACCAGAGCCACATCGCAGGGATCGGCAACCTGCTGGCCGACGAGATCCTGTGGCGCGCGGGCCTCGACCCCGCGCGACCCGGCCGCACGCTGGCCCCCGACGAGGTGACGCAGCTCCATCGCCAGGTCCAGCGGACCGTGCGCCTGCTCACCAAGCGGGGCGGCAGCCACACCGGCGATCTCCAGGTCGCACGGGTGCGCGGGGCCACCTGTCCGCGCGACGGCGCCCCGCTGGAGCGGCGCACGATCGGTGGTCGCACCACCTACTCCTGCCCGCTCCACCAGCGCTGAGCCTGGCTGGGAGCCTCGGATGACAGCCAGTACCCTTGGCCACCGCCCCCGAACGCAGGAGCACACGGGTAGATGAGCGCAGCAGGACGGGGAAGGCTGACAGCGCTCGTCGCGGCCGTCCTCGTGGCGATGCTCACGCTGGTCGTCGGCGGCTGCCGCCGACGCCGCGGCCCGACTGGCGGCACGCTCGACGACCACTACGCCTGCGAGGCGTGCCACGACCACGACCACCTCGACCACGACGACCACGGTCCCCACGACGACGACCACGGTGCCGACCACCACCACGACGTTCGTGCAGACCACCACCACCCAGGGGCAGTCGGCGACCACCGAGGAGCAGATCGTCACCACCACGACGACGACCCTCGACGTGTCCACGAGCGTCGACGTGCTCGTGCCGGGCGATGGCACCGAGGGCGCCGAGTCGACCACCACGACCACCCTGACGCCGACGACCATCAGCAACGAGGGCACCAGCGACGGCACCCTCCTGGCCCTGATCGTGGGCGGCCTGGTGCTCCTCGCGGTGGTCGTGTCGATCCTGACCTGGCGCTACTGGGCGGCCACCCGTCCGCCGTTGGCGCCGACGGTAGGGTCGGACCATGGGTGAGTCGCTCGACGTCGAGGCCATGCTCCAGCGCTTCCGCGACCGGGCCCATGCGGTGCGGAGCCGTCCGCTGCCTCCCGTGGCGGGGGAGGAGCGCACCCGCTTCATCGAGCAGGCCCAGGTCGACTTCCAGGACTTCGCCATCGTGGGCGACGCCTCGGCCGAGGTCGACGACGGCGTGCTGGTGCTGCGCATCGACCTCCGCCCTGCCGACGCCGACTGACGCGGTGGCGAGCTCGAGGCTCGAGCAGGCCATCACGGCGATCGATCGCGCCAACGCGGACGACCCGAACACGATCGAGGTGCGCGGCGAGGTCCGCCCGAAGGAGCTGGCCCACGCCGCCCTGATGACCGAGTGGGTCACGAAGCTGGACCCGAACGCCGACGACGCACAGCTCATCGCCGCTCGAGCGCACCACCTGCGGCGATGGACGGTGCCGCGATCTTCGTATCCGGAGGGTCGAGCGGCGTACCTGCGCTGGCGGACCGCGCTCAAGAAGCAGCATGCGGACGAGGTCGCGGGGATCCTCCGCGAGGTCGGCTACGACGACGTCACGATCGACCGGGTGCAGCGCATCATCCGCAAGGAGGGCCTCGGCACCGACGCCGCGGTGCAGACCCACGAGGATGCGCTGTGCCTGGTGTTCCTCGAGACGCAGCTCGCCGCCACGGTCGACGACCTCGGTGACGAGAAGATGCTCGACGTCATCCGCAAGACCGCCAAGAAGATGAGCCCACGTGCGCTCGCCCATGTCGGCGACCTCCCCATGCGCGAGCACGACCGCGCCCTGCTCCGGTCGGCGTTGCGCTGATGCGCCACCGAGCGTTCGGATCGAGCGCACGGCTGCGGATGTCCTGCTAGGGTCCGCGCCAGGCGATGAAGTATCCACGGGAGGAACAGGCGATGGACTACGAGACCCCGACGCTGCGGGAGTTGGGCACCTTTGCCGAGCTCACGCTGGGGATGAACGGCAGTTGCCCTGACGGGAACGCGAACAACGACACCCAGCTCGGTGGCATGGGCGACTGCGGCGTCAGTGGGGGAGCGAACTAGCACGTCCGTCTCGGGCTCGAACGACCAGCTCAGAGCACTCGTAGCCACCGGTCGACGGCCACGCAACGGGACAGGGGGATGGCCGCGGCTGCCACCCCGGTCTTTGCGCGCCCGATGAGCGTCGCGAGCCCCTCCGGTTCGAGCCAACCGGTGCCCATGAGCGGCCCGTCCTGCACATCCTGCAGGGTCTGATCGGCGAGGACTCCGGGCCAGAACGCCTCCGCGAACCCTGCCTTCGTTCGACGTTCGGCGACGAGTGTGGGGAGTCGATCGCGAAATGCATGCGCCTGCAGCGCACGGGTGTGGTGGCCGATGGTCGGCCACCACGGATCGAGCCCGTAGGTGGCGTGGATGAGACGTGGGTCCAGGTAGGGATGCGAGTCGCGGCGGCCGAGCCGGTCGGCCACGAGGGCGCGCAGCTCGAACAGGGCGGCTTCGTGTCCGTTGGTCAGGTTGTCCATCCGGTCATCGATGGCGTGGATGCCGGTTACGCGCTCGGGACGCCGATGGAACAGGTCGCGGAGACCGGCCGACTGCGCCGCCGTCTCGCTGATCCAGGTGGGGAGGCCGTCGCCGCGCCACGGAGCCAGACGGTGGAGCGTCGGTCGGATGAGCTCCAGCCAGGCCTGCCGTGGGCGTCGGACGGTGGCGGCGGCGACCTGGCGGAGGATGGTCCCCTGTCGGAGCTGCCCCGCGCTGACGACGCGGCCGCCGATCGCTGTCACCGCGAACGCGTCGTCGCCACCGCTGCCGGTCAGGCTGTCGAGCCGACCATGGGCCGCGAGTGTCTCGTGGAGGGTGGTGAACATCGTGAAGTGCGGATCCGGCACCGGTCGCTTGAGGCGCCGCGTCAGCTCGAGGCACTCCTCGGCGCTGCCGAGCCAGGGCGGAGCGGACACGAGAGGGATGCCCCAGTGCTCGGCCACGGCGTCGGAGTAGCGGCGCTCGTCGGCATCACGTCCTTCGAACACGAGGCGCCCGGCGAGCAGGTCCTCTGCTCCGAGGCGTGCCATGGTGCCGACCACGATCGACGAGTCGAGCCCGCCGCTCAGGTCGGCCGTGGCCGCCGACGGCATCACGTCGAGGCGATCTTGTACGCATCGCTCGAGGACGTCGCGGCACCGCGCCGCGGCATCGTCCCAGGAGATGTCCAGGTCGGGATCGAGCTGCCACCGATGGTGGGTGAGCGTGCGGCTGCGGCCCTGGCTCATCAACCACGTCTGGCCCGGCCTCAGGGTGGTGACCACGCGGTACACGGTGGGACCGCGACTCTGGGTCACGGCTGCGAGGTAGTGGATGACCGTGGTCTCGTCGATGGTGCCGTCGACCCCCGGCAGTGCGACGAGCGTGGCGATGTCCGAGGCCCCGATGGGGTCGCCGTTCGCGGAGGCGAGGTACCACGGTCGCACGCCGACTGGGTCACGAGCGACGAGCAGGGTGTCAGTCCGGCGATCGAGGACGATGATCACGAAGTCGCCGAGGAGCCCCTTGGCCAGATCAGCTGCGTCGGCGCGGTAACGCTCGAGCGCATGGCGGGCAGGGTCGCGCGCGAACGTGGGGAGGCCGTGGATGCGACCGTCGACGACGGCCAGCACCTCACCGTCATCGATGACGCTCACCCACGGCGACCCGGTGACATGGGCAACGGCAAGACCAGCGTGGCGCACCACGGTTGCCGCTCGGCCCGGGGGCGTCGTGGAGAGCAGCTGGTCGAAGCGGTCAGCGGCGGCTCCCGATGCGACCGCGGCGGTGAAGGTCATCGGAGCTGGGCGGCCATCGCTTCCACCTCACCGGCGGCCAGCTCCACGTAGCGGTCTGTGACCGTGCGGTCGTCGTTGACCACCACCGCGCCGACCTGCACCCAAGCGTGGGCCTCAACGCCCTGGGAAAGATGTTGGACACCGACGTGCATCTTGCCGTCGAGGCCGAGGCGCTTCAGCTCCCGTAGAAGCGTGATCGATCGACGCAGACACGTCGGCGCGATGGGGATGAGGCCCAGGCCGGCATCGACGGCAGCGGCGACCTCGATCGAACGGACCGGGTCAAGATCACCAGCATCACCGTCTCCTATCCGGGCGAGGAGCGGGCGAGCGCCGCGTTGACGAAGGGTCCGCGCGACGATCACACCATCGATCACGGACCTCAGAGCGCTTGCCCGTTGAGGGGTGCGAAGGTGGCCGATGAAGCGTGCGGCGTCGGCCCGGGTCGGGCGGCGCCCGAAGCGAAGTCGCCTCATGGCCCGGGTGGCGAGCGGACGGTCACCCGTTCCAGCGTCGCACGCAATACGGTCTCGGCCTCGTGCAGACCGGCCCATCCCCACGGGACGACGAGCCGGCCGACCAAGGTGGAGTCGATGATCTGGCCGAGGTCGTCGACGATGCGCGGCAGCAGTCGACGTGTCCGCAGATCGGCGTGAAACGTCGAACCGAAGAGCTCCGCATGTGCCTCTGCCCCTGCCACGGGATCAAACCAAGCTGTGTCGCCTGCGTCGCCGGGAGTCACGATGGCGATGACGCCGACCGGTACCGGAGCGGCGCAGAGTGGGCGCACGCGGTCGTCGGCGAGCCGGATCTTGCCGGCCACGGGCGACCCCGTGTCCACATCGATCCCGAGGAGGGCCGCACTGTCCCTCGTGAGCCGCACGGTCGGATAGGTCGGCTCGGCAGTAGGAGGTCGCCCCGAGCGTCCCGAGGTGAGGACGGCTCCGTCGTCACCCCCCACCATCCATCCGTGCTGCCAGGCGAAGGCGGTGAGCGTGGACTTCCCATGGCCAGATGAGCCCAACAGGACGGCGCCTGTGCCTCTCCAGCTGATCACACCCCCGTGGACGACCAGGGCTCCACGCTGTGCGAGCACGAGCGGGAGGACATGGTCGAGGAGCAGGTGCTCCTCGACCTCGGGTGGGATCGCTCGGTCGAACGTGACGAGGCCGGCGCCGTCGACCTCGACGCTCACCACGTCCACGAAGTGGATGATCAGGCGCAGGCCATCCTCCCAGTGGCGCCGCCATACGGTGCCATCCGAGGACTGAGCCTCGAGCGCCGGACCCTCCGGCAGGGCGACTGGTGCCCGAGGGCCGATCCTCAGGTCGCCCTCTGCGACGTGGTTCGGCGCTTGACGTTGGGCGATGCGCAGACCGCCCGCACCCACCACGACGGATCGAGTGGAGGTCACGAGCGGATGAGCTCGGTGATGCTGTGCACGAACCGTTCGACGTGGGACCGGGAGGCGAACACCGTCCCGATCTGGTCTGCCAGTGCGTCGGCGATGTCAGATGCGGACGCCTCGCCGTCGACCATGGCCAGGGCGCGCTCGAGCACCTCGACGCGCTGCGTGCGTCGGACCGGCTGAGCCGTGACCAAGCTCTCGATGGTCGTAGGGGTGAGGAACGACCCGTTGAAGGTCGAGCCGCGGCGCTCGTGCAGGTGCCCGTTCCTGTCGGTCACCCGCGTCGTCCACGACACAACGCCGAGGCGGGGGCGTACGTCCAGGTGGAGCTCCACCCGGTCGCCCGCGACGAGGTCGAAGTCCACCGTCGAGAGGATAGAAGTTGCACCATCGGTCGAATCGCTCGGTTGCCCACGGGTCGTTGGTCAGCGTGACCGACGGCGACATCGTGGCCTCGAACCAGCCGATGTAGCCGTCGAAGCGCCCTTCCCGGACGGTCTCGAATGCGGCCGAGCCCGCGATGGGACCGTCGTGGTCGGCGGGGAAGGCGGCCACCTCACGGCCGGCCGCGAGCGCCTCGACGTCCTCCGGGGCGACGGAGAAGCTCCATTCGGTGTTCGCTGCCAAGGCTCGAGCGGCATCCGCATCCAGGCCAGCGGGGTGCTCAGCCCAGAAGTCCACGGCGGCACGACCGCGTTCGAACGACACGGGGGCGAGGAAGATGCGAAACGACGCGGGAACCAGGCGACCACCGGGCGCGAGGAGCCTGCGGCGGGCGTCGGCGAAGCAGCCAAGGATCCCGGCGTCGTAGACGAGGCCCCCGATCTGATCGCACACAGCCACGTCGATGGGCGCTTCGAGCTGGAGCTCCGTGGAGAGCGCCTGCACGTGGGTGATCCGATCCCCGTAGCCGTTCGCCGCGGCGAGGTCGTGGGCCAGGCCAAGGACGTCTCCGCGATCGACGGCGATGACGTGCCGGGCTCCCGCGTCGCACGCCAGGTAGCCGAGCAACCCGGTGCCGGCCCCGAGGTCGAGCACGACGTCCGAGGGGCGAACGACCTCCGCCAGCGCCGCGCGATACGCGGCCGTGCGCCGCTCGTCGGCGAGGTAGCCGCGGTGCTCATCGAGCTGGCGCTGGGACATCAGCGGCCGTCGTTCGCGCTGGTCCACCAGGCCCGCGTCCACGAGGGTGCGCACGAGGTCTTGGATGTCCCGCCGAAGCACCTCCTCGTCGACGTCGAAGTCGGCCGCCAGGCTGGCCAGGGCAACGTCAAACGGCAACGTCGTGAGCCGCGCCACGATCTCGGCGCCAGAGCGGTTCAGGCCGAAGTAGGTCTCCGAATCCAGGTTGAGGAGCACCATCTCACCCCCGACCTCCCGGACGAGCACACTCCCTGGGATCGCGAACGATGGCTCCCCCTGTGCCGCCCCCTTCGGATCCACCTCGTCACCGCCTGTCTCACCGGCGCTACTAGGGCTGGGAGGATACCTCAGCTGGCGGGACTGGCATTCCTCGGGCGCGGTCGGAGTCGGTTCTGCACGCGTCCGATGCCGAGCCATCGAAGGTAGGACTCTCCGGGCTTCAGCCGTCCCGCTACCTCGAGCAATCGTCGGGGCGGTACTACCTGGCGACGGAGCTCACGCGTGTTGTCGGCGGGCCGGCCGGCTACGTGGAGGGGGAGCAGGGGTTGGACCGAGAACGCGCCGCCTCGTCCCTCGCCGCGCAGGATGGAACGGCCCCAGAGCCGATCCCACGTCCAAGCACGGAGGCCTCCGGTCGACGGGACCTCGATGTCGCCCAAGCCAACCTGGGCGTCGACCAGCCGGAGGCTCTTCCACACAGGGATGTCGAGGCCTTCGGCTGCGACGAACTCACGGACGCGGTCCCAGTCGAGGGGCGCACGGTGCACGATCCGCTGGATGTCGAGGAACGGCCCCAGGAGGGCGAATCCATCCTTGTTCATGTGGAGGAGGAGAAGGACCAGCTCGATCTCGGCGGCGAGCACCCGGATCGTGCCATGCGGTGTGTCGCACAGCTCCGTGGACTCCCACACGGCCTCGAGCTGCAGTGTCGGGAGGCCGATCTTCAGCGGGTCGAAGTGGAGATCCACCGCGACGTCTCCGTACTGGAGGTCGACGTGCTGGAGGAGGCGTCGGGGCACCAGGTCGCTGATCGCCGCGGAGCAGCCTCGCGTTCGGATCAAGGGTGACGACGACGTCAGCGGCCTGCCCGAAGGCGCGAGGCGCAAGGAGGAGATCCAGGTCCGTGCAGGCCCGCTGGCCGATGTCGTCGTACCAACGGGTCTCCGTGGCGATCCCCTTCAAGACCGCGACCTCCGCGCCCATGGGCTGCAGTGCACCCTGGATCCGTTCGAGCGCTACCCACAGCTGGAGGTGGAACTGGCGTTCGGCAAGGTCCTGGATCGCCAGAGCTGTGATCGAGTCGGGTGAGAGGACCACTTCGCCGAGCTCGTGCGCGTCCAGCACGCGGGCGACCATTCGATGCTCATGGGTCGAACCGACGAAGGCCGCCTCATCGGCGACCCTGCCGGCCTCGGCGCCGGCCGCAATTCGCAGCAATGCGGGATGAGGCGGGCTCATGGTTGGCGGCTCTGGGCAGCGTCGCCACTCCGGTCGACGAGGTAGCTGCTCGCTTGGAGATCGAACAGCTCGGCATACAGCCCGCCGACGGCCATCAGCTCATCGTGCGTGCCTTGCTCGAGGATTCGCCCCTGTCCCATCACGCAGATGCGATCGGCGAGCCGGACGGTGGAGAACCGGTGAGAGATGAGGAGCGCGCTGCGCTCCACACAGAGCTCCACGAGCTGCGCGTGGAGGGACTGTTCGGCGATGGCGTCGAGCGCCGCGGCCGGCTCGTCGAGGATCAGAAGTGAGGCATCACGGAAGAACGCCCGTGCCACGGCCACCCGCTGCCACTGCCCGACGGAGAGGTCCGCGCCGTTGTCGTAGGCCCTGCTCAGCATCGTCTCGAAGCCGTCGGGGAGACTCCTCAGGACGGTGCCTATTCCTGCCCGGTCGGCGGCGGCGGAAACTCGTGCGAGATCGGCTGAGCTGTGGTGGTCGCTGATGGCGACGTTCTCCCTGGCCGTCAGCTCGTATCGCACGAAGTCCTGGAAGACGACGGCCAGAGTCCGCCACCACTCCTCCCGGGGGATGGTGGCGATGTCGACACCGTCGAAGGTGATTCGTCCCGCGGTGGGCTGGTACAGCCCTGCGACCAGGTGAGCCAGCGTTGTCTTGCCGCTCCCGCTCACGCCCACCAACGCGACGATCTCGCCCGGCGCAAGCTCCAAGCTGACGTCGTCGAGCACGGTCACGTCAGTCCCGGGATAGCGAAACGAGACGTGCTCCACGGCGAGCCATCCATGGGTGCGGGGGACGATCGGTGCTTGCGCGGACCGGGCGCCGGCTCGCAAGGCCCTGAAGCGCTCGTAGTCATCCAGGAAGAGGCTCGACTGGCGAAGCGAGCCCGAAGCCGATGCAGCCGTGCGGAGCTGGTTGGTCAGCTGCTGCAGAGCGACGATGGCGATGGCGGCATCTCCGAGTGAGATGCGCCCGTCGACCGCAGCCTGCACGAGGACGAGAAGGATCGCACCGACGAGGACCGCTCCCACGAGCACCGCCAACCCGTTGAAGGTCACCTGCCTTCGCACGAGTCCGCTGATCCGCTTCATGCGGTCGTCGTAGAGCTTCTCCCAACGGGAGTGGAGCACGTCTGAAAGACCGAAGACGCGCAGCTCCCGTGCCGCGGTCCGTTCCGTCAACGCGCTGTAGAGGTAATGGCGGAGTCGGTCGTTCGGGGTCAGGTCGTACGTGACCCGGAAGCCGAGCCGAGCTGACGCACGAGCTGCGATGAGTGAGGGGACGGCGATCAGCACGAGTGCGGGGAGCACCTCTGGAACCGTCCGGATGAGGACGAGCAGCACCACCACACCGGTCGCAAGGACGGTGAAGAGGCTGAGCAGGTTGTACACGATCTGGTACGAGCTCTCAGACGCCTGGCTGTTCGACCGGCTGAGGAGGTCATGGAAGTCCTGCTGCTCGTACCGCTCGTAGTCGACGGACGAGGCGATGCCTGCGATCTCGTCCTGGACGTGGCGCGAAACCTGCTCCGCGACCAACCATCTGAGATGACGGACCACCACAAGCGACAGACCCGAAACCAGGAGGGATGCGGCGAGGCCGACGGCCTCGGGCAGGACATCCCGAAGCGAGTCCACGGGCGGATCGGCCGCGAGCTCGGTGGCGAGCTGACGCCCGAAGAGCAGCACGCCGGCCAGCCCGACGGCGCCGGCCGCCTCCGCGAGGAGGGATGCGACGAAGGTTCGTCGCGCGGACCGCCACACGATCTCGAGCGCCCGTCGAGTGGCCGTGGTGAGCCGCGGATCTCCGCGTCGTTGCCGTAGACGAAGTCGATCCGAGAGGCTCTGCCGGCCGCCTTCTGTCACCATGCCCACAGACGAGCCCGTCCCTTCCCATGGCGCCGCGTTGCTGGCACGCCAGGCTATGCGCTGGCATGGTCCGTCGCTGTGATCGAGCCGGGGTAGCGGTTGGGGGCGCCCAAGACCCCCCTGCTATCGTCGCTGGCTCACGCGGACGTGGCTCAGCTGGTAGAGCACAACCTTGCCAAGGTTGGGGTCGCGGGTTCGAATCCCGTCGTCCGCTCCAGAATCGCTGGTCAGGCGCGCTTCGTCGCAAGGAAGACCGGGATCACCCGGTCGGTGCGCTCCTGGTACTCCGCGTACGGCGGGTAGGCGGCGACCGCACGCTCCCACCACTCGGCCCGCTCGTCACCCTCGAGCTCGCGCACGTCCACGGCGAACGGCTCCGGACCGTCCTGCACCAGGATCGAGGTCGGGTCGGCCTTGAGGTTCCAGTACCAGACGGGGTGCTTCGGAGCGCCCCCCACGGACGCCACCAGGGCGTACGCGCCGTCGTGCTCGACCTTCATCAACGGGGTCTTGCGGACCTTGCCGGTCTTGTTGCCGATCGAGGTGACGATGATGATCGGCAGCCCGGTGTCCCGGAGCGTGTTGGCCTCGGTCCCGCCCGATGCTTCGTAGGCCGCTACCTGGTCGCTCACCCAGGCCCACGGGCTCGCTTCGTACTCGCCTTCGGTGTCGGACATGGTGTCGAGCTCCTTCTGCGGGCGCCTGTCGGGGATCACACCTTGCCAACGTTGGGGTCGCGGGTTCGAATCCCGTCGTCCGCTCCAAGAACCCCCTTCTAGAGCGAGCGCACCCCGAGCTCGAGCACGTCGCCATCGGCTTGGAGCAGCGCGCGCGGATCTCGTTCTGGTCGTCGAGGGTGCCCTGCGGGAGCAGCACGGCGATGCGCCCGGCTCGCCCCTGGGAGTCGGTCGACATCGCCGAGCCGCCCACCACCACGCCGTCCACGGCGAGGATGAGCCGGTCGTCGTCGGATCCGCCCGAGACGTCACCGGTCACCAGGCCGTGCAAGAGCGGTCCACTGGGGTCGAGGAGGTCAGCGAGGCATCCAGCGCGACCGAGCCGTCGTGGCGTCCGGTCACGACGTCGTCGAGCGGGCGTCCGACGAGGTCCCCGATGCCGAGGTGCTCGTGGAGGGCCGAGAGCGGGTCGGCGGGATCCGGGAGCGGTCCGATGAACCGGTCGCCGACCGTGGCGAACGCCTCGCGGTCGTCGAACTCGATCACCTGTCGGATCCTCAGCCCACCGAAGCCCTGCAAGTCGTAGATCGTCTTGGCCGGCCCTCGTGCCGCGATGTCCTCGGAGCCGATGGCTGCCCCGTCGATGGGACTCGGGAGCTCGACGCCGACGATGTCGGCGATGGTCGGGAGCAGGTCGATGGTCATCACGTTGCTGTCGTCCACCGCGCCGTCGGTCTGGCCCGGCGGCTTGATGAGCAGCGGTGCGTACGCGATGGCATCGGTGGTGGATGGCTCGACGTAGCGGCCCGCGGTCCTCGCCTCGAAGGAGATGCCGTGGTCGGAGGCCACGATCACGAGCGAGTCGTCATAGAGCCCGGCGTCGCGGAGGCCCTCGAGGATCTGCCCGACCAGCTGATCGCCGTACTGGGCCTGGAGCAGGTGCTGCTGCTCGCTGACCGCGCTCGTCCAGGGGCTCCAGGAGAACACCAGCTCCTTGCCGTCCTCCTCGGGTAGGCCCACCCCGAGCGGATCGTCGACGTGGTACTCCGTGCCGTCTGGATACCGCTTGAACGGCTGGTGCGGGATCATCAGGTGCAGGTAGTAGAGGGCGGCACCCTTGTCGGCGTCGAACGAGTCGATCAGCGCCTGCGTGCGCACCGAGGTGAGCGCCTGCCCCTCGTCGGGCGTCGGCCGATCCTCCGGCCCGGCGCGGGCGGTGACCGAGGGGCTCGTCGGGTCCTCCGTGGTGGTGGTGGATGACGAGTCGGTCGGCGTGACGGCCTCGGCGAAGTCGTCGAGGGCGGGCGGCTCGCCTTCGCCGAGGGACACGCGGTCGAACCAGAGGTCGCGGGCCACACCGAGCGCGTCACCGAACCCGGGCCCCGCGACCTCGAGCTCGCCACCGCCCTGGCCGACCGCCGCGGTGGGGACGCAGACGTCGTACGGGCAGAGCTCGGTGGCCTGCTCGATCACCTCGAGCTCGTGGGTGGGGGCGAGGATCGTGAAGAGGTTGTCCGGGTGGTTGGTCCACACGGCCTCCTCGGCCACCGGCAGGTTGCCGGTGAGCATCGACGGCACCGCCGCCTCCGTGAGCGTCGCGAGGCTCGAGCTGTGGCGGTACCAGGTGGCATCGTCGGCGAAGGCGGCCAGGTTCGGGAAGCGCTCGACGTCGATCCCGTCGTCGCTGTCGAGCAGCGAGCGGGTGGGGAGCTCGTCGAGGATGATGAGGACGACCGACGGGTGATCGCCGCCGATCCGCTCGGGGGCTTCGGCGGAGTCGAGCAGCGCCGAGGCCGGCGACACGACCAGGAACGACGCCGACCGCGAGCACGGGGAGCACCGCGGTGTAGCTGGCCCACGTCGCCACGACCGACGAGCGGACGTAGACGACCGCGAAGCCCGCGCCGGCCGCGATGGCCAGCGCGGCGAGGACGGCCCCTTGCTCGACGCCCGCCGACTTCGCCAGCTGGATGGCGACCAGACCCACCAGCCCGCCGACCATCGCGAGGTGCAGCCAGCGGTCGAGCCGGTGATCGGACCGGCCGGGGACCAGCGCCGCGAGCCGGGTGATGCCCCAGAGCACGAGGGGCGGGACGAACGCGATCAGGCACGCGAGCCGCACGAGGTCGGTGCCGTCGAGGCCGTAGAACGCCAGCTCTGTGGGGGCGTCGCCCAGGATCGACAGGAGCGGTTGGCTGATGGCGAAGCCGGTCAACCCGAGGAGCACGAGGAGCTGCTGGCCGGGAGATCGCCAGATGCGGTGCGCCGGATGGGGGTCGCTTGGGCCGCGCACCGGCGGATTGTACGGGTGGGTCGATCGCGGAGTCGCGCGGGTGCGATCCCCGTCGCCTGTTCGACGACGACGGCATGATGGCGGCGTGTCCGTACAGATCGACGAGGACCTCGAGCGGGTCGACTGGGATCGGGCCAAGGCCCGGCTGGCGGCCGACGCCTTCGACAACGGTCGCAGCCCGGCCGCCCTGCGCCTGTCCTTCGAGCAGTCCAGCCACGTGGCCCTGGCCTGGGTCGACGGCGAGCTCGTGGGGATGGCCCGACTGCTGTCCGACGGGGTGTGCAACGCCTACCTCGTCGACGTGTGGACCGACTCGGAGCATCGCCGCCAGGGCGTCGCGTCCCAGATGATGCGCCACCTGATGGCCAAGGTGCCGGGGCAGCACATCGGGCTGCAGACCGACGACGCCCAGGCGTTCTACGCGTCGCTCGGGTTCCGACCGCAGCCGGAGTTCCTGTCGCTCGTGATCGGGGAGTGGCTCGGCAACGACGCCAACGGGTGAGGCAGACTCGTTCGATGGCGACCTCGGTGCACGACCTGGAGCTGCCGGAGGTCGACGTCGCCGACGCCGAGCGAGCGGACGTGATCGCGGCGTTCGAAGCAGCCCGCCGTCAGCACTGGCTGTGTCGTGTTCCCATGGGCTACGCGGTGACGCGGCATGAGGACGTGACGGCCATCCTCCGCGAGCGCCGGTTCCACTCCGCCATCTCGCTGATCCCGCAGATGGCTGGCGTCGAGGGCCCGATCCGCGAGCGACAGACCGGGTCGATCCTCTCGAAGGAGGGAGCGGAGCACACGAGGCTGCGTCGTCTCGCCTCACCCGCGTTCACGCCGAAGGCCACCGATCGCCTGCGGCCCTTCATGCGGGAGGTCGTCGAACGGCCTGGTGGACTCGTTCGCGGCGCGGGGTTCGTGCGAGCTCGTCGAAGACGTGTGCGAGCCGTATCCGATCCCGATCATCTGCGAGCTCCTCGGGGCGCCGAAGGAGGACTGGAAGCTCTTCTCGGGCTGGGCCACCAACATCTTCCGCATCTTCAACAACGATCTCGCCGCCGATCAGGCCCTGATCGTGACGGCGATGGACGAGCTCCAGGCCTACGTGCGCGCCATGGTCGAGGAACGGCGGAGCCAGCCGGCCGACGACTTGCTCAGCCACATGATCGCGGTGGAGGAGGAGGGCGACCGCCTCAGCACCGACGAGCTCGTGATGATGACGGAGGCGGTGCTCATGGCCGGCACCGACACGACCCGCAACCAGCTCGCCTGCTCGGTGGCGCTGTTGGCCCAGCGCCCCGATCAGTGGAAGCGACTGGCCGAAGACCCAGACCTGGCGGCCGGCGCCGTGGAGGAGACGATGCGCCACCTCGGTGCTGTCCGTGGCACCGCCCGCTTCGCGTCGGAGGACATCGAGTACCGCGACGTCATCTTCCCCACCGGCACGCTCGTGATGACCAACCTCGCCGTCGCCAACTTCGACGAGGCGGTCTGGGACGATCCGCACCGGTTCGACATCGGCCGCGCCCCGGGTCGCGCCGGCCACATGACCTTCGGGTCCGGCATCCACTTCTGCCTGGGGGCGTCGCTCGCCCGGGCCGAGCTGCAGGAGGCGCTCCCGCTGCTCGCTCGTCGTCTGCCGGACCTGGAGCTGGACGGGCCGATCGAGTGGAAGCCACCCAACATCGGGATCTGGGGGCCGAGCCGGCTCCGGCTCCGCTTCACGCCCGCCTGAGCGAGCAGGAGGCAATCGGCCGCTGGGTGTGGTGTGCTCTACCTCCCACGATCACTCAGGAGCTGCTGATGCCCGCCAACCCCCTCAACACCGACGACTTCGGGGGCGAGCTGTACAACCTCGGCATGTCCGAGGGGGCCCGCCCGCTCCTGGACCACGTGAAGTCGTTCATCGCCGAGGAGGTCGAGCCCATCACGGCCGAGTACTTCCGGCTCGGTGAGGGGCGGGCGGACCGGTGGAGCTTCGCGCCCGGCCAGCTCGAGCTCCTCGACGGCGTCAAGGCGAAGGCCAAGGCCAACGGGCTGTGGAACTTCTTCCTCCCCGACGCCCAGACGGGGCAGGGGCTCAGCAACCTCGACTACGCCTACATCGCCGTCGAGCTGGGGAAGAACCCGTTGGCGTCGGAGTGCCTCAACTGCGCCGCGCCCGACACCGGCAACATGGAGGTGCTCGAGCGCGTCGGCACGCCGGAGCAGAAGGAGCAGTGGCTCGAGCCCCTCCTCAACGGTGAGATCCGCTCCGCGCTTCGCCATGACCGAGCCCGACATGGCCAGCTCCGACGCTCGCAACATCGCGACGGCCGCCGTGCTCGACGGTGACGAGTGGGTGATCAACGGCGAGAAGTACTACATCTCGGGGGCCGGCGATCCCCGCTGCAAGATCATGATCTGCATGGTGCGGACCAACCCGGACGCCGCCGCCCACCTCCAGCAGTCGCAGATCCTCGTGCCGATGGACACGCCTGGCGTCGAGGTCCTCGGGCCGATGCACGTGTTCGGCCATGACGACGCTCCCCACGGCCACATGCACATCCGCCTCACGGATGTGCGGGTGCCGAAGGAGAACATCCTGCTCGGCGAGGGCCGGGGCTTCGAGATCTCCCAGCTCCGGCTCGGACCGGGCCGCATCCACCACTGCATGCGCTCGATCGGCGCCGCCGAGCGGGCCCTCGCGCTCATGGTGGAGCGCGGCCTCAGCCGAGAGGCCTTCGGCAAGCCGCTGATCTCCCTCGGCAAGAACACCGAGCTCGTCGCCGAGGCTCGCATCGAGATCGAGGCCATGCGGCTGATGGTCCTCCGCGCCGCGAAGGCCATGGACCTCATGGGCAACGCCGAGGCGCGGGTCTGGGTGAGCGCGGTCAAGGCCATGGTGCCCGAGCGCGTGTGCCAGATCATCGATCAGGCCATCCAGCTCCACGGCGCGACGGGCGTGTCCCAGTGGACGCCGCTGGCGGACATGTACACCGGCCAGCGCACGCTGCGGCTGGCCGACGGGCCCGACGAGGTCCACTACATGGTCGTCGGCCGGGCGGAGATCGCTCGCTACCAAGCCGACCTGACAGAAGAGGGGTGAGCCCATGAAGCAGCTCTCCGGACTGGACGCATCGTTCCTGTACATGGAGACGGAGTCGCAGTTCGGGCACGTCTCGAGCCTGTCGATCTACGAGCGCCCCGACGACCCCGACTACGAGCCGCTCTCGTCCTGGCGCCACCAGATCGAGCGCCGGCTGCACTTCCTGGAGCCGCTCCGCCGTCGGTTGCGCGACGTCCCCTTCAACCTCGACCACCCGTACTGGGTGGACGACCCGGGCTTCGACATCGACTTCCACGTCCGCCACACCGCGGTCGCCCCGCCCGGCAGCGACGAGCAGCTCGGCGAGCTGGTGGCCCGCATCGTGGGCCGTCCGCTCGACCGGCGCCGGCCGCTGTGGGAGAGCTACGTCATCGAGGGGCTGCCCGACGATCGCTTCGGGATCCTGACGAAGGTGCACCACGCCACCATCGACGGGGCCGCCGGGGCCGAGCTCCTCGTCCTGATGCTCGACGGTGATCCGGAGGGCGACGACATCGAGCCGCCCGCGGTCGACGACTGGCGGCCGGAGCGGCTGCCCAGCGACAGCGAGGTGCTGACCCGGGCGGCGCGAACCTGATGCGCAAGCCGGCGCGAGCCGTCGTGCTGGCCACCCGCACCGTCCGCGAGCTCGGGCGGACCACCCGGTCACCCGGTCGTCGTCGCGGCCGCCAACCAGGTGCGCGACGGGTTGCGCGGGCCGCTCGGCGCGGTGCTGAACCTCGGCCGCGAGCGGTCCCCCGAGGGCGAGACGCGTGGGGCCGCTCCCCACCGGCGCGGCGCCCCGCACGCCGTTCAACGCCGCCATCACCGCCCACCGCCGCTTCGCGTTCCGGTCGACGTCGCTCGAGCTGGTGAAGGACATCAAGAACGCGCTCGGCGCGACGGTGAACGACGTGGTGATGGCCGCCTGCGCCGGCGGGCTGCGAACCTGGCTCGAGGCCCACGACGCCCTTCCCGACGTCCCGCTCGTCGCGATGGTGCCCGTGTCGATCCGCACCGGCGAGGAGACCGAGAAGTGGACGAACCGGGTGTCGAGCATCTTCGCCGCGCTGCCCACCGACGAGCCCGACCCGCTGCAAGCGGGTGGCGCGGGTGCACGAGGCGATGGTCGGCGCCAAGGAGCTCTTCGACGCCGTGCCGGCCGACGCCCTCACCGACTTCGCCCAGTTCCCGCCGCCGGCCGTCTTCGCTCGCGCCATGCGCACGGCCACCCGGCTCAGCACGCGGTTCGCGCTGCCGGTGAACGTGGTGATCTCGAACGTGCCCGGTCCCCGCGTGCCGCTCTACACCGCGGGCGCGCGAGCTGCTGCACTACTACCCGGTGTCCACGATCGTCGACGGCCAGGGCCTCAACATCACCGTGCAGAGCTACCTCGACACGCTCGACTTCGGGCTCGTCGCCTGCCGTGAGCTCGTGCCTGACCTGTGGGACGTGGTCGACGCCATCGTCGCCGACCTCGAGGAGCTGGCGAAGGTGGCCGGCGTCGAGCGGCGCTGACCTACTCGACGATCTCCAGGAAGATGCACTCGCCGGGGCACTCCTCGGCGGCCTCGATCGTGGCGTCGACGTGGGACTGCGGAACGGTCGCCGTGCCTTCGGCCATCTTGTAGACGGGGTCGGTGCCCGACCCGTTGAAGATGTCCGACCAGCCGGTCTCCTTGACGTAGGCGAGCCCGTCGTCGTGCATCGCGAAGATGCCGGGCTGGAGCTCCACGCAGATCCCGTCGCCGGTGCACAGATCCTGGTCGATCCAAACCTTGAGCGTGCTCATCGAAGTGCCTTCTACCTCTGGTCGTCGGGGGACCGGACTGCGCCAGGCTTCCAGTTCTGACCCGTCCCCGTCGAACTGTCGAGCTCGATCCCGAGCTCGCGCCGGAGGTGTGACCGGACCGCGTCCTCGAGCGCCTGCGGCCAGGGAAGGCCCACGAGGTCGGCGATCGGGGGACCGACCTCCAGGAGGCGCGAGCCGATGACGCGGTGCGCGGCCACCAGCTCCTCCCGTGTCGCCTGGGGCCACGGAAGCGCCTCGAGGACCGCGTACTGCTCGTCCGTCACCTGGAAGCGTCCGTGCTTCATGCCGACCGTCGTCTGCGGGGCGTTGGCCTGCTGGAACAGCTCGACCAGCCGTCGGCGGATGTGGCCGTACCCCTCCTGCACGAGGAGGTACGCCTCCCGGTCGAGGAGCGCCGGCAGCAACGAGAGGTAGCGCAGGGGCTCCTCGATGGCGGTCTCCACCTTCGCTCGGTCGGGCCCCGGCGGCACGGGCGGTGGGGGCACCTGAGCGTCGAGGCCGTCCCGATCGAACACGAGGGCCCGCCGCCCGAAGCCGCTCGTCGGCAGCGCGCTGACCCGCTCGACCACGACATCGATGCGGAGGCACTCCGGCGTGAGGGCGTAGAGGATCCCGGGGATCCAGGGCAGCGGTCGTGCGATCACCGTCGGCGTGATGTCGGCGAGCCACTCGGACCACGTGCCCCAAAGGTCGTCGAAGTCCTCGTCCGCGACGGCGAGGATCAGATCGAGGTCCGACGACGCGTCGGCCTCGTCGCGACCGAGCGAGCCGTGCACCCACAGGGCCCGCACACGCTCGTCGGCGAGCAGCACGTCCGCGGCCCGGTCGAAGAGGGCCTGGTACCCGTCCGGCAGCACGGACAGGGCAGGAGGGCGATGGACCTCGATGGCGGACATGGAAGGCAGGCTGCCACAGGGGCCACGCGAGGTCAGGGGAGCACCACCGCGGCGAGCTCCTCCGCTCGACGGCGCGCCACCGCCGTCGACATCGGGCGGCTGGCCAGGTGCTCGACCACCAGTGCAAGCACGTGGCTCCGGACGACGCGGGCGATCGCGCTGGGATCGCCCGCGAGCTCGGGGAACCCCGCGGAGCCACTCTGCGATCCGGTCCGCGAGCAGATCCAAGACGTCATCCACCGCGGCGGCCGCGGCCTCCTCACCGCGGAGCGCCTCACCGAGCAGGAGCCGCCAGACGGCCTCGTCCTCCATGGCGTCGGCGCGGAGCCAGTCGATCAGCGCGACGAGCCGGTCGCGCGGGGGGTCGGACTCGTCGAGCCGGGGCCCGTCGACGCGCAGCCGTTCGCCGTACCGGCGCTCCTCGAGGATCGAGCGGAGCAGGAACGCCTTCGAGGGGAAGTAGTGGTAGATCGTCGCCACGTTGCGATCGCAGGCCGAGGCGACCTGCCGCATCGACGTGCCCGCCGCGCCGCGCGCGGCCATCAGCGCGAGGGCCGCGTCGAGGATGCGGTCGCCTCGGTCGATCACAGGGCCCACCGGCAGGGGGGTCTGGGTCATACGGCCTACCTCCCGATCAAACGTTTGATCAACCTTAGTGTTGCGGTTGGCCGACTAGTGTTGCGATTGGGCGACGAACCCGGATACCCCCTGGAGGCCACCCATGTCGACGATCGCTGCACATCCCGTCGAGCCCGACACGAAGTCCACGTCCCGCCGCCG
>CAVRKU010000019.1:0-147607 GCA_963721695.1 uncultured Microthrixaceae bacterium
CGTACCGCGTCGTCCCCGGCCAAGGCGGCTAGCCGGCGAACCCCTCGTGACCTGGTTGTCGTCTATCGGCGCGTCGCCAGTGGTCTGCGCACGACGCTCATCGACTCGATCTGCTGAGACTTGCGGCAACATTGCCGGACGCCAGGGTGACCTGAACGGCGAAGCAGGGCGTTACAGCGTCGGCCTGGAAGACGAGGGGGCCGGAACATGTCTCGACAGTCGACGGATTTGGAGCCGGGGCCGCGATCCAGCCGAACCAGCCGGCTGGTTCTCGTGGCGGTCGTCGTCGCCAGCGTGGGTGTGAGCCTCGGGCTGGTCACGCACGCCGAGGGGACGATGGGCCAGGGCGGTGTGGAATGCGGGAGTGTGTGGTTCGTCTCCGCCTACCACTCGGGCTGTGAGGAGTGGCTGGACGACATGAGCCGCGTTGTCTTTGCCGTGATCGGCCTCGCGGCGGCTCTACTCCTCGCCGGAGTCGTTCGCTGGCGGCACGCTCGCGGGCTTGCGTGGGCGCTCCCAGTGATTGCGGGGTTGGTGATCGCGGTGCTTGGACCACGGTGGTGGCGCGAGGGCATCTTCTTGAACTTTGGATACTGAACTGAGGGGGTAGCCATCGGTCAGAGGGGTGGCGTCGGGTAATCGTCGGGGCGACGGCGTCGGCTTGGGCCGAGAGCACCCGCTCGAACCATCGTGCGGCGAGCACGATGAGGGGTCGGGCGATGACGTTCACCTCGTGGAACGACATCGACCACGTGTAGTCGGTTCGGCGGTCATCGCGTGCCTCGAAACCGATCTTGCCAGTGCTGGATCGCAGGCGCACACTGAGGAGCGGTCGGGTACCGCCAAGGGGGAGCGCCATGCGCACCATCACGGCTGCCAGAGCCATCGCCGCAGGGCTCGTCGTCCTGCTCGTTCCCGTTTCGGCGGGGGCCGTTCCGGTAACCCCTGGGGGCTCCACCGAAGTGACGGTCGGTAGCGACGACGAGCTGTTCTCGCAGAACAAGCAGAACGAGCCGGGGCTGGCGGTCAACCCGGTGCAACCCAACATCCTGGCCGCCGGGGCGAACGACAACATCGACATGGAGGCGTGCAACGCCGCCGACGACCGGACCTGTCCCTTCACCCCGGGCGTCGGCGTGTCGGGCGTGCAGTTCTCGACGGATGCGGGGCGCACATGGACGCAGCCCGAGTACACCGGTTATTCAGCCCGCGAGACGGCCAGCTGCCTCGGTCAGCCAGACCCAGTCCCAGGAGTGCCCCTGCCGGCCGACGCGGGCTGCGTGCCGGACCCGGCGGGGCCGATCGGCACCGTCCCCAACTACTTCGAGAACGACCTGGTCTCCAACGGCGATCCAGAACTCGTGTTCGGACCGGCGCCGGACGCTGACGGCGAGTTCTCGTGGACGAACGGCCAGCGCCTCTATTACGCCAACATCGCCACGAACTTCCCCGGGAGGCAGGGGTTCGCGGGCGCGGGCGCCATCGCAGTGTCGAGGACCGACGACATCGCGGGCGCCATCGCGGGCGAGAACGGCGCATGGATGGCTCCGGTGATCGTCACGAGGCAAAACGAAGCGCTCTTCAGCGACAAGGAGCAGCTGTGGGCCGACAATGCGGCGTCGAGCCCCCACTTCGGGAACGTCTACGTGTGCAACGTGGGGTTCCGCGGCACGGCGGGGTCTGAACCAGTCCTGTTCGCCCGGTCCGACGACGGTGGGGACACATGGCGCACTCGCCAGCTCAGCGCAGCGACCAACAACGGTCAAACCGGCGGACGGCAGGGATGCGCAGTCCGGACGGACAGCGATGGTGTCGTCTTCGTGGTGTGGATCGGCACCGACATCCGCACGCGCGAGGGGGTCTTCTTCCAGGCCCGCTCGTTTGACGGCGGAGCATCGTTCGAGCGACCGCGGGCGATCGTTCAGCCGGTCGCCGGCATCGGGCAGTTCGATCCGGCGCAGGGCCGTTTCACGATCGACGGCATCGCCGGTGCCCGTACGAACACCTTCCCCAGCATCGACATCGCCAACGGAGCACCGTCGGGCGTCGACGCGACCGACGAGATCGTCATCACCTGGTCGGACGATCGCGCCGGAACCGACCTGGAGCGGGCGTACGTCGTCACCTCCACGGATCGCGGCGACTCCTACTCCGAGCCCATCGACGCCAACGACGGCGACGATCGAGCCAACTTCCCGGCCATCGCCATCTCACCGGACGGCACCGACGCGTGGCTCGTATACAACGCATGGCTCGACCCGTGGCGTGACGACACGACCTCGCCTCGTCGCGTGCTTGGCGTCGTGCGCCACGCGGAGGTGAGTGCCACAACCGGCGCGATCGGCTCATGGACCACCTTGCATCGCGGCGCCGTTGGAGACGGCCGAGCGTCGAGTGCGAACGGGCTCACGTCGGAGTTCCTCGGCGACTACAACTACGCCGTCGCCACCCGTGACTTCGGCTCCGCAGTGTGGAACGACATGCGGAACGGTGCCGTGTGCCCAGCGATCAACGTCTATCGCCAAGCGTTCGTGGACGACGTGACGGGAGGCGGCGCGACACCGGTCGTCGGTGACCGCCCGCGGGACCGGACCTCCGCCGCCGAGCTCCCAGGAGCGCACTCCGATGCCCTGCGGCCAGGCCCGAACAATGCGTGCGCCGCGACCTTCGGGAACTCTGACATCTTCGGAGGGACCTTCACCGACGACACCTGACCCCGGAGGCCGATGGGTTGGACCAGATCTGGGACGGCCATACGCTCACGGCTCACCTGGTGGTTGGCGTGTGAGCACAGCGCACGTCGCCAGGTAGACGAGGCGTACCGCGTCGTTCCCGGCCAGGGCGGCTAGCGGCAGGGCAGCCTGCACGCGACACGGCCCCTCCGCTCGGTGGGATGAAACGAAGGGGCCGTGCGATGGACGGCCCCGGGGCGGGGGCCGTCTGCTCACGACTGCCCATCCGAGCGCCGGCCCATACGAGATCCGCGGCGCGGTTGACGAATTCGCTGTGCGGGAACCATGGAGCAGCACGGTCCCTGGTTCATGCCCGCCCAGGGACCGTGTCGCGCGTCCCGGCGGCCAGGGATACCGTTCGGCGATGAGCGTGATGGACTGGCTCCTCGAGGGCGACCCCGCCATCAGGTGGCAGGTCATGCGCGACCTTGCCGGGGCGTCGCCGGAGGACGTGGCGGTCGAGCGGGCCCGCGTGGAGCACGAGGGCTGGGGCGCGCAGCTCCTCGCGCTCGAGGACGCCGACGGGCTCTGGGCCGGTGGCGCGTGCTTCCCGGCGCTCGTACACCGGAGGAGAGCCGGGGCAGCCGTGGACGGCCACCATGCACACCTTGCAGACCCTGCAGCTCCTCGGGCTCGACCCGGCGTCGGAGTCCGCCCGGCGCGCGATCGCGCTCGTCGCGGACGAACGGACGCTGGGAGCACGAAGGGCAGCGCTACTTCGACGGCGAGGTCGAGCCGTGCATCAACGGCAGGACGGTCGAGACCGGCGCGTACTTCGGGGTGGACGTGGCGGCGATCGTCGAGCGGCTCCTCGGCGAGCGGCTGGAGGACGGCGGCTGGAACTGCGAGGCCGAGAACGGCTCGGTGCGGTCGTCCTTCGACACGACGATCAACGTGCTCGACGGCCTGCTCGAGTTCGAACGAGCGACAGGCGGTTCGGCCGAGGTGCGCACGGCCCGGCGCGGCGGCGAGGAGTACCTCCTCGAACGGGGCCTGTACCGCCGCAAGAGCACCGCGGACGTCGTCGACCCGGCGTACCTCGACTTCGCGTTCCCGTACTACTGGCACTACGACGTGCTGCGAGCGCTCGACTACTTCCGCCGGTCGGGAGCAGATCCGGACCCCCGGATGGCGGAAGCGGTCGCCGTCGTGCGATCGAAGCGACAGCCCGACGGCCGTTGGCTGCTCGACCGAATCCATCCCGGCCGGGTCCACTTCGACCTCGAGGGCGGCGTGGGGACGCCGAGTCGCTGGAACACCGCCCGCGCGCATCCGGGTGCTCGAGTGGTGGGACCGCACGGCCTGACGCGTTCGAGGGTCGTGTAGGTTCACGCCGCCACCTGTGGGACCCGCCCGGCTGGCGGCTCGGTCCCCACCGAAGGGGGAGGCCCGATGCGAAGCTCGGTTCCCACATCGATCTCGGCCGACGCGGCAGCCGCGCTGGTCAGCTCGGGTGACTGGGTCGACTACGGAGCGGTGCTGTCCCAGCCCGACGTGTTCGACAGCGCGCTGGCGCAACGGGCGAGCGAGCTTCGCAGACGTGAACATCCGTGGCTGTCTGAGCTTGCGGCCTCGCGCCGTGCTCGAGGCCGACCCGGGCCGCGAGCACTTCAACTTCTTCAACTGGCACTTCAGCGGCTACGACCGCAAGAAGTGCGACGCCGGGCTGCAGCACTACATCCCGTGCAACCTCGGTGAGATCAGCGACTACTACCGCCGGTTCATCGATCCCCCCGACTTCATGGTCGTGCAGACCCGCCCGATGGACTCGGACGGGTACTTCAACTTCGGGGCCAGCAACCTCTGGCACGGAGCGATCGCATCGCGGGCGAAGGTCGTCATCGTCGAGGTGAACCCGGCGCTGCCGCACGTGCACGGCATCGACAACGGCCTGCACGCGAGCGAGGTCGACTACGTGATCGACGGCCACGGCAGACCCTCCGCCCGAGCTGCCCAACTCCGCGCCGACGCACGCCGACCGCGCCGTGGCGCAGCTGATCGCGAGCGAGATCGAGGACGGCGCCTGCCTGCAGATCGGCATCGGGGCCATGCCCAACGCCGTGTGCTCCCTGCTGCTGGACAGCGGCGTGCGCGACCTCGGGGTGCACACCGAGATGCTCACCGACGGGATCATCGACCTCTACCAGGCCGGTGTCGTGACCGGCGCGAAGAAGACGACGCACCCCGGCAAGGTCGTGTGCAGCTTCGGTCTCGGCTCGAAGTCGCTCTACGAGGCCATCGACGACAACCCCGACATCTCGTGCCAGCCGGTCGAGCTGACGAACCTGCCGCACCTCATCATGCAGAACGACCGGATGACGGCGATCAACAACACGACCCAGATGGATCTCCAAGGCCAGGCCGCGAGCGAGTCGAGCGGTCACCGCCACATCAGCGGCACCGGTGGCCAGCTGCAGTTCATCCGCGGCTCGTACGCGGCGAAGGGCGGCCGATCGTTCATCTGCATGTCGTCCACCTATGAGCGGAACGGGGAGTGCAAGAGCAGGGTCGTCCTGAGCCTGACCTCCGGAAACATCTCCACCGCCCCCCGCAGCGACATGATGTACGTCGTGACCGAGTTCGGCATGGTCAACCTCAAGGGGAGGTCGGTGCCCGAACGGGCCGCGGCCATGATCTCGATCGCCCATCCGGACTATCGAGACGACCTCGAACGTGAGGCGCGAGCGAACGGATTGATCCCGAAGCCCTTCGGCTGAGCGGACCATGCGCACGGACCTGCTCCTGAGGATCCTGCGTCGGACCCTGGTCCCGCTCGTCGTCGATCGTCCTCGTCGTATCGGGCCCGGCCATCGGCACCTCGCATGATGCGCCCGAGGCCCCACGGATCGCGGTCTCGACCCCACCATCGACGACGACGACGACGGTCCCAGCGCCACCGCCGGTCGTCCCGGTGTCGACGCGCCTGGCGACGCCACGGGGCGAGGTCCCCACCTTCGCCGAACCGGCGGGCGAACGGGTCGGAACCGTCGGCCGCTGGTACGGCTATCCGATGACGATGCCGATCGTGGAGCAGCGTGTGGGTTGGTTGCGGATCAGGCTGCCTGAGCGCCCGAACGGGTCGACGGCGTGGGTCCGGCTGGAGGACGTGGCGATGTCCAGCACGCCGTACCGGATCGTGATCAGCCTCGCCGAGACCAAGCTCACCGTGTTCAAGGACGGGTTCGAGCTGTTCGCGGCCCCGGTCGGGATCGGCACCGAGTCGACGCCGACGCCAGTCGGGAAGCTTCTTCGTCGCGGTGATCCCCAAGCCGCCTCCCGCGGGCTACGGGCCGGTCGTGCTCGACACCAACGGGCACTCGGAGGCGATCGAGAGCTGGGAGGGCAGCGGCGACGCCATCACGTCCATCCACGGTCCGATCTCGGAGAGCTCGGACGCGCAGATCGGAACGACGGGCACCCGCATCTCCAACGGCTGCATCCGGATGCACGAGGCGGATCAGCGCCGGCTGGCGGTGATCACGCTCGGCACGCCCGTCGACATCGTGGCGTGAACGTCAGGGCGAGTGGATGAGCTCGAGCTGGATGTTGTCGGGATCACGGAACACCAGCGTCGAGAACGGGATCGGCTCCGTGATGTCACGGACGCCGGAGTGCGCCACGCCGAGGCCGTCGAGCTTCGTCACCCACTCGTCGAGGCTCGCCCGGTTGGGGACCTTGAACCCGATGTGATCGAGGCCGGTGCGGGCCTCGTCGAACGGCTCGCCCGCGTTCGCCTCGTTGTGGTGCAAGCCGATCACCAGCCCGGACACCGGGTCCATCAGCAGGACCGCGTACCCGGTCTCCTCGCGCTCGTGGTGGGCGAACGTGATCGGCACACGGGTCATCGAGAACACCCGCTCGTACCAGGACGCGCTCGCCTCGACGTCGCTCACGGTGGGCGAGAAGTGGTGGATGCCGGTGATCGTTGCTTCGCTCGCGTCGCTCATGCCCGCACCGTAACGGCAACGCTCCGCCGGTGGCCCGCGTCGGCGGGGTGCGCAGGGGACCCGACGAGTTGGGTTATACATTCCCCCGTGATCCGGGGGGACAAGGGGCGTCGAACGGTTCGGCGTCATCGCCATGGTGGGCCTCGTGCTCGCGGGTGCGGCGTGCACGGATGACCCTGACCCGGCGGCGACCGAGACCCTGCCGGCCACGGGCGTGACCGACTCGCTGGCCACGCTGGAGGGAACGGTCTCCCAGCCTGAGGACGGCACGGTCGCCTACTGGTTCGAGTACGGGCCGACCGCGGACTACGGAAGCGAGACCGCCGAGCGCGAGCTCGAGATCGACGATCGAGACGCTCAGCCGATCACCGAGGACCTCGCGGCGCTCGAACCCGAGGCCACCGTGCACTTCCGTGCGTGCGCCGAGGGGGAGGCCACCGTCTGCGGTGAGGATGCGACCTTCACCACGGCCGCCGCCTCGACCATCACCGCTGATCCCGCCCTGTTCCCGGAGTTCGATCCCGGCGTCACCGACTACGTCACTCGGTGCGGCAGCGAGCCCGTCGGCATGACCGTGTCGGCTCCGGAGGTCACCACCGTTGCCGTCGCGGAGGAGCCCGCGACGAGCGGCGACTTCACACAGGCCGTCCCCCTCGCACCGGGGGAGAGCTTCAGCTTCGCGACGACGACCTCCGAGCGCACCAGCGAGTACCACGTGCGTTGCCTGCCCGGTGACTTCCCCGACTGGACCTACACCCGGCCCGGCGGACCCGAGCGCCGCCTTCTACATCACGACCCCCCAGAACATCTCGACCCCGAACGACGAGCTGGCGAGCACCTACATCGCCATCTTCGACGATCAGGGGGTGCCGGTCTGGTGGACGCAGGTGGACGAGGCGACCGACGCCAAGGCTGCTGCGCCGACGGCACGCTCGGCTGGGGGACCACCAGCAACCCGGGGCCATCGGGTTCAACCTCGATGCCGGGGTCGGGGTTCCAGGTCCACGAGCTGGACGGCAGCGCTCGTCGACACCTGGAACACCGATCGACATGCCGACCGACTTCCACGACTTCCAGATGCTGGAGAACGGCAACGCCATGATCGGCGCCTATCCGGCCCGCCCGGGGACGACTCGACCTCACGGAGTACGGCGGTCCGAGCCGAACGGCACGCTCCTCGACGGGGTTGTCCAGGAGGTCGCCCCCGATGGAACGGTGGTCTGGTCGTGGAGCACGGAGGATCACATCGACCTGTCAGCGAGACGCCAGAGCGGTGGCGGCCGAGTTCGTCTACGGGCTGCCCCACGAGCTCGCCGGACGGCGGCAGGCCTTCGACTGGGCCCACCTGAACTCGATCGAGCAGGTCGAGGACACGGTGCTGCTGTCCTTCCGTCACCTCGACGCGCGTCTACCTGATCAACAAGGACGACGGGGAGATCATCTGGAAGCTCGGCGGCACCCCGACGCCGAAGTCGCTGACCGTCGTCGGCGATCCTGAGGAGAACCCGCTCGGCGGTCAGCACTTCGCCCGCATGCTCGCCCGACGGAACGGTGACGGTGTACGACAACAACTCGGCGGAGACCACACCGCCACGCGGTGTCCGCTACGAGATCGACCTCGAGGCGATGACCGCCACGATGGTCGAAGCGGTCAGCGACACCGATGTCCCCGTCTCCGCCGTGCTGTGGGTCCGCCGCCCAGCTCGACCGACGGCTCCTGGGTCATGAGCTGGGGCGGAACCCGCGTGATCGGCGAGTTCGGTCCCGAGGGCGATCGCGCACTTCGTGCTCGACCTTCAAGCAGATGCCCGAGGCCTTCGGGCTCTCCTACCGCGTGGATGCCGTCGAAGGCGACACCCTCGAGCATCGACGAGCTGCGCGCCGGCATGGACGCCATGGCTCAGGGCGGCTGACCCGAGCGAACCCGTAGCCTCGGGCCGTGCACGTCGACCTGCCCACCGACCAGCTGGTTCTCGCGGGGTCGGCGTTGCTGGTGCTCGGCGTGGTCGGCGCGGGGATCGCGGACCGGCTCCGCGTGCCCGGTCTGCTGCTCTTCCTCGCCCTGGGCATGGCGCTGGGTGACGACGGCCTGAACTGGATCAGCCTGTCCGACGAACAGCTGGCCCAGGGCATCGCCGTGGCGGCCTTGGTGGTGATCCTCTACGAGGGGGGCCTCAGCACTGACTTCCGCGAGGTGCGCCAGGTGGCCATCCCCGCGGTGTCACTCGCCACCCTCGGCGTCGTCATCACCGCGGGGGTGACCGCCGGAGCAGCCACCCTCCTGCTCGAGATCGATCGCACGACGGCGCTGCTGATCGGCGCGGTGGTGGCGTCGACGGACGCCGCCGCGGTGTTCTCGGTGCTGCGCAACGTCGGTCTGCCTCGGCGGCTCAGCCACCTGCTGGAGGCGGAGTCGGGAGCCAACGACCCCATGGCGGTCCTCCTCACGGCGGGGCTGCTGGCCACGTGGGAAGGGCACGTCGGGGCGGAGGACTGGGTCGTGTTCGGGGTGCGCCAGCTGGGCGGCGGGCTCCTGGTCGGGCTCGCGGTCGGGTGGCTGGGCGCCGAGCTCCTGACCCGGTCTCACCTCACCAGCTCAGCGCTCTACCCGGTCCTCGCCCTCGGCGTCGGCGGACTGGCCTACGGCGGCGCGGCGGCGCTGGCGATGTCCGGCTTCCTCGCGGTGTACGTGGCCGGCATGGTCGTCGCCGCCAAGGCCCCGTCCCGCCGGCGGGCCGTGCGCACCTTCCTCGAGGGGTTGGCGTCCACGGCCCAGATCGGGTTGTTCCTGCTGCTGGGTCTGCTCGTGTTCCCCAGTCGTCTCGACGCGGAGGCGGCGGCGGCGTTCGGCGTCGCGGTCGTGCTCGTCCTCGTGGCGCGTCCGCTTGCGGTGCTCGTGTCGATCGGGTGGATGCGGTTCCGGCTCGTCGACCTCGTGCTCGTGAGCTGGGCGGGGCTCCGCGGTGCGGTGCCCATCGTGCTGGCGACGTTCCCCCTCACGTCCGGCTATCCCGAGGGGCAGCTCATCTTCGACGTGGTGTTCTTCGTGGTGGTGTTGTCCGTGCTGGTCCAAGGACTGACCGTCGGGCCACTCGCCCGTCGCCTGGGCATGAAGGCGGAGCCGAACGTCGCGGCGTCGATGGCGGAGGCCCTCCCGGTGGACGCGCCCGGGCGTGGAGCTGCTCGAGATCGAGATCGGATCCGCCTGTCGGGTCGTGGGGCGCCCGCTGGCGGAGGTCCCCCCTCCGCTCGGGGCCCGCGTCTCGGCGGTGATGCGCGGCGGCGACGTGCTCATCCCCACCGGTTCCAGCACGTTGCAGCCGGGGGACCGCATCGTCGTGTTCGGGGAGGCCCACCCCGACCTGGCGCGGGCCGTGCGCGAGTGGGTGACCTCCGCCGAGGAGCTCAGCTCGCCGGGCTGAGGCCGAGCGCGTCGAGGATGAAGGCGAACACGAACGCTTCGTCCTTCCAGGCGTCGTAGCGGCCGGACGGGCCCTGGTGGCCCGCCCCCATCTCGGTCCGGAGGTAGATCGGCTGGCCGCTGGTGGTGCTCGCCCGCAGGCGCTGCACCCACTTGGCCGGCTCCCAGTACGACACCCTGGGGTCGTTGAGACCCCCGGTGGCGAGGATGGCGGGATAGGCGCGCGCCTCGACGTTGTCGTAGGGGCTGTACCCCTTCATGTAGGCGTAGACCTCCCGGTCCTCCACCGGGTTGCCCCACTCCTCCCACTCGGTGACCGTCAACGGCAGGGACACGTCGAGGATCGTCGTCAGGCAGTCGACGAAGGGCACTTCGGCGACCACGGCCGCGAAGAGGTCGGGACGGAGGTTCGTGATCGCGCCCATGAGGAGGCCTCCGGCCGACGCGCCGCGTGCGACGAGGTGCTGCGGGGCGGTCAACCCCTCGGCCACCAGGTGCTCCGCACACGCGATGAAGTCGGTGAACGTGTTGCGCTTCCGCAGCAGCTTGCCGTCGTCGTACCAGGGTCGACCGAGCTCGCCTCCGCCGCGGACGTGGGCGATGGCGAACACGAACCCGCGATCGAGGAGGGACAGCCGCAGCGTGGAGAAGGCGGGGTCGATGCACGCCTCGTAGGAGCCGTAGCCGTACAGGAGGCACGGTGCCGTGCCGTCGTGGGCAAGGCCCGCCCGGTGCACGTAGGAGATCGGCACGCGGGCGCCGTCTTCGGCGGTGGCCCAGAGGCGCCCCGTCTCGTAGTCGGCGGGATCGTGACCGCCGAGGACCTCCGTGGTCTTCAGGAGGGTGCGCTCGCCGGTGTCGAGGTCCTCGTCGAAGACCGAGCCAGGGGTGACGAGCGAGGTGTAGGTGAACCGCAGCGTGGTGGTGTCGAACTCGGCGTTGGTGGCGGGCGCGGTGTCGTAGACCTCCTCGGGCATCGCCAGCTCGTGCTCGGGGCCGCCATCGTGCGGCATCACCACGATCCGGCGCACCCCTTCGCGGCGCTCGTACCGCACGAGGTGCCGGCTGAACGCCGAGATGCCCTCGAGCTTCACCTCGGGCCGGTGCGCCACGAGCTCTTGCCAGTGCTCCGCGCCCAGGTTCGGCGCGCTGGCGGTCATCAGCTTGAAGTTGACGGCGTCGTCGACGTTGGTGAGCACGACGAAGCGGTCGTCGTCGGTGAGGCTCGGCGCGTGGATGACGTCGTACTCGACGTCCTGCTCGCGCGGCTGGACGATCGTCGGCGGCGACGTCGGGTCGGCGGCCGGGATGAGGTGCTCCTCCGACGTCACCTTCGAGCTGGACGTCAGGTGCACCCACCGCTCGGTGAGGCTCAGGCCGACGCTCACGAAGAAGCGCTCGTCGCGGTCCTCGTACACGAGCACGTCGGCCGAGGCCGGCGTGCCGATCTGGTGGCGCCACACCTGGAAGGGGCGCATGGTGTGGTCCGGCCGCACGTAGAAGAACGTGTCGTCGCCCGCCCACGCGGAGCCGTAGGTCGTCTCGGGGATGACGTCAGCGAGGTCGGCGTCGGTGCGCAGATCGCGGACGCGCATCGTGTACTTCTCGGAGCCATCGTGGTCGGTGGAGTAGAGGAGCAGGTCCTGGCCGGGCGCGAGGTCGTACACGCCGAGCGCGAAGTAGTCGCTGTCGCCGGCCAGCGCGTTCAGGTCGAGCAGCACCTGCTCGCCCGGCACGGGCTCGTCCTCCGCCAGCCCAGCCGGCGGCTCGACGTCGGTGCGGCACAGGATCGGGTACTGCTGCCCCTCCTGCGTGCGGCTGTAGAACCAGCGACCGTCCTTGCGGAACGGCACCGAGAGGTCGGTCTCCTTGACCCGGGCCTTGATCTCCTCGAACAGGGTCGTCTGCAGGTCCTCGGTGTGGGCGAGCGCCTGGCCCACGAACGCGTTCTCGGCGGCCAGGAGGTCGAGGACCTCGGCGTCGCTGCGATCATCGCTCCGCAGCCAGTACCAGTCGTCGATGCGCTCGTCGCCGTGCTCGGTGATGACGTTGGGGCGACGGGGCGCGGCGGGGGGCGTGAGCGACATGGCGTTCGAGCGTACGGCGTCGGTCGAGGGTCGCGGTACGGTCGGCACCATGTCTGCCGAGAAGCCCCACGTGTACGTCCCTGCCGGGGAGGCACCCCCCGCCGACCTGGTCACCGAGGACCTGGAGGTGGGGGAGGGTGACGAAGCCACCACCGGTTCCCAGGTGGAGGTCCACTACGTCGGGGTGTCCTGGCGCACCCGCAAGCAGTTCGACGCCAGCTGGGATCGGGGGGACACCTTCAGCTTCGGGCTCGGTGCCGGTCAGGTGATCAAGGGCTGGGACGAAGGGGTGGCGGGCATGCGGGTCGGTGGACGCCGCCGCATCGTGATCCCGCCGGGCAAGGCCTACGGACGGCAAGGCGCCGGTGGCGTGATCGGCCCGGACGAGACCCTCGTCTTCGTGGTCGACCTGCTGTCGGTGGGCTAGCGGCGCCGCCGTTAGGACTTCGGGGCGGTCCGGGGGCTCCGGTACCCTCGGCCGCCATGGCCGACCGTCCGGACTTCCGTGCCCCCAAGGGCACCCAGGACGTGCTGCCGCCCGAGTCGGCTCGCTGGGAGGCGCTGCTCGCCACGTTCGCGGGCATCGCCGGCCGGTTCGGCTACGGGATGATCCAGTCACCGATGTTCGAGGACATCGGCGTGTTCCAGCGCATCGGCGAGGGCACCGACGTCGTGGCCAAGGAGATGTACGACTTCGAGGACAAGGGCGGCCGCCACGTGGCGCTCCGCCCCGAGGGCACGGCACCGGTCGCCCGTGCCTACGTGGAGCACCGCCCGCCCGTGCCGTGGAAGGTCTGGTACGCCACGCCCGCCTTCCGCTACGAGCAGCCCCAGGCCGGTCGGCTGCGCCAGCACCACCAGGTGGGTGTCGAGTGCATCGGGTCGGCGGATCCTGACGTCGACGTCGAGGTGATCGCCCTCGGGCACACGTTCCTGACCGCGCTGGGGCTGCGGCAGTGGCGGCTGGTCGTCAACTTCATGGGCACGCCGGCCGACCGGGCCGCCTACGCCGACCGTCCTGCAGGGCTGGCTGCGCGGCCGGGCCGGTGACCTGGCGCCGGACGACGCCGCCAAGGTCGAGACCCACCCGCTGCGCGTCCTCGACTCGAAGCGCGAGGCGACGCGGGCCGTCCTGGTCGGACGCGCCCGCGGATGGCCGAGCACCTCGACGCCGCCTCGATCGCCCACGGCGAGCGGGTGCAGCAGGGGCTGCGCACGCTCGGGATCGACTTCGAGGTCGACGAGTCCCTCGTGCGGGGGCTCGACTACTACACGCACACGCTCTTCGAGTTCCAGAGCGACTCGATCGGCAACGCCCAGTCCACGCTCCTCGGCGGCGGCCGCTACGACGGCCTCATCGAGCAGCTCGGAGGTCCGCCCACTCCCGGCATGGGGTTCGGCTCCGGCATCGAGCGCGTCCTGCTCGCGTGCGATGCCGAAGGCGTCTTCCCTGCTTCCGAGCGCTCGGTCGACGCCTTCGTGGTCGACGTCACCGACGGCGCGCGCCGCGGTCGAGCTCACCCAAGCGCTGCGCGCGGCGGGGGTGTCGGCCGACCGGGCCTTCGACGGGCGCTCGATGAAGGCGCAGATGAAGGCGGCGGGCCGCTCGTCGGCTCGGCTCGCGCTCATCGTGGGCGAGCAGGAGGTGGAGGACCGCACCGTCACCGTCCGGGACCTCGAGACCGGCGACCAGACGGCCGTCGACCGGGACGTCGTCGTCGACCACATCAGGAAGGTGTTGGAGCAGTGAGCGAGTCCATGCGCACGCACATGTGCGGGGAGCTGCGGACCGAGCACGAGGGCCAGGTCGTGTCCGTCTGCGGTTGGGTGGGCCGCCGGCGCGAGCACGGGGAGCACCTCGCCTTCATCGACCTGCGCGACCACACGGGGATCGTCCAGTGCGTGGTGGACGGCGCCGCTGATCTCCGGAGCGAGTTCGTGGTGCGGATCACCGGCACCGTCCGCGCCCGGCCCGAGGGCACGACCAACGACACCCTCGCCACCGGAGCGGTGGAGGTGGGGGACTGCGCGGTCGAGATCCTCTCGGTCGCGGCCCCGCCGCCGTTCCCGATCGATGAGCGCGCCGACGACGTCGACGAGCTGATCCGGCTGCGGTACCGCTACCTCGACCTGCGGCGCGAGCGGATGCAACGGAACCTCCGCATCCGAGCGACCGTGAACTCGGCGATCCGCGGGGCCATGGAGCGCCAGGGGTTCGTCGAGGTCGAGACGCCGATGCTCATGCCGTCGACACCGGAGGGCGCCCGCGAGTTCCTCGTCCCGTCCCGCCAGGTGCCAGGGCAGCTTCTACGCGCTGCCCCAGTCGCCGCAGCTGTTCAAGCAGCTGTTGATGGTCGGCGGCACCGATCGCTACTACCAGATCGCTCGCTGCCTGCGCGACGAGGACCTGCGCGCCGACCGGCAGTACGAGTTCATGCAGCTCGACGCCGAGGCGAGCTTCGTCACGCAGGACGAGGTGCTGGCCTTCATCTCGGAGGCGGTGCTCGACGCGGCCGAGGCCGTGCTCGGGGAGCGACCCGGTGAGATCCCGCAGATGACCTGGCACGACGCCATGGACCGCTACGGGGTCGACAAGCCCGACCTGCGGTTCGGGATGGAGCTGGTGGAGCTCACCGAGGTGTTCGCCGCCACGGAGTTCAAGGCGTTCGCGTCCGCCGGCTCGATCAAGGGGCTCCGCGTCGCCGACGCCGCGGCCGACTACGGCCGCAACAAGCTCGATGGCCTCACCGATCGCGCCAAGTCGCTCGGGGCCAAGGGCCTGGTCTGGATGCGGGTCGGGGAGGAGGGGGCGCTGGACAGCCCGGTGGCCAAGTTCCTCTCCCCGTCGGAGCAGGCGGCCCTGGTCGCCGCGATGGGCGCCGAGCCCGGCGACCTGCTGCTCCTCGTCGCCGACGAGTGGATGACCACCTGCGAGGTGCTCGGCACCCTCCGCAACGATCTCGGCCGACCGCCGGTCCACGAGGGGCCGTACCGGTACGTCTGGATCATCGACTTCCCGATGTTCGTGGGCCGCGATGCCGACGGTCACCCGAAGACCGCGCACCATCCGTTCACCCACCCGCACGACGACGACCTCGAGCGCCTCGAGTCCGACCCGATGTCCGTCCGCTCCAAGGCCTACGACCTCGTGCTGAACGGCTGGGAGCTCGGCTCCGGCTCGATCCGGATCCACCGTCCCGACCTGCAGCAGCGGATCTTCGACCTGCTCGGCATCGACGAGGACGAGGCGCAGCGCCGCTTCGGCTTCTTCCTGACGCCGTTCGGCTACGGCGCCCCGCCCCACGGCGGGTTCGCGTTCGGCATCGACCGCCTCGTCGCCATCCTCGCCGGCGAGGAGAACATCCGCGAGGTCATCGCGTTCCCGAAGCCCCAGTCCGGCGTCGACCCCATGACCCAGGCCCCCACCCCCGTCGACGACGCCCAGCTCCGAGACCTCGGCCTCCGCCTCCTCCCCCCAAGACCTAACCCCAGCCACGTTCTGTGTGCGCTCAGCACCGGCATGCGAGCGTCGAGCGACCACAGAAGCGGTCAGGCGGCGGCGAGACGCCGGACTGGCATCGCGGATCGTCTGAGCCACCATCGCCGGGCGCTTCACCACGTCCTCCCAGGTGAACCGCAGCACGGTCCACCCGAGGGCGACGAGGCGGTTCTGGCGTGTGCGGTCCCGCTGGAAGGCGTCGGGCGAGGAGTGGTGCTCGAACCCGTCCACCTCGATGGCGAGCCTGAGCTCCGCGAGCGCCGCGTCGACCCGTGCGATGAAGCGGCCGGCGTGCCAGACCTCGTGCTGGAGCCTCCATGAGCGGAAGGTCGTGGCGCCGAGCGAGATCAGCAAGCCGCTTCTCGAGGAGGCTCTCCTCCGGCCGCCCGGTGAGCAGGCGCTCCTCCAGCAGCTCGCGGATCACGCCCGTGCCGTTGCGACCCTTCCGGCCCAGCGCGTCGCGCAGCCGCTTCACGTCGACGATCCTGAGGACGCGGGTGCTGATCCCCCGACTGAGCGCATCGCTGACCGATGCCACCGGCAACACCAGCCCGAGGTCGATGATCGTGCGGGCGGGGTCGGTGATGGGCATCCCCGCGCGCTCGATCGCCAGCTCCGGGTGCAGATCTCGGATGCGGTGGGCGATCGCCGGCGGACGAAGGCGCGGTTGGTCAGGCGGACGGACGCGAGATGTCGACGTAGCCCGCCGGGGGGATGAGCCCCCAGAGCTCGGCGGCCGATCGGTGCGACACGATCGCCCCGCTCGACAGCTGGGCGGCCATCAACGACTGGTGCCAGGTCTCGGGTGCTCCCGCCATCCTCAGGACGCCTGGCTGGACCGAGAGCAGGCGTCGCTCCGCGACCCAGCGCTGCTTTCGACTCGGTCCCAGGACCTCGATGGCCTGCTCGCTGGTGACGAGGCCGTGCTGCACCTGCACGAGCGCATCCAGCTTGGCCACGTGTTCGATTGCCATGCAGACCCCCTGACTCGCACCCCCAATGCCTTCTGTGTGCGCTGACCACCGCATTGCGGCGCTGGACGCACACAGAAGGCGTTGGGAGGTGGGCTGTGGGGTGAGCGTGTGGCGGTGGTCGTGGGGGAGGGGCTGAGATACACTCTAAAGGGTTGTGGGTTGGTTGGGTAGGGGGGTGGGGTACGGTCGGGGACATGCCTGACGACCTGTTCTCCTCGGCGGCGGAGGACTCGTTGGCGGCCAACGCGCCCCTGGCGGCCCGCCTGCGGCCACGCACGCTCGACGACATCGTCGGGCAGGAGCAGCTGTTGGGCGCGGGCCAGCCGCTGCGGACGCTCGTGGAGGCGGACCGCCTCTCGTCGGTGATCCTCTGGGGCCCGCCCGGCACGGGCAAGACGACCCTCGCCCAGGCCATCGCGGCCCACACGAGCAAGGCCTTCGAGCAGCTGAGCGCCGTCAGCGCCGGGGTGAAGGACGTGCGGGACGTGCTCGAGCGGGCCCGCCATCGCCTCGGCGAGCGTGGGCAGGGCACGATCCTGTTCCTCGACGAGGTCCATCGGTTCTCGAAGTCGCAGCAGGATGCGCTGCTCCCCGGCGTGGAGACGGGCCTCGTCACCCTCATCGGTGCGACCACCGAGAACCCGTTCTTCGAGGTCAACCCGCCGTTGCTCAGCCGCTCCACGTTGTTCCGCCTCCTCCCGCTCGGCCCCGAGGCCGCTCGGGCGCTGCTCGAACGGGGCCTGCGAGCGGAGGGAGCGGCGGCCGACGAGGACGCACTGGAGCACCTCGCCAGCCATGCCAACGGCGACGGCCGGCACGTCCTGACCAGCCTCGAGGTCGCGGTCGCGATCGCCCGCGCCCGAGCCGAGCCGCCGGTGGTCAACCTGGCCGACGCGGAGGCCGCGCTCGGCACCAAGGCCCTCCGCTACGGGCGCGACGAGCACTACGACGTGATCTCCGCGTTCATCAAGAGCATCCGCGGATCGGATCCCGACGCCGGCCTCTACTGGCTGGCTCGCATGCTCGAGGCCGGCGAGGACGCGCGGTTCATCGTCCGACGGCTCATCGTCCTGGCCAGCGAAGACGTCGGCGAGGCGGATCCGCAGGCGCTGTCGGTCGCCGTCGCGGCGGCTCACGCCGTCGAGCACGTCGGTCTCCCCGAGGCGCAGCTGAACCTGGCGCAGGCCGTCGTCCACCTCGCGACCGCGCCGAAGTCCAACCGCGCCGCCCTGGGCATCTGGCAGGCGCTCGAGGACGTGCGTCACGGCCCGTCCGTGGAGGTGCCCGTCCACCTCCGGGACGCGCACTACCAGGGGGCCCAGAAGCTCGGGCACGGGGCGGGCTACGACTATCCTCACGACCACCCAGACGGGTGGGTGCCGCAGCGCTACCTGCCCGACGAGCTCGGGGATCGCAGGTACTACGACCCGTCGTCCCACGGCTTCGAGCAGGAGATCCGCACCCGCATGGAACGCAACCGCCCCGTGACCGAGCGATGACCGCCACCGAGCTGGCCGCGCTGATCGTCGCCATCGCGAGCGTGGTGGCCGTGGTCCTGCTGGCCTTCGTCCTGGTGTCGGTCACCAAGACGCTGAAGGAGGTCCGGGCGGCGGTCGAGGTCCTGCGCGTGGAGACGCTGCCCGTCATGATCGAGCTGGGTGACACCGTGCGCAGCGCCAACGCCGAGCTCGAGCGGGTCGGCGGCGTGATCGGCACCGCGCAGTCGATCTCCGGCACGGTCGACTCCGCGTCGCGCCTCGCCTACCTCGCGTTCTCCAACCCGGTCATCAAGGGCCTGGCGGTGGCGTCGGGCACCGGGCGAGCGGCTCGGTCGCTGCGCCGGTCCCGGAAGCAGTAGCGCGTGCTCCGTCGTCTGTTCTGGCTGAGCCTCGGCATCGGGGTGGGGTTCGGGGGCTCGTTCTGGATCCGGCGCGTCGTGCGGGAGACCGCCGCTCGCTACGCACCCGAGCGCGTGTCGGCCGACCTCACCGGCGCCGTGAAGGGCTTCGGCACGGACATCCGCGTGGCGGTCGCCGACGGTCGCGACGCGATGCGTTCGCGCGAGGCCGAGCTGCGCGCCGACGCCGACCGCACCCGCTCCTGAGCCCCGAACCGGCGCCAGTCCTGCGGGGGGACCGCCGGTAGGCTCGATCTGTCATGGACGCGGTCTCCCTTCGTCGAACGTGGAACGAGTTCTTCGCCGAGCGTGAGCACACGCTGGTGCCGTCGGCGAGCCTGCTCCCCACCCACCCGACCGCGCCCATGTTCACGAACTCCGGGATGATGCAGTTCGTCCCGTACTTCCTCGGGGAAGAGCCCGTGCCGTTCGATCCGCCGCGGGCGGCGACGATCCAGAAGTGCGTCCGGCTGGCCGGCAAGCACAACGACATCGACGAGATCGGCCGCACGCGCCGCCACCTCACCTTCTTCGAGATGCTCGGCAACTGGAGCTTCGGCGAGTACTACCAGCTCGAGGCCATCAAGTGGGCCTGGGAGCTGGTGCTGTCGGCCGGGTTCGACGGCGACCGCATCTGGCCCACCGTCCACCTCTCCGATGACGCCGCCGAGGCGATCTGGCACGAGGAGATCGGGATCCCGATGGAGCGGATCCAGCGCCTCGACAAGGACAACTTCTGGGAGATGGGCGAGACCGGCCCCTGCGGTCCGTGCTCCGAGATCCACTACGACTGTGGCCCGGAGTGGGGCGACGAGGGCGGGCCCGCCCACGGCGGCGGCGATCGCTACATCGAGTTCTGGAACCTCGTGTTCATGCGGGACTTCCGCCACCCCGACGGCTCGCTCAGCGCCCTGCCGGCGCAGAACGTCGACACCGGCGCCGGGTTCGAGCGCTGGCTCATGCTCCTCCAGGACGCCCGCTCGGTGATCGACACCGACATCATGCGACCGCTCCTCGACACCGCCCAGTCGATCACCGGTCGCACCTACGGGCAGGGACCCGAGGACGACTACGCGCTGCGCGTGCTGGCCGACCACGCGCGCACCGTCAGCTTCCTCGTGAACGACGGCGTCGTCCCGAGCAACGAGGACCGCGGCTACGTGCTGCGTCGCCTCATCCGCCGTGCCGTGCGGTTCGCCTACCTCCTCGGCGTGCAGGACGCCGCCCTCCCGCGCCTCGTCACCTCCTGCATCGACACGATGGGCGACGCCTACCCCGACCTGGCTGCCAACCGCGACTTCGTGCTCGGCATCGTCGAGCGCGAGGAGGGCGGCTTCCGCACCACCCTCACCCGTGGCGTCACGCTGCTCGAGGAGACCTTCGCCAAGGAGCCGGGCCAGGTGCCCGGCGACGTCGCCTTCAAGCTCCACGACACCTTCGGCTTCCCGGTCGAGGTCACCCAGGAGATGGCGGCGGAGCGCGGCATCGGTGTCGACCTCGCCACCTTCGACGAGCTCATGCAGGTGCAGCGCACCCGCGCCAAGGAGGCCGGCAAGAAGGGCGACGTCTACGCCAACCGCACCAGCTTCCAGCAGATCCTCGACGACCACGGCACGACGGAGTTCGTCGGTCGGGAGGAGAACGAGGCCAAGGCCACCGTCCTGGCCGTCATCCCGGGCGAGGACGGCGAGGTGTCGATCTTCCTCGACCGCACACCGTTCTACGCCGAGAGCGGTGGCCAGGTGGGTGACACCGGCGTCATCCGCACCGACAACGGCACCGCGGTGGTCGACGACACCACCTACGGCCTCCCCGGTCTCCATCGCCACCACGCCCGCGTCACCGACGGCAGCATCGAACCCGGGCAGGAGGCCGTCGCGGTCATCGACGTCGAGCGGCGCAACGCCATCCGCCGCAACCACACCGGCACCCACGTCCTGCACTGGGCGCTGCGCAAGGTGCTGGGCGAGAACGTGAAGCAGCAGGGCTCGCTCGTCGACCCCGACCGGCTCCGCTTCGACTTCGGGCCGGCCGACGCGCTCACGCCGGTCCAGATCCAGGAGATCGAGGATCTCGCCAACGCCGAGATCCTCGCCAACGATCCGGTGCACCACTACGAGACGACCAAGGCCGAGGCCGCCAACCTCGGCGCCATCGCGTTCTTCGGCGACAAGTACGGCGACATCGTCCGCGTCCTCGAGGCGGGTCGGAACTCCATCGAGCTGTGCGGCGGCACGCACGTCCGGGCCCTCGGCGACATCGGCCCCGTGAAGATCGTCTCGGAGGCCTCCATCGGTGCCAACCTCCGCCGCATCGAGGCCGTCACGGGCACGGGGCCGATCGAGCGGCTGCGCGAAGAGGAACGGCGGCTGGCGGAGCTGGCCGAGGTGCTCAACGTCCCCGTGGGCGAGGTCGTCGACGGTGCCCGCAAGCGGCTGGAGGAGATCCGCTCCCTGCGCGACGAGGTGAAGACGCTGAAGCGCCAGGCCGCCGGCGGCCAGGCGGCATCGCTCGCATCCCGGGCCGTCGACGGCGTGGTGGTCGAACGAGTCGACGGTCTGGAGCGAGACACCCTCCGCGACCTCGCGCTCGCGCTGCGCGACCAGAACGGACTGCGGGCCGTCGTGCTCGCCACCGCGCCCGAGGGCGGGGGGGCGGCGCTGGTGGCCGCGGTGACGCCGGACAGCGGGTACGACGCCTCGGCCCTCCTCGAGGAGGCCAAGAAGCTGATCAAGGGCGGCGGCGGGAAGGACCCGCTCCTGGCCGTGGCCGGGGGCAAGGACGCCGACGGCATCGACGCGGCGCTCGTCACCGTGCGAGCGGCGGCCGGCATCCAGGGCTCGTGAGGGCGCTGGGCATCGACTTGGGGTCGAAGCGGATCGGCGTGGCCGTCGCCAACTCCGAGGGGACGCTTGCGACGCCGTACGAGGTGGTGACCCGGTCGGGTGACCGGGCGAAGGACCACCGCGCCATCGCCGCTCTGGCCGAGGAGACCAGCGCGGTGGCCATCGTCGTCGGCCTTCCGCTGTCGCTCGACGGGTCAGTCGGGGCGGCCGCCTCCTCGGCGCTGGACGAGGCGGATGAGCTGGCCGCGGCCACCGGGCTGCCGGTGGAGATGTGGGACGAGCGCCTCACCACCGTCACCGCCGACCGGGACCTGATGGCCCTGGACATGAAGGCCGGCGCGCGGCGACGGGTTGTCGACAAGGTGGCCGCGGCGGTCATGCTGCAGGCCTGGCTCGACCATCGCCGGCTCAGCGCCGGCCCTGAGGACCCCCCGAGATGAACGACCGAGAACCCGACGAGCTGCAGGACGCCGACCTCGAGGCCGACGTCGTCGATGAGGTCCTCGACCCGTACGAGGAGCCCGACCAGTACGAGCAGTACGAGCAGTACGAGCAGTACGAGGACGAGGCCGAGTTCGTGGAGCTGCGCCGAGAGTCCTCGCGCGGCCGGCGGATCCTCACGGTCCTCGTGGTCCTCCTCGTCATCCTGGCGCTGGCGGCGGGAGGCACCCTGCGGTGGGTCAACCAGCAGATCAACCCGCCGGGATCGCCCGGGGAGCCGCGGGAGATCGTCATCCCCGAGGGATCGACCTCCGACGACATCGGGAAGCTGCTCGCCGACGAGGGCGTCATCGCCAGCGACTTCGTGTGGGGTTGGTACCTCCGCGTCAACGGCGGCGGGCCGTTCCAGGCCGGCACGTACGAGCTGAGCGACAACAGCTCCATCCCGGACGTGATCGACGTCCTCGAGGCCGGGCCCGCTCCGCTCGTCGAGCGTTCGTTCACGATGCCCGAGGGCCTCACCGTCCCCGAGATCCTCGACCGCCTGGCCGACCCCGAGGTCGGGCTCGGGCTCGACCGCGCCACGATGCAGCAGCTCCTCGACACCGGTCAGATCCGTTGGCAGGGCCAGCCCCCGGATCAGCCCTCGAGCGAAGGCATCCTCTTCCCCGAGACCTACCGCGTGATGGCCGATGCGGACGAGCAGGCCGTCCTCGAGACGATGGTGGCGCAGCTCGACACGGTCATGACCGAGCTCGACGTCGCCTCCGCCCAGGAGCGCCTGAACCTCACGCCCTACGAGGTGTTGATCGTGGCGTCGCTCATCGAGGAGGAGACGAAGGTCGACTCGGAGCGTCCCATGGTCGCCCGGGTCATCTACAACCGGCTCATCCAGGGGATCCCTCTGGGCATCGACGCCACGTCCCGCTACGAGGCCGAGCTGGCGGGGCGCGACCGCGAGGACCTCGACTTCGAGAGCGACTCGCCCTACAACACCCGGCGGATCGCGGGCTTGCCGCCGACGCCGATCGCGTCGCCGGGCCGGGCGAGCATCGACGCCGCGCTCCACCCCGCCGACGGCCCGTGGATCTACTACGTCCTCGAGGATGCCGAGGGCAACCACTTCTTCACCGACAGCGACAGCGAGTTCATCGAGGCGAAGAACCGGTGCCGTGAGGCCGGGCTGGGCTGCGGGTAGTCGTGCTGACGGGGTCCACCAGGGCGGCCGGCGTGATCGGCTCACCCATCCGGCACTCGCTCTCGCCCGTCATCTTCAACGCCGCCTTCGGCGCCGCGGGGCTCGACTGGGCGTACCTCGCCTTCGACGTGCCGGAGGGAGCGGCCGGCCTCGCCATGGGAGGCATGCGGGCGCTGGGCCTGGAGGGCCTGTCCGTGACCATGCCGCACAAGGCCGCGGTGCGCGAAGGGCTGGACGCCCTCTCCGCGGACGCCGAGGCGCTCGGTGCGGTCAACTGCATCACACGACGAGGCTCGCTCCTCCACGGCGACAACACCGACGGGCCGGGCCTCGTCGACGCCCTCCAGATCGACGAGGGGATCCCGGTCAGCGGCACCCGCTGCGTCATCGTCGGAGCGGGGGGCGCCGGACGGGCGGTGGCCCGGGCCCTCGGGCGCGCCGGCGCCGCCTCCGTGGCCATCATCAACCGGTCTCCCGAGCCGGCCGAGCGGAGCGCGGCGCTCGCGGGCCCCTCCGGCCGGGTCGGGTCGGTGGGTGACCTCTCGACCGCGGATCTCGTCATCAACGCCACCCCCCTCGGCATGGGCGTCGTGGTGACGACCGCGGGGGAGCCGGAACCGCTGCCCGTGGACCTCGAGCAGCTCGGCGCGGGGCAGGTGGTGGTCGACCTCGTGTACCACCCCGCGGTGACCCCGCTGCTGGCCGGGGCACGGGAGCGGGGCCTGCGCACCGTCAACGGCCTGGGGATGCTCATCCACCAGGCCGCGCACGCCTTCCGGCTCTGGACGGGCGAGGACCCGCCCTTGGAGGCCATGAGCGCGGCGGCGGTCGCGAGCCTCGGCCACCGCCCGGAGCGAGAAATCCACTGAAGTCCCCGTGTGGACCTGCCGATGGGTACAACGACCCACTCCCCACCGGAGGCGATCGTGGCCCTGCAAGGGACCCTTGACACATTTGCCCTGCCGGACGTGCTCCGGCTGCTCGCGGCCACGAAGAAGACCGGCCGCCTCAGGATCACTGGCGGACGAGGCACGGGCAGCGTGTGGGTCAGCTCAGGCGAGGTCGAGGCCATCGAGGCCACCCACGCCCCGCACGCCTCCGAGGCGGTCGACGCGCTCTTCGAGCTGCTCCGCTTCGAGGAGGGTGCCTTCACCTTCGACGCCGAAGCTCGCCACGACGAACCCGGTCCGCCCACCGACGTCGAGCTCCTGCTCGCGCACTCCGAGGCGATGCTGTCCGAGTGGCGCGAGATCGAGGTCGTCGTGCCGTCGATGGACGCGTGGGTCACCCTTCGACGCACCCTGCCGCTCCCCGAGATCGCGGTCGACCAGGCCTGCTGGACCACCATCGTGGCCATCGGGGCCGGAGCGACCGTACGACGCATCGGCGACGAGCTGTGCCTGGCGGAGCTGCCCATCTCGCGAGCGGTGAAGGAGCTGTCCGAGGCCGGCCTCATCGAGATCGCCGCCGCCGCGCCCGCTGGTGCGCTGGCGTCGACCAACGGCCACGCCCCGCTGGCCCGTCCCCTCGTGGCCGCCAAGGCCAAGGAGCTGAGGGAGCCCGAGGTTCCCCCGCCCCCGGCCACGCCCCGGCCCCGCCGCCCGAAGGCGACCGCTGACGCTCCGGCCCAACCCGAGGCCTTCGTGCCCCTCGATCTGCCTGGCCACGGCGTCACGGCGTCGTACGACAAGGACGAGCCGGTCGTGGAACCGGCGTCCACCGAGGTGGACGACCTGGCCAAGCAGCTCGCGACCCTGTCGCCGAGGGCCGCCAACGCCATCCGGGCCGCCGCCGAGGCGACGACCGACGAAGAGCGGGAAGCCGCGCTCGACGAGGTCGACGCCGACGACGACACGCTCAACCGGGGCCTGCTGCTCAAGTTCCTGTCGTCGGTCAAGACCTGACGACGGATCCACCCGCGGGCGCTCCGTGCGGCCATGCTCTGACCCATGCGGATCTCTTCTCGACGCCTCGGCGAGTTCCTGGTGGACCGCCGGGTGCTGTCACGCGATGTCCTCGATGAGCTGCTCGCCCGGGAGGCGGCCGAGGGCGTCCACCTGAGCAACCTCCTGGTCGCGGACCAGCTCGTCAGCGAGCAGGACCTCATGGCCGCGGTCGCCAACGAGCTCGGCGTGCCCTACATCGACCTCACGGAGCGCTCGATCCTCCCCGACGTCTGGGGCCTGGTCCCGGAGGATCTCGCCCGCGCCTACCTCGCGGTCGCCCTCGAGCGGCGGCACGACGGCGTCGTCGTCGTCATGGAGGACCCGAGCGACGAGCAGGTCGTGGCGACCCTCGAGGCCGACCTCGGCGTCACGATCCACCCGGCCGTGGCGGTTCGCGACGACGTGGCGCGCCTCATCATCCAGATGTACGGCGCCGAGGCCGCCGGCGAGGCAGCCCGGCCGAGGGCCGATCCACGGACCGACCGCGTGCAGCTCGATCAGCTCCTCGACGAGGTGGTGCGGCTCGGCGGATCCGACCTGCACCTGACCGCCGGATCACCACCGGTGGTGCGCGTGCAGGGCGAGCTCCACCGCTTGAGCAGCATGCCCGAGCTCAACGGCTCGGACGTCCGTCGGCTCGTGCTCGGGATGCTCACCGAGCGCCAGCGGGAGAAGTTCCTGGACACCGGCGAGTTCGCCACCTCCCATGCCATCCCCGGCAAGGGCCGCTTCCGGGTGGCCGCCTTCGTGCAGCGAGACTCCGTGGGGGCCGTTCTCCGCCTGGTCCCGGCGGACATCCCGTCGCCCGAAGACCTCGGCCTGCCGGACGAGGTCATCGAGTGGGCGGACCATCGCAAGGGCCTCGTGCTCGTGTGCGGTCCGCACGGCTCGGGCACCTCGACCACGTTGGCGGCGCTCGTCGACCGGATCAACCGGGCCCGCGCCTGCCACATCCTCACCATCGAGCAGCCCATCGAGTTCCTGCACAAGCATCGGCGGGCCATCGTCAACCAGCGGGAGGTCGGCGAGGACACCGCGTCGTTCGAACGAGGGTTGCGCTACGCGCTCCGCCAGGATCCCGATGTCCTCGTCGTGGGGGAGCTGCCCGACGTCGAGACGATCCGGCTCGCCCTCGCCGCTGCGGAGACGGGCCAGCTCGTCCTGGCCACCCTGCGCACGGTCGACGCGGTCAAGACGATCGAGCGGATCGTGGATGTGTTCCCGGCCGATCAGCAACCGCAGGCCCGGCTGCAGCTGGCGACGACCCTGCGCGGCATCATCGTGCAGCAGCTGGTCCCGGCGCTCGACGGGGGGGTGGCGCTGGCGTGCGAGGTCGTGCTGCCGCTGCCCGAGGTCCTCAACTGCGTTCGCACCGGCGACAGCGCAACGCTCGGCAAGCTCATCCTGGGCGGCGTGTCCAGCGGCATGGGCACCATGGACCAGTCGCTGGCCCAGCTCGTGCAGGAGGGTCTGGTCGATGTCGAGGACGCCGCCGAGCGAGCGGTCGACCCGGCCGAGCTCCGGTACCTCACCTCGGGTCCGACCTAGACCCGTGCACACGCTCGTCATCATCGGTTCGGCCGTCCTCGGCCTCTTCGTGGGGTCGGTCCTCAACGTGCTCATCGACCGCGTCCCCGACAAGGTCGCCTTGCGCGGCCCTCGTGACGGGGAGGTCGTGGCGCCTCGCTCGTGGCTGGGGATCCCCGCCCAACCGTGGGTGCTGCGCGGCGGGCACGGCCCGTCACCAGAGGTCGAGCTCCCGCCGCGCTGGCTGTGGGTGGAGGTGGTCACGATGGCCGCCTTCGCCGAGCTGGCCGTGCAGTACGGCAACTCCACGGTGCTCGTCCCTCTCCTCGTGCTCGCCGCGTGCCTGGTGACGGTGTCGGTGATCGATCTGCAGCTGCAGCGCATCCCGGACCGGATCACCTTCCCCACCCTGGCGCTCGCCCTGCCCCTGATCGTCCTCGTGTCGGTGCAGCACGACGCCACCGCCACGATCCGAGCAGCCCTGGTGGGCTGCGCCGCCTACTTCCTGTTCCTGTTCCTCACCCACATGATCTACCCCGCGGGCATGGGGTTCGGTGACGTGAAGCTCGCGCTGGTGATGGGTCTCTACCTCGGCTGGCTCGGGTGGGACCCCGACTTCCCGGTGGCCGGTCCGGTGCGGCTCGTGCTCTACGCCTTGATGCTCGGCTGCCTGATCGGCGTGGTGTTCGGCCTCATCATGCGAGCCATCACCAAGGAGCGCGGCGCCTTCCCCTTCGGCCCCGCCCTGGCGGTCGGGTGCTTCGTCGTCGTGCTCTTCGCGCCGGACCTGACCCTCTGAACTAGAACTGGAACAGGTTCCAGTTCGACGCACATCGGGGGACGCAGGCATGGCCGTATCGACGGAGCGGGACCCGGTCGTCACCCGCGCCGCGCTGGCCGACTGGCTGGGGCGCCAGACCGGCGCCACCTCCGTCGCGGTGGGCGACCTGACCATCCCGGGCCTGTCGGGGTTCTCGAACGAGACCCTTCTCTTCGAGGCCACGTGGGACGGGGAGGTCCACCCGCTCGTGATCCGCGTCGAGCCGACCGGCCACACCGTCTTCCCCAGCACGGCCTTCGATGCCCAGGTGCGTGTGATGCAGGCGCTGCACGCCGAGGGGAGCGTGCCGGTGCCCGAGGTGCGGTGGTTCGAGGAGGGCACGGACGTGCTGGGCGCCCGCTTCGTGTGCATGGCCAGGGTCGAGGGCGACGTGCCCGCCGACAACCCCGGCTACCACGGTGAGGGCTGGATGCCGGCGCTCGACGAGGCGGGCCAGCGGCGCGTCTGGGAGAGCGGGCTCGACACCATGGCGGCGATCCACCGGCTCGACCGCGCCGGCATCGGGCTCGGCTGGATCGGCGACGTCAGTCCCCACGAGCAGCTGGAGCTCGATCGCCAGTACCGCACCTTCGCCTGCGGCGACGTCCCGTACCCCGTGGTGGACCGCGCCTTCGAGCTCCTCGGCCGCGAGCATCCCGCCCCCCAGCCCCCGCCCCGCGCTGTGCTGGGGCGACTCCCGCATCGGGAACATGATCTTCGGCGCTGACCAGCGGGTGGCCGCCGTCCTCGACTGGGAGATGGTGACGGCGGGTGACCCCGTCCAGGACCTCGCCTGGTACCTCCTGCTCGATCACCACCACACGATGGCCTTCGACGTCCCTCGCCTCCCGGGGCTCCCGCCGCGCGAGGAGTCCGTCGCGCGCTGGGAGGCGGCGAGCGGGCACTCGGCCGCCCACCTGGAGTGGTACGAGCTGCTCGCCGCGGCTCGCTACGCGTCCGTCATGGTGCGCGTGATGAAGCTGCTCGACTCGACCGGTGTCTTCCCCGGCGCCGCCGAGAGCGCCTTCGACCAGACCGGCACCCGCCTCCTCGCCGAGATGCTCGACGAGCGGTACTGATCCCGACCGACGCCCAGGAGACCCCGATGCTCTCGCCTCTCGACGACCTGCCGATCCACCAGGTCGCCCAGCCGATCCGCCAGCCCGGCACGAGCGATCGGAACTTCTACGACCGGTACTACTTCAACTGCCACCCGTGCTCCGACGAGCTCTTCCTGATCATCGGTCAGGGCCAGTACCCCAACCTCGGGGTGCAGGACGCCTTCGCGCTCGTCCGCCGCGGCGACGAGCACCGGGTCGTGCGGGCCTCGCGGGAGCTCGGGCTCGACCGGCTCGACACCTCCGTCGGCCCGTTCAAGGTCGAGGTCATCGAGGGCCTCAAGACGCTGCGGTGCACGCTCGACGCGCCCGAGCACGGCCTCTCGTACGACCTCACGTGGGAGGGCTACGTGCCCGCCTTCCAGGAACCGCCGCACGTCGACCGGAACGCCAACGGGCGGGCCTTCCTCGATGCCTGCCGCCTGGCCCAGCTGGGCTCGTGGCGCGGCTGGCTCGACGTCGACGGCGACCGCATCGAGGTCACCCCCGACCACTGGTGGGGGAGCCGCGACCGCTCCTGGGGGATCCGGCCCGTCGGCGAGGCGGAGGCACCCGGCAACCTGGCGACGAAGCCGGCCGCGGCGTTCCGCTGGCTCTACGCCCCGCTGCGCATGGAGGACCACGCGCTGGTCTTCATCTGCCAGGAGCGTGGCGATGGCAGCCGCGTCCTCGAGGAGGCAGTGCGCCTGTGGCCCGACGGTCGCGTCGACCACCTCGGCCGACCCGAGCACGACCTGCAGTGGAACGCTGCCGGCCCGGGCCTGTTCGGCCTGGTCGAGAAGGGCACCATCCGCCTGGGCGACGTCGTCGTCGAGGTGGAGCCGGTCCTCCCCGTGCACATCGGCGTCGGCACCGGCTACGGGTTCGACGGCGACGGCTGGAAGCACGGCGCCTACCAGGGCGACCTCGAGGTGCAGGGCAAGGTCTACGACCTCTCGACCGACGAGGGACGCGGCGCCATGTTCGGCATCGTCGACTCCGTCGCCAAGTTCACCAGCGACGGCCAGACCGGCTGGGGCCTGTTCGAGCACCTCTACCTGTAGCGTTCCCCGGCCACGCAGGCCGCGCCGGGCCGCTCCTCCGCTGGCGCTCCGTCGCGGGCTCCGCCCCCCTCGCATGACCGCCCGGGTCGGGGCGGCGGCCACGCCGCCGTGCATCGACGGGACGTCGCATCCGCCGGACTTCGCGGCAACAGGTACCTGCCTGGTGGAGGGGTGCGGCAGTACCCTCGTCTCGATGCTTCGGTACCTGACGGCTGGCGAGTCGCACGGGCGCGCGCTCGTGGTGATCGTCGAGGGGCTCCCGGCGGGGCTGCCGGTCGCCACCGAGCAGGTGCAGGCGGAGCTGGCCCGGCGGCGCCTCGGCTACGGCCGCGGGCCTCGCATGCGGTTCGAGCAGGACGAGGTGACCATCGTCGGCGGCGTCCGCCACGGGCTGACGCTCGGGTCGCCCGTCGCCATCGAGGTCGGCAACAGCGAGTGGGACCGCGACCCGGACAAGTGGCAGCGGGAGATGTCGGTGCGGGCCGAGGACGGACCCACGCAGGCGCCGCTGACCCAGGTGCGGCCGGGACACGCTGATCTCGCCGGCATGCAGAAGTACGGGCTCACCGACGCGCGCGACGTCCTGGAGCGGGCCTCGGCACGCGAGACCGCGGCCCGCGTCGCGGCGGGCACGCTCGCCAAGGCGCTGCTCGCGGAGCTCGACGTCGACATCGTGAGCCACGTCATCCAGATGGGCGCCGCTCGTTCGAAGGCCGAGATCCGGCCCGGCCCCGCCGACCTGCCACAGGTGGACGAGTCTCCGGTGCGCTGCTTCGACGCCGCCGCCGAGGACGAGATGGTCGCGGAGATCAAGGCGGCGGCCAAGGACGGTGACAGCCTCGGGGGGATCGTCGAGGTGCTGGCCTACGGCGTGCCCGTCGGCCTCGGCAGCCACGTGCACTGGGACCGCAAGCTCGACGCGCTGCTCGCCCGTGCCCTGATGTCGATCCAGGCCGTGAAGGGCGTGGAGATCGGCGACGGCTTCGAGGTGGCGGGCCGGCGGGGGAGCGACGCCCACGATCCCATCACCTGGGACGCGACGTCGGGCGCCTACCGCCGCGAGTCCGCGCTGGCCGGCGGCGTCGAGGGCGGCATGTCGACCGGAGAGGTCCTCGTCGCCCGGGCCGCGATGAAGCCGCTCGCCACGCTCAACCGACCGACGCTGCGCACGGTCGACACCGCGACCAAGGAGGAGACGGTGTCGTTCAAGGAGCGCACCGATGTCACCGCCGTGCCCGCCATGGGCGTGGTCGCCGAGACGATGGTCGCGCTCGTGCTGGCCGACGAAGCGACGCGCAAGTTCGGCGGCGACTCCGTCACCGAGCTGCGGCGCAACCGCGACGCCTTCATCGCGTCGCTCGGCTGAGGACGCGGACGGCGTGGCACGGCACGTGGTGCTCGTGGGCCTCATGGGCTCCGGCAAGACCACGATCGGTCGTCGCCTGGCGTCCCGGCTCGATCGCCACTTCGTCGATGCGGACGCGGCCCTCGAGGAGATCGCGGACCGCTCGGTGGCGGCGATCTTCGAGCAGGACGGCGAGGCGGCCTTCCGGGCGCTCGAAGCGGACACGTTCGAGGAGCTCCTCGAACACCATGAGCCGTGCGTGATCGCCAGCGGCGGGGGGCTCGTGCTGGCGGAGGCGAACCGCGCTCGGCTGCGGCGTCCCGACGTGACGGTGGTGTTCCTGGCGGCCGGGCCCGCGTTCCTGGCCAGTCGGGTGGAGGGCAAGACCCACCGTCCGTTGATCAGCGGCGGCGAGCCTGCCCTGGCCGTGCTGACCCGGCTCCACGCCGAGCGCACCCCGCTCTACGAGGAGGTCGCGGACATCACCGTCAGCGTCGAGCCGTTCCACGCCCGCGAGGAGAAGCCGAAGCAGGCGCTGGCGGAGCACATCGCCGACCTCGTCGTGGCCCACGAGGCCCAGGTGACAGCGTGACCACGATCGAGGTCGCCCTCGGCGGCCGCTCCTACCCCGTGCTCGTCGGTTCCGGGGTCCGGACCGAGCTGGCCGGCGTCCTGCCGCCCGGCGCCACCCGCGCGGCCATCGTCACCCAGGCCAACATCGAGCTGGCGATCGATCCCGGCCGGGAGCACCGGCGCTTCGAGATCGCCGACGGCGAGGCGAACAAGACGCTGGCCGCGGTGGAAGCGCTGTGTCGCGCGTGGGCGTCCTGGGGGTTGACGCGAGCTGACGTGGTCGTCGCCGTCGGCGGGGGACTGGTCACCGACGTGGCGGGGTTCGCCGCCGCGGCGTACCACCGCGGCGTACCGGTGGTGCATGTGCCCACCACGCTCCTCGGCATGGTGGACGCGGCGATCGGCGGCAAGACCGGCGTGAACCTGCCGGAGGGCAAGAACCTGGTGGGGGCCTTCTGGCAGCCGCTGGCTGTGCTCTGCGACACGGACGCCCTCGCCACCCTGCCGGCGCGCCAGCTGCGCTCCGGCCAGGGCGAGCTGGCCAAGTACCACTTCCTGGCCCCCACCGACCTGCTCGCGCTCGACCTCGTCGATCGCATCGCCGCCGCGGTGCAGATCAAGGCGGACGTGGTGGCGGCCGACGAGCGCGAGGACCCGACCAACCGTCGCGGTCGGGCGATCCTCAACTACGGCCACACGCTTGCCCACGCACTGGAGGTCGAGACCGGCCACGATCTCCTCCACGGTGAGGCGGTCGGGATCGGCCTGGCCTACGCCGCGGCCCTGAGCCGTCGCCTCGGACGCATCGACGACGCGCGCGTCGCGGAGCACCACCGCGTCCTGGCTGCCTACGAGCTGGACGCCCGGCTACCGGCGGGCGTCGACCACGATCAGCTCGTGTCGCTCATGGGCCGGGACAAGAAGGCCATCGGCGGGCTGACGTTCGTGCTCGATGGCCCGGCCGGCGTCGAGGTCGTCCCCGGGGTCGCGGAGCCCGACGCCCGGGCTGCGCTGGAGGAGATCACATGACCGCCATCGTGCTGCTGCTCAGCGGCCCCAACCTCAACCTGCTCGGGGAGCGCGAACCGGAGATCTACGGCACCGGCACCCTCGAGGATCACGTGGCGGCGGCCCGGGCCGTGGCGGAGACGCACGATCTCGTGCTCGAGCACCTCCAGTCGAACCACGAGGGCGAGCTGGTCGACGCCGTGCACGGCGCGCGCGGCCGCTGCGCCGCGATCGTGATCAACGCCGGTGCCCTCACGCACTACGGCCGCTCGTTGCAGGACGCGCTCGCCGCCTTCGAGGGTCCGATCGTGGAGCTGCACCTGTCGAACCCGGCCGCGCGTGAGGAGTGGCGTCACACCTCGGTGATCGCGCCCGTCGCGACGGCGATCATCGCCGGGCTCGGCGGCCACGGCTACCCCATGTCGATGGCGGCGGTCGCGAGGTTGCTGGCATGAGCGAGCTCCCCGTCATGGACGTAGTCGGCCGGGTGGACCGACTCCGCGGCTCGCTCGAGGGCGCGGCGTGCGACGCGCTGCTCGTCACCCACCTCACCAACATCCGCTACCTCACGGGGTTCACCGGCTCGGCGGCCCTCCTGCTCGTGCGGCCCGATGACCTGACCTTCGTCACCGACGGACGGTACGAGGAGCAGGCGGCGGGGCAGCTCCGCGCCGCGGGCGTGGACGCCGACGTCGTCATCGGTCGGTCAGCCGCCGTGCAACGAGACACGGTGAGCGAGCTGGCGGCGGGCATCGCCCGGCTGGGTCTGGAGGCTGACCACGTGACCTGGGCGGAGCAGCGGCGGTATGCCGAGGAGTGGTTCCCGGCGTCCGCCCTCGTTCCCTCCAGCGGCCTCGTCGAGGCGCTCCGCCTCGTCAAGGACGAGGGCGAGGTCGCACGCATCGAGGCCGCGTGCGGCATCGCCGATGCGGCACTGGCGGTGGTCGCCCCCCTGCTGGAGGACGGCCTCACCGAGACGGCGTTCGCCCTCGAGCTCGACACCGAGATGCGCCGGCAGGGCGCCGACGACCTGTCCTTCGAGACGATCGTCGCGGCCGGCCCCAACGGATCCCGGCCGCACCACAGTCCGTCGGGTCGGCCCATCGAGCGAGGCGACCTCGTCGTCATCGACTTCGGCGCCCTCGTCGACGGCTACCACTCGGACATGACCCGCACGATCGCGGTCGGCGGCCCCGAGGCGCTCGACGACACCCAGACCCGGATGGTCGAGGTCGTCCGGGCCTCCCAGGCGGCCGGCGTGGCCGCGGTCCGGGCGGGGGCGAGCACACGGGACGTGGACGCGGCGTGCCGGGACGTCATCGAGGAGGCCGGCTGGGGCGAGGCCTTCGTGCACGGGACAGGGCACGGCGTCGGGCTCGACATCCACGAGGACCCGAGGGTCTCGTGGTCGGCCGATGCTACGCTCGCGGCTGGCCATGTCGTCACCGTGGAACCGGGCGTCTACCTCCCTGGGCACGGTGGGGTCCGCATCGAGGACACCGTCGTGGTCACCGAAACCGGGTGCCGCACCCTGACGCGGGCGCCCAAGTCCTGAACCTGAGGTGCAAGTGCAATGGCCGCCGTCTCCACCAACGACCTGAAGCGAGGCATGTCGCTCGATCTGCCGGAAGGGCTCTTCCAGGTCGTCGACTTCCAGCACGTCAAGCCCGGCAAGGGCGGAGCGTTCGTCCGCACCACGTTGCGCAACATGCGCAACGGCGGCCAGTCCGACCGCACGTTCCGCGCCGACGAGAAGCTCGAGCAGGCGGTCATCGACAAGCGGGAGATGCAGTACCTCTACCGCGACGGCCCCGACTTCGTGTTCATGGACAACGAGAGCTACGACCAGCTGACGGTGCCGCCCGCGTCGATCGCGGAGGCAGCCAACTACATCGTCGACGGCTCCACCGTGGTGCTCCAGATGTACGGCGACGAGATCGTCGGCTCCGACCTCCCGGCCGCCGTGGAGCTCAACGTCACGGAGACGGAGCCCGGCATCCAGGGCGACCGCGTGTCGGGAGCCCGCAAGCCCGCGACGCTCGAGACCGGTCTCACCGTGCAGGTGCCGCTGTTCGTGAACCCGGGTGACCGCATCAAGGTCGACACCCGCACGGCTGAGTACATCACCCGCGCGTGAGCCTGGCGGACGAGCGACGCGACGCGCGGGAGCGCGCCCTCGGATTGCTCTACGAGGCGGAGACCAAGGGCTGCACCGGCACCGAGGTGCTCGAGGAGCTGCCCGTGGCCGCCGATGACTTCGCCGCCGCGCTGGTGCGGGCCGTCGACGAGCACCACGAGCGCATCGACGGTCTCCTCGCGGAGCACGCTCAGGGCTGGACGGTCGCGCGCATGCCGGCCCTCGACCGGGCCGCGCTGCGCATGGGCACCGCCGAGCTGATCACCCGCCCCGACGTCCCCACCGCCGTCGTGCTCAACGAGACCGTCGATCTCGCGAAGCGGTTCTCGACCGACGACAGCGGCCGCTTCGTCAACGGTCTGCTCGCCAAGATCGCCACCGAGGTCCGCCCCGAGTGATCCCGCTCCCGGACCCGCCGCTCGCGACGGTCCGGGCTGCACGCGGGGCTCTGCTGGTGCTGCGGCCCTGGCGCCGGGACGACGCCCCGGCGCTGGTGGCGGCCTGGGCGGATCCGGAGATCCAGCGGTGGACCGGTGTGCCGGACGCCCGTGACCTCGAGGCCGCCGAGCGCTGGATCGCGGGTGCCGACGCTCGCCGGGAGCGGTGGTTGAGCCTCGATCTCGTGGTCGAGCGTGACGCGGCGGTGGCGGGGGAGGTGGGGCTGTCCTCGTTCGACCGCGACGCCGGCACCGTCGAGATCGGGTGGTGGACCGCGCCCGCGCACCGTGGTCTCGGCGTCGCCTCGGTGGCCGCGGGCCTCGTGGTGGGCTGGGCGGGGGAGGAGCTGGGCTTCGCGTCGGTCATCGCCCGGTGTGACGCCGACAACCCGGCGTCCGTCGTGGTGGCGCGCCGAGCCGGTGCTATGGTCCTCGTCTGACGTTAAGCGGGTCCCGTGAGGCCCGGACGGCAGGAAGGAAGCGGCACTTGGCCGAACGCGAACGACGCTCCACGCCCCCCTACGGGGGCGTTTTTGTTGCCCGGAGCCAGGTCATGGACGCCGACGACGTGCGGCGGGCGATCTGGCGCATGGCCCACGAGATCATCGAGCACAACCACGGGCTCGAGAACCTCGTCCTCGTCGGCCTGCAGACCGGTGGGGTCGGCATGGCCGAGGCCTTCGCCGAGGCGCTCGCCGAGATCGACGGCACGAACCCTCCCCTCGGCACCCTCGACGTCGCGCTCTACCGGGACGACATCGGCATCCGGCCCGTGCTCCCCGAGGCGGTCACCGACATCCCGGTCGACCTCGACGGCGCCATCGTGGTGCTCGTCGACGACGTGCTCTTCACGGGCCGCACGATCCGGGCCGCCCTCGACGCCCTCAACGCCTACGGCCGGCCGCGCTCGGTGCAGCTCGCGGTCATGGTCGACCGCGGGCACCGCGAGCTGCCGATCCGACCCGACTACGTCGGCAAGAACCTGCCGACCCGGCGCGACGAGATGGTCAACGTCAGTCCCGAGGGCGTCGACCTCGGCGAGGTGGTGAAGTCGTGAACCACCTCCTCTCGATCACCGACCTCACGCGAGCCGACATCGAGCAGCTCCACAAGCTCACCGACTCCTTCGCCGAGGTCAGCCGCCGGTCGATCCCCAAGGTGCCCGCGCTGCGCGGCAAGAACGTCGTGTGGCTCTTCTACGAGGACTCCACCCGCACGCGGCTCAGCTTCGAGCAAGCCGCCAAGCGGCTCTCCGCGGACACCATGACGTTCAGCGTCGGCTCCTCGTCCGTGAAGAAGGGCGAGTCGCTCCGTGACACCGTCCTCACCATCGAGGCCATGGGGGTCGACGCCATCGTCGTGCGGCACGCATCGGCCGGCGTGCCGTGGCAGATCGCCGGGTGGCTCGACGACCGGGTCAGCGTGGTGAACGCCGGCGACGGCTGGCACGAGCACCCCACCCAGGCCCTGCTCGACAGCTACACGATCCGGCAGGAGCGCGGCTCCCTCGACGGGATGCACATCGGCATCGTCGGCGACGTGAAGCACAGCCGCGTGGCCCGCTCCGACGTCTTCGCCTACACCGCCCTCGGTGCCGAGGTCACGCTCGTCGCGCCGCCGACGCTGCTGCCCCCGTCGCTGGCGGGCTGGCCGGTGCGCGTCAGCCACGACCTCGACGCCGTGCTGCCCGACCTCGACGTCGTGTACCTCCTGCGGATGCAGAAGGAGCGCATGACCGAGCACCTGGTGCCCTCGCTGCGCGAGTACACGGCCCACTACGGGCTCACGGTTCGCCGCGTGGACGCCCTGCGGGACGACGCACTCGTCATGCACCCGGGGCCGATGAACCGGGGCGTCGAGATCAGCGCCGAGGTCGCCGACCTGCCGCGCTCGGTCATCGTGGACCAGGTGCGCAACGGCGTCGCCACCCGCATGTCCGTGCTCTACCTCCTGCTCGGCCAGGGGGTCGACAAGGTGCTCGGCAGCGACGACCTGATCGTCCCGGAGCTGCAGGAGGTGCTCGGCTGATGGCCACGACGGTCCTCAAGGGCGGCCGGGTGATCGACAGCACGGGAGAGCGTGACGCCGACGTCGTCATCGGCGACGACGGCCGGATCGCGGCGGTGGGTCCGGCGCTCAGCGCCGATCGCACCCTCGACGCGGCCGGGTGCATCGTGAGCCCCGGCCTGGTCGATCTCCACAGCCACCTCCGCCAGCCGGGCCAGGAGGAGGCCGAGACCATCGAGACCGGGGCCCGGGCGGCCGCCCTCGGCGGCTACACGTGCATCCTCGCCATGCCCAACACCATCCCGGCGGTCGATCATGCCGGCGTCGTGCGCGAGGTGCTGGAGCTCGGGCGCACCGCGCCGTGCGACGTCCACACGGCCGGGGCCATCACGGTGGGACGGGCGGGCGAGCAGCTCGCGCCGCTCGGCGAGATGGCTGAGCTCGGGGTGCGCTTCTTCACCGATGACGGGGCGGGCGTCGCGGACGCTCGTCTCATGCGACGGGCCATGGAGTACGCCGGCGGTCTGGGCAAGGCCATCGTCCTGGCCCAGCACTGCGAGGACCCGGTGCTCTCGGCCGGCGGCCACATGCACGAGGGCGAGTGGTCGTCGCGCCTCGGGATCCCCGGTCAGCCGGCGGAGGCCGAGGAGCTCATGGTCATGCGCGACCTCGCCCTCGCGCGCCTCACCGGCACGCGGGTCCACTTCCAGCACCTGTCGACCGCCCGATCGATCGAGATGGTGCGGGCGGCGAAGGCCGACGGTCTTCCGGTCACCTGCGAGGCCACCACCCACCACTTCACGCTCACGCACGCCGAGTGCGCGTCGTACAACCCGGTCTTCAAGGTCAACCCGCCGCTCCGCACCGATGAGGATGTGGCCGCGGTGAAGGCGGGGCTGGCCGACGGATCGATCGACTGCATCGCCACCGACCACGCGCCGCACACGCAGGAGGCCAAGGAGGCCGCCTTCGACCAGGCGCCGCCCGGCATGCTCGGCCTGCAGACCGCACTGGCCCTCGCGCTCGACGGAGCTGGACCTGCCGATCGCCGAGGTGCTCGCCCTCCTGTCGTGGCGCCCGGCGGCCATCCTCGGGGTCGACGACGTGCACGGCCTCCCCATCGCCGAGGGCAACCCCGCCAACCTCACCGTCATCGACCCGAGCGCCACCTGGGAGGTCGACCCCGCCGCGCTGGCCAGCCGCAGCCGCAACACCCCCTACGCCGGGCGCACCCTCACGGGGCTGGTCCGCCACACCCTGCTCCACGGTGAGCCGGTCGTCGTCGCCGGGGAGGCCCAGCGATGACCTATACACTCAGGCGCATGACTATGCACTCCGGTGGGACGCCATGACGGTGCGGGACGCGCTGCTGGTGCTGGCGGACGGGACCACCTTCGAGGGCGAGGCCATCGGCGCGGACGCCGTCGCGACGGGCGAGGTGGTGTTCAACACGGTGCTCTCGGGCTACCAGGAGGTGATCACCGACCCGTCCTACGCGGGGCAGATCATCACGTTCACCTACCCCCACATCGGCAACTACGGCGTGAACCTGGCCGACTTCGAGGCCAAGCGCCCGTTCTGCCGCGGTGTCGTGGTGCGCGACCTGGCTCGTCGCCGGTCGAGCTGGCGCAGCGAGGCCGACCTCGACGCCCAGCTCCGCGCCTACGGCATCCCCGGCATCGCTGGCATCGACACCCGCAAGCTCACCCGTCGCATCCGCGCCGTCGGCGCCATCCCGGGTGCGTTCGGACCCCTCGACGCCACCGACGAGACGGCGCTCCTCGCGGCCGCGCGTGCAGAGCCCGGCACCGACGGGATCGACCTCGTCGCCCAGGTGTCCACGAGCGATCCCTACCGCCTCGCCGACGGCGCGCGTCCGCTCGTGGTGGCCTACGACTTCGGCATCAAGCGCACGATCCTGCGCCACCTCGCGTCGTGGTTCGACGTGGAGGTGGTGCCCGCGTCGACGACCACCGCCGACGTCCTGGCCCGCCAACCCGCCGGGGTGTTCCTCTCCAACGGCCCGGGCGATCCCGCCGCCGTGCCGTACGCCAGCGACGCGATCGCGGGGCTGCTCGGAAACGTCCCGATCTTCGGCATCTGCCTCGGGCACCAGCTGCTCGGTCGCGCCCTCGGCGCGAGCACGGTGAAGCTCCCGTTCGGCCACCACGGCGGCAACCACCCGGTGCGCAACCTCGCCACCGGCCGCATCGAGATCACGAGCCAGAACCACAACTTCGCCGTCGACGCCGATTCGCTCGGCGGCCGGGCCGAGATGAGCCACGTGAACCTCAACGACGGCGTGTGCGAGGGCCTCCGCGTGCTCGACGCGCCCGCGTTCAGCGTGCAGCACCACCCGGAGGCCGGCCCCGGTCCCCACGACAGCGCCTACCTCTTCGAGGACTTCGCCGCGCTGCTCGGCGTCACCGACGCCAGCGCCCCGCACCCGACGGGTACCCCGTCGCTGACCGGGGGGTGGCCTGAGTGCCGCGGAGAGACGACATCGAGTCGATCCTGCTGATCGGCGCGGGACCGATCGTGATCGGGCAGGCGTGCGAGTTCGACTACTCCGGCACGCAGGCCTGCAAGGTGCTCGGGCAGGAGGGGTACCGCGTCATCCTGGCCAACTCCAACCCGGCGACGATCATGACCGACCCGGAGTTCGCGGCGGCCACCTACGTGGAGCCGCTCGACGTGGACGTGCTGTGCCGCATCATCGAGCGAGAGCACCCCGATGCGGTGCTGCCCACCCTCGGCGGCCAGACGGCGCTGAACCTCGCCATGCAGCTCGTCGAGCGGGGCGCGGTCGACACGCCCGGCACGCCCGAGCTGATCGGGGCCAACGCCGAGGCCATCCGCACCGCCGAGGACCGCGAGCTGTTCAAGGCCGCGATGCAGGGCATCGGTCTCGAGGTCCCGCCGTCGGGGGTGGCGCACTCGATGGAGGAGGCGGAGGAGGTGGCGGAGCGGATCGGCCTGCCCGTGGTCATCCGACCCGCCTACATCCTGGGCGGCAAGGGCACCGGCATCGCCACCACGCCGGACGAGTTCACCCGCTTGGCCGCCAACGGCATCGCGGCCAGCCCCGTGAACGAGATCCTCATCGAGCGGTCGATCGCGGGGTGGAAGGAGTACGAGCTCGAGGTGATGCGCGATCGAGCGGACAACTGCGTGATCATCTGCTCGATCGAGAACCTGGACCCGATGGGGGTCCACACGGGCGACTCGATCACGGTGGCGCCCGCCCAGACCCTCAGCGACGTCGAGTACCAGCTGATGCGGGACGCCGCCTTTGCGTGCATCCGCCGGGTCGGCGTCGAGACGGGCGGGTCGAACGTGCAGTTCGCCCTCGACCCCACCAACGGGAACATGGTCATCATCGAGATGAACCCGCGGGTGTCCCGTTCGTCGGCCCTCGCGTCGAAGGCCACCGGCTTCCCGATCGCCAAGATCGCCGCCAAGCTCGCGGTCGGGTACACGCTCGACGAGATCCCCAACGACATCACCAGAGCCACTCCCGCCAGCTTCGAGCCGACGATCGACTACGTCGTCACCAAGGTCCCGCGCTGGGCCTTCGAGAAGTTCCCCGGCACGCCGGGCGTCCTGGGCACGTCGATGCAGTCGGTGGGGGAGGCGATGGCGATCGGCCGGACCTTCCCCGAGTCGCTCCAGAAGGCGATGCGGTCGCTCGAGCACGGGCGGTTCGGCCTGGGCTGCGATCCCGGCGAGGCGGCGCTCGACGACCTCGACGACGAGGAGCTCCTGAGCCGGGCCGCCATCGGGACGCCCGATCGACCGTTCCAGCTCGAGGCCGCGCTCCGCCGGGGCATCAGCGTCGAGGTGCTGGCCGAGCGCACGAAGGTCGACCCCTGGTTCCTCGACCAGCTGCTCGCCATCGTGGAGGAGCGCGCCGCGCTCGCCGAGATCGGCTTCGAGGGGATGGACCGCCGCGCCTGGCGCCGGGCCAAGCGCCTGGGCTTTGCCGACGCCCAGCTGGGGTGGCTGTGGTCCGTCCCCGAGGCCGACGTGCGGGCGGCGCGCCTGGCGGCTGGCGTTCGGGCCACGTTCAAGACCGTCGACACGTGCGCGGCCGAGTTCGAGGCGGCGACGCCGTACCACTACTCCACCTACGAGGACGAGGACGAGGTCACGTACTCCGGTCGGGACAAGGTCCTGATCCTCGGATCCGGGCCGAACCGGATCGGCCAGGGCATCGAGTTCGACTACTGCTGCGTCCACGCCAGCTTCGCCCTCGCGGACGCGGGCTACGAGACGGTGATGCTGAACTGCAACCCGGAGACCGTGTCGACCGACTACGACACGTCCGACCGCCTGTACTTCGAGCCGCTCACGCTCGAGGACGCGCTCAACGTGATCGAAGCCGAGCAGGGCTCGGGGAACCTCAAGGGCGTGATCGTCGGCCTCGGCGGCCAGACGCCGCTGAAGCTCTCCGGCGCGCTCCCCGCCGGTCTGGTCCTCGGCACGTCGCCGGAGTCCATCGACCTCGCCGAGGACCGCGAGCGGTGGAACGCCCTGTGCGCCCGCCTCGAGATCCCCCAGCCGGCCGGTGGCACCGCCACCACCCTGGCCCAGGCCCAGGCCATCGTCGACAAGATCGGGTACCCGGTCCTGATGCGGCCGTCGTACGTGCTCGGGGGGCGGGCGATGGAGATCGTCTACGACGACGAGTCGCTCCGGCGGGCGATGGACCAGCTCGCCGGCTTCGGGAGCCTCGGCAAGGAGGGGGGCCTGTCCGCCGAGCGGCCCGTGCTGGTCGACCGGTTCCTCGAGGACGCCACGGAGGTCGACGTCGACGCGATCCGCGACCACACCGGCGAGGTGATCATCGGCGGCGTGATGGAGCACGTCGAGGAGGCCGGGGTGCACTCCGGCGACTCGGCCTGCGCCCTGCCGCCCTACTCCCTCTCGTCGGAGACGATCGCGGTGATCGAGGAGCACACGCGGGCCATCGCCACCGAGCTCGAGGTCATCGGCCTGATCAACGTGCAGTACGCGGTCAAGGCCAACCAGGTGTTCGTGATCGAGGCCAACCCGCGGGCCAGCCGCACCGTGCCCTTCGTCGCCAAGGCCACCGGGGTGCCGCTCGTGAAGGTCGCGGCGCGGGTGATGGTCGGCGCCACCCTGGCCGAGCTGCGCGAGGAGGGGTTGCTCTGCCCGCCCTCGCCGGGGGGCTACGTCGCCATCAAGGAGGCGGTCCTCCCGTTCAGCCGCTTCCCGGACGCCGACACGGTGCTCGGCCCCGAGATGCGCAGCACGGGTGAGGTGATGGGCATCGACACCACCTTCGGGCTCGCGTTCGCCAAGAGCCAGCTGGCCGCCGGTGATCGGCTGCCCACCAGCGGCTGCGTCTTCATGTCGCTCGCCGATCGCGACAAGGCGGTCGGGGCCGAGGCGGCGCGGCGGTTCGTCGAAGCAGGGTTCCGGATCGTGGCGACGGCCGGGACCGCCGATGCGCTCGAGGCCGCCAACATCCCCGTGGAGACGCGCGTGGCGAAGGTCGGGGAGCCGACCGGCACCGACGCCGTGGAGCTCATCTCCTCCGGCAAGGTCGACCTCGTCGTCAACAGCCCGCGGGGTCGAGGTGCTCGAGCCGACGGGGCCCACATCCGCGCGGCGGCCGCGGTGCACGGGGTGCCGTGCCTGACGACGGCGGCCGCGGGGCTGGCGGCGGCCAACGGGATCGTCGACTCGGCGTCCCACGAGATGCGCGTGCGAACGCTGCAGGAGTTCCACCGCGGCATCGACCTCGACCGACCCACCCTCCCGCTCGACCCATGAGCTCACACGGCGGGCGCGCGTCGACCTCACGCACCACCGTGTCGGGTCGGTCGGCTCCCGAACCCGGTCATGACCGCGTCAGGCACGGCCGGCCACGGCGCCGAGCTGGCTCCCTACGTGGACCTCGGATCCCTCGGCGCCGTCGTGGTCAAGTCGCTGTCCGCCGCGGCCTGGGAGGGCAACCCCGCGCTGCGGGTGCACGAGACGGTCGGCCGGGATGATCAACAGCGTCGGCCTGCAGGGTCCCGGCGTGGAGGCGTGGATGGCGCACGACCTCCCGGCGCTCGCCGCCACCGGCGCCCGGATCGTGGCCTCGATCTGGGGGCGCACCGTCGCGGAGTACGAGGCCGCCGCGGCCTTGCTCGCCGACGCTCCCGCGTCGGTCGTCGCCGTCGAGGTGAACCTCTCCTGCCCCAACACCGAGGCCGCCCGCGATCTGTTCGCCCACTCGGCCGCGGCGACGCACGACGCCATGGCGGCCACCGCTCGGTGCGGTCGCCCTCGTTGGGCCAAGCTCAGCCCGAACGTGACCGACCTCGTGCCGATCGCCGAGGCGGCGCGCGCCGGCGGGGCGGAGGCCGTGACGCTGGTCAACACCGTCCTCGGCCTCGCCATCGACCCCGAGACCGGGTCCTACCGGCTCGGATCGGGGTCCCGGGGCGGCGGTCTCTCAGGGCCGGCCATCCACCCGATCGCCGTGCGGGCCGTCCACGACGTGCACGCGGCGCTGCCCGATCTGACGATCGTCGGGGTCGGCGGCATCGCCACGGGAGGGGACGCCGCCGAGCTGATCCTCGCCGGAGCCAGCGCGGTCCAGGTCGGCACGGCGACCTTCGCCGATCCCCGTGCCCCCGCCCGCGTCCTCGAGCGAGCTGGAGGCGTGGGCCCATCGCACCAACCGGACCTCCATCCATGCCAACGTGGGGGCCGCCCACGGACGGGAGACCACCTCATGACCACTGTCACCGCTGCTCCGCCGGAGGTGCGCTCGTCGCTCGCCGTCGCGCTCGACCTCGACGACTCGGTCGCCGCCCTTCGCCTGGCTCGCGAGCTCCAGCCGTGGTTCGGCGTGGCCAAGGTGGGGCTCGAGCTCTACAGCGCATCGGGACCCGACGTGGTCGGCGCCCTGATGGACATGGGCTACCAGGTGTTCTGCGACCTGAAGTTCCACGACATCCCGACCACCGTCGGGCGCGCCGCCCGCGTGGTGGGCGCGCTCGGCGCCACCTACCTGAACTTCCATGCGCAGGGAGGGAGCGCCATGCTCTCGGCCGGCGTGGATGGGTTCCTCGCGGGCGCGGCCAGCGCAGGCCTGCCGGCGCCCGTGCCTCTCGCCGTCACCGTGCTCACGAGCGACGACGGAGCCCCCGCGCACATCCTGCAGAAGCGCGTGCAAGCAGCGCTCGAGGCGGGCTGCCGCGGCATCGTGTGCGCGGCGGAGGACGTGCACGAGGCCAAGCAGTACGGGCCCCGCCTCACCGCGGTGGTGCCCGGCATCCGGCCGGCCGGCACGGACGCGCACGATCAGGCCCGGTCGGCCACCCCGGAAGCCGCGATCGACGCAGGGGCCGACGTGCTCGTCATCGGGCGGCCCGTCACCCACGCCGACGATCCGGCGGCCGCGGCCGCCGCGCTGGCCGAGTCGATCACCCGATAGCGCGAACCCGCGCACACCTCACGACGGGGCGCTAGGTTCCGGCGCATGCCGCAGCCTCCTGTCCTGACACCCGAGCAGCGCGAGCAAGCCCTGGCCAAGGCGGCCGAGGCCCGACGCGCGCGAGCCGAGCTGAAGGAGAAGCTCAAGATGGGGTCGATGACCCTGGCTGAGCTGCTCGCCGGCTCGGACGACGACCACATCGGCAAGATGAAGGTCCTCGCGGTGATCGAGGCGCTGCCCGGCGTCGGCAAGGTGAAGGCGCGCCGCACGATGGAGGAGATCGGGATCGCCGACACGCGCCGCGTCCGCGGTCTCGGTGAGCAGCAGCGCAAGGCGTTGCTCGCCGCCTTCGCCTAGCGCTGCCCGCTTGCTGATCACCATCTCCGGGCTGCCAGGCTCGGGCACCACCACCGTCTCCCGCCTCGTCGCTGCCGCGCTCGGGCTCGAACGGTTCCCGGGCGGTGAGGTGTTCCGGCAGATGGCCAGCGAAGCCGGGATGACCCTGGCCGAGTTCGGTGCCCATGCCCAGGGGCACCCCGAGATCGACCGTGAGCTCGACGATCGGCTCGAAGCGCGGGCGACCGAGGGCGGCTGTGTGATCGAGTCGCGCCTGGCCGGGTGGCTGGTGACCCGCGCCGGCCTGGCGGCCGTCCGGGTCTGGGTCGATGGCTCCGACGAGGTTCGGGCCGCCCGGGTCGCCGCGCGTGATGGCAGCTCGGTCGCCCAGGCCCTGATCGACAACGCCGAGCGCAGCGCGCTCGAGCGGGCCCGCTACCAGGCCGTCTACGGCATCGACCTCGACGACCGGTCGACCTACGACCTCGTCCTCGACTCCACGATGGAGCCTCCCGAGGCCCTGACGGCGACGATCGTCGAACGAGCGCGCGCGGCCTTCCCGTAGCGGCTACTGCAGGGCTCGGTACGACCCGCCATCGACGGGGACCGCCGCCCCGGTGACGAAGCGGGCCTGGTCGGAGCAGAGGAAGGCCACCACCGCACCGAAGTCCTCCGGTCGCCCGAGGACGCCGGTGGGCACCGAGGCGGCCGCGGCGGTCAGGTCGCCGCCGTGCAGGGAGCGCAGCCGCTCCGTGTCGTGCGAGCCGGGTTGCACGGAGTTCACCGTCACGCCGTCGGCGGCCACCTCGAGGGCGAGCGTCTTCAGGAAGCCGGTGAGGCCTGCTCGGGCCGTGTTCGACAGGATCAGCCCGGGGATGGGCTGGCGGACCGACACGGAGGTGATCGCGACGACGCGACCCCAGCCCTGGGCCCGCATCGGCGGCACGGCGGTGACGCACATCGCGACGGTGGCGAGCAGGCTCAGCTCCAGGGCGGGCCCGTAGGCACCGAGCGGCGTGCCCGCGAAGCCACCCGCGGGCGGCCCGCCGCCGTTGGCCACGAGGATGTCGATGCCGCCGAGCCGGTCGGTCGCCTCGACCACGAACGACTCGGCCCCCTCCGTGGTGCTCACGTCGCCGACCACGCCGTGGACCTGCCCGGTGCCGAGCGAGCCGAGCTCGTCGACGGCACGGGCCAGCCGCTCCGGATCGCGTCCGCAGATCGCGACGTCGACCCCGTCGAGGACGAGGGCGCGAGCGGCGCCCAGGCCCAGCCCATCGGAGGCGGCCGCCACGGCGGCCCGGCGACCAGCGATCCCCAGGTCCATGACCGCAGGGTAGGGGATTCCCGAGTTGAGCGAGCCCGCTGGTACCATCGTCTGTCCCCGCCTCAGCGACTGAAGAGGATCTGCCATGGCGTCGCGCCACGACACGATGATGACCCCGCCGATCGAAGGACTGCTCGATCGCGCCGGTTCCAAGTTCACCCTCGTCACCCTCGGTGCCAAGCGCGCCCGGCAGATCAACTCGTACTACAACCAGCTGTCGGAGGGCCTGGGCACGGTCGTTCCCCCGCAGGTCACCTCGTCGGCGCGCAAGCCGCTGTCCATCGCGTTCGAGGAGATCGAGGCGGACAAGATCCTCGGCTACTGGCCGGACCCAGAGGTCGAGGGCGACGACGCCGACGGCGAGAGCTCCGAGCCGGCCGAGTAGGTCGACTCCACCCAGGCACCATGCTCGAGGGCAAGCGCATCGTCCTCGGCGTATCCGGGGGCATCGCCGCCTACAAGGCGGTAGAGGTCTGCCGTCGGCTCGTGGACGCGGGCGCGCACGTGATCCCGGTCCTCACCGACGGTGCCCTCCACTTCATCGGGCGAACGACCTTCGACGCCCTCGCCTCGGAGCGAGCATGGACGTCCCTGTGGGACGAACCCCATCCGATCCCGCACACCCACCTCGGTCAGACGGCTGACCTCGTGCTCGTCGCGCCCGCGACCGCCAAGGTCCTGGGCCTCTACGCCGCCGGCATCAGCGACGACCTGCTCACCAACGTCCTGCTCGCGACGCGCGCGCCGGTGCTGGTGTGCCCGGCCATGCACACCGAGATGTGGGAGCACCCCGCCGTGCAGGACAACCTGCGCGTGCTGCGCGGGCGCGGCGTCCACGTCGTGGACCCGGAGAGCGGGCGCCTGGCGGGCGGCGACATCGGCACGGGCCGGCTGGCCGACCCCGAGACGATCGTCGCGTGCGGTCGACGCCCTGCTGGCGACCGAGCACGATCACGACCTCACCGGGCTCCGCGTCGTCGTCACCGCCGGTGGCACCCGCGAGCCGATCGACCCGGTGCGCTTCATCGGCAACCGCTCGTCGGGCAAGCAGGGCCATGCGGTGGCCGAGGAGGCCGCGTCGCGCGGCGCCAAGGTCACCCTCGTCACCACGGCCGGCCTCCCGGCGTCCGCTGGCATCGATCTCGTGCCGGTCGACACGGCGGCCGAGATGGAGCACGCCGTCCTGAGCCGGGCCGACGACGCCGACGTCCTCGTGATGGCCGCGGCGGTCGCCGACTTCCGACCCGTGGACCCCGTCGGCACCAAGATCAAGAAGGCGGACGGTGTCCCCTCGGTGGTGCTCGAACCGACCGACGGACATCCTCGCCGCCCTCGGCGCTCGGCGGCGGCCCGGCCAGACGATCGTCGGCTTCGCCGCCGAGACCGACGACCTGCGCGCCAACGCGGCCGAGAAGCTCGCGCGCAAGGGCATCGACCTCATCGTCGCCAACGACGTGTCGGCCCCGGGCGCCGGGTTCGAGCACGACACCAACGCCGTGGTGATCCTGGGCCCGGACGGCGTGGTCGCCGACGTGCCCCTCGCCGACAAGCGGGCCATCGCCCGCGTGATCCTCGATTCCGTATCGACAACAAGGAGCAACCAGTGACCCGCCAGTGGACGTTCACCTCGGAGTCCGTGACCGAGGGCCATCCGGACAAGATGGCCGACCAGATCTCCGACTCGATCCTCGACGCCATCCTGGCGGAGGACCCGATGGCGCGCGTCGCGTGCGAGACGATGGTCACGACCGGGCTCGCCATCGTCGCCGGCGAGATCACCACCAACGCCTACGTCGAGATCCCGCAGATCGTCCGCGAGACGATCAAGGGCATCGGCTACGACCGGGAGTCGGTCGGCTACGACGGCAACACCTGCGGCGTGATCACGTCGATCGACCCGCAGTCGCCCGACATCGCCCAGGGCGTCGACACCGCGCTCGAGACCCGCACCGGCGTGTCCGGCGAGGACCTCCTCAACAGCCAGGGCGCCGGCGACCAGGGGATGATGTTCGGCTACGCCGTCAACGAGACCCCCGACCTCATGCCGCTGCCGATCTGGCTCGCCCACCGCCTGGCCGAGCGGCTCGCCGAGGTGCGCAAGTCGGGCGTGCTCCCGTACCTCCGCCCCGACGGCAAGACCCAGGTCACCGTCGACTACGAGGGCAACACGCCCGAAGCGGCTGACGACCGTCCTGATCTCCACGCAGCACCAGCCGGGGATCGACGCCGAGACGCTGATCAAGCCCGACCTCATCGAGCACGTGATCACGCCGCTGCTGCCGACCGACATCGACACCTCCGACGTCCGGGTCCTCGTGAACCCGACCGGCAACTTCGAGCTCGGCGGGCCCTACGCCGACTGCGGGCTCACCGGCCGGAAGATCATCGTCGACACCTACGGCGGTGCCGCCCGTCACGGCGGCGGAGCCTTCTCGGGCAAGGACCCGTCCAAGGTGGACCGGTCGGCGGCGTACGCCGCCCGCTGGGTCGCCAAGAACGTGGTCGCCGCCGGCGCGGCCGACCGGTGCGAGGTGCAGGTCGCCTACGCCATCGGCGTCGCCCAGCCGGTGTCCATCCTGGTGGAGACCTTCGGCACCGAGAAGGTCGAGGAGGCCAAGATCAGCCAGGCCGTGCGCGACGTGTTCGACCTGCGTCCGGCCGCGATCATCCGCGACCTCGACCTGCGCCGGCCGATCTACCAGAAGACCGCCGCCTACGGGCACTTCGGCCGCGAGGACAAGGACCTCACCTGGGAGCACACCACCCGGGTCGACGACCTCAAGTCCGCCTTGGGCCTGAGCTGATGCTTGCTCCGGGCCTCGCTTCCGCTCGAACCGCCCTCCGCAAGTGCCTCCCGACGGCGTGGCGAAGCCAGCCGTCTCCGGCCCCCTGACAACGTCTGAGCCGCTCGTCGTTCGCGTCCTGCCGGACGTGCCGGCGATCGACAAGACGTTCGACTACCTGGTCCCGGACGCCATCCGGGACCAGGTGCGCGTCGGCGACGTGGTCCGCATCTCGCTCCACGGCCGGCGGGTCGGCGGCTGGATCGTCGAAACGGACGTCGAGCCGCCCGCGGGCGTGGAGCTGCGGCCCCTCGCCAAGCGCAGCGGCCTCGGCCCGCCGGCGGAGCTCATCGACCTGGCGCGGTGGGCGGCCTGGCGGTGGGCGGGTCGTCCGGCGTCGCTCCTCCGGACGGCCTCCCCGGACCGCAACGTCGCCCAGCTCCCCGCGTCCCCGCCGGCCCGTGCCGTCTCGTCCCCGGACCACGAGCTGCTCACGAGCGCGTTCGCGAGGCCGCGGGCCGTGCTCCGCCTCCCACCGGCCACCAACCTCGTGCACGTGGCCACGGCGGCCGCCTCGCTCGGCAACGCCCTCGTCCTGTGCCCTACGGCGGCGCTCGCCGCCACCGTGAGCACCCGCCTGCGCCGGGCGGGGGTGGCGGTGGCATCGCACCCCAGCGGTTGGGCGCTCGGCGCATCCGGCGCGACGGTCGTCGGCACCCGGGCCGCGGCCTGGGCGCCGGTGGCCGACCTGGCCGCCGTCGTCGTGCTCGACGAGCACGACGAGGCCCACCAGCAGGAGCAGGCGCCCACCTGGCACGCCCGCGACGTCGCCATCGAGCGAGCGCGCCGGGCCGGGGTGCCCTGCGTCCTGACGAGCCCCTGCCCGACCCTGGAGGCGCTGGCGTGGGGCGACCTGCTCGCGGCGGACCGCACCCGCGACCGGGCCGGTTGGCCTCCGGTCGAGGTGGTGGACCGGCGCGACGAGGACCCGCGCCGCGCCGGGCTGTTCTCTGCGCCCCTGGTCCGCCTCCTCCGATCCGACCGCAGGGTGCTGTGCGTGCTGAACCGCACCGGGCGGGCCCAGCTGCTCGCCTGTGCGGCCTGCGGTGAGCTGGCGCGGTGCGCCCGCTGCGCGGCGGCCGTCCAGCAGCCGGAGGAGGCGCTGCACTGCCCGCGGTGCGGAGACGACCGACCGGCGGTCTGCCTGCAGTGCGGCGGCACCCGGTTCAAGAACGCCCGGGCCGGGGTCACGCGGGTGCGGGAGGAGCTGGACGGCGCTGGTCGGCGAGCCCGTCACGGAGCTCACCGCCAAGTCCAGCGCCGACACGCCTCTGTCTCGGGTGGTGGTCGGCACGGAGGCCGTGCTGCAACGGATCGACCGCGCCGATGCCGTTGCCTTCCTCGACCTCGATCAGGCCCTGCTCGCGCCGCGGTACCGGGCTGCGGAGCAGGCGCTGGCCCTCGTGGCGCGGGCCGCCCGGGTGGTCGCCGCCTCCGGGCCGGCGAGCGGTCGAGCGGCGGGCCATCTCCTCCTGCAGACGAGGTCGCCCGAGCACGAGGTGGTGCGAGCGGTGGTCAACGCCGACGTGCAGCCGGTGGCGGAGGCCGAGCGAGCGCGGCGTGAGCTGCTGCGGTTCCCCCCGTACAGCGCCATGGCGGAGGTCTCCGGCGCCGCCGCGCCGGCGTTCGTGAGCGCCCTCGGCCGCCCGGCCGGCATCGAGGTGGCGGAGGCCGGCGACGGCCGCTGGTGGGTGCGAGCGGCCGACCATGACGTCCTCTGCGACGCGCTGGCCCAGGTGGACCGTCCTGCGGGCCGCCTGCGGATCGAGGTCGACCCGCTCCGGATCTGAGGCGCCGGGCCGCTAGCGACCGGGGGCGGGCTGCCAGAGCTCGAAGCGGTTGCCCTCGGGATCGACGGCCCACGCAAAGCGGCCGTAGTCGTCCTCGTCGATCTCCGACGCCACCGTCGCCCCGGCGGTGCGCAGGTGCGTCAGCGCCGCGTCGAGGTCGTCGACGCGGTAGTTGACCATGTAGGGCTGCCGGGTGGGCCCGAAGTAGTCCGTCCCCTGGTCGAACGCCGCCCACACGGTGGTGCCCATCTTGGCGGTGGCGGAGTCGGTGACGGGAAGACCGAGCACGTCGTGGTACCAGGCGGACAGCTGGGTGCGGTTGCTGGCGCGGAAGAACACCCCGCCGATCCCGGTGATGTGACCGGCGCGCTCCGCCGGCTCGTCGTCGGCCATCGCGTCAGCCTGGCACGCGGTCAGTACGTGGTGGGTGACCAGGGCGCGGTGGCCGTGCGGAGGGTGGCATCGAGGCGCGCCACGCCCCCGGGGCTGCCTTCGTCGAGCCACCCGGCCTCGTGGAGGCGGCGCGGCCGACCGCCCGCCGAGGTACAGGGCACCGAGCGCGCCGCCGGGCAGCACGACGTCAGCCGTCGCCGTCGTCTTCGTGACCTCGGCCCCGTCGGGCGCGAGGTCGATGCTGCCAGCGGCCCGTCGGCGAAGCCCGAGGTCGTCGGTGACCTCGACCACCACGTGGGCCGGCCTGCTCGGCCCGGCGAGCCGCCGAGGGCGGCGGGAACGTCGAGGATGCGAGCCCAGATGCAGTCGAAGTGGTCGAGGGCGACCGCGGCTCGCCCGTCCTCGAGGAACAGGGGCAACGGGTCGTCGATGCCGCGGTTGCCCGCGCTCACGGTCTGGACCCAGTCGATCTCGCAGAGGTGGCGCCAGAGCTCCCGCTCGGCCTCCGGGGTGGCGCCGACGAGGAGCCCCACCTCGGCCCGGCCGGCCGGCCGGTTGCGCGTCCAGCGCGTCGTCGACCTTGTAGGCGACCGCCCCCTGCACGGCGCCCGCCTCGTCACGCCAGAGCGCGCCCGCGCTGCACGCCGGCGTCGAAGGGCTGACCCGGCCAGCCGCTGACGCCGGCGATGCGGTCCCACACCATCGGATCCCGGCGGATGGCGCCCGGGGTGCGCGGCGCGCCGGGCCTCGTGGGCGGCCTCGAGGGCGGGGCGGAGCGTCGGCGGGGTCGACCAGCTCGATCGACCCGGTGGCCGGGTGCCGGAACCGGGCCGTCGGCGGCGTCGATCTCGAACCCGCAGGCGTCGATCGGCGGGTCCGTACCCGAAGCGGCCGTAGATGGGCCACTCGGCCGCGACGAGGAGGGCGACCGGGATCTGCTCGTCGGCGATGGCGTCGAGCTGGCTGCGCATGAGCCGGGTGAGGTGGCCCTGACGCCGGTGGGTGGAGAGCACCGCCACCGCGGTGATGCCGGCGGCGGCCACGTTCGCCGCCGGGCACCTCGAGGTCGGTGGGGAAGTGCCGCGCCAGCCCCACCAGCTGGCCGGCGGCGGAGAAGGCGCCGAAGGCCCGGTCGGCGTCGATCAGCTCCGCCCAGGCCTCGCTGACCTCGTCGGTGACGGAGCCCGAGCATGCCGTAGTTGACGACCCGCGAGGCCTCGGCGCGCTCGTCGTCGCGGAGGGTGCGCGCGGTGGGTTCGGCCATGCGGGAACGGTAGGGGACCGAGGGCCGGGACGGACGGCCGGTTTCAGTCGGACGAGCTCGGCCGGAGGCCGTCGAGCAGGCGCTCGATCACGGCGTTGGCCTCCGTGCGGGCCTCGGCGGCGTCCTCGGCCTCGGCGATGTAGGCGCAGGCCTCGGCCAGCGCGCCAGCCACGATGTGGGCGAGGGGCACGAGGGGCTGGCGCGCGACGGCGCCGAGCCGCATGGCTCGTCGGAAGGCGCCGCGGACCACGGCTACCTCGTAGCGGGCGTCGAGGGCTCGCCGGGTGGTGGCGTCGAGCACCGAGCGGGCGTCGATGATGCTGATGCGCTGCACGGCCGGGTCGAGGTGCGCCTCGATGAAGGCCCGGCAACCGAGCATGAGGTTCTCCATCGTCTCGTTCTCGGGCGTGGCGCTGAGGAAGGCGGCACCGACCACGTCGGTGACGTCGCGCTTGACGTTTTCCACCACGGCCCGGAACAGGTCGTCCTTGTCGCGGAAGTGGTGGTAGAGCGCGCCCTTGGTGACGCCCGCCTGGCGAGCGATCTCGTCCACGGAGGTGGCCGCGTAGCCCTGCTCGCCGAACAGCCGCGTGCAGCGCGGATCAGCGCCTGCCGGGTGGCCTCGGCCTTCACTGCCTTCGAGATGGAGAGCGGGGACGTGCCATTGACACGCATACTAGCAGTATGCTTATCATTCCAACGGTATGCACGTGATACCACGGAAGGTGACGACGATGCCGAAGTACGTGATCGAGCGGACGGTGCCCGGAGCGGGTGCCCTGAGCGAGGCCGAGCTGCACGGCATCTCGGCCAAGTCGAACCAGGTGCTGAGCGACCTGGGTCCGGAGATCCGTTGGCTGCAGAGCTACGTGACCGACGACAAGCTCTACTGCATCTACGTCGCGCCCGACGAGGACATCATCCTCGAGCACGCCCGCTGCGGCGGGTTCCCGGCCGACCGGGTCACCCAGGTGTTCGCGATGATCGATCCCTCTAGCGGGGAGTGACCCAGGCCTGCCGACGCACCTCGTAGCAGGCGACGGCGGCCGCCGTCGCCACGTTGAGGGACCCGACCTTGCCGAGCAGGGGGAGGTAGGCGACGGCATCGCAGGCGGCGAGGGTCGCGGGTGCGCACCCGCGGTCCTCGTGCCCGACGACCAGGCAGGTGGCCGGTCCGAGGGCGATCTCGTGGAGGGCGACGGCGTCGTCGGCGAGCTCCACGGCGATCACCTGGTAGCCGGCGGCCCGAGCGGCATCGATGCCCTCGAGGACCGTCGCTGACCGGTGGAAGCTCAGGTAGCGCTGGGTGCCCAGGGCGGTCTTGCCGACCTTGGGATCGTCGGGCTCGGGCGTGCGGCCCGTCAACCAGACGTCGTCGACCCGTAGGGCGGCCGCCGTGCGGATGATCGCTCCGACGTTGAAGGGGCCCTGCACGTCGTCGAGCACGAGGGCGAGCCGGCCCTCCGTGCGCCGGCGCCACTCGCGGTGGAGCCGCTTCATCCCGGTGCCGTCGAGCTGCTTCACCTGGGCGTCACCTGCAGCAGGCGGTAGCCGGCCCGCGAGCCCAGTCGGGTCGCGTCCCAACCCTCCGCGGTGAGCCACGCCTGGAGGGAGTCGCTGCCGAGGTGCTTCTGCACGACCAGCACGGCGCGGCCGTCGGGTCGGAGCCGCTGCAACCAGGTCGTCAGCAGGGCGTGCAGCGCCGGCTTGCCGATGCGGATCGGAGGGTTCGACCAGATGAGGTCGACCGCGAGGTCGTCGGGCACCCCGTCCGGCTCGACGGCGGTGACGTTCGTGAGCCCGGCCGAGGCGGCGTTCTGGCGACAGAGGTCGAGGGCGCGGCGGTTCACATCGACGGCCCACACCGTGGCCGCGGGGGCGCGGGCAGCGAGGGTGCAGGCGATCGGGCCGTACCCGCACCCGAGGTCGACGAAGGTGCCGCTGGCGGCTCGGCGCCGGGCTCTCGAGGAGGAGGTACTTGGTGCCCGCGTCGACGCGCTCGCCCGCGAACACGCCGCGGTCGGTGGCGAGGGTGAACGAGACGTCGGGCAGGTCGAGGCGCACCGACGAGGGGATCGATCGGGCGCCCGGCTCCGCCTCGAAGTACTGACCGGGAGCCTCACCCATGGCGGCAACCTACCGGTACCCTGTCGGGCGTGACCGCGCCCTACGAGATCCGCCTCATCGGCGACCCCGTGCTCCGTCAGCGAGCGGGAGAGGTGGCCGACATCGACGGCAAGGTGGCGCGGCTGGCCGACGACATGCTCACCACGATGTACGAGGCACCGGGGCTCGGCCTGGCGGCGCCGCAGGTCGGCGTCCAGAAGCGGATCTTCGTCTACGACGTGGGCGACGGTCCGAGGTGGTCGATCAACCCCGAGATCCGCGAGTCCCGGGGCGAGTGGGCCTTCGACGAGGGCTGCCTGTCCATCCCTGGCCTCGCCTTCGAGCTGATCCGGCCCAAGGAGGTCCACCTGGTGGGCTACGACCTCGAGGGCAACGAGCTGTCGATCGAGGCCGACGAGCTGCTCGGCCCGCTGCTTCCAGCACGAGCTCGACCACCTCGATGGGGTGCTGTTCATCGAGCGGCTCGACGACGACGACCGCAAGGCGGCCATGAAGATCATCCGGGAGCAGAAGCTCACGGCGGCCGACCTCGCCAACGCCGAGGTCGGCGGGCCGGCGTCCCCGGGGACCGGCTTCAGCCTTCGGTGACCCTGCTCCGTTGAGCCTCGCCACCCCGCCGGTCGGTCCGATCCGGCGGGTCGCCTACCTGGGCACGCCCGACCTGGCCGTCCCCCCGCTCCGCGCCCTCGTCGACGCGGGCATCGAGGTGGCGCTCGTCGTGTCCCAGCCCGACCGCCGACGGGGGCGGGGGAGCGGGCTCGGCCCGTCGCCCGTGAAGGCGGCCGCGTTGGAGCTCGGCCTCCCGGTCACCGACGACGTCGAGGACGTCGCGCGGGCCGACGTGCCGCTCGGCGTGGTCGTGGCGTTCGGCCGCATCATCAAGGTGCCCGTGCTCGAAGCGGTTCCCATGGTGAACCTGCACTTCTCCCTGCTGCCGCGCTGGCGGGGCGCGGCGCCGGTGGAGCGAGCCATCCTCGCCGGGGACGACGTCACCGGGGTCGACCTGATGGCGGTGGAGGAGGGCCTCGACACCGGCGGCATCTACCGGCGGGTCCAGGTCCCCATCGGTCCCGACGAGACCCTCGGGGAGCTGCGCGACCGGCTCGTGGCCGAGGGCACCCGGCTCCTGGTCGATGCGCTCGGCGAGCGGTCTCGGCGAGCCGGCCCCGCAGGTCGGCGAGCCGACCTACGCCGAGAAGCTCCGCGCCGAGGATCGTCAGCTCGACTGGTCGGCCCCTGCGATCGACGTCCACCGCCGGGTGCGCCTGGGCGACGCATGGACCACGCACCTGGGCAAGCGGCTCAAGGTCTGGCGCACCCACGTGCCCCCCACGGGCGACGGCCCCCTGGTGATGGCGGGCGACGGCGCCGGTCGAGCTCGTCGAGGTGCAGCCCGAGGGGAAGGCGCGGATGCCGGCGCGAGCCTGGGCGAACGGGGCCCGTTGGCGAACCGACGACGGCCTCGGCACGTGACCTCGTCGCTCGCGCCTCCTGGCCCTCGATGCCCTGGACCGCATCGATCGCGACGGCGCCTACGCCAACCTGCTCCTCCCCGACCTGCTCGATCGCAGCGGCCTCGAGGCCCGCGACCGCCACTTCGTCACCGAGCTCGTCTACGGCACCACCCGCATGCGGCGGGCCTGCGACTTCCTCGTCGATCGCTTCGTCACCCGTGAGCTCGACCTCAGGGTCCGGAACGCCCTGCGCCTGGGCGCCTACCAGCTGCACTTCCTGGGCATGCCGCCGCACGCGGCGGTGGGGGAGACGGTGGAGGTGGCGCCCAAGCCCGCGCGCGGCTTGGTCAACGCGGTGCTGCGCCGGGTGTCCGGCGCTCCGGTCACGTGGCCCGACGACGCCACCCGCCTCAGCTACCCCGACTGGATCGTCGAGCACCTGGTGGCCGATCTCGGGTCGGAGGACGCGATCGGCGCCCTCGAGGTGATGAACACCGCGCCGGGGGTGACGGAGCGGGCCGACGGGTACGTGCAGGACCTCGCCTCGCAGTGGGTCGCGGACGCGGTCGGCGCGACGCCGGGCGAGCGGGTGGCCGACCTCTGCGCCGCTCCCGGGGGGCAAGGCGACGGCGCTGGCGGCCGCCGGCGCGACCGTGATCGCGGCCGACATCCGCAAGGCCCGCGTCGGCCTGATCCGCGGGAACGCCCCGGAGCTCCCCGTGCTGGCGGCCGACGCCGCCCGCCCGCCGTTCCCGCCGGCCTCCTTCGACCGCGTCCTGCTCGACGCCCCGTGCTCCGGCCTCGGGACGCTGCGCCGGCGTCCGGACGCCCGCTGGCGCATCGACGCCGCGTCCCCCGAGCGCCTGGCGGCGGTCCAGCGCTCGCTCGTCGACGCGGCCGTCCCCCTCCTGCGACCCGGCGGCACGCTCGTCTACTCGGTGTGCACCCTCACCGACGCCGAGACCACCGGGATCGACGACCACCTCGCATCGACATCGCCGCAGCTGGTTCCGTTGGCGCCGCCCGATGGCCCCTGGGACCCTCAAGGCCGCGGCAGCCGCCTCCTGCCGCAGGCCGCCGACACCGACGGCATGTACCTCCTCCGCCTGCGCGCCCCCGCCTGAGCGACGGCAGACTGCCTGGTCCGCCCGTCACCCGGCACCAGGACGCGAGCCTGTGTTCGATCTGTGTCGTGAGGCGACGAATCGAACACAGATTGCGGGGTGTGGAGGCAGACTGCACCGATGGCGTTGCTGGCGAAGGTCATCACGGTGTCGGACGGGGTGGTCGCGGGCACACGCGAGGACGCGTCGGGCCAGGCGCTCGAGCAGCACCTCGCCCAGGCCGGGTACGACGTGGTCGAGCGCATCGTCACGGCCGACGGCGCCGAGGCGGTCGCGGAGACCCTGACCGGGGCCTGCGACGGGTTCGCCGGACTCGTGGTCACGACCGGAGGGACGGGGTTCGGGCCCCGGGACCTCACCCCCGAGGGCACGCTCGCCGTCGCTGGAGCGCCAGGCGCCGGGCATCGCCGAGGCCATGCGCCTCGTGAGCCCGCTGGGGCGCCTGAGCCGGGCCGTCGCGGGCACCCTCGGGGCGTGCCTGGTCCTGAACACGCCCGGATCGACCAAGGGGTGCATCGAGACCCTCGACGCCGTGCTCGACGTGGTCCCCCACGCCCTCGAGCTGCTGGCCGGACAGCGCCCCCACTAGGACAAACGTCACTGGAACTAGAACACGTTCTAGTTGTACGCTGACCGCACAACTGAGCAGAACCCTCGCGGGGTTGGGTGGAAGTCCCGACCGGCGGTGAAGCCCGCGAACCTCCTCACGGCCAGTGGGGCGGCCGATCCGGTGAGATCCCGGAGCCGACGGTGAGAGTCCGGATGGGAGCGAGGACGGAACGTGGTCGATCCTGGTCGACCGCGTCGTCGTTCCCGCGCGCGGCCCCGCTGGCCCCGGAGACGACATGACCACCGCAGCCGACACGCGAGCCCATGGCCCGAGCCCTCGAGCTCGCCGCGTCGGTGCGGGCGTCGACGCCGCCGAACCCCTGGGTCGGCTGCGTGATCGAGGCGGCCGACGGCACCCGGTTCGAAGGCGCCACGCACCCCGTCGGCGGACCGCACGCGGAGGCCGCGGCCATCGGCGCGGCCGGGGGGCACGACCTCGCGGGCGCGACCGCGTGGGTCACCCTGGAACCCTGCTCGCACCACGGCCGCACCCCGCCGTGCGCCGACGCCCTCATCCGAGCCGGCGTCCGTCGCGTGGTCGTCGCGCTCGAGGATCCCGATCCGCAGGTGGCGGGACGGGGGATCGCCCGGCTCCGGGACGCGGGGGTCACCGTCGACCTGGGCGTGGCGGAGGCGGCCGCCGCCAGCCTCCTCGCCCCGTACCTCCACCATCGCCGCACCGGGCGACCGTTCGTCGTGCTGAAGCTGGCGGCCTCCCTCGACGGCCGCACCGCCGCCCCGGACGGCACCAGCCAGTGGATCACCGGCCCCGAGGCGCGGGCGGACGCCCACCACCTGCGAGCGGAGAGCGACGCCGTCATCGTGGGGGCGGGCACCGTGCGTGCGGACGACCCGAGCCTCACGGTTCGGGACGCGCCGGCACCCAGAGGCGACCCGCTGCGCGTGGTGCTCGGACGCGCCCCCGCCGGAGCGAAGGTCCACCCGTGCCTGGAGCATCAGGGCGACCTCGGCGAGCTGCTCGACCAGCTCGGGGCCAAGGGCCACCTGCAGGTGCTCGTCGAGGGCGGGGCCACGGTCGCCCACGCCTTCCACGAGGCCGGCCTCGTCGACCGCTACGTGCTCTACCTCGCGCCCGCGCTCTTCGGCGGCGACGACGCGCCCGGACTGTTCACCGGCCCGGGAGCCCCGACGATCGGCGCCGTGTGGCGCGGAGCGATCCGCTCTGTCACCCGCCTCGGCGCCGACCTGCGCATCGATCTCGATCCTGAGGAGACACGCCTGATGTTCACCGGCATCGTGGAGGAGCTGGGCACCGTCGTGTCCCGCGAGGGGCCCCGGCTCCGCATCGCGGCGGCCGACGGTCCTCGACGACGTCGAGCTGGGAGCGTCCATCGCCGTCAACGGCACCTGCCTCACCGTCGTCGGGTGGGACGCGGAGGCCGGATGGTGGGAGGCGGACGTGGTGGAGGAGAGCTACGACCGCACCGCGCTGGGCGCGCTCGAGCCGGGGCATCGGGTGAACCTCGAGCGTCCGGTTCGGCTGAGCGATCGCCTCGGGGGCCACCTCGTCCAGGGCCACGTCGACGGCGTCGGGGAGATCGTCGAGGCCGCCCCTGACCTGCGGGTGCGCACCGATCCGGGTCTGCTGCGCTACGTCGTCGAGAAGGGTTCGATCACCGTCGACGGCATCAGCCTCACCGTGGTCGAGGCCGGTCGCGACAGCTTCACCGTCGCCGTCATCCCCCACACGATGGAGGTCACGACCCTCGGCCAGAAGGGCCCCGGCGACCTCGTGAACCTCGAGGTGGACGTCACCGCCAAGTACGTCGAGCGCCTGCTCGCCTGGAAGGATGCCTGACATGCCGTTCGCGAAGATCGAAGACGCCGTGACGGCCTTCTCTCGAGGCGAGATCCTCGTCGTGGTCGATGACGAGGACCGCGAGAACGAGGGCGACCTCATCCAGGCGGCCGAGTTCGCCACGCCGGAGAGCATCGCCTTCTTCCTCCACCACACGTCGGGCTACCTGTGCGCGCCGATCACCGCCGAGCGGGCGTCGGAGCTCGACCTCCCGCTGATGGTCGCCAACAACACGGAGAGCCAGCGCACGGCGTTCCTCGTGACGGTCGACTACCGCCACGACACCTCGACCGGCATCTCCGCCTACGACCGGTGCGCGACGGTGACGTCGCTGTGCGATCCCGCCACCCGGCCCGGCGACCTGGCCCGGCCCGGCCACATCAACCCGCTGATGGCGCGGGAGGGCGGGGTGCTGAAGCGGGCCGGTCACACCGAGGCGACGATCGACCTGTGCCGCATGGCCGGGCTCTACCCGGCGGGGCTCCTCTGCGAGATCGTCGACGACAAGAAGACCGACATGGCCCGCGTGCCAGAGCTCGAGCGGTTCGCCGACAAGCACGGCCTGCTCATGATCTCGATCGCCGACCTCGTCCGCTATCGCCGCCAGAACGAGAAGCTCGTCCGTCGCATCGCGGAGGCGCGCATCCCCACCAAGTGGGGCGACTTCACCTGCTACGCCTACGAGTCCCTCCTCGACGGGGAGCAGCACGTCGCCATGGTCCGGGGCGCCGTGGCCGGCGAGGACGACGTGCTCGTGCGCGTCCACAGCGAGTGCCTCACCGGTGACGTGTTCGGCTCGCTGCGGTGCGACTGCGGCGTGCAGCTCGACTCGGCGATGCAGCTGATGGCCGAGGCGGGCCGCGGCGTCGTCGTGTACCTCCGCGGCCACGAGGGTCGCGGCATCGGCATCGGGCACAAGATCCGCGCCTACGGCCTCCAGGAGCAGGGTCGCGACACGGTCGACGCCAACCTCGACCTCGGTCTGCCCGAGGACAGTCGGGAGTACGGCATCGGCGCGCAGATCCTCGTCGACCTCGGCATCACCACGATGCGGGTCATCACGAACAACCCGTCCAAGTACGGCGGGTTGGAGGGCTTCGGCCTGGAGATCACCGAGCGCGTCCCCTCGGTCGTGGCCGTCAACCCCGAGAACCTCGCCTACCTCCGCACCAAGCGAGAGCGGATGGGCCACCTCCTCGAGGGGCTCGACGATGTCCTGTGATCGTCGTCGGTCGCCTTCGGCGACCCGCCACCGTCGGCTGGGACGTGACGGCGGGGGACAAGGGCGCGGCGCCGCCGGCCGGGCTCGACGGGACGGGGTTGCGCATCGGGGTGGTGCGGGCGCGGTGGAACTCGCACATCGTGGATCGCCTGGCCGAGGGCGTCGGCCGGGGCCTCGCCCGCCTCGGCGTCGACCCCGGGGACGTCATCGACGAGACCGTGCCGGGCAGCTTCGAGCTGCCGATGGGCGCGCGGATCCTCGCCGCCTCCGGACGCGTCGACGCGGTGGTCTGCCTGGGCTGTGTGATCCGCGGCGAGACGTCGCACTACGAGCTCGTCGCCGGCGAGGCGGCGGCCGGCATCCAACAGGTCCAGCTGACGACCGGGGTGCCGGTGGCCTTCGGGATCCTCGCCACCGAGGACGAGGCGCAGGCGCTGGCCCGCTCCGACGGCCCGGGCGGCCACAACGTGGGGGAGGACGCCGCAGTCGTGGCGGTCGAGATGGCCCGCCTGGCGGCCCGCCACCCCTCGACCTGACGGACCGTCAGATCGCCGCTACGGTCAGCGCACCGATCCACCAGGGGGACCCGTTGCACCGTCGCACCACGTTCATCGCCGTCGCGGTTGCCGTTGCGCTCGCGATGGCCGCGTGCGGCTCCGACGACGCCTCCTCGGACCCCACCACGACGGTCGCCGAGTCCACGACGACGACGGTGGCGGCCGGAGCCGCTGCAGATCCTCGTGACCAACGACGACGGGATCGGCGCGCCGGGGATCGATGCGCTGGTCAACGCCCTCGTCGAGCTCGACGACGTCGAGGTCACCATCGTGGCCCCGCTCGAGAACCAGAGCGGTTCGTCCGACACGACCACACCCGGCGGGGCCACCTACGCCCCCGGCACCACCGCGAGCGGGGTCGAGGGCACGGCGGTCGACGGGTACCCCGCCGACACGATCGCGGTCGCGCTCGACGACCTCGGCCTCGAGCCCGACCTGGTCGTGTCCGGGGTGAACAAGGGCCAGAACACCGGCCCGCTCGCGTTCGAGTCCGGCACCGTGGGCGCCGGTCGGGCCGCCATCCGGCGCGGCGTCCCCGCCATCGCGGGCAGCGCCGGGCTGCAGGATGACGCCGACTACGCCACCGCGGTGGAGCTGATCGTCGCCTTCATCGAGGAGCACCGGGACGCGTTCGCCGATGGGTCCGCCCCGACGGACGGTGTGCACAGCTTCAACGTGCCCGACTGCACCGCGGGCAGCGTGCGTGAGCTCCTCGAGGTGGAGCTGGCGACGGAGATCCCCGACGGGGTGAACCCCTTCGAGAGCGACTGCTCGGTCGAGGTGACCGAGGCGCCGACCGACGACATGGCCGCCCTCGCGGCGGGCCACTCCGCGCTGACGCTCGTGCCCGCCGAGGCGCCCGCGGGCTAGCGGATCGGGTTTCCGAGCCGCCACGAGCAGCGCCTACCCTCCCGGACGTGTTGCGCCTCGTCCTCCCCAAGGGTTCGCTCGAGAAGCCCACCCTCGAGCTGTTCGAGGCCGCGGACCTCCGCGTCGAGCGCTCGTCGACGGTCGACTACCGCGCCACCATCAACGACCCGCGCATCGACGACGTCCGGATCCTGCGGCCCGCAGGAGATCCCGACCTACGTGGCGGAGGGGCTGTTCGATCTCGGCATCGCCGGACGGGACTGGGTGGAGGAGACCGCCAGCGACGTCGTGATCCTCGGCGAGCTCCGCTACTCGAAGGCGTCGGACCGGCCGTTCCGGATCGTGCTCGCCGTGCCGCAGGAGTCCGCGGTCACGACCGTCGCCGACCTCCCGCAGGGCGTGCGGGTGTCGAGCGAGTACCCCGAGCTCACCCGCCGCTACTTCGCCGAGCACGGGATCGATGCCGACATCCGCGTCTCCCACGGGGCCACCGAGGCCAAGGTGCCGGACATCGTGGACTGCATCGTCGACGGCACCGAGACCGGGCGCGCCCTGCGCGCCGCGGGCCTCAAGATCATCGGCGACGTGCTGACCAGCTACACGGCCCTGGTCGCGAACCCGGCCGCGGTGGCGGACCCGGCCAAGCGGCACGCCATGGAGCAGATCAAGACCCTCCTCGACGGGGTCATGGAGGCGCGGGGCAAGGTGCTGGTGAAGCTCAACGTCGGCCCGAACGACCTCGATGCCGTGATCGCGCTGCTGCCGTCGATGAAGTCGCCCACCGTGTCGGAGCTCTTCGGTGACGGCGGCTACGCCGTCGAGACGGTCGTGGCGAAGGACACCATCAACACGCTGATCCCCGCCCTCAAGGATGCGGGAGCCAGCGACATCATCGAGGTCCCCCTGGCCAAGATCGTCCACTGATGGACGGTGAGGTCGTCGCCTTCGACGAGCCACGCGGGCTCGGCACCATCGAGGCCGACGGCAGGTCGTTTCCGTTCCACTGCACGGCCCTGCTCGACGGGACCCGAGCCGTCGAGCTGGGAACGGCCGTCACCTTCGAGGTGCGCCCCGCGGGCATGGGCCGCTGGGAGGCCACCCGCATCGAGAAGCACTAGGGCTGGCGGTTCTTGAGCTCCAGGTAGGCGGCTCGGAGCTGGGTGACCGCCTCGCGCAGCGTCGGCTCGGCGTCGCCCAGGCGCCCCTCGAGTCCCTCGACGAGGGCGACGAGGGCGTCGATCGCGAGCACCGCCTCGGTGAGCTGTGGAGGGTCGGCGGTCAGGTGGATGGCGGCCAGCTCGTAGATGCCCATGGCGTGGTTGGCGATCACGACCGACGCGGGTGCGGCGAGCAGCTGTCGGCGCACCTCCTCCATCTCGGTCTGCATCGCGTCGAGCTGGGCCTGGTCCTCAGCGGACAGATCTGCTCGCGGATCGCCCTCCGGCGGGCCGACCGGGTGGTCGCCTCCGGGCGTCCACAGGCTCACTTCGCGCACCGCTGGGTTGTGGCGGGTCGTGACATGGCCGTACCCTACGTCCCACAACTGCATCGGGAAGCGGGGCTTGCCCCCACCTGGCCACACAAGGTGCGCCGGGTCGACCAGGTCGTCCACGAGGAGAGCGTGCTCCCTTCGTGCTGGCGGACGTCGGCATCCTCCGACGTCCGCCTCGTTCGTTTTCGGGGTCGGCGCCGGGCAGCACAGCCCATTCCGCGCACAGGAGGAACCAGCGCCTAGATGAACAGGATTTGGCGATAGCCACGCCGCCGGCCAACAGCGAGCCCCGGATCAACGATCGGATCCGAGCTCGAGAGGTCCGACTGGTGGGACACGACGGGCAGCAGATCGGCATCAAACCCCTGCCCGAAGCCCTAGCCATCGCCCGGGAGCTCGATCTCGACCTCGTCGAGGTCGCCGCCCAGGCGAACCCGCCCGTCTGCCGTGTCATGGACTACGGCAAGTACAAGTACGAGGCGGCTCAGAAGGCGAAGGAGTCCCGTCGCAAGACCAGCAACGTCGTCATCAAGGAGATGAAGTACCGCCCGAAGATCGGCGGTGGAGACTTCGACACCAAGACCCGCAAGGTGGAGGGCTTCCTCAACGACGGTCACAAGGTGAAGGTCACGCTGACCTTCCGAGGCCGTGAGGTGGCTCACCCCGAGCTCGGCAGGAAGATCCTCGAACAGGTCGAGGAAGCCGTGAAGGACGTGGGTCGCGTCGAGATCTTCCCCCGCATCGACGGACGCAACATGACGATGGTGCTCGCGCCGGACAAGCGGGCCCAGGCCGCCAAGCAGAAGGCCGACGCCGTGGCGGCGGCCGAGGAGGCCGAGGAGACCACCGAGTCACCGAGGTCCCCGAGGCCGTTCAGGTCGCCGAGGTCATCGACGTCCCCGAGGTCGCCGACGCCGCCCCCGAGATCACCGAGACGGACGACACCGCCAGCGAGGGCTGACGGGAGTCCGGCCCGACGAAGAGAGAACCAAATGCCCAAGATGAAGACCCACAGCGGCGCCAAGAAGCGCTTCAAGGTCACCGGCACCGGCAAGCTCCGGCGCCTGCAGATCAACACCAAGCACGGCATGGAGAAGCGGCCGTCCAAGCGCATGCGCCGCCTCAGCGGTGAGGTCCCTGTCGCCCCCGGCGACGCCGCTCGCATCAAGCGGATGCTCGGCCGCTAGGCCAGAACTCAGGAGGAGCTGACACATGGCACGGGTCAAGCGAGCCGTCCACTCGAAGAAGAAGCGCAGGGCAACCCTCGAGCGCGCCCAGGGCTACTACGGCAACAAGAGCCGCTCGTTCAAGTCCGCCAACGAAGCCGTCATGCACGCGGGGCGCTACGCCTTCCGCGACCGCCGGGCGCGCAAGGGCGACTTCCGGTCGCTCTGGATCCAGCGGATCAACGCCGCGTGCCGCGAGAACGGCACGAGCTACAGCCGCTTCATCGCCGGGCTGCGCGTGGCCGAGATCGAGGTCGACCGCAAGGTCCTCGCCGATCTGGCCGTGCGGGAGCCGGCCGCGTTCACCGCGCTGGTGCAGGCCGCCACCGAGGCCCTGGCCGAGGAGAGCGCCTGAACCTCCGCTTGCTCCGGCCCTCGCTTCGCTCGCCACGGCCTGCGACTCCGCTCCTCCGCAAGTGCCTCTCGGCGGCGTGGCGAAGCCAGCCGCCTCCGGCCCCGCAAAGGGTGACAGTGGTCGGCTCCCGGCATGCGAGCGTGCAACGGCTGCGGCGCCTCTCGGGGCGCCGCGGTGCGCGTCTGGAGGAGGGGGCGTTCGTCATCGACGGCCCCGTCCTGCTGCGGGAGGCGCATCGCGGCGGGGATCGCCGTCGAGGAGGTCTTCGCCACGGCCGATGCGGACGGGACCGTGGTGGCGCTCGCCGTCGGAGGCCGGCGCGGTGCTGCGCGAGGTGACGCCGGACGTGCTCGCCCGCGCGGTGGACACCGTCACGCCGAACGGACTGGCCGCGATCGCCCCCCGGGTCGAGGTGAGCGTTCCGGACGCAGTCCTGGCGGCCGCCACCGGACCGCTCGCACTGGTCCTCGTCGACGTGGCCGACCCTGGCAACGCGGGCACCCTCCTGCGGGCCGCGGAGGCCTCCGGCGCCGCCGCGGTGGTCTTCTGCGGGAGCTCGGTCGACCCCAGCAACCCGAAGTGCGTGCGCGCCTCGGCGGGCGCGATCTTCCACGTGCCCGTCGCCAGCGGGGGAGACGCGGTCGACGTGCTCGCCGCGCTGGGAGCCGCGGGCGTTCGGCGCGTGGCCACGGTGGTCGAGTGACGGCCTGCCGTACGACGAGACCGATCTGCGGGGACCGGTGGCCGTGGTGCTCGGGAGCGAGGCCCACGGCCTGCCGGCGGAGGTACGAGCCCTCGTCGACCAGCAGATCACCATCCCCATGGCCGGCCGTTCCGAGTCGCTCAACGTCGCCATGGCCGGCTCGGTGCTGTGCTTCGAGGCGCTCCGACAGCGGCGCACGGCACGGCCCGCCGAACCGATTGGCGAGGGGCCCGCCTGAGCGGGGAGCATTCCCCCTCAATGCGCTCCGAGATCGACGCCATCGAGGCCGAGGCCGCCCCCCGCATCGCCGCTGCGTCCACCCTCGACGAGCTGCGTGCGCTGGACCAGGAGCTGCTGGGCAAGAAGTCGCCCCTGTCGTCCTTCAAGAGCAAGCTCGGCGGGCTGGACCACGACGGGCGACGCGAGATCGGCGGCGCGATCAACCGCGTGCGTGACGCCGCTCGATGCCGCGCTCGCGGCGAAGCGCGCGGAGCTCGAGCAGGCGGCGCGCCGCGACCAGCTGCTGACCGAGCGGCTCGACCTCACCGAGGTCCCGCCCGCCGGCGGCGCCGGGCACCTCCACCTCGTCACGCAGGCCATGGAGACCCTCGAGGACGTCTTCGTGGGGATGGGCTTCACCATCGCCGAGGGCCCGGAGGTCGAGACGGACTGGCACAACTTCGGGGCCCTCAACTTCCCCCCGGACCATCCGGCCCGGGACATGTACGACACGATGTACGTCGAGATGGGCGAGCCGGGGTCGACGGTCCTGCGCACGCACACCTCGCCCGTCCAGGTGCGGGTGATGACGAGCCAGGAACCGCCCATCTACATGGTGATGCCGGGGCGGGTCTTCCGGCAGGACACCCCGGATGCGACCCACATGCCCGTCTTCCACCAGATCGAGGGGCTGGTGATCGACCGCGACATCACCTTCGCCGACCTGGCGGGCACGCTCGACGCCTTCACGAAGGCCTTCTTCGGCGGCGACTTCACCTCCCGCCTTCGACCCTCCTACTTCCCGTTCACCGAGCCCTCGGCCGAGTTCGACATCCAACGGCCCGACGGCTCGTGGCTGGAGCTGGGCGGGTGCGGGATGGTGCACCCGAACGTGCTCACCAGCTGCGGCATCGACCCCGAGGTGTGGCAGGGCTTCGCGTTCGGCTTCGGACTCGACCGGCTCGGCGCCAGCGCCCACGGCGTCGAGGACCTCCGCGACCTCTTCACCAACGACATCCGCTTCCTCTCCCAGTTCTAGGTGCTCCTCCGATGAAGGTCTTGCTCTCATGGCTGCGTGACTTTGCTCCGTTCGAGGGGGACCCGGTCGCGCTCGGGGAGGAGATGAGCGACCTCGGCATGGCCGTCGAAGAGCTCGAGCGGATCGGCGAGGGGCTGGACGGCATCGTCGTCGCCAGGGTGCTCGAGACCCGGGCGGTGGAGGGGGCCAACAAGATCCACCAGGTCATCGTGGACGCGGGCGACGGCGAGCCCCTGGAGATCGGCTGCGGTGCGTTCAACATGCAGGCCGGTGACCTCGTGCCGCTCGCCACCATCGGCACCGTGATGCCGAACGGCATGGAGATCGGCCGGCGCAAGATGGCCGGCGTCTGGTCGAACGGGATGCTGTGCTCCTCGCACGAGCTGGGGCTCGGCAGCGATCACGACGGGATCCTGCTCCTCCCCGCGCACCTCGAGCCCGGCACGCCCTTCACGGAGGCCATGGGCATCGAGCCCGACGTCCTCTACGACCTCGAGATCAACCCCAACCGGCCCGATGCCATGTCGATCGCGGGCGTGGCGCGCGACCTGGCCGCTCGCCTCCGGCTGCCCTTCGTGCTGCCGGACCCGTCGCCTGCCGTCGCTCCGGGTGACCGCATCGGCTCGGTGTCCGTCGAGATCCTCGACCCCGACCGCTGCGGGACCTTCGAGGCTCGCATCATCCGTGACGTCACCGTCGGGCCGGGTGACCCCAAGCTGGCCGCTCGCCTCGCGCTGCTCGGGATGCGATCGATCAGCAACGTCGTCGACGTGTCGAACTACGTCATGCTCGAGCTCGGGCAGCCGAACCACCCGTACGACCTCGCCAAGGTCGCCGGCCCCGGGTTCCGGGTGCGCGCGGCCCGCCAGGACGAGACGCTCACCACCCTCGACGACGTCGAGCGGCGCCTCACCCCCGACGACCTGCTCATCTGCGGCGGCGACGACGTGCCGGTCGGCCTGGCCGGGATCATGGGCGGCGCGACCAGCGAGATCGACGACGCCACCACCGACGTGCTGCTGGAGATGGCCTGGTTCCATCCGATCGGCATCGTGAAGTCGTCGCGTCGCCACAAGCTCCGCTCGGAGGCCTCCGCTCGGTTCGAGAAGGGGACCGATCCCGAGGTCATCGACCTGGCCATGCGTCGGTTCGCCGACCTGCTCGGCGCCCCCCTGGAGGACGGTCGAGCGGTCGCCACCGGCTCCCTTCCGGAACGCCCGGCGGTGCGCCTGCGCACGGCTCGGGTGGCCCGGCTCCTCGGCACCGACCTGGGCCCGGCCCGCATCGCGGAGGTCCTCGACCCGATCGGCTTCACCACCACGCCGGTCGGCACCGACCACGACGTCGAGATCCCCTCCTGGCGCTACGACTGCGCGTCCGAGATCGACGTCATCGAGGAGGTCGCCCGGCACCACGGCTACTCCAGCCTCGGTCGCACCGTCCCACGCGCCGAGACGACCGGCGGCCTGTCGCCGAGGCAGGCGGACCGACGGCGGCTCCGGACGCTGCTCGTCGGCCGAGGGGTCACCGAGGCCATGCCGATGCCGTTCCTCGCGCCCGGTGAGCTGGCGCGCTGCGGGCTGCCCGACGACGGGATCACGATCGCCAACCCGCTCGTCGCGGAGCAGTCCGTGCTGCGGACGTCGCTCCTGCCCGGGCTGGTCGGCGCGATCGCGTACAACTGGTCGCACCGCAACCATGGCGTGCACCTGTTCGAGATCGGTCACACGTTCAACCGCCCATCGAGTCCCGACGCCGACCTGCCCGACGAGCGAGAGGCGTTGGGCGTGGTGCTCGCCGGAGCCGACGCCCGCGAGGCCGTGCACCTCTGGCGGTTCATCTCGGAGGCGCTCGGCGTCACCGGCGTGGAGATCGAGAACGGCGAGGTGGCGGGGTTCCATCCCACCCGCAGCGCCCGCATCCGGGTGGGCGGGAGCGTCCTCGGCGCCCTCGGCGAGATCGATCCCGGCGTGCTCGATGCCCACGGGATCGGCGAGCGGGTGGCCTACGTGGAGGTCGACCTCGACGCCCTGCTCGCGCTGCCGCACGGCGAATCCACCTATCGGCCCTTCAGCCTGTACCCGACGAGCGACATCGACCTCGCCTTCGAGGTCGATGACGACGTCCCCGCGTCCGCCGTCGAGGACGCGATCCGCGCCGCCGGGGGCGAGCTCCTCTGGAGCGTCCGCCTCTTCGACGTCTACCGCGGCGCGGGAGTGGCCGACGGGCGTCGCAGCCTGGCCTTCGCGCTGCGCTTCCAGGCGCCCGATCGCACCCTCACCGAGGCGGACGTCGCCCAGGCCCGCACGACGATCATCGCGGCCGTCGAGTCCGCCGTCGGCGCCACCCTCCGCGGCTGACCCCCTCCCGTCGACGGCTTCTGTGTGCGCTCAGCACCGGATACCGGCGGTCAGCGCACACAGAAGCAGTGGGGTCTACGGGATGACGAGGTGGATGTCGCCGAACTCGTGCCAGCGGTAGCGCTCGGCCAGCGCTTCGCGGTAGCTGGCCTCGAGCAGGGGGCGGCCGGCGACGGCCTCCATGAGGAGGAGGTGGCTGGCCTCGGGCTCGTGCCAGCCGCTGATGATCCCGTCCACGACCTCCAGGCCGCGCTCGGGGGTGATCACCAGCTCCGTCCAGCCGTCGGCCAGCGTGGGCTCGGCCGGCGACGGCGTCGGTCTCGAGGGCTCGGGTGGCCGTGGTGCCGACGGCGATGACGCGGTGGCCCTCCGTCCGGGCCTCGTTGACGAGCCTGGCCGTGCTGACCGGCACCCGGTACCGCTCGGCGTAGGGAGGCTCGTGGGCCTCCAGCGATGACACGCCGGTGTGGAGGGTGATCGGCGCGAACCGGACGCCTGCCGCCTGCGAGTGCCCCGACGAGCTCCGCGGTGAACGGCCGGCCCGCCGAGGGCATCTCGGCCGAGCCGAGCCCGGGGTCGCCGGGCGGCCGCGAGGCGAACACCGTCTGGTAGGCGTCGATGGGCCACGCCGTGTCGGTGCACCCGTACCGGATCGGCCGGCCCTCGCCGGCGAGGAAGGCGGGGAGCGGGACGGGCGTCAACACGTCCGCCTCCCACAAGCGCGGGCGTCCCGCCGGCCGGCGCGGGCGAGTACGGGCGCCGGAGGTGGACGACCGCGCCGCCGACCAGCGGGATGCGCTGCCGGTGGTCGACCGGCTGCGGCCGGCTGCCCCGACCGCACGGTCGCCGCACCTCCACGACCCAGCGGCCGCCGCCCAGGTCGGTCGAGAGGTGGACGATGGCGGTGCCGTCGACGGACGGGACGGCGGCCGGCAGGGTGGGGGAGGTGTTCACGACCAGGACGTCGCCGGCGTCGAGGAAGCGCGGGAGGTCGGCGGCACGGGCATGGACCAGTGCGCCCGTGGACCGCTCGGCCACCAGCATGCGGACCTCGTCGCGCCGGCGTCCTTCGTGCTCGACGGGGTGATCGGCGATGAGGTCCGCGGGCACCTCGAAGTCGAGCGCCCGGTCGGGGAGCCCGACGGCGGTCATCACGCCACCTCGAGCGGGGCGGGCACGTCGGTGACCTGGTAGCGGCCGGACGGCACAGGGTCCCTCGATCAGCGCTCGCAGCCCGGGCACGCGGTCCTCGGGCAGGGGGCGGTCGGAGATGTCCTCGCCCGGGAACGCGTCCTGGTGCATCTGGGTTCGCATGTCGCCCGGATCGACGCGCAGCACGCGGAGGTCGGGTCGTTCGACACCGAGGACGGCGGCGAGCTGCTCGAAGCCTGCCTTCGCCGCCGCGTAGGCGCCCCAGCCCTCGTAGGGCTCGACCGCCGCGTCGGAGGTGATGGCGACGATGGTGGCGCCAGGCCGCAGCTGGGGGAGGAGCGCCTGCACGATCCCGAGCTGGGCGACGAGGTTCGCCTCCAGGGTCCGTGCGGAGGTCGTCGAGCCCGAGGTCGGCGAGCGCCGGGAGCGGGCGACGGGCCGAGCGTGCCGGCGTTCAACACGACCAGGTCGAGCCCGCCGAGGGCCCGGGCGGCGATGGCGAGGTCGGCTCGGTGGGAGTCGTCGGTGATGTCGCCGACGACGGGGATCACGAGCGTGCGGGCCTCGAGCGGGGTCGACGGCCTCGGCCAGGTCGGCGGCGTGGCGGCCATCGAGGACGAGGGCCCAGCCGTCGTCGGCGAGGGAGCGGGCAAGGGCGAGGCCGAGGCCGCGCGATGCCCCGGTGATGGTGGCGGTGGGGGCGGTGGTGGTCATGTCCGCGACGGTACGGACGACCAGCGTCCGCGCCATCGGCCCGGAGGCGGCTTCTGCCTCCGCCGCTGGTCCTAGGACCGCCGCCGCGGCTCAGGGGTCCGCGACGAGGCCGTGCCGGACCGCGAACAGGGCGGCCTGGGTGCGGTCCGTCAGGTGGAGCTTGCTGAGCACCGCGGAGACGTGGGTCTTCACGGTCTTCTCCGCCACGAAGAGCCGAGCGGCGAGCTCCTTGTTCGACAACCCCTCGCCGAGGAGCGCCAGGACCTCACGCTCGCGTGCCGTGAGCTGGTCGAGGCCGGGGTCGTGATCGCTGGGGTGGGCGACCTCGGCCAGGACGCGGCCTGCCACCGCGGGGTCGAGCACGGAGCCGCCACGGTGCACGGTGCGGATCGCCGACTCGAGCTCGCTCGGCGGCACGTCCTTGCCGAGCCAGCCGCTGGCCCCGCCGCGCACCGCCGCCAGGACCTGATCGTCCGCGCCGAAGCTGGTGAGCACGATGACGCGCGGGGGCGGGGACAACGCCAGCAGCCGGGGCAAGGCGGCCACCCCGCCGCCCCCCGGCATCACCAGGTCGAGCAGCACGACGTCGGGGAGGAGGCGCTCGGCCTCGGTGACCGCACCGTCGACGTCGGCGGCTTCGCCCAACCACCTCCAGGCCCGTCGCGACTGCCCAGGAACGAGCGCAGGCCCTCGCGCACCACCGGGTGGTCGTCGACGATCAGGAGCCGGATCACGTCGCTCATCCCACCGGCACCTGCGCGCGCACCGTCGTGCCGACCCCGACCTCGGACTCGATCGTCAGCGACCCGCCCAGGTCGGCGGCCCGCTCGCGCATCGACACCAGCCCGAGGCGGCGCGAGCTGATCGCATGATCCGCCGGCTCGAAGCCCTGGCCGTCGTCCGAGATCGCGAGGGTGACGACGTCGTCTCGGCGCGCCAGTCCCACGGTCACCTCGTGCGGCGGCGGCGTGGCGCACGACGTTCGTGACGGCCTCCTGCGCGATCCGGAACAGCGCCTGCTCCGTCTCCGTGCTGACGTCGCCGAGGCGACCGGCGTCGAGGTGGGTGTCGATCCCGTGGGTGCGCCCGACCACCTCGAGGTGCTTGGCCAGGCTGGCCGCCAGCCCGTCGCGCTCGAGATCGGGCGGCCGCAGCTGCAGGATGAGCGATCGCAGCTCGGCGAAGATCTCTTCGAGCAGGTTGGTCGCTCCTTCGGTGTCCCCGGCCTCCAACCGGAGGCGGAGGCCGAACAGCGACTGCGTGAGGGCGTCGTGGAGCTCGCGGGCGAGACGGTTTCGCTCCTCGAGCACCGACAGCTCGCGACGGGCCTCGTACAGGCGGCTGTGCTCGATGAGGACCGCGGCGTGGTCGGCGAGGTCGCGCACCAGGCGCTGGTCGTCGGCCGTGAACCCGCCGTCCTTGTTGGCGAGGTAGAACGCGCCGACCACGTCGCCGCGGAACACGATCGGCACGGCGAGGAACGCCGCCAGGTCGGGATGGGCGGCGGGCCACCACCCGTCGAAGCGATCGTCGCTGGGGACGTCGTCGCTGCGGAACGGCTCCGGATCGTGGAGGGCGGCCCCGAGCAGACCGTGGTTGCGCGGCAGCGGGCCGATGGCGTCGATCTCCGCGTCGGTCAGCCCGGCCGTGATCCACCGGCTGAACCCGTCCCCCTCCTCGTCGGGCACCCCGAGGGCCGCGTAGCGGGCCCCGCCGAGGTCGCGGGCGGCGGCGACGAGCCGTTCCAGCACGGCGTCGGACCGCAGGTCACCCGCGGTGCCGAGGAGCGCATCGCTCACCGCGGCCAGCGCCGCCGATCGATCGGCCACCGGGATCGTCAGTCGCCGGGGCTGTCGTTGAGCCCGCCATCGCCCATCTGGCGGTACAGGTCGTAGATCTCCTTGCAGATCCCGCACAGCGGGAGCTTCTTGGGGTCCTGCTGGGGCACGAAGCGCTCGCCGCACAGGGCCTCCACCGGGTAGCCGTAGATGCGGGCCTCCGTCACCTTGGCCACCGCCGACTCGCCGGGCTCCGTCTTCACGATGTGCGCCGCCTTGGGCGGGGCGGTCTCGAGCTCCTCGTCGGTGCGCTGGTCCAGGTCGGGACGAACGGTCGTGGTGAGGGGCGCCGGGCTGGGCGTGCTCATCGCCGAGAGGCTATCCGCGATCCGACTTGCATGATCATGCAGAATCCTGCATTGTTTTCTGATGATCCAGGTGGGCATCGTCGGCGCGTCGGGGTACACCGGCGCCGAGCTGCTGCGGCTCTGCGCGGGCCACCCGGACCTCGAGGTGCGGGTCGCCACCGGCGACTCGATGGCCGGCACCCGGACCGCGGACCTCTACCCGAGCCTGGCCGCCGGGTACCCCGACCTCGTCTTCGCGCCCTACGACCCGGCCGACGCTGGCCGGACTCGACCTGGTGTTCCTCGGCCTGCCGCACGGCTCCAGCCAGGCGATCGTGCCCGAGCTGCTCGGGAAGGTCGGCCACCTGGTGGATCTGGCCGCCGACTTCCGGCTGCAGGACCCCTCGCTCTACCCCCGGTGGTACGGCGAGGCGCACACCGCGCCCGAGCTGCTGCCCGAGTTCGCCTACGGGCTGCCCGAGCTGTTCCGCGACGAGATCAAGGGCGCCGCGCACGTCGCCACGCCAGGGTGCTATCCGACCGCCGCCTCCCTCGCGCTGGCGCCCCTGGTGCGCGCGGGCGTGGTGGAGACGTCGGGGATCATCGTCGATGCCGCGTCCGGGGTCTCTGGTGCCGGCCGGCCGCCCAAGGCCACCACCTCGTTCTGCGCCGTCGACGAGGACTTCACCGCCTACGGGCTCCTCGACCACCGGCACACGCCCGAGATGGAGCAGGTCCTCGGCGCCTCCGTGCTGTTCACGCCCCACCTCGCGCCGATGAGCCGCGGGATCCTGGCCACCTGCTACGCCCGACCCACCGGCGCCAGCAGCACCGAGGCACTGCTCGACCTCCAGCGGGCGGCCTACGCGGCCGAGCCGTTCGTCGTGGTGCTCGAGGGCTCGCCGTCGACCAAGGCCACGCTGGGCTCGAACACCGCCCACGTCACGGCCCGCTACGACGAGCGCACCGGCACGGTCATGGCCATCGCCGCCATCGACAACCTCACGAAGGGGGCGTCGGGCGCCGCGGTCCAGTGCGCCAACCTGCTGCTGGGGCTCCCCGAGACGACCGGGCTCCCCATCGCGGGGGTCTACCCATGAGCGTCACGGCGCCGGGTGGGTTCAGCGCCAGTGGCGTGGCGTGCGGCATCAAGGAGTCGGGCGACCTCGACCTGAGCCTGGTGGCGACCACCGACGGCCATCCGGTCGCGGCAGCGGCCGTGTTCACCCAGAACAAGATGACGGCCGCTCCCGTCGTGACCACCAACGCCCACCTCACCCTCACCGGCGGCCGGGCGGCCGCGGTGGTGCTCAACAGCGGGTGTGCCAACGCCGCCACCGGCGCCGCGGGCCTGGCCGACGCCGAGGCGATGTGCGCCGCGGTCGCGGCGCAGCTCGGGTGCGCGCCCACCGAGGTGCTCGTCTGCTCCACGGGGCTGATCGGCTACGCGCTGCCGATGGACGCGATCACCAGTGGCGTGGACGGACTCGTGGCCGGTCGCACCGCTGACGACGCCGGCGGCGCGGCCGCGGCGGAGGCCATCCGCACGACGGACACGCACCGCAAGGAGACGGTCGTGCGCGGGCGCCGGCTTCACGGTGGGCGGGATGGCCAAGGGCGCGGCGATGCTCGCCCCGAACATGGCGACCATGCTGGCGGTGCTCACGACCGACGCGGCGGTCGACCCTGACCAGCTCACGATCGCCCTGCGCGCCGGGGTGGCGGAGAGCTTCAACGCCATGTCATCCGACGGCTGCACGTCGACCAACGACACCGTCATCCTCCTGGCGTCCGGCGCCGCCGGCCCGCCTGAGGAACCGGCCGCCTTCGCCGCGGCGATCGCGGACGCGTGCCTCGACCTGGCCACCCAGATGGTGGGCGACGCCGAGGGCCACACCAAGGTGGTCACGGTGAAGGTCACCGGAGCCATGTCCGACGACGAGGCCCGGGCCGGCGCCCGCAAGGTGGCCGAGAGCCAGCTCGTGAAGTGCTCCTGGTACGGCCGGGACCCCTACTGGGGCCGCGTGGCCAGCGAGCTGGGCTCGGCCGGGATCACCTTCGAGGCCGACAAGCTGAGCCTGCGGTACGGCAGCCTGCTCGTGGCCGAGGGCGGCGTGACCGCCGACGTCGACCCGGACGCCATCGCCGCCTACATGGCGCAGGACCGCCTCGAGGTCACCGCCCACCTCGGCCTCGGGGACGGCACCGCCCGGATCCTGACCAACGACCTGACCCACGCCTACATCGACGAGAACATGGGCACGTCATGAGCTGCGTTGTCGGCGTTCCCCGGCCACGCAGGCCGCGCCGCCGCTCCTCCGCCTGGCGGCTCCGTCGCTCGACCGGGGTGACGTCGTGAACGCGCGGGCGGCGGCCCAGGAGCGGGCCGCCGTGCTGGTCGAGGCGCTGCCGTACATCCAGCGCTTCCGCGACCGGACGATCGTCGTGAAGTACGGCGGCAACGCCATGGTCGACCCATCCCTGGCCGCATCCTTCGCCGAGGACATCGTCCTCATGCGCTCGGTCGGGCTCCGCCCCGTGGTCGTGCACGGCGGCGGGCCGCAGATCAGCGACCTCATGGCCCGGCTCGGCAAGGTGCCCGAGTTCCGGGACGGCCAGCGCGTCACCGACGCGGAGACCGTCGACATCGCCCGCATGGTGCTGGTGGGCAAGGTCAACCGAGAGATCGTGAGCGCCATCAACGTGCACGGCCCGATGGCCGTCGGCGTGAGCGGCGAGGATGCCGGGCTGATCCTCGCCGAGCCACGGCACCCGGACCTGGGGTTCGTGGGCGACGTCCACACCGTCAGCCCGGCCATCCTCGAGCGGCTGTTGGCCGAGGACCTCATCCCCGTGGTGTCCACCATCGGCGCCGACGCGAGCGGGCAGGCCTACAACATCAACGCCGATGCCGTGGCCGGCGCGGTCGCCGAGGCACTCGGCGCCGAGAAGGTCATCTACCTCACCGACGTCGAGGGGCTGCTCGCCGACCTCGCCGACGACCAGAGCCTCATCAGCCGCATCGACGCGGCGGCCCTCCAGGCGCTCCTCGACGACGGCACGCTGACGGGCGGGATGATCCCCAAGATCGCGGCGTGCCTCCACGCCGTGACCAACGGCGTCGGATCCGCGCACCTGCTCGACGGGCGGCTGCCGCACGTGCTGCTGCTCGAGCTGTTCAGCGACGCCGGCGTCGGCACCATGATCAGTGGACGCGGGCGGTCGACGATGAGTGAGCACGCCGTGGCCATGGGGGCACCGCCGCTGGACCGCTGCCCGCTCATGCCGACCTACGCGCCGCCGACCCTGCAGCTCGTGCGCGGCGACGGGGCCTGGGTCTGGGACCGCGACGGCCGCAAGTACCTCGACCTCCTCTCGGGCCTCGCCGTGACCAGCCTGGGGCACAGCCACCCCGCGATCGCCGAGGCCCTGCACGAGCAGGCGCAGACGCTGCTCCACGTGTCCAACCTGTTCGGCACCGAGCCGGGCTGGGAGGTGGCCCAGACCCTCGACCGCCTGCTCGGCGTCGGGCCAGCCCGGCTGGCCCGAGGACGGAGGCCTGCGCGGCCAGGTGTTCTTCGCCAACTCCGGTGCCGAGGCCAACGAGTGCGCGCTGAAGCTGGCGCGCCGCTTCGGCGGCCGGGGCCGCCACGAGGTGATCAGCGCCTTCGGCTCGTTCCACGGCCGCACCCTCGCGACCCTGCACGCCACCGGGCAGCCGGCCAAGCACGAAGCCTTCCAGCCCCTGCCCGGAGGGCTTCCGCCACGTCACGTGGCTCGACCTCGACGAGCTCGAGGCCGCGCTCGCGCCGTCGGTCGCCGCCGTCCTGCTCGAGCCGGTGCAGGGGGAGGGGGGCGTGAACCCCGCGACCGCGGCGTACTTCCAGGGCGTGCGCCAGCTGTGCGACGAGCGCGGCGTGCTCTTCATGGTCGACGAGGTGCAGACCGGCCTCGGCCGGTGCGGCGCCTGGTTCGCCCACCAGCGCCTCGGCGTCGTGCCCGACGTCGTCACCATGGCCAAGGCGCTCGGCAACGGCGTCCCCATCGGTGCCTGTTGGGCCAAGGCCGAGGTCGCGGCCGTGTTCGAGCCGGGCGACCACGCCACCACCTACGGTGGCCAGCCCCTGGCGACCGCCGCCGCCCGCGCCGTGCTCGCGGTGATGGAGGCCGAGGACGTCCCCGCCCGCGCGGAGCGGGCCGGTGCCCGGCTCCAGAAGGCCGCCGAGGCCCTGCCCGGGGTCTCCGAGGTGCGCGGCCTCGGGCTGCTGCTCGCCGTCGAGCTCGACGGCCACGACAGCAAGGCGGTGGCGGCGCGGCTCCTGGAGCTCGGCGTGATCGTCAACGCCATCACGCCCACGGCCCTGCGCCTGGCTCCCAGCCTCCTCATCACGGATGACGGAGATCGACCACGCCGTCGAGCTCCTCGCGGAGGCGTTGCGATGACGGCTCGCCATGTGCTCGAGATCGACGACCTGACGCCGTCGCGAGGTGTCCGCGGTGCTCGACCTGGCCGAGGACCCCGCGCGGCCGGCGCTGCTCGCCCAGCAGACCGTGGGGCTGTACTTCGAGAAGCCGTCGCTGCGCACCCGGCACTCGTGCGAGACCGCGGTGGTCCAGCTGGGCGGGCACCCCCTCACGTTCCGGGCCGACGAGATCGGCTGGGGAGGTCGGGAGGCGACGGGCGACATCGCCCGTGTCCTGTCCGGCTACCACGCCGCGCTGGGCGCTCGAGTGTTCGACCATCGACTCCTGGAGGAGCTCGCGGCGGCGTCGTCGATCCCGGTGGTCAACCTGCTGTCCGACACCGGGCACCCGTGCCAGTCGCTCGCCGACCTGCTGACGATGCGGCAGGCCTGGGGGGCGCTGGAAGGGCGCACGATCGCCTGGATCGGTGACTTCAACAACGTCGCCCGCAGCCTGGCCCTGGGCGCCGCGATGAGCGGCATGCGGCTCCGCGTCGCCAGCCCGAGCGGCTACGGACCCAGCGATGCCGATGTCGAGCGACTCGTGGCCGCCGGACTCGACGACGTGCCCGTGATCACCGATCGCCCCATCGAGGCCGCCGAGGGTGCCGACGCGATCCACACCGACATCTGGGCCTCGATGGGTCAGGAGGACGAGGCCGACGCGCGCCATCGCGCCTTCGAGGGCTTCCAGGTCGATGACCGGGTGATGGCGGCGGCCGCCAGCCACGCGCTCTTCATGCACTGCCTCCCGGCGCACCGTGGCGAGGAGGTGGCGGCGAGCGTCGTCGATGGCCCCCAGAGCGCGGTGTTCCCCCAAGCCCACAACCGCCTCCACGCCTTCCGCGGCCTCCTGCGCTTCCTCCTGGAGGACGACGACATGACGCACCAAGCCGCAACGACAGCACCGGATCGGCAAGCTGCTCTCCGAGCAGGCGGTCACCAGCCAGGCCCACCTCGTCGAGCTCCTCGCCGCGGAGGGCGTGCAGGCCACGCAGGCCACGGTGTCGCGCGATCTGGAGGACCTCGGCGCGATCAAGGTGCGCGGTGGCCGGCGGCGAGACCGTCTACGCCATCCCTGAGCTGCCGACGGAGCAGCGGGCGCCCGAGGACCACCTCCGGCGGGTCTTCGGCGACTGGGTGGTGGAGGTGAACCACTCGGGCAACCTCGTCGTGCTGCGCACGCCCCCCGGGTCCGCGCACGTGGTGGGCTCGGCCCTCGACCGCTCCGGGCTCCCGGGTGTCTTGGGAACCGTCGCCGGGGATGACACCTTGATCGTCGTCACCTCCGAGGAAGCCGGTGGGGCCACGATGGCGCGGCAGCTGTCCGATCTCGCCGGTCTGCACTGAACCCGAAGGAAGAAGGAACCCCATGGCCAAGCGCGTCGTCCTCGCCTACAGCGGCGGCCTCGACACGTCCGTCGCCGTCCGCTGGATGATCGACAACCTCGGCGTCGAGGTGATCGCGCTGGCGGTCGACGTGGGGCAGGCGGCCGAGGACTACGAGGTGGTGAAGGAACGGGCCCGCGCCGCCGGCGCCATCGAGGCGGTCGTCGTCGACGCCAAGGAGGAGTACGCGGCCGAGTACTGCGCTCGGGCCCTGAAGGCCAACGCGCTCTACGAGAACCGCTACCCGTTGGTCTCGGCGCTCTCTCGTCCGGTCATCGTCAAGCACCTCGTGGCCGCGGCGAAGGAGCACGGCGCCGACGCGGTCGCGCACGGGTGCACCGGGAAGGGGAACGACCAGGTCCGGTTCGAGGTGTCCACGCGCGCGCTCAACCCCGACCTCGAGGTCATCGCGCCCGTCCGGGTCTGGGGCATGACCCGGGAGGACAGCATCCTCTACGCCTACGACCACGACATCCCGATCGTCGCGACGAAGGAGAAGGTGTACTCGATCGACGACAACATCTGGGGACGAGCGATCGAGTGCGGTGAGATGGAGGATCCGTGGAACACCCCTCCGCAAGGGGTGTGGCTGCTCACCCAGCCCACGGCGACCGAACCGCGAGATGTCGTCATCGGCTTCGAGGCCGGCGTGCCGACGAGCGTCGACGGTGAGGCGCTCAGCGTCCTCGGCGTGGTGCAGCGCCTCAACGACCTCGTCGGCTCGTACGGCTGGGGCCGGATCGACATGGTCGAGAACCGCCGGGTCGGGATCAAGAGCCGCGAGACCTATGAGTGCCCGGCCAGCCTGGCCCTGATCCTCGCCCACCGCGACCTCGAGGGGATCTGCCTCGAGCGCGACGTGCAACGGGAGAAGGCCCGGCTCGAGCCGCGGTACGCCGAGCTCATCTACGACGGGTTGTGGTTCAGCCCGCTGAAGCAGGCGCTCGACGCGTTCATCGACGAGAGCCAGCGCTACGTGACCGGCGAGGTGCGGCTGCACCTCTCGCCCGGCTCGTGCGACGTCGAGGGCCGGCGGTCACCGCACAGCCTCTACGACTACGGGCTCGCCACCTACGACGCCGGGGACAGCTTCCGCCACGAGGACTCGGCCGGCTTCGTGCGCCTCTGGGGACTCTCGGTCGAGACCTGGGCCGGCACCCAGGGCCAGCTCAATGAGTGACGCTGCGAAGCCGGGCGCCCCGACAGAGGGGCGCCCAGTCGTTGTGGCACGGGCGGTTCGAGGGCGGGCCGGCCGAGGAGCTGCTGGCCTTCACCGTGAGCCTCCCGTTCGACCAGCGGCTCGCGGCGGACGACATCGAGGGCTCGCGCGCCCACGTGCGCGGGCTCGTGCGAGCGGGCGTGCTCACCGAGACCGAGCGCGACGACGTGCTGACGGCCCTCGATCAGGTCGCGCGCGAGCTGGCCGATGGGAGCCTTCGAGTTCGCGGCCTCCGACGAGGACATCCACACCGCCGTCGAGCGTCGGGTCACCGAGCTCGCGGGCGACGGCCGGCGCGAAGCTCCACACCGGTCGCAGCCGCAACGATCAGATCGCCACCGACCTCCGCCTCTACACGAAGCGGTCGCTGCGCGACGTGGTCGAGCGCGTGCTCTCGCTGCAAGAGGTCCTGCTGGCGCGGGCCGAGGAGGCGGGCGACGCCTACCTCCCCGGGTACACCCACCTGCAGCGCGCCCAGCCCGTGGCGCTCGCGCACCACCTCCTCGCCCACGGGTGGGCCCTCGCTCGCGACGTCGACCGGCTGCTCGACTGCCACCGGCGCACGGATGTCTCCCCGCTGGGGGCCGGCGCCCTCGCCGGCTCGTCCATCCCCCTCGACCCGGACGGGGTGGCCGAAGACCTGGGCTTCGCGGCCCGGTTCGAGAACAGCCTGGACGCCGTCTCCGATCGCGACTTCGTCGCCGAGACCCTGTTCGACCTCACGCTCATCGGCATCCACCTCTCTCGCATGGGCGAGGAGGTCGTGCTGTGGACGAGCGACGAGGTCGGCTTCGCGCGGCTCGACGACGCCTTCGCCACCGGCTCCTCGATGCTCCCCCAGAAGAAGAACCCCGACATCGCCGAGCTGGCCCGGGGCAAGGCAGGACGCCTGATCGGCGACCTCACCGGCCTGTTGGCGACGCTCAAGGGACTCCCGCTCGCGTACAACCGTGACCTCCAGGAGGACAAGGAGCCGCTGTTCGACGCCGTCGACCAGATCAGCCTGGCCCTCTCGGCACTGGCGGGCTTGTACTCGACGCTCACCTTCGACACGGCGGCGATGCAGGCCGCGGCCGACTCGCCCTACGCCGCCGCCACCGACCTCGCCGAGGAGCTGGTCGTCCGCGGCACGCCGTTCCGCGAAGCCCACGCCATCGTCGGGGCGCTGGTCCGCCGATCGCTCGCGGACGGCTCACCGCTCGTCGACCTCGTGGCGGCCAGCGATGCCTTCACGCCCGAGCGACGTCGACCTGCTCGCGCCCGGGGTGTCCGTCACGCGCCGGACCACACCCGGCGGCGCCAGCCCCGCGTCGGTCGCGGTCCAGCTGCGACGCGCGCTACCGCGGCCCCAGCTCCAGGCCGACCGCGCCTCGGCTCTCCGACTCGAGCCCTGACGGCGGCCGGTCCGTCTCGGCACGGCTGCGCCGAGCCGATGGGGTTCCAGCACACCGTTCGGGTTCGCTACGGCGAGGTGGACATGCAGCGGGTCGTGTTCAACGCCCACTACCTCGCCTACTGCGACGACGCCGCCGACCTGTGGTTCCGGACCATCGGCGCACCGCTGGAGACCGGCGCGTGGGACGTCATGGTGAAGAAGGCCACGGTGACCTGGTCGGGGGCCGCCCGGGTCCATGACGAGCTCGTGATCGACGTCGCCGTCCGTCGGTGGGGGAACACCAGCTTCGATGTCGGGTTCGATGGTCGGGTGGGCCAGGACTCGGTGTTCAGCGCCGACATCACCTACGTGGCCGTCCGCACGGGAACGACCGAGACCGTTCCCGTGCCCGACGAGTTCCGCGCCGCCGCGTCCTGATGGCGCGGCGGCGGCGCCTCCCGCGCGCGTTCTACCGGCGTGACCCCCGGGACGTGGCGCCTGAGCTGCTGGGCAAGCTGCTCGTGCGAGATGGGCTGGCCGCTCGGATCGTGGAGGTCGAGGCCTACTGCGGCGCCGAGGACGCGGGCAGCCACGCCTTCCGGGGCATGACGCGCCGCAACGCCACGATGTTCGGCCCGCCGGGGCACCTGTACGTGTACTTCACCTACGGCATGCACTGGTGCGCGAACGCGGTGTGCGGCCGCGAGGGGGAGGGGGTGGCCGTGCTCCTGCGGGCGGCCGAGCCGATCACCGGCCTCGAGGTGATGCGCGCTCGCCGGGCCAAGGCGAGGCGCGACCGCGACGTGCTCTCCGGTCCGGCCCGCCTGTGCCAGGCCTTTGCGCTCACCGGGGCGGAGGATGGCGCCGACCTGGTGACCGCCGACCACGGGGTGGCGCTCGTGGACGACGGCACGCCGCCTCCTGACGCGCCGGCCGTGTCCACGCGGATCGGCCTGACGGTGGGCACCGAGCACCCGTGGCGCTGGTGCACCCCCGGATCGCTCCACCTCTCGAAGCCAGCATGAGCGCACTGCACACGTCCGGGCAGCTGGTGGCGTCGGCGGACCTGGCCGTGGCCCGAGCCGCGGTGCTCGAGGCGCGACCGGGCGAGGCGACGCACGAGGAGAACCGTCGGCGGATCCTGACCTTCATCGACGAGCACCCCGATGCGCTCCACCGATCGTGTCTGGAGGGCCATCTCACCGGCTCCGCCGCGGTGGTCGACCCCAGCACCCGCCAGGTCCTCTTCCTCTTCCACGCCAAGGTGCAGCGGTGGCTGCAACCAGGCGGGCACGCGGACGGTGATGCCAACCTGGCGCGCGTCGCGCTCCGCGAGGCCGAGGAGGAGACGGGCATCACGGGGCTCCGGGTGGCGACGCCGGCCGTCGATCTCGACGTCCACACCTTCCACGACCGCCGGGGGCACGACCCCGACCACCTGCACCTCGACGTGCGGCACCTGGTGCTGGCTCCCCCCGGTGCCACCGCGGTCACGAACCACGAGTCGGAGGGCGCCCGCTGGGTGCCGGTCGAAGCGCTCCACGACATCGACATCGATCCGGGCACCCGGAGGATGGTGCGCGCGGCCGTCGCCGCCGCTCGACTCGATCTAGATGTCGATCGGGTTGCCGCACGCCGGCATGCGGTTGTCCCGCGCGAACGAGTCGATGAACTCCGTCACCTGTTCGCGGTCCTTGGCCGTGATGAGCAGCTGGGCCTCGGGATCACTGCGCAGCGCGTCGGCGTACGCCTCCCGGTCGCCGAGGTAGGTCCGCCAGTCGGCGAGCCACGCGGTGACGATCTCACCGTCCTCGCCCGTCGGGGTGATCGCGTCGAGGTCATCGACCATGGCCGCGAACCGTTCGTTCGCCTCGTCCACGATCGCCGCCCGCTCCGTGGCGCTCTCGGCCTCGATCGCCCGGGGGAGCTGATCGACGTCGTCATGGGCGGCCTCGCAGATCGCTTGCGCCTCGGTGGCGAACGCCGGGTCGTCGAGCCGGTCGAGCGGGTCCTGGCGGCCCGGTCCGAAGGCGAGGTAGAGCACATACCCCCACATCGCCAGGAGGAGGGCCACCGTGACGATCACCATGACGCGGCCCACCGACGAGCCGCCTCGTGGAGGTGCAGGCGTGAGCGAGGGGGCGGGGTCGGTCACCGAGGCAGCCTCGTCATCCCGGCGACGGGCTGTCCACTTTCGGTGCCACCTCCAGGGTGACCATCGAGTCGCGTGGGGCCTGCCCGGGTCGGGGGCTCTGGACCACGACGGTGCCGGGCTTCCCATCGCCGTCGGGGGCGGGGAGGGTGGCCACGCGGAAGCCGGCCCCCTGCAGGATCGTGGTGGCCTGCGCCACCGGGAGGCCCCGCACGTCCGGCAGCCCGGTCATCGGGCCGACGCCCGACGGGTCTGGCGGTTCGACGAAGCGCGGGATCGTGGTCGTGGTGGTCGGCGCCGGGAACGGAGTCGCGGGCCGACCCGCGAGGACGGCGCTCATGAAGTGCTGCCAGATCTCGGCGGGATACGAGCCACCGGTGACGGCGAAGGAGGTGTTGGGCGAGCGCATCGGGATCACCTTGCCGTCGGCCCCGACCTGCGGGAACCCCACCCACACCGCGGTGGCGAGCTCGTTGGTGTAGCCCGCGAACCACGCGTCCTTGTTGTCGTCGGTCGTGCCCGTCTTGCCCGCCGCGGGCCGGTCCAGCTTCGCTCGGGTGCCCGTGCCCCGCTGGATCACCTGCTCGAGGATGCTGGTCACGGTGTCGACGGTGCCTGCCTCGAGCACCTTGGTCTGACGGTGCTCGTGGTTGAACAGCACGGTGCCGTCCGCCCGGGTGATGCGCGTGACCAGCACGGGCGAGACCCGGATGCCGCGGTTGGCGAAGCGTGGAGTACGCGCCGGCCATGTCCATGGCCGTGACCTCGTTGCTGCCCAGCACGGCGGACAGCACCGGGCGGAGGGGCGTGCGGATGCCCATGCGCGTCGCCATCTCCATCGCCGCCTTGGGGCCCACCCGCTGCATGAGCTGCACGTAGAGGGTGTTGTACGAGCGCACCGTGCCCTCGGCGATCGTGACCGTGCCCCCGCCGCCTCCGCCGTAGTTGCACGGACGGTAGGGCTCAGCGTTCTCCATCGGGATCGTGAGGCAGGACGGCGCCGAGATGCGCGTCAGCGGGTCGATGCCCTGGGTCAGGGCGGCCGCGAGGACGAAGGGCTTGAACGAGGAGCCCGCCTGGCGGGGGCCCTGGGTCGCCAGGTTCAGCTTGGCGATCGGGCTCGCACTGAAGAAGTCACGGCCGCCCACCATCGCCCGCACGTAGCCCGTGCCCGCCTCCACCGCGACGAGCGAAGCGTCCGGCCCGTTGGGGTCGGGGAGGATCGCCCTGACCGCGGCCTCGGCCTGGGCCTGCGCCACGAGGTTGACGGTGGTGTGGATGCGCAGCCCGCCCCCGAAGAGGAGGTCACGGCGCTCCTTGGCCGTCTCTCCGAACCGGGGGTCGTCGAGGATCCACTGCTTCACCTCCTCCACGAAGTACGCCGCCTGGTAGCGCTCGGCGGCGGGCACCACGGCCGACGCGAGTGCGAGCCAGGTCTCACGAGCCTCGGTGTACTCCGCTTCGGTGATCAGGTCGTTGGCGAGCATCCGGTCGAGCACGAGCTGGCGGCGCTCGAGCGCGAGCCCCGGCTCCTTGAACGGATCGGTGGCGCCGGGCCGTTGGATCACCCCCGCGATCAGCGCCGCCTCCGCGATGGTGAGGTCGGACGGCGGGCTTGCCGAAGTACTGGTGAGCGGCCGCCTCGATCCCGTAGGCGCCGTTGCCGAAGTAGATGGCGTTCAGGTAGAGCTCGAGGATGCGGTCCTTCGAGTAGTCGCGCTCGAGCTGGATCGCGAGCGCCGCCTCCTGGACCTTCCTGGTCACCGTCTGCGAGCTGTCGTGGAGGATCTCCTGCTTGACGTACTGCTGGGTGATCGTGGAGCCGCCCTGCTCGACGTCGCCGGCGGCCGCGTTCGTGCGGGCGGCGCGGAGCACGCCTCGCACGTCGACGCCGTTGTGGCGGTAGTAGCGCTCGTCCTCGATCGCGATGACGGCGTTGCGCACGTGCGGCGGGATCTGGTCGAGCGGGATGACCTTGCGGTTCTCCTCGGCGTGGAAGGTGTACATGAGCGTGCCGTCGGCGGCGTAGAGGGTGGACGACTGGATCTCCGCCTCTTCCGGGAGCACGACGGCCCGCGACGAGTACGAGCACGCGGTCAACGTCGCTGCGAACGCGGCGAGGCAAGCGAGGGTCCGGGTCAGACGGGACATGGGCGGAGGACATTCTCCCGCATGAGCGGGCGTCCAGGCGTGCACCCCGAGCACATCCGGCTGGACCCGGGCCCGGGCTGGCGGGGACGATGGCGCCGATGCCCGACCTCCTCGACGACCTAGAACAGCGTGGCCTGGTGCACGACACCACGGATCGGGCCGCGCTGGCCGCCCGCCTCGCGGAGGGACCGATCACGCTCTACCACGGTGTCGACCCGTCGGCCCCCAGCCTCCACCACGGCAACCTGATCGGGTTGATCATGCTGCGCCGCTTCCAGGAGCACGGTCACCGGCCGCTGGCGCTCGCCGGTGGAGCCACCGGGATGATCGGTGATCCGGGCGGGCGCTCCGAGGAGCGGAACCTCCTCGACGAGCCGACCCTCGCCGCCAACGTGGCCGCCATCAAGACCCAGATCGGCCGGATCCTGGGCTCCGAGGGGGACTGGACGCTCGTCGACAACCTCTCCTGGACCCAGGACCTGCACCTCCTCGACTTCCTGCGCGAGGTCGGCAAGCACGTCACCGTGAACCAGATGGTCGCCCGGGAGAGCGTCAAGGCCCGGATGGCGGGGGAGCACGGCATCTCCTACACGGAGTTCAGCTACATGCTGCTGCAGGCCCACGACTACGACCACCTGCACCAGACCGAGCAGTGCGAGCTCCAGATCGGCGGCTCGGACCAGTGGGGGAACATCCTCTCCGGGGTCGACCTGATCCGGCGTCGCCGCGGTGCCGCCGTGCACGCGCTGTGCTGGCCGCTGATCACGGCGGCCGACGGCACCAAGGTCGGCAAGACGACCGGGGCCCGGGTCTGGCTCGATCCCGACCTCACCTCCCCGTACGCCTTCTTCCAGCACTGGATCAACACCGACGACGCCGAGGTGCGGCGGATGCTGGCGCAGTTCACGCTCCTCCCCATGGTCGAGGTGGATGCCTTGCTCGCGGACCACGCGGGTGCCCCCGCCGCGCGCGGCGGCCCAACGAGTGCTCGCGCGGGAGGTCACCGAGCTCGTGCACGGGTCGTCGGCGGCCCAGGCGGCCGAGCAGGCCAGCGACGTGCTCTTCGGCTCCGACCCCCGGGAGGCGTCGCCCGACGCGCTGGCCGCGGTCGCGGCCGAGGTGCCGTGCACCACGCTGGCCCCGGGTGAGTCCCTTGCCGACGGCGTCGACCTCGCCCCCGTGCTGCTCCGCACGCAGCTGGCGTCCTCCCAGGGGGACGCCCGGCGCCAGCTCGAGCAGCGCGGCCTGGCCGTCAACGGCGAGAAGGTGGATCCGGGCCGTCGGCTCGGCGAGGACGACCTGCTCGCCGGCCGCTGGGTGCTGCTGCGAAAGGGGAAGAAGGGGTGGGCGGTGCTGGATGCACGCCCATCGAGTTGACACTTTCCCGGATCCACCGATAGGTTGTCCCTCCGCCCCACGGAGGCCTCGGCAGCGCCGAGCCCGCCTCCGGAAGGGCCACCCCGGCACCACCGCTCCACGTGGATGCGACTGCCGGTCGAGCGCTGCCCTACGGGGCAGGCGACGCTCCTTGAAAACAGAAGAGAGGACGAAAAAGCGAGTGCGGGCGACTGCCCGACTCTCCTCGGAGGGTCGCGCAGCCGTTCAAAGAATGAAATGCACTTGAAACGGACAGCAGTAGTAGTGCTGGCTGTTCTGGTGCCAGTCGGCAAAGAACGGGACCCTTCATCGGGTCCCGGGATCGCCGGCTCTTCAACACCGATCGAAGGGCCCACCACCTCGGTGGCGGGTTCGAGATCTCGATGGAGAGTTTGATCCTGGCTCAGGACGAACGCTGGCGGCGTGCCTAACACATGCAAGTCGAACGAGGTCCATGCAGTGGCAACACTGCGGAAGACCTAGTGGCGAACGGGTGAGTAACACGTGAGGAACTTGCCCCGGAGACCGGGATAACCCTCCGAAAGGAGAGCTAATACCGGATGTCCTCACCGAGTCGCATGGCTTGGTGAGGAAATGGATTCCGCTCCGGGAGAGCCTCGCGGCCTATCAGCTAGTTGGTGGGGTAACGGCCCACCAAGGCATCGACGGGTAGCTGGTCTGAGAGGACGATCAGCCACACTGGGACTGAGACACGGCCCAGACTCCTACGGGAGGCAGCAGTGGGGAATCTTGCGCAATGGGCGAAAGCCTGACGCAGCAACGCCGCGTGCGGGATGAAGGCCTTCGGGTTGTAAACCGCTTTCAGTGGGGACGAACCAAGACGGTACCCACAGAAGAAGCCCCGGCCAACTACGTGCCAGCAGCCGCGGTAACACGTAGGGGGCAAGCGTTGTCCGGATTCATTGGGCGTAAAGAGCTCGTAGGCGGTTCGATAAGTCGGGTGTGAAACCTCCAGGCTCAACCTGGAGACGCCACCCGATACTGTCGTGACTAGAGTCCAGTAGGGGAGCGTGGAATTCCTGGTGTAGCGGTGAAATGCGCAGATATCAGGAGGAACACCAGCGGCGAAGGCGGCGCTCTGGGCTGGAACTGACGCTGAGGAGCGAAAGCGTGGGGAGCGAACAGGATTAGATACCCTGGTAGTCCACGCCGTAAACGTTGGGTACTAGGTGTGGGGTCTTATCAACGGATTCCGTGCCGAAGCTAACGCATTAAGTACCCCGCCTGGGGAGTACGGCCGCAAGGCTAAAACTCAAAGGAATTGACGGGGGCCCGCACAAGCAGCGGAGCATGTTGCTTAATTCGAGGCAACGCGAAGAACCTTACCTGGGTTTGACATGGTAGGAAAAGCCATAGAGATATGGTGTCCTTTTGGGCCTATCACAGGTGGTGCATGGCTGTCGTCAGCTCGTGTCGTGAGATGTTGGGTTAAGTCCCGCAACGAGCGCAACCCTTGTCCTATGTTGCCAGCACGTAATGGTGGGGACTCGTAGGAGACTGCCGGGGTCAACTCGGAGGAAGGTGGGGACGACGTCAAGTCATCATGCCCCTTATGTCCAGGGCTGCAAACATGCTACAATGGCTGGTACAAAGGGCTGCGAAACCGCGAGGTCGAGCGAATCCCACAAAGCCAGTCTCAGTTCGGATCGGAGTCTGCAACTCGACTCCGTGAAGCTGGAGTTGCTAGTAATCCCGGATCAGCAACGCCGGGGTGAATACGTTCCCGGGCCTTGTACACACCGCCCGTCACACCACGAAAGTCGGTAACACCCGAAGCCAGTGGCCTAACCCTTTGGGAAGGAGCTGTCGAAGGTGGGATCGGCGATTGGGGTGAAGTCGTAACAAGGTAGCCGTACCGGAAGGTGCGGCTGGATCACCTCCTTTCTAAGGAGCCATCACCTCATACGAGGTGTACTCCCGAGTTGATCACTCGCTATTCGGTCCTCCATGCCAGACGACGGGATTGAGCTTCGGCTCTTCCGCACGTCGATGGAACGGCCCTACGTCCTCTCTTCTGTTTTGAGGGAGTGTCTTCGACACTCGCTCGAGCTCTGCAAGGCAACGCCGGCCCGCGCGGGTCGGCATCCTTGCGTCTACGACCGCTGTCGGTCAGAAGCTCCTTGAGAATTGCATAGCGAGCACGAGCATCTTTGTTCTTCCAAGCTACAAAAAGCCAACGGTGGATGCCTTGGCGCCTAGCACCGATGAAGGACGTGGGTGGCCACGAAAGGCCACGGGGAGCTGCCGACCAAGCGTTGATCCGTGGATGTCCGAATGGGGAAACCCGGCACCCGTCATGGGGTGTCACTCCCGCCTGAATCTATAGGGCGGGTAGAGGGAACCAGGGGAATTGAAACATCTCAGTACCCTGAGGAAAAGAAAGCAACCGCGACTCCCTTAGTAGCGGCGAGCGAAAAGGGAAGAGCCTAAACCGAAGTGGTGTCAAGCCTGGTGGCGTTGCCACTTCGGGGTCGTGGGAACTGACAGTCGGCGCACCAGAGCCGGCACTGAGTTACCAAGCTGCTACGTAGTGGAAGGGTTCAGGAACGGCCCACCACAGAAGGTAAGAGTCCTGTACACGAAACGTACGCAGCCTCAGGTCATGTCTCCCGAGTAACGCCGGAACCGTGAAAGTCGGCGTGAATCTGCGAGGACCACCTCGTAAGGCTAAGTATGTCTAGGCGACCGATAGTGAATAGTACCGTGAGGGAATGGTGAAAAGTACCCCGGGAGGGGAGTGAAATAGTACCTGAAACCGTTGGTTTACAATCAGTCAGAGAGTCGTTCGGACTTGTCCGAGCCTCGATGGCGTGCCTTTTGAAGAATGAGCCTGCGAGTTACGATGTGTGGCAAGGTTAACCAGTGATGGGGAGCCGGAGCGAAAGCGAGTCTGAATAGGGCGTTCAGTCGCATGTTGTAGACCCGAAGCCGAGTGATCTACCCATGGGCAGGTTGAAGCGGGGGTAAGACCCCGTGGAGGACCGAACCCACCATGGTTGAAAACATGGGGGATGACCTGTGGGTAGGGGTGAAAGGCCAAGCAAACTCGGTGATAGCTGGTTCTCCCCGAAATGCATTTAGGTGCAGCGTGGAGCGTTCAGTCATGGAGGTAGAGCACTGGATGGACTAGGGGGCCTACAAGCTTACCGAATCCAGCCAAACTCCGAATGCCATGACTCCAGAGCTCTGCAGTGAGACCACGGGGGATGAGCTTCGTTGGTCGAAAGGGAAACAGCCCAGACCGCCGGCTAAGGCCCCAAATTCTGTACTAAGTGGTAAACGATGTGGGATTGCACAGACAGCCAGGAGGTTGGCTTAGAAGCAGCCACCCTTGAAAGAGTGCGTAACAGCTCACTGGTCGAGTGATCCTGCGCGGACAATGTAACGGGGCTCAAGTACAGAGCCGAAGCCGCGGATTTCTGTCACCTTCGGGTGACGGGAGTGGTAGGGGAGCGTCGACCTCGCAGCGAAGCGGCGGTGTGAACCGTCGTGGAGCGTGGTCGAGTGAGAATGCAGGCATGAGTAGCGAGAGAGGGGTGAGAAACCCCTCCGCCGAAAGCCCAAGGGTTCCTGGGGAAGGCTAATCCGCCCAGGGTGAGTCGGGAGCTAAGACGAGGCCGAGAGGCGTAGTCGATGCACAACCGGTTGATATTCCGGTACCGCCGTGTCCGCGCCAATGCTGATCCTGAGTTGCTAAGGGGCTGTTCCTTCGGGAACGAACCGACCCACTCGGAGGACGCAAGCAACGCGGGGACGCAGAAGGGTAGATCAACCCAGGCGATGGTTGTCCTGGGGTAAGCGAGTAGGACGGGGACCAGGTAAATCCGGGCCCCATCAAGTCTGAGACGTGATACCGAGCCGTTTAGGCGAAGTGATTGATCCCATGCTGCCGAGAAAAGCCGCTAGCTAGTTGGCACGGCGCCCGTACCCCAAACCGACACAGGTGGGCAGGTAGAGAATACCAAGGCGATCGGGAGAACTGTGGTTAAGGAACTCGGCAAAATACCTCCGTAACTTCGGGAGAAGGAGGGCCCCGCCAGGGTGATGGACTTCGCGTCCTGAGCTCGAGGGGGCCGCAGAGACCAGGGGAAAGCGACTGTTTACTAAAAACACAGCAGCGTGCGAAGTCGTAAGACGATGTATACGCTGTGACGCCTGCCCGGTGCTGGAAGGTTACGGGGAAGGGTTAGCCGTAAGGCGAAGCTCTGAACCTAAGCCCCAGTAAACGGCGGCGGTAACTATAACCGTCCTAAGGTAGCGAAATTCCTTGTCGGGTAAGTTCCGACCTGCACGAATGGCGTAACGACTTTCCTACTGTCTCAACCACAGACCCGGCGAAATTGAAGTACGAGTAAAGATGCTCGTTAGCTGCAGCAGGACGGAAAGACCCCGTGCACCTTTACTACAACTTGGTATTGGAGTTTGTTATGCGCTGTGTAGGATAGGTGGGAGACTTGGAAGCATTGGCGCCAGCTAGTGTGGAGTCACCCTTGAAATACCACCCTGCGTATGACGGGCTTCTAACTTACGACCGTGATCCGGTCGGGGGACAGTGCCAGGCGGGTAGTTTGACTGGGGCGGTCGCCTCCTAAATTGTAACGGAGGCGCGCAAAGGTTCCCTCAGCCTGGTTGGCAATCAGGCGTCGAGTGCAATCGCACAAGGGAGCTTGACTGCGAGACCTACAAGTCAAGCAGGTACGAAAGTAGGCGATAGTGATCCGGCGGCTCCTTGTGGAAGGGCCGTCGCTCAACGGATAAAAGGTACGCCGGGGATAACAGGCTCATCTTCCCCAAGAGTCCATATCGACGGGAAGGTTTGGCACCTCGATGTCGGCTCATCGCATCCTGGGGCTGAAGCAGGTCCCAAGGGTTGGGCTGTTCGCCCATTAAAGCGGTACGCGAGCTGGGTTTAGAACGTCGTGAGACAGTTCGGTCCCTATCCGCTGCAGCCGGAGGAAACTTGAGGAAGGCTGTCCCTAGTACGAGAGGACCGGGACGGACGCAGCTCTCGTGTGCCAGTTGTCCTGCCAAGGGCACCGCTGGTTAGCGACCTGCGGAAGGGATAAGTGCTGAAAGCATCTAAGTACGAAGCCCGTTCCAAGATGAGGTTTCCCACTGGGTCAACCAGGTAAGGCCCGTGACAGACCATCACGTTGATAGGCCGGAGGTGTACGCACAGCAATGTGTTCAGCCGACCGGTACTAATCGGCCGAGGGCTTGGATCGACAATGAAGTTCGTGCTCGCTATGGAGTTCTCCAAGGAGCCGCGCCGCCCGTCGGCTGCGCTCCATTGGCAACAGGTTTCGGTGGCCATGGCGGAGGGGTCACACCCGTTCCCATTCCGAACACGGAAGTTAAGCCCTCCAGCGCCGATGGTACTTGGGTCGAGAGGCCCTGGGAGAGTAGGACGCCGCCGAGTTCTCCGAGCGAAGGACCCCCAGCGATGGGGGTCCTTCGTCGTTTTCGGCGCCTCGGCAGGAGGGTCGCGTCGATAGGCTGCCCACCCCATGCCCAAGCCCCCCGCATCGTCCTCCTCCGGCCGGGGCCGTCCGCCCCGCTCCGGCTCCGGCTCCGGCAAGGGAGGCGGCAAGCGGGGCGCCCCCCGCTCCAACCAGGGCGATCGCCAGAGCGAGGGTCCGCCGTGGAAGAAGCGCGCCGACGACGACGCCAAGGTCAAGAAGGCCGGCTGGGGCGGTGTCGCCCGCAAGGGCGCCGGACGGATGCGCGACTCCGGGGCGGGCGACGCATCCAAGGCCTTCCGAGCCGCCACCCCCGAGGGTCGGGAGCCCTGGGAACCGGAGGTGTGGATCGACGAGGGCGTCGTGCGGGGCGAGGCCGACAAGGCCGTCGGCCGCGGGCGCTCGGGCCGCCGTCCGTCCGGCCCCTCCGACGAGGGCGCCCTGACCTCCGACCCGTCGCTGCGCCGGGCGGTGGCAGCCAGCACCGCCGATCGGCTGGACGCTCGCCTCAAGGACGCGGGCAAGGCCTTCCGCCGCGAGCGCTTCGAGGAGGCCCGCTCCCTCCTGCGCCCGCTGGCCGAGCAGGCGCCGACCGCCGAGTCCGTTCGTGAGCTCCTCGGGCTGACCTACTACCGCCTCGGCCGCTGGAAGCTCGCCGTCACCGAGCTGGAGGCCTTCCGCTCGCTCAGCGGCGGCACCGAGCAGAACCCGGTGCTCGCCGACTGCTACCGAGCGCTCGGCCGGCACGCCAAGGTGGCGGAGCTCTGGGAGGAGCTGCGCGCCGCGTCGCCCAGCGCCGCCCTCGTCGCCGAGGGCCGCATCGTGTACGCCGGCTCCCTCGCCGACCAGGGTCGCCTCGACGACGCCATCCGCGTGCTCGAGGCGTCGAAGCCGCCCGCCAAGCGGCCCCAGCCGCACCACCTCCGCGTCACCTACGCGCTGGCCGACCTGTACGAGCGGGCCGGTGACCTGCCCGAAGGCCCGCCAGCTCTTCACGATCGTGGCGGCCGCCGATCCGGAGCTGGGCGACGCCAGCGCGCGCGTCCGGGCGCTGAAGTAGCGGCTCCGCGCAGCGGACTGTCACACCCCTCGACCTAGGGTCGGGAGCCTTCCCCCTCCACGTTCGCTCACCGCTTCGTCGGAGGCACCATGTCCACACACCAGCTCCCGTCCTCAGGGACGAACCTCGCCATCCTCGTGGGAACGATCAGCCGCGTGCCGGAGGTGCGCCCGTTGCCCTCTGGCGACGAGGTGCTCACCCTCGAGCTCACCCTCCGCCCTTCCGAGGGTCCCGCCGAGTCCGTCCCGGTGGCCTGGTTCGCGGCCCCGCCGGCCGCGGCCACCTGGCCCGCCGGCGAGGAGGTGGTCGTCATCGGTCGCGTCCGCCGGCGGTTCTTCCGGGCGGCGGGCGCCACCCAGAGCCGCACCGAGGTGGTGGCCGCGGTGGTCGTGCCCACCCGGCGGGCCGCCACGGCGGCCAAGGCGGTCCGGGCCGCCGTCGCGGCACAGTTGTGACGGCCCTGCGGAGGTCCGCGATGATGGGCCGATGCAGAACGAGCAGCTCGAGAAGGTCCGCGCCGGCAAGGGCTTCATCGCCGCCCTCGATCAGAGCGGGGGCAGCACGCCCAAGGCCCTCCAGCTCTACGGCGTCGGGCCCGACGCCTACACGAACGACGAGGAGATGTTCGACCGCATCCACGAGATGCGCACCCGGATCATCGTCAGCCCGAGCTTCTCCGGCGATCGAGTGCTCGGCGCCATCCTCTTCGAGGACACGATGGATCGGGAGATCGAGGGGCAGGGCACGCCCTCGTACCTCTGGGATGCGAAGGGCGTCGTCCCGTTCCTCAAGGTCGACAAGGGGCTCGCCGACGAGGCCGACGGCGCGCAGGTCATGAAGCCCATGCCCGATCTGGATCCCCTGTTGGCGCGAGCGGTGACCAAGGGCGTGTTCGGCACGAAGATGCGCTCGGTCATCAAGCTGGCGGACCCCATCGGCGTGGCGGCCGTGGTGGACCAGCAGTTCACCGTCGGGCGGCAGATCCTGGCCGCCGGCTTGGTGCCGATCATCGAGCCCGAGGTCGACATCCACAGTCCGGACAAGGCGGCGGCGGAGGCGCTCCTCAAGGCGGCCCTCGTGGAGCACCTCGACGCGCTGCCGGCCGACGACCAGGTGATGCTGAAGCTCACGCTGCCCGACGACGACGGGTTCTACGCCGACCTCGTCGCCCACCCGCACGTGCTGCGTGTCGTCGCCCTCTCCGGCGGCTACACCCGCGACGACGCCAACGATCGCCTGGCGCGCAACCGGGGGGTCATCGCGAGCTTCTCCCGGGCGCTCACCGAGGGTCTCTCCGCGCAGCAGTCCGACGACGAGTTCGACGCCGCGCTCGACGCGTCGATCAAGGCCATCTACGAAGCGTCGATCACCTAGTCAGGGACGGTAAGGTCGTTCACGGCTCTGTTCGTCGCAACGGCGCGGCGGACGGCTTCCGGGGGTGGGCCACCTTGTCAGACACCGTCGAACGAGACACCGCTCCGCACGCCGCGGAGCGCATCGATCGGGTGATCATCCGCTTCGCCGGGGACTCCGGTGACGGCATGCAGCTCACCGGCGACCGCTTCACCAGCGCCAGCGCCATGTTCGGGAACGACCTGGCCACGCTGCCCGACTTCCCGGCCGAGATCCGGGCCCCCGCCGGCACCCTCGCCGGCGTGTCCGCCTTCCAGGTGCACATCTCGGACCACGACATCACCACCCCCGGCGACGCGCCCAACGTGCTGGTCGCCATGAACCCGGCCGCGCTCCGCAACGAGCTGCCCACCCTCGAGATGGGTGGCACGGTGATCGTCAACGAGGACGCCTTCGAGGCGCGCAACCTCACCAAGGCCGGCTACGACGAGAACCCGCTCACCGATGGGAGCCTCGAGGCCTACTCGGTCTACGAGGTGCCGATGTCGAGCCTGACCCTGCGGGCCGTGGAACCGCTGGGGGTGAAGCCCCGCGACGCCGAGCGCTCGAAGAACTTCTTCGCGCTCGGGCTGGTGTCCTGGATGTACACGCGGCCCGTCGACGAGACGCTGCGCTGGATCGACGCGAAGTTCAGCAACAAGCCCCAGGTGCGCGACGCCAACGTCGCGGCGTTCAAGGCGGGCCACGCGTTCGGTGAGACGGCCGAGCTCTTCGACCACCCCTACGAGATCGATCCCGCGGCCCTGCCCCCCGGGACGTACACGAACATCAACGGCAACACGGCGCTCGCGTGGGGGCTCATCGCCGCCTCGCGGCTCTCCGACCTGCCGCTGTTCCTCGGCTCGTACCCGATCACCCCCGCCTCCGACATCCTCCACGAGCTGTCGAAGCACAAGTCGTTCGGGGTGCGAACCCTGCAGGCCGAGGACGAGATCGCCGGCATCGGCGCGGCCATCGGCGCCGCCTACGGAGGGCACCTCGCGGTCACCACGACCAGCGGTCCCGGCATGGCCCTCAAGGCGGAGGCGATGGGGCTGGCGGTGAGCCTCGAGCTGCCGCTGCTGATCATCGACGTGCAGCGGGGCGGCCCGTCCACCGGGCTGCCCACGAAGACCGAGGCGGCCGACCTGCTGATGGCGTACTACGGCCGTCACGGTGAGTCGCCGCTGCCGATCGTGGCGGCCCACAGCCCGAGCGGCTGCTTCTTCACCGCCATCGAGGCGGCTCGCATCGCGCTCAAGTACCGCACGCCGGTGATCCTCCTGTCGGACGGCTACCTCGCCAACGGCACCGAGCCGTGGCGCCTCCCCGACGTCGCCGACCTGCCCGACATCTCCACCACGTTCGCCACGGCGCCCAACCACACCCTCCCGTCCGGCGAGGAGGTGTTCTGGCCCTACCTCCGCGATCCCGACACGCTGGCTCGCGCCTGGGCGCTGCCGGGCACCCCGGATCTGATGCACCGGATCGGCGGCATCGAGAAGGAGGACGGCTCGGGCAACGTCAGCTACGACTCCGACAACCACGAGCACATGGTCCACATCCGGGCCGCCAAGGTGGCGGGGATCGCGGACGACATCCCGCCCGTGGCGGTCGACGGCCCCGACGACGCCGACCTCCTCGTGCTCGGCTGGGGCTCGACCTGGGGCGCGATCGACGGCGCGGTGAACCGCGTGCGCGCGAGCGGCCACAAGGTCGCCAAGGCCCACCTCACCCACCTGAACCCGTTCCCGCGCAACCTCGGTGAGGTGCTGCGGCGCCACCCGCGCGTGCTGATCCCCGAGATGAACCTCGGCCAGCTCTCCCGCTTGGTGCGGGCCGAGTTCCTCGTGGACGCCCAGTCCGTCACCAAGGTGCGCGGCGTCCCCTTCACCGCCGGCGAGCTCGAGTCGGCGATCCTCGACACGTTGCGCAGCGATGGAGGCCCCCGGTGACCGATCTCATCCCCGTGACGAAGCGCAAGGACTGGATGAGCGACCAGGAGGTGCGCTGGTGCCCCGGGTGCGGCGACTACTCGATCCTCGCCGCCGTCCAGCTGCTGATGCCCGAGCTCGGCGTTCGCCGCGAGGACATGGCGTTCGTGTCCGGGATCGGCTGCGCGGCGCGGTTCCCGTACTACATGAACACCTACGGGATGCACTCGATCCACGGCCGGGCACCCGCCATCGCCACCGGTCTGGCCATGGCGCGCCCCGACCTGCACGTGTGGGTGGTCACGGGCGACGGTGACTCGCTGTCGATCGGTGGCAACCACCTGATCCACGCGCTGCGCCGCAACATCGACATCACCATCCTGCTGTTCAACAACCAGATCTACGGGCTCACCAAGGGCCAGTACTCACCGACGAGCGAGCTCGGGAAGGTCACGAAGTCGACGCCGTTCGGGAGCCTCGACCACCCGTTCAACCCGCTGTCGCTGGCCCTCGGCGCCGAGGCGAGCTTCGTCGCCCGAACCCACGACATGGACCGCGCCCACATGCTCGAGACGTTCCGGCGGGCCCACGAACACAAGGGCTCGGCCTTCGTCGAGGTCTTCCAGAACTGCAACGTCTTCAACGACGCGGCGTTCGAGGGCGTGACGGGCAAGACGGTGCGCGAGGACATGCTCATCCCGCTCCGCCACGGCGAACCCATCCGCTTCGGTGCGGAGGGCGAGCACGGCGTGGTCATGGACGTGCAGCACGGCGCGCGGATCGTCGAGGTGGCCGACGTCGGCGAGGACGCCCTGCTCGTGCACGACGAGGCTCGCACCGATCCGAGCGTGGCCTTCATGCTCTCGCGGCTGGCCCGGGGGCCCTACGAACCGACGCCGATCGGTGTGTTCCGGGCCGTCGAGCGCCTGGAGTACGGCTCCGAGGTGAACCGGCAGCTGGCCGACGCCGTGGAGTCCCGCGGTCCCGGCGACCTGGCGGCGCTCCTGCGCAGCGGCTCGACCTGGGAGGTCAGCTCGCCGCTCTAGCCCAGGCCGCGGAAGACGAGCCCCGTCTTCGGCTTGGGGTGGAAGAACGTGGTCTTCGGAGGCATGCGCTCGCCGCCGTGGGCGGTGGCCTCGATCTGGGCGACGGTGGCGGGCCGCAGGAGGACACCGGCCTGCGCGGCGCCCGTGGTGACCGCGGCCCGGACGTTGTCGACGCCGTGCTGGAAGCGCAGCTCGTGCTCCGGGAGCGCGGCGAGGCCGACGTCCAGCCGGCTCGAGTCGAGGTCGCGGGCCTCCGCCAGCGCGTCCGGCCGGGGCCGGAGCAGCACGTCCCGATCCGGGAGCACGAGCGTGAGGCAGCCGGCGTCGATCATCGCCTGGGTGAGCGGGACGTGGGGCGGGGGTGGTCCGACGTCCTCGAACCATGGTGACAGCGCCTGCAGGAGATCGAGGTCCGGGGGGAGCCCCGAGATGAGCCGGTGGATGGCGTGCACGGTGAGCTCGTCCTCGACCAGCTCGACGATGAAGGCCATCGTGGCGCCGGCGTCGCCCGCGTCGCCCTCGGCGGCTTCCCGTTCGGCCTTGTAGGCCAGTGAGGTCTCGTAGCGGTGGTGCCCGTCGGCCACCACGACCGGCTGCTCGGCCACCGCGGCGGCGATGGCGTCGCACGTGCCGGGATCGTCGACGCGCCAGACGGTGTGGCGCACGCCGTCCTCGTCGACGACGTCGGCCAGCGGCTCCTGCTCGACCGGCAGGAGGTCGGTGAGGCCCTTGGCGAGCGAGAGGCCCCAGATGGCCGAGAGGTTCGCCCGGCAGTAGCGCAGGAGATCCAGCCGATCGCTCTTGGCCTTCTTCGTCGTGTGCTCGTGCGGAAGGATGTCCGTGCCGGGCGGACTGAGCTCGAGCGCACCGATGACCCCGGTCGTGCGCTGCTCGGCGCCGGCGTCGTCGGTGGTGGTCATCCGGTACACCGTGAAGGTCGGGCGCTCGTCGAGCACGAGGGTTCCGTCCGCGAGCCAGTCGGTGAGCAGCTGCCGAGCGATCGCGTAGCGGTCGTCGCCATCGGCTTCGCTGGGGAGGTCGATCAGCACGGCGTTGTGGGGATCGCGCGCCGCCAGTGCGGCCCGCTCGTCCGCGTCGATCACGTCGTAGGGAGGCGCGATCACCTGGCTCAGGTCCGAGCGAGCCAGGTCGTAGCGGATGCCGATGAACGGTTCGAATCGAGCCACGACCCGAGTCTGGCAGGCTGACCCGGTGCCGTTCGCACTCGACCTCGACGGTGTGATCTGGCTCGCGGACACGCCGATCCCTGGCGCGGCTGACGCCGTGCGGCGGCTTCAGGCCACCGGTGAACCCGTCGTGTTCGTCACCAACAACTCGAGCCAGCCGGTGGGCGAGGTCGAGGCGAAGCTGGCCCGCCACGGCGTCGCCGCGACCGGTGAGGTGATCACCTCGGCCATGGCGGCGGCCCATCTCCTGGAGCCCGGCGAGCGGGTCCTGGTGTGTGGGGGACCGGGAGTGGTCGAGGCCGTGGAGGGACGAGGCGCCGTGGTCGTCCGGGATGGCCTCGCCGACGCGGTGCTGGTGGGGTTCCACCGCGAGTTCGACTACGAACGGCTCCGCATCGCCGCCGCGGCGGTACGGGCCGGAGCGCGGCTGCTGGCGACCAACGACGACGCCACCTATCCCACGCCCGAAGGGCCGATCCCGGGAGGCGGGGCGATCCTGGCGTCCATCGCCACCGCCACGGGCGTGCGCCCGATCGTGGCGGGCAAGCCGCACGGCCCCATGGTCGACCTGGTGCGAGACCGGCTGGGCGAGCGCGGCGTGATGGTGGGGGACCGTCCCGACACCGACGGGGCCTTCGCCCGCGCGCTCGGCTTCGCGTTCGCGCTGGTGCACAGCGGCGTCACGGACGAGGCGCAGATCGTGGAACCGCGGCCTGACCTCGTGGCCGTGGATCTGTCGGCGCTCGTGGAGCAGCTCCTGCCGGAGTGCTAACTCTTGCAAGCACTCCGGCGGCGCTCGTAGGCTCGCCGTCATGGCCCAGAACGACCTCCTCAAGCGCTACATCGACGCCGGCGTCTCGTTCACGGCCCTCACGCAGAGCCGGGCGGAGCGGCTGGTGCGGGAGCTGGTGAAGGCCGGGGAGCTCCAAGCCGACCAAGCGCGCGAGGCCGTGGTCGACCTGGTGGAGCGGAGCCGGAAGAGCAGCGAGCGGCTGATCGAGCTGATCAGCGCGGAGGTGCGCTCGCAGATCACGAGCCTCGGGCTGGCCAGCCAGGCCGACCTCGATCGCATCGAGCGCCGCGTCGCCAAGCTGATGGGGAAGCCGGGCCCGAAGAAGCCCAAGGCCCCCGAGCACGCGCCGGCGAAGAAGGCCCCCGCCAAGAAGGCCACGGCCAAGAAGGCGGCGAAGAAGAAGGCCCCCGCCAAGAAGGCGGCGGCCAAGAAGGTGGCGAAGAAGGCCGCCGCCAAGAAGGCGCCGGCGGCGCCCAAAGCGCCCGAGATGAAGGTCGCGCCGGCCGAGTCGCCGGTCGAGAAGGCCTGAGCGCTGGCCCGCCGCCGCCTCGACGCCGAGCTCGTCAGGCGGGGTCTGGCCCCATCTCGACAGCAAGCGCAGGCCGAGATCGCCGCCGGACGGGTCACCGTTGCGGGGGCCCCAGCCGACAAGCCGGCCCGGCTCGTCGCGCCGGACGAAGCCATCGTCGTCCTGGGCCCTCCACCGCGCTTCGTCGGCCGAGGGGGCGTGAAGCTCGAGGGAGCGCTCGACCGGTTCGAGATCGCGGTCGCGGGTCGACGCGCCTATGACGTGGGGGCATCGACCGGTGGGTTCACCGACTGCCTCCTGCAGCACGGCGCGGCCTCGGTGGTGGCGGTCGACGTCGGCTACGGGCAGCTCCACGAACGGCTTCGCGCCGACCCACGGGTCGAGGTCCACGAGCGCACGAACATCCGCGACGTGCGGCCCGGTGACCTCGGGCCGCCGGCGGAGGTGCTGGTCGCCGACCTGTCGTTCATCTCGCTCCGCACGGTCCTTCCGGGCGTGCTCCCGCTGGCCGTGGACGGGGCCGACGTGGTGCTCCTCGTCAAGCCCCAGTTCGAGGCCGGGCGGGAGGAGGCGGCCCGCGGAAGGGGCGTGATCACGGACCCGAACGTGTGGCGGCGCGTGCTCGAGGAGGTCACGGGCGCGCTCGTGGGCCTGGGAACCACCATCATGGGGGTCATGGCGTCACCGTTGACAGGTGCGGACGGCAACGTGGAGTTCCTGCTGCACGCGCGCACCGGACCCGGGGGAGCGCGCACCCAGGTGAGCGAGCTGCTCGACGGGGCGCTCGCCGAGGTCGGGGGCGCCTGATGGCCGCCATCGGCTTCGTGCTGCACCACGAACGAGCGCAGGCGGCCGAGCTGGCCCGCGAGACCACCGCGTGGCTGGTGGGCGCGGGCCACGAGGTGCGGGTGCCCCAGCCCGACGCCGACATCGCGGGCCTGAGCGAGCACGGATGGGACGACGAGGCGGCGCTCACCAAGGATCTGGACCTCGCCGTGAGCCTGGGCGGCGACGGCACGATGCTGCGCACCGTCGACCTGGTGGCGGGCGCCGGGGTGCCGATCATCGGCGTGAACGTCGGTCAGATGGGCTACCTCACCGACATCGAGCCGCCCGGCACGCGGTCCGCCATCGAGCGGTTCCTCACGGGCGAGCGGAGCATCGAGTCTCGGATGCTCCTCACCGTGGCCGTGGAGCACGGGGACGGACGTCGCACAGAGCACCTCGCCTTCAACGAGGCCGTGCTCGAGAAGACCCCGATGGGGCACACGGTTCGCCTCGCCGTGGAGGTGGACGGCGAGTTCTTCACGACCTACGCCGCGGATGGGCTCATCGTGGCCACCCCCACCGGGTCGACCGCGTACGCGTTCTCGGCCCGCGGGCCCATCGTGGCTCCCACCCACCGAGCGCTCCTCCTGACCCCGGTGTCGCCCCACATGCTCTTCGACCGGACCCTCGTGCTCGAGCCCGCCGCGAGCCTTCGGCTCGTCGTCCAGGGCCACCGGACCGCCACGCTCAGCGTCGACGGCCGCAACCTGGGCGAGCTCGAGGAGGGGGACAGCATCGTCTGCACCGCCGCCGATCGCTCCGCCCGGCTGGTGACGTTCGGGGACCGGGACTTCCTGCAGATCCTGAAGTCGAAGTTCGGCCTGGAGGACCGGTAGGGCACGCACCGGACCGATGAACCTTCCGCCTGAAGGGGTCCGCGCTTACGCTGGCCGACGATCCTGACCCGAGTCCGGCCCGCTGAGGCGCCGCGCTCGAACCGCTGCGCCCAGCCCATGCTGACCCACCCTCTGACCGCCCGATCCCACCCGCCGTGCCGTTCCGGCTGGGCCGAACGTGCTTGCTGAGCTGGTCGTCAGCGACCTCGGCGTCATCGAGCGGGTGGCGCTGGTCCTCGATCCCGGGATGACGGCGCTCACGGGCGAGACGGGCGCCGGGAAGACCATGCTCGTCAGCGCCATCGGGCTCCTGGCCGGGGATCGCGCCGATCCGTCGGTGGTGCGCCCGGGTGCCGAGGAGGCCGTCGTCCAGGGACGCTTCGTGAGCGCCGACGACGAGATCGTCCTCACGCGCGTGGTGCCCCGCAACGGTCGTTCGCGCGCCTACCGCGATGGCCAGCTGGTGACCGCCGCGGAGCTGGCCGAGCTGGCCGCTTCCCTCGTCGACCTGCACGGACAGCACTCCCACGTCGGGCTCCTCACCACCGCCAGCCAGCGGCGGGCGCTCGATCGGTTCGCGTCGGTGGACCTCGCCGATCTCGAGGCGGCTCGCGCCGCGGTGCGAGCGGCCGCCGCCGTGCTCGAGGGCCTGGGCGGAGACGCGGGGGCCCGCGAGCGCGAGCTCGACTTCCTGCGGTTCCAGCTCGACGAGATCGACCGCGTGGGTCTCACGGATCCAGGCGAGGACGAGCGCCTCGAGGCCGACGAGTCACTGCTCGCGGACGCCGATGCCCATCGCGCGGCCGCGGGCGCCGCCGATGCCGCGCTCGACACCGAACGGGGAGCCCGAGACCTGATCTCGGTCGCGCTGGCCGCGCTGGAATCCAGAGCTCCCTTCCGCCCCATCGTGGAGCGGCTCCAGGGCGTGGCCGCCGAGCTGGACGACGTCGCGCGCGATCTCCGGACGACGGCCGACTCCATCGACGAGGATCCAGAGCGCCTGGCGGCGGTCCAGGCCCGCCGGGCGGCGCTGGCCGACCTGCGGCGGCGCTACACCTCCACCACCCGCTCCAGCCTGGCCGACCTGTTCGCGGTGCGGGACGAGCTGGACGGCCGCGTGGCCGACCTCGCCGCTCACGCCGAGCGCGCGGAGGCCGCCGAGGCGGCCCACGCCGAAGCGCTCGACGCCGTGGCGCGGTCGGCCGCGGTCGTCGGGCAACGCCGCCGGAGCCAGTCGGGTGCGCTGGCGGCCGCCGTGCAGGCGCGCCTCGTCGAGCTCGCGCTGCCCAAGGCCCAGGTCTCGATCACGGTGGGCGACGACGATCCCGGCGACGACGTGTCGTTCCTCCTCGCGCTGAACCCGGGCCTGCCCGCCGCCGAGCTCGCGAAGGCGGCCTCGGGCGGGGAGCTGGCGCGCACGATGCTGGCGCTCCGGCTGGTCGTCGGGGCGCAGGTTCCCACCCTCGTGTTCGATGAGGTCGACGCGGGGGTGGGCGGGAGCGCGGCCCGCTCGGTGGGGCGCGCGCTGGCCAGCCTGGCGGAGAGCAAGCAGGTGCTGGTGGTGACGCACCTCCCCCAGGTCGCGGCGTTCGCCGACGCCCAGGTCGCGCTCACGAAGCACGACGACGACGCCACCACGGTGATGCGGGCCGAGGTGCTCGGTCCCGAGGCACGGGTGCGCGAGCTGGCCCGGATGCTGTCGGGCCTCGCGGACAGCGACACGGGCCACGACCACGCCGAAGAGCTGCTCGCGACCGCGGCGGCGGAGCGCGGACGATGATGGGGATCCGACGGAAGCGATCCCGTGCCGGGGCCGGCGTGGTGGGGCGAGCCCGGGTCGGCAAGCGCACCAAGGACCTCACGAAGCGCCTCGAACCGGGCGATGTCGCCGTGATCGACCATGCCGACATCGACCGCGTCGCGGCGGACGGCCTGATCGACGCCGGCGTCGTCGCCGTGGTCAACGCCGCACCGTCGATCACGGGCCGGTACCCGAACGGCGGACCGATGCGCCTCGTCCGGGCGGGCGTGCTGCTGGTCGACGACGTCGGTTCGTCGATCATGGACGCCGTCGCGGACGGACAGCAGATCCGGCTCGACGACGGGGCGGTGCTGGCCGGCGGCGAGGAGCTGGGCCGCGGCCACGTCCTCGGGGCCGACGAGATCACGCGTCGGATGGACGAGGCGCGCGCCGGCATCGGCCACGAGCTCCAGCGGTTCGCCGAGAACACCCTCGAGTACGTGAAGCGCGAGGCCGACCTCGTGTTCGCACCCATCGCGCTGCCGAAGCTGAAGACCTCGTTCGCCGGACGACACGCCCTCGTCGTCGTGCGCGGCCTCGACTACAAGCAGGATCTGCGTGTCCTGCGCTCGTACATCCGCGAGTTCCGGCCGGTCCTGATCGGCGTGGACGGAGGGGCCGACGCGCTGCTCGAGGTGGGGCTCAAGCCGGACATCATCCTCGGCGACTTCGACTCCGTCTCCCCGAAGGGCATGGAGGTGGGCGCGGAGCACGTCCACCACGTCCATCCCGACGGGCGCAACCCCGGGTACGACGAGCTCCAGGCCTTCGGCAAGCCGTACGTGGAGTTCGTGGTCGAGGGCACGAGCGAGGACGCCGCGATGCTCCTCGCCTACGAGGGCGGCGCCAAGCTCATCGTGGCGGTGGGCACGCACGACACCATGGTCGAGTTCCTCGACAAGGGCCGCGCGGGCATGTCCTCGACGTTCCTCACGCGCCTGCGGATCGGGCCGATGCTCGTGGACGCCAAGGGCGTGGCGCGGCTCTACGAGCCAACGGTGCGGCGGGGTGACCTCCTCTTGCTCGTCGCGGCGGCGATGCTTGTGATGGTGGTCATCATCCTGGTGTCCGAGCCGGTTCGAGTGCTCCTCGACGGGCTCTGGCTGACGCTTCGCGATCTGTGGTTCAGCGTGACGGGCACCTTCTGACCGTGCGCCCGCCTCGAGGAGGATCATGATCTCGTTTCGCTTCCACGTCGTGTCGATCACGGCGGTGTTCCTGGCCATCGCCATCGGCGTGGTGGTCGGGACGACCTATGTCGACGGGGCCGTGGTCGACGGGCTGCGCAACCGGATCGACTCGGTGGAAGGGAACCTCGACGACCGCAAGGCCGAGAACGACCGGTTGGAGAGCGAGCTGGGCCTCGCCTCGTCCTACATCGAGGCGAGCGCGCCCTTCGCCGTCACGGACCGGCTCATCGATGTGCCGGTGCTCCTCGTCGCGGCACGCGGGGTCGACGAGGCCGTCGTCGAGCGCACGGCGGGCCTGACCCGGCTGGCCGGCGGCATCACACCGGGCGTGGTCTGGCTCGAGTCTCCCTGGGAGCTCGAGAGCGACGACGATCGGGCCGAGCTCGCGTCGATCATCGACGCCGATGCCGACGACGACCCCGAGGACCTCAGGGCCGCGGCCTGGGCGGCCGTCGTCGAGGAGCTCAGCGTGACGCTGCAAGGCGCCGGCGACCCGGCCGCCGAGTCGCCGGCGGTGCTCGAGCCCCTGATCGAAGCGGGGTTCCTGTCCGTGGACTCGCTGGGTGAGTCCACCACGACCCTCGCCGATCTGACCGGAGCCGGACCGCGGGTGCTGGTGATCACCGGTGCCCGGGCCGATGCCGGGCCGGACGCGGCCGTCCCCGCGGTCGCGGCCGCGACGGCCAACGGCGAGCTCGTCACCGTCGTCGCCGACGTCCACGTCAGCGCCCCCGAGGCGCCGGGACGGGGCGAGGAGCTGCTGGAGTCGCTCGCCGGCCTCGAGGACCTGGTCTCCGTCGTCGACAACGCCGACCAGATCGAGGGTCAGGTGGGTGCGGTGCTCGCGCTGGCCGCCGCGGTGGACGGCCCGGTCGGGCACCTGGGGTACGGCGATGGTGCCGACGGGGTCCTCCCCCCGTGGACCCCGACGTGACCCCTGCGCCTGCGGGCGCCGGCTCGAGCGTGACCCGATCGGTGGCGGGCATGGGCGCGGCCGCGGCCCTGTCCCGGTCCTTCGGCGGGTTGCGGATGGTCGTGATCGCGGCCGTCCTCGGCACGACCTACCTGGGCAACACGTTCCAGGCGGCCAACAGCGTCTCCAACGTGCTGTTCGAGCTGCTCGCCGCGGGCGCCCTGTCAGCCGTCCTGGTCCCGACCTTCGTGGCCCACTTCAGCCGCCGCGAGGATCGCCGGGTGGAGGAGGTCGCGGGCGGCGTCCTCTCGATCGCGCTCGTCGGGCTCGGGTTCGTGACGGTGCTCGGGATCGCCTTCGCCCCGCAGCTCGCGAAGCTCCTCTCGACGGGCGTGTCCGACCCCTCCGTGGCCGCCCAACAGGAGGAGCTCGCGACCTACCTGCTCCGGTTCTTCATCCCTCAGGTGCTGCTCTACGCGATCGGCGCCGTCGCGACCGCCGTGCTGCACGCGCGGGGACGGTTCGCTCTCGTGGCCATGGCACCCATCGGGAACACGATCGTCGTCGTCGCCGCCATGATCCTGTTCCGCGTGATGGCCGGACCCGGGCCCGGCCTCGACCTCTCGTCGAGCGAGCAGCTGGTCCTCGCCCTCGGCGGCACGTTGGGAGTCGCGGCCTTCGTGGGCGTGCCCGCCGTGGGGCTCCACCGCTCCGGGTTCCGCTTCCGCCTGGCGTCGTGGAGGCCCTGGACGGACCGGGACGTGCGGTCGCTGCTCCACCTCTCCGGGTGGGCCGCGCTGCAGCACGCCGGCACCGGCATCCTGCTCGCCGGCGGCGCTCCTCGTCGGCGGCGGTGTGGCCGGTGGCGTGGTGGCCTACCAGCTCGCGATGGTGGTGTTCCTCGCGCCGTACGGGATCGTCGCCCAGCCGATCCACACGGCCCTGCTCCCGCGGCTGAGCGCCGACGCCGCCGCGGCCGATGACGAGGGGTTGCACCGCTCGCTGCGATGGGCGGTCGAGGCCATGGCCGTGGGCACGTTGCCGCTCGCCGCGGCCCTCACCGCCCTGTCGGCCCCCGTCATGAGCGTGCTCGCCTTCGGTCAGGCCGCCGATGGTGACGGCCCGGAGCTCCTGGGCGCCGCGCTGCTGGGCCTGGCCATCGGCATCCCGGCCTACGGCGGCTTCCTCCTGATGACCCGGGCGGCCTACGCGCTGGGCGACAGCCGCACGCCGGCCATCGCGTCGCTGGGCTCCGCGATCCTTGGCGCCGCCGGGATGGTCGTCGCGGGCCAGGTGGCTGAGGGGTCGACGCGCCTGGCCCTCATCGGGGGTGCCCACAGCGTCGCCTACGCGGCCGGCGGTCTCTGGCTGGTGCTCCGCATGCGGCACCGCGTCGGGTCGGTGCTCGGCCTGGGGCTCCTCCGTCCGCTGGTGCTGTCGATCGGTCTGGCCGTGGTGGCCTGGGGCGTGATGGAGGCGTGGGCGCCGGAGCGACGCCTCGGCGTGCTGGTCGCACTCGCCGTGATCGGCCTCGCCGGTGCCGTCCTCTACGGGGCCGGGCTGCGGGCCATGGGAGCCCTGCCGGGCCCCGGACCCTCCGTGCAGCCGTCAGTGGGCGTCAGGTGAGGTTCGCCCGCGTCCTGGCGGCCCTGGGCGTGCTCGCCGCCAGCCTGGTGCTGGGCTCGCGTCCCGCCGACGCGCAGGCCGAGCCGGGCCGGGTGCTGGTGCTGTCGCTTCCCGCGCTCGCGTGGGAGGAGCTGTACCAGGGGGACTCGCCCGCGCTCGACGCGCTCCTCGACGAATCGGCGGTCGCGGCGATGTCCGTGCGCGACGTCCTGCCGGTGACCGACGCCGGTGACGGCTACGCGACCGTCAGCGCGGGGAGCCGCGCTCGCGGGGCTCTGGCCGATCAGCAGGTGCTCGAGTACGACGAGGACTTCTACGGCACGCCGGCGGCGGCCGTCTTCCGTCGCAACACCGGTGTCACCGCGACCAGTGGCCTGGTCGCGTTCGGCTTCCCGGCCCTGGTCCGCCGCAACGATCGCCTCGACTACGACGCCGAGATCGGCGCGCTCGGCGAGGCCCTCTCGGCCGCCGCAGTGCCCCGCGCCGTCATCGCGAACGCCGACGGCCAGGACCTGCTCGAGACCGCGGTGCTGTTCCGAACGGCGGGCAACGCGCTCATCGATCAACACGGCACGGTCCCCGGGGGAGCCGTGTCCGAGGCGCTCCTCGAGCCCTCGCCCACCGCCCCGTACGGCGTCCATCTGAGCCCGGAGCGGGTGACGGCGGCCTTCGAGGAGGCCTGGGCCCTCGGTGGGGTGGTCCTCGTGGAGGGGTCCGACCTCGCCCGCGCGGATCGCTTCATGCCCGTCGCGGCGCCCGCCCATCGGCCGGAGGTGCGTCGCGAGGCGCTCCGCTCCACGGACGCCATCGTGGCGCGGCTCCTCGAGTCCGTCGACCCGTCGCGCGACTCGGTGCTGGTGGTGGCGCCCTATCACTCGGAGGCCGCGGTCCACCTGACGGTCGCCGGGATGCGCGGCCCGGGGATCGAACCCGGGTTGCTGCGGTCGGGGAGCACCCGTCGCGCGGGGCTCGTCACCCTCGTCGACATCGCCCCCACCATCCTCGACCTGGCCGGGGTGGAGCGCCCGGACTCGATGGAGGGCCGTCGCTTCGAGCCCGTGTCCGGCGGTCCGGCGACCGGGATCGAGCGGGCGGAGTACCTCACCGGCATCGACCAGGCGGCTCGCTACCGGGATCAGATGGTGGCTCCCGTCGCCGTCACCTTCGTCGTCCTCCAGGCCGTGCTGTGGATCGCGGCGATCGTGGCGATCCGGCGCGGTGCGCCCGCGGGCCGGCGCACGGTGGCCCTGGCCGCGCTCGCCTTGCTGGCGTTCCTGCCCGCGACCTACCTGGCGGGCCTGGTCGACTTCCATGCGTCGCCGGCCACCGCCTACTGGGTCTTCGTGGTGGGGCTGGCGGTCGCGCTGGCGGTCGCGCGCGACGGCGGTGGGCGGCCGGACGTTGCTCGACCCGTTGCTGTTGGTGCTCGGCGTCGTGTTCGGCTTGTTGGTCGTCGACATGCTCGCTCGGCGCGCATCTGCAGCTGAACACCGTGTTCGGCTACTCGCCGACGGTGGGCGGGCGGTTCGCCGGGATGGGGAACCTCGCCTACGGGATGTTCGCGGGCGCCGCGTTCCTCCTGTGCGGGCTCCTGTCGCGCCGGTTCGACGGCCACAGCATCGGTACGGCCGTGGCCTTCAGCGTGCTCGTGCTGGCCGTCGTGATCGACGGGATGCCGTTCTGGGGTTCGGACGTCGGTGGCGTCCTCGCCTTCGTCCCCGCCATCGGGGTGACCGCAGCCGTGCTGCTCGGCCACCGCGTCCGGTGGCGCTCGGTGGCGGTGTGGGGGGCCGCCGCCGTGACGGTGGTGGCCGTGTTCGCGGCGCTCGACCTGAGCCGGCCGGCCGACCGCCGCACGCACCTGGGTCGCCTCGTGGAGGCCGTCGCGGATCAGGGTGTCGGCGCCCTCGAGACCGTGGTGACGCGCAAGCTGGGCGCCAACTTCGGCGTGATCACCAGCTCCGTCTGGACGGCGATGGTCCCCATCGCGCTCGGCTTCATCGTGTACCTCCTGTGGCGTGCCCCCGGCCACGTCCGCGTCGTCCGAGAGAACATCAGCGAGAGCCTGGCCGGGTTGGCGGTCGTCGGCTTCCTCGGGCTTCGCCTTCAACGACTCCGGGATCGCGGTCCCGGGCGTGATGCTCGGCGTCGTGAACGCGTCCCTCGTCTACCTGCTGGTGCGAAGTCAGGCGCCCGAGGTGACTGCGTGAGGCGCACCCTCCTGGCGGGATCGATCGTGATGCTGATCGCGGTGATCGCGGTGGCACCCTCGGCCGCCGCGGGCCCCCCGCCCGTGCCGGAGGGCCGCCGTGTCGTGGTCTTCTCGGTGCCCGGTCTGACGTGGAAGGACATGGAGGCCCCCGAGCTGGGCAACCTCCGCGCCCTGCTCGACCAGAGCGCGATCGCCAACGTCGCCACCCGCGTGACCTCCGTGGTCTCCGAGCCGGGCGAGGCGTACCTGACCCTCGGGACGGGGACGCGGGCCGTGGCCCCGCGTGAGGTGGCGGGGATGTCGTTTCAAGCCGACGAGCTGTTCGGCCCGACCACGGCGGGGGAGGAGTGGGTGCGCCAGCACGGCCGGTCGACCGACGCCGAGGTCGTGTCGCTGGGATGGACCCTGATCGAGGACGCCAACGAGGGCGCCGAGTTCGGCGGCACGATCGGGGCGCTGGGCGACGCGTTGGAGCGCGGGGACGTGGGCCGCGGGGTGGTCGCGAACGCCGACGGCGCCGACCCGCTGGTGCCCGGCGAGCCCATCCACCGGGAGGCGGCGCTGACGCTGGCCGACTCGTCGGGCGCGACCGCATGCGGCGAGGTGGGTCCGACGATCCTCACGGTCGACGACGCGGCGCCCTTCGGCGTGCGTCTGGACCAGGTGGCCGTGATGGAGGCCTTCGACCGCTGCAGCACACCCGACTCGGTCGTCATGGTCGAGGCATCCGACCTCCGTCGGGCGCTGGCCTTTCGGCCCCGCGCCACGCCGGAGCTCGCCGAGTCAGCACGCGCCCAGGCGCTGGCGTCCACGGACGCGCTGGCGGGTGCCATCCTCGAGCGGCTCGATCCGGAGCGCGACGCCGTCGTCGTGGTCGCACCGACGACGCAGCCGACCCATGGTCTCGGAGTGCTCGGCATCCACGCGTCGGAGTTCGAGCCGGGGTTCCTCACCTCGGGCAACACGCGACGCGCCGGCTACGTGCTCCTCACGGACCTGACCCCGACGATCGCGAACCTCGCGGGCGTGGAGCTGGACGAGGCGAGCATGGAGGGACGTGCGGTCGAGCGACGCGATGGTCCCGCCACCGGGGCCGCCCGTCGCGCCGAGCTGGTCGACGCGGAGGCCGCCGCCCGCTTCCGAGACCGAGTCCTGTACCCCGTGGTCATGACCGTGGTCATCTCGGTCGGGTTGCTCGCGCTCGCCGCCGCCGCCGTGCTCATCAGCCGTTGGGACGAGGTGCGACCGTGGCTCGCCCGAGTGGCCCTCGTGCTGCTCGCCTTCCCCTCGCTGACCTATCTGGCCGCGGTCTTCCCGTTCTACGAGTGGGGGGTGGCCGCCTACTGGCTCTTCCTCGTGCTCGGGTCGCTGCTGGTGGGCGTGCTCGCCTCGATGTTCGCGGGCCGGTGGCTGGGTCCCCTGGCCGTCGGCTACGGGCTCCTCGTGGGGGTCGTGACCGTCAGCATCGTCGGACTGGGATCCCGGCTGCAGCTCGCCACGGTCTTCGGCGACTCGCCGATCGTGGCCGGCCGCTTCACCGGCATCAACAACGTCACGTTCGCGTACTACTTCCTCTCGGCGACGATGCTGGCGTGCATCGTGGTCGACCGCATCCCCGGTCGACGCGGGCGCAACCTGATGCTCGCGATCCTCGGCGGCGTGCTCCTGATCGACGCGGCACCCATGTGGGGGGCCGACGTGGGCGGTGCGCTCGCGGGCTTGCCGGCGCTCGCGCTCGTGGCGATGGGCTTGGGGCAGTGGAAGGTGCGGTGGCGGGTGGTGGTGCTGGCCGCCGTCGCCACCCTCGTGCTGATCGTCGCCCTCGGTGCCCTCGACCTGACGCGCGACAGCGCCGATCGCTCGCACCTCGGCCGCCTCTTCGAGCGGATCGGCAGCGATGGCTGGTCGGGGCTCTCCACGGTCGTCGAGCGCAAGCTGGCCGTGAACCTGCGGTCGCTCACCGAGAGCACCTGGCGCTACCTCTTCGGCCCGCTCGCCATCGCGGCGGGCCTGATGCTGTGGCGGGGTCGGGACTGGGTCCGGGCCGTCACCGACGCCTTCCCGCCCCTGCGCCGGGCCATGCCCGGGCTCATCGCGCTCGCCGTCCTCGGCTACGGAGCCAACGACTCGGGGATCGCCGTGCCGGGCGCCATGCTGGCCGTCGCCGTCCCGGGCGTCGTCTACCTGGCCTGCCGGGTCGAGCCGACTCCGTCCCGTGAAGGGAGCACGTGATGCGAGCCGGTGTCGTCGCCTTCGGGCTGCTCCTCGTCGGCGGGGTGGTGGCGGCGCTGCTGATGGAGCGCGCGTCGGCGCCCGTCCTCAGCTCACCAGCGCTGCGGCGCCGCAACTACCGCGACCACGAGCTGGCCACCGCCGGCGGGATCGTGATCGTCCTGGCGGTGCTGGTGGTGGAGGGGGCCCGGACGGCGCTGGCCGAGTTCGGGCTGGGCGACGAGCTCAGCGACAGCCTCCTGCGTTCGATGGTCCTGTTCGCCTGCTTCGCCTTCGCCTTCCTGGGGCTCATCGACGATCTGCTCGGCACCGACACCGACCGGGGCTTCCGGGGCCACCTGCAGGCGCTCGCCCACGGTCGGCTCACCACCGGCGCGATGAAGCTGTTCGGAGGGGCGGTCGTGGCCATCGTCCTCACCGCGGCCCCCGGCGAGGTGAGCGGCCGCCGCCTGCTGGCCGACGCGGCCCTCGTGGCCTTGGCGGCCAACCTCGGGAACCTGCTCGACCGCGCGCCCGGTCGCACGATCAAGGTGGGGATCATCCTGTACCTGCCGATCGCGCTCGCGGCCGGCACGTCACCGGTCGGCCTCGCGCTGGCACCCGTCGTCGGCGCGGCGGCCGGGCTGCTGCCGGCCGACCTGGACGAGCGGCTCATGCTGGGCGACACCGGGGCCAACCTGCTCGGGGCGGTGCTGGGCCTGGCGGTCGTGCTCGAGACCAGCCGGCCAGTGCGCACGGTCGTCCTCATCGCCCTGGTGGCCCTCAACCTGGCGTCCGAGCGCGTGTCCTTCAGCTCGGTCATCGACCGGACCCCCGGCCTGCGCCAGCTCGACCGCCTCGGCCGCCGCCCGATCGACTGACGAGGCAAGGGCGCGGCGAGAGCCGGTCGCTCCACAGGCTCGTCGTCCGCGGCACCCACCGTCCTCCGTGCGATCGCACGTGCGTGCGGACCGACCAGCCGTGGCTCGCGGTGGCGGTCAGCCGGGATCGCACTCGGGCTTGAGGTACAGGCGGCGACCGAGGTCATCCTCGTCGGCGACCTCGTAGCCGGCCGCGGCGAGGCGGTCCGGGAGGTCGTCGAAGGAGCCCCAGCGGGCCGCACTGCGGACCACGACCGCGCACACGTCGTCCTGGGCGGCGACGGCGGCGAGCGATGCGGACGTGAGGTCACCGGTCTGGATCCGCAGGATGGACGCGTCGACGAGGTCGGGCGTGGTGAGCCGTCCGGCGCGCCACACGATGCCCGGGTCGTCGCTGATCGCCAGAGCGCCCTCCGGCAGCGCCTCCAGCTGCTCGACGACCCGCTCGGCGCTGCCGGTGAAGCCCGTCGGGCGGAGCATCGGCCAGGCGTGCACCACGTGGTAGGGGAGGGCCACCACCAGCGCGACCACGAGGATCTTGGTCGCGGGGCGGTGCCGGGCGGCCAGGAGGGCGAGCGGAGGGATGAGCTGGGACACGTGGGGGCGCCACATCGGATGCTCCGTGAGGAGCACGAGGACGGTGCCGACGAGCCAGGCGACGAGGAGGGTGTCCGGCGACGTGAGGCGCGGCTCCGCTCGGGGCGTCATGGCGCGCCGCCCCAGGATCAGCGCCACGATCATGAGGACCACCGCGACGACCAGCAAGAGGTCGCGGTCGCCCAGCGTGCTCAGCACCTTGCGGGCGTTGTCGACAGGCGTTCGATCGGTGGCCACGTCGAGGTGGTAGGCGTACGACTGCGCCCACACGTTGCCTGGTCCCCACGGCAGCCACAGGACCAGGTGGAACGCGATCGCCGTGGCCGCCCCGGCCAGGATCGGCTGGATCCGTCGGCCGGCGATGAGCACGAGCGCGACGGGCAGGATCGCCGGGGCGAGCAGCGCCTTCACGGAGATCGTGGCGCCGACGCCGAGGCCGAGCCACACGGCGCGCCGGACCGTGACCTCGTCGCGCCACCAGAGCGCGAGCGCGACGGTGAGCGTGGCGAACGCGAGGGCGGCGCCGTCGGCCGCGATCGGTCCCGTGATCCACAGGCTCGTGCCGGTGATGCTCACGAGCCCGGCGGCGATGACCGCGCCGTCCCGGTCGGTGATGGCCCGCCCGGCCGCGTAGGTGGCGCCGACGAGCAGCAGCGCCGCCAGCATCGAGAGCACGCGTGGGGCGTTGGCGGTGCGAAGGCCCAGGAGGTCCGCGGCCCAGAGCAGGGGGAGGAACAGGGGCCCCTGGCTCGAGAACACGTCGCGGAACGGCTGGCCGCCGGCTCGCATGGCGACGGCCGAGGCGCCGAAGACGCCGTCGTCGAAGGTGAGGTGGCGCTCGGCGACGAACGCGGGGACGCGCAGCCCCACGGTGAGGACGCCCAGCAGGGCCAGATCCGTCTGGATCGTCCGGGTGCTGTCTCGGCCCGGAGCGGACGTGGTGACGGCGGTCATCGCGGCTCGGAGGCTACCGATCGGACGGAGGTGCGCGGTCGCCGCGAGCCAGCGGGATAGGGTGGGCTCCCGTGACTGCGTCGCTCGAATCGCTCACGGAGGTCTCCCGTTGACCAAGCACATCTTCGTCACGGGGGGCGTGGCGTCTTCCCTGGGCAAGGGGATCACCGCATCCTCGCTCGGACGCCTCCTCAAGGCCCGCGGACTGCGGGTGACGATGCAGAAGCTCGACCCGTACATCAACGTCGACCCGGGGACGATGAACCCGTTCGAGCACGGCGAGGTGTTCGTCACCGACGACGGCGGCGAGACCGACCTCGACCTCGGCCACTACGAGCGGTTCATCGACGAGAACCTCACGCGCGACTCCAACGCCACCACCGGGTCGATCTACTCGGCCGTCCTCGCGGCCGAGCGTCGCGGCGACTACCTCGGCAAGACCGTGCAGGTGATCCCCCACATCACCGACGAGATCAAGCGACGCATCAACCGGCTCACCTCGGACGAGATCGACGTCGTCATCACCGAGGTCGGCGGAACGGTGGGTGACATCGAGATCCTCCCGTTCCTGGAGGCGATCCGGCAGTTCCGCCTCGACGTCGGGCGGGACAAGGTCTGCTACGTCCACGTGACCCTCGCCCCGCTGATCGTGGCCGAACAGAAGACCAAGCCCACCCAGCACTCGGTCACCGAGCTGCGCGGCCGCGGCATCCAGCCCGACGTCATCGTCGTGCGCAGCGAGCATGCGCTGGCCAGCGGCCTCAAGCGCAAGATCTCCAACCTCTGCGACGTGCCCATCGAGGCCGTGGTCAACGCCGCCGATGCCCGCAACCTCTACGAGATCCCCCTGGTGCTGCACGAGGAGGGTCTCGACGACGTCGTCTGCGACATCTTGCGCCTCGACGCCGGCGACCCCGACCTGAGCGAGTGGGAGATCCTCGTCGACCGCATCGAGCACGTCGAACGCTCCGTGCGCATCGGGATCATCGGCAAGTACGTGAGCCTGCAGGATGCGTACCTGTCGGTCGCGGAGGCCTTGAAGCACGGGGGCTTCCACCACGGCTCGAGCGTCGACATCGAGTGGATCCAAGCCGAGGAGGTCGAGGGCCTGTTGGCCGAAGGCCGCCTGCGCGAGCTCGACGGCATCGTGATCCCGGGCGGGTTCGGCGAGCGCGGCACCGAGGGCAAGATCATGGCCGCGGGCTACGCACGCGAGCACGACATCCCCTGCCTCGGCCTGTGCCTCGGGCTGCAGATGATGACGATCGAGTACGCGCGCAACGTGCTCGGGCTGGCGGGCGCCAACTCGAGCGAGCTCGACCCCACCACCCCGCACCCGGTGATCGACCTCATGGAGACGCAGCGCGGCGTGACGGACATGGGGGGCACGATGCGCCTCGGCGCGTACGTCGCGCAGCTGGCGGAGGGCTCGCAGGTCGCCCAGGCCTACGACAGCACGGTCGTCTCCGAGCGTCACCGCCACCGGTATGAGTTCAACCCCAAGTACCGCGCCCGCTTCGACGAGAGCGAGCTGTGGTGCTCGGGCACCTCACCGGACGGCCGGTTGGTCGAGTTCATCGAGCTCCGCACCCACCCCTTCTGGGTCGGCACCCAGGCCCATCCCGAGCTCAAGAGCCGGCCGACGCGCCCGGCGCCGCTGTTCCGGGAGCTCATCGCGGCGGCCCTGACCCGCGCGGAGGGCCGTTCGCCCGCACCTCTTCGACCTCGACGCCGACCCGCCCCGCTCCTCGATCAGCGCGTGACCCCTGCCTTCACCAAGCTCGGCGAGGTCGAGCTGGTGCACAGCAAGGTGTTCCGCGTGGTGCGATCGCGGTTCACCGACGGCAGCGGCGAGGAGTTCGAGCGCACGATCGTCCACCACCCCGGCGCCGTCGCGGTCGTTCCGCTGCACGACGACGGCACGGTCACCCTCGTGCGCCAGTACCGCGTCGCCCTCGAAGGCGAGCTGCTCGAGCTGCCCGCGGGCACCCGTGATGTGGCCGGTGAGCCCGAGTCGCTCACGGCGGCTCGCGAGCTGGCCGAGGAGGCGGGCCTGTCGGCGGGCCGGATGGAGCACCTGACCACGTTCCACAACGCCCCCGGCATGTCGGACGAGACGATCGCACTGTTCCTCGCTCGCGACCTCGACGAGGTGCCCCACGATCGGCAGAGCGTCGAGGAGCACGCCATGACCGTCGAGCGCCTCCCTCTCCCGGTGCTCGTCGAGATGATCGACGACGGTCGGCTCACCGACGCCAAGACCATCATCGGCCTCACCCTCGCGGCCCGGCGCTTGGAGTGAGCACGGCGTCCGGCGACGAGGAGCCCCTGCCGCTCGAGGTGGAGGACCTCCTGATGTGGCTGACCGCCGAACGGGGCCGGGCGCGCAACACCATCGCCGCCTACCGCCGTGATCTCCGCACGTACGTCGGTTGGCTGCGCGCCCAGGACACGACCCTCGACCAGGTGAGCGAGGCGGACCTGGTCGACTACGTCGGGGCCCTCCGTGATCGGGGGCTGGCTCCGGCATCGGTGGCGAGAGCCCTGGTGCCGGTCCGCTCGCTGCATCGGTTCCTGGTGGAGGAGGAGCGCAGCCCGACCGATCCGGGCGCCCACCTGGAGCTGCCCAAGGTCCCCCGGGGACTGCCCAAGGCCCTCAGCGAGGAGGAGGTGACCCGCCTGCTCGAAGCACCGGTCGGCGACGGCCCGGTGGTGCTCCGCGATCGAGCCATGCTCGAGCTCCTCTACGGCACGGGCGTGCGGGTGTCGGAGCTGGTCGGGCTCTCCCTCGGTGACATCGACCTCGATGCCGCGCTCCTCCGTGCCTTCGGCAAGGGGAGCAAGGAGCGGATCGTCCCGGTCGGCGCCCACGCGACCCGGGCCCTCGTGGCGTGGCTCGGGCCCGACGGGCGACCGCGGATGGCCCCCGAGCAGTGGCGCCGCCGGGGGGACGCCGAGGCCGTGTTCCTGAACGTGCGCGGTGGTCGGCTCACCCGTCAGGGGGCCTGGGATGTGCTCAAACGGCACGGGCGGCGGGTGGGCCTCGACGGCAAGCTGAGCCCCCACGTGCTCCGCCACTCCTGCGCCACGCACATGCTCGACCACGGGGCCGACATCCGCGCCGTGCAGGAGCTGCTCGGGCACGCCTCGATCAGCACGACGCAGGTGTACACCCTGGTGTCCACCGAACGTCTGTGGGAGGTGTACCGCCGTGCGCACCCGCGTGCACAGCACGGGCAGTAGCCTGTCCCGATGGCCGACCAGTCTCTGCTCTCGTCTGTGCGTAGCGATCTGACCGCCGAGCGCGATCACCTCGAGGCACAGATCGCGTCGCTGGAGCCCGGCCACGGGGCGGCGAGCCCGGACTTCGACGACAACTTCGCCGACTCCGGTCAGGTCGCCGCGGAGCAAGGTGAGAACAAGGTCCTCGCGTCCCAGCTGCGCAGCGAGCTCGACGAGGTCGAACGAGCGCTGGCCAAGCTCGACGAGGGCACCTACGGGGCTTGCGAGACGTGCGGTGAGGCGATCTCGTCGGCGCGGCTCGAGGCGATGCCGGCCGCCCGGTTCTGCATCGCCCACGCGTAGGTCGTCTGGTGGCGAGCACGTCACATCTCGTGAAGCGGTTCGTCGGCTCCCTCCGCCCTGGCGGGCCGCCGGAGGGGGACGAGGCGTGGGTCCAGGGGATCTTGCTGCCCGCCGAGCACGACCTGTGGCGCCGGATGTCGGGGGCCGATCGGCGCCACGCGGTCGGGGTCGCTCGACGAGTCGAGCGCGCCCTGGGGATCGAGGCGACGCGCCCGGTCCTCGCGGCGGCGCTGCTGCACGACGTCGGCAAGATCGAGTCCGGCTTGGGCACCTACGGCCGGGTGGTCGCCACGCTGTCGGCCCGGGTCGCCGGCGCCGGACATGGCCGCCGTGTGGCGGCGGCAGCGAGGGTTCTCCCGCCGCGTCGGCCTCTACCTCCAGCACGACCGCCTGGGCGGCGACCTCCTCGAGCTGGCGGGCAGCGATCCGCTCACGTCGACCTGGGCCCGTGAGCACCACTGGCCCGACACGGAGTGGACGGTCGACGCCGAGGTCGGCGGGGCGCTCAAGGCCGCCGACGACGACTGAGCTGAGCTGATGCTCGCTCCGGGCGTCGCTGCGCTCCTGCCTCCGCGAGTGCGCCGGGCGCCTGGCGGCGCTCCGGCGCGGTCCGGCTAGATCGTTGCTGCCTAGCGCAGGCCCACGGCCTGCTGGGCTCGATCGAGGGTGGGGGCGGCGACGGAGCGGGCGGCGTCGGCGCCCTTGGCGAGGAGCACGGCCAATGCCCCCGGGTCCGCCGCCAGCTCCCCGAAGCGCGCCTGGATCGGCGCCAGGAGCTCGATGATGGCGGCCGCGGCGTCGGCCTTCAGCGGCCCGTACTGCGAGTAGCGCTCGGCCATCGTCGCCGGCTCGGTGTCGTTGACCACCGCCAGGATCTCGAGCAGGTTCGAGACCCCGGGCTTGCCTCGCGGGTCGTAGCGCACCTCACCGTCGCTGTCCGTGACGGCTCGCTTGAACTTCTTCTCGATGGTGGCCGGCGGGTCGAGCATGAGCACGGTGCCCTGCGGGGAGTCGATGGACTTCGACATCTTGCGGGTGGGCTCCTGCAGGTCCATGATCCGCGCCCCGACCTTGGGGATGTCGGCCGCGGGCACGACGAAGGTGTCGCCGTAGCGGTTGTTGAACCGCTCGGCGATGTCGCGGGTCAGCTCGAGGTGCTGGCGCTGGTCATCGGCCACGGGCACCCGGTCGGTGTCGTAGAGGAGGATGTCGGCGGCCATCAACGCCGGGTACGTGAACAGCCCGGCCGACACGAACTGCTGTCGGTCGGCCTTGTCCTTGAACTGCGTCATGCGGCTCAGCTCGCCGAAGCTGGCCGTGCACTCCAGCAGCCAGGCCAGCTGGCTGTGCTGGGCGACGTGGCTCTGCACGAAGAGGGTCGTCTGCTCCGGGTCGATGCCGCTCGCCAGGTAGAGCGCGCCGGTGTCGAGGGTGCGCTGGCGCAGGACGGTCGGGTCCTGGGGCACGGTGATGGCATGCAGGTCGACGATGCAGAAGGTGGATGTGGTGCTGGCCTGGTCGGCCACGAAGCGCCGCAGGGCACCGAGGTAGGTGCCGAGGGTGAGCTCGCCGGAGGGCTGGATGCCGGAGAAGATGCGGGCCACGGGGGGCGATCGTAGGCGGGGAGGGGCCCGGTACCCGGCACTGGTTCCAGAAACCACACCGATGTGATTAGCATTGCCGTGATGTCCTACGAGGTGACGACGCCGGTCTTCGAAGGCCCGTTCGATCTGTTGCTGCACCTGATCCTGCGCGAGCAGGTGGAGCTGTACGACATCTCGCTCACGAGGATCGTCGACGCGTACCTCCAGGAGCTGGAGGCGATGGAGACCTTCAACCTCGAGGTCGCCACCGAGTTCCTGCTCATCGCGGCCACGCTCATCGAGCTCAAGACGCGGCGCCTCCTGCCTGGGGACGACGACCTCGACCTCGACGACGAGCTGTCGCTCTGGTCCGAGCGAGACCTGCTGCTCACCCGTCTCGTCGAGTGCAAGACGTTCAAGGACGCCGCCATCGCCCTGCAGAGCCTCACCAACGACGCGGCTCGCTCCTTCCCGAGGGTGGCGGGGCCCGACGACCGGTTCATCGACCTGACCCCCGACGTGTTGGAGGGGATCACACCGGAGGATCTGCGGACGGCGTTCCTCCGCGCGGTCACCCCGAAGCCGCAGATGCGGATCGACCTCGACCACGTCGCGCCCATCCGAGCCTCGGTCACCGATGCCGTCGTCGAGCTGATGGAGGAGCTCCCGCTCGCCGGCACGATCTCGTTCCGCGAGCTCACGGGTGCGCTGGTCGATCGCCTCGAGGTGGTGGTGCGCTTCCTGGCCGTGCTCGAGCTGTTCAAGCAGGGCTTCGTCGACCTCGACCAGCCCCGCACCTTCGGCGACATCCAGATCGTCTGGCTCGGGCGCGACCGCTCGGAGCTCGAGGAGCTGTCGCCGGTCGATGCCTACGATGGCTGACCTGATGCCCGAGCTCTCGAACGAGACCCGCCGTGCCATCGAGGCGGTGGTGATGGTGGCCGAGATGCCCGTGGAGCCGCAGCTGCTCGCCCAGCTGCTGGAGATCCCGGTCGCCCGCGTCGGCGAGCTCTGCGAGGAGCTGGCCGCGGAGTACGACGCCTCGGACCGTGGGTTCGCGCTCGTGCAGGTGGCCGGCGGGTGGCGCTTCCAGAGCCATCCCGACCTGGCCCCGTACGTGGAGCGCTTCGTGCTCGAGGGCCAGTCGGCCCGCCTGTCCGGCGCCGCCCTCGAGACCCTTGCCATCGTGGCCTACAAGCAGCCGGTGTCCCGCGCCCAGGTGGCGGCGATCCGCGGGGTCAACGTCGACGGGGTGATGCGCACGCTCCACCAACGGGGCTTCATCGCGGAGGTCGGCAAGGACCCGGGTCCCGGCCAGGCGGTCCTGTTCGGCACGACGGCGCTGTTCCTCGAGCGGCTCGGGATCAACGCCCTCGACCAGCTCCCGCAGCTCAGCGACTTCGTCCCCGGGGCCGACGTCGTGGAAGCGCTCGAAGTCGGGCTGCGCCCGCCGCCCGGCCCGTCGCTGGGAGAGCGGCTCGACGAGATCGAGGCCGCCAACGCGGTGCGCGGCGCGAGCGACTCCAGCGAGATCGACCTCGACCAGATCGATCTCGACGAGCTCGACGAGGACTAGTGCCCGACGAGGGTGACGGCGTGCGCCTCCAGAAGGTGCTCGCGCAGGCTGGCCTCGGGAGCCGGCGGGTGTGCGAGGAGCTGATCGAGCGGCGCCGAGTGCGGGTGAACGGGGACCTCGCCGTCCTCGGGCGGCGGGTGGATCCCGAGGTCGACGTCATCGAGGTCGACGGCGCTCAGATCGGTGTGAAGGCGGGCCTGGTGCACTACCTGCTGAACAAGCCGGCGGGGGTCGTCACGACGGCGAGCGACCCCCAGGGACGCCCGACGGTGGTCGAGCTGGTCCCGGCCGAGCCCCGCGTGTTCCCCGTCGGCCGGCTCGACGCGGACTCAGAGGGATTGCTGCTGCTCACCAACGACGGTGACCTGACGCACCGCCTCACGCACCCGAGCTTCGGCGTGGACAAGGAGTACCTGGTCGAGGTCGAAGGCGAGCCCCACCGTGGCGCCCTCAGCCGCCTCCGCGAAGGCGTCGAGCTGGAAGACGGACGCACCGCACCGGCCAAGGTGGCGCTGCTCGACCCTCGCATCCTGCGGGTGACCATCCACGAGGGCCGCAACCGGCAGGTGCGTCGCATGTGCGACGCGGTCGGCTTCCCGGTCCTGCGACTGGTGCGGACACGGATCGGGCCGCTCTCTGATCGCACCCTGGGGCCGGGCGCCTGGCGGCCCCTCGTCCAGGACGAGGTACGGGCCCTTGAACGTGCCGCTGCGAAGAAGCGGCCCAGGTAACGTCCACCTTCGTGCCCGCCGCCGTCCGTGCCCTTCGCGGCGCCACCACCGTCGACGTCGACGAGGAGTCGCACGTGCACGAGCGCACGGTGTCGCTCGTCGCGGCGATGTGCGAGCGGAACGGCGTGGAGCACGACGACATCATCAGCATCCTCTTCACCGCCACCGACGACATCCACTCCACGTTTCCCGCGCTGGGCGTGCGCAGGATCGGGTTCGGCGATGTCCCCCTCATCTGCGCCCGTGAGCTGGACATCGTGACGGGCACCCCGCGGTGCATCCGGGTGCTGATGCACCTCACGACGGAGCGCAGCCGCGACGAGCTCCACCACGTGTACCTCGAAGGGGCCGTCAACCTACGAGACGATCTGCCGGCGTAGTGGTGACCCGACGAGCAGCCGTGGTCGGCACCGGGCTGATCGGTGGGTCCATCGGGCTCGCGCTCCGCCGCCAGGGCTGGCACGTCAGCGGGCAGGACCGGGATGACGCCACGGCGGCGCGTGCCCTGGAGCTGGGCGCGCTGGATGCGATCGGCGGAGATCCGACGGCCGAGATCACGTTCCTGGCCACGCCGGTGCGGGCCGTCGCGGAGGTGGCGCGCGCCGCGTTGGCGGCGGGGCCGGGGATCGTCACCGATGTGGGCAGCGTCAAGGCGTCGATCGTGGAAGCGGTCGATGATCCTCGCTTCATCGGCGGCCATCCCATGGCGGGCTCCGAGCAGGACGGGATCGACGGCGCCGATCCAGATCTCTTCGCGGGCGCGGTCTGGGTGCTGACCCCGACCGGCACCACCGACGACACGTCCTTCGCCCGGCTGCGGTCGGTCATCACCGGTCTGGGGGCGGACGTGATCGCGCTGGCGCCGGACCACCACGACGGGTTGGTGGCGGTCGTCTCGCACGTTCCGCACCTGGCCGCGGCCTCCCTGATGCGCCTCGCCGACGATCGATCGACAGAGCACCGCGCCCTGCTGCGGCTGGCGGCGGGCGGCTTCCGCGACATGACGCGCATCGCGTCCGGCCACCCCGGCATCTGGCCGGACATCTGCGCCGAGAACCGCACGGCCATCGTCGACGTGCTCGACGGCCTCCTCGCGTCGCTCGGCGAGGTGCGCGACATCGTGGCGGACGCGGACCGTGACGGGCTGCTGACGATGCTCGAACAGGCGCGCAGCGCACGCGCCAACCTCCCGTCGCGCCTCACGGGGGTCGGTGACCTCTGCGAGGTCCGGATCCCCGTTCCCGGACCGCGCGGGGGTGCTCGCCGAGGTGACCACGCTGGCGGGCACGCTGGACGTGAACATCGCCGACCTCGAGATCGCGCACTCCAGCGAGGGCGATCGCGGTGTCCTCATCCTCCTCGTGGAGGCCGGTGCCGCGGAGCGTCTCCGCGGTGGGCTCGCGGAGCAGGGCTTCCGCCCCTCCGTCACCCCGCTGGAGTAGCGGATGGCCCGGCCCGACCCGCTGCCCATCGACACCCTCGACGGTCCGATCGACGTCGTCGTCGCTCTCCCGGGATCCAAGAGCATCACGAACCGGGCGCTGGTGTGCGCGGCCCTCGCGCGAGGGACGAGCATCCTGACCAACGCGCTGCACGCCGACGATACGGAGGCGATGGTGGAGGGGCTCCGTGCGCTGGGCGCCGAGATCGAGGCGGACTGGGGGCCCCGGCGCATCGTCGTGGAGGGCACGGCGGGGAACCCCGTCGCCGACGTGGCGTTGGTCGACGCCCGGCTCTCGGGCACCACCAGTCGCTTCCTGCTCCCCGTGGCCGGCCTCGGTGAGGGGCTCCGCCGCGTCGACGCGGCGAACCGCATGCGTGAACGCCCCATGGGTGACGTGCTCGACGCGGTCCGCACCCTGGGGGCCGCGGTGCACGAGGTCGGCGCCCCCGGTCACCTGCCGGTCGAGGTCCAGGGGGGCTCCCTGGCCGGCGGTGAGGTGGTGGTGCGCGGCGACGTGTCCAGCCAGTACCTCTCGGGTCTCCTCCTCGCCGGTCCGGCGATGCCGCAGGGACTGGTGGCCCGGCTCGAGGGAGACCTCGTCTCGCAGCCCTACGTGTCGCTGACCGTGGCGGTGATGGAGCGCTTCGGCGTCCGCGTCGATCGCCCGGACGGTCGCACCTGGCGCGTGCCCCGGCAGGACTACGTCGGCACCACCTACGCCGTCGAGCCGGATGCCTCCGCCGCGTCGTACGTGTTCGCAGCCGCCGCGCTGCTGGGCGGTCGCGTGTCGGTCGCCGGGCTCGGCGGGAGCTCCCTTCAGGGCGACCTGGCCTTCGTCGAGATCCTCGAGCAGATGGGTGCCACCGTCGAGCGGAGCCGCGACACCACGACGGTGATCGGCAGCCGGGCCGCTGCACGGCGTCGAGGTGGACATGGCCCAGCTCTCCGACACCGCTCCGACCCTGGCCGTGGTGGCGGCGTTCGCAGACAGCCCCACACGCGTGACCGGGCATCGGGTTCATCCGTGAGAAGGAGACCGATCGGATCGGCGCGGTGGTGGCGGAGCTGCGGCGACTCGGCGTCGAGGCCGACGAGGAGGCGGACGGCTTCGTCGTCCGACCGGGGCCGATGCGTGCCGCGACCGTGCAGACCTACGACGACCACCGGATGGCGATGTCGTTCGCGCTCGCCGGCCTGCGCGTTCCAGGCGTCCAGATCGCGGACCCCGGCTGTGTCGGGAAGACGTTCCCGGGCTACTGGGATCTCCTCGACGAGCTGCGGAGCCCGGGGACCGACGGCACTATGGTCCGGCCCGCATGAGGATCATCGCGATCGACGGCCCGGCGGGCTCGGGCAAGTCCACGGTGGCGAGGGCGCTGGCCGATCGCTTGCAGCTCGAGTACCTGGACACCGGAGCGATGTATCGCTCGGTCACCTTCGCCGCCCTTCGCCGCGGCGTCGATCCGTCGGAGGCCGAACAGGTCGCTCGCATCGTCACCGACATCGAGCTGGAGATCCGGCCCGATGGGGTGAGGGTCGATGGCGTCGACGCCACGATCGAGATCCGAGGGCCTGAGGTCAGCCGGGCCGTGAGCATCGTGGCGGCCAACCCTGCGGTTCGGGCGGAGATGGTTCGCCGGCAACGGGAGTGGGTGGCGGCGCGCGACGGGGGAGTGCTCGAGGGTCGCGACATCGGCACCGTCGTCTTCCCGGATGCCGATCTCAAGGTGTACCTGACGGCTGACGCCGAGGTGCGTGCCCAGCGTCGCTCGAAGGAGGTGACCGACCTGGACTACGAGACGGTCGCGGCGGATCTCGCTCGACGAGACGCCCTGGACCAGGGCCGGGAGCTCTCGCCGCTCATCGAGGCCAAGGATGCGTTCCTCGTCGACACGACGGGCTTGAGCGTCGCGGAGATCATCGATGTGATCGCGGCGGAGGTCGACCGGGTTGGCTGAGATCCGACCGGGCGACGACGTCGACATCTGGACCGGCGAGCCCAGCCGCACGACGCGGATCGCCTACGCCATCGTGCGAGGGCTGATCTTGCTCGTGGCCAAGGTCCTCGGTCGGGTGACGATCATCGGAGCCGAGAAGGTCCCGACCACCGGTGCCTTCGTGCTCGCGCCGGTGCACCGGAGCAACGTCGACTTCGCGCTGGCGGCCCTCGTGACCACCCGGCCGATGCGATACATGGGCAAGGACTCGATCTGGAAGTCGAAGCCGCTGGGCCGGTTCGTCTCGATGCTCGGAGCCTTCCCGGTGCACCGTGGGAGCGCGGATCGCGACGCGCTGCAGGCCTGCACCGACATCGTCACCGGGGGCAGCCCGCTCGTGATGTTCCCCGAGGGCACGCGGTGCACCGGACCGGTCATCGAGGAGCTCTTCGACGGCACAGCCTTCGTGGCGGCCAAGGCCGGGGTCCCGATCATCCCGGTCGGCATCGGCGGGAGCGAGGCGATGATGCCCAAGGGCGCCAGGATGCTGCGACCCAGCCGGCTGGTGCTGATCGTGGGTGATCCGATGCCGGCCCCGGAGCGGACGGAGAAGGGCCGCGTGCCGCGAAGCGCGGTGAGCGCGATCACCGGCCGGCTCCACGATGAGCTCCAGGACCTGTTCGACGAGGCCCAGCAGATGGCGGGTCGTCCCAACCCGCCGCGGTGAGCCACCCGATCCGACTGGTCGCAAGCGATCTCGATGGCACCCTGCTCGGGGCACGGCGGCGCGGTGTCCGCACGCACGCGGCGAGCCGTCGAGGCGATCGCCGCGGCGGGGATCCACGTCGTCGCAGCCACCGGCCGGAGCCAGTGGACGGCGCGCCCGCTGATCGAACCGGTCACGGGGATCGAGCTCGTCGTGTGCTCCAACGGCGCGTCGCTCTACGACGTGAGACAGGACGTTTCGCTGGCCGAGTACCCGATCGCCGACCCGGTGATCGATGCCATCCTCACCGGGCTGGCGGAGCGGTTCCCGGGCTGCCTCTACGGCTGGGAGACGAGCGCCGACCTCTTCTACGACGTCGGGTTCGTGGACTACCGACCGGCGCTCGATCGGATGCCCAGCCCGGACCTGGCGGTCGGCCCGCGCCCGGCACCGATCCGGAAGCTGATGATCGCCCACCGCGACGTGCAGCACTACGCGCTGCTCGATGCGCTCACCCCGCTCCTGCCCGCGGGCTGCCTGGCCTCGACATCAGGCGCGCCCTTCGTCGAGGTCACCGGCGACGGTGTCCACAAGGCCTTCGGCCTGCAGCAGGTGTGCGCTCGTCTGGGCGTGGCGGCCCGAAGAGGTGGTGGCCTTCGGCGACAACCACAACGATCTCGCCATGCTCCAGTGGGCCGGACGCGGCGTGGCGATGGCCAACGCGCAGCCCGTGGTGCTCGACGCGGTGGCCGAGGTGACCGCCTCCCACCTCGACGACGGCGTGGCCGCCGTGCTCGAGACGCTCCTCTAGAAGAGCTTGGCGCTGGCGAACAGCGTGCGGACCCGGTCCTCGAAGTGCTCGAGGGGGAGCGTGTCGTAGTCGGGATCGAAGGCCTTCTGATCCCAGTCGTCGGCGAACTGCTCGGCCAGCTTCCACTCCTCGGCGGTGAGGCTCTCGCGGTGCTTCTCCCGCGCGTCCGGGTCGCCGCCGAAGTGGTGGTAGTAGTGCGCGCCCTGGAAGTCCTGGTGGACGAGGATCATCTGGTGCACCTCGGGGCGCACGTACGGCTTGAGGATCGCGGCGGCGATCTGCGGGTGGCCGGGCACGCTGATCGCCTTGCCGATGTCGTGGCAGAGGCTCGCGACCACCACCTCGTCGTCGGCTCCGTCGCGCTCGGCCCGCGTGGCGGTCTGCAGGCAGTGGGTCAGCTGGTCGGTGGCGAAGCCGTCGGTGATGTCGCCGAGGGACCGGAGCATGTCCAGCACCCGTTCGGCGACGCGGGACTGGTTCTGCGCCGTCTCCGCTCCGATGACCGCCCACTGCTCGGCGGTGGACTCGTCCATGCTCCTGAAGCTCGTGACCGTGCTCATGGTCGAACAGGCTACGCCGGGAACCACACCCTGTCCCGGTCCCGGCGGCCCGGTTCAGGTCAGCTGGGCGAGGACGTCGCTGGCCGCGAGGTCGCGGTCGCGCAGCAGGGGACGGTCGGGCACCGATCCTCCGAGGCTGAAGGTGGCGAGCACGTCGACCGCCGTGAGCAGATCACGCAGCTCGCGCGGGGGCGGGAAGTACTCGTCCTCGTCCGTGATCCGCACCTCCTCGACCCCGTCGGCGGGTGCGAGCCGGTCGATGACGGCCTGCACGAGCTCCTCGGGCGCCGAGGCCCCGGCGGTGACCCCGACGATGCCGCGGAGGTCGCTCGGAAGCTCGTCCGGGCCGTTGACGCGCACGACGGTGACCGCGCCGGACTCGCGGGCGAGGCGCTCGAGCGCCCGCGTGTTGGACGAGTTGGCCGAGCCGATCACGACCACGGCGTCGCAACGCTCGGCGATCTCGCCCAGCGCGGACTGGCGGTTGGTGGTGGCGAAGCACAGGTCGCTCCGGCCCGGGCGCCAGAGGTCGGGGTAGCGGGCGGCCGCCCGGTCGGCCACCGCGGCCCAGTCGCGGTGGGAGAGCGTGGTCTGCGCGAGCAGCGCGACCGGCTGATCCATGTCCGGCAGCGCATCGACCTCGGCGACCGACTCCACCCGGTGGATCGACTCCGGAGCCACCGCCATCGTGCCCACGGCCTCTTCGTGGCCCTCGTGGCCGACGTAGACGATCTGGTAGCCCTTGCCGGCTCGGACCTTCACCTCGTGGTGCACCTTCGTGACCAGCGGGCAGACGGCGTCGACCACGTAGCCACCGCTGGCCCGGGCCGCCGCCACCACCTCGGGGGCGGAGCCGTGCGCCGACAGCATGATCGGTCGGCCCGGAGGCACGTCGGCGATGTCGTCGACGAAGACGACGCCGAGGTCTCGGAAGCGGTCGACGACCAGCTGGTTGTGGACGATCTCGTGGTAGCAGTACACGGGCGGTTCGAAGGCCCGCACCATCCAGGCCAGCGCCTTGATGGCCATCTCCACACCGGCGCAGAACCCCCGGGGGGCCGCGAGGAGCACCTTGTCGACGGCCATCGCGTCCCAGGCTAACTGCGGGTTCGGGCGCCGAGCGCCGTAGCCTTGTGCGGTGCCTGCTCCTCGCGTCGTCGTTGTCGCGCCCGGATCGCCCGCGGACCTCGCGGGCGTCCTGGTCGGCGACGAGGTGCTGGCGATCGACGGCCAGGTGCCGCGCGACATCATCGAGTGGCGCTTCCTGGTCGATGAGCCCGATCCCGTGCTCGACCTGTCGCGAGGGGGCCTCGAGCAGACCATCGAGGTGACCAAGCGCGCCGGCGAGCCGCTGGGCGTGGACGTGCAGTCGGCGCTCTTCGACCAGGTGCGGACCTGCGACAACCACTGCGAGTTCTGCTTCATCTACCAGCTGCCCCCGGGTCTGCGGAAGAGCCTCTACCTGAAGGACGACGACTACCGGTTGAGCTTCCTCTACGGGAACTTCACCACCCTCACCCGGTTCACCGAGGCGGATCTCGAGCGGGTCGTCACGGAGCGGCTGAGCCCGTTGAACGTGTCCATCCACGCCACCGATCCGGAGGTTCGCACCGAGATGCTCCGCAACCGGCGAGGCGGGACCAGCCTCCGTTGGTTGCGGGCCCTCCTCGACCACGGCATCGAGGTGCACGGCCAGGTCGTCGTGTGCCCCGGGATGAACGACGGGTCGGTGCTCGACGACACGCTCGCGGGGGTGCTCGACCGGTTCCCCGAGCTGGCCTCGCTGTGCGTGGTGCCCGCTCGGGGTGAGCCGGTACAACACCGAGGCGCGGATGCGCGCCCACACCGTCGACGAGGCGCGCGCGGTGGTCGACTGCGTGGAGGACTGGCAGGACGTGTACCTGCGGGTCCTCGGGCGCCGGCTCGTGTTCGTCGGTGACGAGTACTACCTGCTGGCCGAGCGCCCGTTCCCGCCCGCGGACGCCTACGAGGGGTTCGCGATGCACGAGGACGGCGTCGGCATGGCCCGCACGCTCGAGCAGGAGCTGTTCGGTGAGAAGGCGGAGGCGACCGGCACCCACGACGGGTTCTTCTCCTGGGTCGACGCCGCGGGCTCGGCGGACGCGGACTACGAGCCCTACCGCGGCACCCGGGCCACCGCTGATCAGCTCCTGCACGTGCGCCCGTCGCGTCGGGCGCCGGTCGGGATCCTGTCCGGCACCTACGGCGCGCGGGTGCTGGCGCCGCTTGGTGGCTCGGCTCGATCGCACCGACGTGCGGGTCATACCGGTCGAGAACGAGTTCTTCGGGGGCACCACCGGGGTCACGGGCCTGCTGGTGGGGGAGGACCTCGCCCGCACCCTCGCCGCGGAGCCCGAGGGCCATCGGTACCTGCTGCCCGACGTCTGCCTCTCGAACGGGCGCTTCCTCGACGGCACCGGTCCCGAGGACCTGCCCCGCCCCGTCGAGGTGATCGCCACCGACGGTCACGCGCTGCGCGAGGCGCTGGGCCTGGACCTGCGAACGCTGGCGAGCGCCAGATGACCGTCCCCACCGTCGCCGTGGTCGGCCGGCCCAACGTCGGCAAGTCGACGCTGGTGAACCGGATCGTCGGATCCCGGGTCACGATCGTGGAGGAGAAGCCCGGCGTGACGCGCGACCGCAAGGAGGTCGACGCCGAGTGGCAGGGCGTGCCCTTCACGCTGGTCGACACCGGTGGCTGGATGCCGGGCGGCGACTCGCTCGACGCCAAGGTGAGCCGCCAGAGCGAGCAGGCCATCCGGGACGCGGACGCCGTGATCATGGTGATGGACGCCATCACCGGGGTCACCGAGGAGGACAGCCGGGTGGCGGAGGTGATCCGCAACCTGGCGCGCGGCAAGGTGCTCCTGGTCGTCAACAAGGTCGATGACGCCAACCGCGAGGGCTTGATCTGGGAAGGCCTGTCGCTCGGGCTCGGGGACCCGCTCGCGATCAGCGCGCTGCACGGCCGGGGCGCGGGCGACGTGCTCGACCGCCTGATCGAGGTGCTCCCGCAACCCGAGCTGGCGGTGGAGGACGTGGACGGTGAGGCCGACGCCGAGGCCGACGAGGAGCGGATCTTCTCCGTGGCGCTCGTCGGTCGACCGAACGTCGGCAAGTCCACCCTCTTCAACCGGCTGATCGGGGAGGACCGGGCCGTCGTGCACGACCTGCCCGGCACCACCCGCGACACGGTCGACACCATCGTCGACACGGACGAGGGGCCGATCCGCTTCGTCGACACCGCCGGGATGCGCCGCAAGGCCAAGATCGACGAGGCCACCGAGTACTACTCGCTGGTGCGCGCCCTGCAGGCGGTCGACAAGGCCGACGTCGCCCTGCTGATCATCGACTCGACGGTGGGGGTCACCGCCCAGGACCAGCGGCTGGCCGAGCGCATCGACGCGGCCGGGCAGCCCCGTGGTGGTCCTGCTGAACAAGCACGAGCTGCTCACCGACGCCGAGGTGCGGGCCGACCTCGACTACCAGATCAAGGAGCGCCTCCGGTTCATCGGCGAGGCGCCCGTGCTCAAGATCTCCGCGCTGACCGGCAAGGGCGTGGGCAAGCTGATGCCGGCCCTGTCGATGAGCATCGAGGACTACCACCGCCGCGTGCCCACCCGCCGCGTGAACGAGGTCATCCGCGCCGCCCAGCAGGCCCAACCCGGCCCGCACGGGGTGAAGGTCCTGTACGCGACCCAGGCCGCCACCGACCCGCCCACCTTCACGCTGTTCGCCAACCGCGAGGTGCCGCCGACGTACCTCCGCTACCTCGAGCGCAGCCTCCGCGAGGGCTTCGACCTCGGCGCCACCCCCATCAAGATGCGCGTCCGCAAGCGCTCCTGACCGGTTCTGTGGACGCCTGCGCTCGCCATGCGAGCGTCAGCGTCCACAGATCTCGTGGAGGAGGGTGGCGAACCGGTCGAGCTCGTCGTCGGTGGTGAGGTAGTGGAGCTGACGCCCGCACGACGCTGTCGAGGCCCCGGTGCCCCAGGTCGAGCTGGGCCGAGGTCGCGGTGCTGACGGACACGTTGCAGCCCTCGGCCCGCAGCCGCGCCTTCACGTCCTCGGGATCCACGCCGTCGACGGTGAAGGTCGTGATCGCGCAGAGCCGCTCGCCGCGGTCGCGGACGGTCACGCCGGGGATGTCCGCCAGCCGAGCGCGGAGTCCGGTCGGCGAGCAGCGTCGTTGCGCTCGGCGATGGCCTCGATGCCCCAGCCGAGCGCGTGGTCGACGGCGACCCCGAGCCCGATCCGCGCGGCGACGTCGGACTCCCACATCTCGAACCGGCGAGCGTCATCGCGCACCTCGTAGGAGCCCGGCCCCGTCCAGGTCGCCGCGTGGAGGTCGAGCATCACGGGCTCGACCCGCGGGATCAGCTCCGGGTGCATGTAGAGGAACCCGGTGCCGCGCGGGCCGCGCAGGAACTTCCGGCCGTTGCCGGTCAACACGCCGCAGCCGAGCTCGCTGCACGTCGAGCGGGAGCTGACCGACCGACTGGCAGGCATCCAGCACGAAGAGCACCCCCGCGTCACGGCAGAGGCGGCCGACCTCGACGGCGGGGTTCACCAGCCCCCCTTGCGTGGGGACGTGCACGAGGCAGACCATGGCGGTGTCGTCGGCGGCGAGGGCACGCTCGAGGGCCTCGAGGTCGATCTGGCCGTGGCGGTCGTCCTCCACGAGCACGAGCTGGCAGCCCGTGCGCCGTTGGAGCTGGAGCAAGCGCGATGGCGTTGGCGCCGTACTCGGCTCGACTGATCAGCACGCGATCCTGCGGTGCGATCGGGAGCGAGTACAGGGCCATGTCCCATGCCCGGGTGGAGGAGTCCATGAGGGCGATCTCCGACGGCTCGGCCCCGATGAGCTGGGCGATCGCGTCGTAGGTGTGCTCGACCCCGGCCGCGGCCTCCTCGGCCGCCTCGTACCCGCCGATCCTCGCCTCGAGCTGGAGGTGGCCGACCACCGCGTCGAGCACGGGCTGGGGGAGCAGCGAAGCGCCCGCATGGTTGAGGTGGAGCACCGTCTCGCAGCCGGGTGTGAGCGACCGGGCGCGGTCGACATCGATGCTCGCCATCCGGCCGACCCTACCGATCTGACGGTATGTCAGACTCCGGCCCATGCCCCAGAACGTGCCGTCCTTCGAGTTCTCCGACGCGGCCAAGCAGCTGCGGCAGTTCGTCTACGAGCACTGGTGCGAGCACGGACGCGGCCCCAACCTGCGTGCCGTCCACGAGGGAACCGGCCTCGACCGGCGGCAGATCGTGCAGGGGTACAAGGAGCTCCAGCTCGGGATCATCTGCGTGGTGGACCAGGACTCGGTGAACAGCAACCTGCTCAAGTTCCAGCCCTTCTCCAGCTTCCCGAGCCAGGTCGAGGTCTGGATCGACGGGACGTTCCACTCCTACGCCGGGTGCGCGCTCGAGTCGGTGGCGATCTCCAAGATGCCGCCCTTCGCGGGCCAGGACCTCACGCTGAAGAGCTACTGCGTCTGCTGCCTCGCCCCCGTGGAGCTCACCGCGCGCGAGGGGGCGGTCGGGCCGGCCGACGGCGCCCTGGTCCACATCAGCACCACCCCGTGGGACTGGAACAACGACGACATCGTCCACCAGTGCGACTCGATGAACTTCGTGCTCGACGCCGCGCACGCCGAGCGGTTCGAGCGGATGACGAGCCGTCGTGGCGTGCTCCTGACCATCGAGCAGACGGCGCTGTTCGTGAAGGCGACCGGCGACGCGCGCATGTGGGAGTACGACTGGGCGCCGGCCACGATCGATCCCAAGGCGGTCATCTTCGGGATGAAGCAGCTCGGCGTCGACGTGTCGAGCTGGACGGGCGAGCGAACCCCCATCCCCGGGACCGCCTGAGCTTCCCTGCCCATCCTGGTATCCGGTTCGCGGGCGGGCAGGTAGCCTCTCGGCCACATGGACAAGCCGATCTTGGCCGTCGTGGCGGTCGCTGCCCTCGTGGCCGCTCTCGTCTGGGGCAGATCCGCCCAGCGGCTGCAGCGCGTCTGGCAACGGATCGAGGACGAGCTGGGCCCTGACGCCGATGCGACGGTGCTGGCCCGCTCCGCCTACCGCAAGGAGCTCCACGCCGTCACGCTGTACGCGGCGCTGGCGCTGGCCTGCTCGGTCGCGGCGGTCTGGGAGATCCGCGAGGCGGAGATCTTCTTCCTGCTCATCCTCGTGCCCGTGGGGCTGACGATCCTCTTCCGGCCGTGACTCCGGCCGGGAGGCGCGCCTCGCCGAGGACCGAAGCCTCCTCGAGCGCCGAGCCGAGGAGGTCCTCTCCCAGGAGGAGCTGGCGCCCCGACGGTGGGCGGCCCGCCTCGCCCCCGAGGACCTGCCCGACTTCGCGGGCTTCGAGCTCGGACGGGTGTACCAGGCGGGCACCGGCCTGATGGCCGGCGACTTCTACGACGTGTTCCGGGTCGCACCCACCCGCATCGCGGCGGTGATCGGTGACGTCACCGGTCACGGCATCGAGCCGTCGATCACCGCCTTCCAGGCCAAGTACCTGCTCCGCGTCTTCCTCCGCCAGTACCGCGACCCGGCGCAGGCCCTCGAAGAGCTGAACCGGCAGATGTCGGCGCTCGAGCGGTTCGAGGAGTTCATCTCGATCTGCGTCGTCGTGTTCGACACCGAGGCCGCCACGCTTCGAGTCGCATCCGCCGGGCACCCCGCGGCCTGGCTGTGGCACGAGCGGGAGGTGCGCCCCCTGCGCGCCACCGGTCCCTTGCTCATGCTCGACCCCAACGGCGAGTACACGAGCCGGGAGATCCCGCTCAACACGGGCGACCTCCTCCTGCTCTACACCGACGGGCTGGCCGAGGCCCGCTCCGGGGAGCAGCTCTTCGGCGAGGACCGCGTCGCCAACACGCTCCGGCGGGATCCCGGGATCGCGCCCGACGTCCTGTGCAAGACGCTGCTCGAGGCCGCTCGCGACTTCGCCACCGAGCCGATGACGGACGACGTGGCGATCCTCGCCATCCGACGCGGGTAGCCGAGGCCCTCCCATGGACGAAGGGCTCGCGGCCCGCACGGCCCGAGCGCTCAGCGGCAACCTGCACACCCACGCCGACAAGCTGGCGGGGCAAGGGAAGCTGTTCGTGCGCGACCGCCTGGAGCTCCTCCTCGACACGGACTCGTTCGTGGAGGACGCCCTGCTGGCCAACGCCGCCGCGGACGATCTGCCCGCCGACGGGGTGGTGACCGGCGTGGGCTCCGTCGAGGGCCGCCCGGTGTGCGTGGTGGCGAACGATCCCACCGTGAAGGCGGGGTCGTGGGGCGCTCGCACCGTCGAGAAGATCGTCCGGGCCACCGAGCACGCCCTGCGCCATGAGCTCCCGATGATCTGGCTGGTCGACTCCGCTGGTGCGCGCATCACGGACCAGGTCGAGCTGTTCCCAGGCCGCCGGGGGGCGGGACGGATCTTCTACAACCAGGTGCGGTTGTCCGGCCGGGTGCCGCAGATCTGCTGCCTGTTCGGTCCGAGCGCGGCGGGCGGGGCCTACATCCCGTCCTTCTGCGACATCGTGATCATGGTGGAGGGGAACGCCTCCATGTACCTCGGCTCGCCCCGCATGGCGGAGATGGTCATCGGGGAGCAGACCACGCTCGAGGAGATGGGCGGCGCGCGGATGCACGCCACGGTGTCGGGCTGCGGTGACAACCTCGCGGTCGACGACGTCGACGCCATCGAGCAGGCCAAGGCCGTGCTCGCCTACCTCCCGCGGACGTGGCGGGAGGCGCCGCCGGTCTACGAGGCGACGCCCCCGGCGCGCACGCTGAGCGCCGAGATGGTCCCGGAGGTCGACACCCAGGGCTACGACATGCACACCGTGATCGAGTCCATCGTCGACGCGGAGAGCTTCTTCGAGGTGAAGCCGCTGTTCGCGCCCGAGCTGATCATCGGCTTCGGCTTGCTCGACGGGCGCCCGGTGGGCGTGGTGGCCAACAACCCGATGGCCCTCGGCGGCGCGCTCTTCGTCGACTCGTCCGACAAGGCCGCCCGCTTCATCTGGTGGTGCGACGCCTTCAACGTGCCCCTCCTGTTCCTCGCCGACGTGCCCGGCTTCATGATCGGCACCCAGGTGGAGCGCCAGGGGATCATCCGCCACGGCGCCAAGATGGTCACCGCCGTGAGCGAGGCCACGGTGCCGAAGGTGTCGGTGATCGTGCGCAAGGCCTACGGCGCCGGGCTCTACGCCATGAGCGGCCCGGCGTTCGAACCCGAGGCCACCCTCGCGCTCCCGACCGCCAAGATCGCCGTGATGGGCCCGGAAGCGGCGGTGAACGCCGTGTTCGCCAACCGGATCGCGGCCATCGAGGATCCGGACGAGCGCGCCGCGTTCGTGGCCGAGCAGCGGACGCTCTACGAGGAGGACGTCGACCTCTACCGGCTGGCGTCCGAGCTGGTCGTCGACGCGGTGGTCGACTTCCCCGACCTGCGCCGCGAGGTCGTCCAGCGCCTCGCCCTCGCCGCCGGCAAGGATCGCCACTTCTCCGACCGTCGTCACGGCGTCCCGCCAGTGTGAGTTTCGAGCTCGGCGACCTTCGGCCGCCTCGCTCGAGCTAGGGGTGCGGCCTGCGGCCGCGCTGAAGCGTCCTCGGGGGCGGAGCCCCCTGCGGCGCACATGTGGGGGAGCGCCCCCACACCCCCCAGCGGCTGCGCCGGGCGCCCACTCGGTTGGCGCGCGCACCGTTTCCGCGCCCACGCTGGTTGCCGTGACCCTGCCTCCGTTGCCTGCTTCGGTCGTCATCCGTGACGTGGGGCCTCGGGATGGGCTGCAACCGGAGGCGCCCATCGCCGTCGCCGATCGGGTGCGACTGATCGAGGCGCTCGTGGCGGCGGGCGTGGCCCGCATCGAGGCGGTGGCCTTCGTCTCGCCCTCCGCCGTGCCCGCCATGGCCGGTGCCGCCGAGGTGCTCGCCGCCGTGCCGCGCGCCGCCGGGGTGCGGTACGCCGCCCTCGTGCCGAACGTTCGAGGAGCCGAGCTGGCGTTGGACAGCGAGGTCGACGAGCTGACCGTGACGGTGTCGCTGTCGGAGGTCTACAGCCAGCGCAACGTCCACATGACGACCGACGAGTCCGCGGCCGCCGTCGGGGACATCTGCCGCATCGCGGCGGGCGTGCCGGTGGACGCCGTGCTGAGCTGCGCCTTCGGCTCGCCGTACGAGGGCGACATCGCTCCCGGCGAGGTCCGCGATCTGGCCGACCGCCTGCGGCAGGCCGGGTGCGCGGCGATCACCTGCGCCGACACGACCGGCATGGCCACTCCTCGCCGGATCGCCGACGTCGTCGAGGTGGTGGGCACCGACGTGGGGCTGCACCTCCACGAGACCCGGGGCACCGCGCTCGTGTGCGCGTACGCCGCCCTGCAGCTCGGCGTCACGAGGTTCGACACGTCGGTGGGTGGCCTGGGCGGCTCCCCGTTCGCGGCCGGAGCGGCGGGCAACCTCGCCACCGAGGAGCTCGTGGCCGTCCTCGACGACCTCGGCGTGCACACCGGCATCGACGTGGAGGCGCTGATCGATGCCGCGACGTTGGCGGCCGCGATGGTGGGACGGCCGGTTCCGAGCCGCGTCGCCACCGTCGGTCCCCGGCAGCGCCTGAGTCAGGACCGCTGACGATGCCGCACTGCGACACCTGCGACCGGTTCTACAACCCGAACACCCTCGAGCCGGATGGCACCTGCCCCGCCTGCGGCAAGCAGCTGGGGGAGCCGCTCACCCGGTTCGAGACCGAGGGCTCGCCCTGGCACTTCAAGCTGCTCGTGGCCATCACGGTCGTCTACCTCGGGTGGCGGTTCGTGCAGCTCGCCACGTCACTTCTGACCTGATCGACGCGGGCGTCGGCGCTGGGATCGACGCAACGACGCGGCTTCCCAACCCGTGTCGGCCGCGTTGACGTTCGTTCCGGGCGGCACGATGGCGTCGATCCGGTCGAGCACCTCGTCGGAGAGCCGGGTGCCGGCACCGGCCACGACGTCCGTGAGCTGCTCCATGGTGCGCGGCCCGATGATCGCCGACGTGACGCCTGGGTGCTCCAGCACGAACGCCATGGCCATGTGGGTCAGCGACAGGCCGGCTTCGTCCGCGGTCGCGATGAGGTCTTCCACCAGCGCGAGCTTGCGCTGGTTCTCGGCCCGTTCGAAGTCGAACCGCTCAGGGGTGCGGCGAGCGCGCCCACCCTCGGGTGGGGGAGAGCCCTGCCGGTAGCGGCCGGTCAGCCAGCCGCCCGCCAGCGGGCTCCAGGGGATGACACCCATGCCGTACTTCTGGCAGGTCGGGAGGACGGAGGTCTCGATCCCGCGCACGAAGATCGAGTAGGGCGGCTGCTCGCAGCGGAACCGCTCCCGGCCGCGCCGCTCGGCCACCCACTGCGCCTCGACGATCTGCTCCGCGGGGTAGGTGGAGCTGCCGATGGCCCGGACCTTGCCCTGGTGGACGAGGTCGGACAGGGCGCTGAGCGTGTCGTCGATGTCGGTGGTCGGGTCAGGTCGGTGCGCTTGGTAGAGGTCGATGTGGTCGACGTCGAGGCGCCGAAGGCTGTCCTCGACCTCCCGCATGATCCAGCGCCGTGACGAACCACGGTGGTTGGAATCGTCGCTCATCGGCGCCACGAACTTGGTGGCCAGGACCACCTCGTCGCGCCGGCCCTTCAGGGCCTTGCCCACGATCTCCTCGGACTCGCCGCCGGAGTACACGTCGGCCGTGTCGATGAAGTTGATGCCGCTGTCGAGGGCCGCGTGGATGATGCGGATGCTGTCGTCGTGGTCGCGGTTCCCCCACGCCCCGAACATCATCGCTCCGAGGCAGTAGCGGCTGACCTGGATCCCGGTGGTGCCCAGCGAGGTGCGTTCCATGGCCGGACCCTACGTCGGTCAGGTGCCGAACGCGACGGGGCGATGGTCACCGATCATCTGGAGGTGGGTGACCAGCCCGTCGTCCGGATCCCACCGGTGGAGCAGGAGGGCGGGAGGCTCGTAGCTCCACGCCGGTGGGTCATCGGGATCGAGGACGAGGTGGAGCGCGTGGGCCGTGCTGGGGCACGTCATCGCCACCGTGCCGGCGAAGCGTCGAAGGATGAAGCGGTGGAGGTGACCGCTCAGCACCCGTTCGACCTGGCCGTGTCGGGCGACGACCTCAGCGAGCCCGGTGATCGCCGCCGGCGCGAGCCCCATCGCATCCATGTGCTCGATGCCCGTCGCGAACGGCGGATGGTGGAGCGCGACGACGGTGGGCGCCGCGGGAGCACCGCTGAGGACGTCGTCGAGCCAGGCCAGCTGCTCCGCGTCGAGGGTCGCCGCCGGGCTCCGGGAAGCGGCTGCTGTCGAGGGTGACGATGCGGAGCGGCCCCTCGATCACGCCGTCGGCGCGACCGTGGCGATCGTGGACCAGCCCCGGGAACGCTCGCCGCAGGTGGTCGATGCGGTCGTGGTTGCCGGGCATGAGGTGCAGCGGTGCCGTCAACGGCTCCAACAGCTCGGCCAGGTGCTCGTACTGGGCGGGCGCGCCCTCGTTCACCAGGTCGCCGCTCACGAGCACCAGGTCCGGCGCCGGGTGCATCTGGTTGACGTGGGTGACCGCGTCGCGGAGGAAGGCCGTGGTGTCGATGCCACCGAGGAGGGTCTCGTGTCGGCCGACGATGTGGGGATCGCTGAGCTGCACGAGGAGCACGCGGGCAGCCTAGGGACTCGACGAGGTGCGTTGGCACTCCGGGAGCAGCACGTAGCCTTCGAAGGTCATGCCACCCGGACCTGCGCACACCCTCGATCGGTTCGTGCCGAGGGTCGCGTCCGAGTGGGACCTGGACGCACCGGGGATGCGCTGGCAGGAGCTCGACGGAAGCCTGTGCTTCGTCGACATCTCCGGCTTCACGGCGCTCTCCGAACGCCTCGCGATGCGCGGCCGCATCGGCGTCGAGGAGCTCACCGACGTCCTGAACCGGGTGTTCGGGAGGATGCTCGACATCGCGTTCGAGCGAGGCGGCTCGCTGCTCAAGTTCGGTGGGGACGCGCTGCTGCTGCTGTTCGTCGGGTGACGATCATCCGCAGCAGGCCGCCGCCGCGGCGGTGGAGATGCGGGCGGCGCTGCGCACGGCGATCGAGGAGCCCCTGTCGGTGGGCCGGGTGCAGCTGCGCATGTCCGTGGGCCTCCACAGCGGCACGGTGCAGCTGTTCAGGGTCGGGACGCTGCACCACGAGCTGATCGTGACCGGCCCTGCTGCCACGCGGACGACGGAGATGGAGCACGCCGCGTCAGCGGGGCAGATCTTCATCAGTCCGGAGATGGCGCGTCCGCCTGCCGCCCCAGGCCACGAAGCCGGGCCCGCCGGGCACCGAGGGTCCTGCGGTGGCGGCAAGCGCCCGTCGTGCCCACGGGTCCCCGTGCCCGACGATCGCTGCCCGCCGAGACCGTCGATGCGTGCCTCCCGGCCATCCTCCGCGAGCACCTGAGGCCGGGGGAGGTCGAGTTCGAGCATCGGATCGCGGCGGTGGCGTTCATCCGGTACCGGGGTGTCGACGCGCTCCTCGAGACCGAGGGCCCCGACGCGGTGGCCGATGCGCTGCACGCGGTCGTGAGCACGGTGCAGGCCGCGGCCGACGATGCGGGCGTCGCCTTCCTGGCCAGCGACATCGACGAGGACGGCGGCAAGATCATCCTGGTCAGCGGCGTTCCGCGGGCTCAGGCCGATCACGAAGGCCGGCTGCTCCGCGCCCTGCGGTCGATCGCCGACGCGGACCTTCCGCTGCCGCTCCAGATCGGTGTCAACGACGGCCACGTGTTCGCGGGAACGATCGGCGCCACGCATCGAGCGACCTTCACGGTGATGGGGGACACGGTGAACCTCGCGGCCCGCCTGATGAGCGCCGCACCGGCGGGGGAGGTCTACGCGACTGCTGGTGTGCTGGATCGGTCGCGGCCGGTCTTCGCGACGCGCACCCTCGAGCCGTTCTCGGTCAAGGGCAAGGCGCAGCCGGTGCAGGCCTACGCGGTGGACGAGGAGGTCGGCCGACGCGCGACGGCCGACCAGGAAGGGCCCTTCGTCGGTCGTCACGAGGAGCTGCAGGTGGTGACCCAGGTGCTGCAGGGCGCCGCGCCGGACGGGGCGGCCGTCCTGACCATCGTCGGTGACACCGGCATGGGGAAGAGCCGCCTGATGGCGCAGGCTCTCCAGGTGACCGGCCTCAGCTCGTTCACCGTGCGCGGCGAGCCAGACGGCACCACCAGCTCGTATCGCGCGTTTCGTGACTCGCTCCGGGCGCTCCTGGGGATCGAGCGATCCGATCAGGCCACGATGGGGGCGCAGCTGGCCGCGTCCGTGGCCCGCATCGAACCGGCCCTGGTCCCGCTGCTCCCGCTCATCGGCGCCGTGGCGCACGTCCAAACCCCGTCGACCCCTGAGGTCGACGCCATCGAGCCCCGGTTCCTCCCCGATCAGCGAGCCGCCGCCGTCATGCGCCTGCTGGATCGGGCCATCGACGATGACGTGGCCCTCATCGTGGAGGACGCACAATGGACCGACGGCGCGTCCGATGCCCTGCTGACACGACTGGCCGTCGCGCGCGCAGCAGCGACCGGGCTGGTCGATGGTCGTGCTGCGGCGGGTGGTGGAGGAGGGGTTCACGCCGGCGGGCAGCGACGCTGCAGCTCGGACCGATGGAGGATGGCGAGCTGCGTGAGCTGCTCGTCGCGCTCAGCCCCGTGCCGCTCCGACCCGACGAGGTCCAGAGCCTCGTGAGCCGAGCCGCTGGGAGTCCCGCTCGTGCTGGACGCGCTCGTGCGGCTGGGCCGTGAGCGCGGCGCGGTCGACGATCTCCCGGGATCGCTCGAGGCGCTGATCGCCGCGGAGATCGACGTGTTGAGCCCCTTCCCGCGGCTCCTGCTGGGATACGCGTCGGTGCTGGGCCGCAGCTTCAACCCGATGGTCTGGCGTCAGCTGCTCGCCGACGACGGCATCGAGATCGACGAGGGCGTGACGAGTGAGCTGAGGAGGTTCGTGGAGTTCGACCCGAGCGGGTCGGCCCGGTTCCGCCAGGCCGTCGTCCGAGACGTTGCGTACCGGGGCTTGCCGTACCGGCGTCGACACGTGCTGCACCTCCGGGCCGGACAGGTGATGGAGAAGGTGGCGGCAGGGAACATCGACTCCGTGGCCGATCTCCTTTCGGTGCACTTCTACGAGGGCGGCGACCTGGAGCGGGCGTGGCGCTACGCGCGTCTCGCCGGCTCCAACGCCCACGCCTCCTACGCGAACGTCGATGCCGCGGCGCTGTACCGGCGGGCCCTGGAGGCAGCCCGTCGGCTGGGCGAGGTCGAGCCCGACGAGGTTCGCGCCACCTGGACGGCGCTCGGCGACGTGCTCGAGCAGGCCGGGCTGCCCGAGGGTGCGATGGACGCGTACCGGCGCGCGACGGCGCTCGCCGGTGACGACCAGCTGGAGCGCGCCCAGATCCTTCTCAAGCGGGCGCGGGCTCGGGAGCGTGCTGGCCGGTTCGTCGCTGCACTCTTGGAGCTCGGCGCAGCGGAGCGGGCTCTGGCCGACGACCCCAGCGACGGCGCCGAGCGAGTCCGCGTGGCATCCAGACCATGCGAGCCATCATTCGCCAGGGGCAGGAGCAGCCTCGCCGTGCCCTTCGTGCCGCCCAGCGAGCGGCGGCAGATGCCGAGCAGGTCGACGAGCTGCGGAGAGCTGGCGAAGGCGCTGAACGTCATCGATTGGGCCTACGCCTTCCTTGGCGACATGGATCAGGTGGCGCACCACACGCGTGTCGTCGAGATCCACCAGACGTTGGGCCAACCGCATCGGAGCGGCGGCGGCGCTCGGGAACCACGGGTTCTTCCTGTACTGGCAAGGACGATGGGACGAGGCGCTCGAGTTGCTACCAGCGGGCGCACGACGCCTATGTCGAGACGGGAGACGTCGTGAACGCGGCAGTGCATCAGGCGAACGTGGCCGAGCTGCTGATCAACCGACGAGCCTTCGAGGCGGCACGTCCCATGATCCTGGAGGCGGCGCAGACCCACCGAGCCGTGGGCTTCACCGACGGCGCGCTGTTCGACGAGATCCAGCTCGGGCCGATTGCTCCTCGGGGAGGGAGATCTGCCCGCCGCTACGGAGATGCTCGAGAACGCGCTGCAGGAGGCCACGTCGCTGTCGCTGCAGGGCACCGCACTGGAGGCCGCCGTTCACCTGGCCGCGTGCCGGCTCCAGAGTGGGAGCGCCGATGAAGGGCTCGCCGATCCTCCTGGAGGCGGAGGAGGCCGCGGGATCGGAGGCGGCCCTCTTCGCGGCATCGGTGGGCCTGGTGCGCGCCGAGGCGCTGACGCAGCTCGGCGACGTTGACGGCGCGCGCGAGCACCGTCAAGAGGCGGTGCTCGCAGCGCGGAGGATGGATCTCCTCTACGAGCTCGGGTTGCTGTTGGTCGTGGATGACGACCCTGCCGCACAGGCAGAGGGCCAAGGCATCCTCGAAGGGCTAGGCGTGCCCGCTCAGCTCAGCGGCTCATCCTCGGATCGTCGACGCCGTAGACCTGGAAGTACGCGATCAGGTCGCCGTTCGCGTCGCCCCACGTCTGCGCCGACGCGATGCACCACTTCTCGCCCGGCTGGGAGCGTGGCACCGGTCACGGCGGCGAACAGGGGGAGAGCCCGTCGTCGGTCGTGAGAACGTTGCTGGTGTCGAACGCTGGGCTCTGGCACCAGAGCATCGGCTGGTAGGCCGTGCCACCGAGGGGGTCGTAGCTGCAACCGCAGCGGGCTTCGCCAGGCGGCGGTGCCACGTCGACGCCGAACGACACCACGCCGCGGTACTCGATGTCCTGGGCGTCGCCCGACGGCTGGAACAGGATCGTGTCCCGACCGGTGAGGTCGACGTCAAGGGTGAACCGCTTGCAGTCCCGAGGGTCGTTGAGCCGGGTGAACGACCCGGTGACGTCCCCGTCCGAGTCGGTCACGGTGTCCGTGCTGCAGATGAGCGGGTGACCGTCACCGGTGGCGACGTTCGAGAGATCCGCCCCGTCGATGGCCCGGTAGGTGAAGGTCACCGGAGCGGTGATGTCGAGCCGGCGGGGTGTAGGTGACGATGCCGTCCGTGGAAGGTCGCCGACCCGCCGTCCGGGTAGGCGAAGTTCGTGGCGGTGAGGGTGTCGCCGTCGACGTCGGTGTCGTTGGCGAGGACATCGATGTCGACGCTGCTGCCGTCGTCGGGGTTGAAGTCGGCCTCGTCATCGACAGCGACCGGCGCATCGTTGACGTTGGTGACGCCGACGTCGATCGTCACCGAGGACTCGGTCGTGGCGCCGGCGTCGTCGGTGACAGTGCACGTGATCGTCGATGGTGCCGATGAAGTCAGCCGGGGGCGTGATCTCGACCGTCGCCGTCACCGAGGTCCTCGACGGTCCCAGCCGGCAGGCTCGGTGCAGTCGACGGTCAGGGCGTCGTCGTCGTCGACATCGGTCGCGACCGTCGACCGTTCCCGCGTCTCCTCCGTCGATGGTCGGCGCCGGCGCCGGTTGCGACCGGCGGGTCGTTCACCGGCAGTCACCGTGATGCTCACGGTGGCGGCGTTGGAGGTCGCGCGTGCCGTCGGACACCTTGTAGGTGAACGAGTCGGGCCCGTTGTAGTTCGCGGCGGGCGTGTAGGTGAACGTGCCGTTCGCGGCGAGGATCAGGCTGCCGTGGCTCGGGCCGGCTGACGACGGTCGCGCCGGTGAGGGTGTTGCCGTCCGGGTCGGTGTCGTTGTCGGTCACGTTGCCCTGAGCGGCGGTGTCCTCGTTGGTCGTGTAGCTGTCGTTGACCGCGGTCGGGCCGGAGTTGGCCAGGTAGAAAGCGAGTCCGTGTCCTGCGCCGCTGCGGGAAGTCGCCGCCGCCCTCCAGGGACACGGTGCCCATGGGTGGTGGTCAGGGTGACGGTGCTGAAGTCGTAGCCGGGCATGACGGTCCACTGGCAGTTGTCGTTGCTGCCGCTGTTGGGACCGGAGCTGTTCGGGCGCGGCGCAGGCGTCGACCGTCGCCGGGCCCCGAGCGTGAGGCGAGGTAGGGCGCACGTCGTGTCGTAGTCGCTCTCGTTCTTCTGGCGCCGGCGGATCGATGCTCGTGCCGGTCTGGAGCGTGTAGTCACGGCTGTGCGGTGTCGGCGCCGCCCGAGAAGGTGAGCTTCACGACGGCGTTGCCGGTCATCTCGAGGTCGAGGCGGACACCCTTGAAGAGCTTGCCGCCAGTGAGGCTGCCGGGCTGTAGGAGCGTCAGCGACTCCGTGGTGTCGACCTGGGCGCAGGGCGTGCCGTTGCCGTCGAGTCGCGTCTGCTTCACGCCGATGCCGTCCGTGCCGAGCCCGGCGGGACTGGACTTGCTCGCGGCGTCACGACCGGAGTCGGGACAGGTCGATGCGGCTCCGCGGAGGTGATCTGGCAGCCGTTCTGCGGCGTGTCAGGTTCTGGCGGGTCGTGTCCCGTACTCGAAGTAGCGGCCGTCGAGCCGAGGTTCAAGCGGACCACCGACGGCTCGGCAGCGCCCGGACGACGGGATGGTGACCGCCACCACGCCGAGCAGTCCGACGAACGCGGCTAGGACCGCGAGCGTGCGCGGTCGGATCTTCGTGGTCATACCCTGTGCCCTCCTACGACGCGACCTCTGGTCACGCAACGGAGGTGACACTAGCCGTGCCAGGTCACGGAGCGCGTTTCGGGAGCGTGAACCCGCCTCAACCGCACACCCAAACCGAGCGGGAAGCACGAAGGAGCCCTCACGCTGCGTGAGATCAGGCTCGAGGCTCCAGGCGCTGGCGAGGTGGCGAGGCGTCTCTGGTAGGTTCGCCGTTCCAATCCCGGGCCGTGGCGCAGTTTGGTTAGCGCGCTTGACTGGGGGTCAAGAGGTCGGAGGTTCGAATCCTCTCGGCCCGACCGGGAAACATGCAGGTCAGGGGCCATTCTCTCGGAGTGGCCCCTTCTGCTTGGAAGCCCTAGGGGACCAACGGGGGGACCAGCGCCGTCATCGACCACGGAGGGGCCTTCCGCTCCGATTTGCTCGTACCGCCCCACACCCCAACGTCATCGACCAGGGGGGAGGGCCAGCACCGCGGGGGTGTCTACGTCCCAGTCCGGCAGATATGCCCGGCTGCTGGAAGGATCGTCCTTCATGAGGATCACGCTGATTCAAGGGACATCACGACGCAAGAAGTCGACGCGCTGGGTGACGGCCAGCTCGTCCCTCCTGGGGGGCGGTGGGAGTCGATGGGGCCATACAATCGGCGGGGTGGATCCGCCATCCTCGAGGACTGTCGCAAAGCTCCGTGCCTCCCACTTCGGCAAGGGACTATCAACCGGCAAGGCAGTCGCGACCACAGCCGGGGAGCTCCCGGCTCGCTGGGTCATCCATACGGTTGGGCCGGTCTACTCCGCCGATGACGACCGTTCTGACCTGCTGGCGTCCTGCCACCGGGAAGCCCTCCGGGTCGCCGACGAGTTGGGTGCCAGGAGCGTCGCGTTCCCCGGCGGTGTCCACCGGGATCTTTGGCTGGCCGATGGACACGACGCCGCCCGCATCGCAATCGGGGCGGTGCGTACCACTCCGACCGACGTGACCGACCTGCGGTTCGTCCTCTTCACTCCCGAGGCGTTCGACGCCTTCCGGCGGACGCTCAACGCGAAGGAAGCCGACGGACTAGGAGGAAGCGACGACGCGGTCGGTTGGCATCACAGTCCGGCAATAGGTGCCGCGGCACAGGACAGCCGATGGCGAGCCCCAAGGCGCCACTCGAACACTAGGCATCCCGATAGCCGCCGGTCGACGGCTTCACACGGCGAACGACATCGACGAAGTTCAAATGTGTATCAGCACGCGTCACGCCGATGTGTTCGTAGAACGCTGCCGCTCCGGTGTCATCGGTCGTGATCAGCCAGAGGCGCCTCGCCCCGGCAGCATCGGCGAGCCGTCGAAGCTCCTCCAACATGGCTCGTCCAACGCCGGCGCCCTCAACAGTCGCGATCACAGTCACGATCTCCCACCCGGCGCCGTCACGCACGTAGGTGACCACCCCCGCTCGTTCACCGTCGATCTCGGCGAGAACCCCGTCGTGCATCTCGGGATTGTGGTAGGCGGCAGTCGGAGTGACCACCGGGATTCCCCACTCCTGTTTGACGAACAGCGGTGCCGAAGCCACGGTCGGTCTGCCGCAGTCAACTCACGCAGGCGAAGTTCCATGGCCCCCAGTTCAACACCCTGCCTCCATGGTCGGCCACGTCACCACCACACCCCCCGGTCGGTGTTGATGGACCGCCCGTTAAGGAGCACATGTGTGCGCCTACTCAGTGTGGGCGCGATGATCGGTGCCGATGCCGGTGTGGTCCACGAAGTGTGTGGGTGACCCCGCCTCGATCGGCCACCGGATGCAAACCCGACGAGCACGGCCGACCCATGACCCCGGTCTGCGGGCGAACGACTCGACGGCCTCTGGTTCCGCCGAGACCACGA
>CAVRKU010000020.1:0-28965 GCA_963721695.1 uncultured Microthrixaceae bacterium
AGTCGGGCGTGCAGCAGACGACCTCGGCGGCCGACTCCACGTCGAGGATCTCGAGGAGCTCGGCGGGGTCGCGACCGTCGAGGACGCCGATCGACGAGCCGCGTCTCGCCGGTGACGGCGAACCCCTCGGCGAGCGTCTCCACGACGGCCTGGGCGCCGTCGGGGTTGTGGGCGCCGTCGAGGATCAGCAGCGGGTCGTGCTGGACCACCTCGAAGCGGCCCGGGTTGGCGCACGGAGGCGAAGGCCTCGGCCACCAGGTCGGGGTCGAGCGGGCGGGCGAAGAAGGCCTCGGCGGCGGCCAGGGCGATGGCGGCGTTCTCGCCCCTGGTGGGCGCCGTGCAGGGCGAGGAACACGTCGTCGTAGGAGCCGCCCGGCGTGCGCAGGTCGAGCATGCGGCCGCCGACGGCCAGCCGGTCCTCGGTGACGGCGAAGTCGACGTCGCGGCGCCACACCGCGGCGGCGGGGGTCGCGGCGAAGACGTCGTCGAGCGACGGGTCGGTCTCGCCGAGCACGAAGCGTGGCGCCCGGCTTCACGATGCCGGCCTTCTCCTCGGCGATGCGCCGCCGCCAGTCGCCCTGGCCGTCGGTGTGGTCGTGGCCGACGTTCGTGAGCACGGCGACGACGGCGTCGACCACGTTGGTGGCGTCCCACCGCCCGAGCAGGCCGACCTCGACCACCGCGGCGGCGACGGCCTCGTCGGAGAACCACCGGAACGCGGCCGCGGTGAGGAGCTCGAAGTACGACGGCCGGTGCTCGAGCAGCGACTCGACGGCGGCGAGGTCGGTGAGCACGGCGGCGAGGTCGCCGTCGGAGATCGGCTCGCCGTTGCGCGAGATCCGCTCGTTGATCGATCTCGAGGTGCGGGCTCGTGTAGGTGCCGACGGTGAGGTCGTGGGCACCGATGAGGGCGGTGACCAGCCGGGCCACCGAGCCCTTGCCGTTGGTGCCGGTGATGTGGACCGTCGGCTGCTGGTGCTGGGGGTCGCCGAGCACGCGGCACAGCTCGCGCATGCTGTCGAGCTTCAGGCCCTCGACCCGGCCGGCGACCGCCGTGGTCTTCTCGAGGTCGATGTGCTGGTCCAGCCAGACCAGCGCGTCGGCGAGGTTCAGGACGCCGCTCGGCGGGGGCGCTGCTGGCGCGGGGTCTCGTCGCGCGGCACGAGCGTGGGGTTGACCTTGTCGAGCACGACCTGGCGGTCGATCACGCACTTCTGCACGTCGGTGCGCGACGGGAGGTCGTACATCACGTTCAGGAGCACCTCCTCGAGGATGGCCCGGAGGCCACGGGCGCCGGTGCCCCGGAGCAGCGCCTGGTCGGCGACGGCCTCGAGGGCGTCGTCGGCGAACTCCAGCTCGACGTCCTCGAGCTCGAAGAACTTCTTGTACTGCTTGACCAGCGCGTTCTTGGGCTCGCCGAGGATGCGGATCAGCGCCTCCTGGTCGAGCGGCGCCACGGCGCCGATGACGGGCAGGCGGCCGATGAACTCCGGGATGAGGCCGAACTTGAGGAGGTCTTCGGGCAGCACGGCGGTGAGCACCGAGCCGTTGGCCTTCTCGTCGTACTTGCGGATGTCGGACGTGAACCCGACGCCGTTGGCGCCGAGGCGACCCTCGATGATCTTCTCGATCCCGGCGAAGGCACCGCCGCAGATGAAGAGGATGTTCGTGGTGTCGATCTGGATGAACTCCTGGTGCGGGTGCTTGCGGCCGCCCTGCGGCGGCACCGAGGCGGTGGTGCCCTCCAGGATCTTGAGCAGCGCCTGCTGCACGCCCTCGCCGGAGACGTCGCGGGTGATCGACGGGTTCTCGCTCTTGCGGGCGATCTTGTCGATCTCGTCGATGTAGATGATCCCGGTCTCGGCCTTCTTGACGTCGTAGTCGGCGGCCTGGATCAGCTTGAGGAGGATGTTCTCGACGTCCTCGCCGACGTAGCCCGCCTCGGTGAGCGCGGTGGCGTCGGCGATGGCGAAGGGCACGTTGAGCATGCGGGCGAGCGTCTGGGCCAGCAGCGTCTTCCCGCAGCCCGTGGGGCCGAGCAGCATGATGTTCGACTTGGCCAGCTCCACGTCGTCGTGGTGGGTGGCGCCGAACTGCACGCGCTTGTAGTGGTTGTAGACGGCGACGGAGAGGATCTTCTTCGCGTGGTCCTGGCCGATGATGTAGTCGTTCAGGAACTCGTAGATCTCACGGGGCTTGGGCAGCTCGTCGAAGCGCAGCTCGGAGGTCTCCGAGAGCTCCTCCTCGATGATCTCGTTGCAGAGGTCGATGCACTCGTCGCAGATGTAGACGCCGGGCCCGGCGATGAGCTTCTTGACCTGCTTCTGCGACTTCCCGCAGAACGAGCACTTGAGGAGCTCTCCCCCGTCTCCGAACTTGGCCACGTCGTCGAACCCCCGTTGCCTCTCGTCGTGCCGTCTCAGCTGGCCCGCGTGATCGGACCGGTCTTGTCGGCCAGCGAACGGGCCGTGATGACCTCGTCGATGATGCCGTATTCGCGCGCCTCATCCGCGGACAGCACGAAGTCGCGCTCCGTGTCGTTGTGGATCTTGTCCGCTTCCTGGCCCGTGTGGTGGGACAGCAGCTCGTCGAGCTGGATCCGCATCCGCAGGATCTCCTGGGCCGCCAGCTCGACGTCGGTGGCCTGGCCGCCGGCCTGGCCCCACGGCTGGTGGAGCAGCACCCGGGCGTGCGGGAGGGCGAGGCGCTTGCCCTTGGTGCCCGCCGCGAGGAGCACCGCGGCCGCCGAGGCCGCCTGCCCGAAGCAGATCGTGGAGATGTCGGGCTTCACGAACGACATCGTGTCGTAGATCGCGAACAGCGCCGTGATGTCGCCACCGGGGCTGTTGATGTAGATGTTGATGTCGCGGTCGGCGTTCTCGGACTCGAGGTGGAGCAGCTGGGCGCAGATCAGGTTGGCGATCGTGTCGTCGATCGGCGTGCCCAGGAAGATGATGTGCTCCTTGAGCAGCCGGCTGTAGAGGTCGTAGGCCCGCTCGCCGCGGTTCGTCGACTCGACGACGGTGGGCACCAGGTAGTTCTGGATCACGTTCTGGTGCTGGCCGATCACGTCGCTCACGCTTCTGCTTCCGTTCCCTCGGCGACCTCGTCGGTCGCGGTGTCGTCGTCCTCGTCCTCGTCGCTGGGGAGCTCGAGCTCACTGCGGTCGATCGTCGCACCCTCGGGATCGAGCACCTCGGCCCGCTCGAGCAACCACTCGAGCGCCTTGCGCTTCCTGATGTCGGAGCGTACCGCCGAGATCTGGCCGACGCGCTCGAAGCGCTCCCGCACCTCGTCGACGTCCTGGCCCACCCGCTCGGCGACGTCCTCGAGGTCGGACTGCAGGTCGTCGTCGGTGCACTCGATGCCCTCGGCGTCGGCCACGGCCCGCAGGGCGAGGTCGACCTTGACGGCCGAGATGGCGGTCTCGCGGAGCTCCTGGCTGAACGCCTCGGGCTCCGTGCCGGTCATGGCGAGGTACTGCTCGAGCTGCATGCCCTGGGCCTGGATGCGCATGGCGAGGTCCTGCAGGCGCTCCTGCATCTCCTGGTTGACGAGCGGCTCGGGCAGCTCGTCGGTGACGAGCGCGGCCAGCGCCTCGCCCACCTTCTCGCGGAGCGCCATCTGGGCCTGGGCCTTGCGCACCCGGGTCATCCGCTCGGCCAGGCTGGCTCGCAGCTCGGCGACCGTCTCGAACTCCGACGCCTCCGACGGCCCACTCGTCGGTGATCTCGGGGAGCACCTTCTCCTTCACCTCGTTCAGGCGCAGCTCGAACTGCAGCTCGCGCTCCTCGTCGGGATCGGGGTGGGTGGCCGCGAACTCGAGGGTGGTGCCGGCCGACGCGCCGACGAGGTGCTCGTCGACCTCCGGGGTGATGGCGCCGGAGCCGACCGTGTAGCTGTAGTCGTCGGCGGTCAGGCCGGGCTGCGCCTCGCCGTCGAGCGTGCCGGCGATGTCGATGGTGACCGTGTCGCCGTCCTGCGCCGGGCGGTCGACCGCCTCGAGGGTGCCGTCGAGGTCGCGCATGCGGTCGATCTGGGCGTCGAGCGCCTCCTCGTCGACCGCGGGCCGCTCGAGCGTGACGGAGAGGCCGCCGTAGCCCGGCACCTCGATCGTGGGCCGGACCTCGACGACGGCGTCGAACGCGACGTCGCCGGACTCCTGGCCGCCGGTGATGTCGATCTCGGGGGGCGCGATCACGTCGACGTCGTGCTCGATCACGGCGGCCGAGTAGTACTCGGGGAGCGAGTCCTGCAGGGCCTGCTCCCGCCCGGCCAGGGGCCCGATCCGGGCCTCGAGCACCTTGCGGGGCGCCTTGCCGGGCCGGAAGCCCGGGGAGGCGGACCTCCTTGGCGATCTTCTTGAACGCGGCGTCGACCGCGGTCTCGAACTCGCCCGCGTCGACCTCGACGGACAGCTTGACCTTGTTCCCCTCGAGGGGTTCGACGGTGCTCTTCATGCGGAGGGCGAGTGTATCGGCGGGGCTGCGACGGTCTGACATGCGTTGCCGGTGCCGTCGCGTACCCTGCACCGGTCACGGGGAGTGGCGCAGTGGTAGCGCACCTGCTTTGGGAGCAGGAGGTCGGGGGTTCAAATCCCCCCTCCCCGACCACCTCCGCTACCGTCGCCGTCGAACCTGCGGGTGTAGCTCAACGGCTAGAGCCCCAGCCTTCCAAGCTGGTGGTGCGGGTTCGATTCCCGTCACCCGCTCCACCTCGGTGCACCGCCGGCCTCAGGCGCCGCACCTAGTGTTCCCGCATCAACCTGCCGCTCGCCATCCTGATCATCGTCGCCGCCACCGCGGTCACGGTCACGGCGATGCTCCTCGTCCGTCGCCGCGCGCCGGAGGGCTCCTACTTCGAGGACGGCGACCGCGCGTCGGGCGTGTTCGGCGTGCTGGCCACCGGGTTCGCGATCCTCCTCGGCCTGGTGGTCGTCCTCGCCTTCACCAGCTACGACGAGTCCCGCGCCGGCGCCGAGGAGGAGGCGCTGGTCGTGGTCCAGCAGCTCGAGACGGCCCAGCTCCTGCCCGCCCCCGAGGGAGCCGAGCTGTCGGGCCAGCTCGTCTGCTACGCCCGAGCCGTCGTCCACCAGGAGTGGCCGCTGATGGAGGAGGGCGAGCTGGGCGTGTCGGTGAACCCGTGGGCTCCGGAGCTCTTCAACACCCTCCTCACCGTCGACCCCCAGACCCCTGCCTCCCAAGCGGCCTACGGCAAGTGGCTCGACCAGACCTCCGACCGAGAGCTGGCCCGCAACGACCGCGTGCACGGCGCGGCGGGGGTGATCCCCGTGACGCTGTGGCTCGTGCTGTGCATCACGGCGGCGGTGATCTTCTGGTTCATGCTGTTCTTCGCCGACAGCGGCGAGGGCGCCCATCGTGCAGGCCACCCTCATCGGCGGCGTCACCATCGTCATCACGGCCACCTTGTTGCTGATCAACGTGCTCGACAACCCGTTCCGGCCCGGCCCGGGCGGGCTCAAGCCGGCGGCCATGGAGCGCTCCCTCGAGGTCATGGACGAGATCCTCCCGCTCATCGGCGGCGTCGATCCGCCCTGCGACGACCTCGGCGTCGCCACCTCGTGAGCGAGCCAGCCCGACGACCGGCCCACCTGAGCCGACGGATCGAGATCGCCACCGCGATCCTGCTCGCCGTCGCCGCGGTGGCGACGGCGTGGGCGAGCTACCAGGCATCGAGGTGGCGGGGCGAGCAGTCGCTCGCCCAGGCCAAGGCGTCGGCGACCCGCATCGAGTCGACCCGGTCGTCCGACCTGGCCAACGGCCAGACCGAGGTCGACGTGGCCACCTTCATCCAGTGGTCCGACGCCATGCTCCACGACGACGCCCCGGCGGAGGAGTTCTACCGAACCCGCTTCCGCGACGAGTTCACGGTGGCGTTCGACGCCTGGCTCGCGCTCGACCCCCTCCAGGATCCCGTCCGCTCCTCCCACGCCGTTCGCCATGTCGGAGTACGTGCTCGACGCGAGGATCGAGGCGGACCGACTGCAGACGACGGCGGAAGGCCTGTCGGCGGTCGCCCAGGACGACGTCCAGAAGGCCGACAACTACATGCTGTGCGTCGTCCTGTTCGCGTCGGCGCTGTTCTTCGCCGGCATCAGCACGCGGCTTCGGTCAGACGGACCGCGGTTGGTCATCCTCGGTCTGGGCTACGCCGTGTTCGTCGGCGCCCTGGGCTGGATGCTCACCTTCCCGACGAGCTTCGCCACCTGAGGCCACCGCGACCCTTGTGACCAATCTGTGACCAGCGCCGGTCCTTGCCTTCGGGAGGGTCATGGCGCGTATCCCGACAGACGGCGGGGCGATTGCCCGACCAGAAGGTGCAGGTGCGGGCCTGGGGGCGCCTGCGCTTCCCGCCATTCCCAGACCGTGGGCCATTGCACGGTCTGGGGATGGAACGATCGTCCCGGCGGACCCGCGGCGGGGGTGCCCGCGAGTGCCGCCGACAGAAGTCCTGAAACCGTTTGCAGCGGGCTCAGCCAGTCGGTCAGTCGTCGACGTCCAACACGGTCTCAGCACCGGTGTAGCCAAGTAGCCGGCGCACGGCGGGTGATGGGGACGAGAGCACCAGGCGGCCGCCGCCTTGCTTGCTGTGCCGATCCATGATGACAAGGGCGTTGATCCCGGTGGAGTCCATGAAGGTCACGTCGCGCATGTCGAGACGAATGGTCGCCCCGTCAACGCAGAGCCGTGTCAGGGTCTCCTTCAGCTGATCGACGGTTGCCATGTCGATCTCACCGGAGGCGGTGACGGTTATGACCTCGAGGGTCGTCGTGATGTCGAGTGAGAGGTGATCCACACCTGTCCTCTCCGGGCCTTGCCGTCGTTCTGCATAATCGCCACGGTCGCAGCCTAGGGATACGGGATCAGCCGTGCGCGTGTATGACCGCGGCCCCGGCGGGTAGTTCGCGGCTGCATCCGGTCGGGCATCGGCGGACGGATGCGCACACGACCCCTCCCATCCCACGGTCGAGGGGTCGTGTCGCGTGTAGGCAGTCGACCTACCAGCCGTAGTCGCGGTAGTAGTCGCCGTAGGACTCGTAGTAGCGGTCGTCGCGTTCCGTAGCTCCGTCGGCGTCGTAGTCGGGTGCCGACTTGATCTGGTCCTTGGTCATCGAGACGTGGACCTTGCGGTCGTCATGGTCGATGCCCGTGACCACCCCGGCCGGGATCAAACGCTTCTTGCCGAAGATCCAGAAGCCGGTGTCCACCACGAAGTAGTTGCGGCCGGCGTCGGTCGAGGCTTCGTCGATCTTGCCGATGTCGCCGTCCGCGGCGGCCACGTCGTAACCGACCACGTTGTTGCCGATGTCCTGGCTGAGATCGGTCCGGTAGTTCCAGGTGTTGGTCGTGCTCATGGACTTCCGCCTTTCGGTTGGTGCCCGCATAACGCGCCTACCCCCCCGACGGCCTCCCAACCATCGAGCGGTGTCGTGCTGCAGGCTCGCCGCGGACTGCCCGATATCGAGTTTGAGCCGTCCTGCCTCGGGAAGCACCCGGCCGAGGTCCTCCAGGGCTTCCAAGCACGGCCCCTCCCTGTCCCCATGGTGGAGGGGCCGTGTCGGGTTTGGGTGGCGTCACGATGGGCAGTCACCGCCCGCACGGCCCCCCGTCGCACACATGCCGCGACGGAGGGGCCGTGTCGCGTTGGTTCGCGCATCGCGGCAAGGACCGACATAAACGGTCACGTTTAGAGCTGGGTCGACCCGGGCACAACCCATCCATCAAACACAGGAGGACGGGGCATGCGCATCGCAACTGGCTTCGGGGCATCAGCGATGATCCTCATCGCTGCAAGTGCCGTTGGCCTCGTTGGCCGTGGGGCCTCAGTGCCGGAGCATTTCTGCTGCTGGTCGCGGCCGTCGTCGCAGCGATGGTGATGGAGAGCCGCGACCTCGGCATCCGACCGAAGGATGAGCAGCCGACTCGGACGAACGTGCTCCGGCGAGCCGCCTGATCTCACCTCGTACCGACACCTCACGACCAGGAGGCCGCCATGGCTATCGGACTCGGCACGCTGCTGCTGATCATCATCGTCATCGCATTGCTCACCTAGCCCGCTGGAGGCACGCGTGGCCCCAGGCATCTCCTTTCGTGTTCGACGTGGCTGCTCTCGTCTGCTTCGCTGCGGGGTGGGCCGTCGCGCCGGGTGCAGGACTGGGTCCGCTCAGCGGAAGTTCCGGAGGCTGCCGCTGGGGTTGTGGCGCCGGCCCTCGGCGCTTGTCGTAGCCGGGGCTCGGATTCGCGGTGGTGGCCGGAACGCTCGGGGGCGGCCAGAACCTGGACCGGTCGACGCCAACCCCAGGCGATGAGCCTGCAACGGCAGATGCGTGGGCCAGATGAAGTGATCGCGAGGCGGGCGCAAGAACTCGCGCCTCTACCCTCGCGAGAGCTTTCTTGAGGCGTCGCCTCTCGAGCTTCGATCTGAGCCAACCCACAGGGCTGTCAATGATGCCGCGATCGCCGATGTTGCGCTAGCGGCCATGGCGTTGAATCCGTGTCGAATCTGCGTTTGCGGTGGCCGTCGGCCGGGTAGTCGGCGGCTGCATCACCCCATGGTGCGTGAACACGGCCCCTTCGTTGTCGAGAAGGTCATCGGAGGGGCTGCGTCGCGTGTCGCGACCAGGTCGGTCAGGGTGAGTAAGCCTCGCGGATGAACTCCCTCTGGAGTCCGCAGATCCGCAGCACCGTTTCGACGTGCCGAGACGCTGGGCCGAGCACGAGCACGGCGCGTCGATCGTTCAGCTTTGCTTTGGCCAGGCACAGCGCCGAGAGTGCGGTCGAGTCGATGAAGGTCACCCCGAGAGGTCCAGGACGACGCGCTGCGCCTCTGTCCGCTCGAGGGACTCGATGGCGCTCGTGAGCTCTGGACTGGTGGCCATGTCGAGCTCGCCGCTGACCACCACCCGCGGACCGCCGTCGATCTGCACATCGAACGACATCGATTGCTCCTGCAAGTCGGGCCCGCCGACGCGCTGGTTTGTTCAACCCCTGACGGTCCCTCATTGATGGCTCGCAGCCGTCCGCCGCCTGCGAGAGCAGTCCCGTACCGGAGCAAGCGCCTTCGGAGTCCCGCTGGATACGCATGCCCTGGCACGACGTCTGTGGATCGTGTTCAGAGATGCTGGGTAGGGCTGGGCGAACGATGACCTAAGGAGACCTGCCCATGCGTTCGTCCCGTGCTCTGTTGCTGCTCGCGGCCGCCCTCAGTCTCACCCTGCTCGGCGCGTGCAGCGACGACAGCGTCGACGACGCCGCAGAAGACGTCGGTGACGCAGTCGACGAAGCATCCAACGACGCGATCGAGGTCGCCGCCCGCAACATCGCGTCCGCACAGGGCGAGGACCAGTTCAGCGACGTCGGCATCGATGTCGAAGGCGATCTCGCCTGCGAGGCAACAGCGGACGAAGCGGCCGATGCCGTGGACATCTCCTGCACCGGCACCTCGACCGACGGACAAGACCTCGCGCTCGACGGCACCACCGACGAGATCCCGGGTGCCAGCGTCACGGAGCTCGAAGGGACCTTTGTCGGCACGGCCGACGGCGACGAGGTCTTCTCGGTCAACACCCTCGGAGGCTGACCGGGCTCGGGCCCACGACATGGCCGCGCCGGGATGCTTCGGACCCAGGCCGACGAGTTCACGCGACAAGTTGCGCTGGTTCAAGCCCATCAGGATCGACGCTCAAGCGACGAGAACTAGAGCCGCTGTCTCTGGAGCCGCCACTCCATTCGACCAGCTAGATGCCCCACTCCTGGATGGTTGCGTTCCCTTCGCGGACCTTCACGTTGTAGTTGGTCCCGCCGCACACCACACGCTCGATCCGCAGGTCCGCCAGCCCGTGAAGATCTGGGTCGGCCCACAGCCAGGCCGTGGCTGGTCGACGGGGTTGAGGTCCAGCATCGTGCGGAGGAGGAGAAGGACCGACGCTGACGACCAGGCCTGAGGCGAGCACGAGGACGGGTACGCGACGGGCATGGGAGCTTCGCTTCGAGCGATGCCGGCAAACAGCTCGGGGGGGCGGCCGTCGAACTCGACGGCGGCATCGAAGCCGCCCCCGATGATCTGATCGACGACGTCCCACCGTCCGTAGCGGGCCGCCCCAGCGGCGCAGATGGCAGTGTCGTGCGGCCAGACCGACCCGTTGTGGTAGCTGAGCGGGTCGTACGCCTCCATCGTGCTCGACAGGGTCCGGAGACCCCAGCCGGTCCACATGTCCGGTTCCATCAGGCGATCGAGGTAGCGGTCAGCAAGGTCGGGGTCGGCGATCCCAGCCCAGAGGGCATGACCTGGGTTGGTGGTCAGCGAGTCCACCGGCCGGCCCCGCCCGTCGAGCGCCAGCGCGTACCAACCTCGAGCATCCCAGTACACGGCGTTGAATCGATCACGAAGTGCCGCGGCGTGCGCGGCGAGGCTGCTCGACGACCGCCGCAACCCCATCGGCTCGACCAGCTCGGCCGCGCCACGCAGCGCCGCGTAGGCGTAGCCCTGCACCTCCACGAGGGCGATCGGTCCGGAGGGCAGCGATCCGTCGGCGGACGTGATCCCGTCCCACGAGTCCTTCCACCCTTGGTTGGACAGACCCGTCGCGTCGCGCCGGTGGTAGTCCAGGAACCCGTCGTCGTCGGAATCGCCGTCCCCGAGGATCCAGTCGAGCGCTCGATCGACTGCCGGCGACAACGCGGAGAGGTCGGCGGGCGAGAGCGCACCCCACCGCCAGGCCTCGGCCGCCAACATCACGAACAGCGGCGTGGCGTCCACCGTCCCGTAGTACCGCTCCCGTTGGGCGAACGGTCCTCCCCCACCGTGCCGGCGAAGCTCATGGAGGATCTTCCCCGGCTGTTCCTCCGCCGCCGGGTCATCGACGGTCCCCTGCAGCTCCGCGAGCGCGTGCAGCACCCCGACGGCCAGCGTGGCGTCGAACGGCAGGGTCATCCAGGCCGCCAAGAGAGAGTCGCGTCCGAACAGCGTCATGAACCACGGCGCGCCCGCGGCGATCACGATGCGGTCGGGGTGGGCGCGGTCGACGATGCGCAAGCCCGGCGAGATCAGCGAGCGCCTGGTCCACCACCGTCGGGAGGCGTGGGTCGTTGGAGACGATCGTGGGGACCTGAGATCGCCATCGGGCCAACCGACGCATCGGCACCGCATCCGCGGGCGCAACGTCGCAGGGGAAGGCCAGTCCGGCCGCCGTGCCGTCGGACACGGGCTCGATCGTCAGACAGATGGTCTTGTGCGACCGCGGCGGAACGGCGAGGTGCCAGGTGAGCGCACCCTCCGCGATGTCCACTTGATCGGGGGCCGGCGATGCACTCAGGTCGGTCCGGAGCGATCCTCCGTCACCTTCGATCGTCCAACCGGGATCCGCCGCGACGAGCAGGTGCTCCGGTGACGAGCGTCCCGCTTTGACGTCGAAGACGTGCGCGAAGTCGGCCGCCGCCTCGATGCGGACCGTCCAGCGACGCTCGTGCGCCGACGTGTTCTGCAGCCGCAGGTCCTGACGGAGACCGCCCGCGACCCACCGCCGGAGCGTCAGCACCCCCGAGGACGTGGTTCGGCCATCGTGCACCCGCCCCACGATCACCGCGGACAGCGGGGTCGGGCTCGTGGACGCCAGGACCTCGATCGTGCTCCCTTCGATCGTGGCCTGCAGTCGGGAGAGGTGGCGCACGTCGTCGTGCACGAGGCCGTGGGTAGGCGCCCACATCTCGCCGGTCTCGTCACTGATCGAGAACGTTCGACCGTCGACCAGGACGAGCTGGTGCCTCGGCACGGACGGCACGGTCTCGGCACCGGCATCGAAGGTCGCGGCCATCCCTCAGATTGTGCCGTTGAAAGAGCGGCGGAGTGGGTATGGCACACCCATGTCTCCCAGCTTGTTCCAAGTCGTCTGCCCGACCTGCGGCGGTCGCCTGAGCATCATCGGTGCGGGAGAGGCGTGGTGCAGCGCCTGCGGCCAGGGGTTCCTGCTGCGCATGGGCCACCTCGTCCCGGTATCCCCGTCGCCATCCTCGAGCCGCCCGTTGACCGATCAGTCGTCATGAGGATCGCCCAGATCGCCCCGCTCTACGAGGCCGTCCCTCCGGGGCTCTACGGGGGCACGGAGCGGGTGATCGCCGCGCTGTGCGACTCGCTGGTGCGGCGGGGTCACGAGGTGAGCTTGTTCGCCGCCATCGGCTCGACCACGGCGGCCGAGCTCGCAGCCCTACGGGCTACCGCTCCGCGAGCGCATGAGCCGGCGTGAGCTGGTGGAGGTGGCCCCGCACCTACACCTGCAGATGATCGCCGACGTCTATCGACGGGCGAGTGAGTTCGACGTCGTGCACTCCCACGTGGACGTCTGGACCCTGCCCTTCGCCTCGAGCAACCGCACGCCATCCGTCCTGACGCTGCACGGTCGACTCGACACCGACTACATGCAGGCGATCCTGCCGATGTACCCGGACGTTCCGCTGGTGTCGGTCAGCGACAGCCAGCGCGAGCCGATGCGGGATCGCAACGTGCGATGGGCGGGCACCGTGCACAACGGCCTGGACCTCGGCCACTACGCCTCCACCGAGTCGGCCCCCGGAGACCACCTCGCCTTCGTGGGGCGCATCAGCCCGGAGAAGGGCCCCATCCTTGCCATCGACGTCGCCCGCCGTTCGGGTCGACCGTTGCGCTTGGCAGCCAAGGTAGATCCGATGGATGTGGACTACTTCGAGCACGAGGTCGAACCGCTGCTCGGTCCAGGGGCCGAGTTCGTTGGCGAGCTCGACGAGCGCCAGAAGCCCGGCTTCTTCGCCAGTGCCGCAGCCACCCTGTTCCCCAGTGACTGGCCCGAGCCCTTCGGCCTCGTGATGATCGAGTCTCTTGCCGCAGGCACACCGGTGATCGCGCTCCGCCGGGGCGCGGTGCCCGAAGTGCTCGTCGACGGCGTCACGGGCTTCATCTGCGACGACGTCGACCAGATGACGGCGGCGGTCGGGCGACTCCACGAGATCGACCGGGCCGCGTGTCGAGCACGCGCCACCGAGTTCAGCGCCCACGCGATGTGCAGTGGGTATGAGGCGGTCTACCGATCGCTGGTCACGTCCGCTGATCAGGAATCCACGAGGGTCAGCCAAGAGGTCGCATGACGGTCCGGTCTGCACGCAGGTTCGCCTGTCCCGCTCAGGGACCGCCATCACAGCCGGAACCGGCGCCGTGGTTCTATCCAAGCACCGTGCACGATTGAGCACCTGAGCGCCCGCCCTGGTCGGCGCTACTCAGGGTGCGCCCATGACCGCAACCACGTATGGGCACAGCAACAACGTATGGGCCGGGAAACCGGTGGGCATCACAGCGACGAGAGCTAAACCAGCGCGATAGGTGGCCCCGGCGCAGCGGTAACTGCCCGGGGCCTGGCCGAACCCCCTCCAGGAGGGAACGACATGCAGAACGTAACCACCCTGGCGTCGAGTGGGGCGGACGCCGACACTCGTCGGCGTCCGCCCCCGTGTCACTTGTTCAGGGCCTGGCTTTGGCGGGACACGCGTCGATGAGCGAGTCAGAGCAGCTCGCGCTCGTGCTGGACCTACACCGACTACGGACGCAAGTCGACGCCCTTTGCGGCGAGTGGCGGTGCTCGAGGCCGTGACGATCGACCAGCACACGCGACAAGAACCCGAGCCTGCGGCATAGAGCGTGCGACTGCTCGGCCCGTGCCGAACAGCGTCGACGTCGGCACAGAGGTGGGCAATCCGATCCGCAAGAGGCCATCCTCCAGGGGCCTCCGGATACGGCCCCTTCGTTTCGCTCATGACGGAGGGGCCGTGTCGCGCGCCCTTCGGTTTCGAGGTCAAAAGCCCCGGGTACGTCAGTTGCCATGAGGAAAGCCACAGATCACCGTTGAACCCAGACCAAATGGGCGATGGGCCGTTCAGAAGGACGGGACCAAGAGGGCTTCGGGCCTGTACAAGCGCCAGGGCGATGCCGAGATCCGGGCCCGTGCCCAGCGAAGCGCGAGGGAGCGGAGCTGATCATCAAAGACGGCAGCTGCAACGTCCAGCGTCGCGACAGCCACGGCGCAGACGACCCCGCCAAGAAGGGCTAGCGCAGATGCCACACCCCGAGGAAATGCACACGCTTCATGTGATCGCAGACGCTTCACCCGATCACCGAAGGGTGCTCGTCTCTCGTGCCGAGGCGGACGGCGCCGAAGCGGCTTGCCTCAGGAACCTGCAGCTCGAAGGGCTCATTGTTGTGATGGACCACGAGGGCCACCCAACGATCTTCTTGACGAACGCGGGCCAGCACGCGCTAACGCAACAGCCAAGGCTCTTCGACGCGTATTAGCAAGCTGGACACACGGTCCAGACGTCCCGGAGGGAAGGGACGCTTACCCGTGTAGGAAAAGCGCTGACGGGCGGCTGCGCTTCTACAAGCTCAGGGCAGGTCGTTCTGACGATCCACCTCAGCATGGACGAGGTCGTCGAGGTCGCCGAGGGTCAGAAGGTGGCGGACCTGGTCGGACGGGTTGCGGACAAGCAGGGCTCCACCGATGTCGTCGGCCTTGCCGCGGGCCTGGTGGAGGACCTTGAGGAGCGTGGAGTCAGCGAACGTCACGCCAGAGAGGTCCAACACGACCGTTTGCCCTGGGGCGAGGTGCGGCTCGACGGCGCTCTGGAGGTCGTCGAGACCCGCCAGGTCGATCTCGCCCCGCAGAGCGATGACCGCCATGTGGCTGACCTCTACTTCCAGATGGTCGTCCACGGTGCCGGGAACTCTACCCACATGGCGAGGCGCTCGGGGTTTCCGGCTCCCTCAGGGCAAGTCGTTCTGACGATCCACTTCAGCATGGACGATGTCGTCGAGGTCGCCGAGGGATAGAAGATGGCGGACCTCGTCGGACGGGTTGCGGACGAGCAGGGCTCCACCGATGTCGTGGGCCTTGCCGCGGGCCTGGACGAGGACTTTGAGGAGCGTGGAGTCAGCGAACGTCACGTCAGAGAGGTCCAACACGACCGTTTGCCCTGGGGCGAGGTGCGGCTCGACGGCGCTCTGGAGGTCGTCGAGGCCCGCCAGGTCGATCTCGCCCCGCAGAGCGATGACCGCGATCTGGCTGACTTCTACCTCGATGTGGCCGGCCACCGCGCCCGACCCTACCGTCAAGTGGGGCGTCCGGGCGACGCAACGAACCAGACGGACTTGCCGCCGTCGTCCATTGCGAGGGCGCCCCACTCAGTTGCTAGGGCATTCACGATCCGAAGCCCGCGACCCCCGCTCGCGTCAGGGTCACGAAGGACAGGAAGTGTCGGCGACGGGTCCCACACCGCACCCCGTACCCCCTGCTCGACCTCGTCCAGTTCTACGACGAAGGGTTCACCCACGTGTAGCACCGCATTGGTGGCGAGCTCGGAGATCATCAAGCGCACGTCACGGATCAGGTCGGCGTCGTACCCCCACCGTTCCAAGAGCCCCGTCACGAAGGCCCGGGCCAGCGCCGGACCGTCCGAACTCACCGCCAGTCGGAGCACTTCCACACGCCGACCGTACCCCCGACACCCGCGACGAAACGCCTGCAGAGGGCGGACCTCGTGAGGTGATGTGTGAGTCCGGTTACCTTTCCGTGGGTGCAGATTCCGTCCACCGCTCTGCAGGACGCCGTGGCCCTGATGACCGTCGCCATGGCCGCCAACGACGAGGTTGAGCTCGACGCCCTCATCGCCGAGTTCCTCGAGAAAGACGACGGCGATCTTGTCCTCGCCCTTGTCGCCCTCGGACGATCACTCTGCATGGCCACCGCCAAGCTGATCCACGCTGTCGACGGTCTCAGCGACGACGAGATCGACACCCTCACCGAGGACGACCTGCTCCCGATGGCCCTGTCCGTCGTGAGGTCATACGCCAACGCGGCGGCCAGAGCCGCAGAGGGACTCAAGCAGGACGACGCCTGACCCACGGGTGTGGCCCGCGTTGTGGCGGCGCCTACGCGGCTCCTCGATCGAGCGGGGTTCGTCGCTTCCCATCTGCCCCCCACCGATTGATCACGGATAGACGTTTGCTAGCGAGCGCGTCGGGTAGGCGCTGCAGACTATGGACGCCATCACGCTGCTCAAGAACGATCACAAGACGGTCGAGGCGCTGTTCAAGCGCTTCGAGAAGGCGGGCGACAACGCCTTGGCCGAGAAGCGAGCGGTGGTGGATCAGATCATCGAGGAGCTGGCGATCCACGCCGCCATCGAGGAACAGCTGTTCTACCCGGTCACCCGGGCGACCGTTCCCGAAACCGAGGCGATCGTCCTCGAGAGCCTCGAGGAGCACCACATCGTCAAGTGGGTGCTGTCTGAGCTCGACTCGATGGACCCGCAGGACGAGCGCTTCGACGCCAAGGTGACCGTCCTCATCGAGAACGTGCGGCACCACGTGAAGGAAGAGGAACAGGAGTACTTCCCCAAGGTCCGCGACGAGCTCGGCCGCAATGCTCTCGACGACCTCGGCGACGCCATGGTGAGCGCCAAGGCCGTGGCGCCCACACACCCGCACCCCCGCAGCCCCGACTCGCCCCCGGGCAACCTGCTGGTGGGCACCGCCGCCGGCGTCGTCGATCGGGTTACCGATACCGCCAACGGCATCGCCCAGGGTGGTGTGACCGCACTCGGCGATCTCATCGCTACTGTCCTCCGCCGCAAGAAGCCGCGAGTGGCCCCCACCGGTTCCAAGTCGACTCGTGCCACAGCAACCAAGGTGCGGGAGGCCGCTGCCGACGCGACGGAGGCCGTGCTCGAAGCGGCCCAGGGGGCCAAGTCCACCGCCACGCGCACCGCCCGTTCCGCCAGCCGGGGCGCCAGCAGAACGACTCGAGCAGCCAAGTCCGGCGCCAAGGCCACCGCCACTTCAGCCCGCAAGTCGTCCAAGCGGACGGTATCTACGGCCAAGCGGGGCGCGACCACGACCGGCCGCACTGCTCGCAAGGCCGCCAAGCGCACCGCGTCAACCGCCAAGCGCACGTCGTCAACCGCCAAGCGCACGTCGTCAACCGCCAAGCGCCGGCGCTGACCGAGGGCGTTCCAACGCCCTCACACAACACAAGGGACACACGCCTTCGCCGTTTGGACCGTTGCGCCGCTGGGCAGCACCACGGCCGAGGCTCCTCCAGGGCTTCTAGGCACGGCCTCTTCGTCTCACCTCACCAGGACGGAGGGGCCGTGTCGCGTATCCCACGTGGTCGAGTGGGCGATTACGAAGCGGAAGTCGCGGGTGGGACCGCGCTTGTGCCATTCCCAGACCGTGGGCCTGGGCGGTCTGGGAATGGACAAGCGGACACGCGACCGAGGCGCCGGAGCGTGTATGGGTGACGCCAGCTTGGGCAGCAGTGAAACGAGGGCTCTGCAGGGCCTTCCGCACCACGGCCCCTCCCCATCCCCATGGTTGGAGGGGCCGTGTCGGGTACCGGGGTGCATCGCGCCGGGCAACGCGGAAGGCGAGGCTCCGCGGCCCGCACCGCGACGCCTTCGTTTCGCTCATGACGGAGGGGCCGTGCCGCGTCCACGCGCTGCTCTCTCGTGATCCTGCCGTGGCTCGGACGCCGATGACCGGCGGTCAGTCAGATCCAATCTCGCAGCTTGGCGACACCGAGCGTGATCGGCGCCACCGCGACGATCAGGGCCAGCACGACCCAGAACATCGCGGCGCGGTCGAAGATCCCGACCTTGAAGTTCATGCCCATGATCCCGGCCAGCAGCGCACCGGGAAGCAGGATCACCGAGGTGAGAGTGAGCACCTTCATGATCTGGTTGGTGTGATGGCCGCCCCGAGCGATGAGGACGTCGAAGGACCCGACGATGACCTCCCGGGCATCCCGCGCTTCCTGCACGGTGGCTTCGTAGCGGTGGTACAGCGACTCGAATCGTTCGCACGACTTGACGTTGCCGAGCAGCACGAGCTCGGGGTGCGTGAGGGCCACGAGGGCGGAGCGGTGGGCGGCCAGGGCGCGTCGAAGCTTGCCCACCTGTCGTCGCATGGAGATGAGCACGTCGATGTCCTTGTCGGTCCCGTCTCCGCTCATGGCTTGGACGTCGAACTCCTCGAGCCCCTGCTCGATGCGCTCGAACGCGGCGGTGTAGGACCCCAGGACCCACTCGAGCAAGGCGGCGAGGAAGCTGGGCCCGTCAAGCGTGCCGGTGTCACCTGAGCCCGACACCCTGTTGGCGAAATCCTCCAGGACGGGGATCGGCTCGTCGTGTGCGGTGACGACCCAGTTCTCGCCGACGACGCACTCGACGGCGTGCAGCTCGCCTTCCTCGTCTTCTCGCGGCGCGTAGGTGGTGATGTGGATGTAGTGGCCGTGATCGAAGAACACGGGCTTCTCGTGCGGGGTCGTCAAGTAGCCGGCGGTCGTCTCGTGCAGGTCGAACGCCTCGGCGACGTCGCCGGTGTCGACCTTCGAGCCCCGGTGGAGGTCGACCCACAGCAGCTGGTCGCCGCCGAGCCGAACGTCCTGATCGTCCCCTGAGGATCGAAACCCCGGTCGCCGGGTAGGCGCGAGAGATGCTGCGCCTCCGACGACGACCTCCGTCACGCCCGACGCATGCTGGGTGCACCCGGCATCCCCTAGAGCACAGCGTCGGCCTCTGTGACCGGTGCGGAAGGAACTGCTGCGAGCACTGCCACCTGGCGGTTGCGGACCGCGCCTCCCTTTGTGTGCCGTGCGGGCTGCAGTTCGCCGGAGTCACCGCCCGCAGACGCGGTTGAAGCTACGCCGTATCGGGAACGAGCGGCGGCAACCACACACAGGAGGCATGCAGCCATGGCCAACGACCGCATCGACGACCCGACGCCGGAGCATCCCGGCGACGAGCGACGAGCCGACGATCCGAACAGCGAGAACCGTGATGACCATCCCGTCGGGACGACGACGGGGACCGGCGCAGGTGCGACCGCAGGAGCCGTCGCCGGTGCTGCCGTCGGAGGGCCTGTCGGCGCCGTGGTCGGCGGCGTGGTGGGCGGAGTCGTGGGCGGGGTCGGTGGCCACGAGGTCGCTGAGAAGGTCAACCCCGAAGGCGACGAGGTGTCCGGAGACAAGATCCCCGACCCAGGCACCAAGGACCGATAGGGCGGACTCAGCCAGTGGCTGATGTGAGCTGACCGCCCGATCGCTCTTGCGTAAGGCACGCGGGGTCCCACATCACTACGGCGAGGCTCCACGGCTCGCAGCACGGTCCCTTCGTTCATCTCACCAGACGGAGGGACCGTGTCGCGCGTTCGGCGAAGTGTCCTGGGCTGCCTCCTCGCCTGCATCAGAGCCGGGCCACGTTTAGAACGGGCACCACCCAGGGCAGAACCCATCCCATCAAGCGCGGGAGGAACGGGCATGCGTATCGCAACTGGCTTCGGGGCATCAGCTTTGGTTCTCATGGCGGCAAGCGCCATCGGCTTGGTGGGGCCTTGGGGCCTCGCGGCCGGGGCAGTGCTGCTGTTGCTCGCTGCAGTCGTCGCAGCGACGGTCATGGAGAGCCGAGACCTCATCAGCCGAGGTGAGGACACGAGACCAGCTGGGCAGAGCGTGCTCCGACGAGCAGCCTGACGTCACTCGGTCCCGGCGGGCTTGGGCCTTCCTCGGCAGGCACAGAGGTGTGCTCCACGAGGCGTGTCAGGCCATCACGATCGGTCCGCCGGTTAGGGACGCGCACGTCCCACTCCGGCTTTTTATGCCCGCAGCGCCGTAGCGACCTAGAGAGCAGTCCGCTCTCGATGGGTGCACGAGACGCCTTCCAGCGAGGTGCGTTCCAATAGAAGTCCCCCACACATGGAGACCACAACGACCTGGTCGCCGAAGTTGTCACGGGTGTAGTCCACGGTGATCTCGACCCGGTCTGGCGGGAGCACCCGGTATTGGCGGCGGATGGGGTCGCCCTCTGTGGTCCCGTAGTGCTCGACCATCACGGCGGCTGTGCCCGACCGAGACGCCGCGATGATGCACGTGTGCTCATCTTCCCACGGGTCATCCGTGGAATCGGGGTCGAGAAGTCCTCGCGTGTACTCACCGCAATCGTGCTCATCGCCCGCCGGCGCGGTGAACGTTCCGGGCGGGAACGGATCTTGTGCGAGGGGCACGGGTTGTACCTCGTCGTCGCTGTCCGGGCCGTCGTAGGTGGCTACGAACACAACCGGTGCGACCAGCACAAGCAGCACGATCGCAACGCCGAACCTCCTGTCCATAGTCCCACTCTGCCCTGAAATGAGGATCTGACGCAGGCGCTGCGTGCTTGCCGCGGCGTGGCTCGAACAGGGACGAGGCATCGACCCGATTCAGGACTGTCCGCCGGGGCGCATCCCATCGGCTGTGTCTGAGGACGTTCGGATGTTCATCAACCCTCGGCTACCGCGTCCGCCACGACCGCGTCTCCAAGAAGGGAAACCTCACCCTGCGCTACCGCGGCCGTCTCCACCACATCGGCGTCGGCGCCGCCTCTAGAGGCTGGCGCGTCATCCTCCTCGTCGCCGGCCGCGAGATCCGCATCCTCAGCACCGACGGCACCCAACTCCGCCGACTCACCCTCAACCCCAAAACGACTACCAGTCCATCGGCTGACCGACGGGCTGGTGTCTACGATGTCTCGCGACATCAATCTCCGATGTCTCGCGACATCACAGTTGCGCCCCCGGCAGGACTCGAACCTGCGACCGTCGGAATAGAAGTCCGCTGCTCTGATCCACTGAGCTACGGAGGCTCGTGGAGATCGTACGGTCCCGGCCCTCTGACCGGCGATCACGGTTGAGGCTCGGTCGCGGCGCTGACCTATGCTGACCGCTCCCATGGTGGCCGTAGCTCAGGTGGTTAGAGCGCCAGGTTGTGGCCCTGGAGGCCGGGGGTTCAAGTCCCCTCGGTCACCCCAAGCAAGTGCTGGTCCGCCACAGGATCAGAGGGCTTCGTAGCCGGGTGCAACAGCGCCTAGGCTGCGAAGCCCACCTGCCCCTCTAGCTCAATTGGTCAGAGCGTCGGACTCTTAATCCGCAGGTTCTGGGTTCGAGTCCCAGGGGGGGTACGTCGCCAGGCCAGGTCCCCGGACCTGGCCTGCGTCGCGTCGCGACCACCACCACCGGTTGGGTCCGCGCGGTACGTGAACGTGGTTGCCACCACCCCGTCGCGGCGCGACGTTGAGGAGCGGCGTGCAGCCACGCCTGGCTCTCACGCCGGGAAAGAGGAGGCACCATGTACCTGTTCACTCGCAGCGGGCGCTTCGGCCCCGGCTCGATCCGCGACGCCATGTCCTTCTCGGTGGAGGTCACCGAGAAGGTGCGCCAGGAGACCAGCCTCGACCTCCACACGTGGCAGGCCACCATGTCGCCGCAGCTCGGCACGATCACCTGGGCCGCCTTCGTGGGCTCCCTGGAGGAGCTGGAGGACGCGCAGGACAAGCTGGCCGTCTCCGAGCCGTTCATGGACCTGGCCGAGAGGGGCGGCAAGCTGTTCGCCGGCCCGCTGACCGATGGCCTCGCCAGCGTGGTCCACGGCGAGCCGGCACCGGACCGGCCGCTCCCCGCGTACGTCAGCTCGGCCCGAGCGGTCGCCGCCAACGGGCGTCTGGGCGATGCCATCACAGCCGGGATCGAGATCGCCGAGGCCAGCACCCGGATCACCGGCATCCCGACGATGTTCCTCGTGGAGTCCACGGGCCCGTACGGCGGCTGCCGCTGGTCCAGCGGCTTCGCGGACATCGGCGAGGTCGAGCGCGCGGAGACCGCCTTGGCCGCCGACGAGCAGTGGGTGGCGTTGATCGACCGCGTCGGCACGGCCTACCTCGACGGCGCGTCGCAAACGATCTTCCGTCGCATCGTCTGAACAAGCGAGCGGCGAGGCCCGGCTGCCATCGTGCGGTCGGGTCAGCGCCGCTCGAAGCGCGACACCACCTCGACGTGCGAGGTGTGCGGGAACAGGTCCACCAGCTGGCTGCGAGTCAGCTCGAAGCCCGCGTCCGCCAGCAGGCGAGCGTCCCGTCCCAGGGCGCCTGGATCGCAGCTGACGAGCACCAGTCGACCCGCGTGGGTCGCGTCGACCTTGGTGACGCCCCGAGCCCCGAGACCCGTGCGAGGGGGGTCGGCCACGACGACGTCGGCCCGCGCCGGTCCCCAGTGGTCGACGTCTGCCCGCACGATGCGCGCCTGCTGGCCGGCGAGGTTCACCCGGGCGTCGGCGATCGACGAGGCGGACTGCTCCACGACCGTCACCTGCGCCTCGCCTCCCAGCGCGCCCGCGAACAGGCCGACGCCGCCGTAGAGGTCGACGAGGTGTCCGCCGGCAGGCAGGGCACCATCCATCGCCTCCGCCACGGCGCTGATCAGCGCTTCCGCCCCGTCAGGGCGAGCCTGGAAGAACGACCGGGCCGAGATCCGCCAGCGGCGACCGGCCAGCTCCTCGTGGAACCAGGCGCGGGTGCCCGACGACAGCTCGGCGGCCGACACGACCCGCACGTCTTCTGGCACCTGTGCCGACGACGGGTCGACGTTGACGACGACGAGGCGCTCGCCCGTGCGGGCACCGGCGCGCAGCACGACCTCCCCGTTCGGGAAGCGACCGTCGGTCACCAGCTCGTCGAGCAGCGGGTGCGCGACCAGGCACGGTCCCACATCCACCAGCTCGTGGCTGTGCCGACGCCGGAACCCGAAGCGTCCGTCGGTGGCCACGCCGCGCAACGTCGTCCGGTACGCCTCGGACGACAGGACGGGGCCTTCATCGACGACAACATCGATCCTGGCTTGCCGGCGCAGCGCATCGGCGACGACGGCGGCCTTCAGCCGACGCTGGGCCCCGGGCTGCACGTGCTGCCAATCGCAGCCCCCGCACCCGGCGGCCACGAAGGGGCACGGCGGCGCGGCCCGATCTGGTGACGGGACCACGACGTCCACCACCTGCCCGCGGGCGAAGTCCTTCTTCTGCTGGTGCAGCTCCACCCGGACCGTCTCGCCCGGCAGGGCGCCGGGCACGAACGTGACCCGTCCGCTCGGATCGCGGCCCAGTCCGTCTCCGCCGGCGACGACCGAGGTGATCTCCAACGTCAGCGGCTCCACGGAGGGACTCTACGAGTCTGCGAGGATGACCACCGATGACCGACCACCCAGGTAGCGACCGACGCATCGAGATCGCCCCTTCGGTGCTGCCGGCGGACTTCGCCCGGCTGGGCGAGGAGGTGGCGGCGCTCGAGAAGGCGGGCGTCGATCGCATCCAGTGGGATGTGATGGACGGACGGTTCGTCCCGAACCTCACCTTCGGCCCGGACGTGATCGCGGCCTGCCGACCCCACGCCTCCGTGCCGTTCGAGGCCCACCTCATGGTGGAGGAGCCCGACGACCTCGCGGCCCGGTACGTCGAGGCAGGTTGCGAGCTGCTGATCGTGCACGCCGAGGCGTGCCGACACCTCCACCGCACGCTCGGTGGCATCACCGAGCTCGGCGCCCGTGCGGCGGTGGCACTGAACCCCGCCACACCGCTCAGCGCGGTGGAGCACGTCCTCGACCTGGTCGACCTGGTGCTCGTGATGACCGTGAACCCCGGGTTCGGCGGGCAGGCCTACATCGCCACGATGGAACCCAAGGTCGCGGCGCTGCGCCGCCTCGTGCTCGAAGGCGGCCACGACGTCGACATCGAGGTCGACGGAGGCATCGGCCCGTCTACGATCCAGGGCGCTGCGGCGGCCGGCGCCAACGTCTTGGTCGCTGGTTCGGCGCTGTACCGCGACGCCGAGGGTCTGGCGCACGCGGTGACGGAGCTACGGGACCTCGCCGAGGCAACCCGCCGTTGAACGAGCACCGAGGAGCACGCCATGGGTCTGCTGGACAGCATCAAGAACCTCTTCAAGGGCAAGGAAGACCAGGTGAACAGCGGCGTCGACAAGGTGGCGGATGTCGTTGACGACAAGACCGGCGGTGACCACACCGAGCACATCGACGCCGCCGCGGAGAAGGCCAAGGACATCCTCGGCACGGACGAGGCCTAGCTCCGTCGGAGGGCGGGTACGGCGGGCCGCTGCTCGCGGCGCTGCTCCTGGCTGTGGTCGCGTGCAGCGACGACAGCGGCAGCCCGGAGTCGTTCTGTCGAGCCCTGGCCGAGGGCGAATCGATCGCGACCACGTTCCAGGGGTTCGACCCGAGCGACCCGGAGGCTGCCCTCGAGCAGCTGCGCGCCGCCCGGGTGACGCTCGGCGACCTCTACGACGAGGCGCCCGACGAGGTGCGGGACGAGCTGCAGGTGGAGATCGACTACCTCGACGCGCTCATCGACGCGCTCGAGCAGGTCGAGCCCGGCGACGAGGCCGAGGCCGCCCTGCAGGTGCAGGCGGTGACCGCTGCCCATCCCGACGTGGACGAGGCAGCGGCGGAGCTGGCCGCCTACACGGCCGGGGAGTGCTCGGCCAGCTAGAGGGTCTCGCCGCGCTTCACCGACACGTGGTCGATGATCCCGTAGTCCTTCGCCTGCTCGGCCGTGAACCAGCGGTCGCGCTCGCTGTCCTCCTGGATCTGGTCCACCGTCTGGCCCGTGTGGTGGGCGATGCGCTCGGCCATGAGCCGCTTGATGTAGATGAGCTGCTCGGCCTGGATGGCGATGTCGCTGGCCTGGCCGCGGACGCCGCCGGAGGGCTGGTGCATCATGATCCGCGCGTGCGGAAGGGCGAACCGCTTGCCCTCCGCACCGGCGCAGAGGAGGAACTGGCCCATCGAGGCGGCCAGGCCCATGCAGATCGTGGCCACGTCGCACGCGATGAACTGCATGGTGTCGTAGATGGCCATGCCGGCCGTCACCGAGCCCCCGGGGCTGTTCACGTAGAGCCAGATGTCCTTGGCGCTCTCCTCGCCCTCGAGGTACAGCATCTGGGCGCAGATGATGTTGGCGATGTCGTCGTTGACGTCGGTCCCGAGGATGATGATCCGGTCCTTGAGGAGCCGGTTGAAGATCTCCGAGGTGGGGTTGCCGATCGGGCCGTCGGCTCGGGGCATGGGGGGTAGGGACAGGTCGTGGGTCACGCCGGGGAGGCTAGCGGCGCCATCGAGAACCCCGGCGCGCCGTAGCATCTGGCCCGCGCCGGCGTAGCCCAACGCAGAGGCACTGGCTTTAGGTGCCAGACAGTGCGGGTTCGAGTCCCGCCGCCGGCACCAACGCCTAGCCTCCGGGCCATGAAGGTGTCCGAGCTCCCCACGCCGTCGTTGCTGGTCGACGTCCATGCGTTCGACCGGAACGTCGCCACGATGGCCAAGCGGTGGCCGGGGCTGAGCCTGCGGCCGCACGTGAAGGCGTTCAAGTCGACCGCGCTGGCGGCCCGGCTGGCCGAGGCAGGGCACCGGGGGTTCTGCTGCGCCACCGTGCGCGAGGTGATGGGCATGGCCGCCGCCGGGCTCGGCGACGACCTGTTGCTCGCCAACGAGAGCCTCGACCTGCACCGGCTCACGTCGCTCGTGGAGAACGGCGTCGCCCGCATCACGGTGGCGGTCGACTCCGACCGACACGATCGCCGCGGCCGCCAGGGCCCACATCCCCGAGGTGCTGATCGACGTCAACGTGGGCCTCCCCCGCTGTGGCTGCGACCCGGCGGTGGCGGGCCGGCTGGCCGACCAGGCGCGAGCCGCCGGGCTCGACCGTGCGCGGCGTCATGGGATACGAGGGGCATCTCATGCGCGAGCCGGGCGACACGAAGGCGGACCTCGTCGAGCGGTCGATGGGCGTGCTGCTGGAGGCGGCCGCGGACGTCGGCGGCGACGTGGTCTCTGGTGGTGGCACCGGCACCTGGGACACCAACACCTGGGTGACCGAGCTGCAGGCGGGCTCGTACTGCCTGATGGACACCGAGTACACCGACCACGCGGCGGACTTCGAGAACGCGCTGTTCGTGAACAGCACGGTGATCTCCGTCACCGCCGGGCAAGTGGGGCGTGCTCGACGCCGGCCTCAAGGCCTTCGGGATGGACCACGGCGACCCACGCGTGCTCGACGTGGGCGACTGCTGGTTCGTGTCCGACGAGCACATCACCTTCGGGCTCGCCGAGGGCGCGACGGTGGCCGTCGGCGACCGGGTGCGGGTGATCCCCGCCCACGTCGATCCGACCGTGTCGCAGCACGAGCGGCTCCACCTCGTCGACGACGACGAGGTGCTCGAGGTGTGGGACGTCGACCTGCGCGGTTGGTGACCGCTCAGGTCAGCAGCGGCACCAGCGCGCGGAAGGCGCGGGCGCGGTGGCTGATGGCGTGCTTCTCGTCGGCCGTCATCTCGCCGAAGGTTCGACCGTCGCCCTCGACGGGCGCGACGATCGGGTCGTAGCCGAAGCCGCCCTCGCCCGCGGGGCGTCCACCACGACGCCCTCGACCTCGCCGCGCACCACGACCTCACGGCCGTCGGGCCACACGGCCGCGGCCGCGCACACGTAGCGGCAGGTTCGACCCGCGGCAGCGACGCCGTCGAGCTCGCGGAGCACCCGTGGGATCCAGTCACCGTCGCCGGTCCACCGGGCCGAGTGGATCCCGGGGGCGCCACCCAGGTGGTCGATCTCGATGCCGGAGTCGTCGGCCACCGCGAGCTCGCCGGTGGTCGCGGTCAGTGCCCGCGCCTTCAGGAGCGCGTTCTCCTCGAAGGTGTCGCCGGTCTCCTCCACCCCGGTGTCCTGGGCCTCGACCGTGTGGTCGGGACCGAGGATCTCCTGGACCTCGGCCACCTTGTGGGCGTTGCCCGTGGCCAGCAGGATCCGCATCAGCGGGACGCAGGCGGTTCGCTGACCATCTCCTGCTGCAGCCCGATGATCTCGGCGATGCCGGCCTCGGCCAGGGCGAGGAGCGAATCGAGCTCGGCCCGGCTGTACGGCGCGCCCTCGGCGGTGCCCTGCACCTCGACGAAGCCGCCCAGCGAGGTCATGACGACGTTCATGTCGACCTCGGCCCGGGAGTCCTCGACGTAGGGCAGGTCGAGGAGGGCGATGCCGTCGACGATGCCGACCGAGATGGCGGCGCAGAACGCGGTGAGCGGGTGGCTGCCGATGGTCCCGGCCTGCACCACGCGGGACAGCGCGTCGTGCAGGGCGAGGTAGCCGCCGCAGATCGAGGCCGTGCGGGTGCCGCCGTCGGCCTGGAGCACGTCGCAGTCGACGATCACCTGCCGCTCGCCCAGCGCGCGCATGTCGCACACGGCCCGGAGCGAGCGGCCGATGAGGCGCTGGATCTCCTGCGTGCGGCCGGACGGCTTGCCGTCCTTGACCTCGCGGCGGATCCGCTCGGGCGACGAGCCCGGGGAGCATCGAGTACTCCGCGGTGACCCAGCCCTTGCCCTTGCCGCGCATCCAGCGGGGCACGTCCTCGTCGATCGACGCGGTGCACAGCACCTGCGTGCCGCCGAAGGTGACGAGGCACGAGCCCGCCGCCATCGTGGTGAAGTCGCGCTCGAAGCTGATGGGGCGGAGCTGGTCGGCGGCGCGGCCGTCGGGGCGGGTGGCGGTCATGGCCGCATCCTCGCAGAGGGCGCCCCTCTTCGGGGCGCCGGGCTTCGACAACCCGGGTGCCGCCGCGGACTGCGTGACGGCTCTCAGGGCCAGGTGACGGCGTCGACCTCGTCGAGCTCGGGTCCGAGGAGCTGCCGGCCGAGCCGCTGGAAGATGGCGACGTCGCCGCTCGAGAGCCAGCGGTGCGTGCCGGGCCCCCGCCCGGGTCGCGGGCGAGGGCGGTGCCCGCGAGGAGGTGCCGCACCTCGAAGGCGGTCTCGTCGGCCGAGTCGACGAGCACGACGTCGCGGCCCATCACGTCGCTGATCGTGCGGGCGAGGAACGGGTAGTGGGTGCAGCCGAGCAGCAGGGCGTCGACCTTCGCCTCCCGCACGGGCGCGAGGAGCCGCTCGGCGAGGACGGTGACCTGATCGCTGCGGGTCTCGCCCCGCTCGACGAACTCGACGAAGCCCGGGCACGCCGCGCAGGTGAGGTCGAGCTGGGGCGCCAGGCGGGCGACCGCGTCTTGGTAGGCGCCCGAGCGCGATCGTGCCGACCGTGCCGATGACGCCGACCCGGCCCGGTGCGTGGCCGGGGCGAGGCTGCGGACGCCCGGCTCGATCACGCCCAGCACCGGCACGTCGACGTGCGCCTGCAGGTCGGCCAGCCCGGTGGCGGCCGCCGTGTTGCACGCGACGATGACCAGCTTCACGTCGTGGTCGCGACGAGGAGGTCGGTGATCTGCTCGGCGAAGCCCCGCACCTCGTCGAGCGGGCGGGGGCCGTACGGGTAGCGCCCGGTGTCGCCCAGGTAGACGAGGTGCTCGGCCGGGAGGAGGTCGATCAGCGCCCGGGCGACGGTGAGGCCGCCGAACCCGCTGTCGAACATCCCGATGGGGCGGTCGTCCACCCCGCGAGGCTACGGCGAGGCCAGTGGCGGCTCGTCATCCACGCGGCCCGCTCGACGACCCAGAGCTGGGTGGGCCGCCCGCGCAGGGCCCGCCGTCGGGCACGGACACGCCCTGGAACGTGTAGCCGAGCTTCTCCGGAACCCGCGCGCTGCGGGCGTTGCTCTCCTCGCAGCTGATCCGCACCCGTTCGATCCCGTGGATCGCGAAGGCGGCGTCGGTGAGCGCCCGTGGCGGCCGTGGCGAGCCCGCGCCCGATGTGGTCGACGTGCACCCAGTAGCCGATCTCGAGGCCGTGCTGCGCCAGCCGGCCGTGCAGCCCGCACCCGCCGAGCACGACCTCGTCGCCGGGTCGACGATCGAGTAGCCGAAGTCCTGGCGCTGGTCCCAGAGCTCCTCGGCGGCGGCGAAGAACGTGGCCAGGCCGGCCTCGGTGGCGGGCTCGCTGGCCCATGCCATCCAGGGCCGGAGGTGGTCGAGGCTCGTGTTGATGGCCGTCACCGCGGCCGCCGCCGCGCTCCGGCCGGCAGCGCACCAGCGCGACACCGATGCCGAGGTCGATGCGCTCGGGTGGGGCCTCGGGAAGATCGGGGCGTCGTCGGCCATGCGCCATCGTGGACGAG
>CAVRKU010000021.1:0-319881 GCA_963721695.1 uncultured Microthrixaceae bacterium
CGCCGAGGCACTGCCCGTAGCGGGCCTCGCGGCAGAAGCGGCAGGTGCCGCACGCGGTGATGCAGGACACCACGACGCGGTCGCCGGGGCGCACGGTCTTGACGCCCTTGCCCACGGATTCGACGGTGCCGACGGCTTCGTGGCCGAGGATGCGGCCGTCGACGACGGTGGGGACGTCGCCCTTGAGGATGTGGAGGTCGGTGCCGCAGATGGTGGTGGCGTCGACGCGCACGATGGCGTCGGTGTCGTCGGGAGGGCGGGCTCGGGGACCTCTTCCCAGGTCTTCTGACCGGGTCCGTGGTACACGAGTGCCTTCATGACTGCTCCTCTTGACGGGATGGGTGTCGTCGGCGGTCTCACCGTGCGAAGGAGGGGCCGCGCCGCCCTAGGGCCGAAGGTCCGCGATCCCTGGCGTTCAGCCCAGCGCGGCATCGAAGGCCTCCCCGAAGGCCCGTCCGGTCGTGACCTCGGTGGACACCGCAGCACGGTCTCGGCGCCGCCCCCGCGCTCCCAGCGGCTGAGCGGCAGCCGCTCGGCTCGGGCGATCTGGTCGGACCGGTGATCTCGCGGGCGTGGCCGACGACGACGATGCTCCATCCGGTGGTGGACCAGCGGTCGATGTGGTCGATCTCGAAGGCGATGACGGCGTCGTGCACCGCGGCCGCCAAGCTTCGTGCCGGCGTCGGTGCGGAACACGATGTCTTCGTCGAGCAGGGCGTAGTTGACGGGGAAGATGGTGGGGAGCGCAGCGACGGTGGTGACGACCCGGCCGACGTGCGCCTGCGCGAGCCGGCGAAGGCAGTCCGCTCGGTCGAGCTCGACCATGCCGTCGCGGGTCGGGGCCACCAGCTCGATCGTGGACGCGCGGCCGCTGTCGCCTAGAGGCGAACGGGGGCTGGGCGCAGGCCGTTCGGCCCTACGGCGCCCCGGGACGCTCCAGGCCACGCGGGTCCCCCGACCGCAGGCCCGCCGGACCGATCTCGACGGTGCCGCCGAGCGGCTCGGCCCGCCTGATGATGTTCGTCGAGGCCCTGACCGCCGGAGCGTTCGCCCGTCCCCGGACCCACGCCGTCGTCGGTGATCGTGGCCACCACCGCTCCGTCGGGTCCCACCGCCACCGTCGACGTCGACCCGGGTGGCACCGGCATGGCGCACGACGTTGGACAGCGCCTCCCGCAGGACCGCCAGCAGGTGGTCGCCCACGTCGCGGCCGACGGCGGAGTCCACGGGACCCTCGAGGCGGAGGTGCGGCTCGAACCCGAGGCTGGCGGCCGACTCGGTGGCGAGGCCGAGGATCTCGTCCCGCAGGCGGCGCCCCGGCGTGCGGGGCGCCTGGAGCGAGAAGATCGCCGAGCGGATCTGGCGGATCGTGTCGTCGAGGTCTCCCACCGCCGACTCGATGCGGGCGGCCAGCTCCGGTGGCGCCAGGCGCACCGTGCTCTCGAGCGCCAGGCCGGTGGCGAACAGGCGCTGGATGACGGTGTCGTGGAGGTCGGCGGCGATGCGCTCGCGGTCCTCGACGAGGGCGAGATCGGTGAGGCGGGCGTGGAGGCGGGCGTTCTCGATGGCGATGGCCGCCGCCCCGGCGAGCGCGACGGCCAGGCCCTCGTCCTCCTCGCTGAACTCGGCGGCCCCCTGCTTCTCGGTCAGGTAGAGGTTGCCGAACACCTGGTCCCGGATCCGGATGGGCACGCCCAGGAAGGACCGCATCGGTGGGTGGTGCGGCGGGAACCCGTAGCTGTCGGGGTGGGCGTTGAGGTCGGCGAGCCGCAAGGGCTTCGGATCCACGATGAGCAGGCCGAGGACACCGTGGCCCTCGGGGAGGGGCCCGATGGCGGCGACCTGCTCCGGGGTCATGCCCGACGTTGATGAACTCGGTGAGGCTGTGGTGGGTGCCGTCGAGCACGCCCAGCGCGCCGTACTGGGCGTCGAGGAGCTTCACGGCCGCCTCCACGATCCGGCGGAGGGCGTCGGGCAGCGACAGGTCGGAACCGATCGACAGCACCGCCTCGACGAGGTGGCGGAGCCGCGCGGAGTCGTCGACGTGCCGGAGGGGCATCAGCTCGGCTCGGTCCGACGACGCTCGGCCAGCCGGGCCGCGTAGGCGGCCGCCTCGGTGCGGCGCGACATGCCGAGCTTGGTCAGCAGGTTGGACACGTAGTTCTTGACCGTCTTCTCGGCCAGGAACATCGCCTCGCCGATCTGCCGGTTGGTCATGCCCTCCGCGATGTGGTCGAGGATCACTCGCTCCTGCGGCGTCAGGTCGGCCAACGGATCGGCCTCCGCCGGTTCGGGGTGCCGCAGCCGCTCGAGCACCCGAGCGGTGACCGATGGGTCCAGCAGGCTGTCGCCGGCCGCCACCCGACGGATGCCGCTGACCAGCTCGCCGCCGCGGATCTGCTTGAGGACGTACCCGGCGGCTCCGGCCATGATCGACGCGAACAGCGCTTCGTCGTCCGCGAAGCTCGTCAGCATCAAGCAAGCCACCTCGGGATGGTCAGAGCGGATCTGCCGGCACACCTCGATGCCGCTCGTGCCTCCGGCCGCGTCCCCGAGCCGCACGTCGAGCACCGCCACGTCCGGCTTGGTCTGCGGGATCAGCTCGAGGGCATCCTCGGCGGTTCCGGCCTCGCCGACCACCGTGATGTCGTCCTCGCCCCACAGGAGGTCGCGCACCCCTCCGCGCACCAGCTCGTGGTCATCGAGCAGGAACACGCGGATCGCCACCACGCCAGTGTGACCGCGGAAGTGACCAAAGACCCCACCGTCACGTTCCGTCGGCCCTAGCGAGCGGGACCCGCGGCGCCGGAGGCTGTCGTCCGATGGACCTGTCCGCCAGAGCCGATGTGCGCATCCGCCCGATCGCGCCCGACGACGGGCCCGCCTCGTCGCGTTCCACGGCCGGCTGTCGGCCGAGTCGATCCGCAACCGGTTCTTCGCCGTGCACCCAGCGCTCTCTGCTGCGGAGGTCGAGCACTTCACCCACGTCGATGGTCGAGACCGGGTGGCCTTCGTCGCCACCGACGGCTCGGCGATCGTGGGCGTGGGTCGCCTCGAGCGCCTGCCCGACAGCGACCGACGCCGAGGTGGCCTTCGTCGTGGCCGACGACCACCAGCGCCAGGGCCTCGGCACGCGCCTCCTCGAACGGCTCGAGCGCGCCGCCCGGCCGCTCGGCGTCACCCACTTCGTCGCCGACACCCTCTTCTCCAACACCGCCATGCTCCACGTCCTCCGCCGGCCGAACGGCTCGTGCGAGCGGCTCGAGGACGGCGTGGTCCACGTGCGGTTCCCGATCGCGGAAGTGCCTTCGGCGCCCGGGCTTGGGACCTTCGCCTCCTGTGCTCCGGCGGGCAGATCCGTACGTTCGACATAGACCTCAACGCACAGGAGCACACCATGACAACCATCACCCGTGACCCAGTCGTCACCACGACCGACACCCGAACCACCCCAGTCGAGCCCACCGTGGCGCTCAAGCGTCGCACCATCGACAGCGTGTTCGTCGGCGTCGGCGTCGTCCTCGTCATGGTCCTCGTGGTCGCCGGAGGGCTCCTCACCTGGGGCGCCAACTTCTCCAAGGACTACGTCAACGACGAGCTGACGCTCCCAGAACATCGCCTTCCCGCCCGCCGCCGCCCTCGAGGAGGAGGGTCGCACCGACCTGCTGCCCGTTCGCCGGGCACGCCGTCAACACCGGCCCCGAGGCCGAGGCCTACGCCAGCTTCATCAACGGCCACCTCGAAGGCATCGCCGACGGCGCCACCTTCGCCGACCTCGGCGACCCCGAGCGGGCGGCCAACACCGCCGTCGAGACGGCGACCGCCGACGGCGCCAGCGCCGCCCAGATCGCCGAGCTGCAGGGCGAAGCCGACGCCATCAGCGGCCAGCGCAACACCCTCTTCAAGGGTGAGACCCTGCGGGGCCTGCTGCTGAGCGCCTTCGCCTGGTCGACCGTCGGCCGCATCGCCGGCTTCGCCGCCATCGCCGCCTTCGCAGCGGCCGGCGTGATGCTGGTGCTCGTGGCCCTCGGCCTCCGCCACCACCACAAGGTGGTCGTCCAGACCCGGTAGCGGTCACCGACACCGCAAGACCCTCAGTGGGGCATCCCTTCCAGGGATGTCCCACTGCCGCGTGGTGGACGCGTCAGCCGAGGACCTTGCGAACCACCCAGCGGGTCTTGCCGATCGGGCGGGTGCTCGAACCCCTGCCGCTCGAACATCGCGATCGTGGCGTTGTGCAGGAAGGACGCCGAGGTCTTCTTCTGGACGTCGGCACGGCGTGCGACGATACGCGGCGTCGACGCGACCTGGGAAGATGCCCCGGATGGGCCTCCAAGTGCACCTCGTCGACGGCACGTACGAGCTGTTCCGGTACCACTACTCGCCCGCCAACAAGGACCCGGTGCGCGGGGCCACCCGCGGGGTGGTCGCGTCGTGCCTCATGCTGCTCGAGCAGGGCGCGACCCACGTCGCCGTGGCCACCGACCACGTCATCGAGTCGTTTCGCAACGACCTCTGGGCCGGGTACAAGGACGGCTCGGGCATCGACCGCGACCTGCGGAACCAGTTCAACGCGGTCGAGGACGCGCTGCGGGCCGCGGGCTTCCCGGTGTGGGCGATGGTCGAGCAGGAGGCCGACGATGCGCTGGCGGCGGGCGCCAAGGTCGCGGCGGCGGACGACCTCGTGGAGCGGGTCGTCATCTGCACGCCGGACAAGGACCTCGGCCAATGCGTCGGCGGCAAGGTCTGGCAGTGGGACCGCCGCCAGGACAAGTGGTTCGACGCAGCTGGGGTGCGCGAGCGCCTCGGCGTGATGCCCGAGCTCATCCCCGACCTGCTCGCCCTCGTCGGCGACGCCGCCGACGGGTTCCCGGGGCTGCCCGGATGGGGGGCCAAGTCGGCCGCCGCGATCCTCGACCGATGGGGTCACCTCGAGGACATCCCGCTCGACCCCCTCACGTGGGACGCGGGCATCCGCAGCGCGGCCAAGCTGAGCGCCACCCTCAGGGAGCAGTACGACCTCGCGCTCCTCTTCCGGCGGATCGCCACCGTGGAGACCGACGCCGAGGTCGGCACGGTGCCCGAGTGGAGGTGGACCGGCCCCACCGATGCCTTCGCCGCGATCGCCGCGTCCCTGGACGACGGCCGGCTCGTCGAACGGGCCAGCAAGCTGGAAGGTCAGCTCGGTTAGCCTGCGGCAGCGAAGAGGGGTGGTTCGATGAGCGATGTGGCCCAGGGTGATGGCTGGTGGCAGGCCTCTGACGGCAAGTGGTACCCGCCGGAGTCGGCTCCGGCCCCACCGGGACCGCCGGCGGCGCCGGGCGTCCAGGGTCCCATCGGCCGGCGCGAGAACATCGGCCTGCAGATCCTCTGGTCGGTCCTGACCCTTGGCCTGTACGGCATCTACTGGGTCTACAAGAGCCAGGAGGAGATCAAGGTCCACACGGGCGAGGGCGTGGGCGGGGTGGTGGGTGCGCTCATCTACTTCTTCGCCGGCTTCATCACGCTGTTCCTCCTCCCGATCGAGATCGAGCGCATGTACAAGCGCGACGGACGCAAGAGCCCCGTGAGCGCCGTGACGGCCTTCTGGATCCTGCTGTTCATCATCCCGTGGTACGTCAAGTGCCAGGCCGCGATGAACGACTACTGGGAGGCCAAGGGAGCACCCGCTCCCTGAGTCCGTCAGCCCGCTCCGGTGGGCCAGGCGTCGCGGAACGTCTGCCAGATGATCTCGGTCGCGTCGATGGCCTCGGTGTTGTGGCCGAGGCGGCTGACCGAGATGGCGCCCGGCCAGGCGTGGCCCCCGCCCTCCACCGTGTAGAGGTCGGTCGGCGCGTCGCACCCTGACCAGGAGCGGTGCACCACATCAGCCCCGATGCGCTCGTCGGTCGGTGGTCCGACGCAGCCGTTGTGGTCGGCCCAGAACTGGCTCGTCTCCAGCACGGGGCCCGGGGTGCCGGCTCCACCGTCGTACGGCATCACGGCGTCGTCCGTGCCGTGGAAGTAGACGTAGGGCACGGGCTCGGCCACCCCGCACAGCGCCGGGGCCGCCAGGGTGGCGGTGACGGGCCCGACCGCCGTGATGCGATCCGAACGTGTGCACGCGAGCGAGCCGCTCATGAACCCGCCGCTCGACATCCCGGTGATCAGCACGCGGTCCGGATCGACGCAGAGCTCGTCCTCGATGGCCGCCGAGAGGTCGTCGAAGAACTCGAGGTCGTTGACCCCTTCGACGCCGGCGATCGCGGGTCCGAGCGGGCTCCACCGCATCGGCTGGCCGAGCGCGTCCGGGAGCACCAGCAGCGCTCCGTCCTCCTCGGCGTAGGGCTGGAAGTTGCTGTAGACGAGCTGCTGCTCCTTGTTCGATCCCGCGCCGTGGAAGACGTACGCCACGGGTGCCGGCACGTCCGGTCGGTAGCTCTCGGGGACGTAGACCATGTACTCGCGGGTGCCACCCGAGGACTCGAGGCTGCCCTGGAGCAGCTGACCATCGGTGACCGGAGCAGTCCCGCCGCAGCCCGCCGAACCCGCGACGGTGGTGTCGGTCGTCGGGGCCGTCGTGGTGGCCGTGCTCGTGGTCGTGGTCGCCGGGGCGCCACCGTCGTCGTCCGAGCCGGAACAGGCCCCCGCCGCCAGCAGCAGGAGGACCGTGCGCCAGGACCGCAGGGGCGCGCGAGGTGCTCACGGGGCTCCGGCCTCCTGCCAGCGAAGGTGGGAGGTGAGCACGCGCTCCCACAGCTGGTCGCGCTGCTCGAGGGGCATCGCGTCGAGGTGCAGGCCGAAGACGTCGGCGAGGGCGGCGAACCAGTCCGCTCTGTCCATGAGCGGCTCCGACGGAGCAGAGCCAGGACCGACACGGGTCAGGACGAGCCCCCGCATCACGTCGACGCCCGCCGCGTCGCGGCGCTGTGCGGTGGCGACGCGGACGAAGCCCGAGTCGGGCGACGTGGACAGCCAGTCGTGCCGCGGACCGAAGTCAGCCATCGTCGCGGCGGCGGAGCGCCAGCTCATGCCCGTGAAGCCGCCGGCGGGGTCATGGGTGAGGTGCCAGTCACCGACGCCATCCTCCGTGGCTTCGAGGCTCAGATGGAACGGCCCGTGCTCGTACTCGCCGGCCATGAGCGGGAGGGCCTCGTACAGGGCATCCCCGAGGCCGGCGTCGACGTACCAGACCCCGGACGGGTTCTCGTTCGTCGGGAGATCGGCGACCGTGAGCACGAGGTGGTTCGTCAGCATCTCGACGTCAGGCCCCGGAGGCCCGTGCACGCCACCGACGTGACGGGTGACCGCGTAGCCCAGCGCTTGGAGCAGCTCGCTGAACGCGCCGTTGAGGTGGAAGCAGTAGCCGCCGCGACCTTGCTGGGCGATGCGCTGCATCGAGTCGCGCGGGTCGATGCCCCACGACTCGCCGGCGTGGATCCACATCGTCTCGTAGGGCACCCGCTCCACCTGCGCCCGATGCAGGCGCTGGAGCGCGTCGAGGGAGGGCGGCTCGGGTTCCAGCCCGAGGCGGGCGAGGTACGAGGCCGTCAGCTCGTCCATCACGAAGTCGTCAGGGTGGCGATGAGCTCGATCTCGACCGCGATGCCGAACGGCAGCTCGGCCAGCCCCACCGCGCTGCGGGTGTGCCGGCCGCGCTCTCCGAACACCTCGAGGAGGAGATCGGAGCAGCCGTCGATGACCGCCGGCGTCTGGTCGAAGCCCGGCGCGGTGTTGACCATCCCGAACACCTTGACGATGCGCTCGATCCGATCGAGGTCGCCCAGCTCGGCGCGGAGGGTGGCCAGGATGGACAGGCCGGTCATGCGGGCCGCCCGGCGGGCCGCGGCGAGATCGAGGTCGAGACCGACCTTGCCGCGAACCACCTCGTCACCGTCGACCGGTCCGTGACCGCCGACGTGCACCGTGTCGCCGACCACGACGCAACCCACGTAGCTGCCCGCGGGAGGGAACACCGGCGGGAGGTCGATGCCGAGCTCGACGAGGCGGGCGGTGGCTCCCATGCCCGACGACGCTACCGGCGGCCGCGTCGGCTCCTAGGGTCGCCGGATGACCGCCAGCCACGGGCCGTGGATCGACGTGCACGCCCACCCCGGACGCTGCTTCCTGGCCGGGGCGCCCGCGGGCGACCGCCTGGCGGAGCTGCTCGGCGGCGACGCGTCGGTAGCGGCGTTGCACTCGTCACGCGAGGCGGGCCTCACCGCGGTCAGCTTCGCAACCGTGGCCGACCTGGCCGTGCTGGCTCCGACACCCGATGGCGGCCTCCACGCCGGCCGGGCCTTCGAACCCGGCGAGGCCTACGCCGGTCACCGACAGCAGCTCGCCGGGCTGCGGGCCCTGGTCGACCGCGAGCAGGCACCGGTCGCCATGACCGCGGCCGACCTCGATCGCGCGCACGCGGCAGGCGAGACGGCCGTGCTCCTCACGTGCGAGGGCGGCGACTTCCTCGAGGGCCAGGGGGAGCGAGTCGCCGAGGCGCACGGCCAGGGCGTCTCTTCGCTCACGCTCGTGCACTACCGGGTCAACGAGCTCGGTGACATCCAGACGGAGGATCCCGTGCACGACGGTCTCACCGACTTCGGGCGGGCCGTGGTGCACGAGTGCAATCGGCTCGGCATGGTCATCGACTGCGCGCACGCAACCTTCGCGACCACCGTCGGCGTGCTGGAGGCGAGCGCGGCCCCGGTCATGGTGTCGCACAGCCACCTCGACCACCCGGAGCGCTCCCATCCGCGGCTGCTGTCCGACGACCACGCCCGTGCGGTGGCCGACGGCGGGGGACTGATCGGCGCCTGGCCGTCCGGCGTGACGAGCGCGACCGTCGACGACTTCGTCGACGAGATCCTGCGCTTGGTGACGCTCATCGGCGTCGACCACGTCGCCATCGGCACCGATCTCGACGCCAACTACCGACCCGTCATCACCGCCCACCGTGAGTTCGCGACGCTCGCCGAGCACCTCGCGGATCGAGGCCTCACCGCGGCCGAGGTCGACCAGATCCTCGGCGCCAACGTCGTCGAGCTCTACCGAGCGGTGGCCGGCTGACCGAAGGCGTCCGCCACTGCCAGCAACGAGGAGTCGACGCCGGGCAGGAGTGTGACAGTGCGTCGAGCGATCGCATGCGGCGACGTCTGTCGCTGTCCCACCGGTGTCTTGCCGGTCGACGTCTCGGCGTCCCGCGTGGCGTCTCGGCATCGCATCGGACGCTGAGGCGCCCATGGGCACGTCCGTGGATCCGGTGCCGGTCCCGACGTCCTCCCGGTCGGCCATCGGCGTCGGCGAGGAGTCGGCACTGACGCGTCGGTTGTCCAGCGGCGCGATGCACCGGAGCAGCAGCGCCGCCTTGGACGGGAAGTGGAGGTACAGGGTGCGCGGGGCGATGTCGGCGTGCTCGGCCACATCGGCGAGGGTGGTGGCGGCGTAGCCCCGCTCGACGAAGAGCGCAGAGGCCGCGCCGACCAGGCGGCGCTCGGTCTCGACTCGACGCTGTGCGCGGCGGTCGGTCTTGACGACCTCATCCACGTCCTGCAGGATAACTGCATCAATGCATGAAGACTGCACTTAGGAGTGGGACGTGAGCACCGCACCCGTTCTCGACGGCATCCACCACCTCAAGCTCCCGGTGTCCGACCTCGACCGGTCGTTGGCGTGGTATCAGGAGCACCTCGGCTACGGCGTGATGACCGAGTTCGTCGAAGAGGGCGTCCGGATGGGCGTGGCGATGGCCCATCCCAACGGCGGTCCCGATCTCGCGCTGCGCTGCGATCCCGACCGAGCGCGCGCCGCCGTGGGCTTTGACTACTTCTCCATCGGTGTGCCCGGGCCCAGGCGGCCTTCCCGCACACGAAGCAATCGCTGTGGGAGCGCTACGCGGAAGGCGGCTTGATCGCTTCGAAGAGCGTCCGAGACATCGTTGAACGGAACACGCCGTCCTGCTGGATCTGGTCATGGAGCTCCCGCAGCCGGTCGCGGTAGCGGTCGACGGTGAAGTCCGGCACGGTCCAGATGACCTTGCGCAGGAAGAAGACCATGGCGCCGACGTCGAAGAACTCCAGCTGCAGGCGTTCGTTCCGGCACTGCACGATCTCCAGGCCCGCCTCCCTGGCCTGGTCCGCCTCGACCTCGTGGTCTCTGCCGTCGCCTGGTTCGAGTGGTCCCAGGAAGTGCTCGCTGATCTCGACGTTGGTGCCGCCGCCGACATGCTGCGCGAAGTAGGTGCCGCCGGGTGCAAGCACGCGGGCGATCTCCGACCAGTGGACCGTGGCCGGGTGGCGACTGGTCACCAGATCGAAGCTGCCGTCGGCGAAGGGCAGTGGTGGCTCCTCGCGATCGGCGACCACGACGACGCCGAGCGGGTGGAGCAGCGCCGTCGCCTTGGCGAGGTTGGGCGGCCATCCCTCGGTGGCGACCAACGTCGGCGGGAAGTTCTCGGCTCCGGCGCCGGCGAGCACCTCCCCGCCGCCGGTCTGGATGTCCAGCGCCGCGGTCGCCGCCGCGAGCTTCTTGGCGAGGAGGCGTTGATAGCCCCACGACGGGCGCTGCTCCGTGGCGCGGCCGTCGAGCCACGAGAAGTCCCAGCCTTCGACCGGGACCGCGGCCGCTTCGTCCACCAGCTCGTCGAACGTCCTCACCACCGACGCATCAGACCAGGACTTCGCGACGCGCCCCGTATCCGCCTGGCGCGAGCCCATCAGGCAATCTGTCGGCGCTACATGTTCATTCGATTCGCAACACCGGACGACGCCGAGCGACTCGCCAGCGTTCACGTGGAGGCGTGGAGGTCCGCGTACCGCGGGCAGGTGCCAGACGCGCACCTCGATGCGCTGTCTGTGCAGGGCCGGCTGGGCGCGTGGCGCGAGCTCCTCGCCGACACGACGGGGTCGACCGTTGTCCTCGTGCTCGTTGACGGCGATCTGCCGGTCGGCTTCGCGCATTGCACCGCGCAGAGAACTGAGCCCGCGGATGGTGACCCGACCGGCGAGCTTGCATCGATGTACATCGACCCGCGGGTCTGGCGGCAAGGGGGAGGTCGGTTGCTCATGGCTGCCGCGATCGAGTGGTTCACGACGATGGCCTGCCGCGAAGCGACGCTGTGGGTTCTCGACACGAATGCGGGGCCACGACGGTTCTACGAGGCGCTGGGTTGGAAGGTCGACGGCTCCCGGAAGCCGATCGAGATCGGAGGACGAACCCTCGAGGAGGTTCGCTACCGCAGAGTGCTGTGAGTGTGCAGGAGGTAGAGGTGTGGCAGGGGTGCTGGTGAACTCACCCGCACTGCTGCCGGTGGTCGTGGGTGGCGGCGGTCCTGCAGCGTCTCAGGCACCGATCCGGCCACGAGAAGATCTGCGGTGCCGGGTTGACGGGCGAACGTGTGTTCGATATGCTGATGGTGTTCTCCTCTCGGGACCGAGGTCACGGCCCCCGTCATCTGTGAGCGACCGCGCTGCCCTCGTCGGCGGCGCTCGGACCCCGGAGAGGAGTGCCATGGCTGCTGATGTGGCTGACGTGCTCGACCGGGCCGCCGCGGTGCTCGCGGAGCTGCACGCCATCGACCTCGATGGCGTCGATGACGACTCGCTGTCGGACGCGGTGCTGGCGATGCAGCGCCTGCGCGGTCGCCTCGACGCGGCGGAAGCCCGGGTGCTGTCGCGCTGGGATGCCCAGGGCGCCTGGCGCGCCTCGGGCGCCAAGACCGGCGCCGCCTGGCTGGCGTGGAAGCAGCGGGTGCCGATCCAGGTCGCCCGTCAGCGCCTGCGCCACGCCCGCGCGCTGCGGACCCTGCCCGCCGTCGAGGAGGCATGGGCGGCCGGCGACATCGATCGAGCCCATGTGACCACGCTGCTCGGGGTCTGCAACCCCCGTACGGCCGACGCGTTCGACGCCGATCACGAACGGCTCCTGGAGCTGGCCCGCAGCAGCGGGTTCGCCGACTTCAAGCGGGTCTGTGACCGCTGGGAGACGATCGTGGATCCCGACGGCGCCGAGCAAGGCGCCGATGAGGACCGAGCGGCCCGGGAGCTGCACCTGTCCCAGAGCTTCGGTGGCCTGTGGTTCGGGCGCATCACGCTCGACCCGGTGTCGGGTGCCATCGTCGACACCACCCTGCGCAGCATCGAAGCGGAGCTGTTCGACGCCGACTGGGCCGAGGCCAAGGCCCGGCTCGGTCGCGAGCCCACGGTGCTCGACCTGAAGCGGACACCCGCCCAGCGCCGCGCCGACGCCCTCGTCGAGATGGCCACCCGCGCCCGCACCGCCCCCGCAGGTGGGCGCCGCCCCGCTCCGCTCTTCACGGTGGTGGTCGGGCTCGAGACCTTCCGTCGGCCCCATCCTCGAGCTCTTCAACGGCACCGTGCTCACCCCCGGCACCGCCGCTGCGCACCTCACCGAGGCCGACGTGGAGCGCATCGTGTTCGACGGTCCCTCCCGCGTGCTCGACGTCGGCGCCCAGCGTCGCTTCTTCACCGGTGCCCTGCGCCGGGCCATCGAGATCCGCGACCGCACCTGCTTCCACCCCAGCTGCGACGAGGTCCCCGACCGGCCCGAGATCGACCACATCCACGAAGCCTGCAAGGGCGGCAAGACCACCCAGACCAACGGCCGCCTCGGCTGCGGCTTCCACAACCGCTGGGCCTACCTCCACCCCGATCCCCGACGACGACGCCGACCCAGCCCCGCCCCTCGGCTGAGCACGAGGGGCGCCCGAGCTTCACAACGGTCTTCACCGTCGCCGATGGCGCGCCTGGCCTCAGCGCGACACGAGCTCAGGCGCAGGATCCGGCGGCGAGCCGCCTGGAGCTAGGCGTTCTTGGGGAGGTCCTTGAAGGCGGCCGTCTTGTCGTTGTTGGCCTCCTTGGGGAGGCCCAGGACGCGCTCGCCGATGATGTTGCGCTGCACCTGGTCGGTGCCGCCGTAGATGGGCGGCGCCTGCGCGAAGAGCGCCATGCCGGTGACCATGGCGGCGAACGGGTTGCCCGTCGCCTCGTTCAGGGCCTTCTGGTCGTCGGGCTTGTAGGCGTGGAGCGTGCCGTACGGGCCGACGATGCTCAGGCCGAGGTCGCGCTGCTGGCGCACGATCTCGCTCATCGAGAGCTTCGAGATGTTGGGGAGGCCGGGCACGTCCTGCCCGATCGCCTTGGCCGCCTTGGCGCGGAGGCTGTTCATGCGGCCGAGCTCGTTGAGCGTGTGCAGCTTCATCAGGCCCTGGCGCACGGTCGGGTCGTTGATCTTCCCGTTGCCCTTGGCCAGCTCGACCAGCAGCTTGTAGGAGGCGCCGAACATGCCGCCCCCGCCGCCGCGACGGCGTCCCTCGGCGGCGCCGGACACGAAGTCGCCGGCCCGCTTGGCGAGGTCGTTGACGACCGTGCCGGGGGTGGCGGCGCCCGCGGAGGCGCTGCCGCCGCCGGAGCCGAGGCCGGCCCGCTCGTTCATCAGGGTGGTGTTCGCCACGGCCCAGCCGTTGTTGAGGCCACCGATGAGCGCGCTGTCGGAGACGATGGCCTCCTCCATGAACACCTCGTTGAACATCGCGTGCCCGGTCATCTCCACGAGGGGACGGATGTCGACGCCCTTCTGGTGCATGTCGATGCCGAAGTAGGTGATGCCCTGGTGCTTCGGCACGTCGGGATCGGTGCGGGCGATGAGCATCCCCATGTCCGCCACCTGCCCGCCGGAGGTCCACACCTTCTGGCCGGTGACGACCCACTCGTCGCCGTCCTTGATCGCCCTGCGTCTGCAGGCCGGCCAGGTCCGACCCGGCGCCGGGCTCGCTGAAGAGCTGGCACCACGCCTTCTGCCCGGTGACGATGTCGCGCACGTAGAGGTCGATCTGCTCCTGCGTGCCGTGGGCGGCGATCGTCGGCGCCGCCAGCAGCAGCCCGAGGCCGCCCGGAGCGCCCAGCGCCCCGAACTCCGCGATGGCGCCCTGGACGGCGACGCTGTCGTTGCGGTTGAGGCCCTTGCCGTAGGCGTTCAGCGGCAGCCCCGGCGCCGCCCACCCGGCCAGCCCGAGGCGCTCCCACCACTCCGCGACCGTGAGGTCGGGATCCCAGTTCTCCTCCAGCCACGCCTTGACCTCGGCGACGGCGTCGGTGGGCTGGGTGCGCTCTTCGAGGTCGGTCATCGTTCCCCCTGGATGGGCTGGTGCGCGGCGAGCAGTCGGACCAGCAGAGCGGATCTTGACCCGCGGGTCAAGTTGTGCGGGCGCGGCTCGGAGCGACCCGCGGTGGCTCGTTCGGCTGCTTCGGGTACACGGGTGGCCACGGGGCGTCCATCAACCCGTTGGCCATGTCGGTGGCCGATCGTTCCAGCAGCGGCGTGAGGTCCTGCGGCCGGTCGTACATGCCGGCCCACGCGTTGCCCCGCTCGGCGAGCCGGTCGGGCACGGTGGCGATGGTCAGCTCGTCCGGCTCGATCGCGTCGAGCTCGTCCCACGTGATCGGGGTCGACACCTGGGCGCCGACCCGCGGCCGCACGCACCACGCACCGAAGACCGTCTTGTGCGGCGCGTTCTGGTTGAAGTCGACGAACACGCGCTGACCTCGCTCCTCCTTCCACCACTGCGCCGTGATCTGGTCAGGGTGCCGGCGCTCGAGCTCACGGGCGAGCGCAACCGCCGCCGCCCGCACCTCGTAGCTGTCCCAACGATGCTCGAGGGCGGCGTACACGTGCAGCCCGCGCGAACCGGACGTCTTGATGTGGGCCTCGATGCCGAGCTCGTCGAGCAGGTCGTGGACGAGCACCGCGCCCTCCTGGAGCTGCGCGAACCCGACGCCCGGCGACGGATCGAGGTCGATCCGGAGCTCGTCGGCCACCTCGAGGTCGGGCAGCCGGTTGGGCCACACGTGGAAGCCGAGGCAGCCCTGGTTCACGGCCCACAGCAGGTGGGCGATGTCGGCGGCGACGAGGGCGTCGCTCGTCGTGCCGTTCGGCGTCGACACCACGGTGGTCGTGAGCCAGGCGGGCGCCGACTTCGGCACGCGCTTCTGGAAGAACGACTTGCCGCCCGCCCCCTCGGGGAACCGTTGGAGGAGCACCGGGCGGTCACGGACGGTCTCCATGAGGGGCTCCGCCACGGCCAGGTAGTACTGGACGAGGTCGAGCTTGGTCTCACCGCGAGCGCTGAAGAACACCTTCTCAGGGTGCGTGATGGACACCTCGGTGCCCCCCACGTCGATCACGGTCGCGTCGGCCATCTGGCCCCCAGTCTGGTCGACAGGTGGCCGCTGGGGCTCGAGAGCGGCCCACGCGATGGCTCCGCGGGGCCTCCGGCGGGCAGACTGGTCGACGCCGCGCCGCGGCGCCAGCTCGATGGCGACCTCTCTCAAGGACATCCCCGGGGCCAACCGCGCCCGCAAACCACGCCGGTCCGAACGGGGCCTGTGGTCTCCGTCGCGCAGCAGCAAGCTCGACCTCACCCCCAGCTCGCTGCGGTTGAACCGACCGCGGAAGCGAGCGCGGGCCGGGCGTCGCTCGCGCCAGATCGACCTCTTCCTCCTGGTGCTCGTGCTCGGTGCGATCGGCGTCGTGCTCTGGCTCGGCATGGCGTTCTGGGGCGCGACGCGAGTCCAGGTCGCGGCCACCGGGATCGACGACGGGCGAGCCCTCACCCCCGAGGCCGCCGAGCGACCTCGACATCACGATCGCGCTCGACTCGAGCGACGAGCTGTTCCGCTCGAACCTGAAGGTGGACGGCGTGCCGCTGCTCGAGGACCTCGAGCCGGAGGCCGACGGCCGCTCCGTGCGGATCCGTCCCGCCGACCTGGTGGAGACCGAGCTGGTCGAGCAGGCCCTGGCCGAGGGCGAGCACACGATCGAGCTGTCCGTGGCCCGCATGTTCCTCGGCGACTCGACCTTCAAGTGGACCTACGTCGTCGACAGCATCGCTCCCACGCTCGACCTGCCGACCAACCTCGATCCCGTGCCGATCGCCGACCCGGTGTCCGTCACGGGCACGGTCGAGGAGGGCGCCGAGCTCCGCTTCGGCGGCGAGGCGCTCGACGTCGACGACGGCAGCTTCGCGGTCGACGTTCGACACCCCTCCCACTGGTGCCCTCGAGTTCACGGCCGTCGACGAGGCCGGCAACACCACGACCGCGCACGTCGTGGTGCCCGTCATCTACCCGGACAGCTCGCGTGCCGTCCACGTCAGCGGCGCGGCCTGGGCCAACGACGAGCTCCACGCCGGCGTCATGGACCTGATCGATCGCGGCCTGATCGACACCGTGGAGCTCGACCTCAAGGACGAGGCGGGGATCGTCAGCTACAACTCCCAGCTGCCCAAGGCCCGCGAGATCGGCGCCGTGTCGGCGGACTACGACCTCGCCGAGGCCGTGCAGACGCTCGAGGACAAGGGGATCCGGGTCATCGGTCGGCTCGTGGCGTTCCGCGACCCGATCTACGCCGAGGCGGCGTGGGCGGCCGGCCGCCACGACGAGGTGCTCCAGACCCCGAGCGGCGGGATGCTCGGCACCTACGGCGGCTTCGCGAACTACGCCAACGACGCGGTGCGCCAGTACAACCTCGACATCGCGCTCGAGGCCGTCGACCTCGGGGTGAAGGACATCCTCTGGGACTACATCCGGCGGCCGGAGGGCGACCCCGACACGATGGTGGTGCCGGGTCTGGAAGGGCCCAGCTCAGGCGCGGTCACGGACTTCCTCAGCGAGACGCACGCCGTGCTCCGGGCGCGAGGGCGCCTACCAGGGCGCCTCGGTGTTCGGCATCGCGGCCGCCGCGGGCGACAGCATCGCCCAGGACGTGCCGGCGATGGCCGCCGTCGTGGACTACCTCGCCCCGATGGTCTACCCGTCGCACTGGGGCCCCGGGATGTACCGCGTCGACAGCCCCATCAACGAGCCCGCCGCGATCGTCGCCAAGTCCCTGGCGGACTTCCAGCGGGTCACCGCCGGCACCGGCGTTCGCTTCCTGCCGTGGTTGCAGGACTTCACGCTCTACGGCGTGCCGTACGGCGACGCCGAGGTGCGGGCCCAGATCGACGCCGCGGAGGTGCTGGGCATCAAGGGCTTCATGCTGTGGAACCCGAACGTGCGCTACCACCCCGGCGCCCTCGACCCGATCCCGTAGACCGGCGTCGCCGCGAGGTCGACCGTCAAGCAGCTTGAAGATGTCGGCCAGCTCGGCCGGCGCGACCTCCTCGAGCTGCGCGTAGGTGCACGACTCCGGCGTGCGATCGGGCCGGAACCGCACGAGCCGTCCGCCGTGGCGGAACCGGCCGCCGAGGACGTGCTCGTACCGGACCTCGGCCACGAGCTCGGGCCGGAGGGCCTCCCATGACAGGTCCTTCTGCGCGTTCCAGCGGCTGACGCCGCCCGGCATGCGGCCGGCGTCCTTGGCCTCGGCCGCCGCCGTCGCCCACTCGGCCCATGGGTGATCGTCGAGCGCCCCGTTCCGGAGCTCGGCCAGCTCGTCGACGAGCTCGCGGCGACGAGCGGCCGTGAAGCTGCTGGCCACGCCGACGTGGTGCAGGGTGCCCTCGTCGTCGAACAGGCCGAGCAGCAACGAGCCGACCCCCTCGCCGTCCTTGTGCCACCGGAACCCGGCGACCACGCAGTCGGCCGTCCGCTCGTGCTTCACCTTCCACATGACCCGCTTGTCCTGCTGGTAGGGCTGGTCGGCCGGCTTCGCCATGACACCGTCGAAGCCGGCGCCCTCGAAGCGCGTGAACCAGTCCTCGGCGACCGTCGGGGTCGTCCGTCATCGGCGTGAGGTGCACCCGCCCGAGGTCGCCCGTGAGGACGGTCTCGAGGAGGCGCCGTCGCTCCGCGAACGGCTCTCCGGTGAGGTCGCGGTCATCGAGGGCGAGGAGGTCGAACGCCACGAAGCTGGCGGGGGTCTCCTCGGCCAGCTTGCGCACCCTCGACTCGGCCGGGTGGAGGCGTTGCTGGAGGGTGTCGAAGCCGAGCCCCTCCTCCGTGACCACCACGATCTCGCCGTCGACCACGCACCGCTCCGGGAGGGCGGCTTGCAGCAGCTCGACCAGCTCCGGGAAGTAGCGGGTGAGCGGACGGTCGTTGCGCGACCCGAGCTCGAGCTCGTCGCCGTCGCGGAAGGCGATGCAGCGGAACCCGTCCCACTTGGGCTCGAAGAGGAGGCCCTCGGCCGTCGGGCACGGCGTGCACGGCCTTGGCCAGCATCGGCTTCACCGGCGGCATCACAGGCAGGTCCACGGTTGGGACGGTACTGCCGGGTCGCCCCTCTTCGGGGCTCCCGGCTTCGCCGATCCGCGTGCACGAGTCGAGCGGCTCCGCCTGGCGGCTCCGCCACGAACGAAACTAGAACCTGTTCTAGTGGATGTCGACGACACTCCTGCCGAGGCGGCGGTCCGAGCTCGGGCGCGTGCCTGGCTGCGCTCGGTGGCGAGGCCGCGGGGACGAGGGCGACGGCGACTGGCGCGCCTTCCGAGCCAAGTCCGACGACCAGGACGCCGCCCAGCTCGAGATGGCCCGGGCCTGGCAGCGCACCAAGTTCGATGCCGGCTGGGCGGCACCGCACTGGCCCCGCGAGTTCGGGGGCCAGGGCCTCAGCGGGATCGAGGCGGGTGTGGTCGCCGAGGAGGAGGCGCGCTTCGACGTCGCCGCGAACTTCTTCATGGTCGGGATCGACCTGGCCGGACCCACGCTCATGGCCCACGGCACGCCCGAGCAGCAGAAGCGGTTCCTCGAGCCGATGCTCCGCGGTGACGAGTCGTGGTGCCAGCTGTTCAGCGAGCCGGGCTCGGGATCTGACCTCGCGTCGCTCAGCACCCGCGCCGTGCGGGACGGCGACGAGTGGGTCCTCGACGGGCAGAAGGTGTGGACCTCGTCGGCGCACACCGCCGACTGGGGCATGTGCCTGGCCCGCACCGACCCCGACGTCGCCAAGCACGCGGGGATCACCTACTTCCTCGTCGACATGCGCGCCGCCGGCGTCGACGTGCGACCGCTGCGGCAGATCGACGGCGCCATCCACTTCAACGAGGTGTTCCTCGACGGCGTGCGGGTGCCCCACGACCACGTCGTCGGCGACGTCGGCGACGGCTGGCGGGTGGCGATGACGACGCTCACCGCCGAGCGCACCTCCATCGGCGAGGGCGGCCAGACCGGGTGGCGGGAGGTGGCGGACCTGGCCCGGCGGTTCGACCGCGATCGGGAGCCGCTGGTGCGCCAGGCGCTCGCGCGGCTGGCCACCCGCGAGATGATCCAGCGCTGGCTCGTCTACCGGGTGCGCACCGCGGCCGCCAAGGGGGTGCCGCCCGGCCCGGAGGCGTCCGTGCTCAAGCTGGTCAACAGCCATCAGGTCGAGCACCTGGGCGCCGTGATCATGTCGATCCTCGGCGCCACCGGCACGCTCTGGCACGAGGACGCGCCCGACGGCGGCTTCTGGCAGGACGTGTTCCTGTTCCAGTGGTCGAGCCGCATCGGCGGCGGCACCGAGAACATCCAGCGCAACATCCTCGGCGAGCGCGTGCTCGGCCTCCCCCGCGAGCCCGACCCCCTCAAGGGCCACCCGTGGAGGACCCTCCCCAAGAGCTGAGCCGCACCCCCCGCGAACTCGGGTGCGAAAGGCGCCGTTTCTGACGTACTTCACACCCGAGTTGGGCTCCCACCACGAACTCGGGTGCGAAAGGCAACGTTTCTGACGTACTTCGCACCCGAGTTGGCGACGGTTGGCCGGGGCAGGCTCGTGCGAGGGGTCAGGCGCGGGTCCAGACGGAGCCGGAGGTGTAGCGGCGCAGGCCGAGGGTGAAGGTGACGGTGGCGGCGAGGGCGAAGATGGCCGCGGTGAGCGCGAGGGCGAGGGCTCGCCCACCGTCGAACTCGCCGATCAGCCCCGCCGGCACCGCCGCGATGAGGGCGGCGGGGACGACCGTGAACAGCATCACGCGGATGGCCCCCGCGAACAGGTCGACGGGGTAGGCGCCGAGCAGGAGCATGCTGTGGAACCCGAGCTCGCCGCTCTCGCTGCGCCCGATGAAGAACGCCAGCGCGCCCGTGAGCACGAGGAACGCGGTGAGCAGCGTGGCGGACGCCAGCACGACGAGCACGAACGCGAGCGTGCGCGTCGGCGTGGGGTCGCACGCCACGAAGAAGAGGGTGATGCCGAAGGCGAGGTCGCCGAGGTTGACCGGCTCGATCCGGCGGAGCAGCACGAACGGCAGGGGCGAGACCGGGAGGGCGAGGACGGCGTCGAGGTCACCGCTGACCGCCATCGTGCCGATCCGCCGGCCGTTGGCGAGCAGCCCGAGCGACAGCCCGCCGGCCGCGGTGAGGACGGCCTGGAGCACGATGATGCTGTCGCGGTCCCAGGCACCGAGCGTGCCGACGCGGTCGAAGAAGAGCACCCAGAAGATGACCCAGGCGAGGTCGTTGATCATCATCACCGTCATCTGGGTGGCCAGCGCGGCCGGCTTGGCCGCCACCTCGGCGAACGCGTTGCGCGCCGTCGCGCGGAGCCCGCTCATCCGCCCACCACCTGCAGACGGCGCTCGCCGGCCCGGAACACGGCGGTCGCCACCACGGCGAGGACGCCGATCCAGAAGAGCTGGGCGACGAGGAGGACCGGTTCCCAATGGCCAGACGCGAGGCGGGCCGGGGCGTAGGCCATCGCCGCGAAGGGCGAGCAGCAGGGAGATGCGCTCGAGCCACTCGGGCAGGAGCTCGAGCGGGATGATCATCCCCCCGAGGATGAACACGCCCTTCATGTAGAGGAACCACACCGAGCCCGCGTCCCGGATCCAGAAGGCGATGGCCGCGACGGCGTGCTGGGCGAGGAGGTTCGCCGTGATGGCCAGCACCAGGCTCGGCGCGGCCAGGAGGAGGGCGGACCAGCTCGGCGGCGCGCCGGCGACGAGCATCGCGAGGACGGCGCCGGACGCCCACAGCGTCGCCACCCTCGGAACGCCTCCGCCGACCTGGGTGCTGACACGGACGCCGAGCACGGACGCGGGGCGGAGGAGCTCCACCGCCACCGTGCCGACCGCGATGTCGGTGCCGATGTCCTCGATGTGGCGCGCGTTGACCGACACGATCGCCGCCTCGGACGTGATCACGTACCAGGTGAGCGCGAGCGCGCTGTAGCCCCCGATGTCGCCGCCGTTGGCGTCGACCGCGACGTGCCACAAGCCCGACAGGGTGCCGACGATGACCAGGTAGAACCCGACCGCCACCACGAGCCCACCTCCGTCGATGATCGAGCGGTGGGCGGACCCTCGGAAGGCCTCGGCGTAGCCGCGCCGCGTCATCGCGCCGGCTGCTCGTAGATCTCGGCGATGACCTGCTCGAGGGGCGGATCGACCACGGAGATGTCCGCCACCGCGGGCCCGTCGAGCAGCTCGTCGAGCACCGTCCGGATGGGCGTCGTGTGCGTGTCGACCACGAGGCGCATCACCGTGTCGGTGTGCTCGAGGAGCGTGACCCCTGCCGGCGTCGGCGCGGGGATCGGCGCGAGCAGGCCGACCTCGACGATCTTGGTCGCGAGCAGGGTGCGGCGCATGGCGGCGACCTCGTCGTCGTAGATGACCTCACCGTGGTTGATGACGATGGCCCGCTTGGCGACGTGCTCGATGTCCGCGACGTCGTGGGACGTCAGGAAGATGGTGGTCCCCTGGTGCTCGTTGAGGCGGACCAAGAGCTCGCGGAACCGCTGCTTGGCGACGAGGTCGAGCCCGATGGTCGGCTCGTCGAGGAACAGGATCTCCGGGTCGTGGAGCAGGCACGCGGTGAGCTCGCAGCGCATCCGCTGGCCGAGCGACAGGTTCCTGACCGGCTGGTCGAACAGATCGGTGGCGTCGAGCAGCTCACCGAGCTCGGCGATGCGACGCTGCTCGGTGGCGCGGTCCAGCCCGAAGATCGCCGCGAGCATCCGGTACGACTGGCGGGGCGTCAGCTCGAGCCACAGCAGCGACCGCTGCCCGAACAGCGTGCCGATCCGACGAGCGAGGCGACGACGGTCCTCCCAGGGCGTGATGCCGAGCACCGTGGCCTGGCCCTCCGTGGGATGGAGGATCCCGGTGAGGATCTTGATCGACGTCGACTTCCCGGCGCCGTTGGGACCGATGTAGGCGACCCGCTCCCCGGCCGCCACGTCCAGGTCGAGGTCGCGCACGGCTTCGATCCGTCGCCGCGCCTTGCGGCGCCCGGTCTCGAAGACCTTGGTGAGCCCCCGCGCCTGGATCGCCATCCCTCCAGCGTGGACGATCAGCCCCACCGATCCCGGTTCTTTATCCCCGCACCAGATCCAACACCTCGTCGAGGGATTCGATGCGAGCGTCGGCCTCGGTGGCCTCAGGCCAGGTGGCGTGGATGTGCCCCCAGGGCCCCCGACGGATGAACACACCGCGCATGCCGGCGGCCCTGGCGGGGAGCACGTCGTTGTCCAGGCGGTCGCCGACGTACGCGATCTCCGCGGCGGGCCGGCCCAGCTCGGTGACGATCCGCTCGAAGAACGCCGGCGCCGGCTTCTCCACGCCCCACCGCTCCGACGACGCCACCAGCTCGATCGACGCGTCGAGCCCGCGCAGCACCGCCTCGGCCCGTTCGGGTTGGTTGCCCGCCAGGCCGATCACGAACCCGGCCTCGTGCAGGGCGCGCAGGCAGGGCAGCGCGTCGGGATAGAGGTCTTCGGCGGTGAAGGCGGGCAGCGATGCCGCGCTCCGGGCCACGCCGACGAGCGGCCACGTCTCGCGATGCTGCTGACGCCGTTCGATGACCGCGCCGAGGGCGGCGAAGAACGTGAGCGGCGAGACGCCGATCGCACGAGCCTCCGCCTCCCACTGGCTCGTCTCGTCGACGAGCGTCTCCCCCACGTCGAACACGACACGGCCGTGATCATGGCCCCCGAAGAGGGGCGCCATCGATCAAAAGCGCACCAGCCCGCCGGGGCGGATGCCGGTGGGCTCGCCCTGCTCCATCGTCACCTGGCCGGCCACGAGCGTGGCGACGTAGCCGTCGGCCCGCTGGATGAGGCGCCGCCCGCCGGCCGGGAGGTCGAACACCATCTCCGGAGCGCGGAGGCGCATGCCCTCGAGGTCGATCAGGTTGATGTCGGCGCGCTTGCCGGCGCTGAGGACGCCGCGGTCCGTGAAGCCGTAGGCGGCCGCGGTACGGGACGTCTGGAGGCTGATGGCGTGCTCGAGCCCGAGCCGCGGCCCGCGCTCACGCTCGTTCACCCAGTGGGTGAGGAGGTAGGTCGGCATGCTCACGTCGCAGATCAGCCCGCAGTGGGCGCCACCGTCGGAGAGCCCGACGACGGTGTTCGGGCTGGACATCATCTCGCGGAGCGCCTCGTGGTCGTGATCCGCGTAGCTCGCGAGCGGCGCGAACAGGAACGCCTGGCCGTCGCGTTCGAGCAGCCAGTCGAGGACGACCGCTTGCGGTGCCCGGCCCTCGCGCTCGGCGACGCCGGCCACGCTGGCCGAGCGCGGCGGCTCGTAGTCCGGCGGGTCGCCCAGCGGGAAGATCTGCTCCCACCGCTGCATGAGACCGAGACCGATCGGGTTCTTGGTGCCCGGCCCCTCGGCCAGCAGAGCGGCTCGCACGTCGGGCTGCGAGAGCCGGGCCACCCGCTCCGCCAGCGGCAGGTCCGCGATCGCGCGGTAGGTGGGGTGGGTGATGAAGGGGTGCAGCGAGGACTGCAGGCCGAAGAGCATCCCGGTCGGCCGGCACGACACCTGCGGGATGATGTTGCGACCGGCGTCCTGGTCCTCGACCGTCGCGGCGATGGCCTCGCGCCAGGCGTCCGGCGCGTAGCCGGCCTGGGCGAGCGAGTAGGTCGCCGTCGCCCCGGTCCGCTCGACGAGGTCGACCAGCCACGCTCGATCGCCGGCGCCGCCCTGGTGATCGGACACGAGCTGGAACACGCCGTGGCCGGCGCGCCCGATGGCATCGCCGAGCGCGAGGAGCTCCTCCGGCGGCGCGTCCGTGCCGGGCACGAGGCCGTGGACCGAGCGATGCAGGATCGTGCGGCTGGTGCTCACGCCGCACGCGCCCGCGCGCAACCCCTCCTCGGCGAGCGCCGACATCTCCAGGATCTCGTCCGCGTTGGCGTCGCGCTCGTGGGCGCGGTCGCCCATCACGTAGGCGCGGAGGGCGGCGTGCGGCACCTGGGCGGCGATCTCGATGGCACGCGGCGTGCGGTCGAGCGCGTCGAGGTACTCGGGGAAGCTCTCCCACTCCCAGTCGATGCCCTCGTGCAGCGCCGTCCCGGGGATGTCCTCCACCCCTTCCATCAGCTCGATCAGGAAGCCCTCGGCCCCGGGGCGGACAGGTGCGAAGCCGACCCCGCAGTTCCCCATCACCACGGTGGTCACGCCATGCCAGCTCGACGGGGTGACGTCCGGGTCCCAGGTGACCTGCCCGTCGTAGTGCGTGTGGATGTCGACCCACCCCGGCGCCACGACCAGGCCGTCGGCGTCGAGCTCCCGGGCGCCCCGCTCGTCCACGCGTGCCGACGGCCGTGATGCGGCCCTCGTCGACGGCCACGTCGGCGGTCCTCGACGGTCCCCCCGTCCCATCGACCACGGTCCCACCGCGGATCACGAGCTCGTGCATGAGCGACTTCCCCCGTTCTGTGGACCCTGACGACCGCATGGCGAGCGTGGGTGTCCACAGATCATGTCGTGGGCTTGACCGTGCGGTCTAGTTTTCGCCGTCCGCGGACCGCCACTACCTTGGCGGCGTGAGCGAGCATCCGATGAGCGAGCGCCTGTCCGAGCTGGCCAAGCGCAAGGAGCAAGCCCTCCACGCGGGATCCGAGCGGTCGGTGGAGCGCCAGCACGCCAAGGGCAAGATGCTCGCTCGGGAGCGCATCGAGTTCCTGCTCGACGAGGGCTCGTTCCACGAGCTCGACATGCTCGCCCGCCATCGAGCCCACGACAGCGGGTTGCTCGAGCGCCCGTACACCGACGGTGTCGTCACCGGCTGGGGCACCATCCACGGCCGCAAGGTCTTCATCTTCAGCCAGGACTTCACCGTGTTCGGCGGCGCCCTCGGTGAGGTCTTCGCCGAGAAGATCCACAAGGTCATGGACCTCGCCATCAAGGTCGGCGCGCCCGCTCATCGGGCTCAACGACGGGGCCGGCGCCCGCATCCAGGAGGGCCCGGTCAGCCTGGCCAGCTACGGCGGCATCTTCCACCGCAACGTGCTCGCCTCCGGGGTCATCCCGCAGATCAGCGTGATCCTCGGCCCGTGCGCCGGCGGCGCCGTGTACTCCCCCGCGATGACCGACTTCATCTTCATGGTGAAGGAGCACTCGCACATGTTCATCACCGGCCCCGACGTCGTGAAGACGGTGACGGGCGAGGAGGTGACGCTCGAGGAGCTCGGCGGCGCCATGTCGCACGCCACGCAAGTCGGGCGTGTGCACCTTCGTGGGCGACGACGAGGAGCTCGTGCTCGAAGAGGTGCGCTACCTCCTCAGCTTCCTCCCCTCGAACAACCTCGAGGAGCCGCCGCACGTCGCGACGCAGGACGACCCGACCCGCGAGTGCCCGGAGCTGCGGGACCTCATGCCGGCCAGCCCGAACATCCCGTACGACATGAAGACGGTGATCGCGGCCGTCGTCGACGACGCGCGACTACGTGGAGTACTTCCCGCACTGGGCGGGGTCGATCACCTGCGGCTTCGCCCGCATCGACGGCCATCCGGTGGGCATCGTGGGCAACCAGCCGATGGTGCTGGCCGGGCGTGCTCGACATCAACAGCGCCGAGAAGGCCGCCCGCTTCGTGCGCACGTGCGACGCCTTCAACATCCCGCTCGTCACCTTCGTCGACGTGCCCGGCTTCCTGCCCGGCGTCGACCAGGAGTACGGCGGCATCATCCGCCACGGCGCCAAGCTCCTCTACGCCTACTGCGAGGCCACCGTCCCGCGCATCCAGATCATCACCCGCAAGGCCTACGGCGGCGCGTACGTGGTGATGAACTCCAAGTCGATCGGCGCCGACCTCGCCTTCGCGTGGCCGTCCGCCGAGCTGGCGGTGATGGGACCCCAGGGCGCGGTCGAGATCGTGTACCGCAAGGAGCTCAACAGCGCCGACGACCCGATCGCCAAGCGCGCCGAGCTGGTCGACGAGTACACCGAGAAGTTCTGCAACCCGTACGTCGCGGCCGAGCGCGGCTTCGTCGATGACGTCATCGACCCGGCCGACACCCGCATCAAGCTGGTCGCCGGCCTGGAGCTCCTGCGCTCCAAGCGCGAGGAGCTCCCCAAGCGCAAGCACGGCAACGTGCCGTTGTGATGGTCGCCGCCCTCGCGCTCCCGCTCGCCGATCCGGGTGCCACCCCCCCGCTGCTCCGCCCGCCGCACCTGCCGCTCTGATGGACGTCTCTCCTACGCCTACCGACGAGGAGGCGGCGGCGATCGCGGCGGCCATCGAGCTGGCCTGGCCCCGGGCGGTCGCGGCATCGGTCGTCGAGGCGCCGCCCCGCTGGCGGTTCGCCGGGCGCTGGTGGACCAAGCCGATCGCCGTGCGGCGCGAGCGACCGTGGTGAGCCGGCGTGGCTGAGCTGACGACGGTCGCCGACGACGAGGCCGTCATCCACGACGGCCCGGAGGCGCTGACCTACTCCGGGCTCGAGCCCGATGCGGAGCACGAGATCGGCGGCTTCACGTTCCGGACGCTCCCCCAGGTCGGCGCAGCGACTGGCCACCGTCGCCACGGTCAACGACGTGCACTTCGGTGAGACGGTGTGCGGGATCATGGATGGGATCCCCGACGGGCCGTTCTTCAGCGTCGAACCCGGGGCCGAGCCCTATCCCGAGCTGATGAACCGCGGTGCCATCGCGGAGATCTCCGCCCTCGACCCGGACGCCGTCGTGGTGAAGGGGGACCTCACCAACGACGGGCTCGACGAGGAGTACGCGGCGTTCCTCGCCGCCTACCAGCCGGCCTTCGGCGACCGGCTGCACCACGTGCGTGGCAACCACGACGCGTACCGCCACCAGACGTACGCCCCGGAGGGTCCGCAGCGCATCGACGTCGACGGCCTCACGATCGCTCTCCTCGACACGACGATCCCCGGCCACACCACCGGCCAGGTGCCCGACGAGCAGCTCGAGTGGCTGGAAGACCTCGCCGCCGAGGCCGACCGACCCGTCCTCGCCCTCGGGCACCACCACGTCTGGAACCCGGGCGCCAGCGCCAGGCCGGACGACTACTTCGGCATCCACCCGGACGACTCCGAGCGGTTCATCGCCGCCGTGGCCCGGCACCCGGGGATCATCGGCTACGCCGCCGGTCACACCCACCGGAACCGGGTGCGACGCTTCGCGGCGACGGGCGACCGGCCCTTCATCGAGGTCGCGTGCGTCAAGGACTACCCGGGCAGCTGGGCGGAGTACCGGGTGTTCGAAGGCGCCGTGCTGCAGGTCCACCGCCGCATCTCCACCCCCGAGGCGCTGGCGTGGACGGAGCAGACCCGCGGCATGTTCGCGGGCGTGTACGGCGAGTACGCCTTCGGCGAGCTCGGTGACCGCTGCTTCGCCATGCGGATCGCCTCTTGAGCCCTCCGGGTCCCCTGGCCGGGATCCGCGTGCTCGACCTGGCCACCGTGATCGCGGGGCCGGGCACCGCTCGCTACCTGGCCGACTACGGCGCCGACGTGCTCAAGGTCGAGCGGCCCGGCGTCGGCGACAGCACCCGCGGCATGGGGGTGCCGCACCCCGCTGACGGCACGTCGCTGTACTGGAAGCTCGTCTCGCGCAACAAGCGCTGCACCACCGTCGACCTCAAGACCGACGACGGTCGCGCCACCATCCTGCGCCTGGTCGAGGACGCCCACGTCCTCATCGAGAACTTCCGTCCCGGCACGCTCGAGCGACTCGGCCTCGGGCCCGACGTGCTGCTCGAGCGGAACCCGGCCCTGGTGATCCTCCGTGTGACCGGGTTCGGCCAGGACGGGCCGTACGCGGGCCGGGCGGGGTTCGCCACCATCGCCGAGGCGATGTCGGGCTTCGCCGCCTTGAACGGGGAGCCGGAGGGTGGTCCGCTCCTGCCGCCGATCGCGCTCACCGACGAGGTCACCGCGCTGGTGGGTGCCTTCGCCACGATGGTGGCGCTCTGGTCGGGGGTGGGCCAGGTGGTCGATGTGAACCTCCTCGAATCGCTGTTCCAGTGCATGGGGCCTCTGCCCGGCGCCTACGCCGCCACCGGCTACCTGCAGCCGCGCCTCGGGTCCGGCATCCCCTACTCGGTGCCCCGTGGCACATGGCGGTGCGCGGATGGCCATTGGGTCGCCGTCTCCACGTCGGCCGAATCCGTGGCCGCCCGCGTGATGGACCTGATCGGCTTCGGCGACCGCGCCGACCTGCAGGCCTTCAACGGCCGCATCGCGGCCCGGGCCGAGATCGACGCTCGGATGGCCGACTTCTGCTCCGCTCGCACCCTCGACGAGGTGCTCGTCGCCTTCGAGGACGCGGAGGCGGCCGCGGCGCCCATCTTCGACATGGCCGACATCGCCACGGACCCGCACTACGCCGCTCGCGGCTCGGTGGTCGAGGTGGACGGCGTCAAGATGCAGGGCCTCGTGGCCCGCCTGTCGGCGACACCCGGCGCGGTGCGCTGGGCGGGCCGGGCCCTCGGGGCGGACGAGCCGGAGTGGATCGCGCCCTCCTGACGAGGCGGTCCGTCCAGCGCCGATCACTGGACGATTCGCGCAGGATCCACGACAGATTGGCCACAACCTGACCGGTCTGACCCCCCTCCCGCTGGACCGTTGACACAACGAGCGCGTCACGGCTTACCTGGCGCGGCGGGCACGTCACAGGGGGTTTGCAATGCGATCTGCTCGCACCACGGCCGGTGCTCTAGGTGCCGGCTGCGTCCTGCTCATCTCGGCGCTCGGCGCCGGCACCGCTCCAGGAGCGAGCGCCGCGCCCAAGGCGCCGGACGGACGATCCGCCCCGGCGCACGTTGCGTCTGAGGGCGGCGGGGGCGAGTTCGTCGTCGCCTTCGAGCCCTCGCAGGAGGAGGCGGCCACCGCGGCCGTCGAGGCCGCGGGCGGCGTCGTGGTCGACGTGACCGAGGGAGCGGGCGTCGCGCTCGTCACCTCCCCCGATGCCGGCTTCTTGGCTGAGGTGCGCGAGGACGCCGCCATCGCCGGTGCCGCGCGCAACCACTCCGTCGGCACGAGCCGGCCGGGGATGCCCCACAAGTTCGCCGCGGAGCGCCCGAGCACGACGGATCGCGCCGCGGCCGCCGCGCCCGCCCCCCGCAAGGGTTCCGGCAAGGGCAAGGCCGCCGAGCCGCTCGCCGATCTCCAGTGGGACATGAGCATGATCGGTGCGACGCCGGACGGCGCCTGGAAGAAGGCGACCGGTCGCGGCGTCACCGTCGGTGTCATCGACACCGGCATCGACGCATCGCACCCGGACCTCGCTCGCAACTTCTCGAGCCAGCTCAGCCGCAACTTCACCATGGACATCCCGAGCATCGACGGTCCGTGCGAGGTCGCCACGTGCATCGATCCCGCCAACGTCGATGACGGCGGGCACGGCACCCACGTCGCCGGCACCATCGGGGCCGCCCGCAACGGCCTGGGCATCGGCGGTGTCGCACCCGACGCGACGCTCGTCAACGTCCGGGCCGGTCAGGACTCCGGCTACTTCTTCCTGTACGAGACGGTGGCTGCGCTCACCTACGCGGGCGACGCCCATCTCGACGTGGTGAACATGAGCTTCTACACGGATCCGTGGCTCTACAACTGCGAGTCGGCGGCGGACTACGTCGTGGGCACGCCCACGGCCGCCGAGATCGCCGACCAGGCCTTCATCCGCTCCACGGTGCTGGCGGCCCTCGACTACGCCACCGACCACGGCGTCACCCTCGTCGCGGCGGCCGGCAACGGCCACACCGACCTCGCCCAGCCCCTGCGGTTCGACGCCACGAGCCCGGACTATCCCCCGGGCACCGAGGCTGACCGGACCGTCACCGACAACTGCCTCGACCTGCCCAGCGAGGGCCCGGACGTGGTGTCCGTGAGCGCGGTCGGACCGAGCACCGCGAAGTCCGACTACTCGAACTACGGCTTCGGCGACGTCGAGATCTCGGCTCCCGGCGGCTGGTTCCGCGATGGCTTCGGCACGCCCACCTTCCAGACCCCGGGCAACCTGATCCTGTCCAGCTACCCGCTGGCGCTCGCGATCGACGGAGGGCCTGGCCAACCCGGACGGGACGCCGACCGACGACTTCTCGGTGCAGAGCTGCAAGGGAGGCACGTGCGGGTTCTACACCTACCTGCAGGGCACCTCGATGGCCTCCCCGCACGTCGCGGGGGTCGCGGCACTCGTCATCGAGGCCCACGGGCGGGGCAACCCGCACCACGGCTACCGGCTCGACCCGAGCACCGTCCGCTCGATCCTGGAGCGCACGGCGACCGACCACGCCTGCCCGGCTGGAGGCGTCGAGGACTACACGCAAGAGGGCCGACCGGCCGACTGGAACGCGGCGTGCCAGGGCACGACGGCGGACAACGGGCTGTACGGCGAGGGCATCGTCAACGCAGCCGCCGCCGCCGGCCGCCGCTGACCTAGGGCGTCCCGAGGGGGCGTGGTGGCACCGCCCGTGCCGCTGCGTCCCCTCTGGCGCGTCCTACGGCGTGGGCGGCGCCACCTCGATGCGATCCTGTGGCCACTCGCGGGCGGAGGCGAAGGCCGCCTGCGCCGCGACGACGATGTCGGTGGGCGTCGAGCGCGTGGCCCGGGTAGCACGCGACGCCGGCGCGCAGCACCCGGCCGCCCGGCCGCGTCGCGAGCGAGCGACGCAGCCGCTCCACCGCCCACACGGCCCCGTCCTCGGGGGTGTCCTCGAGCATCAGGCCATAGGTGCCGTCGGCGAGGCGGGCCGCGACGTCCGAGGTGCGAAGCGTCGCTCGGATCATGGCCGTCACGACCCGCGGGTCCGAGGGCACCGCGGGACCATCGGGGAGGCCGTCGACGACCTCGAGCTGCGAGAACGCGAGGGGCCGGAGCACACGGCGACAGGCGATCACCCGCCAGCTCAGCGCGGCCAGGAAGAACGGCTGGGCGAACAGCCCCGACGACGGGTCCAACAGCGATGGATCGATGTCCAGTGCACCATCGGCCGCCGCCTCGTCTTCTCCCCGATCCGCCACGCGCCGGAGGTTACAAGGCCTCAGCCTCGACGGGCGATGGCGAGATCCACGATCTCACCCATGATCTTGGTGAGCTCGAAGTCCTTGGGGGTGTACACGGCGGCCACGTCGGCGGCCAGCAGACGGGGGCGATCGTCCTCGGGGATGATCCCGCCGGCGACGACGGGCGCCGTGACCCCCCGCTCGCGACAGAGGCGCACCACCTCGGGCACCAGCTCGAGGTGGCTCCCGGAGAGGATCGACAGACCGATGACGTCGACGTCCTCGTCGAGCGCCACGGCCGCGATCTGCTCCGGGGTGAGTCGGATGCCCTGGTAGATCACCTCGAGCCCCGCGTCTCGCGCCGCGACGGCGATCTGCTCGGCGCCGTTGCTGTGGCCGTCGAGGCCGGGCTTGGCCACGAGCAGACGGGGAGGACCCCCGGGCAGCGCCTTGACGCGCGTCGCGAGCGCTCGCAACCCGTCGCTCCCGCCGGCGGCCCCCGCGGCGGCCGCGACGCCGGTCGGGGCGCGGTACTCGCCGAACACCTCGCGCAGCACGCCGGCCCACTCGCCGGTGGTGCCGCCGGCGTGGGCGAGGTCGATCGTGGCGGGCATCACGTTCTCGCTGGTCGCGGCAACCCGGCGCAGCTCGTCGAGCGAGCGCTTGACGGCGTCGTTGTCACGGTCGGCCCGCCAGGCGGCCACCCCCGCCACGGTCTCGGCCTCGACCGCCGGGATCGACCCTGAGGATCGACCCCTCGCCCTCGAGCGGCGACGGCAGGGCCTCGGTGAAGCGGTTCACGCCGACGACGGTGAGGTCACCCGACTCCAGGCGCCGCATGCGCTCGGCGTGACTGGCGACGAGGCGGCCCTTGAGCTCGTCGATGGCCTCGAAGGCGCCGCCGAGGGCCAGCACGTCGGTGAGCTCGGCCCACGCCCCCTCGGCCAGCTCGTCGGTGAGGCGGTCCATGACGACCGAGCCCTCGAACAGGTCGGGGTACTCGAGCAGGTCGGTCTCGTAGGCCAGCACCTGCTGCATCCGCAGGGCCCACTGCTGATCCCACGGACGGGGCAGGCCGAGGGCCTCGTTCCAGGCCGGCAGCTGGATGGAGCGGGCCCTCGCGTCCCGCGACAGGGTCACGCCGAGCATCTCGAGCACGATCCGCTGCACGTTGTTCTCGGGCTGGGCCTCGGTGAGCCCGAGGCTGTTGACCTGCACCCCGTACCGGAAGCGGCGCGCCTTCGGGTCCGTGACGCCGTACCGCTCGAGGCCGATCCGATCCCACAGGGCCGTGAAGGCGCGCATCTTGGCCGTCTCCTCGACGAACCGGATGCCGCTGTTGACGAAGAAGCTGATCGACGCGAACACCGCCGGGAAGCGGTCCTCGTCCACCTGTCCGGAGTCCCGGACCGCGTCGAGCACCCCGATGGCCGTGGCCAGGCTGTAGGCGAGCTCCTGCACGGGCGTCGCGCCCGCTTCCTGGAGGTGGTAGCTGCAGACGTTCATCGGGTTCCACAGGGGCACCCACTCCGCGCAGAAGGCGATCATGTCCACGATCAGGCGACGGGACGGCAGCGGCGGGAAGATGTAGGTGCCGCGGGACAGGTACTCCTTGACGATGTCGTTCTGCGTGGTGCCGCGCAGCTCCTTGCTGGGCACGCCCTGCCGCTCCGCGTTGGCGACGTACAGCCCGAAGAGCCACGCCGCCGGGGCGTTGATGGTCATCGAGGTGTTCATCTCGCCCTGCGGGATGCCGTCGAGCAGCTCGCCCATGTGCCCGAGGTGGACGACCGGCACGCCGACCTTGCCCACCTCACCCCGGGCGAGGACGTGGTCGGGGTCGTAGCCCGTCTGGGTGGGCAGGTCGAACGCGATCGACAAGCCGGTCTGCCCCTTGGCCAGGTTCGACCGGTAGAGCTCGTTGCTGGCCTTGGCCGTGGAGTGCCCCGAGTAGGTGCGGATCATCCAGGGACGATCGGGCTGCTCCAGGTGCGCGGTCATCTCGCCATGATCCCTGGACAGGCCCGCCGGGCGCCAGCCATCGAGTGACTATGACGTGATAGTCCATTCGAAATGGTCAGCAGCCCCTCGTGCGGGCCGTCGATGTTGTCTCGATGGCGATGAACTTGGCGGAGCAGCCCTCGGAGGGGACCACGTGGGGCTACCTGCGGGGCATGGAGATCTGGACGGGCGCGGTGTTCGAGCTGCTCGCCCATGCCGCGGAGCGGGCGGACGGGCCCAGCGTCCGCGGCCGGCTGATGGGCGCGCGCGACGACGCGGCGTCCCTGCGGGACCTCCTGCACACGGCCACGCGGCGCGAGCAGCCCAGCCCCAGCGCCAACGCCATCATCGAGTCGATCTGCTCGCTGTGGGACGCGAACCAGCACTACTTCGAGCAGCTCGCCGCCGACGTCGACCCTGACTTCTACCGGGCGTGGCAGGCCGGCGCGGGCACCGCCCGCATGGGCAAGAGCGGACAGGCGTCCACCTCCCGCGACGCCCTCCCCTCCTCGAGCTGAGCTCACCTCCACCGCGCGGGGGCCGGGAGCTGGATCGCGGTCGCGAGGAGCTCGAGGTACCGACGACGCGGCACGGACACCACCCCGAGCGATGCGAGGTGGTCCGTCGGCCACTGCACGTCCAACAGGCGCGGCGACGCCGACGCGCCCAGCTCGTCGACGAGCGCGACCAAGGCGACCTTCGACGCATCCGACCGACGGTGGAACATCGACTCGCCCGCGAACAGACCGCCGATCCCGACGCCGTACAGCGCTCCCGCGAGCCCTTCGTCGTCCCACGCCTCGACGCTGTGGGCCCAACCGAGCTCGTGCAGTCGGACGTAGGCGTCACGTATCGACGCGGTGATCCAGCCGCCGGGACGGTCGGGATCGCTGCACGCGTCGATCACCGCCTCGAACGCGGAGTCGAACCGCACCTCGTAGCGGCCGCAGGATCGCCGCAGTGACCGGCTGACCACGAGTCCGTCGAGCGGGAGGATCCCCCTGGGATCCGGCGACCACCACCCCATCGGGCCCCGCGCGCCGAGGGGCATCGGGAAGATGCCGCTTCGATACGCCTGCAGCAGCGTGCCGGGCTCCAGGTCCGCGCCGACGCCGACCACGCCGTGCTCGTCGGCGACGTCCGGATCGGGGAACCGCCACGGACTCGGCGGCGGCTCGATCGGCACGTGCTCCCGCTACTTCGTGGTGGCGATGCCGCCGTCGACGGGGATGACGGTGCCGGTGAGGAACGACCCCGCCCGCGAGCTGAGGAAGATCGCCGGACCGGCCATGTCGTCAGGTCGACCGATCCGCTTCAGCGGCATCATCTTGGCCATGCCGTCGCCGGCGGCTTCGAGGGTGGCTCGCATCATCCGCGACTGGAACGGCCCGGGCGCGATGGCGTTCACCGTGATCGCCGGCGCGAGGTGCTTGGCCAGGTGCCGCGTGAGCTGGTGCACCGCGGCCTTCGAGGCCGAGTACGCGTAGGTCTCGAAGCCGGGCACCTGGATGCCGTCGACCGACCCGATGTTGATGATCCGGGCCGGCTCCTCGGCCGTGCCCGCCGCCTGGAGGAGCGGCAGGAGGAACTTGGTGGTGTGGAAGACGCCCTCGACGTTCACATCGAGGACCCGATGCCACGACTTCGTGTCCTGCTCGGCGAGGGGTGCCCCCCAGTTGGCCCCGGCGTTGTTGACGAGGATGTCCAGCGCGTCCCAGCGCTCGGCCACCGCCGCGCCGAGGCCGCGACAACCCTCCTCGGTGGAGAGGTCGGCGACGACGTAGGAGCAGTCACCCTGCTGGGCGAGCTCGTCGGCCACCTCCTTGAGGGAGTCCTCCTTCCGGGAGGCGATGATGACGCTCACGCCCGCCTGCACGAACCCGGTGGCGATCATCGTCCCGATGCCGCTGCCACCCCCGGTGACGACGGCCTTCTTCCCCGCGATGTCGAACAGCTCAGATGCGCTCATGGGGCACGTCTAGCAGACGGCCCGGCGGCTACTTCCGGTAGTCGTAGAAGCCGGAGCCGGACTTCCTGCCGAGCTGGCCGGCGGCGACCATGCGACGCAGGAGGGGCAGCGCGGCGTAGTTCGGGTCGCGGAACTCCTCGTAGAGCGCGTCCAGGATCGACAGCGACGTGTCGAGACCCACCAGGTCGAGGAGCGCGAGCGGCCCCATCGGGAAGTTGCACCCGCCCTTCATGGCGGTGTCGATGTCGTCCCGGCTGGCGGTGCCCGCTTCGAGCATCCGCACGGCGTTGTTGAGGTAGGGGAACAGGAGCGCGTTCACGATGAACCCGGCGCGGTCCTTGACCTCCACCACGTCCTTGCCGCAGTCGGTCGCGAAGGCCTTGGCGGCGCTGACCGTCTCCGCGCTGGCGGTCAGCGGCGCGATGACCTCGACCAGGCTCATCATCGGCGCCGGGTTGAAGAAGTGGATGCCGACGACCTTGTCCGGCCGCTCGGTGGCCATGGCCATCTCGATGATGGGCAGCGTCGAGGTGTTGGTGGCGAGGATGGCCTCGGGCTTGAGGATGTCGTCCAGCCGGGTGAACAGCTCTTGCTTCACCGCGAGGTCCTCGACCACGGACTCGAGGACGAGATCGCAGTCGTGCAGCGCGTGCAGGTCATCGGTGGCGCTCACGCGCGCCGCGATCTCCTTGGCGGTCAGCTCGTCGAGCTTGCCTCGGTCGACCTGCTTCGCGAGCGAGGCCTCCAGCGCCGCGACCATCGCGTCCGCGGTGGCCTGCTGGCGCGACCGCAGGATGACGTCGGTGCCGGCCTTGGCCGCCACCTCCGCGATGCCTGAACCCATGATCCCCGACCCCACGATGCCCAGCTTCTCGACGCTCATGGCCGGGGACGTTACTGACGGGTAACAACCGGGGTCCAGATGTCGGGCCACTAGGTTCGCTCCCGTGCCTGGCCCCCTCGCCCTCATCGGCGGCTCCGAGTGGCGAACGGGGTGCGACTTCGACCGCGACCTGCTGGCGCTGAGCGGAGGGTCCGAGGTGCTCGTGCTCCCGACGGCGGCCGCCTACGAGCACCCCGACCGCGCCATCGAAGCCGCCGAGCGCTGGTTCGACGACCTCGGCGGCCGGGTGCGTCCCCTGCGGGTGCTGACCCGCCGCGATGCGGTCGACGAGGCGAACGTGGCGCCGATCGCAGACGCCGCCTTCATCTACCTCTCCGGCGGCAGTCCGATGCACCTGCGATCGGTGCTCAAGGACTCGCCGGTGTGGGACGCGCTCGTCGCGTCGTGGCAGCGCGGGGCGGTGCTCGCCGGCTCGGGTTCGGGCGCGATGGTCCTCTGCGACCCCATGGTCGACCCGCGCGGCGGGGCGCTGACCCTCGGGCTCGGGTTGATCGAGCAGCTGGCCGTGATCCCGCACCACGACACGTGGAGCGAGGACAAGGCCAAGCGCACCCTCCGCATCGCGCCCGACGGCCTGCCGATCGCTGGCATCGACGCGCGCACGGCCCTGCTGCGTTCGACGGCGGGTGAGTGGAGCGTCGCCGGCGCGGGCTCCGTGATCGTCTACCTGGACGGCAACGAGGCCGGGCTGTCGGCCCTGTCCTGAGCGGATGGACCCGAGCCGCGACGAGCTGATCGCGCAGGTCTGCCACGAGCTGCGGGCGCCGCTCACGCCGATCAAGGGGTACCTGCACACCTTGTTGCGGCGCGACGAGGAGCTCGGGCCGGAGGAGCGCCGCCACATCTACGAGGTGCTGCTGCGCGAGGAGCAGCGCATGGAGGATCTGGTCCGCGACCTGCTGCACGCCACCACGCTCGACCACCAGGAGCCCGCCACCGCGACGGACGCCGTCGACTGGCCGACCCTCGTGGCCGATCAGGTCGACCTGTACCGGCAGAGCGACCTCAGCCGCGAGATCACGGCCGAGGTCGCGCCCGAGGTCGGCACCGTCATCGCCGACGCCGGCCTCGCCACCAGCGTGCTGGCCAACCTGCTCACCAACGCCCTCAAGCACTCGCCGGCCGGGACACCCATCGCCGTGCGAGCAGCGTTGGACGGCCGCTCGGTGGTGACGACGGTGAGCGACCGGGGGCCCGGCGTCCGCGCCGAGGACCGCGATCGGATCTTCGATCGGTTCGTCCAGGTCCGCGGGAGCGGCGGCCGGGCCGCATCCGGCGTGGGTCTCGGCCTCTTCCTCGCGCGCCGGGCGGTCGAGGCGATGGGCGGCGAGCTCTGGTGCGCTGACGCGCCAGGCGGCGGGGCCGCCTTCGCCTTCACGCTCCCGGCGGGCTAGCCCTCGGTGATCGTGACCGACTCGAGCGTGGTCGCCGCGCTCGGTGTGCCCTCCGGGGTGCCCGTGGCCTCGATGGCACGCACGGTCTCCATGCCCTCGGTCACCTGCCCGAACAGGGAGTAGTCGGCCGGCAGGTCGATGCCTTGCTGACCGGTGACGACGTAGAACTGGCTCCCGTTGGAGTCCGGCCCGCTGTTGGCCATCGCCAGCGACCCCACGTCGTAGAACGGTGGGCCTTCCGTCGGAAGCTCGTCCTCGAACGTGTAGCCGGGACCGCCCGAGCCTCCACCGGTGGGGTCGCCACCCTGCACGACGAAGCCGGGGATGATCCGGTGGAACACGGTGCCGTCGTAGTAGTGGTTCCGAGCCAGGAACACGAAGCTGTTGACGGCCTTGGGGGCCAGGTCGGGGCGCAGCTCGACCGTGAAGTCCCCCTTCGAGGTCGTGAAGGTGGCCGTGTAGGAGGCGGCGGGGTCGATGCAGGCCTCCGGGCCGGACTCGAAGGTGGTGGTGCGCTCGGCGGTGCCCTCCGCGGGCGGGCACGGGGTGGTGCCGATGGCCGGATCGCCAGCCGGCGGCGCCGTCGTGGTGGTGCTGGTGCCGTCGGCCGCCGTGTCCACGTCGTCGGCGTCATCGGCGCTGAAGATCGCGATCACGCCGGCGATCGCCACGATCACGATGATGATGATGGCGATGCCCCGGAACTGGCGCTTGCGCTGGACCTTCTGCGTGGCCGCGCGCTGCTCCTCGAGGCGGAGGAGCCGGCCCTCGTCTTGACGCTGTCGCTTCTCGCTCGGCATGGCGCCGAACACTAGTGGTGGCCATCCCGCGCCTCCGAGTCAGGCCCCGATCGGGCATCCGAAGCCCTCGAGGCTGCCCACGAATAGGATGGCGGCCACCCGCGTCCACAGAGGAGCGATCGAATTTGACCGCGGACAGTGACGGCGGCACCGAGTCCACGTTCTCGAGCGAGGTCGGTCAACGCCTCCGCTCGGTGCGACGCATCCGTGGCCTGTCGCTCGATGATGTCGAGCGAGAGTCCGGCGGGCGCTGGAGCGCGTCCGCCGTCGGGGCCTACGAACGGGGCTTCCGCAACCTGAGCCTGCCGCGCCTCCGCGATCTCGCCAGCTTCTACGACGTGCCGATGGGGGTCCTCCTCGGGGAGGACGAGAGCGGCGACGGCCCGCGCGCCCAGGGTCGGCTCGTGCTCGACCTCGTCGCGCTCCAATCGGTGCCCGAAGCCGAAGCGGTGCTCCGCTACCTGCGATCGATCATCCTCGAGCGCGGTGACTACAACGGCCGGATCCTGTCGGTGCGGCGCGACGACCTGCGCGCCATCTGCTCGCTCCTGCGCACCGACGAAGCGGCCACGCTCGAGCAGCTCAACCAGTGGGGGGCGCTGGTCGACGGGAGTGGCCCAACCGGTTCGTGAGCCGGCCGGCACCGGCGGTAGCGTCCGCCCGTGCCCCTGGTCGTGCAGAAGTTCGGCGGCACGTCGGTCGCCGACCCCGAGCGCATCCGTGAGGTCGCTGATCACGTAGCCCGCACCAAGCGCCGCGGCGACGATGTCGTCGTGGTGGTGAGCGCGATGGGCAAGGAGACCGACGAGCTCATCCGGCTCGCCTCCGACGTCTCCAAGGTGCGGCCCGGGCGGGAGATGGACATGCTCCTCACCGCGGGCGAGCGCAAGGCCACCGCGCTGCTGTGCATGGCCCTCCACGACCTCGGCGTGCCGGCCGACAGCTTCACCGGCAGCCAGGCCGGCTTCATCACCGACGGCACCCACACGAACGCCAAGATCGTCGAGCTCCGCCCGGAGCGGCTGGAGGCGGCCCTGCGCGACGGCCACACGCCGGTGGTCGGCGGTTCGCAGGGCGTGTCGGGCGAGCGCAACGTCACGTTCCTGGGTCGTGGGGGCTCCGACACCACGGCGGTGGCCCTCGCCCACGCGCTCGGCGCGCACTCGTGCGAGCTCTACACCGACGTGCCCGGCGTCTTCTCGGCCGATCCCCGGCTCGTGCCGACCGCGCACCGCATGGCCACCGTGAGCTTCGACGAGATGCTCGAGATGACCGCGTGCGGGTGCCCGAAGCCCGCCATGCGGTCCGTCGAGTTCGCGCGCACGTGGGGCGTTCGCCTGCACATCCGATCAGCGTTCACCTGGGAGCCCGGCACCTGGGTGCAAGAGGAGGATCCGTCCATGGAGCAGGCCATCGTCTCCGCTGTCGTCCACGACACGTCGGAGGCCAAGGTCACCGTCTCGGGGGTTCCCGACCAACCCGGCATCGCCGCCCGGTTGTTCCGACTCCTCGCCGACGCCGACGTCAACGTCGACATGATCGTGCAGAACACGTCGGATCACGGCGTCACGGACATCTCGTTCACCGTGCCCCACGCCGACCTGACCAAGAGCCAGGAGATCACCGCCGTCGCTCGCGGAGGAGATCTCGGCGTCAGGCGTCAGCAGCGACCACGACATCGCGCGGGTGAGCCTCGTCGGGGCCGGCATGAAGTCGAACCCCGGCGTCGCCGCCACGACCTTCGAGACCCTGGCCCAGGCCGGCATCAACATCGAGATGATCTCCACCTCCGCCATCCGCATCTCCTGCATCGTCCGCGAAGCGCAGGTCGAGCAGGCCGTCCAAGCCCTCCACACCGCCTTCGAGCTGTAACCCAGGACTGCTTCTGTGTGCCGTCAGCACCGCATGCCGGTGCTGAGCGCACACAGATCTTGTTGGGTTGGGCCGATCGGCGCGCCGTAGCCTGTGCGCATGCGCGTTGGACTGTTCGGAGCCACCGGTCAGGTCGGTGGCGTCATGCTCAGGATCCTCCAGGAACGGAGCTTCCCGCTCGACGAGCTCCGGGTGTTCGCCTCCAACCGATCCGCGGGACGCACCCTCAGCTTCGGCGACCAGGAGCTCACGGTGGAGGACGCCGACACCGCCTCCTACGACGGGCTCGACATCGCACTGTTCTCAGCCGGCGCGACCGCGTCCCGAGCCCTCGCCCCGCGCGTTGCAGCGGCAGGGGCCACGGTCATCGACAACTCGTCGGCCTGGCGCATGGACCCCGAGGTGCCCCTCGTCGTGCCCGAGGTGAACGCCCAGGCGCTGCAGTCGATCCCGAAGGGCATCGTGGCCAACCCGAACTGCACGACGATGGTCGCGATGCCGGTGCTGCGACCGCTGGACCTCGAGGCCGGTCTCGAGGCGCTGGTCGTGAGCACCTACCAGGCCGTGTCCGGGGCGGGCCTGGCGGGCGTGGCCGAGCTCGACGAGCAGGTGCAGAAGGCGGCGCCCGATGCTGCCGCCCTCACCCACGACGGCTCGGCGCTCGAGCTTCCCCGCCCCCGAGAAGTTCCCCAAGACGATCGCCTTCAACATCGTCCCGCAGGCCGGCAGCTTCATCGACGACGGCGCCGACGAGACCGACGAGGACCAGAAGTTCCGCAACGAGAGCCGCAAGATCCTCGGCCTTCCGGAGCTGCTCGTGTCCGTCCTGTGCGTCCGGGTCCCTGTCTTCGCCGGGCACTCGATGTCGATCAACGCCCGGTTCCGGCGCCCGCTCTCCCCGGCGCAGGCTCGCGAGGTCCTCGCCGGTGCCGACGGTGTGGAGCTGAACGACGTGCCGACCCCGCTCGAGGTCGCCGGCGGCAACACCACCCACGTGGGCCGCCTCCGCCACGACCCCACCGTGCCCGACGGCCGCGGCCTCGCGCTCTTCCTCTCCGGCGACAACCTCCGCAAGGGCGCCGCCCTCAACGCGATCCAGATCGCCGAGATCCTCCACTCCGGCCGCTACACCTGCTGACGACCTCACCACTCACGTTCTGTGTGCGTCCACCGTCGCCATGCGGTGATGAGCGCACACAGAAGCCGTGGCAGCGGGCAGCGGCAGGGGGACGCTCCGCAGCGGGGGCAGCCCGCGGCGTAGCGGGCGACGGCGTCGTCGAGGGACAGGCCGAGCTGCTCCGCCAGGGAGGCCAGCCAGGCCAGCACGTCCCCCAGCTCGTGGAGCTGCTCCTCGGCACTGCCCTTGCGCACCGCCTGGGCGAGCTCGCCCAGCTCCTCGGTGAGCCAGGCGACGGTCGCGGGCACGCCACGGGCTCGGTCGCGCTCGCCGTAGGTGGCGGTCATGCGTCGCTGCAGCTCCCCCAGCTCCATCCGCGCACCGTAGGCCCTTGACAAGGCTAACGCCGTTAGCCATAGTGGGGCTAACACCGTTAGCCGAGGAGACGCCATGACCACCACCCCCGCCGCCACCGACCACTACAAGGAGCCCGGCTGGTTCACGCAGCAGGTGTTCAACCGTGCGATCGCGTGGCTCACCCGCCGCGGCGTGAGCGTCTGGGGCAGCCGCGTGCTCGAGGTCCCTGGTCGCACCACCGGCGAACCGCGCCGGGTGCCGGTGAACCTCCTCACCCACGAGGGCCAGCAGTACCTCGTGTCTCCCCGCGGGCACGGCCAGTGGGTCCGCAACGTCCGCGCCAACGACGGCCGGCTCGACCTGCTGCTCGGTCGCCGCCGCACGCACCACGTCGCCCACGAGCTGGCCGACCAGGACAAGGTCGACGTGCTCCGCGCCTACCTCGCCCGGTGGAAGTTCGAGGTCGGACAGTTCTTCGACGGCGTCGACGCCTCCTCGTCCGACGAGACGCTGCTGGCCATCGCCCCGAACCACCCGGTGTTCCGCCTCGATGCTGCCGGTTGAGCCGACCGAGCGGCCCGCTGGATCACCCCGCTCGGCGCGCATGGACGAGCTGGTGAGCGCGGCGTTCGCGATCCTCGACGACGAAGGTCGCGACGCCCTCACCATGCGCCGGCTGGCCGACGATCTCGGGATCCGGGCGCCATCGCTCTACAAGCACGTGACGGACAAGGCCGCGCTCGAGGCGGCGCTCATCGAGGACGTGCTCTTCGACATCGGTGACGTGCTGCACGCGGCGCTCGTGCGGCCGGGTCGGCGAGGCGTGATCGCGAGCGTGCTCGAGGCCTACCGCCACCGATCGCTGGAGCGTCCGAACCGATATCGGCTCGCCACGAGCGGTCCGCTCCGGCGGGACCTGCTCCCGGACTGCCTGGAGGAGTGGGCGGGGCAGCCGTTCTTCTTCGCCACCGGCGATCCGTTCCGCTCCCAAGCCCTCTGGAGCTTCGCCCACGGCATGGTGGTGCTGGAGATCGACGGCCGCTATCCCGACGACAGCGATCTGGACCGCACCTGGCGCGCGGGCGCGGACGCCTTCGCGGGGTGACGGCCGTATCCCCGATGCCCATGCCGTCGATCACTCACTCGGATAGGACGTCCGGTCCCGCCACCGGAGGTCCGCCACGGGAAGGACCCGACCTTCTGGTCGAGGGCGACCCAAGACACGGCCCCGGGTCTCCGTCCGGGGCCGTGTCCGCGCTCTGCGTGAGATTCCGAGGGGTCAGCCGGCCGCGGCGGCCGTGATGGTCTGGCGCAGACCGGGGAGGAGGCTCGGATCGGCCTTCATCGCGGTACGGGTGGCCCCGCTCAGCCGGGGGAGCTCGAGCCGGTCCAGTGCGGTCACCAAGGCCTCCGGGCCGACCGCCGCCAACCCGGCCGCGACGGCGCGATCAGCGCCGACCTGCGTGGTCGACGAGGCGAGCAGCTCGGCGAGGTCCGTGGCCAGCAGCTGATCGGACGCCGCCAGCTCACTGAACCCGAAGTCGATGATCCAGGCGTCGCCGTCGTCGGCCAGGAAGACGTTGGCGAGCCGCAGGTCGCGGTGGGCGATGCGGTGGGCGCGCATCAGCGAGAACTCCGACCACACGCCCGCCAGCACCTCGTCGGTCATCTCCGCGGGCTCGAGCCGGTCCAGGGAACGACCGGCGATGGCCTCGTACGCGAGCACGAAGCCGTTCGGCTCCGCCGTCGCGAACCCCACGATGCGGGGCGTGCGGATGCCGAGGTCGCGGGCCGCCAGGGCGACCAGTGCTTCGTGCTCGACGGCCCGGCGCAGCGTGGAGAACGCCTTCTCGTCACCGAGATCGCGCGGCTGGATGCGGCGGTAGGCGCGGAACAGCAGATCCGCGCTGCGCTCGTCATCGCCGAGTGCCTTGACGAACAGCGCGGTTCCGTCGCGGCCGGTGGCGAAGTACGGCGTGGAGCCGCGAGCGTCGAGACTCGCCTGCTCCAGGCGCGCCAACGGCACGCCGACCGCGGCCAGGCCGGCCGCGATCGACTCGCCGGTAGGACGGCGGGACGGGGCGCCCACGAGGACGATGGCCGCGGCGCCGGCCGTCCACCCTGCGAGCACGGCCACCAAGGTGTCGAACTCGACGGGCGCGCCGAGGAAGCGGGTGAGCATGGCGAGGATCACCACGGTCCACCCCGCTCGACGCCACCGACGCGAGATCCACGGTGCGGCGGCGGTCACGATCGCCGCCAGGATCGCCAGGCCCACCGCCGAGGCGACCCGATCCGCGGGGACCAGGGTGTACGACGCGTCCACATCGGCCACCTGCGGCTCGAAGTGGTCGACGATCGGGCGGATCAGCAGGGTGAGCAGCACCGCGACGCCAGCCGCGGCGGCCGTGATCCCCAGCAGGAGCCAGCGACGGCGGACCACGGCCATCACGGCGCCGCCCAGGATCACCACCACCCCGAGGACCTGTCCGAACAGGACCAGGCCGGTGACGAGCCACGACGGCAGGGACTCGATGCCCCGGATCAGGTCGGCGACGAAGCCGACGATGGCCTCGTCGAAGAGGACTCCGATCACCACGACCGCCAGCAGCGAGACGACGGCGACCGCGAGCCTCAGGACGTCGGTCGGCGCCTTGGTCGCCCGCGTCGGCTCGGACGAGATGACCTCCGTAGGTTCAGACATCCGCACATCGTTGCCGCTGACGGACGGCCATGAGTGACAAACGCCCTCAGCGCAGCAAGAGGTCGAGCACGCTGCCCACCAGCAGGCCGGCCCCCAACCCCGCGGTCACGTCGAGCGGGTTGTGCGCGCCGACGTACACGCGGCCGACCATCACGAGCACCACGAGCAGGTGAGGAACCCACACCCACGCGACCGGGATGTCGTTCACGACCACGCTGGCGATGGCGGCGACGAGGATCACGTGACCCGACGGGAAGCTGGGCCCGGTCGCCGGCACGTCGGCGCCGCGCAGGATCGCTCCCGGCTCGCTCGTGCCCGGTCGCTGGCGCACGCTGAGGTGCTCGGCCATCCGATGCCGCAGGACGCGCTCGGCCCCCAGCTTGAGGAACATCGCGAGCACCGCCGCCACCGCCATCGGCCAGTCGCCCCAGGCGAGCGCGGCCAGGAGCCCGGCGGCGGTCCCGACCACGAGGTTGCCGAGCTGCATCGGGCCCCACAGGGGCCAGTACAGCCAGCCCGGCAGGCCGTTGACCGCGCGGAAGACGCGCTGTTCGCGGGGATGGATCTCCGGGAGGAGGGCCCCGGCCACGGATCCGCCAAGCACCGCCGCCCCCAGTGCGGCAATGGCGATGATGGGCCAGTCCATCAGCGCGGCCCTCGGTTCCCCCGAGGGCTCAGTCGGCGTCCTCGTCCGCGCGGACGATCACGGTGTCCGTGATCTCGATCTCGTCGTCGTCGATGACCCCGTCACCGTCGACATCGACGCCCACGGCCTCGGCGATCTCGACCACGTCGGCGACTCCATCGCCGTCCACATCGACCGCGGTGGCCCTCCGCATCACGACCGCATCGGGCACCCCGTCTCCATCGACGTCGACCGCCGCGATCGTGGTGACCTCCACCGCGTCGGCCACGCCGTCGCCATCGACGTCGACCGCGGTCACGGAGGTGACCTCCACCGCGTCGGTCACACCGTCACCGTCGACATCGGCCTCCGCGTAGCTCACGGCGGTCACGCCCTCGGCTTCGCCCTCGTCGCCCTGGTTCTCGGTGTCCCCTGCGTCGCTCATGCTTTCCTCGCTGCCGTGTGGGCCGGCCGGATCCGCCGACGGTGGAGGCACCGTAGACGAACCCCACGGCCACGGCCGCCGCCACCGGCGTTAGCGTGAGCGACACCGCAGCCCGGACCTGAGGGGGAACCGATGGCGACCGCGATCTTCGACGCCGACAGCCACGTGATGGAGACCAGCGATTGGCTCGCCGGCTTTGCCGAGCCCGACGTGCGCGAGCAGCTCGGCGGCCTCGGCTTCGATGGCGCCGGTGCCGGAGCGAAGGAGCTGATGGACAGGCTGCCCGGTGTGTGGGCGAGCCACCGGGACCAGGAGATCGGGGCCGACGTGATCGCCGGGCCGAAGGGGTGGCTGGCCCCGGGCGCCCTCGACACCGATGTGCGCAGCCGGGTGCTGGACGCCCTCGGCATCGACGCGCAGCTCGTGTTCCCCACCTTTGCCGTGGAGCAGTTCGCCTTCAATCCGGACCTCGACGTGCGCTACGGCGGCACTCGCGCGCTGAACCGGGCCATGACCGCGTTCTGTGCACCCGACCCGCGGCTCAAGGCGGTCGGCTGGCTGCCCCTCGCCGACCCCGCGCGGGCCGAGACGACGCTCGACGAGGCCCTCGCGAGCGGGATCGCGGCCGTGTGGGTGTCCTCCGAGGCCGCGGGCGACCGGTCGCCGGCCCACCTCGACTTCGACGGCGTCTGGGCCCGACTGGCCGAGGCCGGCGTCCCGTTCGTCCTCCACGTGGGCGGCGGCAAGCTGCTGCCGAAGGCGTTCCACAACAACGGCCAGCCCCGCCCGAAGGACTGGCTCGGCGGGGGCGAGAACCTGCGTTCCAAGGACTTCCCGGTGCTGCACCACTCCCCCGAGCGGTTCCTCGCCTGCATGGCGATCGACGGCGTGTTCGAGCGCCACGAGCAGCTTCGAGGCGCCGCCATCGAGCTCGGCGCCTCCTGGGTCCCCACCCTGCTGCGGAACCTCGACCACGCCCACCGGTCCTTCGCCAAGCACGAGCCCGCGCCTGCGCGACCTCCCGCTGCTCCCGTCGGAGTACATCCGCCGCCAGGTGCGCTTCACGCCGTTCCCGTTCGAGGACACCGCGTGGCTCATCGAGCAGTGCGGGCCCGAGCTGTTCATGTTCTCCACGGACTACCCGCACCCTGAGGGCGGTCGCCGCCCCTTCGAGATCTTCGGCGATGCACTGAGCGCGTTCGACGACGACGCCCAGGAGCGCTTCTTCTGGCGCAACGGCGCCGAGCTCCTCGGCCTCACCTGAGCCCTTCCCGGGCCACCCGACCAACGCGGGGGTGAAACGCCAGGCAGTGCTCGGGCCCCTGTACGGCGGTGGGGCAGGATGCCGCGGTGAGCGAGCGGGACAGCGAACGAGTCGCCGACGCGTATCGCGCGACGCACGCCCGCCTGTGGCGATCGGTGTTCGCGTTCACTGGATCGACGGAGATCACGGACGATGCCGTCGCCGAGGCCTTCGCCCAGGTGCTGCGCCGCGGGGACGAGGTGCGCGACGTCGTCGCGTGGGTGTGGCGCACCGCCTTCGCCATCGCCCGGGGCCAGCTCGCCGATCGTCGTGGTACGCACGCCGTCGCGGCGGTCGACGACCTCGACCACGAGCTCTCCGAACGGGCGGTCGACCTGGTGCTGGCGCTGGCCCGCCTCGCTCCCCGTGACCGCGAGCTGATCGTGCTGTGCCACATCGGCGGCTGGACCCCGACGGAGCTGGCCCAGATCGCGGGCCTCCCTGCCTCGACCATCCGGGTCCGCCTGCACCGCGCGACGCGCCGCGCCCGGGACCTGTTCACGGAGGAGGAGCTCCGATGAGTCGCTTCGACGCCATCGACGACGTGCCCGTGCCGGACCAGTGGGACGAGATCAACCGGCGGGGGCACGACCGGACGAGCGAGGAGCGCCGGCTCCCCGCGCCACCAGCGGGTCGGCGCCGCGCGGTCGTGGTCATGGCGGTCGCGGTCCTCGCGGCCGCCGCCGTCGGGGTGGGGGTCATCCGTTGGACGGAGGATGACGCGGCCGTGGTGGCCAACGACCCGCCATCGACCGATGCTCGAGGCCCGGTCACGACGAGCGGTGCCGCACCGGCGACGACGCTCGTCTGCGCCGATGGCGGCCTCGTGGCGGCGACCGTCCCGTCTGACGCGGCGACCACCTCGTCCTTCTACGACGATGCCGACGCCACCTTCCAAGTCCGATCGTGGCAAGCCAGCGATGACGTCGCCGTGGAGCTCTTCCTCCCCGGCTTCGACTACATCGACTTCGTCGGCACGCCGACCGAGCAGGTGGCTGACCCGCCGGGGATGCTCCTCCTCCTCCCGGACTCGACCAGCTTCCTCGGGAGCACCGGGTTCGTGGGGCCCTGCGACAGCTTCGAGCTGAAGTCACGAGGCGGCACCGAGGCCGAGCGTCGCCGCCTGCTCCTCAGCATCGCGTCCGGGTTCGAGTTCGATCCGTCGCTGGGCGCCGTCGACTGCGGCCCGCTGAGCGAGGCGCCGCTGCACACCACAGAGGGAGCGAACGCGATGGCGGCGATCCGGGACGTCGAACCCGGCGACCTGTTCCTCTCGCCCCAGTCCTTCGGGACGCCGCAGATCCACACGCGTGCTGATGGCCGGTGCGAGATCCGAGTCGAAACCCGGGGTGGCTTGCGCCCTACCGCCACGATCTCAGGACGAGGTGGCACCTACGCGCTCGACGCCGTCCGCGGGTTCGCACCGAACGGCCTCGATCTGAACGAGAACGGCATGGTCCAGCTCGATCCCGATGCCTCGGTCAGCGTCCAGGGCACGACGTTCTCAGTGCTCGTGGACTACTGGTGCGATGCCTGTGCCCAAGCGACCCTGACCCTGCACTACCCCGACGATGACCTCACCGCCACGGCCACGACCACCGCGCCCGGTGCCTTCACGGGAGAGCTCCCCCGCCCCTCGACACCGGGGTCGTACGGCTGGATCACCATCGTCTGGTCGGCCGCCAACACCGACGGTCGGGGCGTGTGGACGACCAACCTCAGCAGCGGCGACGTCGCCGCCGGCTGACCGTCCTACTCCGGAGCCTTCAGCGGGTCGGGTTCGCGCCCCGTGTAGGCGAGCAGCCGGTCTTGCGGGGTCGCCGTCGACGGGACGGCGATCTCCGGCTTGAAGACGCCCTTGCGCTCGTCCTCGGTGAAGCGCCCATGGATCAGGCTGTACGCCGCCTCGGGGAGCCCCTCGGGCATCGTGGCGTCTTGGCCGGCGGCCTGGGCGAGGTCCCAGCCGTGGAGGAGCTGATCGCTGAACGCGATCCCGAGGGCCGGACCGGCGCGTTCGATGACCTCCGGGTCCGCGAAGGTCGTCAGCATCTCGCTCTGGACGGTTTCGAAGTCCGCCATCGGGTCACCGCTCATGAGGTCGGGAGGCGTCGGCGAGGGAGGCGAAGCGTCCTCGCCTCGCCCCGAGCGCACGAAGTACTGCTGCGTCTCGAGCATGTGGTTCATCAGCGTGCGGACGTCCCAGTCATCACACGGGGTCGCCGCGTCGAGGTCCTTGGAGGCGGCGGCGACCTTCTCACCGGCCCAGTCGCTGGACTGCCGATAGAGGTCGAGTAGGTCCATGTCCATGGCTTCCTCCTTGCGAGCACACCGTGCCTACCCGCGGCCGCTCGGTGCCAACCGCTCCGGCGAGCCCGCGCGAAGTTCAGCCCGAGCGCAGCGCGGCGGCCGCCGAGATCCTTCGGGCCGAGCGACCTGCGCCAAGGGCGGCCGCGTTGACCACCACGAGCGCACCGACGATGACGGCCACGACGGCGAGCACGGGGGTGACCGGGTCGTCGACCACGCCGATGCCGCTCGCCACCGCCCCCCACACGACGCGGCCCACCACGAGGCCGAGCGGCACGCCGACGGCGAGGCCGATCAGGCCGATCGTGGTCGCCTGCCACACGAGGGTCGACCCGAGCTGGCGGCGCTCGAAGCCGAGGGTGCGGAGGATCGCCAGCTCTTGGCGACGCATCCGCACCGTCGAGACGAGCGCATGGATGACCGACAACCCGGCGAGCACCGCGAGGAAGGCGGCGAGCGCACGCGGGAGCGCGCCCACCTCGTGCAGGTTGTTCACGGTCGACGGCAGCCGAGGGGGGAACACCTCCGTCCCGGTCGCGTCACCGAGCTCCTTGTTCGCAACCGCGGGGTCGACTCCGTCGGCCCACGCGATGAGGACGTCGGCGTTGATCTCGTCAGGTGACGAGATCAGCTCGAAGTCCTCCCGCCCCAGGAGGACGCCTCGATCGGGCGCGGCACGTTCGTCGAGGACCGGGAAGACAGCCGTCCCGACCACGGTGGCCCGCAGCGAGGCGGCGGCGCCTTCGATCTCGACCTCGTCCCCCAGCCCGACGCCTGCGCTGTCGAGCGTCGACGTGCCCAGCACGACCTCGGCTCCACCGCTCGGCGCGTGTCCGTCGAGCAGCGTGAGGGCCATGTCGCCCTTGAGCGACTCGAGGGCGTGCGAGTTGACCTCCTGACCACCGACCCGCGCGATGCCCCCGAAGGCCAGCCCGGCCCGCGAGACGTTGGCGTCGGCGAGCAGCTCCCCTCCTCCCTCCTGCAGCACATCGCCGCTGAAGCCCGAGATCGCGGCGTCGAAGGGCGATCCGTAGCGGTCTGGCGTGCTGACGAGGACATCGACGCTCGCGACGAACACCACCACGGCGATCAGACCCGTGGCCCCGAAGGCCACCCCGGCGAGGGCCGATCGCACCGCCCACGCTGTCCCACCGCGGGGCTCGAGCGCCATGCCCACACCTGTGGTCGCGGCCGGGGCGAGGCTCGCGCGGCGCACGGCCCGCATCGATCGTGACGGGTTGGTCACGGCTCTGGGATCGCTCTCAGGCCGCGGGCGCCGCGCGATCGTCGCCGCGGCCAACGCCGAGAGACCCATGACGACGATGACGATCCCGACGAAGCCGAGGAGCAGGATCGTGCTGTCGACGGAGACCCCCGGGTCCGGCTCGGCGCGCCTGGCGATCCCGACCGGCATCAAGGGCGATGCCATCATGCCTATTCCGACGGCGACGATCGCGCCCATGCCCGCGATCGGGAGGGCGGTGACGGCGTGTGACGCGACCCGCTCGACCCGCGTCATTCCGAGCGCGGCGAGTCGTCCATCGTTCGCGCCGTGGGCGGCGAAGTGACGCGTGAGGGCCTGCGCGATGGCGACGCCGCCCGCCAGTGCGGCGACGAAGGCGAACAGCACGAGGGCGGTGACGATCACGTCGATGCCCGACGCGATCTTCCGGTCGATCTCCGACGCGGGAGTGATCTCGAGCGGGGAGTCCGGGAACATCTCCCGCAGCGTGTTCGTCACCTCGTCGGCGTCGGCGCTGCCGCCGTGCAGGCGCAGCGAGAACCCACCCGGGTACGTGGCCACCTCCCCGCCGTGCTCCGCCCCGAACGCGGGCGTCAGGAACGCGCGGGGCTGGAAGTCACCCGAGCTCTCGCTGATGAACGTGGGCGCGTCGAAGATCGCCGTGACGACGAAGGTGAAGCGCGGCCCGGCCGGAGGGCCGGCGTCGCCGGTGGTGAACAGCGGCTCGAGCTGCTCCGGCGCGAACGACTCGAACTCTGCTCGATCGCCCACCCGCAGACCGGACTCGTCGGCGTAGGTCTCGATGATCGCGATCTGTTCCGGGTCCTCCGGATCCGGAACCCGGCCCTCGAGGACGCGCGGCCGGTCGATGTCGGTGTCGTAGGAGCCCCGCGCGCTCATCGCGGCGAGGAAGTCGAGGTAGGGATAGAAGCCGCTGCCGGCCGGGACGACGAACGGGAAGTCCAGTCGTCCCAGGGCCGCGACCTGTGGGAGGGCCCGAACCTCCTGCGCCGCCGCCTCGATGCCCGAGCTGGGCGGACCATCGAACGCCACGTCGAGGTCGGACGCGAACGTCTCGTCGCGGAACCGCTCGTAGGCGCTCGACGAGCGGCGGGCACCCGCGACGGTCGTCAGGACCGCGCCGCCGACAACGCCGACGAGCAGCACGAGCGGCAACGCCGCCCGCCACCCACGGCGGAGCTCACTCCTCGCCCGATACCAGGCTGCGGCCACCTCACCATTCCACTCCTGAACCAGCGCACTAGCGAGGGTGGCGCCCGGTGCAACCGGGGGGTACTAGCACCCCCCGGTTGCACCCCTCAGAAGAAGCGCCGGAACGGCCTCGCCGCGGACTCGACGCCCTGCTGCCACCGGCTGCGGGAGCTCCAACGCCCTGGTTCGATCTGGACGCTCCGCTCGAGGTCGTCCTCGAAGTGGTGGTCGAGCGTGGCCGCCACTTCGTCGTCGAGCACGACCATGTTGATCTCCTCGTCGAGGGCCATCGACCGGCTGTTGAGGTTGGCCGATCCGACGTTGGCGATGTGGCCGTCGACGGTCATGACCTTGGCGTGCAACATGCTCGGCTGGAAGCTCCACAGGTGCACGCCGCAGTCGAGGAGGCGCTCGTAGCAGTCTTCGGCGACGACCTGGACGATCCGCTTGTCCGCGTGGGGCCCGGGAAGGAGGATCTCGACCCTGACGTCGCGATCGGCGGCGGCGCAGATGCGGTCGATGAGGTCGGCGTCGGGAACGAAGTAGGCGGTCGTGAGCCGGATGCGATGCTCGGCGAGCTGCAGCAGCGACCTGAACATGGTCGCCGCGTCGCTCCAGCCCGTCTCCGAGGCGCCGCGGATGCACTGCACGATCGCTGACCCCTGCTGCTGCTGCTCGGGGAACCGGTCGACACCGTCCTCGAAGATGAGCGGATCGGTCTCGATCCAGTTGTCGAGGAAGGCCGCGCGCAGCCCGTCGACGGCCGGCCCCCGCACCCTGAAGTGGGTGTCACGCCACTCACGCTCGTTGCGGGCGTCGCCCTGCCACTCGTCGGCGATGCCGACGCCTCCCGTGAACGCGGTGTCCTCGTCCACGATGAGCAGCTTGCGGTGCGTGCGGTGGTTGATCTGCCCGACTCGCAGCTTCTTCATCGGACGGAACCAGCGCAGGTGCACGCCCCGGTCCTCCATGAGCGTGATCGATTCCGGATCGATCAACCGAGCGCCGAAGGAGTCGAGCAGCACCCGCACCCGGACGCCCGCCTTGGCTCGATCCGCGAGCGACTCGGCCAGGTGGGTGCCGACGCTGCCCTCCCAGTAGACGAACGTGAGGAAGTCGATCGTGTGCTCGGCTTCGTCGATCGCGTCGAACAGGGCCGGGAAGATCTCGTCACCGTTGCGGAGCACTTCCACGCTGTTGCCCTCGGTGGCGGGGACCCCGAGGACCCCCTCGAGCGTCCGGCGCACCTGGACCGTCGGGTCTTCCTCGGTCGTCATGCTGACCGAAGGCGTCTGACCCCGTCGGGGCGGGAGGCCGCGCCCGGCTCTGACTCGGCGACCTTCTCCTCGTCCTGGGGCGCAGAGGCTTGGGCTCGAATCGCCTCGAGCTGCGCCGCCACGGCGGCCCCCAGGAACACGGCGATCGACGACAGCAGGGCCCAGAGGAGCAGCGCCATCATCCCGGCCAGGGGACCGTAGGTCTCACCGAACGAGGAGCTGTGCGCGAAGAAGAAGCCGAGACAGAAGGTGACGATGCCCCAGAGCACGACGGCCACCGCGGCACCGAACGCCAACCACGACCACGCCGGCTGCCGGCGACGGGGGCAGAGACGGAAGAGCAGCCCGATGCCGGCGAAGGCCAGGGCGAGTCCGAACGGCCAGGTGGCGACATCCGAGGCCCGGGCCCAGAACGAGCTGTCGATCGAGCGGCTCAGCGTCCGACCGAACGCGAGCAGCCCGACGGATGCGGTGAGGAGCGCCCCGACGCTCACCGCGAAGAGGAAGGCGCGCCCGTACTTGCGCACGGTGGGGCGATCCTGCTCGACGCCGTAGATCCGGTTCAGCCCTCGCTCGAGCTGTCCCATCGCGGCCGTGGCGGTGATGAGCCACCCGATCGTCCCGAAGGCGATGCCGAGGTAGTTGTGGTGCGCGCCCGCCTTCTGCGCCTGGTCGATCGCGGTCGTCAGGAGGTCCGCCACCGGGCCCGGAGCCGCGCCCTGGACCGATCGCTCGATCACCTGGCTGGCACCGCGCTCCCCGAAGGCGCGCGCCAGTCCCACCATGGCGATCAGGCCCTGGATGGAGGCGAGGCTGATCATGAAGGCCATCGATCGTGCGTGGCTGAAGCCGTCCGCGAACCGCAACCGCTGGAACGCGTCGCGCACCAGTCGGGCTCGCCCGCAGCTCCGGAGCGTGGCCTTGGCGTCGTCGCCGGTGAGCTCCCACGTCTCGGGGATCAGCTGGGCGGTGCTCATGCCGGCACTCGCACGTTGAGCGCGTGGTGCTTCACGCAGAAGCGGAGGCGCTTGACCTTCGAGCGGCTGCCGCCATCGAGCTCGTAGAGAGACTTCTTCGCGAGGCGGACGTCGACCTTCTTGCCGCGCGTCGTCTGGACGAAGGGCGAGCGGTCGGCCTGCTTGCGGGCGGCCTGGCCGAGGACTCGCAGCCACTGCGCCGTGCCATCGGCCGTGACGACGCCGACCTCGAGCACGCCGTCGTCCAGCTCGGCGTCGTTGAAGACGACGAGCCCGCCGCTGGCCGTACCGACGTTGCCGACCAGGAGGCAGCTGGCGTCGCCCTTGAACCACTTGGTGCCATCGACCTTGATGCGGACCTTGACCGGGGCGGCGCGCATGGCGTCGACGCCGGTGCGCACGTAGGCGAGCTTGCCGAGCTTCTCCTTGGCGGCGCTGTCCGCCCCGTCGATCATCTGGGCGTCGAAGCCCACGCCCGACATCACGGCGAAGTGCTCCCCGTTGACGGTGGCCACGTCCACCGGACGATCACGGCCCCGCAGCGCGATCGCGAGGGCCTCCTCCAGGTCGTGAGGGATCCCGAGGTTGGTCGCCAGGAGGTTGGCGGTGCCCGCCGGGAGGATGCCGAGCGTGACGTCGTGGCCGACGATGGCATCGATGCTGCGCTGCACCATCCCGTCCCCGCCCCAGACGAGCACGAGCTCGGCCCCCTCGGCGATCGCCTGTCGGACGCGCTTCGGAGCCTTCTTGCTCTTCGGCACCTCGAACCAGATGGGGTCCTCGACGCCGGCGCTCGCCAGCTGGCGGCGCAGCTCGGGAAGCCCATCGCCGAGCGACTTCCGTTGGTGGGCGACGACCGCCACGCGCGGGGCCATCAGCCTGCCGCCCCAAGAAGGTCCGGACGGACGCGGTCCCCGGGCGGCTCTGCCAGGTCACGCGGCTGAGCGAGCGGGCGCCGACGCCGACCTGCGCCGCCCGCACGGCTGCCAAGGCGACGACAAGGACGGCGATCCCCATGACGACGCCCGCCAAGACGTCCGTGGGGTGGTGCATGCCTCGATACACACGGGCAAAGCCCACCGCCACCGGCATGACCACCGCGGCGGCCCATGCCAGCGCCCGCCAGGCCACGCGCGTGGTGCTGGCGGTCACCACGACCGCCACCAGGACGTAGATGACGGTGGTGGCCGCCGTGTGACCGGACGGAAAGCTCGATGTCGAGGGCTCGGTCCCCATCTTGAGCACGTCGGGCCGCGGACGGCCGACCACGTAGTTGGCGGTCAGGAACACGAGCAGCTCCAAGGTCAGGCCGACGACGAGCGCCGCGATGGCCTGCCACCGCCGACCGAAGGCGAACACGATCGCCACCACGAGTGCGATCCCGATGGCGCCGATCGTGTCGGCCGAGAGCGACAGCACCTTCGTGATGCCGTCCATGGCGCCGGAGCGGTGGTCGGCCAGCCAGCTGGTCGCCCAGTCGTCGCGACCGCCGATCGAGCCGGACAACGGCCCATGGGTGAGCAGCAGGCCGAGAGCGACGACCAGCGCGGTGACCGCGGCATAGCCACCCGCCGCCACGGTCGCGAACGCTCGCGCCGACGGGTGGCTGCGGCCCCGTGCCCCCTCGCCGGCCCGGTCGCCCACGCGTTCGGCGAACGTCTGCAGCGCACATGGTGCTGGCGGGGACGGATCGATCTCGCCGGCGGTTGGTGCTTCCCTGGACTCGCCCGGCGCCTGCAGGGATTGTGGCATGGCCCATGGTTCCCACCGATCGGCCATTGCTAAACGGCCGATCCGCCCCTCGGCACAGGGTCCAGGCGGACGAGCGGTTTCACAACCGACCGCACGGGGGTAGAGGTGGGCGGTGATCGTGGTCGCCGCAGTCGTCGGCTCAGCCGTTGTCGTCGGGGGAGCGATCGTGCTGGCGGCTCGACGCTGGCCACGCCTCGAGCCGGTCGCACCGCACGTGGACGAGGACTCGCCGACGGTCAAGGCCGAGGTGCGGCGACACCCTCGGCTGCGCATGCTCCTCCAGCGTCACATCGATCCCGCCACGGCCACCGCCCTGGGCGTCACCGTGTGCCTGGCCGTCATCTCGGTGCTGGCGGTGGGCATCGGGCTCCTCTTCGCCATGGTGCAGACCCACACCGGGCTCGCCAAGTGGGACCTCTCGTTCGCGCGCTGGGGCGCGGAGAACGCCACGGACACCTCCACTCGGGTGATGCGAGACATCAGCCTGCTCGGCGGGACGCTCGGCGTCCTGGTCATCGCCGCCGTCGCGGGGGTGATCGAGTACCGCCGCCGCCCCAACCGGGCGATCCCCGCCCTTCTGCTGCTGACCGTGCTCGGCCAGTTCGCGATCTCGAACCTCGTGAAGGTGCTCGTGAGCCGCGATCGTCCCGCGATCAGCCAGCTGACCGGCTTCTCCGGCTCGTCGTTCCCGTCGGGTCACGCCGCCGCCGCGGCGGCGACCTTCGCGATCATCGCGCTGCTCATGGGTCGGGGACGGCGCCGCGGCGTCCGCAACGCCATCGCCGGCGCGGCCGTGGGCGTGGCCGTGCTGGTCGCGGGGAGTCGCGTCATGCTCGGGGTCCACTGGTTCACCGACGTCCTGGCCGGCATGGCCCTCGGCTGGGCGTGGCTGGCGGTGTGCTCGATCGCCTTCGGCGGCCGCCTGCTCGACTTCGGCGCTCCGGCCGCCGCCGCGACAGCCGCCGCCGACCGCACACCTGCCGACGCGCCGGCCGGCGAAGCGTCGCGGCGTCCCCAGTCAGGTAGCGAAGCCGCCGGCGTCTGACCCCGCCTCAGGTGATCAGCCGTCCAGCGGGCAGACGAGGTGGATGTCCTCAGGCTCGTGGGCGAACAGCTCCGGGTGCACGGGATCGGCGAGCCGGCACCCGCGGCTGAGGTAGAAGCCGACCGCGCTCCCGGTCGGAGTGGCTGAGACGTAGAGGGAGCGAGCGCCGGCCTCGCGGGCGAGGGCGACGCCGGCGTCCCACAGCGCCGACGCGGCCCCGCGCCGTCGATGGGCCCGGCTGACGTGGAGCGTCGCCAGCCACGCGAGCCCCGGTTCGAACGTCGGGTGCACCGTCGCCAGGCCCATGAGCTCACCGTCGTCGTCGAACGCGCCGAACAGGGCGGCACCATCGGCGACGACCGACGCGTAGAAGGCGATGTGGCTGGCGACGCTGACGTCGCCGGAGCCATCCGGATCCCACGCCGGGATGTCGGCCATGAAGACCGGTGCCTCGACCAGGCGACCGTCCTCGATCCGGTACTGGACCTCGACGTGCTCCGACCGGTCGATGGAGGCGACCAGGGCGACGTCGCTCGGCTCCAGACGGCGGACGTTCATGACCGAGCAGGCCCCAGGCGGTGGGCGGATCTACTCGGAGGGAAGGGAGAGACGCCGGGCGTGAAGCCGTTCCGAGCGAAGCCGTTCCGAGCGGATCCGTTCGGCCAAGGTGACGAGCATCCGTCGTCCTACCGACGGGATGGCTCGCTCCAGCAGCTCGTCGAACGCTGATCGATCCAGCACGAGCGTCACCATGGGCGTGAGCGCACGCACGGTGGCGGTGCGCGGCCCGCCATCGAGAAGGGCGAGCTCGCCGAAGAACGAGCCAGGGCCGACCTGCCCGATCTCCTGCCCACGGCTCAACGCGGAGGCGGTGCCCTCGACCACGACGACGAACTCCTCACCAGGAGTGCCTTCGGTTGCCAACACGTCTCCCGTCTCGACGGTGACCGGAGTCGCCATGCGGGCGATGGCAGCCAGCTCCGCCTTCGTGCACCGCTCGAACAGCCAGACGCCGCGCAGCAGCTCGACGCGCTCGTCGCTGCGAACCTGTTGCATCAATCCTCCATCCCTTCGCGGTGGCAGGCACGAGGTGAGCGCCACCGACATACGAGGAGACAATCGAGGGTCCACCTTGGAGGACCCTGAACCCCGGGTCAACAGGGTTCCATGTGACGTGGTCGGGTGGGGGAGATTTGAACTCCCGACCTCTGCGTCCCGAACGCAGCGCTCTGCCAAGCTGAGCCACCACCCGTGGTGGACGGTCGACAGTAGCGGACGGGCTCCTGTCCGAACCATCCGCAAACCGGGGACGGCTGGCCCCGGCTCGCGGCCGCGTCGACCGCTCAGCTCACGGGCGTGCCCGCGTCGAGGTCGGGCTCGAGAACCGGCTCGGCGGCGAGGATCGCGGTGGCGGCTCGGCGGAGGGAGAAGGCGTCGAGCGGCTTCACGACCCAGCCGTCGGCCCCGGATCGGCGGGCGAGGAACTCGTCGACGTCGCGGTCGAGGAGCATGAGCACGGGCACCTCGGGCAGGCGCTCCGCGCCCGCCTCGTGGTGGAGGTGCAAGCAGGTGGCGATGCCACCCATGTTGCCGATCTGCATGTCGAGGACCACCAGGTCAGGGGTGGACTCCCCCACGGAGCCGGCCACCGCCTGCCCTGATCGAACCCGGGTCAGGATCGTGCTCTCGTCGGCGAGGGCCGCCTCCACCTCGGCGTACACGGCATCGGCGTCGGTGGCGACGAGGACCTGGATCATGGCGGCGAGGCTAGTGCCGCGACCAACTCGGGGAGGTAGCCCTCACGGCCTGGCTAGCCTTGCCGAACGGCGGAAACCATCGCTCCCTGGAGGACGTGTGCTCGACATCGAGGTGGAGGACTCCACCGACTACACCCTGTGCCGGCCGGTCGGCGAGCTGGATGCGTACACGGTGAGCCAGTTCCGCGAGGCGCTCGGCGGGCTGTCCAACAAGCAGTACCTGCTGATCGACCTGTCCGCGGTGCCCTTCATGGACTCCGCTGGCCTGGGTGCGCTCATCGGCGGGATCCGTCGAGCCCGTGAGGCGGGCGGCGACGTCGCCGTCGCCTGCAGTCGACCCACCCTGACGCGCCTGCTGCACACCACGGGGTTCGACCGGATCGTGTCGGTCACGGAGACCGTCGACGACGCGGCCGCCGCCCTCGCCGACGCTCGCCCCGCCACCTGAACCCACCAACCTGCGGGTGAAGAGCCGCAGAAGCGCGGCCTTTCACCCTCGAGTTCGGTCACACGAGGTAGCGCGCCAGGTCGGTGAGACCGGCGATGTCATGCACGTCGGTGGACAGGAACGGCACCCGCACGACCGGGGCCGGATGCACGGCCTCCGCCAGGCCCGCCAGGTGCTCCTCCTCGCGCGAGGCCACGAGCTGGAAGTCGGCCAGGTTCCGGTACAGACCACCGAGGTCAGTGCCCTCGAGGGTGGCGGCCCGCTCGCGCGTCGCGGCCGCCAGCCCCGGTGTGAACGTGGGGTGCATGCGGTTGACGATGAGCGCCTGCACCCTGATGTCGGCCTCGGCCAGCTTGGTGGCGAAGAACTCCGCCTCCGCGATGGTGTCGCGCCGCGGGGAGGCCACCAGCACGAAGGCGGTGTCGTCGTCCGAGAGCAGCTGGACCACCGCATCGGCCCGCGTCCGGAACCCTTCTTCCATGCCCTCGAAGGCCTGGAAGAACGCCACGGCGTCGTCGATGACCTCCGCGCCCACCACCTTGGCCACCGTGCGGAGGAAGGCCTGGGTGGCCACGTTGACGGCCCGGACGATGCCTCGACCCGGGGAGGTGATCATGCGGAACAGGCGGTGGTCGAGGAAGCGGGACAACCGCCGGGGCGCATCGATGAAGTCGAGCGCGTGCCGCGTCGGCGGGGTGTCGACCACGACGAGATCGAAGTCGGTGCGGGCGTGCAGCTCGTACAGCTTCTCCATCGCCATGTACTCCTGCGTGCCCGACAGGGCTCCGGAGATGTTGCGGTAGAAGCGGTTCTCGAAGATGCGCTGGGCCTGCTCCGGTGATTCGGCGTTGGCGGCGACCAGGTCGTCGAAGGTGCTCTTCGTGTCGAGCATCAGGGCCCAGAGCTCGCCGGGCCAGTCACCCTCGATCTGGCTCGGCGTGCCGGTGAGGCCCTCGAGCCCGAGCGCGTCGGCCAGGCGCTTGGCCGGGTCGATGGTGACCACGACGACCCGTCGACCCGCCCGCGCCGCTTCCAGCCCCAGGACCGCGGCGGTGGTCGTCTTGCCGACACCGCCGGACCCGCAGCACACGAGGATGCGCCGCTCCTGCACCAGCTCGCGCAGCGTGGGTGCGACGGGGGGCGTCACACGACCTCCGGGAGGGCTTCGACCGCGGCGAGCAGGCGCTCCGCCAGCACCTCCAGCTCGGCCGGCCCGATCTCCGTCGTGAACAGGAAGGGCAACCGGATCTGCGCCAGCGGGAGCTGGTCCGCCAGTCGATCGACCTGCGCCACCTGGAGGGCCATGCGGTCGGCGCGGAACGTCGCCGCGGCCCCCAGGCCGTCGGCCTCACCGATGCGCAGGGTGGCCCCGGCGGCGACCGCGGCCTCGACCGGATCCGTGAACAGGCCGGGAAGGTCGTCATAGAGGCCGTTGACGACGACCGGGCCCAGGCCCACGCCCACTCGGTCCTCGAGGCTGAACGCGGTGTCGATGAGCTCGTTCACGGGGGTCTCCTCCGCGAGCGCGACGAGCACGACGCGACAGCGGTCGTGGTCGGTCAGCATCTCCAGCACGTCCCGAGCCTGGGCGTTGATCGGGCCGACCCGCACGGTGTCGAGGAGCGCGCTCGCGGACTGGAGGAAGGTGATCGCGTGTCCAGCCGCGGGAGCGTCGAGCACGATCAGGTCGGCCACGCCCGCCCGCTCGAGCTGCTTGACCTTCCCCAGGATGAGGATGTCCTTGATCCCGGGCGCCGCGGTCGCCACCACATCCAAGGCTCCCGACGACACGAGCCGCTTCGAGATGCGCGACAACCCGTGGTCCTGGAGGTAGTCCAGGAGCGCTTCGTCCGGCGTCAGCGTGCGCGCCCGCACCTCACCCTCGCCGGCTCGTCCCCCACCGGCGGACAGCACCGCTTCGGCGTAGTCGAGCGGGCTCTGGCCGAACATCGAGGCGAGGCCGGACTTGCCCTCCACCTCGATCACCAGCGTGGAGAGACCGATCCGGGCGGCCGCTCGAGCCAGCGTGGCCGTGACCACCGTTTTGCCCACGCCGCCCTTCCCGGCCACGATGAGAAGCCGAGATGCAGCGAAGAAGCGACCCGGATCCACGACCGATGACGCTATCGAGGGCCGGTCTGGTGGCCGTACTCCTCGGTCTCGGCGCGCTGTTGTCCCAATCCGCCGCCGGCGCCGCGCCGACCCGGGGCGACGACACGGGCTACGTGGCCGTCATCGAGGTCAGCGGGTTGCTCGACCGCGTCCTGGTCGACTTCGTCGAGACGCAGATCACCGACGCCGAGGAGGGCGGGGCCATCGCGCTGGTCCTCCAGCTGAACAGCGCGGGAGCCGTCGTCGCCGACGACCGCCTGGACGAGCTGATCGAGCGCATCGACACCAGCAGCGTCCCGGTCGACGTCTGGGTCGGCCCGTCCGGCAGCCAAGCCACCGGCGACGCCACGGCGGTGCTCGCTGCCGCTCGCACCGTCGGCGTCGCGCCCGGCGGGCGGATCGAGATCACCCCGGTCCTGCTGGGCGACGGCACCCTCGACGGCGAAGCTGCGGTCGGCGACACCGTGAGCGCCGGCGATGCGCTCGACCTCGGACTGATCGACAACGTCGCCCCGACGATCGGCATCTTCGTCTACGGCGAACAGCCCGGTGAGGGCCTTCCGGGCGCCGAGAGCGGCATCGTCGGCGGGCAGCGCCAGGCCGTCACGCAGACCCGCTTCGCCCAGCTCCCCCTCGCCGCCCAGCTCATGCACACGGTGTCCAGCCCACCGGTGGCGTACCTGCTGTTCGCCATCGGCCTCGCCCTCATCCTCTTCGAGTTCTTCACCGCGGGCGTCGGTGTGGCGGGGCTGGTCGGAGCCGGGTGCCTCGTCCTCGGCTGCTACGGGCTCGCGGCCCTCCCCACCAACCCCGTCGGCATCGGCCTCATCCTGTTCGCGATGTTCGGCTTCGCCATCGACGTGCAGACGGGGGTCCCGCGCGTGTGGAGCGGCATCGCCACGGTCAGCTTCGCCGTGGGCTCCGTCATCCTGTACGACGGCCTGTCGCTGTCGTGGATCACCCTGCTGGTGGCGATCGTCGGCATGGCGGTGGCGATGATCGCCGGGATGCCCGCCATGGTCCGCAGCCGCTTCTCGACCCCGACCATCGGGCGCGAGTGGATGGTGGGCGAGGTCGGCACCGCGCTGGGACGGGTCGCACCGGACGGGGTCGTCTCCGTGCGCGACGCTCCGTGGCGGGCCCGCACCAACCGGGCCACCCCGATCGAGGCCGAGGCATCCGTGCGCGTCGTCTCCATCGACGGGTTGCTCCTCGAGGTCGAACCCGTCGACGGGGCGGCCCGCGACCACCGCGACCGTCGCTGAACGGCCAGATCCCATTGATGGGATTTGCGAGGCAGGCGGCGCCCGCCATGCACGTGAACACCGAGCCACCCATCGCGCCAGCAAGGCTCTGACCTGGGAGTGTTCGCGATCACGAGCACAAGGCCCGCGATCGATTGACCCTTGTTTCCCTCAAAGGACCGCCTGTAGGGTCGCCGCCGAAAGGGGGATGCCACGTGAGCGCACAGCGTGTCGACGAGGCCTGGCAGATGAAGGCTGCGTGCCGAGGCCCGCAGGCTGAGGTGTTCTTCCCGCCCTCCCACTTCGAGCGCAAGGACGAGAAGCTGGATCGGGAGCACCGAGCCAAGGCCATCTGCGCCACCTGCCCCGTCCGCCAGCCCTGCCTGAGCTACGCCATCCGGATCCGCGAGCCGCATGGGATCTGGGGAGGGCTCAACGAGGTCGAGCGCAAGCAGGTCAGCGCCCGCGCCAACTAGCCGTCCGCTCAGCGGGCGATCGGCAGCTCCGCCGGCACGACACGGAGATCGCGCGACTCGAGCACGTCGTCCACGAGTCCGTAGGCCACCGCCGCCTCGCCGCGCAGGATGTGGTCACGGTCGATGTCAGCGATGATCCGCTCGCGGGTCTGGCCCGTGGCCTTCACGAGCACGTCCACCATCCGATCTCGCATCTCCACCATCTCGCGCACCTGGATCTCGATGTCCGTCGACTGCCCCTGCGCACCGCCGTGGGGCTGGTGGATGAGGACCCGCGAGTTGGGCAGCGTGTAGCGCATGCCCGGTGCTCCGGCCGCCAGGAGCACCGCGGCCGCGGATGCCGCCTGGCCGACGCACATCGTCGACACCGGGGCCCGCAGGAACTGCATCGTGTCGTGGATGGCGAAGAACGCGGTCATGTCGCCGCCCGGGCTGTTGATGTACAGGTTGATGGGCCGCTCTGGATCCTCCCCCTCCAGGAAGAGGAGCTGCGCGACCACGAGGTTGGCGACGCTGTCATCGACCGCGCTGCCGAGGAACACGATCCGATCGCGCAGCAGCCGCGACCAGATGTCGTAGGCCCGCTCGCCGCGGGCGGTCGACTCGAGCACGGTGGGGATGATCACGGAGGCCTCCATATGCAACTGGTTGGTTGCGAATAGACGATACGAGTGCATCCGAGCGATCGCAACCGTATGGTTGCGGGACATGGAGACCGTTGAACGACACGTCACCCTGCCGGCCGACCTCGACGAGGCATGGGAGCTCCTCACCGATCCGGTCGACCTGGCCGGCTGGCTGGGCCGCGAGGTCGTGCTCGAGCCGGTCCCGGGAGCGACCGGATCCGTCATCGAGCACGACGGCACCCGCCGGCACCTGATCATCGACGAGGTCGAAGCGGGCCGCCGCCTCGCCTGGCACTGGTGGATCGAGGGGGATGACGAGACCAGCCGGGTGGAGATCACGCTGGCCCCCGCTGAGCAGGGCACCGCCGTCCGCGTCGTCGAGACGCTGGCGGCCGGAACGACGGGCCCGTCCACGGCGCGGGCGTCGGCCTGTGCCTCCGAGGCCTGGTCGCACCGGCTCCTCCACCTCGAAGCACTCCTCCTGGTGGCCGCCGCCGTCCGGGGGTGACGTCGTCCGCCGACGCCGAGGCCCGGGCCGCGGCCGTGTTCGAGGCACTGGCCGACCCGACCCGTCGCGCCGTCCTCCGCGACGTGGCCCAGCTGGGTCCACGAACGGCCACCGAGCTCGCCGCTGACCTGCCGGTGAGCCGTCAGGCCATCGCCAAGCACCTGGCGGTGCTGCACGGCGCTGGCCTCGTGACGTCTGCTCGAACCGGCCGCGAGACGCTGTTCACCGCCCGGTTGGGTCCGCTCGCCGAGGCCGGCCAGTGGCTCGACCACACCGGCCGGGCCTGGGAGGAGCGCCTGAGCCGCCTCGAGGCGCGAGCACGCGAGAAGGCCATCGACAGCTGAGATCCGGCCTCCGCCAGCCGCCGGCGCCCGCCAGCGGGGGCCCGAAGGCCCGGCGGTAGGCTGAGCCGGTGTTCGTGCTGTTGGCCCTTGCGTTCCTCCTGGTGCCGATCGCCGAGATCTACCTGATCGTGCAGGTGGCAGGAGGCATCGGAGTCCCGGAGACCATCCTCCTCCTGATCGCGATCAGCGCGCTCGGAGCGTGGCTGACGAAGATCGCCGGCGTCAGCGTGCTCTATCGCCTCCAGCGCACCGTTCGGGCGGGCCGCGTGCCCTCCGCTGAGATCGTCGACGGCGCGCTCGTGCTGCTCGCCGGCGCGCTGATGATCACGCCCGGCTTCCTCTCGGATGCGCTGGCGATCGTGCTCCTGCTGCCGCCCACGCGTGCGGTGATCCGGCGGCTCGTGCTGCACCGGATACGCGACCGCGGCGGGTTCTTCAACCTGGTGACGTCGACGCCGTGGGGCCCCACCTCCGGCGGGGACGCGGTCTGGGACGTCGAGAGCTGGGAAGACCCACCGGAGCGACCGGGCCTCAGCCCATGACCCCAGCCGTCCCCACGCGCGACGGGGCCACCGTGATGCTCGTGCGGGACGGTCACTTCGATGATCGGCCACTCGAGGTCTTCATGCTGCGGCGGCACCCGAGCACGGCGTTCGGGAGCGTGCACGTGTTCCCCGGCGGCGTGGTCGACGCCACCGATCACGCACCGGAGCTCGACGACCTGTGCCCCGGGCTCACCGACCAAGAGGCCTCCGAGCGGCTCGGTGTCGCGAGCGGGGGTCGGGCCTACTGGGTGGCGGCGGTTCGGGAGGCCTTCGAGGAGGCCGGCGTGCTCCTCGCCCGGCGGGTCGATGGCGAAGCCGTTCGCTTCGACGGGCACGAGGACGTCCAACGCCGCTTCGACCAGCACCGCCGCGCGGTGCACGCCGGCGAGCGCTCCCTCGTCGAGGTGCTGGCGGCCGAGCACCTCGTGCTCGCCCTGGATGGGGTGCGCTACGTCGCCCACTGGATCACCCCGGAGGGGGAGCCGAAGCGCTTCGACACGCGCTTCTTCCTCGCTCGCGCTCCGGAGGGGCAGGCCTACGCCCACGACGACGCGGAGCTGATCGGCAGCGAGTGGGTCCGCCCGCCCGACGCCCTCGCCCGGCACCAGGCGGGCGACTTCCCGATGATCGGCCCCACCATCGTCAGCCTCCAGGACATCGGCCGGTTCGCGACCTGTGACGAGCTGCTCGCCAGCGAGAACCTCGTTCGGGCCGCCGGATCAACGGGACCGGCATGACGGATCCCGCGGAGGTCGACCCGGACCAGCCGAAGCCCATCGTCCACGGCGTCGCGAGCGCCCTCAGCCCGCTCGTGCGGCGCATCGTCGCCAACAACCCGGGCCACATGACCGGCCCCGGCACGAACACCTACCTCGTGGGCATCGACGAGATCGTCGTCATCGACCCCGGCCCGGACGATGCGGGCCACCTCGACGCCATCGCCGGCTGCGGCGGTGACCGGATCAGGTGGATCGTGTGCACCCACACCCACATCGACCACTTTCCCGGTGTGGCGGGCCTCAAGAAGCGCACCGGGGCGGAGGTGCTCGCGTTCGACGCCCGCGACGGTCTTGCCATCGACCGGTCCCTCGGTGACGGCGACCGCATCGAAGCCACCGAGTTCGTGCTCCGCGCCATCCACACGCCGGGGCACGCCTCCAACCACCTCTGCTTCCTGCTCGAGCAGGAGCGCATGCTCTTCTCCGGCGATCACATCATGGAGGGCTCCACCGTCGTCATCCGGCCGCCCGACGGCGACATGGCGGCCTACCTCCAGCAGCTGGAACGGCTGAAGGCCCTGCGGCCGCGGCTGAAGTCCATCGCGCCGGGCCACGGGCACCTGATCGACAAGCCGGCCGCCAAGATCGACGACTACCTGCAGCACCGGGCGATGCGCGAGGGCCAGATCCTCGAGCTGCTGGAGGCGAGCGGGCCGGTCAAGGTCGATGACATCGTGGCCAAGCTGTACACGGACATCCCCGAGGACCTCGTGCCGATGGCCGCCGGCACGGTCTGGGCCCACCTCCTCAAGCTCAAGACCGAGGGTCGAGCCAAGGGCACCAGCCCCGACAAGAGCTGGTCAGCTGCCTGACGGCTTACCGCGCTTCTAGCTCGTCGAGCGCGGCCACGGCGGCGTCGAGCATGCGGGCGCTGCAGCCGGCCATCTCGACGGGCGGGATGGCGTCGGTGAGGATCCGGTCGGCGATCGCTCGGAAGGCATCGGCGGCCGCGCCCTCCCCCAGCACCACCGGCTCGCCTTCGTCGCCGCCGTCGGACACCGCCGTCTCGAGCGGCACCTGACCGAGGAGCGGCACCCCGGCATCGGCGGCCAGCTCAGCGCCGCCGCCCTCGCCGAAGAGTCGGTAGGTCGTGCCGTGCTCGCAGGTGAAGGCGCTCATGTTCTCGATCACGCCCGCCACGCGCAGGTAGCTCTTGCGGGCCATCGACACGGCCCGGCTGGCCACCTTCTGCGCGGCTCGCGCGGGGGTGGTCACCACGAGCACCTCGGCGCGGGGGAGCAGCTTCGCCACCCCCATCTGCACGTCGCCCGTCCCCGGCGGCATGTCGACGAACAGGTAGTCGAGGTCGTCGCCCCACGCCACGTCCTGCAGGAAGTGCGTGACCCCACGGTTCAGCATCAGGCCGCGCCACATCAGCGCCTGCTCCTCGTCCTCGACGAGGAACCCCATGGAGATGATCCGCAGGAGCCCGTCGCCGACGGGGCGCTCGTGCGGGATCATCAGCTTCTTGCCGTCGCGCTCCTCGCCGGCCAGCCGCCCGGAGACACCCAGCATGCGCGGCACCGAGAAGCCCCAGATGTCGGCGTCGAGCACGCCGACGGTGAGACCGGTGGCCGCGAGGGCCGCGGCGAGGTTCACGGTGACGGACGACTTGCCGACACCGCCCTTGCCGGACGCGACGAGCACGACCTTCGTGGTCGGGGCCAGCGCCGTCTCCTCCGGGCGCTGGGCCACGTTCCAACGGGCCTTGGCCATCGCGGAGGACTTCTCCTCCTGGGTCATCTCCGTCCAGTCGAGCGTGACGTGGGTGACCCCGGGGAGGGAGCCGACGCGAGCACGCACGTCGCGCTGGATCTGGGCCCGCAGCGGGCATCCCGCCGTGGTGAGGGCGATCGTGACCACGACGTCGCCGTCGGGCTCCACCCGGGCCCCCTTGGCCATGCCCAGCTCGACGATGTCGCTCCCCAGCTCGGGGTCGATGACACCGCGCAGCACCGTCAGCACTTCCTCGGAGGTCGGGAGGACGGCGGGCACGTCGGGGATTCTACCGGCCGCGCCCGTGTAAACTCCACGCTGACATGACCGACCCCGCTCCGTCTGCCGCCGCGCCGCGCCTCGAGCTGTTGAAGGCGCTGGGCGACAACACGCGGTACGCCATCTACCTGGAGCTGGCCCGCGCCCCCTCGCCGCTGGCGACCGCCCAGATCGCCGAGAGCCTCGCCCTGCACCCGAACACGGTGCGCCCGCACCTCGACCGGATGCGGGAGGTGGGTCTCCTCGATGTCGTCACGGACGCGCAGGGCACGGTCGGGCGCCCGCAGCACCGGTACTCGCTCGCCGCCGACGCCCCGTCGCTCGGCTTCGAACCGCCGGCGTTCCCCGTGCTGGCTCGGATGCTGCTGCGACTGGCCGCCGCGGCGGAGCTGTCCGTGGCCGACGCGGTCGAGGCCGGACGGGAGCAGGGCGCGGCCGCCGCCCATCGTCGAGGGGGCGCCGGCACGTGCGCCGAGGCCCTCACCGCGGAGCTCGCCGCCCTCGGCTTCGATCCCGAATCGATCACCGACGAGCACGGCACCACGATCGCGTTCACACGCTGCCCGTTCCGGGAGCTCGCCGAGTCGAACCCCGATCTCGTCTGCGGGCTGCACCGGGGCCTGATCGAGGGGTTCGCGAGCCAGCGCGGCGACGCCCGGGTGCTCGAGTTCCACGATCTCGCCGATCGGGCGCCCTGCCAGGTCGAGATCGCGCAGTCCGCCCGGTAGGATGCGCAGGCCGACCAGGTCCTGCAGGAGGCCCCACTCGTGATCACCCTCACCGACAGCGCTGCCACGAAGGTCAAGGACCTGATCGAGGCCGAGGGCGAACCCAACCTGGCCCTGCGCGTGGCCGTCCGGCCGGGCGGATGCTCAGGGTTCAGCTACGAGATGTTCTTCGACACCGATGTGGCGTCCGACGACAACCTCGTCGACTACTCCGGCGTCAGGGTCGTCGTCGACGCATCGAGCGCCGAGCTCCTCCAGGGAGCCACCCTCGACTACAAGGACGGCCTCCAGGGCGCGGGCTTCGCGATCGAGAACCCGAACGCCCAGCGCAGCTGCGGCTGCGGCAAGTCCTTCAGCTAGCCGGCTTCACCACCAGCACGGGCGCCGCCGGCGCGGCCGCCACGAGACGGTCGCTCAGGTCGACCGCGCCGGCCACCAGGACCACCGCGCGCGTCAGCCGATCGGCCATCCGCGTGACCCAGGCTTCGTCCTCGAGATCGGGGGCGGGGTAGCCGATGCTGCGCCACGTCTCCTCCCACCGCTGGGTCGCCCGATCGACGAGCGTGGCCGCCGCGCGCACCCCCGCGGCGTCCTGCGCCACCTCGCGGGCCGACTGGTACTGCGGGTCGAAGCGTTGCACGACGCGCTCGACGTCTTCGACGCTGTCCGAGCCGGCCATGTCGCTCCACGAGCGCTCCGCGACGCGCACGTCCTCCTCCGCCCGGGCGCGCTGTGCCTCCAAGAGCAGGAGCAGACCGCTGCGAGCCTCGGTGGCCCGCCGGGCACCGAAGGCCTCGTCGGTGGCCGCCGCCACCTGCTGCAGGAGGCTGGTCGACTCGCTCGTGTCCTCCTCGTAGCGACGGGCCCGCCCACCCCGGGTGAGACCGAAGCGACGTCGCTTGGGGGCCGGTTCGCTGCCGCTCGCCCCGGACGACCCCGCGGTCATGCTGCCCACCCGCGCCAGGGCCGCCGCGTCCTCCGCCTCGGCCTCGGCGCGTGCGGTCTCGAGCCGCTCCTCCGCGGCGCCCAAGGCGTCGCGGGCCGCGAGCACCGCGGCGGCCCGTTGGCGCACGGCGGTGGGGTGGATGGCCACCCCGGTGCCGACGGCGGCGAGGCGCTCGCTGACGTCGTGCGCGGCCCGGTCGAGGGATCGCTCGACGATGCGATGGGCGGCGGCCACCCGTTCGCTCGAGCGCTCCACCAGCCGGATCTCCTCCTCCGTCAACGGCGGGAACTCGGCCAGCCGCGTCAGCACGTCTTCCGCGTCCTGCACGGTCGTGCAGAGGTCGGCGTCCAGCTCGCCGGCGAGCCGGCCGGCCCGGGCGAGGGGGTCATCGTCGACGTGGACCTGCAGACCGGGCTCGAGCGGTGCTGCCACCTCCGGATCGTCCACGGCGAGGACGTTACCGGCGGTCTCAGGTCAGTCGGGAAAGCGCCTCGTCGACTTCGACCTCGTCGAAGATCGTGTCGAGCCGTTCGACGACCTTCCCGTCGCTGCCGATGAGAACCAGGCACGGCTCGAAGGCGAGGCCGAGCTCGTCGACGGCAGGCGTCTTCACGTCGAGGTCCTGCGCCGGATGCGCGTACACCTCGGCGTGCAGGAGGTCGCACGTCCGGGTGGCCATCGGCCACCGCCAGGAGGACGTCGAGCACCGGACCGCAGATCGCGAACTGGCAGAAGGCGGGGGTCGCGACGAGGAGCGCGAGGGGACGGCCCGTCCCCAGAGCGTCCGCCACCGTCACGTCGTGCAGGGGGCACACCGGGTCGTTCGTGCAGATGGGGTCCACGCCGCGGGCGTCGTCACGCAGTGGGCGTCTCGATGGGAGGGAGCGCGTCCCCGGCCTGGATGACCTGCACGTCGCCCGGCGCATCGACCTTGATCGCCATCTCGAGCGCCACGCCGTCGATCTCGGAGCGCCCGGTGTAGATGCCCGGGTCCTCCACGGTGAACCGCAGCGGGTAGTAGCCCCGCGGCAACCCCTGGGCGTGCCGGGGCACCTCGATCGCCTCGATCACGACATCGCCGGTCGGGCCCAGCAGCGTGACGGTCATCGCCTCCGGGGTGCGATCGACCGGGAGTGGCCCCTCGGCATCCCCGACCCCGAACGGGGCTCGCACCTCGCGGCCAGCAGCCAGCATCGGGAAGCCCCCGAAGAACTGCACGAGCGAGAGGTCGGAGCCCGTGGTGGTCGTCGCCGCACCGCCCGAGTCGTTCCCGCCGCAGCCTCCGAGCAGGACGGCTCCTGCCGCCGCACTGCTCCCGAGCAGGAACTGGCGCCGCGAGACGGAGCTCAGCAGGCGGGCGGGCACGGCAGCGAACCTATCCTCCGCCCATGGTCGACCGAGGTCAGCTCCCCAAGGTGCAGATGGAGGTCGACGGCCACCAGGTCGAGATCGACGACGACGGCGGATCGCTCCTCGACGCGTTGCGATCGACGCTCGGGTTGCGGTCCCCGAAGGACGGCTGCAGCCCCCAGGGGCAGTGCGGTTGCTGCACGGTGCTGGTCGACGGGCAGCCCCGGGTCGCGTGCGTCACCCCGGCTCGACGGGTCGCCGGACGATCGATCGTCACCCTCGATGGCCTCCCCGCCGAGACCCGGTCGCGCTGGGCCGACGCCTTCTGCGCCACGGGTGCGAGCCAGTGCGGGTTCTGCACGCCTGGGATCGTCTGCCGGCTCGAGGGCCTGCGGGCCAAGGGCACGGAGGCTGCCGATCACGACGCCGTCGAGCAGGCGCTCCTGGCGCACCTCTGCCGGTGCACGGGGTGGCGAACCATCGTGGATGCCTGGGATGTCGCCGTGGGATCGGCACCCTCGTCCCCCCGTGACCTCGCGGCGGCCGCGACGCGCGCCGCGATCGAGAGCGGCGGCCCGCAGGCGGTGGGACCCGAGGTCGCCCTCGGCCAGGGCGGCTTCGCCGACGACACCGCGCCGCTGGACGCGCTCGTCGCCGTGCCGGACGGGCAGGGCGGCTGGGCGGTGGGGACCACGCTCGCTGAAGCCCGAGCCATCGCGGGCAAGGTCCAGGGCCGGCGCACCACCGTCGAGGCCACGCCTCCCCTCGACCTCCCGGACGGCGACTGGGGGGCCGCGCTGCGGACCTCCTGGGTCGAGCCGGCGTACCTGGAGCCGGACGCGTCCTGGTGCGAGCCCGGCGGCGAGCCGCGCACTCCGCTCGCCAACGGAGGCGCCTTCGGGGGCAAGCTCGAGAGCATCGTCACGAGCGCCGCCCGATCGCTGGCCGACCAGCACGGGCGCGCCGTCCGCGTGCTCCTCGACCGCGAGGACGTCGTTCGGTTGGGGCCCAAGCGGCCGCCGGTCGCCGGCGGCGCGAACGCGGACGGGCGGGGCGTGCTGCGGGTGGCGCGCACACCGGGGATCGCGGCAGCGATCGCCTCCGCGGCTCCCCTCCTCGTCGTGGAGGAGGTCGACCTCGTCGGCCCGTCGACCTCCACGGGGCTGCGAGCGGCCGGGTGGGCGGAGGCCACCGTGCTGCTGGCCGGCGCGCGCGGAGCAACCGCACCGGTGACCGATCCCGTCAGCGGCGCGGTGGCCGAGGCGACGATCGGCGCCGACGGCACGATCCGCGTCCGCCTCGAGGCCGGCGAGGTGCTGGACGCGGTCGTCCTCCGCTCCTACGCCACCGGGGCGGCCCACATGGCGCTGTCCTGGGTCAGCTCGGAGGGGGTCGCCGTCGACGAGGCCGGCGTCGTGCACGACCTGACGATCCGGTCGTTCGGCGTGCTGCGAGCCGTCGACACACCACCGATCGAGATCGAGCTGGTCCCGGGCGACGGCCCGGCTCGGCGCGGGGCGGACGCGGTGTTCGTCGCCGTGGCCGCGGCGGCCTGGCTCCATCTCGGCTGCCCCGTCGACTGGCCGACAGGCGCTCGCTGGCGCTGACAGACTGCCTCCATGTCCACCCCCGTCGGTCCGTACACCCCCATCGTCCGAGCCGGCGAGTGGCTCGTCGTGTCTGGCCAGGTCGGCATCAGCGACGGGAAGCTGGTCACCGGCGGCCTCGATGACGAGCTGCGCCAGGCGATCGCCAACCTGGCCGGCCTCCTCGCCGGCGAGGGGGCCACCCTGGCGGACGTCACCAAGACCACGGTGTTCCTCAAGCACCTCGGGAGCGACTACCCCCGCATGAACGAGGTCTACCTCGAGTGCTTCGGCGATCACCGCCCGGCCCGCTCGGCCATCGGCGTGGCCGACCTACCCCTCGGCGCCCTGGTGGAGGTGGAAGCCTGGGCCCACGTCGGGGCAGGATGACGCCATGTCCGGCGCGCTGATCATCACGATCGTCCTCATCGTGGTCATCCCCATCTCCGTCATCCTCACGGGCGCACTGATCGCCGGGATCCTCGGCTGGGCCCTCAAGGACAACGGCGACGCAACCCACGAAGGCAGCGAGCTCATCGACCTCAACGTCTGAGGACGTTCCGAGGGAGGGCCAGGGGTTGCCTATGGGGAGCACGAGGGGCGGCTCCCGCCGGCCCCTCGTTCGAGGCGCAGCCTCGATCTCGCGAGGGGTGGCTCGCCACCCCGAGCCCCGAGCCGAGCCGCGGCGAGGCGTGCCAGCTCGACGGGAGCCGCTTCCCGACGAAGCAGATCCCCCAGCGGGACTGGCCGAAGCGGTAGCCGACGGAGCGCACGGTCTGGATGAGGTTGGCGTGCTCCTCGCCGAGCTTGGCGCGGAGGCGTCGGATGTGGACGTCGACCGTGCGGGCGCCGCCGTAGTACTCGTAGCCCCACACCCGCGACAGGAGGGTCTCGCGGGTGAAGACCTTGCCCGGGTGGGAGGCGAGGAACTTCAGCAGCTCGTACTCCATGTAGGTGAGGTCGAGCGGCTTCCCCGCGATGGCGGCTTGGTAGGTCTCGAGGTTGAGGAGCAGGTCGCCGTACTCGACCAGCTCCGGTCGGGTGCCGCGGCCGGTGCGCCAGAAGAGGTGCTTCATGCGGGCTTCGAGCTCGCGCGGCTGGAACGGGTAGAGGCAGAAGTCGTCGAACAGGTCGTCGCGGAGCTCCAGGTCAGCGAGCTGGGCGCCGGAGACGAGGAGCAGGAGCGGCTCGAGCGGCAGGTCCCGCTTGCGCAGGGCCCGGCACACCGCGAAGGCGCCCTCCGGGTCATCCGCGGCCACGACGATCGCGCCCGACCACCCGTCGTCGGGCTCCGCCGCGGCGACCGCGGCCTCACCGGCGACGGCCTTCCACGGGTAGCCGCCCAGGTCGAGCGACTGGGCGAGCTCCGGGGGCACCGGGTCGGGGTACAGGAGAAGAGGTTCCATCGCGCTCAGCTCTCGCCTACAAGCCTGGGCAGGTACCGGTCGAGCTCGAACTGCGAGACCTGGGTCTTGTACTCCTGCCACTCGGCCCGCTTGTTGCGGATGAACCACTCGAAGACGTGCTCGCCGAGCGCGTCGGCGACCAGCTCGGACCGCTCCATCTCGTCGAGGGCCTCCGCCAGCGAGCCGGGCAGGATCGAGATGCCTTCGGCCATCCGCTCCTCGTCGGTGAGCTGGTACAGGTTGGCGAGGGTCTCGGGCGGCAGGTCGTACCCCTCTTCGACGCCCTTGAGGCCCGCGGCCAGGATCACGGAGAAGGCGAGGTACGGGTTGCACGACGGGTCCGGGGCTCGGAACTCGATGCGCGCCGACTCGGCCTTGCCGGACTTGATCGGCGGCACGTTCACCACGACCGACCGGTTGTTCCGGGCCCAGCTCACGTACACGGGCGCCTCGAAGCCCACCACGAGGCGCTTGTAGGAGTTCACCCACTGGTTGGTGACCGCGGCGATCTCTCGGGCGTGGGTGAGCACGCCGGCGATGAACCCGCGGGCGACCTTCGACAGGTTGCGCTCGTCACCCGCGTCGTAGAAGGCGTTGGTGTCGCCCTCGAAGAGCGAGAAGTGGGTGTGCATGCCGGAGCCCTGCACCGACGCGAGGGGCTTGGGCATGAACGTGGCGTGCACCCCGGCCTCGAAGGCCACCTCGCGCACGACGAGCCGGAAGGTCATCACGTTGTCGGCCATCGTCAGCGCATCGGTGTAGCGAAGGTCGATCTCGTGCTGGCTCGGCGCGTCCTCGTGGTGGCTGTACTCGACGGGGATCCCCATGGCCTCGAGCGTGTGGATCGTGCGCTGCCGGAGGTCGGACGCGACGTCCGCGGTGGTGAGGTCGAAGTACGACGCCTGGTCGAGGGGCTGCGGCGGGCCGCCGGGATCGGAGTCGGCGAAGTAGAAGAACTCCATCTCGGGGGCGGCGTAGAAGCTGAAGCCCCGCTCGCGGGCCTTGTCGAGGTTGCGCCGCAGCACCTGCCGCGGATCGCCCTCGAACGGGGTGCCGTCGATGTTCGTGATGTCGCAGAACATCCGCGCCGACGTGCCGTACGAGTCCGCCCACGGCAGGAGCTCGAAGCTGTTGGGGTCGGGGCGGGCCAGCACGTCGCTCTCCTGCACCCGGCTGAACCCGTCGATGGCTGATCCGTCGAAGCGCATGCCCTCGTCGAAGGCGCCCTCGAGCTCGGCGGGGGAGATGGCGAAGGACTTGAGCTGGCCGAGCACGTCGGTGAACCAGAGCCGGATCAACCGGACCCCTCGCTCCTCCACCGTGCGCAGCACGTAGTCGCGCTGGCGTTCCATGGTGCGGCCATGATGGCAGGCCCTCCCGTGGGTCGACACTCGGCTGGCGGCCGCGTTCACATAGCGTTCACACTCGGGAAAACACCGGGTAACTGCGCGCTGCGAGCGTGACCCCGCATCCCATTCGCTCACCCCCCTCTGTGGAGGAAAGGAACCCCCGATGGCGTACAAGGCTGAGTACATCTGGGTCGACGGCACCGCGCCGACGGCCAAGCTGCGCTCGAAGACGAAGATCCTGGAGGACGGCACGAAGGACCTCCCGATCTGGGGCTTCGACGGCTCGTCGACGAACCAGGCCCCCGGCGACAAGTCGGACTGCGTGCTCCAGCCGGTGTTCAGCTGCCCGGACCCCATCCGGGGCGGCGACGACATCCTCGTGATGAACGAGGTGCTCTACATCGACATGACCCCGCACGAGACGAACACCCGTCGCAAGTGCGCGGAGATCGCCGAGAAGTACGCCGACCAGGAGCCGATCTTCGGGATCGAGCAGGAGTACACGTTCTTCAAGGACGGCCGGCCCTACGGGTTCCCGTTCGGCGGCTACCCGGCCCCCCAGGGCGGCTACTACTGCGGCGTCGGCGCGGACGAGGTGTACGGGCGTGACGTGGTGGAGGCGCACATGGATGCCTGCCTGGCCGCCGGCCTGCACCTGTCGGGCATCAACGCCGAGGTGATGCCCGGCCAGTGGGAGTTCCAGATCGGACCCGTGGCCGCGCCGCAGGTCGCCGACGAGCTCTGGGTCGCCCGGTGGCTCCTCTACCGCATCGCCGAGGACTTCGAGGTGTCGGCGACGCTCGACCCCAAGCCGGTGAAGGGCGACTGGAACGGTGCCGGTGCGCACACCAACTTCTCGACCAACGCCATGCGCGAGGGCTACGACGCCATCATCACCGCGTGCGAGTCGCTCGGGAAGCGCCTCGAGGAGCACGTCGCCGTGTACGGCGCCGGCATCGAGGAGCGCCTCACGGGTCTCCACGAGACGGCACCGTGGACGGAGTACAGCTACGGCGTCTCCGACCGCGGGGCGTCCGTGCGCATCCCGTGGCAGGTCGAGGTCGACAAGAAGGGCTACATCGAGGATCGCCGGCCCAACGCCAACTGCGATCCCTACGCCACCACCCACGTGATCATCGAGACGATCTGCGGGGCACTGGCCTAGCGCCCGGGACGGATCGAGGAAGTGCACGAGGGCGCCCTTCGGGGCGCCCTCGGCGCGTCCTGCCTCAGGCGGCCGGCTTGGCCAGGTCCTCCACGATCTCGGCGCCGAGCGCGACGAGGATCGACGGTGGCGCGAGCACCTTGGCGTTTCGGCTCCCCGCCCCGAGCACGATCCGCTCCCTCGTCAGGACCGCGGCGTCGACCCACAGCGGAAGGTCGTCCGGCAGGGCCAGAGGCGTGACCCCGCCGATGGCCATGCCCGTGGCGCCGACGACGGCCTCGGCCGGGGCGAAGCTCGCCTTGCGGGTGCCGAGACGTCGGCGCACGACGCCGTTCACGTCGATGCGGGTGGTCGCCAGCACCACGCAGGCCGCGAACCGAGGCGGATCGGCCTTGCCGATGACCACGACGCAGTTGGCCGAGTCCTCCATCGCGTAGCCGTACGCCTCGCAGAAGGCGGCCGTGTCGGCCAACGCCGGATCGCAGGCCACGATGTCGTGGTCGATGCCGGTGCGCTCGGCGGCCTCGCGCACGGCGCGCTCGATGGCCGCGTCGTCCATCTGCAGCAGCGTAGGGCCGCCGCTCCGCTGAGCCCGGTGCCCTACGGTCTGCGCCATGGAAGAGCGATCCCCCCATGAGGTGCTGGAGCTGGTCAACGCGGAGGGCGTCGAGTTCGTCGACCTGCGCTTCTGCGACCTGCCGGGGGTGATGCAGCACGTGTCGATCCCCGCGGGGGTGCTCGACGAGGGCCAGTTCGAGGACGGTCACGCCTTCGACGGCTCGTCCGTGCGCGGCTTCCAGGAGATCCAGGAGTCGGACATGGTCCTCATCGCCGACCCCACCACCGCCTACCTGGATCCGTTCCGGCGCCGGAAGACGCTCGTCATGCACTGCTACGTCGCCGATCCGGTGACCGGCGAGCGGTACAGCCGCGACCCGCGCTACGTCGCCCAGAAGGCGCAGGAGCACCTCTTCTCCACCGGGGTGGCGGACACCGCGTACTTCGGCCCCGAGCCCGAGTTCTTCATCTTCGACGACGTGCGGTTCGAGACCACGCCGAACGGCAGCATGTACCGAGTCGACTCGGTCGAGGGCCAGTGGAACACCGGCACGGACGAGGGCCCGAACCTCGCCTACAAGCCCCGCACCAAGGAGGGCTACTTCCCCACCCCGCCGATGGACCACTACCAGGACCTGCGGTCCGACATGGCGGTGGCGCTGCACGACGTCGGCATCGAGACGGAGCTCCACCACCACGAGGTGGCCTCGGGGGGCCAGGGCGAGATCGGCGTGAAGTTCGACACGCTCCTCGCGATGGCGGACAAGCTCATGACGTTCAAGTACGTGCTGAAGAACGTCGCCTGGGCCGCGGGCAAGAGCGTGACGTTCATGCCCAAGCCGATCTTCGAGGACAACGGATCGGGCATGCACACGCACCAGTCGCTGTGGAAGGGCGGCGAGCCGCTCTTCTACGACGAGGCGGGCTACGCCGGCCTGTCCGACCTGGCGCGCTGGTACATCGGCGGCCTCCTGCACCACGCCCACGCGGTCATCGCGTTCACCAACCCGACGACCAACAGCTTCAAGCGGCTCGTGCCCGGCTACGAAGCCCCCGTCAACCTCGTGTACAGCCAGCGCAACCGGTCGGCGGCGTGCCGGATCCCGCTCGGCCAGCGCAGCCCCAAGGCCAAGCGCGTCGAGTTCCGGTGCCCCGACTCCACGTCCAACCCCTACCTCGCCTTCTCGGCCATGATGCTCGCCGGCCTCGACGGGATCGCCAACCGCATCGAGCCCCCGACGCCGATGGACAAGGACCTCTACGACCTCCCGCCGGAGGAGCTCGCGCAGGTCCCCCAGGTCCCCGGTTCCCTGGAGCAGGCGCTCGACGCGCTCGAGGCCGACAACGACTTCCTCCGCGTCGGCGGCGTCTTCACGGACGACCTCATCGAGACGTGGGTCCGCTACAAGCGCACCCACGAGGTCGACGCCCTCCGCCTCCGCCCCCACCCCTACGAGTTCACCCTCTACTACGACATCTGAGGCGGGTGGCCTCGCGGCGGGGTCGGCGGGTCGCTCGCGTCGAGCGACAGGCGACGATCGAGGCTGGCCTCGATGAACGAGAAGGCCACGTCAGGCGAGGGGAGCTCGCCACGACGAGCGGCGGAGATCGCGCTGCACGAGGTCACGACGGCCATGTGGGTGAAGGCCTGCGGCAGGTTGCCCAGCTGCTCACCGCTCGATGGGTCGACCATCTCGGCGTAGAGCCCGACGTCGTTCGCGACACCGAGCAGGCGATCGAGCAGGGGTTCGGCCTCCTCGAGGCGCCCGGCGTGCACGAGGGCGTCGACGAGCCAGAACGAGCAGAGCAGGAAGGCACCCTCATCGCCAGGCAGTCCGTCAGGAGAGTGGTAGCGGTGGCAGTACCCACCGGCACTGAGGTCGCGCTGGACGACATCGATCGTTGCGAGGACCCTGGGGTCGGCCGGCGGCAGGAACCCGAGCGCGGGGATCAGGAGCGCAGCCGCATCCGACAAGGGGTGACCCGCAGCCTGCACGAACCAGCCATCGGGTGAGCCTTCGGACACGAGCCAGTCGGCGATCGCGTCGCGTTCGGTTCTCCAGCGATCGACGTCCCCCGATGAGCTTGCCGCTGTCCGCGAGCCGCACCGCCCGGTCGAGCGCAACCCAGCAGTTGAGCTTCGAGTGGACGAAGTGCCGCGGCTCGTCACGGATCTCCCAGATGCCTTGATCGGGGCGCCGCCACGAGCGCACCGTCATCTCAGCGACCTGACCGAGGAAGTGCGCGTTGCCGTCGCTCAGCTCGCCACCGGCGCGACCGAGCAGGTAGCCCGCCTCCATCAGCTGACCGAGCGAGTCGAGCTGCAGCTGCCCGGCCGCACCGTTTCCGATCCGCACTGGCGTGGACCCGCGGTGGCCGGAGAGATGATCGAGCTCGAGCTCCGGGAGCAGGCGCTCACCGGTGACGCGGTACATGATCTGCAGATCCTCAGGCCGTCCGGCCGCGGTCCGCTCCAACCAGCCCTTGAAGGCTTCGGCCTCGGCCAGGTACCCGAGCAGCACGAGCGAAGCCAGCGTGAGCGTGGCGTCGCGGATCCAGGTGAAGCGGTAGTCCCAGTTGCGAACGCCACCGATCCACTCGGGCAAGGACGTCGTCCCCGCCGCCACGACTGCTCCGGTCGGCGCATGGGTCAGGGCCTTCAGCACCAGCGCCGCTCGGTGGACGCGACGCTCGTGGTCTCCCACGTAGGCGCAGCGCGCGAGCCACGTCTCCCAGAAGGCCACGGTCTCCACGAAGCGCGTCACCATGGCGGCGGTGTGGTCGGCGACGGTGTCATGTGGACAGCGATCGGCGGCGGGGGTCCACTCGACCTCGAGCCACACCTCCTCGCCCGCATCGACCTCCCATCGAGCCGTCACGTGCTCGCGATCGCCACCCAGCTCCCGGCTGGCGCGCACCCACAGCGCATCCGCGCCGCCGACGATGGCGGCGGTCGTCGGTGACGTGGGAGTGAACCTCGGCAGCACGATGCCGTACTCGAAGCGAGGTTGCAGGTCGACGGCGACAGTGACCCGCCCGGACGTGCACCGGAGCCGTCGCAGGACCGACGCGTGGTGGTCGACCTTCGCCGGCTGGTCCGGGTCGAACGGCCCGACCGGCATGCAGTCCGTGAGCTCCAGCACGCCCTCGGTGGTGGTGAACGTGGTGGCCAGCACGTTGGTGGCAGGCAGGTACGTGCGACGGGTGTCGCGCACCTCGGCGACGGGCGCGACCCGGAAGCTTCCGCCGCCGTCATCGAGCGCTCGGGCGAACACCGATGGCGAATCGAACCGCGGAAAGCAGAGCCAGTCGATCGACCCATCCCGGCCGACCAGCGCCAGCGAGTGGCAGTCCCCGATCATCCCGTAGTCGCTGATGTGGTTCAGGTGCGCCCCCTGTCAGACCGATCATGCTCGCGCACCGCTTCGCACCGATGCGTCGAGCGCCGCAGCCGAGACTCGACCGGTGCTACTACGACATCTGACGCGCGATGAGTTCGGCGCGGCGATCGACGTCATAGGTCGAGGACGCCTCACGAGGGAGATGGATCATGGGAACGCTGATCGTCACCGAGTTCGTGACGCTGGACGGGGTGGCGCAGGCGCCCGGCGGACCCGACGAGGATCAGGAGGACGGCTTCGCCTTCGGGGGGTGGCAGGCGCCGCTGATCGACGAGGAGTCGGGGGAGGTGATGTTCGAGGCGGCGAAGGGCATGGACGCCCTGCTCCTCGGACGGAAGACCTACGACATCTTCGCCGGCTACTGGCCGAGCGCGCCGAAGGAGATCCCGTTCACGGACCTCCTCAACGGCGTCCCGAAGTACGTCGCCAGCCGCTCGCTCACCGAGCCGCTGTCGTGGAGCGGGTCGACGGTCCTCGACGGGGACCTGGCCGAAGCCATCACCGAGGTCAAGGCTCGCCACCGCGAGGTGCACGTCATCGGCAGCCTCGACCTGTTGCAGTCGCTGCTCGGCGCGGAGCTCGTCGACCAGCTGACCCTGTGGGTGTACCCGGTGGTCCTCGGGGCCGGAAAGCGCGTGTTCGAGCCAGGCATCGTCCCGACGACGCTCACCCTGACGAAGTCGGTGACCTACCCCGGCGGCTCGGTCAACCTCGTGTTCTCGCCGGCCGGTCGTCCCTCGTTCGGCGACATGAGCGCTCAGTAGGTCCCGGACACCGCGACCGGTCAGGTCAGGTGCGCGGCGAGGCGCGCTTCGAGATCGTCGACCCATGAGGTGGGGTTGCCGCCGCCGGGCAACGGGACCTGGGCCTCGGTTCGCCACAGCGCATCGCCCAGGTGGGTGAGGACGTTCCAGGCCAGCGCTCGTGAGACGTCCAGACGCCGTCCGGTGAGCGAGGCGTAGGTGCTCATGACGCTCTGGAGCAGCCGAGGGCCCTCTGCGTTTCCGGGCAGGTAGCGCAGGTCGAAGTGCGGGTCGGCGACGCCGCACTCCTCCAGGTCGACGACGACCCGCAGCTCTCTGGTCGTCCGGTCCCACACCTGGTTGTAGCCGTGGAGATCACCATGCGCGAGGACGTCGTCGACCGGTTGCGTCGTGCCCAGGACGTCGTCCACCCAGTCGCACCAGCCCAGCACGGCGGCAGCGCGCCGCTCGTCCACCAGTCGGGGGAAGCCGCGGCGGAGTCGCTCGGTGTCCGCCTGCGCGGTCGGGATGGACCACCGGGAGGTCACCGAGCAGGTCGGCGGCGTCGACGGCGTGCAGCTCGGCGAGGAACCGCGCCAGCTCACCGCCGACCTGCTCGGTGTCGGGATCCGACAGGGCGCTCGCCCACTCCCAGCTCATCGGCTCGCCATCGACGAGCCTGGTCACCAGGAGCGCCGGGTCACGGGTGAGGGCGACGACCTCGGGCAGCGCCACCGACCCGCCTCGCTGGCGCAGTCGCCGGAGCAGCTCGCCCTCTCGCCACAACCGGGTTGCGCGCACCTCGGACCAGGCGTACTTCACGACGAACGCGTCATCGATGACCGCGCTGGCCGACCAGTACAGCGGGTTCGACTGCACGTACCGCGGGTTGATCCGGATCGGCATCTTCGCCAGCTCCGGAACGGCCGCTGCGAGCGCGGCCCGGAGCGCGCCCTCACCCGAATCTGCCAGCCACCCGATCGACGACATCCGTGCCGATTCTGACGTTCCCCGCGGGGTTCGGGGGTGGAAGGTCCTACGGTGCCGTGACGTGGCCCTCTTCCACCTCGCGACCATCAAACCGACCAAGGCCGAGCTCATCGCCGAGTGGGCCCCGACCCAACCGTGGGGTCCGGCGCCCGCCGACCCCATCGAGGTGATCGGGGCGTACCGGTTCGACGACCCCGAGGGTCGCGTCGGCATGGAGACCCACCTCGTGACCGCGGGAGGGGTGCTGATGCAGGTGCCCCTCACCTACCGGGACGAGCCCCTCGACGGCGCCGACGATGCCCTCATCACCGAGATGCACCACTCGGTGCTCGGCACCCGCTGGGTGTACGACGGGCTGCGCGACCCCCGCCTCGTCGTCATGCTCGCGGCCGTGACGATGACGGGTCAGGGCGAGGCGCTCGGCATGGCCGTGTACGACGGCCGCTGGTACATCGCGCCGAGCAACGTTCGCATCGAGGGCGGCGGCTGGAGCGAGGAACGCGTGCCGGTCGACGGCTTCGAGCTCGAATCCGACGACGCCACCGCCTCCGTGCTCCGCAACGACCGGTTCGAGCTCACCGTGCACCGGCGCCCCGTGGCCGGACCCCGTCCCGCCATCGGGCTCACGGCCACATGGGCCGGACAGGTGGGCGGCGCCGTCGTGCTCGCCGAGATCCGCGAGCGGTAGCGGCTCGACGTCCCGGCGCGCGCGCATGGCGGCCCGGAGCCAGGACCGCCACCCGTCACGCCGTCGTCCGCCAGGAGTGCGTGGTCGCCCGGGTGGGCTGCTGGCTCCGGACCGCCACGGTCCGGGAGATGGATCAGTGCTCGTCGGGGGAGATCGTCAAGCGCTCGAGGGCGTCGACAGAGGCCTGGGCCGACGGCGAGTCGACGCCGCTCTGCTCGAAGGCCTCGGCGGACGTCCAGGCAGATGTCGACGGGACGGCTCGCTGGTCGAGGCCGCCGCGACGCATGCTCGGCCTGCACGGCGAGGAGGGCCTCGTGGTCCGCCTGCTCGGGCGACACGTACGCGACGGCTGGCGTGCGTGCGGAGATGGTGGCGACATCGTCGCTGCCCTCACCGCAGGCCGTCAGCACGGCGGCACCCATGAGGAAGCTCGCGCCCAGGAGAGCGGTGCGATGGAGGGCTGTCTGCTTGTTGATGGTGATGCTCATGATCGGCTCCTTGGTTCCTGATCGGGGTCGGTTCCGACCCCGGTGGAACGAGCATCTGCCCCTGGCCGTCGGGGTTCCGCTGCAGGTGACACGCCCGCAGTGCGTCATCGATCACACGACGCGCGGTGTTCAGGCGGTGAGGCGGGCCAGGCCCTCGCGGTAGAAGGCGAGGGCGTCAGCCACGGACGAGACGGCCGACCGTGGGAGCAGGGCACCAAAGGGCGCGTTCCAGTAGGTCTCGTCGCCCGGACGGCGGGTCACCCACGGGCCCACGTACAGGTACGGCTCCTCGTGGTGGTCGTCGCCGGGCGACACACCGACGTCGCAACGATCGTCGGGGCCGGGGCCGACCGCGAGCAGACAGCTGGCGTCGAAGTGCTCGGGCCAGAGCTGGATCGGTGCGGGGGATGCCGCGGTGAGCCCGACGATGTCGAGCGCTTGCCAGCCGAGGTCGTACCAGTCCGACAGACCGGCGACCTCGTCTGCGTCGAGGAGGAGCGGAGCATCGACATCGCCGAGGTCCGGCGTGTCCTTGCCAACGGTGAAGTCCGCGCGCAGGTCCACCCCGACCAGCGCCGCCAGGTCCGCGAGCGTGGCCCCCGCCATCGGGACGACCCGGAGCTGCCCGCCGAGCTCGTGCACGAGGGAGGTGCCGGCCGTGCGGACGACCTCGAGGGCGTCGGGTGACCCGAACGCCGGCGTGCCGATCCCCCCGGGCGTGGCCCGGAGGCCGAAGCGACCCGAGATGGCGTGGCGGCGTCGCGCCAGGACGTGCGTGGCCACCCGGTGGAGGTCGAGCCGGGTCGCCGTCAGCGCGGACCCATGGCTCAGGCGGCCCTGTCGGAGGTGACGATGCCCACGAGGCTAAGGCACGACGCGACGACAAGAGCGGCCCGGCATCGAGCCGGGCCGCTCTTCTCTTCGTGCGGGTGGCGGCCCGGAGCCAGGATCGCCACCCGCCACGCCCCTCCCCAGGGGAGGTGGTCAACCACGGTGAGATGCTGGCTCCGGACCGCGGTCGCCTGCGGTGCTGGTCAACCCTCGCTGTCCGACAGCGCGTGGGCTGCCGCGACCTCGAGCTGGGCCTGCTTGTCGAGCGCCTCGGGGGACACGTACCCGAAGGACTCCCCGATGCGAGCGTCGGCCGCTGACAGGTACACCGTCGGCTCCATCGTGGCGATGCGAGCGTCAGCCGCTGACACGTAGACCGTCGGCTTCATCGTGGCGATGTGACCGTCGGCTGCCGACAGGTAGACCGTGCGACGCGATCGCGTGGTCCGACGCCAGCTCGAGCGACGACTGCCGGTCGAACGTCACGGACGACTGGATGGTCGACGCGGCCGGCGCGACGACCGGGCTGCTGCCGGCCTGGTCTTCCTTCACCTGGCCGCAGGCCGCGAAGGCGGCCGCACCGATGAGGAAGCACACGCCCAGCCGAGCGGTGTTCTGGATGGTGGAGTTCTTGTTCATGTTCATGGTGGCTCCTTGTTCCATCGGGGGGCCTTCCCACCCGATGGACCGAGCGTGCGCTCAGCGGCGCGAAACGTTCCGCTGCAGGTGACACACCGGCTCTGCGTCATCGATCACAGAGCGATTACGGTCGCTCCCGTGGCGGCCGACCCAGTGGCGAGCAGCTTCCTGGCCCGGCTCGACGCGGACGCGTCACGTGCCTTTCACGGCCTCGGCGTCCCCCGCCACCACCGCCGGGGCGCGACCGTGCTGTTCGAAGGCGACAGCCGCGACACGGTGCTGTTCGTCGTCGAGGGCCGCGTGAAGGTGGTGTCCACGTCCGTCGACGGGCGCGAGCTGGTGCTGGGCCTCCGCGGCCCGGGCGAGCTCCTCGGGGAGCTGACCGCGGTCGCGCAGGACGGCCACGCCCGTTCGGGCACGGTCGTCGCGCTCGATGAGGTCGACGTGAGGGTGCTGACCGGCGACGAGTTCCGGGCCTTCCTCCTGGAGCACCCGACCAGCGCCATCGGTCTGCTCGCGATGCTGATCGAGCGACTCCGTGAGGCCGATCGGCAACGGGTCGAGTTCGGTTCCCTCGATGTGCCGCACCGCGTGGCGCGCCTGCTCGTCGACCTCGCCCGCTCGGGGACGGCCGACGGTGACGGGGGGACGCAGGTCGGCGTCCAGCTCACGCAGGAGGAGCTCGCCACCATGGTGTCCGCGTCACGAGAGTCGCTGGCCCGCGCCCTGGGCGTGATCCGCAAGCAGGGCCTGATCCGCACCGGCCGCCGGTCGATCGTCGTGCTCGACGTCGATCGACTGCGCACCTTCGCCGGCTCGAGCTAGCCGAGGGCGGCTCGCAGCGCGGCTCCCGCCTGGTCGAGCGCGACCTTGGCGTCGTCGAGCAGCGCGGCCATCTGGAAGAAGCCGTGGATCTGGCCGTCGTACCGCACCGATACGACCTCCGTGCCGGCCTCGCGCAGCGCGGCGGCGTAGGCCTCGCCTTCGTCGCGGAGCGGGTCGAACTCCGCCGTGATCACCAAGGCAGGCGGGAGATCGGCGAGCGACTCGGCGTGCAGCGGCGACACCGACGGATCCTTCGGGTCGGCGCCCGCGAGGTAGTGACCCACGAACCAGACCATCGTGTCCTTCGTGAGGAAGTAGCCCTCGGCGTTCTCCTCCATCGACGGGTGGCTCAGCGTGCAGTCGGTCACCGGGTAGACGAGCAGCTGGAAGTCGATGTCCGGGCCGAACTCGTCGCGGACGCGGAGGCAGAGCGCGGCGGCGAGGTTCCCGCCGGCCGAGTCTCCTCCCACGGCGACCCGGCTGGCGTCGACGCCCAGCAGCTCCGCGTTCTCGACGGCCCAGGTCAGGACCACCAGGGCGTCGTCGAGCGCGGCGGGGGCCGCGTGCTCGGGCGCCAGGCGATAGTCGACCGACACGACGACGGCGCCCGACCGGTTGGCCAGCGCCCGCGCGGTGGCATCCGCGGTGTCGAGGTCGCCGATCACCCACCCCCCGCCGTGCAGCCACACGAGGAGCGGCGCATCTCCGCCGATCGCCTCCTCCGGCGTGTACACGCGGACGGGCACGTCCACCGGACCAGGTACGACGCGGTCGTCGACGCGCGCGACCTCCTCGGGCTGGTCGAGGGCGGCCAAGGCCTTGAACATGGTGCGCGCCTCGTCTGGCGACACGTCGGCCATGGCGGGGCCACCGGCTTGCGCCAGTCCCTCGAGCAAGGTCTTCACCTGCGGATGCAGCGGCACGTCATCTCCCTCTCCCCGGCCCCCTCGGACGCAGCGGCGTCTCATCATGGCGCAACGCGATCAGGGCTGATCGTAGAAGCGCCGCTCCACGACTCGGCGAGCCCGCCGCGTGACGCGTCGGAAGTCCTCCCGGAGCTCGGGAACGGTGTCGCCGAGCGAGCGAGCCACCCGGGTGATGAGCTCGGGACGGGTCGGCAGGGAATCGCCCGAGCCCACGACGAGATACGTGCGGTTCCGCGTCTTCTCGCAGAAGCGGTAGGCCTCCTCCAGCACGTCGGCTTCGTCGGACGGGAGGTGCCCGCCCTCCACCAGCGCGTGCAGTGCCGACATCGTCGACGCGTCCGGCACGCGGTGTCGGAGCTGGAGCAGCTGGACCGTGAACTCGATGTCGGCCAGCGAGCCGCGGCCGAGCTTGAGGTGGAACTCGGGGTCCTCGCCGGGCGCGATCCGCTCCTGCTCGATGCGCACCTTCATGCGCCGCACCTCGCGCTCCTCGGCGGGGCTCAGGGGTCGCTCCCACACGGCGGACTGGATCCGGTCGACCAGCCGGCGCCCGAGCTCGGCGTCGCCGGCCACGTGGCGAACGCGCAGGTACGCCTGCCGCTCCCAGGTCGAGGCCCACCGTTCGAGGTACCCGTCCCAACCCTCGAGGCTGCGGGCCAACGGACCGCTTCGTCCCTCCGGTCGGAGGTCGGCGTCCACCGCCCAGATGCGCTCGGCGGGGGTGTCCCCGCCCACGAACCGCACGAGGCCGCTCGCCACGCGCTCCGCCTCCTCCACGTCGGATCCCTCGTGGACGAACGCCACGTCCAGATCGCTCGCGAACCCGAGCTCGGCCCCGCCGAAGCGCCCGAACGCGACCACCGAGAACGGGAGCTGCGGGTCGAGGGAGCGGAGCGCGGCCTCGAGGGTGGTCTGCGCGAGCAGGGTCAGATCGGCGCCGACCTGCTCGACGGTGGCATGGCCGAACACGTCGCGGGCGGCCACCCCGAGCAGGTGACGCTGCTTCCATCGCTGCAGCGCGCGCTGACGATCGGGCACGCCCTCCCGCCACGAGATGGCGTTCAGCCCGCTGGTGACGAGGTCGTCCCACGACTTGGTGCGCAAGCGCTCAGGGTCGGGAAGCCGCTCGATGAGGTCGGGGTTGGCGACGAGGACGTCGCCCAGCTGGCGGCTCGTGCCCAACAGGAGGGCGAGGTGGCGCGCGACCTCCGGCGAGTCCCGGAACGCGATGGCCAGCGCCGTCGAGCGCTGCTCCCCCGACGCCAGCCGACGGAGCCCGAGCAGGCCGAGGTCGGGATCCGGCGAGGCGGACAGCCAGTCGAGCAGCAGGGGCAGGAGCTGCTGCATCATCCGCGAGGAGCGGGTGAGGCCCCGGGTGAGCTCGTTGACGGCCTGGCGGGTGCGCTCGACGTCCGCGAACCCGAAGGCGGCGAGCCGTTGGGCCGTGGCGACCTCGCCGAGCGGGCCCACGCCGGACAACGAGGCCAGCAGCGGCCGGAACCACACCCGCTCGTGGACCGTGCGGACGCGCGACCGGTGGCCGGCCAGCTCGGCGTCGAAGGCCTCCGTCGGACCCGCGGCCGGCGACCCCCGGAAGCCGAGCACGCGGGCCACGCGGCGGCGCCGGTCGCGATCCTCGGGCACCGTGTGCGTCTGCCGCTCGTCATCGAGCTGCAGCACGTGCTCCACCCGGCGGAGGAACCGGTACGAGCCGGCGAGGACGGCGGCGTCGTCGGGATCGACGTAGCCCCCCAGGCCGAGCTGCGTGAGGGCGGGCAGGGTTCCGGGCACGCGGAGATCGGCATCGACGCGCCCGTGCACGAGCTGGAGCAGCTGGGCGGAGAACTCGACGTCGCGGATGCCCCCCGGGCCGCGCTTGACGTCGCGCTCGGCTCCACCGCGCCGCCGGCCCTCGGCTTCCGCGCGGACCTTCATCGAGCGCACGTGGCGGAGCTCGTCGGCGCTGAAGGGCACGTCCCACAGCACGGTGGCGGCGGCCCTGGCCCACGCGTCACCGAGCTCGCGATCGCCCGCCACCGGCACCGCCTTCAGGAGGGCCTGGCGCTCCCACGGCTGCGCCCACCGCTCCCAATAGGCCGCGTAGGACTCGAGGCTCCGCACGAGCGGCCCGTCCCGACCCTCCGGTCGCAGGTCGAGGTCGACGCGGAAGGATCGGCCCGCGTGATCGAGCAAGGCACGACCGGCTCGCTCGAGTCGATCGGGGTCGCCTCGCCCCACCAACGTGAGGTCCACGTCGCTCGCGTAGTTGAGCTCGGACCCGCCCAGCTTCCCCATCCCGATGACGGCGAGGCGGTCGTCGGGCGCGAGGTGATCCGCGGCCGCCGAGTGAGCCCGCTCCAGGACGGTGACGGCCATCGACGCGAGGTCGGCCGTCGTGGCGTCGACGGGGGTCCCTCGAGCGAGGTCGCCGGCCGCGATCCTCAGGAGCTCGCGCCGCTTCCAGATCACCACCTCCTCGGTGGTGCCCACCGGAGGCGGCGCTGGCGCCGCGCCGGCCGTGAGCATCGTCAGGGCACCTTGATCCTCGACCAGGAGCCGCCCGAGGCTGCGACTCGCGGCCACCACCGCCACGAGCGCCTCGGCCAGCGGCGACCGGGCGTCGAGCTCCGCGACCAGCTCTGGATGCACGTCGACGAGGCGCTCGAGGGCGCGGCGCACCCGGTCCGGGTCGGCCGACTGCGCGACGAGGTCGGTGACGGGCACGGTGCTCATGGCAGATGCGGTGCGATCAGCTCGACGTGGCCGCGGCACCGCTCCGCCGTCTCCGTGTCGCCATGCGCGGCCCCGGACGTGCCGATCTCGATCGAGTCGACCAGGCACCACTCCAGGAGGGCGTCGCGCTCGACCGAGAGTCCGTCGGCCACCAGCGCCAGTCGCCGGGCCACGACGGCGGCCGGATCGGGCTCCACCAGCGGATCGGGCTGGGTGACGAGGCGGGGGCCGTCATGGGCCGGGTCCCCGACCATCGGCTTGGGGTCGATGGCGAGCCACGGCTCCCGCGTGGCGGCGAGCAGGTTCGTCGGGTTCAGGTCACCGTGGAGCAGGACGGGATGCGCACAGGCGTCGGGCCGGTGGCGCATCGTCTCGAGCGCCCGTCGGGCGAGGCCCGGGTCGGGCCAGGCGTGTGCCTCGAGGCGACCCTCGACCTCGTCGGCCCAGGTGCGCAGCACCGACGCCAGGGTGGGGAGACCCGCGGGCGGCGGTACGGCGTGGAGTCGGGCGCCGATCGCCGCGCCCACGCGCGCGACCACGAGCGGGTCGGGCTCGTCGCCGAGGGGGTGACCGGGACGGCAGCACTCGATCAGCAGGGCGTGCCGGCGGGGATCGTCCGCGAACAGGCGGACGGCGCCGTCACCGTCCCACGCCGCGAGCGCCGCGGCCTCCGGGGCCGACTCGGGGTGTGGGTGCTGGAGCTTGAGCACGCCCTCGACCCCGTCCGACCGGCGTCGCGCCGGCGCCACCCAGGAGATGTTCCCGCCGGGCTCGAAGGGATCGTCGAGCTCGAGGTCCCACTCGGAGGCAAGCTCCGCGACGAGTGACGGGAGCCGTTCGAGCCACTTCCGCCCGCTGTCGCCCTCCCACGCCACGACGACGCGGGCGAGCTTGGCGGGGATCACGACCTCGGCCACGTCCCCAGCCTCCCAGAACGCCACCATCGGGTGGACACGTACGCTGGGGTCGTGGCGCGCATCCGGCTCGGGCTGTGTCAGCTCAACACGGTGGTCGGCGATCTCGACGGCAACGTCGAGCGCATCCTCGCGGCGTACGACGAGGTCGAGGCCGCCGGCGGTGATGTCGCCGTGTTCCCCGAGCTCGCCATCACCGGCTACCCGCCCGAGGACCTCGTCCTCAAGCCGGGCTTCGTCGCCGCCAACCGCGCCGCCCTCGACAAGGTGGCGGCCCGCACCGGTCGTTGTGCGGCCGTGGTGGGCTTCGTCGACGCGGGTCGTGACCTCCACAACGCGGCCGCGGTCTGCGCGGGGGGCGAGGTCGTGGGCATCTACCAGAAGCGCCTGCTGCCGAACTACGCGGTGTTCGACGAGCAGCGCTACTTCGCTCCCGGCGCCACACCGCTCACGCTCTTCGAGATCGCCGGTGTGCGGGTGGGCGTGGCCATCTGCGAGGACGTGTGGAGCGCCGAGGGCACGATCGCGGCCCAGTCGGCGGGCGGCGCGGAGCTGGTGGTCATCCCCAACGGCTCGCCGTACTTCGAGGGACGGCACGCCGAGCGCGAGCGGATGGTGGCCACCCGCGCCGAGGACGCCCACTGCCACATCGCCTACGTGAACCAGGTGGGCGGGCAGGACGAGCTGATCTTCGACGGCACGCTCCTTCGTCGTCGACGACAACGGCGAGCTGGTCCACCGCATGCCGCAGCTTCGTGAGGGCATCGGCATCGTCGACCTCGACATCCGCCCCGTGTTCCGAACCCGGCTGCTCGATCCTCGGGGACGCGACACGGCTCCGGCTCTGCCCGTGGTCCGCGTGTCATCGGCAGTGGCCGATCACCCCGGCGACGCCCGACCACCGGCCGTGCACGACCTGCTCCCCCGCGTCGACGAGGTGTACGACGCGCTCGTGCTCGCCACGCGTGACTACGTCACCAAGAACGGCTTCACCGACGTCGTGTTCGGCCTCTCCGGCGGCATCGACTCGTCGTTGGTGGCCCTCATCGCCGCCGACGCCATCGGAGCCGAGCACGTCCACGCCGTGTCGATGCCGAGCCGCTACTCGTCCGAGGGTTCGAAGACCGACGCCGACGCCCTCTGCGACGCCACCGGCATCGAGCTGCGGACGATCGCCATCGAACCGGCCTTCCTCGCCTTCACCGAGATGCTGGGGCCGAGCTTCGAGGGATTGACCGAGGACCTCACCGAAGAGAACCTGCAACCCCGCATCCGCGGCACCCTGCTGATGGCGCTCTCCAACAAGTTCCGGGGCTGGCTCGTGCTCACCACCGGCAACAAGAGCGAGCTCGCCGTCGGCTACTCCACCCTCTACGGCGACACCGCGGGCGGCTTCGCCGTCATCAAGGACGTGCCCAAGCTCCTCGTGTACGACCTGTGCCGCCTGCGCAACGAGCGGGCCGGCACCGACGTGATCCCGGAGGCCGTCCTGACCAAGCCCCCGTCCGCCGAGCTGCGCCCCGGGCAGCGCGACGACCAGTCGTTGCCGCCGTACGAGGTGCTGGACCCGCTGCTCGAGGCCTACGTCGAGGGCGATGCCACCCGGGGCGAGCTCGTCGAGCAGGGGTTCGACCCGTCGCTCGTCGAGCGGATCACCCGGCTCGTCGACCTCTCGGAGTACAAGCGCCGGCAGAACCCGCCTGGCCCTCGCATCAGCCCGAAGGCCTTCGGCAAGGACCGCCGCATGCCCATCACGAACGCCTACCGCGGATGAGCTCGATCACGGCGGTGCTCTTCGACTTCGCGGGCGTGCTCACGTCGTCGCCCTGGGTCGCGCTCACCGCCGCCGGCGGTGGGAACCTCGAGCTGCTGATCGGGTCCTACGAGGAGGACACCGACCACCCGTGGCACCAGGTGGAGCGAGGCGAGATGGCCATCGCCGACTGGGCCACGGCGGTCACCGAGACCGGCCGCCAGCAGGGGATCGAGGTCGACTTCGCGCCGCTGGGCACGATGCTCGGCGACATGACCCTCCACGAGCCGATCCTCGATCGGGTGCGCACCCTGCGCACGGACGGCTACCGGCTCGGGCTCATCACCAACAACGTGCGCGAGGGCTCGTCGATGTGGCGCTCGCTGGTCCCCGTCGACGAGCTGTTCGACGTCGTGGTGGACAGCTCCGAGGTCGGCATGCGCAAGCCCAACCCGGCCATCTACCACCACGCCCTCGCCCTGCTCGGCGATGTGCCTCCGGAGCAGGCGGTGTTCCTCGACGACAGCCCCGGCAACGTCGTCGGCGCCCAGCGCGCCGGGCTCCACGCCATCCTCGTCGAGGATCCAGCAGACGGCAGTCGCGGAGCTCGACGAGCTGCTGCAGTCGACCTGACGACGACACACAACCCGTTCTCTGTGCGCTCAGCACCGCAATGCGGTGCCTGGCGCACACAGAAGCGGAGTGCGCTTCAGGTCTGGTGCTTGTCCCAGGTGGCGACCATGGCGGCGTAGCGGCCGCCCTGGTCGACGAGGGCTTGGTGCGTGCCGAGCTCCACGATCCGGCCGTCGTGCACGACCGCGATGCGATCGGCGCGCATGGCCGTGGCGAGACGGTGGGCGATCAAGATGGCCGTACGGCCCTGGAGGAGCGTGTCGAGGGCGTGCTCGATCTTCGACTCGGAGAGCAGATCGAGGTTCGACGTCGCCTCGTCGAGCACGAGGATGCGCGGCCGAGCCAGGAACGCTCGGGCGAGCGCGAGCAGCTGCCGCTCTCCGGACGACAGCGAGACCCCGCGCTCGTGGACCGGTGTGTCGAGCCCTTCGGGCAGCCGATCGATCAGATCCCCGAGGCCGACGAGCCGGCACGCCTCCTGCACCTCGTCCTCCGTCGCGGTCGGCTGCGCGAACACGACGTTGGAGCGGATCGAGCCTCCGAAGAGGAACGCCTCCTGCGGCACGGTGCCGACCTGACGGCGCACCGAGGCCAAGGTCGCCTCCCGCACATCGATGCCATCGAGCAGCACGCGGCCTTCGGTGGGGTCGTAGAGGCGGTTGACGAGCTTGGCGATGGTCGACTTGCCGGCTCCCGTCTCCCCCACGAAGGCGAACGTCTCGCCGGCCGGGATCATCAGGTCCACGCCGTGGAGGACGGGCCGACCTTGGTCGTAGGCGAAGGTGACCCCCTCGAGCCGCACCTCGCCTCGGAGCTCGGGAAGCGCCGAGGCGCCCGGCCGCTCGGCCACGGACGGACGCTCGGCGAGGAGGTCTCGGAGCTTGCGCACCGACGCCTGGCCCTGCTGGTACGTGTTGTAGAGCTGCACGAGCTGCTGGATCGGCGCAAAGAAGGCCGTCAGGTACAGGAGGAACGCGACGAGCTCACCGATCTCCATCGTCCCGTCGAGCACCCAGTGCCCGCCGATGACGAGGATCACGACCTGGCCGCCCATGCCCACGGTCTCGGTGATGCCGCCGTAGGTGCCGCCCACGTCCGCCGTCACGTCGTTGGCCCGCTGGTAGGCCTGCACGATGGTGCGGTGCTCGGCCACGTTGCGCCGCTGACGGTTGTGGGCGGTCACGATCCGCACGCCCGACAGGCTCTCCTGCAGGTGTGCCATCACATCGGCGATCCGATCGCGCACGACGTCGAAGGTGGAGTCGGAGCGCACCCGGTACCAGATGGTCGCCGCGAACATCGCGGGCACGACGACGAGGAGCGTGACGGCCGCGAGCTGCGGGTTCAGGGCGATCAGCACCCCCGAGACGAAGACCATGGTGAGGCCCTGGACGAAGATCTGGACCACACCCTCCTGCAGCAGCTGCGTGAGGTTGTCGAGGTCGCTCGTCATGCGCGTCATCAACCGACCGGACTTCTCGCGGGAGTAGAAGTCGATCGACAGCCGTTGCAGATGGGCGAACACCTTGATGCGGAGGTCGTAGAGGAGGCGTTCCCCCACCCGGCCGGTCCACCTGATCCGGCTGCGGCTGGTGATGGCACCGACCACCACGCTGAGGAGGTAGAGGCCGGCGACGGCCACGACCACCTCTCGGCTTCCCGCGCGGATCCCGTCGTCGATGGCGATCTGCGTGAGCAGCGGCCCGGCCTGGAGGGCGACGGTCTCGATCATGACGAGGGCCACCGAGGCCACCAGCGCCCGACGATGTGGCGCGAGCAGCTGGCGCAGCGTGAAGGGCCGTTGGTCGGGCTCCACCGGCTCGTACGCCACGTGCTCACCGGCGTGGTCCGGCTCGTCGCGCACGAGCTTGTCGACGCGCGCCTGCATCTCGGGCGGCACCCCGGCGAAGGGGAGGCGACCCCCGGCGGCCGCCGCGCCGCCGAACGCGCCGCCCGCGGGGGGACCGCCGAAGCCTCCTCCACCCCACGCCATCAGGGCATCTCCCCGAGGACGGTGGGCTTCGGCGCGGGCGCGTCCCGGTCGGCCAGCTCCGCTCGGAGCGCGGCCGCCGCCCGCTCCTCGGCGGCCCGGGCCCGCTCCGCGGCGTCGGTCTCCTCCAGGTAGGCCAGCACCTCGGCGTAGCGCGGCTCGGTGCGCATCAGGTCCGCGTGCGTCCCGTCGGCGACGATGTGACCGCCCTCGAGCAGCACGACGCGCTCGGCGAGGTTGATGGTCGAGATGCGATGGGCGATCACCAGCGTGGTGCGGCCCTGCATCAGCACTTGGAGCGCCGCGTGGATCTCCTCCTCGACCTGCACGTCGATCGCACTGGTGGCGTCGTCGAGCACGAGGATGGCGGGGTCGTCGAGCAGCGTGCGCGCGATGGCGATGCGCTGCCGCTGGCCCCCCGACAGCGTGTAGCCGCGCTCGCCCACCTCGCTGTCGAAGCCTTCTGGCAGCGAGTCGATGAAGGTCTCGGCCCCCGCCGCGCGCGCCGCGGCGCGCACGAGCTCGTCACTGGCGTCCGGGCGGCCGTAGGCGATGTTCTCGCGGACGGTCGCCGAGAAGAGGAACGGTTCGTCGAGCACCAGCCCCACCGCCGCGCGCAGGCTGCGGACGGTCAGGTCGCGCACATCCCGGCCGTCGACCAGCACCGCGCCCTCGGAGGCGTCGTAGAAGCGCGGCAGCAGGCGAGCCACGGTCGACTTCCCGCTCCCCGTCCGACCGATCAGTGCGACCGTCTCACCAGGTCGCACGTGCAGGTCGAGGTGCTCCAGGACGGGACCTGCTTCGCCGTAGCGGAAGGTGACGTCGCGCAGCTCGACCTCCCCGCGGGTCGACCAGGTCGACGGCCCCGGGCCGATCGACGATCTCGGCCTCGGTGTCGAGGATCTCGTAGATGCGATCGGCGGAGGCGGCCGCGCGCTGGCTCAGCAGGAGCATGAACCCCAGGGTGCGGAACGGCGCCTGGAGCAGCACGACGTAGGCCGTGAACGCGACGATCGTCCCCACGGTGACGGTGCCGTCGATGGCGAGGAGCCCGCCGTAGAGGAGCACGGCCGCCAGGCCCAGCCTCGGCAGGGCCTCCATCAGGGGCGCGTAGTGGCCGCGGACGTCGACCTGCCGGATCGAGCCCCACCGGAGCCGGCGGGCGGCCAGCGCGAGGACATCGAGCTGCTCGGCTTCGGCGGCGAACGACTTCACGACCCGGGCACCCGTGACGTTCTCCTCCACGATGGTGGCGACGTCGGCCGTGCGGGACTGCACCACCCAGCTGATCGGGAACAGGAGCTCCCGCATCCGCACGCCCACCACGTAGATGAAGGGGATGGGCGCGACGGCGACGAGGGTCAGGGGCACGTTGACGCTGAGCATGATCCCGAGCGCGACGACGAAGCTCGTGAGGCTGAGCGCGACGATCGGCAGGAACGTCAGGAACATCTGGACGGAGCGGATGTCGCTGTTGGCGCGTGAGATCAGCTGCCCCGTCTGCACCCGGTCGTAGAACGGGAACGACAGCGTGGTGAGGTGCTCGTAGATCGTGGTGCGCAGGTCGTACTCCAGCGCGTACGCGACCTTGAACAGGGTCGTGCGGTAGAGGTACGTCAGGCCGCCCCGCAGGATGGCGAGGATGCTGAGGGCGACCACGAACGGCGTCAGGCTTCGGGCCTGCGTGTCGAGGGCGTTGTCGATCGCTCCCATCAGGACCCGGGGCGCGATCACCTGAGCGAGCATCGCGACGGCGGCCGCGGTGAGCCCCACCGCGAGACGGCGCCAGCGCGCGCGCAGCAGGGGGAGCATCCGACGGATCCACCCGAGGTCTCGATCGCCGGCCACGGCGGCCGCGGGAGCGGGTGCTCGAGCGCCGGGAGGGGCAGGGGGCTCGTAGGGGCGCGGCGCCTCGCTCAGCCGGTCGAGGTCGCGATCGAGCGCGGTCACGTGGTCAGGAGCACCCCCTGCCCGCGTGCGTGCGGGCATCGAACACTGGCGCTACTTGACCGGCGGGTCAACACGCGGGAGGCTGGCTCCGATAACGATCGTTCTCAGCGGGTCACCTGGGTGGCCGGCGCACCAGGGACCGGGGGGTCTGAGGGTTGGCTGATCCGAAGAAGCCGAGAGCACCGTTCGCACCGTGGGATCGCCGTGAGCTCCCGGGGATCTTCAGCGTCGAGGAGTCGGCGCGGCGGGTCGGCAACTACAAGTGGATCGAGATGCGCCTGTTCGAGGTGCTCGGCGGCTGGGTCGCCACCGTGCCCGAGCTCGACGTGAAGCTCCGGCTCGGCACCCACTGCTACCACCACGCCTGGCACTCCGAGCTGTGGCACAAGCGCCTGCCGGAGCTCCGCGAGATGAACCCCGAGCGCCTCACCGCTCCGCCGAACGACGAGCTGGTCGCGTTCGTGGATGCCATGACCGAGCCCGAGGGCCCCGACCTCACCATCGAGAAGCTGGTGGGCGCCTACCGGGTGCTGATCCCTGCGAAGATCGCGGCGTACACGTATCACCTCAACAACACGTCCACGATCACCGATGCACCTACCATCCGTTCCCTGAAGTTCGCGCTGCAGGACGAGTTCGACGACTGGCGTGACGGCGAGATGATGATCCAGTCCCTGATCCAGAGCGAGGCCCAGCTCGACCGGGCGATCGCTCACCAAGCCAAGCTGCAGAAGCTGATGCTGGCCGCCGGCGGGATCGCCGGTCCGGGCACGATCGGCGATTCCTACGAGGCCACCGAGGAGGCCCACGCATGAGGAAGTCCTTCCCCGTCGAGGATCTGGCCCGCGACGATCGCTTCGTCCGGGTGCCGATGGTCGAGCGGTTCAACGACCCCCGCACCGCGCGCGAGGAGACAGGACCCAAGGGCAAGCGCACCGGGCCCGGCCGCCTCACGCCCGAGCGCCCCGACGCGCCGGACGCGGCACGCGGCTTGATGCACGGCATCTTCGTGGGCGAGATCCAGGCCCTCGAGGGCGCCGGCCGGACCTGCTGGGACTTCGAGGTCGGCTCGGGCAACGGCGAGGGCATCCCCGAGGTGCCCTTCGAGCTCAAGCTCGACATGGCCCGCCAGTGCTGGGACGAAGCCCGCCACTGCGAGATCTCCATCAAGCTCAGCGGCCACATGGGCACCGAGCTCGGCGAGTTCTCCGAGAACACCTTCCTCTACGAGGCCGCCTGCAACCCCGATCCCGTGCTCCGCCTCACCGGCGTCAACCGGGCCCTCGAGGGACTCGCCATCGACGTGTTCAACACGATGCGCGAGTTCGGCGAGATCGCCGGCGACCCGGTCCTCGAGTTCTGCGAGGACTGGATGCTGGCCGACGAGGTCACCCACGTGAAGATGGGCTCCGACTGGCTCCGCAAGCTCACGGCGAACGACAAGCCCCGCCAGGAGCGGGCCCTCGAGTTCCAGCGCGTGGTCGACAAGCTCTTCTCCCTCGGCGGCTTCCGCGGCGAGGAAGAGGACAGCCCCGTGCGCCTCGCCCGCCGCTTCCGGGAGCTGGCCGGCTTCCAGGAAGAGGAGATGGACACCCTCGCCGAGATCGCCAAGGAGGCACGCGAGGAGATGGAGGCCCGAGTCGAGGCCAACCGCGCTGCGGTGGCCAACTAGGCGCGCTGATGCCCGTCGAGGTCCGACCTGACACGTACTCGATGGTGTTCTTCGACGCGGCCGAGATCCGCGCCATCGTCGAGAAGCTGGTCAGCGAGATCGGCCTGCCCGGTGACCTCTCCGTCACCGTGGAGGTCGACGAGACGACGCCGATGGGCCGTGCTCGGGTGGCGTCACTCGACCCGGTGCTCATCACCGCCGAGTCGGGGGCGCTCGAGGACGTCAAGCGGCCTCGCCAGCTGAGCAGCGAAGGCACCGTCGACGTGCTCGGCAAGCTGCTGTTCTCGGTCCGCGATCGGCTCGATCCCAGCTTCGGGGAGCCGCCCGAGGATGATCAGCTGACGCTGCAGGAGTACGTGGCGTGGGAGGTGTACTGCGTGGGTCGCCTCGGGCGGCTCGGGCACCCCGTCCAGCGCCAGCGACGCCTCTACCAGTTCCGCAACCGCCACGGGTTCACGGATGCCGCGGATGCCGCGTTCGACCACCTGTGGACGGCGGAGGACCTCACCTGGGACGACATCACCTCGGCGTCCCAAGGCGCGCTGGCGGCCCTCCCGGCCTAGCTCGGCTGGACTGGCGGGACGCGCCGTCCGCCGCGCTCAGCCCTCGTCGACGGCGGTGCCGTTGCCCTTGCGCTCACCTTGGGCGGTGCCACCGGCCGCGGCGTTGCCCTGACCCTGGCCCTGGCCTTGGCCCTGGCCCTGGCCTTGGCCTTGGCCGTTGCCGCCGTTGCCTGCCGTTGCCGCCGCCGTTGCTGTGTCGGAGGCGGGGTCGCGGGCGTCGCCGGCTCGCGGTCGCCGGGCGTGCCGGGATCGGCCGGCGTGGCCCCGCCGGGGGTCTCGTCGGGCGGCCCACCCGTCGAGGACTGCCCAGGGGTGCCGTCCGTCGTCGCGTCGCCGGGCTCCCCGGAGCCCGTGGTGCCCTCGTCGCCGGGGGCCTTCCCGCGGTCGCCAGGCGCCTCGCCGTCGTCCGAGGTCGACCCCGGCCCGTCGACGGTGGTGACGGACGGCGCGCCGTCATCATCGTCGGGGTGCGGCACGTGGATGCCCACCAGGTCGGCCGCCGACGACACGAACCGCTGCGCCGACGCCGGGAGGGCGTTCTGCGCCGCCGCGACGCCGACCACCGCGACGGCCGCCGCAGCCGCCGCGCCGAGGCGCATCCGTCGCCTCGCGACACCCACGTAGCGCGGGGGCACGTGGGGCCGTTCCAGGAGCTGCGCCCGGAGGGCCGGCGAGATCTCAGGCCCGTGGGCCGTGGCGCGCGCCCGAACCGCGACCGCCAGCTCCGCGACGGGCGCGAGGTCCTCGTACCCCTCGGGGGTGTTCCCCCGGAGGAGGTCGTCGACCGTGTCGTCGTCGAGCTCTGCGAACCGTGCCATCCACTCGTGGAAAGCGTCGGGGCGCCCCTCCGGGATACGGCCCCCGTCCTCGCCGGGCGGCCCGTCAGCAGCCATGGCCGACCCCTTCCTGCTCGAGGGCCCGTCGCAGCGAGGCCAGCGCTCGGTGCTGGAGGGACTTCACCGCGCCGACGGTCTTGCCCAGCGCGTCCGCCGCCTCCTCGAGCGGGAGGTCGGCCACGATGCGCAGCAGCAGCACCTGTCGCTGATCATCGGAGAGGATCGACAGGAGGCGGTGGAGGCGCTCATCCGACAGCGCGTCGAGCGCTTCGGACTCCACATCACCCGTGGCGGCCTCCTCGGCCACCTCCGCCATCGCCACCGGCGGACGGCGACGGGCTCGTCGGGCATCGTCGACCATGCGGTGGTGGGCGATGGTGAAGACCCAGGACCGGAAGCCTGCCCAGTCACCCGTGAAGCCGGACAGGCCGCGGTGCACCTGGGCGAAGACCTCGTTGGTCAGCTCGTCCACCTCGGACACGCCGTTGAGCCGCAGATAGCCCGCGACCGCAGGTGCCAGCTCGTGGAAGATGGCCTCGAAGGCCACGTCCGATCCCGCTCGAGCCCGCTCCAGGACGAGGGCGAGCTCTGCTCGCGCGTCGTCCCGCCGAGCTCGAGCCATGGCTCCATGGTGCCTCAGGTGCTCGTCCGGAGGCAGATCGGGACTGGCGTCCCAAGGCGAACGTCGTGGCACCAGGATCACATCGGCCGGAACCCGGGGCCTCTGGAGCCGAGGCCCCAGGGGTCAGCGGAGGTCGTGCACGGAGATGGCATCCAGGAGGTCGATCGAGGGTGGGCTGGCGAGCAGACCGGTGCAACCCTCCGCCATCGTGACCATGTCGGCAGAGTCGAAGTGCGCCTGCTGATCCTCCGGGCGCGCCCACTTCTGCACGATCACGAAGCGGTTCGGACGGGCCGACGACATCGCGAAGTCGATGTTCCGGCATCCCGGATGCCCGCGGCTGAGGACGACGTAGCGGGCGAGCACGGACTGCAGGCGCGCGGGGTCGGTAGCGTCGAAGGTCATCGTCACCATGGTGAGGTCGATCTCATCGGATGCGGCGTCGGCCACGTCAACCCTCTTTTCTCGACGGGCGGCGACACCGCTGACCAGGACATCTAGGGGCGGGGTTGGCACGCTTGACCAAGTCGGTATCGTAGATCCGTACCCCCCGGCCAGGGCGAACGCCCGTGGCTCCGACTTCACGACCCAAGAAGGTTGCCTGTGGCCAAGGAGCGCGTCGAGCGCGACGAGGAAGACCTCGTCCGCCTCTACCTCACCGACATCGGTCAGTACCCGCTCCTGACCAAGGATGATGAAGTCCGCCTGGCGCAGGCCATCGAGGCGGGGAACGAAGCCCGCACCGAGCTGGACGACGGCGGCAAGGAGGTCACGCCCGGCCGCAAGCGCGAGCTGCGCCGCACCGCCCGTGCCGGCGAGACCGCCGAGCGGACCTTCGTGCAGTCGAACCTCCGCCTGGTCGTCTCCATCGCCAAGAAGTACCAGGCGTCCGGCCTGCCGCTCCTCGACCTCATCCAGGAGGGCAACCTGGGCCTGATGCACGCGGTCGAGAAGTTCGACTGGCGCAAGGGCTTCAAGTTCTCCACCTACGCCACCTGGTGGATCCGCCAGGCGATCACCAGGGGCATCGCCAACACCGGCCGCACGATCCGCCTCCCCGTGCACGCCGGCGACACCCTCGCCCGCCTCCAGAAGGCCCGCGCCCGGCTCGAGCTCAAGCTGGGCCGGCCCGCCACCCTCGCCGAGCTCTCCGCTGAGGTCGAGATGCCGGAGGACAAGGTCACCGAGGCGCTCCGCTTCGCCGCCGAACCGCTGTCCCTCAGCGAGCCGCTCCGCGAGGACGGCGACGCCGAGCTCGGTGACGTCGTCGAGGACCGCTCGGCGGAGTCTCCGTTCGAGGTGGCCGCCACCGCACTGCTCCCCGATGAGATCAACCGGCTCCTCGCCCCCCTCGACGACCGTGAGCGGGAGATCCTCAAGCTTCGCTTCGGCCTCGACCGCGGCGAGCCCCGCACCCTCGAAGAGGTGGGCGAGCACTTCAACCTCACCCGGGAGCGCATCCGTCAGATCGAGGCGCGTGCGATGTCGAAGCTGCGCCATCCCAGCAGCGACACCGGCGCTCGCGACCTGCTCGCGCGGCTCGTAGCCTGTCGGCATGAAGAAGCTGCTCATCCTCATCGTCTTCGTTGCGCTGGCCTCGATCGCGGCCAAGAAGGTTCGGGAGCTGTAACCGCTCCGCTCCGGCGCCACCACCACCACACACCAACCGCCAGGGCGACCGCGGCGGCCGCACTGCCCCCCATCGCGGCGTGCTTCGGTGCGGGCATGGGCACCCGCTCACGCAGCGGGACCTCCAGGCGGAACTGCTCCACCTGCCACCCTCGTTCCCGGGCCGCGCGCAACAGCTCGCGATCCGGGTTCACCGCGACCGGGTGCCCCACGGCCGCCAGCATCGGGATGTCGGTGGCGGAGTCGGAGTACGCCCAGCAGTGGTCGAGATCGAGGCCGTCACGCTCGGCGACCTCGGTGATGGCCGCGACCTTCTCCTCCGCGTAGACGTAGCGCTCGGTGCGACCGGAGTACCGGCCGTGCTCGTCGAGCTCCGCTCGCGTGGCGATCGCCTCGTCCACGCCGATGAGCTGTGCGATGGGCGCCACCACCTCCTCGGGTGAGGCGGAGACGATGAACACCTTGTGCCCCCACCGCTGGTGCGCTCGGATCCGGTCGAGGGCTTCGTCGTAGACGATCGGCTCGATGACGTCGCCGATCGTGTCTCGCACGATGGCGCTCACCTCCGCCTGGTCCCATCCCTTGGTGAGCTGGAGCACCGACTCCCGCAACCGCTCGAGCTTCTCCGGTGACGCGCCGATCTGCGCGTAGACGAGCTGGCCCCACGCCGCCTTGACCATCAGGCGCCGCGTCAGCATGCCGGCACGGTGGAGGGGGCGGCTGAACGCCACCATCGACGCCTTCGCGATGACGGTCTTGTCGAGGTCGAAGAAGGCGGCCACGCGGCTGGCGTCGTCGACGGCGGGCACACGACGAGGGTACCGGTGCCGAAACGACCCCCTTGTCGGGGTCCGCGACCGCCCCTACGGTCGGACGCAGCGAACCCGGCGGTGGCCCGCCGAGGAGCGGCTTCCCCCGATGCCGACCGCAGCAGCACCTTGCTGTCGTCCCCTCGGAGGATCCGATGGTCGTGGCCTGCTGGTCATCGAAGGGCGGTGCGGGCACCACCGTCGTCGCCGGGGTCCTGGCCGTGCTGTACGCCCGTCGCGCACCCCACGGCGCGCTCATCGCCGACCTGGCCGGGGACGTGCCTCCGGCGCTGGGGCTGCCCGATCAGGAGGGTCCCGGGATCGCGGACTGGCTCGCGGCCGGTGCCGACGTCCCCACGGACGCGCTGAGCCGGTTGGAGCGCCCCGCGGGCGACGGTCTCGCGGTCCTGCCCCGTGGGCGTGGCGACCTCCCGCCGGCCCGGGGGGAGGTGCTCGCGGCGCTGCTCGGCACGGACGCACGACCAGTGATCGCCGACTGCGGCACCGACCCGAGCGGCGTGCCCCTCACCGTCGCGGCGTCGGCCACCCGATCGATCTTCGTCACGCGGCCGTGCTTCCTGTCGTTGCGACGAGCGATGGCGATGCCGCTGCGACCCTCCGAGGTGGTGCTCCTGTCGGAGCCCGGTCGCGCCCTCACCCGTGCCGACGTGGAGGACTGCGTCGGTGCTCCCGTCATCGCTGAGGTCGCGGTCGACCCCCAGGTGGCGCGCGCGGTCGACGCCGGCCTCCTTGCGACCCGCCTGCCGCGCGCGCTCGCTCGGGAGGTGGGTCGTGCTGCCTGAGACGGACCACGAACGCCTCGTGGACGTCGTGCACGCCCGCCTGGTCGACGACCAGCCCCTCCAGCTCGCCGACCCCGAGCTCGTGCGCAGCGAGGTCCGCCGGGAGCACCCGCTGCTCCCGGAGCCCGACGTGGCCCGCGTCGCCCAGGCCGTCGCGGCCCGGGCCACGGGGCTCGGGCCCCTCGAACCGCTGCTGGCCGACGACGCCGTCACCGAGGTCATGGTGAACGGACGAGGCCCGGTCTGGATCGAGCGGGCCGGGCGGTTGCACGCCACCGACCTCCACCTGGCTCGGGCCGAGGTCGACCTCCTCATCGAACGGATCGTCGGCCCGCTCGGTCTCCGCGCCGACCGCAGCTCCCCCGTCGCCGACGCCCGTCTGCCCGACGGGTCCCGCGTGAACGTGATCGTGCCGCCCCTCGCCCTCGACGGGCCGTGCGTCACGATCCGGCGGTTCGGAGCGCGCCGCGTCCCCCTCGGCGCGCTCTGCCCTCCCGGGGTGGACGAGCTGCTGGCCTGGGCCATCGCGTCCCGGGCCAACCTGGTGGTGAGCGGCGGCACGGGAGCAGGGAAGACCACGCTGCTCAACGCGTTGGGCGACCTGCTGCCGGAATCGGAGCGCCTCGTCACCGTCGAGGACACGGCGGAGCTGCGCTTCACCGGCGCCCACATCGTCCGGCTCGAGGCCCGGCCCGGCACGGCCGACGGGATGGGCACCACGACGATCCGCGAGCTGGTGCGCAACGCGCTGCGGATGCGCCCTGACCGGATCATCGTCGGGGAGGTACGAGGACCGGAGGTCCTCGACATGTTGTGGGCGATGAACACCGGCCACGAGGGCTCGCTGTCCACCTGCCACGCCAACTCGCCGGTGGACGCGCTGCGACGGCTGGAGGTCATGGCCCTGTCGGCCGGCCTCGATCTGCCGCTGGCCGCGGTGCGAGATCAGCTCGCCTCGGCGCTCGACCTGATCGTCCAGGTCGTCCGGGGTCCCGACGGCGAGCGTCGGGTCCATGCCGTGGGTGAGGTCGCCGAGCCGACGGTGCACGACCAGCGGATCCGGCTGCTCGCGGGCCCAGACGGCGTCCACGAGCTCCCGACGCGCCCTCCCCGCTCGCCGAGCGCACCGGCCCCCGATCCGGCGTGGTGCCGGTGAACGCGGTGCTCGCCGGTGTGGCCGCGGCCGCCTTGCTCGCGGTGCTCGGCGTCACGCCGACGACGCCGCGAGCACTCCCGATCGAGCCGTCGCGCTCCCGCCCGATCCGCGGGTCGGCGATCACGCAGGTCGTCGATCGGGCCCTCCCGCAGCGCCGCCGCCGGCGGCGAGACGCCCAGCTGCCCGATGCCCTCGATCGGCTGGCTGCCGGCCTGCGGGCCGGGCACGCCATCGGACCGGCGCTGCGTGAGCTCGCCGGCGCGACCTCGGCGCCCCTGGGCGCTGAGCTGCGCTCGCTCGCGACGGCCCTCGACCACGGCGTGCCGGTTGCTGCGGCGCTCGACCGCTGGGCGGCGCACCGCGACGCGTCCGCCGACGTCCGCCTCGTCGCCGCCGCGCTGAAGCTGGGAGCCCACGCCGGGGGCGAGGTGGCCCGGGCCGTCGACCAGATCTCGACCACCCTCCGGGAGCGGCGCGAGCTCCAGGGAGAGGTGCGAGCGCTGGCCACCCAGGCCCGCACGTCCGCGGCGGTGCTGGCGATCGCTCCCCTCGCCTTCACGGTCCTCGTGAGCACGATCGAACCGCGTGCGGTGGGGTTCCTGATCACCACGCCGCTCGGCCTGGTGTGCCTCGTCCTCGGCCTCGGGCTCGAGGCGCTGGGCGCGGTCTGGATGAACCAGATCACGAGGCGAGCGGCGTGACGCCGGTCGTCCTCGGTGCCGTCGTCGCCCTGGTCGTCGGCGACCTCCTGCACCGGCACGCCCCACGGCCGATCCGCCGGCGGGCCCGGCGGCCCCTCACCGCGCGCCATCGGCGGGGCCTCGCCGTCCTGGCGCTCGTTGCGATGGCTGCGCTCACACCGGCCCTCCCCGCGCTGGTGGCCATCACGTGGTGGAGCCACCGCCGCTGGCGCGACCGGCGAGCGGAGCGGACGAGGGCCATGGCGGTGCGCCATGCCCTCCCCGACACGGTCCACCTGCTCGTCCTCGCCACCACCGCGGGCCTGTCGCTCCCGGTTGCGCATCCGCTCGTCGCGGGGTGCGCACCGGCGCCGCTGGGGCCGGCGCTCGAGGCGGCCGACCGAGCCGCGTCGGCTGGCCGAGCGCGCGCCGACGCCCTGGGCGACCAGCTCGCGCCGCTCGGCGAGCGCGCCCACGCCCTCGCCGACGTGCTCCGCGACCACCTCCGCTACGGCGTGCCGCTCCTGCCGGCGCTCGAGCGCACCAGCCTCGAGCTGCGCCTCGATCGTCGGCGAGCCGCCGAGGTCGAGGCCCGCCGCGTCCCCGTCCGGCTCCTCTTCCCCCTCGTCACCTGCGTGCTCCCCGCCTTCGCCCTGCTCACGGTCGTCCCCCTCCTCGCAGCGTCGCTCGACGCGCTGCCCACCTGACCACACCAGACCCATGGAGGTCCCCCAATGCTCCGGACACTCGTGTCCCTCCAAGTGCTCGCCCTCAGCGCAACCGAGCAGCTCCGGCGTCGCGCCCGCGCCGACCGCGGCCAGTCCACGGCGGAGTACGCGCTCGTGCTCCTCGGCGCGGCCGGCGTCGCACTGCTCCTCGTCGCCTGGGCCACCAAGACCGACCGAGTCACCCGTCTGCTGAACTCGGTCATCGATCGGGTGCTCGCGCAGGCGACGTGACCCGTCCTCGGCGCGGCCGCCACGACCAGGGCCAGGCGTCGGTGGAGCTCGCCCTGCTCCTGCCGGTCGTCCTCGTCCTGCTGCTGGCGGTCTTGCAGGTCGGTCTCCTGGCTCGCGACGTGGTGCTCGTCACCCACGCCGCGCGGGAGGCCGCCCGCGCCGCGGCCACCGAGCCCGACCTGCAGGTCGCGCGTGCGGCCGCGCTGTCGTCCGGCGGTCTGGAGCCTTCGCGGCTCGACGTCGCGCTCGCGATCACCGGCATCGACCAGAGCCGGCGCGTGGAGGTGGAGGTGACCTATCGGGTACCGACGCGTGTGCCGCTGGTGGGGCGGCTGGTGGCGGACCGCACCATCACCACCACCGCCACGATGCGGGTGGAGGCGCCGCCGTGACGGCGGCCCCGCTCACGGCTCGAGGATCGCCCGCAGCAGATCGACGGCGGCGGACTTGTCGAGGTGGTCGTTGCCGTTTCCGCACTTGGGCGACTGCACGCACGAGGGACAACCATCGTGGCAACCACACGTGATCACGCTCTCGAGCGTCGCGCGCAGGTGGCGATCGGCCGCCTCGAACCCGAGCTCCGCCACCCCCGCCCCACCCGGCATGGCGTCGTAGATCACGATCGTCGGCTGCTCCGTGTCGACCTGGTGGGCCGTGGACACCCCGCCGACGTCCCATCGATCACAGATGGCGAAGAGGGGGAGCATCCCGATCGCGGCGTGCTCGATGGCGTGGAGCGCCCCGCCGAGCCGAGCTCGGTCGACGCCCGCCTCGGCCGCCACGGCGGGGGCGATCACGTACCAGATCGCGCGCGTCACCAGCGTGGAGGTGGGCAGCGTCAACGGCTCGGTCTGCACCACGGCCCCGTTGAGCGCATCCTTGCGCTGGTAGCCGACGACGGTGGTGTGCACCTCGGCGGATCCGAGGTGCAAGGACGCTCGGCCGACCGGTCGTTCGGCGTCCACCTCGAGCAGCCTGATCTGGGTGTCGCGGCGAGGCACCGTGTAGGTGGCGCCGTCATCGGGCTCCACGCGCGCCACGCCGGCGTCGAGGTCGAGGGTGACGACTCGCCAGTGCTGCCCCTGGTGGAGGTAGGACGCGCCCGCGTGCACGTGCTCGGGGGCCCGGGCGCGATCGACATCGCCCACCGCGCGCTCGCCTTCCGCGGTGACGATCCGGATCGGCGCGCCGGACGCGTTGCGCAGGCCCACGCCATGCGACGGCCAGCCGCTGCCCACCCAGACCGCGATCGGCTCCTGGCGCCGGCCGCGGTGGCGTACGGCGAGCTCGTCGGCCTGCACGAGCCGACGCACGCCGTCGTCGAGCATCCCGGGCCACCAGCGCTGATCGGCGTGGGTGAGGGGGAGCTCGTGGGCCGCGCAGCGGAGGTGCGGATCGAGCACGAACGGGTTCCCGGGGTTGACCACGGCGGGCTCAGGCGGACGAGCGAGGAGCTCTTCGGGGTGGGTGGCCAGCCAGTGGTCGAGCTGATCGTTCCCGGTGACGAGCACCGCCGCCGACGCGGCTCCGGAGCGGCCGGCCCGCCCGGCCTGCTGCCAGAACGACGCGATGGTGCCGGGGAAGCCGTCGACGACGACCGCGTCGAGCCCGCCCACGTCGATGCCCAGCTCGAGCGCCGAGGTGGCGACGACGCCGGACAGCTGACCCGCGAAGAGCTCGTCCTCGATCGTGCGCCGCTCCTCGGCCAGGTAGCCGCCCCGGTAGGCGCGCACGCGACGGCTGAGCCGGCGGGGCAATCGCCGCCGCACATCGGCCGCCACGATCTCGACGCCCCGACGGCTGCGCGCGAACCCCAGCGTCGTGTGGCCGCCGTCGATGAGCCCAGCCATGACGGCCGCCGCCTCGCGGTGCGCGGAGGCGCGGGCGCCCGTGCCGGCGTCGAGCAACGGGGGCTGCCAGATCGCGACCGTGCGCGGGCCCCGCGGCGAGCCGTCGTCGAGCACCGCGTGCACGTCGACGCCGCACACCGAGGTGGCCAGCCGTTGGGGCTCGCCGATGGTGGCCGAGGAGCAGATGAAGACGGGGTCGGCGCCGTGATGCTCCGCGAGCCGCCGGAGGCGGCGCATGAGCTGGGCGACATGGCTGCCGAACACGCCCCGGAACGTGTGGAGCTCGTCCACCACGACGTAGCGCAGGCGGCTCAGGAAGGTGGCCCAGCGCTCGTGGTGCGGCAGCAACCCGGAGTGGAGCATCTCGGGGTTCGTCAGCACCACCGAGGCGTGCTTGCGCGCCCACGTGCGCTCCTCCGGGCTGGCGTCGCCGTCGTAGGCCGCCGCCGTGACCCGGGGGAAGTCGAGGGCCGTGAGGGCTCGGAGCTGGTCGTGGGCCAGCGCCTTGGTGGGGAAGAGGATGAGGGCCGTGCCCGGCCGGATCGGCGCGGCGGCCGCCTCCGCGATCGGCACCTGGTAGCACAGCGACTTGCCGGAGGCGGTGCCCGAGGCGACCACGACGGAGCGACCGGCGCGCGCGAGGTCGATGGCCTCCGCCTGGTGGGACCACAGCGGGCCGGGGAGGCGACCGTCGACCTCCGGCGGCAGCGGACGGGCGAGCGACCCGTGCCGAGCCAGCCGGGCCGGAAGCGGCGCGAGGTGCAACAGCCGGCTCGGACCGAGGTCGGTGCCGACGCCGGCGTCCGCGTGGTGGGCACGATCGCGCTCGGCCGCCAGGTCACCGAGCAGCTCGACGATGCTCGCTCCCTCGGTGAGGGTCTGCAGGTGGTCGGGGCGGACGGCCATGGCGCGCGACGAGCGTACGCTGCCGGGGCTCCGGATGACAGGGGTGTAGTTCCATCGATGTCATCTCGGAGCGACGGGTAGGTTCGGCCCATGGACCTCGTGGTGCAGGTCACCGAGCGGGATGGCTGGGCGGTGGCGCGTGCCAGCGGCGACCTGGACCTGACGACGGGCCCCCGTCTGCGCGAGACGGTCGTCGGCCTCGTGGTCGAGGGGCAGCCGCGCGTCGTGCTCGACCTGCAGGCGGTGGACTTCATCGACTCGACCGGGCTCGGCGTGCTCGTCGGGCTGCTGAAGCGAACGCGCAGTCAGGGCGGCGACCTCCGGCTCGTGTCGACGCGGCCGGGCTTGCGCAAGATCCTCGAGCTCACCGGCCTCGACCGGGCGCTTCCGCTCGCCGCGAGCGTCGATGCGGTCCTCGACCCGAGCGGTACGGGCGGGAGCTGAGCCGTGGGGCGGACGATCGACCTCCAGATCCCGCCTCGGAGTGGCTACCTCGCCCTGGTGCGACGGGTCGTGGCTGCCGCGGCCAGCGCCGACGACGCCCTCTCGGATCGGCGCATCGACGATCTCAGCCTCGCCGTGTCGGAGGCGTGTGCGAACGCCATCGACGCCCAGCGCGCCGCGGGGAACCGCGACCCCGTCGAGGTGGCGATCGAGCTGACCGGCAGCGCGGTGATCGTCACGGTCAGCGACCACGCCGGCGGGTTCGTGCCCGACGAGGTCGACCCCATCCCGTCGGCCGACGACCCCGGTCGCCTCCGCCACGAGCGGGGGCTCGGCCTGCCGCTCATGCAGAGCCTCGCCGACTCCGTGACCTTCACGCCCACCGCCCAGGGGACGGCGGTGCGTCTGGAAGTAGTGGTTGTCACCTGATCGAAATCAATGTAACGTGATTGCAACGTTGTCGGGCAGCCCTCCCGCCCGGCAACGCCTCCCTCTGAGGCACCGGTTGCACCGTCGGTCTGTCCGCCCGCCCCGACGATGTGCCGGTGCCTCGGGCGTTTTCGGGTCGGGTCAGCCGCCCACCTCGCGGCGGCCCTCCAACGCCCGTCCGAGCGTGAGCTCGTCGGCGTACTCGAGGTCGCCGCCCACGGGCAGCCCGCTCGCGATGCGAGTCACCCGGACGTCGAGGTCCTTGAGGAGCCGGCCGAGGTACATGGCCGTGGCCTCCCCCTCCAGGTTGGGGTTCGTGCAGAGGATGACCTCGACCACGCCCTCGCGCTCGATGCGTGCGAGCAGCTCCCGGATCCGCAGCTGGTCGGGACCGATGCCCTCGATCGGGCTGATCGCACCCTGGAGCACGTGGTACCGGCCGTTGAACTCCTGGGTCTTCTCCACCGCGACGATGTCGCGCGGCTCCTCGACCACGCACAGGATCGTGGCGTCACGCCGGTCGTCGGAGCAGAGTCCGCACGAGGCACCCTCGGCGATGTTGAAGCACCGGTCGCAGAAGGTCACGCGGTCCTTGGCATCGGTGATGGCGTGCGCGAGCCGCAACGCGTCCACCTTCTCCACCTTCAAGAGGTGGAACGCGATGCGCTGCGCCGACTTCGGACCGACGCCTGGCAGTCGACCGAGCTCGTCGATCAGCTCCTGCACCGGCTGGGCGTAGACGCCGGCCATCAGCTGCCGCCGAGCAGGTCACCCAGACCAGACAGCGGGCCCATGGCCTCGCGCTGGATCTCGAGCAGCTTGGCGTTCATGTCGTGCAGGGCGGCCAGGACGAGGTCCTCGAGCATCGCGACGTCGGCGGGGTCGACGACCTCCTCGGCGATGCTGACGCTGAGCACCTGGCCGGTGCCCGTGGTGCGGACCCGCACCACGCCGCCGCCGGCCACCCCCTCGATCTCGCGCTCGGAGGCCGCCTGCTGCGCCGCCATCACCTGTTGCGCCTGCTCCAGGAGCCCGCCCAGATCCGCCATGGGCGCGGCATCGTCGTCGGCCTGGTGCTCGGGGGCGTCGTCGCTCACCGTGGCAGCGTAGGCCGCGCCGGGCGCGACCAAACGGCTACTCCTCGACGAGCTCCGCCCCTGGGAAGGCCTCCGCCAGGCGGTCCACCCCGCTGCCGGCAGCCGGCGCATCCTCGAGCGCGCGCACGTCGATCTGCTCCTCCTCCGGAGGAGCCGCACCGGCCGGTTCGGCGGCGTCGCTGAGGGCCGGGTCGGCCTCCGCGCCGACGACGATCTGCACGGCCACGGACCGCCGAAGTGCGTGGCCAGGGCCGCCTCGACCTCGGGCCGCCGCTTCTCGAGCTGGTCGGCCGGCGGACCCTTCGGGACGACGAGGACGATGGCGCCGTCGTCCGACACCTCGAAGCGCCCGTCCCGGAACATCCCCCGCGTCGCCCCCTTCAGGCCGTCGACCACGCCGGTCCACGCGGACTGGAGCTCGTCAGCGTCGAGGCGCGTCGAGCCGGCGTCGGGGACCGCGGCAGGGGCCGCGGAGGCGACGGGCGCTCGGGGCGGGGCCGGCGATGCCGCGGTGGCGGCCTTCTTGACGGGCGCGCGCGCCGGGCGGGCCGCCACGCGGGCCAGCTCGTCACGGGCCGCGGCTGCCGGTCCCGTCGATGGTGTCGGCGCCGGGTTGGCGTCCACGCCGCCAGCCGCCGCCGGCACGGGTGCGGACGGCGGCGCGGCGGCACCACGCTCGAGGCGTTCGAGGCGGTCGAGGATCGCGTCGTAGGACCGGTCGGCATCCGGACGGCAGAGGCGGACGAGGGAGACCTCCAGCACGATGCGAGGATCCGGCTTCTTGGCCAGCTCCACCAGGGCCTCGCCGAGCACCTCGAGGGCGCGGGTGAGCCCTGCGGCGCCCATCTCCGCACCGAGCGCCTCGGCACGCGCCATGTCGGCGGCGGGGAGGTGACGGTCGGGTGCCTTCATCACGGCGAGGAACGCATCGCGCAACCGGCCGATGAGGACCTCGCCGAGCGACCGGGGATCCCGGCCGGCTGCGGTCGCCTCGGCCACGGCGACCAACGCCGCGCCCGCGTCCCGCTGGGCGAGCGCCTCGAGGATCGCCTCGACCGGTTGGGACTGCTCGACGACGCCCCCCATGGCCGACACCTGGTCGAGCGCCGACAGCGCGTCGCGGGCGGACCCTCCGCCCTGCCGGACGACGTGCTCGACGGCGTCCTCGCCCAGCCCGAGCCCGGCGTCGTCGATGACGAAGCGGACATGGTCGGCGAGCTCGTCGGCGTTCAGCAGGTGGAACTCGAAGTGCTGCGTGCGGCTGCGGATGGTCGGCAGCACCTTCTGCGGGTCGGTGGTGCAGAGGATGAACACGACGTGGGCGGGTGGTTCCTCGAGCGACTTGAGGAGCGCGTTGGCGGCGCCCGCGCTGAGCATGTGGACCTCGTCGAGGATCACGACCTTGCGGTTGCCGGACGTGCCCAGCGGGATGCGTTCGATGAGCTCCCGGATGTTGGCGACGCCGTTGTTCGAGGCCGCGTCGAGCTCGAGCAGCCAGTCGACGATGCGGCCCTCGTCGACGGCCACGCAGTTGGGGCAGGTGCCGTCGGGCTCGCCGTCGACAGGGTGCTCGCAGTTGAGGACCTTGGCCAGGATGCGTGCCGTGGAGGTCTTGCCCGTTCCACGCGGCCCGCTGAACAGGTAGGCGTGGCCGACACGATCCTCGGCGACCGCGTTGCGCAGCGCCCGTACGACGTGATCCTGCCCCCGCAGCTCGCCGAAGCGCTTGGAGCGGTAGCGCCGGTACAGCGCCTGGTACGGATCGGCCATCGGCCTCGACCCTACTGGTCGATCAGGCGCGGCGATCCCGCTCCCCCATGTGACGGTCAGGCGATCTGCGGCACACCGCAGGCTCCGCTGAGAGCTGCTGCCTCCCGGCCCTGACTCGGTTCACGGACTGCAGTTGCACAGGACCCGACCGCCACATGCGAGAGCGGGACAGGCGACACGATAGCCTCGTCGGTCCTGGGTACCACCTCCGGGTGGTCCCGAGGAGGGGTGCGAGAGCGGCCGAATCGGCACGCTTGGAAAGCGTGTGTGGGGCAACCCACCGTGGGTTCGAATCCCACTCCCTCCGCAGTGGTGGACGACGAAGCGGCGATGGCGATCGCACTGGAGGAGGCGCGCCGCGCCGGCGAGCACGGCGACGTCCCCGTGGGCGCCGTGGTGCTCGTGGGCGGGGAGGTCGTCAGCCGAGCGGGCAACCGACGCGAGCAGGACCGCGATCCGACCGCCCACGCCGAGGTGCTGGCCCTGCGGGCCGCCGCCGCGGCGCTCGGCTCGTGGCGACTCGACGGGGCCACGCTGGTGGTCACGCTCGAGCCCTGCCCGATGTGCGCCGGGGCCCTCGTGGGGGCACGACTCGCCCGGGTCGTGTTCGGCGCCGCGAACACCGACAACGGCGTCCTGCGGCACCCTCTACAACCTCTGCGCCGACCCGCGGCTCAACCACGAGGTCGCGGTCGTGCACGGCGTGCTGGCCGAGTCGGCCACCGCGCTGCTCGACGGCTTCTTCGCCTCCCGCCGCGCCTGATCGCTTGGGGCGGGCCCGCGGGCGCTGGCTAACGTGGCCGACGGAGAGCTGCCAGAGCGGACGAATGGGACGGTCTCGAAAACCGTTGTGGCTTTCGGGTCACCGTGGGTTCGAATCCCACGCTCTCCGCTCCCGGACCACACGACGGTGCCCAGCCTCCCGGAGGACGCTGGGCACCGATCACGTGTCGTGTGCTCGTCAGCTCAGAGGGCGTCGTCCCCCTTCTCCCCGGTGCGCACCCGGGTGACGCTGTCGAGCGGCATGCTCCAGATCTTCCCGTCGCCGATCTTGCCGGTGCGGGCCGACTCGGTGATGAGGTCGACGACCTTGTCGACGTCGGCGGACGACACCACGACCTCGAGCTTCACCTTCGGCACGAAGTCCACCGCGTACTCGGACCCTCGGAAGGTCTCGCTCTTGCCGCCCTGGCGTCCGTAGCCCTGGAGCTCGGACACGGACAGCCCGAGGACCCCGGCGGCGCGGAGGGCATCCTTCACGTCCTCCAGCTTGTGCGGCTTGATGACTGCAGTGACCAGATGCGCCAAGGTCGGGCCTTTCCTCGCTCGGACCCTCACGGTAGAGCGTCACGGTTACGTCAGGGTTCGCGCATCCGGGCGGCTTCGCGCCTCGGATCTTGCTCGTACCTGACGCCGTCGACGACGGTCAGAGATGGGACAGATAGCCGACACGGAGCCATCACGGACTGGCAACCGCCGGCACACCACCGAGCGAGCTCGGTCACCTACCGTCAGATCGGCGACGACCAGCCGTCGCGATCCACGACGGCGTCGTTCGTGGCGCAGGAGCCGTTCGTGCATCCCATCGAGTCCCGTCCCCGCAGTGCCAACACGAACGTGTCGGTGCTCGCTTGGCCGTCTGAGGATCGGCTGCGCCAGCAGCTCGCGTGGTTCGGACTGCCCCGCGTGCTGCTGCTCCAGCCGGGTGTGCTCCCGCCGGAGCCGCTGGACGGGCTGGAGGATTGGATGCGCATCCCGGCTGACCCCGCCGACCTCCAGGCCAGGAGCGCGACCCTCGAGCGGCGGGCGGCCGAGCCGGCCCGCCGAACCCCGTTCATCGACGACGACGACCTCCTGTGGGTCGGGAGCACCTGGGTCTCGGTCACCGGCGCCCAGTCGCCGGTGCTTCGCCTCCTCCTCGAGCACCTCGACCGGGTGGTGCGCTTCGAGTCGGTCATCGCCGCCTACGTCTCGGCGGGCGGCAGTGGTCACCCAGCCTCGGTGCGGACGCTCCTCAGCCGGCTCGGCAGCCGCGTGCGACCGGTCGGGCTCGAGCTGGTGACGGTTCGGCGCCGAGGGGTGATCCTGACGACGAGCGCCGAACCGCCCCGTCAGGGCTGAGCGCCCGCGCGGACCACGAGTCGGCGCGAGAACCGACGGCGGCGAGCGGTCACCCCTCCGCGGATCATCCCCGTCAACCGATCGACGTCGTCCGCGCTCAGCTTGGCGCCGTCCCGGTCGGTCACCTCGAAGCGGTCGATCACGAGCCCATCATGTGCGGTCACCTGGGCGGCGCGCACCTCGATCTTCGCGGCGGCGAACGCCGTCGCGAAGGCGTGCAGCAGACCGGGCCGGTCGGTGCAACGGATCTCGCACACCGAGTGCCACGGGGACGCGACGGAGTCCACGCTCACCTCCGCATCAGCGATCGCGGGGGATGACATCGGTTGATCCGCGGCCGCCGCGATGGCCGCCGCCATGGCCTCAGGATCCGGGCGCGCCCCGAGGGGGACGTGAAACGAGTCGAGGACGGCGCCATCGGGCCAGGTGGCGAGCACGGCGTCGTCGACCACGAGACCCAGGTCGGCCAGGACCTTGGTGATGGCGGCCAGGCGGCCGGCGTCATCGTGCCACGCGACGTCGACCCACCAGCCCACCTCCTCCGCCCGAGTGGCCGCCACGCGTGGATGGACTGCGGGCCTGGGGTCGAGCAGACGCGGCGTGGCGAGCCAGGGCCGTCGACGGTGTGCGCAGGAGGTAGGCGCGGGGCGCGCTCTCCAGCCGTTCGAGCGCGCCCGGGCGAGCCAGGGATCAGGTCGGCGGCCTTGGCCTTGCGCCGCTCGGCCAGGGCACGGGCCCCACCGCCCGCCAGGCCGTCGTCCGCCAACGTCGCCTGCACGAGGTCGTAGAGCGCCCGCAGCCGCTGCATCTCCCAGCGTTCACGACCCTCGTTGCGAAGCGCGCTCAACAGGTACTGCGTGCGGGCCCGGTCCGGCGTGTCGAGGTGCGCGGCGAGCTCGAGGACCCGCTCCTCGGTGAGGGCGCCGGGTTGGTGGGCCGCCGACCACAGCAGGTCTCGATCGTGGATCACGTCGCGGACGAGCTCGACGTCCTCGGGTTCGAGGTGGAGCCGCAGCAGGATCAGGTTGGCCGTGCGGTCGAGGTCGGGTTCGTCCTCGAGGGCCTCGACGAGGAAGGCGGCGAGCAGCAGCCGGTCCACGTTGAGCAGCGCCCGCACCTCGATCGAGAGCGGGTCGTCCTCGTCGAGCAGGCGCAGGCGCCGCATCGTCTGCAGCCCGTGGGCGCCCGAGCCGTCGAGGGAGAAGGTGTCGCCGGCCCGTCGATGGAAGGCGCGGGCCAGCTCGGGGAGCGCGGCGTCGAGCACACCGGTGGTCTCGAGGAACCGCCACGAGCGCTCGTTCCCGCGCTCGATGACGTCGAGGAACGTGGAGGTGAGCTGGGCGTTCCACGCGCTCGTCGGGGGCACGGCGTCGGTGAGCCAGTCGAGGAGCTCCGGGGCCGGTCGCCGGCGGGCGAGGTAGATCGCGGCGTCGAGCGCGAGCGGGACGGCCAGCTCGTCGGGCGGGCGCGCCGCCAACCCCACGTCGTCGGTGCCCACCTGGAGCCACCCGCCTTCGGGCGGCGGGGTGTCGCTCGGCGTGCCGACCGGCTTCGCGGCGGCCCGGAGCCGGTGGTACCGGGCCTTCAGCAGCTGCGGCGTGACCAGCGTCGTGACGAGCACGACCAGGAGGAGCGCGGCGTAGAGGTCGTCGCCGAGCACCCCGTTCTGCAGCCCGATGGTCGCGAAGATCAGGCCGACCTCGCCGCGAGGCAGCATGCCCAGACCGATCAACGGCTTGTCGCCGGGCGCGCCGATCGCCCCGAGCGGTGACAGCAGCTTCCCGACCACGGCCACCACCAGGAGGATGCCGGCGTCGCGCAGCACCTCGCCGCTCCCGAAGGACGTGATGTCGGCGTCGATGCCGATCTGGAGGAAGAACACGGGGATGAAGAGGTGGCCGACCGGGGTGAGGTCGCGCCGGATCCGCTCCGACTGGTCGGCCTGCGACAGGGCGATGCCGGCGACGAAGGCGCCCACGATCGGGGCCAGCTGGGCCAGGTCGGCCAGCTCGGCGAACGCGAGCGTGAACGCGAAGGCGATCGCGACGACGGTGCCCGGTGACCGCGAGACGCGGTCGACGGCGCGAGAACAGCGGCGGGGCGACGCGGAGTCCGACCACGCTCCCGAGGGCGAGGAAGAGCACGGCCACCGCGATGATCCCGAGGACCGACAGCAGCGACACCGATCCCTCGGTGACGAGCCGAACGACGACCGTGAGCACGACGAGGCCCATGACGTCGTCGGCGACGGCCGCCCCGAGCACCACGCGGGCCTCATGGGTGGCGAGCGCCCGCAGATCGCCGAAGACCCGGGCGGTGATGCCCACGCTCGTCGCGGTCAGCGCCGCGCCGACGAAGAGCGCGGTGTTGAACTCCTCGCCCATGATCGACATGGCCGCGAGCCCGAGGACCAGCGGCGCGACGACACCGACCGTCGCGACCTGCAGCGAGGTGCGGCCGACCTTGCCCAGCTCCTTGAGGTCCATCTCCAGGCCGACGTCGAGCAGGAGGAGGATCACGCCGATCTCGCCGAGGGTCCGGAGCACCTCGTCGCCCTCGCCGACCGCGTTCAGCAGCGACGGCCCGATGATGATGCCGGCGATGATCTCGCCGACGACGGCGGGGATGCCGATGCGCTCGGAGACCTCCGCCGCCAGCTTGGCGGCGACGAGCACGATCAGCAGGTTGCGGAGGATCTCGGCGGTGTCCATGCGGCGGCGTCAGTCAGGGTAGGGGCGCGCACCGGGCGGGCACGGTCGAGCCGTGCCCGCCCAGTGGTCGCTACGGATGGGCTGGTGGGCTCAGGCTGTCTCGGGCGGCAGGCTGCCACCGGTCGAGCCCACGAGCTCGCGCTCGCCGATCTCCGGGTCCGAGTGCTCGATGGCGAACTCGAACTCGGGGTAGGCGAGCGCGCCCATCTCCGGCAGGTCGAGGCCGGCGATCTCGTCGGCCTCCGGTCGGAGCGGATGCCGCCCTTCATGACCGCGTTCTGGATCTTGAAGAAGGCGAAGGCGATGCCGAAGATCACCGTCCAGATCGTGAGCAGGCCGATCGCCTGCGCACCGAGCTGGCCGAGGCCGAGGCTGAAGTCGCCGCCCAGGATCCCGATGACGCCCTTGCCGGAGTCGGCCATCTCGGTGCCGGTCGTGACGTTCCAGCCGGCGCCGTAGGTGCCGTTGGCGAAGATGCCGACGGCCAGGACGCCGAAGCCACCGCCGACGCCGTGGACGGCGATGGCGCCGACCGGGTCGTCGATGCCTCGAGCGCTCGACGAAGCCGACCGCCCAGGGGACGAGCACACCGGCGATGGAGCCGATGACCGCCGCCGCCCAGGGATCGACGAAGGCGCACGGTGCCGTGATGGCCACCAGGCCGCCGAGCATGCCGTTGGCCATCATGCCCGGGTCGGGCTTGCCGGTCCGGATCTGCATGTAGAACATCGAGACCACGGCGCCGAAGGCGCCGGCGATGGCCGTGTTGGTCAGCCACGGTGGCGAACTGCACGTCGGTCGCCGCGAAGGTCGACGCGGCGTTGAAGCCGAACCACCCGAACAGCAGGATGAACGTGCCGAGCATGGCCATCGGGATGTGGTGGCCGGGGATGGTGTTGGCGAGCCGTCCTCGTTGAACTTGCCGATGCGAGGACCGAGCACGATGGCACCGGCCAGGGCCGCGGCGGCACCGACGGAGTGCACGACACCGGAGCCGGCGAAGTCGACGTAGCCGAAGCCGAGGTCCATCGAGTTGCCGAGCTGCGAGAGCCAGCCACCGCCCCAGGTCCACGCCCCGAAGAGCGGGTAGTAGATGGCGCCGCAGAAGAGGCCCCAGCCGACGAAGCTGTTCCACTTCCAGCGCTCCGCCATGGCCCCGGTGGGGATCGTGCCCACCGTGTCCATGAAGGCCACCATGTAGAGGAAGAAGCCCGAGCGCCGCGGCGCCCGCCCCGCCCGAACCGACCATGTCGGTGAGGGCGAAGCCGCCCTTGCAGAGGAAGATCCACTCACCGGATCCGATGAGCGGTCCGCCAGGGGCGGTGTCGAAGCCGATCAGCGGCACCGAGTAGCCGCCGAACATCAGGCCGTAGCCCACCAGGTAGTAGCCGACGAACCCGAGCCCGAAGATGGCGAAGTTCGTGCTCACCACGTGCGAGGCGTGCTTGGCCCGACAGAAGCCGGTCTCGACGAGCGCGAAGCCCGCCTGCATGAAGATCACCAGCACAGCGCCGAGGACGACCCACAGCAGGTTGACCTGGGTGCCGAGTACGGCCACCGGGTCGGCCTCCTGGGCGCCGGCGACGGCGGGGAACGCGAGGAGGGCGGTGGCCGTCACGCCGAGGCCGACGAGGGCCTTGCGGGAGGTCGGTGCCCTGCCGAGCGTCCTGGAGCGAGGACGAGGGGACATGCAGCGTTCCTTTCGAGGACGTTGAGGTTGGGGCCGGACGCCGTTGTCTGACCTGGTCCTGAACCTAAGGAGGCGCTGTCACGTGATCGTGTCGTGAAGATGAACCGGACGGCGCGAACGCTCGCCCCTCGTTCGCCAGGAATCTGACGGTCTTCTGACGCACGGACACGGCGCGGTCGCCGGTGCGGGCATGATGGCCCGCATGGCCGAACCGCTCGATCCGCAAGTCGACCAACGGAAGATCCGGATCGGACTCGCCATGATCTCGGTGGTCGTGCTCGTCGCCGTCGTCCTCTTCATCGTCATCGACGACGCAGTCGGGCGGGCACTGATGTTCGCCATCGCCGTACTCGGGATCGTGCGCGCGTTCCTGCTGACCCGATCGCTGCGCCGAGGCTGACCGCCAGGTCGCGTTCCGCGACCCTCGCTCGTACGCTCCGGCCATGAGGCAGGGGCCCGCACAGCATGCTCGGGAGCGATCCCGCGGCCGTGGAGGGCATGCGGCTGAGCCGCACCGTGCTCAAGCGGGTGTGGCGGTTCGCGGCGCCGTACCGCGCGGCGATCTTCGGGTTCCTGTTCGTGATCGTGGCCGCGTCGCTGCTCAGCCTGGTGCCTCCGCTGCTCGTGCGGCAGATCATCGACGAGGCGATCCCGGATGCCGACCGCAGCCAGCTGAACAAGCTGGCGGCCCTCATCGTCCTGGCCGCCCTGGGCGATGCGCTCCTCGCGCTCGTCGAGCGCTACCAGTCGTCCCGGATCGGCGAGGGGATCATCTACGACCTCCGGGTCTCGCTGTTCGACCACGTGCAGCGGCTGCCGATGTCGTTCTTCACCCGGGCGCAGACGGGGGCGCTCACCAGCCGCATGAACAACGACGTGATGGGGGCCCAGCGGGCGGTGACGGGGACCCTCGGCTCCGTGGTCTCGAACGTGGTCACGCTGATCGCGAACGGCGCCGCGATCATCTTCCTGGACTGGCGCTTCGCCGTGATCACGCTGCTGCTGCTCCCGCTGTTCATCGTCCCGACCAAGCGGGTGGGCGGTCGGCTGCAGGACCTCACCCGGCAGCAGATGAACCTCAACGCGTCCATGAACACGACGATGACCGAGCGCTTCAACGTGTCCGGCGCACTGCTGGTCAAGCTGTTCGGGCGGCCGGCGGAGGAGACGGCGGACTTCGCGACGCGCGCCGACGCGGTCCGCGCCGTCGGGGTCCGCTCCGCGGTGTACAGCCGCACGTTCTTCGTGGCGCTGGGGCTCGTCGGTGCGCTCGCGGCCGCGTCCGTGTACTGGGTGGGCGGTCAGATGGCGATCTCCGGCACCATCAGCGTCGGGACGCTCGTGGCCCTCGCCACCTTCGTGAGCCGGATCTACGGGCCCGCTCACGTCGCTCACGAACGCCCGCGTCGATGTGATGACCGCGCTCGTGTCCTTCGAGCGGGTCTTCGAGGTGCTCGACGCCGCCAACCCGATCCCGGACCGCCCCGGTGCCGTCGACCTCGTGTCGCCCCGCGGCCGCATCGAGCTGCGCGACGTCCGCTTCGGCTACCCGACCGATCCGATCGTTCCCAGCCTCGAAGCCGTCAGGCCGCCGGGGGCGCCCGCCGACGAACCGTCGCTCGTGCTCCGAGGGGTGTCGGCCGAGATCGAACCGGGGCAGCTCGTGGCGCTGGTGGGCCCGTCGGGGGCGGGCAAGACGACGCTCTCCCAGCTCGTGCCCCGGCTGTACGACGTCACGAGCGGCGCCGTGCGCGTCGACGGCATCGACGTGCGCGACCTCACGCAGGAGTCGCTGCGAGCGGCCATCGGCATCGTCAGCCAGGACCCCCACCTGTTCCACGACACCATCGGCAACAACCTCCGGTACGCGCGACCAGGGGCCACGGATGCCGAGGTGGCCGAGGCGGTGCGGGCCGCCCGGATCGAGGACCTGATCGCCTCGCTTCCCGCGGGGCTCGACACCCTCGTCGGCGAACGGGGCCATCGGCTCTCCGGGGGAGAGAAGCAGCGGCTCGCCATCGCCCGCATGCTCCTGAAGGATCCCGCCATCGTCATCCTCGATGAGGCCACCAGCCACCTGGACTCCGAGAACGAGCAGCTGGTGCAGCAGGCCCTCGCCCGCGCGCTCGCGGGTCGCACCAGCCTGGTCATCGCCCACCGCCTGTCGACCATCCAGGCCGCGGACAACATCCTCGTCCTCGACGAGGGTCGCGTCGTCCAGCAGGGGACGCACGACGAGCTGCTCGCCAGCGGCGGGCTCTACGCCGACCTGTACCGCATCCTCGTCCGGACGGAGCTCGAGCGGGCGTAGCGCGATCCTGCTCGCGGGTTGACGTTCATAGGGTACCCCCCTAGGGTATTGGTCATGGCTGGCTACACGATGACCAAGGACGACCTCCAGAAGCGGCTGCGCCGGATCGAGGGGCAGGTGCGCGGCCTCCAGCGGATGATCGACGAGGACACCTACTGCATCGACGTGCTCACCCAGGTGAGCGCGACCACCAGCGCGCTCCAGAGCGTCGCCCTCGGGCTGATCGACGATCACCTCCGGCACTGCGTCACCGAGGCGGTCGCCGCCGGCGGCCCCGAGGGCGCGGCCAAGGTGGCCGAGGCCACCGATGCGATACGCCGACTGGTGAAGTCGATGAGCGACGCTGCGTCGCGTGGACCTGCCCATCACGGGCATGACCTGTGCGTCCTGTGCCGCCAAGATCGAGAAGAAGCTGAACGGCCTCGACGGCGTGTCGGCCACGGTGAACTACGCCACGGACAAGGCCACCGTCACCTACGCCCCCGACGCCGTCGAGCCGGAGGAGCTCGTCGACGCCGTCCAGAGCCTCGGCTACGGAGCCCACCTGCCCGATGCAGCGCATGAAGGGCACGGCGGCGGGCACGACCACGACCACACGGAGCCGGTCGAGCAGGCTCGCCAGCGCCTGCTCGTGACGGCGGCCTTGGCCATCCCCGTCATCGCGCTGTCGATGGTGTCCTTCCTCCAGTTCGACGAGTGGATGTGGCTGGCCTTCACCCTCGCGTCGCCGGTGGTGGTCTGGAGTGCGTGGCCGTTCCACCACGCCACGTGGGTCAACCTCCGCCACGGCGCCACCACCATGGACACCCTGATCAGCGTCGGCGTCCTGGCCGCCTACGGCTGGTCGGTCTACGCCCTGTTCTGGGGCGACGCGGGCGTCGTCGGCACCACGATGGAGATGTCGACCGGCGCCGCGACCGACTCCCTGTACCTCGAGGTCGCGGCCGGGGTGACCCTGTTCCTCGTCGCGGGGCGCTACTTCGAGGCCAAGGCGAAGCGGCGCTCCGGCGCCGCCTTGGAGGCGCTGCTGTCGCTCGGGGCCAAGCAGGTCGCGATCCTCGATGACGGGGGCGAGCACGTCGCCGACATCGAGGACCTCCGGGTCGGGATGCGGTTCGTGGTCCGCCCCGGCGAGCAGATCGCCACCGACGGCGTGGTGGAGGACGGGACGTCCGCGGTCGACGCATCGATGCTCACCGGTGAACCCGTCCCCGTGGAGGTGGGTCCGGGCGACGACGTCACCGGCGCCACCGTCAACGCCGGCGGCCGGCTCGTCGTGCGCGCCACGCGCGTGGGCAGCGACACGGCACTCGCGCGGATCGCCAGGCTGGTGGAGGAGGCCCAGTCGGGCAAGGCCGACGTGCAGCGCCTCGCGGACCGGATCTCGGCCGTGTTCGTGCCGATCGTGCTCGTGCTTGGCCCTGCTCACCCTGGTCGGCTGGCTCGCCACGGGACACAGCAGCACCGAGGCGTTCACCGCTGCGGTCGCCGTCCTGATCATCGCCTGCCCCTGCGCGCTGGGCCTGGCCACGCCGACGGCCCTCCTCGTCGGGACGGGCCGCGGCGCCCAGCTCGGGATCCTCATCCGCGGCCCCGAGGTGCTCGAGTCGACCCAGCGCGTCGACACGATCGTGCTCGACAAGACCGGCACCGTCACCACCGGTCGGATGGCTCTGGTCGGCATCACGGTCGTCGCCGGCGCCGACGAGGACGAGATCCTCCGCCTCGTGGGTGCCCTCGAGGCGGCCAGCGAGCACCCGATCGGCCGAGCCATCGCGGCCGCGGCGGAGGAGCGATCGGGCTCGTTGCCCGGCGTCGAGTCGTTCTCGAACCGAGCCGGTCTCGGCGTGGAGGGCGTCGTCGACGGGCACGCCGTCGTGGCGGGCCGGCCGAGCCTCATGGCCGACTGGGGGCTGATCCTTCCCCGCTCCCTCGCCGCGGCCCGGGCCGAGGCGGAGGCCGCCGGGCAGACGGCCGTCCTCGCCGGGAGGGACGGCGCCGCCGTGGCCGTGTTCGCCGTCGCCGACACCGTCAAGCCCACCAGCGCCGAGGCGGTGGCCGGTCTGCGCGAGCTCGGCCTGCGTCCCGTGCTGCTGACCGGCGACAACGCCGCCGCCGCCCGTTCCGTGGCCACCGCCGTCGGGATCGATCCTGCGGCGGTGATCGCGGAGGTGCTCCCCGAGGACAAGGTCGAGACCGTGCGGCGGTTGCAGGCCGATGGCCACGTGGTGGCGATGGTCGGTGACGGCGTGAACGACGCCGCCGCGCTCGCGCAGGCCGATCTCGGCTTGGCCATGGGGACCGGAACCGACGCGGCCATCGAGGCGAGTGACATCACCCTCGTGCGGGGCGACCTCCGGACCGCCGTCGATGCCGTGCGGCTGGCACGGCGGACGCTGCGCACCATCAAGGGCAACCTCTTCTGGGCGTTCGCCTACAACATCGCCGCCCTCCCGCTCGCGGCGCTCGGGTTGCTCAGCCCGCTGATCGCGGGCGCCGCGATGGCGGCCTCGTCGGTCTTCGTCGTCACCAACAGCCTGCGCCTCTTCCGCTTCCGGCCCTGGCAGCCGGAAGCGAGCCGGTAGCGTCCGCCCCCATGCACCCCATCTGTGTGCGCCCACGACCGCATGCCGGTGCTCAGCGCACACAGAAGCTGGGGACATGACCGTGCCCACGCCGCCGGCCGGGCGGCAGCTGCTGGTCGGCAAGGTCGTGCTGGTGACGGCGGCCGCCGGGACGGGCATCGGCCACGCGACCGCGCAGCGCTGCCTCGAAGAGGGCGCCACCGTCGTGCTCAGCGACGTCCACGAGCGACGCCTGAACGAGGCGGCCGACGAGCTGACCGACCTGGCCGGTGGCGAGCGACCGTTGACGGTGACGTGCGACGTCACCAACGAGGATCAGGTGCAGGCCATGGTGGCCGCCAGCGTCGCCACCCACGGACGGCTCGACGTCGTCGTCAACAACGCCGGGCCTGGGGGGCACCGCCGAGCTCGTCGAGATGACCGACGAGCAGTGGCACAAGGTGCTCGACATCACGCTCACCGGGACCATGCGCTGCATGCGGGCGACGCTGCGTCACATGTACGAGCGCGGCGACGGCGTGATCGTGAACAACGCGTCCGTGCTCGGGTGGCGCGCCCAGGCGGGTCAAGCCCACTACGCGGCGGCCAAGGCCGGGGTCATGGCGCTGACCCGCACGGCCGCCATCGAGGCCGCGCCGCATGGCGTGCGGATCAACGCGGTGGCCCCGTCCCTCGCGATGCATCCCTTCCTCGCGAAGGTGACGACCGACGAGCTGCTCGACGAGCTGACGGAGCGCGAGGCGTTCGGTCGCGCCGCGGAGCCGTGGGAGATCGCGACCGTGATCGCCTTCCTCGCCAGCGACTACTCCACCTACATGACGGGCGAGGTCGTGTCCGTGTCCAGCCAGCGCGCGTGACGCCCACCACCTTCGCGACGCTCGACGACCTGCGTGGGGCCACCGGCCAGCACCTCGGCTGGACCGACTGGATCGACATCACGCAGGAGCGCGTCAACCGCTTCGCGGAGGCCACCGGAGACCATCAGTGGATCCACGTCGACGTGGAGCGAGCGAACGCGGAGAGCCCCTTCGGCGGACCGATCGCCCACGGCTACCTCACGCTGGCGCTCTCGAACCTCTTCCTCCCTGCGCTGCTGGCCGTCCCCGGCGCGTCAGCCGGGGTGAACTACGGGACCGGCAAGGTCCGCTTCCCGAGCCCGGTGCCCGTGGGCAGCCGGGTCCGCGGCGGGGCGGAGGTCACCGCCGTCGACGACATCCCCGGCGGGGTGCAGACCACCATCACGATCACCATCGAGGTCGAAGGCCAGGAGAAGCCGGCCTGCGTGATCGAGTCCCTCAGCCGCTGGCTGGCGTAGCGCCGAGGAGGTCGGTCACCCGCTCCGCCGGGACGTCCTGCCACCCGTCGGGCAGCGCCGGCGGGTGCAGGAGGTCCGCGGGCGGCACCCACGCCGACCAACGCTCGTCCCACCACCGGTCCCCCGCCTCGATCTCGGCCTTCACCCGAGCGCCGACGGCGTGGATCCCCGTGGCGGTGCCGTCCGAGAAGCGGCCGAGCGCCGCGCTGGCCGCCACGTGCTCCTCGTCCTTGACGTGCACCTCGTAGGTCGGCGTGACGAGGAGGTCGAGCTCGAGGTCGAGGGAGTCGATCCCGATCTCGGTGCGGCGCACCGGCACCTGGATGTTGACGTACCAGCCGATGAAGAAGCGCCCGGGTCGACCCCAGTAGGCCCAGACGGCGTAGGGGTCGCCCGGGCGGTGCAAGCCGAGCGGCCCCTCACCGACCCACCCGGTGCGGCCGTGGTACGGATGTCGACCGGTGGGCGTGGGCCAGTCGTCGCCGGCTCCGAACCCGAACGGCGAGCCTTCGGGTTGGTACAGCACGAGCGCGTCGGCGGTGTCCTCGACCACGTAGAGCGGGTTGGCCAGCCAGGGCCGCCCCTGCCAGACCTCCCGTCGGACGACGACGTCGCCCGGCGCCCACCTCGCCCCCGGAAGGTCGGTCACGCGGGCGGGGCGACGAAGATGCAGAAGGGGTGGCCGGCCGGATCGGCGTACACGTACAGCGGCTCGTGCGGGTGGTCGAAGCGGTCGTACAGGAGGCGGGCGCCGAGGCCGAGCGCCCGCTCGTGCTCGGCGACGAGGTCGGCCGCGGACGGCACGCTCAGGTCGAGGTGCAGCTGCTGCGGCACCCCGTCCTCCGGCCAGGTGGACGGCTCCAGCCGGTCCACCTGCTGGAACGCGAGGCGGGCCCGGCCCGCGGGATCGACGAGCACGAGCCAGTCCGCCGGATCCGGTTCCCCGGAGGCGGGACGCTCGTCACCGGGTCGGTACTCGTAGCCGAGCAGCTCCCGGTAGAACTCCGCCAGCCCCCGCGCGTCGGTCGTGTCGAGCACGACCGAGCGGAGCTGCGGAACCGTCACGCGGCCGGCCAGCCGCCGTAAGGAACCGTGATGATCTCGAGGACGTGGCGATCGGGGTCGAGCCAGTAGACCCCGCGGCCGCCGTCGTGGTGGTTGATCTCGCCGGGCTCGTTGCCGTGGGGATCGGCGAAGTACTCGAGCCCCCGCTCCTGGATGCGACCGAAGATCTGGTCGAAGTCGTCCTCGCTGACCAGGAACGCGTAGTGCTCCTGGGTCAGCTCCCACTCGGGACCGGTGGTCATGAAGTCGAGCGACGTCCCGTTGTCCACCTCGACGACGACGAAGGGCCCGTAGTGGTGGGGGGTCTCCAGCCCCAGCAGCTCGGACAGGAAGGCGGCGGACGCCTCTGCATCCCGCACGTGCACGATCGTGTGGTTCAGCTGCACAGCCATGCCACGAGTCTAGATCTGTGGTCGAAAACGCTCGGATGGCGAGCGTGAGCGACCAGAGAACGGGTCAGGTCGTGAGGAGGACGGCGCTGCCGTGGCCGAAGAGGCCTTGGTTCACCGTGACGCCGGCGGTGGCGCCCTCGACCTGGCGGCCCTCGGCCTGGCCGCGGAGCTGCCAGGTCACCTCGCAGACCTGGGCGATGGCCTGGGCCGGCACGGCCTCGCCGAAGCAGGCGAGGCCGCCGCTCGGGTTCACGGGCACCCGCCCGCCGAGGGTGGTGTCGCCGTCGTTGAGGAGCCGCTCGGCCTCGCCGGGCTTGCAGAGCCCGATGTTCTCGTACCAGTCGAGCTCGAGGGCGGTGGACAGGTCGTAGACCTCGGCCAGGCTCAGCTCGTCGGGGCCGATCCCGGCCTCCTCGTAGGCCGCGGCCGTGATCGAGTCCCGGAACGTGAGCTCGGGCGGCGCGAGCGCGGCGGCCGAGTCGGTGGAGAAGTTCGGCATCTCGATGACCGTGTTCGGGAACCGCGGCGTCACCGTCGACACGGCGCGGATCCGAACGGGCGCGGTGGCGTGCCGGCGCGCGTAGTCCATCGACGTGAGCACCACCGCCGCGGCGCCGTCCGAGGTCGCGCAGATCTCGAGGAGCCGCAGCGGGTCGGCCACCATCGGCGAGGCCAGCACCTCTTCCTCCGTGACCTCCTTGCGGTACCGCGCGTTCGGGTTGTGCAGGCCGTGCCGGGCGTTCTTCACCTTCACCCGGGCGAAGTCGGCGTCGGTGGCGCCGTAGAGGTCCATGCGGCGACGGGCGTAGAGCGCGAAGTACGTGGGGTTGGTGGCCCCCAGGAGGCGGAAGCGCAGCCAGTCCGGGTCGTCCCAGCGCTCGCCCGCCACCGGCGCGAGGAACCCCTTCGGCGTCGTGTCGGCACCGACGACCAGCGCGACATCGCACAGCCCGGCCAGGATCCGTGCCCGCGCCGCGTCGAGCGCGGTGACGCCCGAGGCGCAGGCGGCGTAGCAGGTGGCGACGCGGGCCCCGTTCCAGCCGAGCGCCTGGGTGATCGTCGCGGCGGCCACGTAGCCGGGGTACCCGTTGCGCACCGTCTCCCCGCCGGCGACGAACTGCACGTCGCCCCAGCCGATGCCGGCGTCGTCGAGGGCCGCCAGCGCGGCGTCGATGCCGTACTCGTGGAACGGCCGCCCCCACTTCCCCCACTCGTGCATCCCCACCCCGAGGACGGCAACCGACTCAGGAGCCATCAGCACGGCTTCCAGCGGTAGATGAGGTGGTCGACGCCGTCGGCCTCGTAGAGGGGCTCCACGACGAGCTCCACCGACGCGCCCACGGACAGGTCATCGACGCCGTAGCCGCGGGCCACCTGGCCCAGGATCACCATCTGCTCCTCGGCCAGCTCCACGGCCGCGATCGCGAACGGCTCGTGCTCCTCCCCGGGGGGGATGTACGGCGGAGGCGGCTGGTACTGGGCGTCGGTGTAGCTCCACACGGTGCCCGTCCGCGACAGCGGCACCTCGTCGAACTCCCGGCCCCGACAGTCGGGGTTGCGGCAGAAGCCGGCCGCCCGGGGGAAGAACACCGTGCCGCACGTCGTGCAGCGCGTGCCCAACAGGTGCGGCACCGAGTCGGTGGTGAACCAGCCCTCGATGGCCGGTACCTGGGTGCTGGACATGGGTGCTCCTGCCATCTGACGAACCGTCAGGGCAGTGTCGCACGCCGCCTCGGGACCCCGCTCATTTTGCCTGGCGCCTGCTGACGTGGTGGTATGTCCGCGCTTTGCGCCACACCCGGCCAAAGCCAGGATTTCGACGGACCAAAGACCGACTGACGAGAGCTGTTGGACGACACCCTCACCAAGTCCGAGCGAGAGGCCCTCAAGGCCATCTACCGCTTGACCCGCGACGGCTCCGAGGCGCACACCGGCGCGCTCGCGGACGTCCTCGGCCTCTCCCCCGGCACCGTCACCACGACCGTCAAGCGCCTCGCTGATCGCGGCTTCGTCGACCACCGGCCCTACCAGGGCGTGACCTTCACGCCCCTCGGACAGCAGACCGCCGTGTCCGCGATCCGCCGCCACCGCATCGTCGAGCGCTTCCTGGCCGACATGCTCGGCTACGCCTGGAACGAGGCCGACAAGCTCGCCATCGGCTTCGAGCACGAGCTGCCGGACGAGGTGCTCGAGCGCCTCTTCGTGGCGCTGCACCGACCGGCGACCTGCCCGCACGGGTTCCCGATCCCCGCCGCCCTCGACGCCGAGCTGCCCGCCACCCCCGACCTCTACGCGCTGGAGCCGGGCGAGGTCGCCGAGGTGGCGCTGTCCGGCTCGACCGACCCCGATCTCGTCACCTTCCTCGGCACGCTCGGCCTCGTGCCGGGCGTCGAGGTCGTCGTGGTGGAGAAGCACCCCTTCGACGGTCCCCTCGTGGTCACCGTCGACGGACAGGACCGCACCCTGGGCGAACGCGTCGCCCGCCAGATCTACGTCAACCGCCGCGCTCGCTCGGGTGAGCGCGGCTCGACCCAGAGGAAGCATGCATGACCAGCATCCTGGCCGCCGAGGGCGGCTATCAGGAGTTCGTACTGAACGGAGGTGAGTGGGCGATCCTCATCCTTTCCGGCTTGGCCGCCCTCCTCGCCATCGTGGTCGGATTCATCCTGATGAAGCAGGTCCTCGCCGAGGACCAGGGCACCCCGAAGATGATCGAGATCGCCACGGCGATCCAAGAGGGTGCGGCGGCGTACCTGAAGCGCCAGTTCCGCACGATCATCATGGTCCTGGTCCCGCTGACCGTCGTGGTGTTCATCACCTCGCAGAAGGTCATCAAGCCAGCCGTCGCGGAGCAGAACGGCGCAAGTCGCCCTCTCCTTCATGACGTCGGGGTTCGCCCGCACCATCGCCTTCGTCGCCGGCGCCTTCCTGTCCGGCCTCACCGGCTACATCGGCATGACCCTCGCCACCCGCGGCAACGTCCGGACGGCGGCCGCCGCGAAGCGGAACTCCCTCCCCGACGCCCTCCGGATCGCGTTCCGCACCGGCGGCGTGGCCGGCATGTTCACGGTGGGCCTGGGCCTGCTCGGCGCCACCGTCATCATCGCCATCTTCCAGAACACGAGCTCGGCGATCCTCGTCGGCTTCGGCTTCGGTGGCTCGCTGCTCGCGCTGTTCCTCCGCGTCGGCGGCGGCATCTTCACCAAGGCCGCTGACGTCGGCGCCGACCTCGTCGGCAAGGTGGAAGCCGGCATCCCCGAGGACGACCCCCGCAACCCCGCCACCATCGCCGACAACGTGGGCGACAACGTGGGCGACTGCGCCGGCATGGCCTCCGACCTCTTCGAGAGCTACGAGGTCACCCTGGTCGCCGCCATCATCCTCGGCGTCCCGGCCTTCGCGGCCGCCGGCCTGAACCCGGCCCTCGGCCTCGTGTTCCCGCTGGCCGCCCGGGCCATCGGCGTCATCGCCTCCATCTTCGGCGTGTACGCGGTGAAGGCCAAGGAGGGCGAGACCGACGCCCTGAAGCCGATCAACCGTGGCTTCCTCACCGCCGGCATCATCACCGTCATCGGCGTCGGTGCCCTGGCGCTCCTGTACGTCGGCAACCCCACCGAGGCGTTCGGCAGCGACGAGGCCGTCACGATCACCAACGTCGGCTGGCGCTGCTTCGGCGCCGTCGTCATCGGCCTGATCCTGGCCCAGGGCGTCAGCCGCCTCACCGAGTACTTCACGGCCACCCACCACGCGCCGGTGAAGGAGATCGCCGAGAGCACCCGCACCGGCCCCGCCACCGCGATCCTGTCGGGCACCTCGTCCGGCATGGAGAGCTCGGTGTACGCCATCATCGCCATCGCCCTCGCCATCGGCGTGTCGCTGGCCCTGGGCGACGGCAACCTGCAGTTCTCGCTCTACCTCGTCGCCCTCACCGGCATGGGCATGCTCGCCACCACCGGCGTGATCGTGTCCGAGGACACCTTCGGCCCGGTGTCGGACAACGCGGCGGGCATCGCCGAGATGTCCGGCGAGTTCCACGGTGAGCCCGAGCGGATCATGGTGATGCTCGACGCGGTCGGCAACACCACCAAGGCCGTCACCAAGGGCTTCGCCATCGGCTCCGCGGTGATCGCCTCGGTGGCGATCTTCGCCAGCTTCATCGAGACCGCGGTGGACGAGATCATCCCCCTCGCCCTCGTGGAGTCGGCCCGCGCCAGCAGCCGCGGCGTGTTCGACCTGCTCCCGATCAACGTCGCCGATCCGAAGGTCTTCATCGGCCTGCTCATCGGCGGCGCGGTGCCGTTCCTCTTCTCCGCCCTCGCCATCAACGCCGTGTCCCGCACGGCCGGCGTCGTCGTCCAAGAGGTCCGTCGCCAGTTCGCCGACGGCAAGATCATGAGCGGCGAGAAGCAGCCCGACCACGGTCCCGTGATCGACATCTGCACCGCGGCCTCGCTCCGCGAGCTCGTCACCCCGCCCTGCTGGCCGTGCTCACCCCGGTGATCATCGGCTTCGGCATCGGCTTCACCGCCCTCGGCGCCTTCCTGGTGGGCGTCATCCTCGTGGGCCAGCTCATGGCCAACTACCTGAGCAACGCGGGTGGTGCGTGGGACAACGCCAAGAAGTACATCGAGGACGGCAACGAGGGCGGCAAGGGCTCCGAGTCCTACCAAGGCCGCGGTCATCGCCGACACCGTGGGCGACCCCTTCAAGGACACCGCCGGCCCGGCGCTCAACCCGCTCATCAAGGTGATGAACCTGGTGTCGCTCCTCGTCCTGCCGGCCATCATCGGCCTCACGGAGATCAAGGAGGTCACGCCCGGGAACTTCACGGCCACGCCGAACGGCACGAGCCTGGCCATCGCCGGTGTGGCCCTCGTCATCCTGATCGGCGCCATCGCCTTCTCCAAGCGGAAGAAGGAAGCCTTCGGTGGGAGCGACGAGCAGTTCGCCGCCGCCACCGCCGTCGACTGACCCGTCGGACGCGCAAAGCGTCTGGAAGGGCCTCGGCTGACGCCGGGGCCCTTCTGCGTCTACCCCTCGCCGGCGCGGAGGAAGGCCGGCCACTCGCCGCCGCCGTGGAGCACCAGGTTGGCGCCGGTGACGTAGTCGGCCGAGGGGCTGGTGAGGAAGACGACGGCGCCGGCCACGTCGTCGGGGGTGCCGAACCGACCGCTGGGCACCGTGGCCGCGACCCTCGCCAGGCCGGCCGCTCCGCCGTAGTGGTCGAGGCTGTCGTCCGTGGCCACCAGCCCCGGGGACACCGCGTTGACCCGCACCTTCGGGGCCCACTCGACGGCGAGCGTCTGGGTGAGGTTGATCAGCCCGGCCTTGGCGGCGCCGTAGGCGGCGGTGCCCGGCGAGGGGCGGAGCCCGCTCACGCTGGCGACGTTGACGATCGATCCGCCGCTGTCCTGGGTCTGCATGACGCGGTTGGCGGCCTGCGCGACCTGGAGCGGCGCGAGGAGGTTGAGGCGGACGATGGCCTCGGTGAAGCGCGGCGACGCCGCGTCGGCCGCGGCGCGGGGGGAGCCACCGGCGTTGTTCACGACGATGTCCAGGCGGCCGTGCTCGCCGGCCACCGCCGCGACGAGCGCGTCGACCTGCTCCGGCTCGCGCACGTCGCAGGCCCGAGCGTCGTGCCGGCTGCCCGACGGTGCGTTCCTCCCGCAGACCACGACGGTCGCGCCCGCGTCGGCCAGCGCGTCGGCGATGGCCGCGCCGATCCCCTTGGTCCCTCCGGTGACGATGGCCACCTGCTCGCTCAGGTCGACGATGATGGCCATCGGCGGAAGGTGTACCAGACGAGCGGTCGCAGGTAGGTTCCTGACGCTCCGTCAGACCGAGATCCGAGGCCGCTCAATGCCGATCACGAGCACCATCCACGACGACGGGGTCGCCGAGGTCGTCATGGACAACCCACCGGTGAACGCCCTCACGGTGGCCGGGTGGTTCGACCTGGCCGACACGCTGACGACGCTCGGACGGGATCCGTCGGTGCGGGTCGTCGTGCTGCGAGCCGAGGGGCGCGGGTTCAACGCGGGCGTCGACATCAAGGAGATGCAGGCGACCGAGGGGTTCGACGCGCTGCTCGGTGCCAACCGCGGCTGCTACGCGGCCTTCGCGGCCGTCTACGAGTGCGCGGTGCCGGTCGTCGCCGCCGTCAACGGGTTCTGCCTCGGCGGCGGGATCGGCCTGGTCGGCAACGCCGACATCGTGGTCGCCGCCGACGACGCGACCTTCGGGCTCCCCGAGGTCGACCGTGGCGCGCTCGGGGCCGCCACCCACCTGAGCCGCCTGGTGCCGCAGCACAAGATGCGGGCGATGGTGTACACGTCCGCGACCGCGACCGCGCAGGAGCTGCACCACTTCGGCTCCGTGCACGCCGTCGTGCCCCAGGCCGAGCTGCGCGACGCCGCCCTGGTGGTGGCCGGACAGATCGCGGCGAAGTCGCCCACGGTCATCCGCGCCGCGAAGGAGAGCCTCAACGGCATCGACCCGTGGGACGTGAAGCGGTCGTACCGGTTCGAGCAGGGCTTCACCTACGAGCTGAACCTGTCGGGGGTCGCGGACGAGCACCGCGATGCGTTCGTCGCCAAGCGCGCGACGGACACGCAGAAGTGATGGCCGAGAGGCGGGACAAGCGGTGCCGCGAGGAGGACGCCGTCGGCGAGCTCCGGTCAGGGATGACCGTGGGCATCGGCGGGTGGGGCTCGCGCCGCAAGCCGATGTCGGTGGTGCGGGCGCTGCTTCGATCCGACGTGACGGACCTCACCATCGTGAGCTGGGGCGGACCGGACGTCGGCCTCCTGTGCGCGGCCGGCAAGGTCAAGCGCCTCGTGTACGCGTTCGTGTCCCTCGACTCCATCCCGCTCGAGCCCCACTTCCGCGCCGCCCGGCAGCGCGGCGCCATCGAGGACGAGCCCTACGACGAGGGCATGTTCCTGCTGGGGCTCCAGGCCGCCGCGTGGCGCGTCCCGTTCCTGCCCACTCGAGTGGGGCTCGGGTCCGACATCCTGCGTGACAACGACCGGGTGCGGCTCGTCACCTCCCCCTTCGACGACGGCGAGGAGCTCGTGGCCGTGCCCGCCCTCACCATGGACGCCGCCTTCGTGCACATGAACCGAGCCGACGCGCGGGGGAACGGCCAGTACCTCGGCCCCGACCCGTACATGGACGACCTGTTCCTGGGCGCGGCGGAGCGCCGGTTCCTCTCCGCCGAGCGCATCGTCGCCACGGAGGACCTCGCCAAGGAGGGCCCGCCTCAGTCGCTGCTGATCAGCCGGCTGAGCGTCGACGGGGTGATCGAGGCACCCAACGGCGCGCACTTCACCTCGTGCGACCCGGACTACCCCCGCGACGAGGCCTTCCAGAAGCAGTACGCCGCCGCCGCGAAGTCACCGGAGGCGTGGGCCGAGTTCCGATCGGCCTGGCTCGACCTCAGCGAGGCCGACTACCAGGCCCGGCTGCGCCGCGACGGAGGAGCCCGGTGACCGATCAGCTGGCTGGTCTCGTGGAGCGGGCGGACGTGTGCGTCGTCGCCATGGCCGAGTGCTTCCGCGGCGACGGCGAGATCCTGGCCAACCCGATCGGGACGATCCCGATGATCGGGGGACGCCTGGCCCGCGCCACCTTCGAGCCCGACCTGGCCATGACGGACGGGGAGGCCCGGCTCATCGCCAACGACGAGGCGTTCGAGTGGCCCGAAGGCAAGGTCGTCGAGCACTTCAACCCCTATCGGCAGATGTTCGGCTGGGTGTGGAACGGCCGTCGCCACGTCGTGATGGGCGGCACCCAGATCGACCAGTACGGCAACCAGAACTTCGCCGCCATCGGTGACTACCGGCAGCCGAAGGTGCAGCTGCTGGGCTACCGGGGCGCGCCCGGCAACACGATCAACGACACGACCTCCTACTGGGTGCCGAACCACAGCCCGGCGGTGCTGTGCGAGCGCGTCGACACGGTCTGCGGCGTCGGGTACGACCGCGCCGCGGCGCTCGGCGAGCAGGCGGCCCGGTTCCACGAGATCCGCTTCGTCGTCACCAACCTCGCCGTGCTCGACTTCGAGACGGACGACCACCGCATGCGTGCTCCGGTCGGTGCACCCGGGCGTGACCGCGGACGAGGTGCAGCACGCCACCGGCTTCGAGCTCGTCGTTCCCGACGCGCCGCCCGTGACCCGGCTCCCGACGCCTGACGAGCTCGACCTGATCGACACGGTCATCGATCCGGCCGGTCTCCGCTTCACCGAGATCCCGCGCGACTAGACGCGCTCTGCCCGCATCCAAACGGGGGCCTCGGGCGATCACACAGGGACGGGCTATCGGAAGGACCTCCATGCGCAAGCTCTCCCTCGCCATCGGCGTCGTGATCGCCACGTGCCTGCTCGCCGCGGCCATCCCCGCCGGTGCGATCACCGGCGGCACGGACGACGACCCCGCGGACCCGAAGCACCCCAACGTCGGGCTGCTGTTCTTCTACCAGTCCGACGGGCGCTTCCGATGCAGCGCCACGCTGATCAGCCCACGCGTGCTGCTCACGGCCGCGCACTGCACCTTCGGTGACATCGGCAAGGTGGCCGTCACCTTCGACACCCAGGTGGCCCAGGACGCCGCGGCGGGCCGGTCCGTGCTGCCACGCGCCGAGGACGACCTCGGCCTCGGGCTCGAGGGCTCGGGCTACACCCAGGGGCTCTGGACCGTCGAGTACGACGCCGCCGGCAACCCCTTGCCCGACCTGGCCACGCCCGACCCCGACGACGTGCTGCACCACCCCTACGACAACTCAGGCGGGCCCGACGGGACGGCGGACGGGCGCCCGGTCTGGATCACCGGCACCCCGCTGACCCACCCCGACTACAGCGACTTCACCGACATCAAGAACTGGAACGACACCGGCGTGGTCATCCTCGACCAACCGGTGACCGGCGTGCCGATCGCCGACGCTGGCGCCGGCGGGCTACCTCGACGGCTTCACCCAGAACCGGCTCATCAAGGAGCTGGTGGAGACCGTCGGCTACGGCACCGAGGTCCGCTCAGGCCGACCTCCGGGCCGCAGAAGCCGACGCCGATGAGCTACCCGCTCCGGCGCCAGTACACGCTCGAGAAGCCGCAGAAGCTCACCGCCGCAGATCCTGCAGCTGCAGGGCAACGAGAAGGACCCCTTCGGCGGGGGCGGCACCTGCTTCGGCGACTCGGGTGGGCCCGCCTTCCACGGCGGCTACGTGGTCGGCGACACCAGCTACGGGTACACGAGCAACTGCCGCTACCTCGGCGGCTACCAGCGCGTGGACATCCCGATCGTCCGCAGCTGGCTCACCTGCGTCCTCGGCGTCGCCGATGCGACGAGCGGCACGGCGCTGCCGGGCGAGCGCACGCCGGGTGCGCGTCAGGCCGTGGCGGCCTGCGGCACCAAGGCCTGACCGGGACGGCTCAGCCGGCGGGTGGGTCGGCTTCGGCCGCCACCCACTCGCCGGCCGCCTCGTCCCATCGCTCCCAGCGGTCGGTGACCTCGTTCCACTGCGCGCCGGCCGGGCCTTCGGTGGGCTCGGGCGCGCGCGCCACGTCGTCGACGTGCATGTGCTGGAACTCCATCTCGTCCGCGTGCAGGAGGTCCCGCGCCAGCGTGGGCGCCATCTGGTTCTCGTCCTCGGGGGCGATGCCGTCGCCCGGGTCGCCGACGATCACCCAGGCCTGCGACGCCTCGTCCCAGTGCTCCCACCGTCGGTGCAGCTCGTCCCACTGTGCGCCCGGCACGGGCGGGTCGCCCTGCGGCGCCGAGCGCGGCCAGTCGTCGACCGGCTCGTGCCGGGCCCTCGCCCACGTGGGCGGCCATGCGGGCGTTGACGCTGCTGCCGTAGGTCTCTTCGAAGTCGGACACGTCCCGAAGCGTACGGTCAGCCCGCCGGCCGCGCTCGTAGGACCGTCAGGCGGCCAATCGGGCGTGCTCGAGGCAGGGGTCACCGCAGGGCTGCGCGGCCACCGTCGCCTGCGTGGGCGTCGCGACGTCGGCGCCCTTGCGGACCGTGAGGAAGGCCACGAGACCACCGAGGAGCGCCACGGCCGCGCTGATGACCATGGCCTCGTTCACGGCCGTGTCGATCGCCGCCGGGGGCGCCGAGACGTCGAGGGACACCACGATCGGGAGGATGGTGACGGCGAGGAGGCCGGCCAGGCGGGCGATGGCGTTGTTCACGCCCGACGCGGCGCCGAGGTGCTCCCCGTCGGCCGACGCCATGATCGTCGCCGTGAGCGGCGCGACGGTGCACGCCAGGCCGAGGCCGAACACCACCGCGCCGGGGAGCACCGCCTCCACGTAGGTCGCGCCCACGCCGACCCGGGTCCAGAGCAGCAGGCCGGCCGCCACCCCGATGGGGCCGATCGTCATCGGGAGGCGGGGCCCGATGCGCTGGGCCCACGCCCCGGCGCGCGAGGAGAGGCTGACCATGAGCAGGGTGACGGGCAGCAGCGCGGATCCCGCCTCGAGGGCTGAGTAGCCCGAGCGCGAGCTGCAGCTGGAGGACCAGCAGGAAGAACGCCCCGCCGAGGGCGGCGTAGACGGCCAGCGTGGTGAGGTTGGCCCCGCTGAACTGGCGGTTCCGGAACAGGGTCAGCGGGAGCATGGGAGCCGGGGATCGTGCCTCCACCACCACGAACAGCCCGAGCACCACGGCGCCCGCCACCCCGATGACCAGGCGGCCCTCGATCAGTGCGTAGGTGCTGAGCGCAAGGCCGGCGGAGGCCGTCACCGCGCCGGCCAGGTCCAAGCGGGGCGCGCCCGCCGCCCGGCTCTCGGGGACGTGACGGCTGGCGACCAGCACGCCCAGCGCGAGCGGCAGGTTGATGAAGAACGCCAGGCGCCACGAGACGCTGTCGATCAGGTAGCCGCCCACGAACGGACCGACGGCTCCGGCGACGCCGCCGAGGCCCGACCACACGCCCACCGCGGCCGCCCGGTCATCGGGGTGGAACGTCGCCGAGATGATGGCCAGGCTGCCGGGGACGAGCAGGGCTGCGCCCACCCCCTGCACCGAACGGGCGGCGATGAGGACCCCGATGTTCGGAGCCAGGCCGCACAGGAGCGACGCGCCGGTGAAGCCCGCCAGGCCCGAGGAGGAACACGCGCTTGCGGCCGTACCGGTCGCCGAGCGAGCCGCCGAGCAGCACGAACGCGCTGAGGCGTGACGAGGTAGGCGTTCACCACCCACTGGAGCTCGGCGGTGCTCGCGTCGAGATCCGCCGCGATCGCGGGCAGGGCGACGTTGACGACCGTGCCGTCGAGGAAGGCGACCCCGGAGCCGAGCACCGTCGCGAGGAGGACCCACCGGGCGGCGGGCGTGCCCATGCGCATGCGTCGAGGCTACGGACGGTTCGCTGGGGGCCGAGTCGATGCGTATTCTGACGCAGTGTCAGATCCGCTGCACCCTGCGCTGCAGACTCGGTTCTGCGAGCTGGTGGGGTGTCGGCTGCCGATCGTGCAGACGGGCATGGGGTGGGTGTCGGGCGCGAGCCTGACCGCCGCCACCAGCGCCGCCGGCGGGTTCGGGATCCTCGCCGCCGTGACGATGACGCCGGCGCAGATGCAGGCGGCCGTGCGCGGCGTGAAGGAGCGGACGGACGCGGCCTTCGGCGTCAACTTCCGCGCCGATCAGCCCGACCTGGCCGAGCGGGTGGCCTTCGTGGTGGCCGAGGGGGTGCGGCTCGTGTCCTTCGCCGGTGCTCCCACCAAGGACGCCGTCGCCCGTTGCCACGACGCCGGCGTGGTCGTCGTCCCGACCGTCGGGGCGCGCCGCCACGCCGAGAAGGTGCTGGAGATGGGCGTCGACGCAGTCATCGCGCAAGGGGGCGAGGGCGGCGGGCACACCGGATCGGTGCCCACCTCGCTGCTGCTCCCACAGGTCGTCGACGCGGTCGGCGCCGAGATCCCGGTGTTGGGCGCCGGCGGCTTCCACGACGGGCGCGGGCTCGTCGCCGCGCTCGCGTTCGGGGCCGACGGCATCGCGATGGGGACCCGCTTCCTGCTGACCCAGGAGAGCCACGTGCCGGCGGCGGTGAAGGATCGCTACACGGCCGCCACCGTGTTCGACACGGTCGTCACCACCGCGCTCGACGGCGCGCCGCAGCGGGTCATCCGCACGGACGTCGTCGACCGGCTGGAGCGGTCGCCGCGGCTGTTGCGCTTCCCTCGCGCGGCGCTCGCCGCGCTGCGCTTCCGCAAGGAGACGGGCACGTCGCGTGCGCGAGCTCCTGCAGGAGGGCGCCGCCATGCGCCGGAACCAGGACCTCACCCTCAGCCAGCTCGCGATGGCCGCCAACGCCCCGATGCTCATCAAGGCGACGATGGTCGATGGCAAGCCCGAGGTCGGCATCCTCCCCACCGGGCAGGTGACCGGCGTCATCGACGAGCTCCCCACGGTCGCCGAGCTCCTCGCCCGCATCGAGGCCGAGGCCACCGCCACCCTCCAGCGCCTCGAGCGGCTCCACCCATGACCGCTTCTGTGTGCGCAGATCATCGGAGTGCGGTGCTGGACGCACACAGAAGCAGTGGGGGTGGGGGTCGACGTGGACCTGACCTGGTCGACCGAGGAGGAGGCGTTCCGGGCCGAGGCGCGGGGGTGGCTGGAGACCAACCTGGCCGCGTGGCACGAGGAGGTCGGTGGCGACGCCGGCCTCGGGCGACACCCGCGACGGGTTCGCGCAGCACCTGGCGTGGGAGCGACGGCTGTTCGCCGACCGATGGGCCGTGGTCTCCTGGCCGGAGGAGCACGGCGGACGGGGGGCATCGCTCTGGGAGTGGCTCCTCTTCGAGGAGGAGTACTACCGCGCCGGCGCGCCGCCCCGGGTCACGCAGAACGGGATCTTCCTGCTCGCGCCGAGCCTGTTCGAGTTCGGCACGCCCGCCCAGCAGACCGGCATCCTCCGCCGCATGGCCGCCGGCGACGACCTCTGGTGCCAAGGCTGGTCGGAGCCGAACGCCGGCAGCGACCTGGCGAGCGTCACGAGCAAGGCGCGGCGGGTCGACGGGGGCTGGGTGCTCGACGGCCAGAAGACGTGGACCACCCGGGGTGCGTTCTGCACCCACCTGTTCGGGCTCTTCCGCACCGACCCCGAGAGCGCTCGGCACAAGGGCCTCTCCTACCTGCTCATCCCGCTCGACACCCCCGGGGTCACCGTGCGCGGCTTCGGCCGACTCGACGGCGACGAGGGGTTCGCCGAGGTCTTCTTCGACGGACGCGTTCCTCGCCGACGACGCCGTCCCCGGCGGGGTCGTGCTCGGGGAGCCCGAGGGAGGATGGGCCGTCGCGATGGCCACCGCCGGCTCCGAGCGCGGGCTGACCCTGCGCTCCCCGGGCCGGTTCCTCGCCACCGCCGAGCGCCTCGTCGCGCTGGCGGCCGACGCCGGCGACGCCACCCTGCGCCGGCGCGCCGCCACCGCGTGGATCCGCGCCGACGCCTACCAGCAGCAGACGCTGGCCACCGTCACCCAGCTGGCCGGCGGCGCCAAGCCAGGCGCCGAGGCCAGCCTCACCAAGCTCTGGTGGAGCGAGCTCGACGTCGAGCTCCACCAGATCGCCCTCGACCTCCTCGGACCCGAGGCCGAGCTCGAGGGGCCCTGGAGCAAGGGCTGGCAGTTCGCGCTGTCGGGCCCGATCTACGCCGGCACCAACGAGATCCAGCGCAACATCGCCGCCGAGCGCGTCCTGGGACTCCCGCGATGACCCGGCAGCTCCGGGCGTCGCTCCGCTCCTGCCTCCGCATGACGGTCTCGGCGACGCTGGCGCTTCCCGCCTCGACGGCTGCTGGAGCCGGCCATGAGGTTTGCGCTGTCGGACGACCAGGTCGCCTTCCGCGACGCGGTCCGCGACCTGCTGGCCAAGGAGGCCACGCCCGCGGTGGTGCGCGCCGCGGAGGACGCGCCGCCAGGCGAGCTCGACCGCGGCGTGTGGGAGAGCCTCGATGCGATGGGGGTGCTGTCGCTCCTCGTGCCCGAGGCCGAGGGCGGCATGGGGCTCGACGAGTGCTTCCTCGTGCCGATCCTCGAGGAGGCGGGGCGGGTCGCGCTCCCGCATCCGATCGTGGAGACGGCGATGGTGGCGCGGCCGCTGCTCGGTCGCGGCCACGGCATGGTCGCCACCGACCTGGGGGGCCCGCTGGTCTCGTGCGCGGCCGACGCCGACGAGCTGCTGCTGCGCTCGGGCGCGGGCGTCGTGCTCGCGGGCCGCGGCGCGGCCGACCTCGAGCCCGTGGCGACCGTCGATCGGGCCCGGCGAGCGGCGCGCGTCCAGCACGCTGGCGGCGACCTCGTCACCGATGACGCCGCGCTGATCGAGCTGGCGCTCGACCGCGGCGCCCTCGGCACGGCGGCGGTGCTCGTCGGGCTGGGCCAGGCGATGCTCGACATGACGGTCGGGTACGTGAAGGAGCGCCAGCAGTTCGGGCAGCCCATCGGGAGCTTCCAAGCCGTCAAGCACCACCTGGCCGACGCCGCCCTCGCCCTCGCCTTCGCCCGTCCCGCGGTCTGGCGAGCGGCCTGGTCGGTCGCGCACCTCGAGCCCACCCGCGCCCGCGACGTGTCGATGGCCAAGGCCCTGGCCTCCGATGCCGCCGAGCTCGTGGGGCGCAAGGCCCTCCAGTGCCACGGCGCCATCGGCTACACCGTCGAGGCCGACCTCCACCTCTACCTCAAGCGCACCTGGGCCCTCGCCCGCACCTGGGGCGACTCCGCCCACCACACCGACCGCGTCGCCCAGTCCTTCGAGTCGGCCCGATGACCCGCACCCCCGCACCCCCGCAACCCCCGCACCCCCGCAACCTGTGTTGGATGTGTGCGCTTTCGGCACGGATTCAACACAAGTTGCGGATCTTGACCGCCGCCACGGGAGACTGACGTCATGTCTGAAGCGTTCATCGTCGATGCCGTTCGCACGCCCGTCGGCCGCCGGGGCGGCGGCCTCAGCCAGATCCACCCGGCTGACCTCGGCGCCCACTCGCTGCGGGCACTGATGGACCGCACCGGCGTCGATCCCGGCGCGGTGGAGGACGTCATGTTCGGCTGCGTCGACACGGTCGGCGGGCAGGCCGGCGACGTCGCCCGCACCTGCTGGCTCGCCGCCGACCTCCCCGAGCACGTGCCCGGCACGACCATCGACCGGCAGTGCGGATCGGCCCAGCAGGCCATCCACTTCGCCGCCCAGGCCGTGATGGCAGGCGTCAACGACATCGTCGTGGCCGGGGGCGTGCAGCAGATGTCGATGATCCCGATCAGCTCCGCCATGACCCTCGCCGCCGACCTCGGCTTCGACGACCCGTTCACCGGCTCCGAGGGGTGGGTGAAGCGCTACGGCACGGGCGAGGTCAGCCAGTTCAACAGCGCCGAGATGATCGCGGAGCGGTGGGACTGCACCCGCGAGGACATGGAGGCCTTCGCCGTCGAGAGCCACGAGCGCGCCATCCGCGCCACGCAAGAGGGTCGCTTCGAGGCCGAGATCGCGCCGCTCAACGGCGTCAGCGTCGACGAGGGACCTCGCGAGCCGAACTGGGAGAAGATCCGGTCGCTCAAGACGCTCACGGAGGGCGGGCACGTGACGGCGGCCGTCGCGTCGCAGATCTCCGATGCCTCAGCCGCGCTCCTCGTCGTCAGCGAACGGGCGCTCGAGGACCACGGCCTCACGCCCCGGGCGCGGATCCACCACATGAGCGTGCGAGCCGACGACCCGATCTGGATGCTCACCGCGCCGATCCCCGCCACCCGTCACACGCTGGAGCGGACCGGGATGACGATGGACGACATCGACCTCGTCGAGATCAACGAGGCGTTCGCGTCCGTGGTCATGGCCTGGGAGAAGGAGCTCGACGTCGATCACGCCAAGGTGAACGTCAACGGCGGCGCCATCGCCCTCGGCCACCCGCTCGGCGCCACCGGGGCCCGCTTGATGACGACGCTGCTCGGCGAGCTCGAGCGCACAGGCGGTCGCTTCGGCCTCCAGACGATGTGCGAGGGCGGCGGCCAGGCGAACGTCACGATCATCGAGCGCCTCTAGCTCTCGCTGCGCAGCCGCCAGGCGGAGCAGCACCATCGACGACACCCGGATGGCCGAAGGCCGGCGCCCCGCAGAGGGGCGCCAAGCAGCTCAGCGGCACACGAAGCAGCCCGAGTCCTTCGTGATGGTCATCACGCCCCCGCCGGCCTCGAAGCGAGCCGCGAGGGCTGCTTCGAGCTCGGCTCGCTGGGCCGGGGTGGCGTCCTCCCCCGGAGGGCTCGAGCACGAATAGGCGAGCACGTCGGCGAGGTCCGTGCAGCGGAGCTCGTCCGCGTACTGGATCCAGTGGACGTCGCTGAAGCGCTCGCGCAGGAGGGTGAAGCCGACCTCGGCGCCGAACACGTCGACGGTGTGGTCGAGGGCCGCGGCGCCGAACACCGATGCCTCCACCTCGTGCAGCTCGCGCATGTGGTTCCGGCCGTTGGTGGCCGCGACGACCAGGCCGTCAGCGCGCACGACGCGTGCCAGCTCGGCCACCCCGAGCCGCGGGTCGGGCAGGTGGTAGAGCATGTGGTTGGCGACGACGCGGTCGTAGGTGGCGTCCTCGAACGGCAGCGCCTGGAGGTCCGCCGGCTGCCCGTGCAACCCCGTGTACCTACCGGTCGCGCGGGCACGACCGAGCGCCGCCTCGACCATCCCGGGGGACAGGTCGCACAGCGTCAGCGTGACGCCAGGCGGGACCGGTGCATCCGTCTGCGCCCAGAGGAAGCCCGGCCCGCACCCCACGTCCAGGACGTCGGCCCCGGCCTGCAGATCGATCCGCGCCGCCACCCACGCGGGCCAGGGCTCGGTGGCGGTGCCGTAGCGCTCGTGCAGGTTGGCCCGAGCGGTGAGGCGGCTCGGGTCGCGGTACTGCTCGTCGCGCAGGTACGCCTGGTCGCCGCCCGCGAACCGCGCGGCCGTCACCCAGCGGGCTCCCAGAGCTGGACGGGGTTGCCCTCGGGGTCGTGCAGGTGGGCGAAGCGGCCGTTCGGGTAGAGCTCCTCGTCGACCTCGACCTCGACCCCGGCGGTGCGCAGCTGGTCGACCATGGCGTCGAGGTCGCGCACGCGGAAGTTGATGCCCCACCCGCTCGGCCCGATGTGCGGGCTCGCCGCGTGGTCCGGTCCGAAGGGCGCGAAGACCGTGGGACCGGCCTCTTGCGTCCACACCTCGCCGTCATAGGACGTCGGAGGGGCCGCCACCCCGAGGTGCTCGGCGTACCACTGGCTCACCGTGGCGTCGTCGGCCGCCGCGAAGAAGACCCCGCCGATGCCGGTCACGCGCTCCATCAGCTCGGCCTCGATCGCTCGTGGAGGGCGATGAACTCGTCGACGGACGTGCTGGCGATGACCTCACCGATCAGCTCGAGGTCGAGGTCGTCGACGTGCTTGAAGCGCAGGCAGCTCTTGCCCATGTCGAGCTTCTTGTCGGCGGGCCACCGCTCCCGCAGCCAGGTCTCCGCCCCGCGTCGCCGTAGACGCCCATGAGGTACAGCGACAGGTGGCGCTTCTGGCTGGCCAGCGACGCCATGGCCAGCGCCTGTCCGTTGTAGGTGTCGGGATAGCGCTCGAGCGGCACCACGTAGCTGATCATGCCGTACTGCATGACCTCCTCGAACCCACCGGGCAGGTGGTCCAGCACCACCTGACGGACCGCTTCGACGGTCGGCCGCCGGTCCTCCGGCAGCTCCGCGACGTACTGCTGGACCGTGGCCGCATCGCTCTGCACCCGCCCAGCCTGCCCGACGCGGGCACCCGCTGTCAGCGGTCGCGGCCGTAGTGCAGCGGCGCCCCGTAGCCGGCCCCTTGGAACGGGCGCCCTTGCTTGCGGGCGAAGCGCCACTGGATCGAGACGCGGGGACCCGACGCGCCGGGCGAGCCCAGGTAGGGCACCGAGTGCTCCCACTCGGCCTGGCACCGGCCACCCATCACGAGCAGGTCGCCGGAGGCCGGCTGCAGGTCGTGGGTGGCGCCCTTCCCCGGCGCGAGCGAGTGACGGGCGGAGCGCGGGCGCAGGCACCACGGCCGAGTGGCCCCGAGGCTGAGCACGGCGATGATCGTGTCCTCGAGGTACCGCATGTCGGTGTCGCGGTGGAAGGCCTGCCCGTCGGTGCCGTCGCGGTACTGCAGCATCGCGAACCCGCCGAACTCCACCCGATAGCGATGCTGGAGCACCCGGGTCGCCTCGGCGAGGGCGGGATGGGGCAGCGGGTTGCCCCGCGCCCACCACGAGCCGACGCGCCGCTCCTCGACGACGTGGTCGTAGCGGAACAGGTGGCTCGACTGCCACGGGACCTCCGCCAGCAGGTGCTGGTACACCTCGTCGGCCCGGCGCAGCCAGCCGCGGCCGACGTCGACCCACGCGCCCTCTCCGAGCTCGATGCGCTCGATCGGGATGTCCCGATCCACGTAGACGGCGTCCGTCATGTGCTCCAGCATGCCGGTCCTGACGGAGCGTCAGGGGTCTGCCAGGATGCAGAGGCTGCATCGACGCCCGGGGGGACCATGACCGCACACGACCTCGTCATCCGAGGGGGGACCGTCGTCGACGGTACGGGCGCCCCCGCTCGCACGGCCGACGTCGCGATCACCGACGGCGTGGTCACCGAGGTCGGGGCCGTCGACGGCCGGGGGCGGGAGGAGATCCAGGCCGACGGAGCCCTCGTCACGCCGGGCTTCGTCGACATCCACACGCACTACGACGGCCAGGCCACCTGGGACGAGCAGCTGACGCCCTCGTGCTGGCACGGCGTCACGACCGTGGTCATGGGCAACTGCGGCGTCGGCTTCGCCCCCGTCGCACCCGACCGGCACGAGTGGCTGATCGGCCTCATGGAGGGGGTGGAGGACATCCCCGGCGCGGCGCTCAGCGCGGGCATCCGCTGGGGATGGGAGACCTTCCCCGAGTACCTCGACGCGCTCGACCAGCGGGCCCACGTCATGGACCTCGGCACGCAGGTGCCCCACGGCGCCGTGCGCGGCTACGTCATGGGCGAGCGGGGCGCTCGCAACGAGCCCGCCACCGCCGACGACATCGAGGCCATGGCCGCCATCGTCAAGGCAGGCATCGAGGCCGGCGCCCTGGGCTTCTCGACCAGCCGCACGCTCGCCCACCGCGCCATCGACGGCGAGCCGGTTCCGGGCACCTTCGCGGCCGAGGACGAGCTGTTCGGGATCGGCCGAGCGCTCGGTGAGCTGGGCACCGGCGTGTTCGAGCTGGCCCCGGCCGGCGCGCTGGGCGAGGACCTGGCCGCACCGGAGCGGGAGATGGACTGGATGCGGCGCCTGGCCGCCGCCATCCAGCGGCCCGTCACGTTCGCTCTGAGCCAGAACAACGCCGACCCGGGCTCGTGGAAGCGCCTGCTCGACCTGTCGGCGGCGGCGGCCCTCGAGGGCCTGCCGGTGCGGCCCCAGGTGCACGGCCGCACCGTCTCGCTGCTGCTCGGCTTCCAGACGTTCCACCCGCTCGCCTTCACCCAGGCGTGGAGCGATGCCGGGCTCGGGCTGCTCCCGTGGCAGGAGCAGGTCGCGCGCATCGAGGCCGATCCCGCCCTTGCTGCCCGGATCGTCGCCGACGCCGCGCTGCTCAAGGACGACCCGATCGTCACCGGGTTCATGCACCCGAGCCGCATCTTCCTGCTCGGTGACCCGCCCGTCTACGAGCCGGGCGTCGAGCGCAGCGCCACGGCCATCGCCGCCGCGCGCGGCGTCGACGAGTGGGAGCTGCTGCTCGAGCTGTTCCTCGGCGACGGTGGCCGCGAGCTGCTCAACGCACCCGTCCTGAACTACACCGACGGGAACCTCGACGCCGTGGGCGAGATGCTCCACCACCCCACGTCCGCCTTCGGCCTCGGCGACGGCGGCGCGCACGCGGGGCAGACGTGCGATGCGTCGACGACGACCTTCCTCCTCACCCACTGGTCGCGGGATCGCGATCACGGCCGGCTGACCGTCGAGGAGGCGGTGCACAAGATGACCCAGGCCACGGCCACGCTCTACGGCCTCGGCGACCGCGGCGTGCTCGCGCCGGGCTTCGTCGGCGACGCCAACGTGATCGACTACGAGGGCCTGCAGCTCCGTCGGCCCGAGCTGGTGAGCGACCTTCCCGGCGACGCCAGCCGCCTGGTGCAGCAGGCCGACGGCTACCTGGCGACGATCAAGGGCGGCGTGCCGACCTTCGTCGGCGGTGAGGACACCGGCGCCCGGCCCGGCGCGCTGCTGCGGGGCGCCCGGTGAGCCCTGCGCCCCGGGAGGTGGCGGCCGCGTTCTGGGCGGCCCTCTACGAGCGCGACTGGCCGGGCATCCGCTCGTTCTTCGGCCCCGACTCGATCTACTACGACGTGCCCACCGGACCGTCGAGTGCCGGCGTCGGGCCCGACAGCATCGAGGCCCGGCTCCGGCTCGGGCTCGAGGGCCTCGTCGGCTACGAGCACCGACCGGGCGTCGTCGCCGAGGGGCCGGATGGCATCGTCGTGACCGAGCACACCGAGGTGTGGACCTGGGAGAGCGGCGAGACGGTGGCCCTGCCGTTCGTGTCCGTCCAGCGCATCGTCGACGGGATCATCGTCCTCTGGAAGGACTACTGGGACTTCCAGACGCTGATGGGCGCGGCGCCGGCGGCCTGGCACGAGCGCCTCGACACCGCCGACCTGTCGTGGGTCGTCGACGTCACCGGCCGCGCCTGATGCGATGACGGTTCGACTTCCCGAACCGTGCCTGGTCGTCCTCGTGGGCGTGTCCGGCGCCGGGAAGTCGACCTGGGCCGCCGAGCACTTCGAGCCGAACCAGGTGGTGGGCTCGGACGCGCTGCGGGCGATGGTCGGTGCGCACGAGCGCGACCAGCGCGCGTCGAAGGACGCCTTCGCGGTGCTGGACCAGATCGTCGAGGCACGCCTGCGTCGGGGCCTCATGACGGTGCTGGACACGACCGGGCTCGAGCCGCCGCGGCGCGCCGCGTGGGTGACGCTGGCCCGGCAACACGGCCGTCCGGTGCACGCGGTGGTGCTGGCGGTGCCGGAGCGGACGGCCCGAGCCCGCAACCGCGCCCGGGAGCGGCCGGTGCCGTCGAAGATCGTCACCGCGCAGCTCCGCGAGCTCGAGGCCACCGTCGCCACGCTGCCCGACGAGGGCTTCGACGCCGTCCACCACCTCACGGGCGACGAGCCGGTCACCCTCGCCCCACCGCGGTTCGTCACCGCTCCCACGGTCGCCGAGGCCCAGCGGGAGGACCCGGTGCCCCTTCGCTTCGCCCTCCACCTGGGCCGGTTCGCCTGGCCCGGCGGTGGAAGCGGCCTGCGGGACAACCTCCGGCGGGTCGGCCACGCCGCGGAGGAGGCGGGCTTCGACACCATCTCGGTGATGGACCACGTCGTGCAGATCCCCACGGTGGGGCCCGAGTGGGAGGACATCCCGGAGAGCACGACGGCCCTGGCCTTCCTCGCCGCCGCCACCGAGCGCGTGCAGCTCGGCGCCCTCGTCAACGGCATCACGTACCGCAACCTCGCGCAGCTCGGGAAGCAGGTCGCCACGCTCGACGTCCTCTCCGGGGGACGGGCGTTCTGCGGTCTCGGCGTCGCGTGGCACGAGCGCGAGCACGCCCTGTACGGCTGGGACTTCCCCCCGGTCGCCGACCGCTACGCGCGGCTCGAGGATGCCCTCCAGCTCCTCCCCCTGCTGTGGGGTCCGGGCGCGCCGGCGTTCGAGGGCCGCACCGTCAGCGTGCCGGAGGCCGTGTGCTATCCGCGGCCGCTGCAGGAGCACCTCCCGATCCTCGTCGGCGGGTCGGGCGAGCGGCGCACGCTCCGCCTGGTGGCGCGCTACGCCGATGCGTGCAACCTGTTCGGCGAGCCGCCCGTCGTCGCCCGGAGGGTCGAGGTGCTGCGAGCCCACTGCGAGGCCGAGGGCCGGGATCCCGGCGCCATCACCATCACCCAGCTCTCCGAGGCCGGCATGATCGCCCCCGGCGGCGACCGGTACGCCGATGTCGCTGGCACCGTCGACGAGCAGGTCGGCCGGTTCCGTGCCCTGGCCGACGTGGGCGTGCAACGGGTGTTCGTGGCCCTGCACGAGGACGGCACCACCGAGCAGATCGAGCGCTTCGCCCCCGTGATCGCGGCCTTCGATCCCTGACCGATTATTTCCGCGAGGCTGTCGTTCTGGCCGATCGTCGATCGTCGTGGAGACGATGACCGGCGACAGGCGCCGGCGCTCCACAGGAGGACACGCGAATGCCCCAGTACCTGGCTCTGATCTACGGCCCCGCCGACCAGCAGATGGACCGTCCCGACGACTTCACCGCCGAGATGAACGCTGACTACATGGCCTTCGGCGAGGCGGCGGGGGCCGCCGGCGTCATGGTCGGCGGCAACGCCCTGCAGTCCACGGACACCGCCACCACGGTGAGCGTCCTCGGCGGCAAGGGCGGTGAGATCGTGACCACCGACGGCCCCTTCGCCGAGACGAAGGAGGTGCTCGGCGGCTACTACCTCCTCGACTGCCCCGACCTCGACCAGGCCATCGCCTGGGCGGCGCGCATCCCCGGCGCATGGCACGGCAAGGTCGAGGTCCGTCCGATCGTCGTCTTCGAGTAGCGAGCTTGCCCGACGCGGGACGCGCCGTCGCCGAGGCGATCCGGGCGGAGGGTGGGCGCGTGGTCGCCACCCTCACCCGGCTCCTCGGCGACCTGGAGGCGGCCCAGGACGCCCTGCAGGAGGCGGCCCTCGCGGCGCTCGAGCGGTGGCCGGCGGACGGCGTCCCGCGCAACCCCGCGGCCTGGCTCACGACGGCCGCCCGGAACAAGGCCCTCGACCGGATCCGCCGGGAGGGCCGCCGCGGCGACAAGGAGGTCCGCGCCATGCAGCTGCTCGAGGGTGCGGACGAGCCGCCCGAGGAGTCGGTGGTCCGGGACGATCTGCTCCGCCTGATCTTCACGTGCTGCCACCCCGCGCTCGCCCCGGAGGCTCGCATCGCGCTGAGCCTCCGCACCCTCGGCGGCCTCACGACGGCCGAGATCGCGCGGGCCTTCCTCGTGCCCGAGGCGACCATGGCGCAGCGGCTCGTGCGCGCGCGTCGGAAGATCGCCGGCGCGGCCATCCCGTACCGGGTGCCGGCGGACCACGAGCTGCCCGACCGGCTCCCCGCCGTCTTGGCGGTCGTCTACCTGGTGTTCACCGAGGGCCACACGGCGACCTCGGGTGATGCGCTCGTGCGGGTGGACCTGTGCGAGGAGGCCGTCCGACTCGCCCGGCTCCTGGCGGAGCTCCTCCCCGACGAGTCCGAGGTGCACGGTCTGCTCGGACTGCTCCTCGTGACCGATGCTCGCCGGGCCACGCGGTTGGACGCCGACGGTGATCTCGTCCTGCTGGCCGACCAGGACCGGTCGGCCTGGGACCGCGGCCGCATCGACGAGGGGCACGCGCACATCGAGCTGGCGTTGCGGCGCGCCGGCGGTGCCCCGGGCCCCTATGCGCTGCAGGGCGCCATCGCCGCGGTGCACGGGCTGTCCCCGTCCTGGACGGCCACCGACTGGGACGAGATCGTCGGCCTCTACGACCTGCTCGTCGCGGCCCAACCGACCCCGGTCGTGCGGCTGAACCGGGCCGTCGCCGTGGCGGAGCGGGACGGCGCCGCGGCCGGCCTGGCCGAGATCGACGCCCTCGACGAGCTCGCCGCCTTCCACCTCTGGCACGCCAGCCGGGCCGAGCTGTTGCGCCGGCTGGACCGTGACGACGAGGCCGCCGGAGCCTATGAAGCCGCACTGGCGTGCCGGCCGAACGACACGGAGCGGCGCTTCCTCGAGCGTCGGATGGCTGACCTCGCCTCGACCGGCGCGGCGGGCCTGGATCGCCCGGCCTCGTCCGGGGTCGAGCCGACCGAACAGCGCGCACAGCGCGATGGCCGCCGCCGTCGCCACGTTGACCGAGTCGACCCCGGCCGCCATGGGGATCCGCACCGTGCGGTCGACGGACGCCAGCGCCGCGCTCGTGAGCCCCGGCCCCTCCGCGCCGACGACGAGGGCGAGCCGCGGGGGAAGGCCCGCGATGATGCCGCTGAGGGGCTCGGCATCGCGGCTCGGCGTGAGGCCGAGCGTCGTGAAGCCGCGGTCGCGCAGCTCGCCGAGAGCATCCGGCCATGGCTCCGCCCGCGCGAACGGGACGCGCAGCACGTGCCCGAGCGACACCCGGGTCGCGCGCCGGTAGAGCGGGTCGGCGGTCGTGGGGTCGAGGAGGACGGCATCGGCGCCGAAGGCGGCGGCGTTGCGGAAGATCGCCCCGATGTTCTCGTGGTCGTTGACGCCCTCGAGGACGACGACCGTCCGCGCGCTCCGGGTGACCTCGCCCACCGACCTCGGTTCGGGGCGCTCGGCGACCGCGAGCACGCCACGATGGAAGTGCACGCCGGTGAGCTCCGTCATGGCGTCGGACGGCATGGCGAAGAGCTCCACCTCCGCACCCAAGCGGGCCACCATCTTGTCGGCGTGCTCCTCGGCCACGAGCACCGAGCGGACCGCGTACGGGGAGGCGAGCAGCGCCTCGACCGACAGCGCGCCTTCCAGGGTGAAGATCCCGCGGTCGCGCTCCACCGCCATCCGGCGGGACGGCTCACGGAGGTGGCGGTAGTCGGCGAGGCGCGGGTCCTCGAGATCGGCGACCCGCTCGACCGGCACCTCAGCCGGCGAGGGGCTGGAGCACGGCGGCCAGGGGCTCCAGCACGGCCGGCGTGTGCGGGGTGGGGAGGTAGACGATGCCGAGGTCGATGCCCGCCTCCGCCGCCGCGGTCACCTGCGCCTCGATGGCGGCCGGATCGTCGACGTCGACCCGCAGGTGCGTGGAGATCAGGATCTCCGCCGGGTCGCGTCCGATCTCGGCGCACCGCTGGTGGAGCACGTCGACCGCGGCCGCGAGCTGCTCCGGGGATCCACCCGGGTGGTTCCAGTGCTGGGCCCACCGAGCCACCGCTCGCAGCGTGCGGTTGGGCCCGCTCCCTCCGATGCAGATGGGAGGGTGGGGCTGCTGCACCGGCTTGGGCTCACACCGCGCGTCGTGCAGCTGGTAGTGCTTCCCCTCGAAGGTCGACACGGTGTTGGTGAGCAGGCTCGTGATGACCTCGAGCGCCTCGTCGAAGCGATCGAACCGCTCCTTGAGCGGAGGGAGGTCGATGCCGTAGGCGTCGCTCTCCTCCTGGTTCCACCCCGCGCCGAGACCCAGCTCGAGCCGACCGCCGGAGATGACGTCGAGCGTGGCGGCCATGTTCGCCAGCACCGCGGGGTGCCGGTAGGGGTTGCCGGTCACCAGCACACCGACGCGGATCCGGTTGGTCGCCTGGGCCAGGGCCGTCGTGGCGATCCAGCCCTCCAGGCAGGGCCCGGTGGAGTCCGAGAAGATCGGATAGAAGTGGTCGAACGTCCAGGCGGACTCGAACAGCTCGATGTCGTCGGCGGCCTGCCACACGGCCAGCATGTCGGCCCAGGTCGTGTGCTGCGGAGACGTCTTGATCGCGAAGCGCATGCCCCCAGCCTGGCACGACCATCGGCGCCGGTCTCGTGCCATGCTCCGTCCCGTGAGAGCTGTCGTCTGCCACGAGTTCGCGCCGATCGACCAGCTGGTGATCGAGGAGCGCCCCGACCCCGAGCCCGGACCGGGCAAGGTCGTCGTGGCCGTGCGGGCCGCCGGCGTGAACTTCGTCGATGGTCTCTTCGTCCAGGGCAAGTACCAGATCAAGCCGGCGCTGCCCTTCACGCCGGGCGGTGAGGTGGCGGGCGACGTGGTGGCCGTCGGCGACGGTGTCGACACGGTGGCCGTGGGTGACCGCGTGCTGGCGATGCCCTGGCTCGGGGGGTTCGCGTCCCACGTCGAGCTGGCGGCGGGCGGGGTCGTCCCCATCCCCGGTGCCCTCTCCTACGGACAGGCCGCCGCGCTGGTGCAGAGCTACGGGACGATGCTCTTCTCGTTCACGCGGCGACTGCAGCTGCAGGAGGGCGAGTGGGTGCTCGTGCTCGGCGCCGGGGGCGGCATCGGGCTCGCGGCGGTCGACGTGGCGCGCCACCTCGGGGCACGCGTGATCGCCGCCGCCTCCTCCGACGAGAAGCTGGCCGCGGCTCGGGCCGCGGGCGCCGAGGCGACCATCGCCTACGAGACCGAGGACCTCAAGGTGCGGGCTCGGGAGCTGTCGGGCGGCGGCGTGGACGTGGTGGTCGATCCGGTCGGCGATCGCTTCGCCGACCCGGCGCTGCGCTCGTTGGGCTGGATGGGCCGCTACCTCGTCATCGGGTTCGCCGGCGGTGACATCCCCCGCCTGCCGGTGAACCAGGTGCTCCTCAACAACCGCACGCTGGTCGGCGTCGACTGGGGGGCGTGGACGATGCGCGACCCCGCCGGCAACCAGGCGCTCCTCGCGGAGCTCATGGACCTCGCCGGATCGGGGGCCCTCCATCCGGTGGAGCCCCACGAGTACCCGCTCGACGACGTCGTCGGCGCCCTCACGGACCTCCAGGACCGGAAGGTGGCCGGCAAGGTCGTCCTCGTGCCCTGATCAGGGGGCCCGAAGCCCCTCGATGCACCATCGGTGCAGGTGCTCGTCCTCGGTGACGAAGGCGAACCGCAGCTGCTCGTAGCGGCGCGTGCGCGCGAGGGCATCCGCGCCGTCGGCACCGAGGTGACGGATGACCGCCGCCTCGAGCACCGCCCCGTCCGTGTCGCGGTGGGTGGGGCGGACCTCGCAGAACACGGCGGCCGAGAGGACGTCGTGGTCGGCGGACCCGACGACCGTCAGCCACCCGAGGTCGATGGCGGCGCTGACCCGCAGATCGTCGTCGAGGAGCACGTTGCCGGGGAACCAGTCACCGTGGACGAGCGTGATCAGATCGGCCTCCTCGGCCCGGGCCTCGGCGAGGATCGGGGCCGCCGCCGCGTCCGGGTCGTCGAGCGCCGCCGCCAGGGTGGGTCGGGCCTGCTCGAGCTGCAGGGCCAGGCGGCCCGCCAGCAGATCACCCCACCGATCGGCGCGCAGGTGCTCCTCGGTGAACAGCTCCTCACAACCTCCGGTCCACCCGCGTGGTGGCCCGAGCGCCCGAAACGCCGCCGCGCCCTCCAGGTAGGCCGTCAGGGCCCGCTCCCGATCAGCGCCCTCGAGGTGTCGTAGCAGCACGTCGAACGGCCGTCCCTTGAGTCGCCGCTCGATCGACCAGCTGACCTCCCCGTCGCCGTGGACCTCGAGCACCTCAGGAAGGGCGTAGGGCACGGCCGACCGATCGAGGGCGCCGTAGAGCTCGCCGATGCGCCGCACGTAGTCGGCCGCCTCGTGGCGGTGGACGCGCAGGACGCGATCGGCGTCGAGGGCGTACACCACCGCCTCGCCCCCGTGCCCCAGCTCGTCGACCGGCCCGATGCGGTGCCGCGCGAGCAGCTCGTCGCGCCAGGCCTCGTTCACACGCGGCCGGCGACCAGGGCGGCCTGCTCGTCCAAGAGCGGGAGCACGACGTCGCGGGGCGCGCTCGGGAGGCGGAACACGCACTCGGTGACGCCGATGCGCTCGAAGTGGTCGAGCTTGCCCGGGTCGGGGATGGAGCCGAAGGGCACGATCTCCAGACCCGCGGGGTCACGGCCGGCCTCGGCGACCGCCTCCCGCAGCTGAGGGATCGCGTCCGTCAGGCCGGCGCCGCCGATCGGGATCCAGCCGTCGCCGTACTCGGCGATGTGAGCGAACAGCTTCGGTCCTGCCGCCCCCCCGTGCAGCACCGGCACTCGGCGGCGGCCGTCCGTGCCGAGCTGGACCGGCTTGGGCCACGACCAGCTCGGCGAGAACCGCACGTGCTCGCCCTCGAAGCTGGCTTCGTCGTCGGCCCAGAGGGCCTGCATGGCGAGGACCACCTCCCGCGCCACGGCGCGCCGGTCGCCCATCGCGACGCCATGGTGCTCGAGCTCGTCCTCGTTCCACCCGAAGCCCACCCCGAGGGCGGCCCGGCCGCCGCTCAGGTGGTCGAGGGTGGCCACGGCCTTGGCCGTCACGATCGGCTCGCGTTGGGCCGCCAGCAGGATCCCGGTGCCCAACCGGATCGTGGTGGTGGCGGACGCCGCGGCGGCCAACGCGACGAGCGGGTCGAGGCATCGCTTGTACTCCTCGTCGAGCTCGGCCGCGCCCGTGGCCGGCGGCGTGCGCCGGCTGACCGGGATGTGCGTGTGCTCGGGGAGCCAGAGCGACTGCAGCCCACGCGCCTCGGCCTCCCGCGCCAGCTCGACGACGTCGATGCTGACATCGGTCGCGAACATCGTGATCCCGTACCGCATGGGCGTCGACTCCAACTGCTTCTGTGTGCGCTCACCACCGCCATGCCGGTGCTCAGCGCACACAGAACGGTGGAGGTCTGACAGTGCGTCAGATCCTGTCATGATCTGCGCCATGGCCGGGATCTGCGACGGGCGCGTCGTCCTCGTGACGGGCGCGGGACGAGGGCTCGGCCGCGCCCACGCGCTCGAGCTCGCCCGGCAGGGCGCGCGGGTGGTCGTGAACGACCTCGGCTGCGAGCTCGACGGCACCGGCGGGGGCAGCGGTCCCGCGGGCGAGGTGGTGGCCGAGATCCGCGCCGGCGGGGCGGAGGCGATCGCCAACGGCGACGACGTGGCCGACTTCGACGGCGCGGCGCGGATGGTGACGGCCGCGTTGGAGACGTTCGGCGCCCTCGACGTGGTGGTGAACAACGCGGGGTTCGTCCGCGACCGCATGTTCGCCAACGCGGCCGAGGACGAGTGGGACGCCGTGGTGCGCGTGCACCTCAAGGGCCACTTCGCGGTGGCCCGCCATGCCGCCGCTCACTGGCGCGACCAGGCCAAGGCCGGTCAACCGGTCGACGCGCGGATCATCAACACCAGCTCCGGCGCCGGCATCCTCGGCTCCGTGGGCCAGGCCGCCTACGCCTCCGCCAAGGCCGGCATCGCCACCCTCACGCTCGTGCAGGCCGCCGAGCTCGGCCGCTACGGCGTGACCGCCAACGCCCTGTGCCCCGCCGCTCGCACCCGGATGACCGAGGCCATCTTCACCGAGATGATGGCCACGCCCGACGAGCCGGCGGCCTTCGATGCCATGGCGCCCGAGAACGTGTCACCGCTGGTGGCCTGGCTGGCGTCACCCCAGTCGGCCCACGTGACCGGGCGCATGTTCGAGGTGGACGGCGGCAAGGTCGGCGTCGCCACCGGTTGGCAGCACGGGCCCACGATCGACAAGGGCGACCGCTGGGACGCGGCCGAGCTCGGCCCGGTGGTGGACGGCCTGCTCGCCGAGGCACCCGCGCCCGCGCCGGTGTACGGCACGAGCTGACCCTCAGCCGCCCACGCGTCGTTGGTTGGCGCGAGTCTCGTCGGCGAGGTCGCGGGGTACTGACGCCCCCGTGGGCACCGTGGGCGTGAGGAGTCGTTGGCAGGCCTGGCCGCGCTGGGTCCGCTGGCCGATCGTGGGCGTCGTCGCCCTGGGGACGCTGGGGGTGGCGGCCCTCGCCTTCCTCTGGGCGACCGTGTCGCTGCCCGAAGACCCGCCCGAGCTCCAGTCCGCGGTCGTGGTCGCGGAGGACGGGCGCGAGCTCGCCGTCCTGTCCCAGGAGGGCCAGCGGTTCCTCGTCGACCTCGCGGACGTGAACCCCGTCGTCGTCGACGCTCTGCTGTCGGCCGAGGACCGCCGCTTCTACGACCACGGCGGGGTCGATCCGATCGGGATCAGCCGCGCGCTGGTCAACAACGTCCGGCACGCAGGTACGCAGGGCGGCTCGACGCTGACCCAGCAGCTCGTGAAGAACGAGTACCTGACCAGCGAGCGTTCGCTGATGCGGAAGGCACGCGAGGCGGTGCTCTCCGTGAAGCTGGAGCGCTCCGCCGACAAGGACGAGATCCTCGAGCGCTACCTGAACACGGTGTACTTCGGGCGCGGCGCCTACGGCATCGAGGCCGCGGCGCGGGCCTACTTCACCACGTCCGCCGCCGAGCTCGACCTCCCCCAGGCGGCCCTGCTCGTCGGCCTGCTGCGATCACCGGAGACCGCCGACCCCGTCGAGGACATGGATGAGGCCCGAGCCCGCCGGGCCACGGTCCTGGCGGACATGGTCGACAACGATGCCATCACGCAGGCGGAGGCCGATGCGGCCGAGGCCACCCCGATCGAGGCCACCGATCGCACGGCGCCCGCGGCGCCCACCGATGGAGCTCGCGCCCCACTTCGTCGAGTGGGTCCGGCAGCAGACCGTCGAGGCCGTCGGCGAGGATGCGCTCTACGGCCGGGGGCTCCGCGTGGTCACGACCCTGGACCTCGACGCCCAGGCCGCCGCCGAGGCCGCCGTCGCGGAGGTCGCCGCCGATGCGGCGGGGCCGCAGGCCGCGCTGGTGGCGCTCGACACGGACGGGGCCATCCGTGCGCACGTCGGCGGCCGGGACTACGACACCCTCGCGGTCGACCTCGTGCGGGGCGCCGACGGAGGCGGTTCGGGCCGGCAGCCCGGCTCGACCTTCAAGCCGTTCGTGCTCCAAGCCGCCCTCGAGCACGGCGTGACCCTCGCGGACAAGTACCCCGGGCCGCCCCAGATCGAGGTCGACGTCGACGGCACGGCCTTCCCCGTGGAGAACTACGGCGGCGCCGGCTTCGGGGAGCTGACCGTGGCCGACGCCACCAAGCAGTCCGTGAACACCGTCTACGCCCAGCTGCTCGCCCAGGTGGGGCCCGCCGCCGTGGCCGACGCCGCCCACGCGGCAGGCGTGGACGCCGACCTCGACCTCGTCCCGTCCCTCGCCCTCGGGGTGGAGGAGGTCAGCCCCCTCGACCTGGCCAGCGCCTACCTCACCTTCGCCAACGACGGCACGAGGGTCGAGCCCTACGCCATCGTCCGCATCGAGGACAACGACGGGAACGTGCTCTGGGAGCCCGACCGCCCCGAGCCCGAGGAGGGCGCCGTCGAGCCCGACGTCGCCCGGGGCGTCACCGAAGCGCTGCGCGGCGTCATCGAGAGCGGCACGGGCACGGCGGCGGACCTCGGCCGACCCGCGGCCGGCAAGACCGGCACGACCCAGGACAACGTGGATGCCTGGTTCGCGGGCTACGTCCCCGGCTACACGGCCGTGGTCTGGATGGGCCACCCGCAACCCACCCCGATGGAGGGGGTCACCGGCGGCGGGATGCCCGCGGAGATCTGGCACCGCTTCATGACCGCGGCGATGGACGGCCGGGAGCCCCAGGACTTCCCCGATCCGCCCGACGACCTCCTCCGGCCGGCCCCCGATGCCACGTCGAGCTCGACCAGCTCGTCGAGCACCGCATCGACGACTGAGCCGCCGACGTCGACGACGAGCGGCGAGGGCTCCACCACGACGACCGCGACGGATCCTGGTGGTGGGACGACGACCACGACCGCGCCGGCCACCACCACGACGCTCGCCCCCGAGGGCACCGACGGAGGCGAGGCGGCGGGTCCGGACCCGCCCTAGCCGCTACGCGCCGACCAGGCGGAGGACATCCGACGGCGTCGCCGGGCCGTCGTGGACCACGATGCCGTCACGAAGGGCGATGCAGCGGTCGACGCGCTCGACGAACGACGGGTCGTGGGTGGCCACCACGATGGCGGCACCGTCGGCGTGGAGCTCGTCGAAGATCTCGAGCAGCGCCTCCTTGCCCGGGGCGTCGAGGCCCACGAAGGGCTCGTCCACGAGCAGGATCTCGAAGGGCCGGACCAGTCCGAGCGCGATCGACGCCTTCTGGCGCAGACCGCGGCTGAAGCGGGCCGGCAGGTCGTCCGCGCGGTGGGCGAGCCCCACCCGCTCGAGCAGCTCGTCGAAGTCCGCCGCCTCCGCGGTGACCCCGTGCAGCGCCGCGATGTACGCGAGGTGCTCCCGGACGGAGAGGTCGTCGTAGAGCACCGGCTCATCCGGCAGGTAGCTGGCCGCGGCCCGCGCGTACGAGGAGCCAGCCGGCTCGCCCATGATCGAGATGGAGCCCTCGGTGAGGTCGAGCAGCCCCGCGGCCAGGCGCAGGAAGGTGGACTTGCCCGAGCCGTTGTGACCGACGAGCGCGACCGCCTGCGCCGCGGGGACCCGGAGGGTCAAGGGCTCGAGGGCGACGAGATCGGCGTAGGCCTTCGACGCTCCGTCCGCTTCGAGCACGGCGGGCCGGCGATCAGGCTTTGGCATTCGTCTGCTCCATCTGTGATCGGAACCACTCGGCGATCTCGTCGCGCACGCGCACCCAGCCGCACACCCCGATGAACAGCGCGAGCACCAGCGCCGTGGCGGGACCGGCGCCGCTCGACGCCGGGTCGCCCACCTCGATGGCGTCGCGGGCCATGAGGATCGGGAGCACGCCGAGGATCGCGATGACCGGCGGCCAGGCGGTGCGGAAGGCCAGGCGCATCCCCTGGGCCTCGGGCGGGGCCAGGGCCCACCCACCGCTCGTGCTGGGAGGATCGGACAGCACGCTCACCAGTGCCCCCGCCAGCCCGCCGAGCGCGAGGGGGACGAACCCCATCGCCACGACCTCGAGCGGTACGTGCCCGTCCCCCGGCAGGCTCGCCACGCCGATCGCGATGGCGGCCACGGCCAGCTGCCCCAGCACACCGACCGGCAGGTGCCGGAGGTGGATGGCCGCGGGCTCCATCGGGGAGGCATCGCGCCGACTGGGGTGGTCCACCTCCTGGGCCAGGGGCTCGACCGTGTCGAGTCCGGCCACGAACAGCGCCAGCCCCGCGATGACGATCAACGGAGTGGTGCCGACCCAGAGGCCCCGCACGCAGAGCCCCGCGATCGCCCCCAGCAGGACGAGGCGCGCGCCGCGCGCCGCCGGGAACCGCAGCACGCCGCGCAGGCCACGCGTGAACACGGGCCACCGCCCGGTGCCGTGCACCCGCAGCCGCACCCAGGGTCGGAGGCGGGGCAGCTCCATCGCCAGCTGCCGGCGGAGGACGATCACCGTGCGCAGGTCGTGGAGGGTCGCCGCGAACCGGAGCTGTCCCACCAACGTCGATCGTCGCTCGGCCGCCTCGAGGCTCACGCGCCCGATCAGCGCCAGGCCGGCGAGGACCACGGCGACGGCCAACACGATGGGCAGCAGACCGGAGACGTGGAACCGCAGGGGCCACAGCACGAGCTCGCCGAACGAGGCGGTGGGGCTGGTGGCGATGGCACCGACGCCATCGGCGATGGCGAGCGACAGCAGGACGAGGCCGATCAGCGAGGCGGCCCACCGGGGCAGCCGCGTCCCGGCCGCGATCAGCGCGAGCCCGGCGGACAACCCGACGAGGGCGAGGCCCGCGACGACGCCGGTCGCAACCCACGCGAGGGTGCTCCCGGGGAGCCGCTTGGCGGCCATGTCGCCCGCGATCCCTCCGACCACCATGCCGACGAAGCCGAGGAAGCGGAGCTGCCTCACGGCCGGGGCACGGAGCGCCATCGTGCGGTCCACCGGGGCGAGGAGCACGTGCCGGACCTCAGACCGCTCCAGCGCCAGCGGCCCGCCGCGGCTGCCCGACCGCAGCCCCAGCGCGATGGCGAAGGCCGCGACGAGCCCGATCCATCCCGGCCCGTCGACGCGGACCTGGATCACCTCGCTGGCGGTCAGCGGATCGTCCCCGACCATGCTGGACAGGACGGCGATGGCGACGAGGCTCAGGATCCCCGTGAGGTAGGCCTGGTAGAGCGCGTCGATCCAGTGGATGTCCGCGGTCCGCTTCTGCCGGCGGAACCGCCGCCAGTCCCCGAGGCTCCCCTCCAGGTCGGCGTCGGGATGTGCAGTGGGACGCAGGATCGCGGGCCTACAGCCGCTCGATGACCATGGCCATGCCCTGGCCACCGCCGACGCACATCGACTCGAGGCCATAGCGGCCACCGGTGTCCTCGAGGCCGTTGATGAGGGTGGTCATGATGCGGGCGCCGGTCATCCCGAACGGATGGCCCAGGGCGATGGCGCCGCCGTTGACGTTCAGCTTCTCCGGGTCGATCCCGATGTGCTTCATCGAGGGGATCACCTGGGCGGCGAAGGCCTCGTTGATCTCGACGAGGTCGATGTCGTCGATGGAGAGGCCGGCCCGGCCGAGGGCCTGGCGGATCGCCTCCACGGGACCCATGCCCATGATCTCGGGGTTGAGGCCGGTGACGCCGGAGCTCACGATGCGCGCGAGCGGGGTGAGGCCGAGCTCGTTGGCCTTGGTGTCGCTCATGACGACCACCGCCGCGGCCCCGTCGTTCAGCGGGCAGGCGTTGCCCGCGGTGACCTTGCCGTCGGGCCGGAACACCGGCTTGAGCTCGGCCAGCTTCTCGACCGTGGTGCCGGCGCGGGGACCGTCGTCCTTCGAGACGACGGTGCCGTCGCTGAGCGTGACCGGGGTGATCTCCCGATCGAAGAAGCCGCGCTCCTGGGCGGCGACGGCCCGCTGCTGCGAACGGGCGCCCCACTCGTCCATCTCCTCGCGGGTGACGCCCTCCGCGAGCACCACGTTCTCCGCCGTCTGGCCCATGGCGATGTAGATGTCGGGGAGGCCGGACGGGGGCGTCCAGCTGTCGGCGCCCTGGGTGCGCTCTGCGGTGGTGGCCTCGGCGTCGGCGAAGAGCGGGTTGTGCGGCCCCGTGTCGGAGGCGCCGTGCATGTAGCGGCTCACCGTCTCGACGCCGGCCGCCACGAACACATCGCCCTCGCCCGCCTTGATGGCGTGGGCGGCCATGCGGATGGTCTGCAGCGAGGACGAGCAGTACCGGTTGACCGTGACGCCGGGGACGTCGGGGAGCCCGGCGAGCAGCGCCGCGACCCGGGCGACGTTGTACCCCGCCTCGCCTCCAGGCTGACCGCAGCCGAGGATGACGTCCTCGACCGTCTGCGGATCGAGCGTGGGCACCTTGCCGAGCACGTCCTTGATGATGAAGCCCGCCAGGTCGTCGGGACGACACTCGGTGAGGCTTCCCTTGTTCGCGCGGCCGATGGGCGTGCGAGCAGTGGCGACGATGACGGCTTCGGGCATGGGGGCCTCTCCTCTGGCAGGTCAGATCAGGTGCGGCGGTCAGTCTGGTCTCCGCCGATGACGGCCACCAGTCGAGGGGGCGACGCGACCGGCTCGTCCTGTCACACCGTGGTGCCTAACGTGACGCCGTGTCCTTGTTCGATGATCCCTCGGTGGGAACGATCCCCGAGCCCACCTACTCGGTCACGGAGCTCGGCGATGCGATCGGCAACGCGCTCCGGGCCGCCTTCCGTGACGAGGTCTGGGTGCGAGGCGAGATCCGCGACCTGTCGCGCCCTCAGTCCGGCCACGTGTACTTCACCCTGACCGATCCGGACAGTGGTGCCTCCCTCGGCGTGATGCTGTCCTCGCGCACCAAGGGCTCGGTGAACACCACGCTCACCGACGCGGGGGGTGGCGTGCGGATGACCGACGGCACCGACGTGCGGATCAGGGGGCGGCTCGACTGGTACTCCCCTCGCGGTCAGCTGCAGCTGCGGATGACGGCGATCGACCCGGCGTACACGCTGGGCCAGCTCGAGGTGGCCCGGGCGGAGCTGCTCGCGCGGCTGGCCGCAGAGGGGTTGCTCGGTGCCAACGCGGGTCGTGCCCTGCCGCTCGCTCCCCTCCGGGTCGGCCTGGTCACGAGCGAGGGCTCGGCGGCCGAGGCCGACTTCCTCGACGAGCTCCGCCGGAGCGGGTTCGCCTTCCGGGTGCTCCGCGTCGACACGCGGGTGCAGGGTCAGGACGCACCCCGGTCCATCGCGTCGGCGATCCGCATGCTGTCCACCCATCCGCTCGACGTGCTCGCCCTCGTGCGAGGCGGCGGCGCGCGCACCGACCTGGCCGCCTTCGACGACGAAGCCGTCGCGCGTGCCATCGCGGCCTGCTCGGTACCCGTCATCACGGGCGTGGGGCACGAGGTCGACACCTCGGTCGCTGACGAGGTCGCCCACACCGTCGCCAAGACGCCCACGGCCTGCGCCCAGCTCCTCGTGGCCCGGGTGCGCACGCTCGCCGACGGCCTCGACGCCGCCTCTGCCGCCATCGCCCGCCGGAGCGTGCGCGCGGTCACGCTCCACGACCAGCGCCTGCTCACCCAGGCCCGGGCCCTGTCGCGGAGTGCCCAGGTCGCCTTGGATCGCAGCGCCACCCGGCTGCAGTCGATCGTCGACCGCTCCCGCCGCGCCTCCCAGGCGAGCCTCGACGCGGCGGGCCGCCGGCTCGACGGGCACCGCGGGCGGATGACCGGCGCCGCCCGGTCGCACCTCCGCACCGCGGAGGTCCACATCGCCGCCGGTGAGCGGCGCATCGCCCATCGCGCCCCCCGGGCGCTGTCCGAGGCCGACCGCTCGATCGCCGCGGTCGACGCGCGGCTCCGCGCCCTCGATCCCCACCGCACGCTGGCCCGCGGGTGGTCGATCACGCGGGGTCCTGACGGACGGGTGCTCCGCCACCCGGACGAGGTCACCGCCGGCGACGCGATCACCACGGTCCTGGCCGGCGGCGAGGTCCGCTCTACGGTGTCTCCCGATGCCTGACGACACCGCGCCGGAGATCGGCTACGCCGAGGCCCTCGCCGAGCTCGAGGCGATCCTCGACGAGATCGAGGACGACTCCGTCGACGTCGACGTGCTCGCCGCACGCGTGAAGCGGGGCGCCGAGCTCCTCCGGGTCTGCCGAGCCCGCATCACCGCCGCGAAGGTCGAGGTCACCCAGATCGTGGCCGAGCTCGACCCCGGCTCCGGCGACGACGCCAACTGAGATCGCCTCCGGGCCGCCTCGTCCTACGATGCCCGAGCCATGATCCGTCCGTCGATCCCCGTGCCTCCGAGCCTGCTCACCGTGGCCGAGAAGGTGGAGAAGCGCCTCGACGCCTTCCTCACCGCGGAGACGGCCCGCTGGGCGGAGCTGAGCGGCGACCTCGTCGCGCCGCTGGAGTCGCTGCGCGCCCTCGTGATGGGAGGAGGCAAGCGCCTCCGGCCCGCGTTCTGCTTCTGGGGCTACCAGGCCGCCGGCGGCGACCCGGAGGACCCGCAGGTGATCGAGACCGGAGCCGCCCTCGAGATGCTCCAGGCCTTCGCCCTCGTGCACGACGACGTGATGGACGGCTCCGCGATGCGGCGCAGCGCTCGCACCGCGCACCTCGCCTACGGCGACCAGCACACCGAGGCCGTGTGGCGCGGCGACCCCCGCCGGTTCGGCGAGGGGGTGGCGATCCTCATCGGTGACCTCGCCCACGTCTACGCCGATCAGCTCCTCGACGGCGCGTCCGCCCCGGTGAAGGCGGTCTGGGACGAGCTGCGCATCGAGCTCAACGTCGGGCAGTACCTCGACATCCTCGGCACCGCCCGCCGCGACACCGACCACGACGGCGCTCGCCTCATCGCCCGCTACAAGTCGGGCAAGTACACGATCGAGCGGCCCCTGCACCTCGGCGCGGCACTGGCGGGACGGTTGGACGACCTGCAGGCCGACCTGTCGGCCTACGGGGACCCGCTCGGCGAGGCCTTCCAGCTGCGCGACGACCTCCTGGGTGCCTTCGGGGAGGAGTCCGCCACCGGGAAGCCCGTGGGCGACGATCTCCGGGAGGGCAAGCCCACCCCCCTGCTCGCCGTCGCCACCGCCAACGCGGATGCCGCGCAGGCCGCCGTGCTGACCGAGATCGGCCAGGCCGACCTGTCGGGCGAGGGGATCGCTCGGATCCAGGAGGTGTTCGTGGCCACTGGAGCCGTCGCGACGATCGAGGCCACGATCGACTCCCTGACCGATACGTCCATCGCCGCCATCAAGACGGCGGAGATCCCCGCCGAGGCCCGCGGCGCCCTCGTCGACCTCGCGCAGTTCGTCGCCTGGCGCGAGGCCTAGGCCCCGCGCTCCCTACGGCGCGCTGAACAGAGCCAGCGCGTCGGCGAGGGTGCACTCGGTGACGCCGGGTTCGGCGATGACCCCTTCGAGCCACGGCGGTCGGTTCACGCCGACCACCGCGATGGCCGTGTCGAGCCCGGAGCGCGTCGATGCCTGGCGAGCGAACGTGGCGGCGTAGTCCGGTGGCCGCACATCACGGGTGAGCTCGTAGAGCGCCCACGGGTCGGGGGTGCCACCGGGCGGAGGCGTGCCGACGGCAGTGGGCACCGCGGGCGACGCCGGCGTCGGCCCTCCGCCGGCGAGCCCGGGACCATCGGCGAGGATGGCGCCCTGCACCTCCTCGGCCCGTCCACCGGCGGCGAGGAGACCGACGTACGCACCGAGCCCGCGGCCGTAGATCGTCACGGCACCGAGGTGGGCGATGGCGATGTCGACGTCGCCCATCAGGGCCTCGCAGAAGTAGCCGGCGCCCACGGCGACCTCTGAGTCGCCATGACCCGACAGGTCAAGCCCCCACACGGGCCCGGGCCAGTCCTCCAGGTGGTCGTGGCACCGTCGACGGGGAGCGCTCGGCGAGACCGTGCAGATGGAGGAGCGGGCGGCCGGCGCCGGACCGGAGCTCGTGGAGCGCGAGCCGGACCTTGTTGTGCTGGAGGAACACGGTGCTCACGCCACGTGCTCCAAGACGAGGTCGGCGACCTGCCGCGGTTCCTCGATGTGCACGAAGTGCCCGACACCGTCGAGCATCACGAGCCGACCTCCCGCAGGCATGTGGGACAGCACGTCCGCCTCCGGCGTGCCCCATCCCATCGGGTCCGGGGCGGTGCCGAGCACGGCCAGCACCGGGACGCCGATGTCGGGAAGGCGCATCATCGACCACTCGGGCCGCCACGGTCCGAACCCTCCGAACCGCATGGTGGGGTCGATCTTCCAGCGCCACCCGTCGGCGTCCTCCCGGGCGCCGATCGTCACGAGGTATCGCAGCCAGGCCGGGTCGAGCCGCGGGTTCATCCGTCGCCGCCGCTCCGCCAGCTCGTCGATCGTGCCCGGCTTGCGCTGCGCGTCGACGAGGGTCCGCCGGTGGTCGAGCCAGGCCGTGAGCTCCTTCGCCATGAGCTTCGTGCGCTGGTGGTCCGACACGTCGGGGAAGCTCCGCCGCGACGGCAGCCCGTCGAGGTTGACCAGGTGGCTCACGCGGTGCGGCAGCGCGTCCGCCAGCTGCAACATCAGGCTGCCGCCCTTGGAGTGCCCCACCACCGGGACGGCCTCGGGGGTGACCGAGTCGAACACGGCCACCGCGTCCCGGAGATCCGCCTCCCAGTTGTAGAGGGCGGCGTGCGCCGAGTCGCCGTGCCCGCGGTGGTCCCACGACACGACGCGGTACCCGGCCGCGGCGAGCAGCGGCGCGAAGACGTCGAAGGTGCCGGCGAAGTCGAAGCCCCCGTGGCACATGAGGATCGGCGGCGCGTCCATGTCCCCCCACTCGAGGACGGCGATGGCCAGCCCATGGCTGTCCACGGTGCGTTGCCGGTCCGGGCGTCGTGCCCCGGGGTAGGTGATCGGCTCGCTCATCTCAGTGAGGCTACGCAGCGGCTCGAGCGCCGCTCGCACTCGCGGGGCGGCCTTGCGGGAGTTGGCCGCCCCGGTAGCCTCTCGCCCGATGCTGCACGGCCTGCGCCGACGGGCCTCCGGTCACCGTCACCTCCTCACCGGATCAGCGGCCCTGGTCCTGACGGCCGGCGTCCAAGCCCTGTCCGGCGCCCTCTTCTGGCTCATCGCCGCTCGGGTCGACACCCAGACCGACGTCGGTCACGCGACCGCCCTGTTCACCTCCGTGATGTTCGTGGCGTTCGTCGCGGGGCTCGGCCAGCCGGTGGCGGCCGCGCGCTACGCCGCGGGCCGTGCCCGCGACGACCACGTCATCTACGCCTGGGGGGCGGCGGCCGTCACGGTGGCGTCCGCGGTGGTCGCGATCGCCTACCTGCTGATCGTGAGCCCCCCAGCGGTGGACGAGCTGCGCCACTGGCACGGCGGCTTCGGGCCGGCGCTGTTCATCTTCTTGTGCATCGGCACCTCGCTGTCCCTGCTTCTCGACGTCCGGTTGATGACGCAACGTCGCTGGGGACTCGTCCTCGCTCGCGCGTCCATCGTGGCCGTGGCTCGGTTCCCTCTGCTGCTCCTGCCCGTGGATGCCGACCGGGCCGTCTGGCTCGTCACCGTCGCCGCGCTGCCCACCGCGGTGTCCGGCTACGTCGGCATGGCCCTGCTCCCGAAGGTCACGGGCGACCGTCACCATCTCGGCCCGGTGCCCGCGTCGACCCGAGCGTGGGCCCGCTACTCCGTCGTCAACTGGGCGTCCACGCTCGCCTACCAGGCCCCCACCTTCGCGGTGCCCGTCATCGTCCTGGTCAACGTCGACGCGGACCAGAACGCGAGCTTCTACGTCGCGTGGGGCGTCGCGGCCCTCGCGTGCTACGTGCCGATGGCCATCGGGCAGGCCCTGCTCTCCGAGGGGGGTCGCGACGGAGCGCACCTGCGGAGCCAGGTTCGGTTGGCCATCGTCGTGGCGGGGGGCCTGATGGTGGTCGCGGCGGCGGCCGCCACCGCCGCGCGCGAGCTGATCGTGACGTTGTACGGCGAGGAGTACCAGGCCGCGGCCGACGTGCTGCCGGTGCTGGTCGCCGCCGCGATCCCGTGGGCCGTCACCTCCGTGTACCTGACGGAGGCCCGCGTTCGGCACCGGAGCGCCGCGACCGTGCTCATCACCTGCGTGCTGTCGCTCGCGATCCTCGTACCGGCGTTGGTGCTGGTGCCCGAGGACGGGATCGACGGCGCCGCGATCGCGTTCCTGGGCGGCAACATCATCGCGGCGATCGTTGCGCTGGGCACCCACATCCAGGGCCGCAGCACGGCCGAGGGGCCGATCCCGCTCGCGTCGCCCGACGACTTCGAGCCCGAGGACGCGGTCGCCCTCTCCAGCATCGTCTGACCGAGCGTCACCCCCATGAGCCTTCCCCCCCCGCCGCCTCCGCCTCCGCCGTCGCCGGACCCGCTCCCGCCGCCTCCCCCGCCCTCGCCGCTGCCGCGGCGTGGGAGCCCTCGGCGAGCGCGTGGAGCCACCTGCCCCCACCCCCGGCGCCGCCCACCGCGGGCCCCAGGCGCTGGCCCGCCGCGCTGGGCGTGATCGCCGTCGGGCTCCTGGTCATCGGCGCGGTCGCGGTGGTGACCGACCAGTTCACCGACGACGGTCCCGGGCACCCTGACGAGTGGGATCCTCGCGTCGCCGAGCTGGCGGCGTTCGTCGAGGACGAGCGAGGCCTCGACTTCGACCACCCCGTCTACGTCGACTTCCTCACCCCGGCCGAGTACACGGAGCAGACCACCGATGATGAGGCCGCCGTCGCCGACGAGGAGCGGGCTGAGCTCGATCGGTACGCGGCCGAGCTCAGGGCCCTCGGCGTCGCGACGGGCGAGCTCGACCTGTTCGATGCCTTCAACCAGGTGTCCGACGGCGGCACGCTCGCGTTCTACGACCCCACCGACGAGCGGGTGCGCGTTCGGGGGACCGAGATGACGGTCGGGCTCGAGGTGACGCTCGTGCACGAGCTGACGCACGCGCTGCAGGACCAGAGCTTCGATCTCGAGCGGCTGAACGAGACCCAGCTCGACGACGGTGCGTCGACGGCCTTCCGCGGGCTGGCGGAGGGTGACGCCGTGCGCGTCGAGGACGCGTACATCGACGACGAGCTGACCACCGAAGAGAAGGCGACGTACGACGCCGAGTACGCGGAGGAGCTGGCCCAGAGCGAGGAGGCGACGGGCGATGTGCCGCCCTTCGTGAGCGCGACCTTCAGCGCCCCCTATGCCCTCGGCCAGCCGTTCGTGACGATGCTCCTCAACCAGGATGGCAACGACGCGGTCGACGACGCGTTCGGCGAGCCACCGTTCACCGAAGAGCACCTCTTCGACCCGGCCAGCTTCCTGGCCGACGAGGGCTCGGAGTCCGTCGAGCTGGGCTTCGAGGACGACGACGAGCTGTTCGACGAGGGACCCTTCGGCGCGACCAGCTGGTACCTGTTCCTCGCCGAGCGCATCGACCCCAAGGTGGCGCTCAACGCCGCGCTGGGTTGGGACGGCGACTCGTTCGCGGCGGTCGAGCGCGACGGGGCGACGTGCGTGCGCCTCGCGTTCAGGGGCGACACCGAAGCCGACGAGGACGAGATGGCGGACGCGCTGGCCGAGTGGGTCGACGCCATGCCTGGTGGGGTGGCCGAGGTCGACGAGGTCGACGGCCACCCCGTCCTCGACGCCTGTGACCCTGGCGAAGACCTCGACCTCGAGCTGACGGGGCGCTCCGAGACGTCGCTGTTCCTGCCGAACCTCTGGGGCTACCTGGTCGCCGACGCGGCGTCGGCGGTGGGGCCAGACGAGGCGCGGTGCTACGCCCAGACCGTGGTCGACGAGCTCGCCTACGACGACATCACCGACCCGGAGGGCGAGGCGTTCGACGAGGAGGGCTTCCAGGCCATCCTCACGGAGGCGTACGAGGCCTGCCGCTAGGCATCATCGGGGTCTGCGCTCCAGTCCCGATCGGGGCTGAGGTAGATCAACGGGAGGCTCACCACGCTGACGAGCGCCTTGACGGTGAGGTTCACGACGAAGATGTCCCACACCGCGGTCCAGGGCAGGGTCAGCGCGTGGTCGGCGAACCCGGGGATGGCCCCGAACGCACCGACCGCGAAGATCACGTTGTCGATCGGGATGCTGACGGAGTTGCTCACGGCCACCCGAGCCCACTGGTACCGGGTCGTCACGGACCGGACGAACCAGTGGTACACCTCGCCGTCGACCAGCTCGCTCACCACCTCCGCGACGATCGATGCGACGGTGATGCGCCACAGCGGGGCGAAGATCGCCTCGAACTCGGATCCCAGCGGGTAGGAGACGTCGGTCGGCGCCCGCGCGGCCCACTGCAGGTACAGGGCCATGAACAGGTTCACCCCGGCGGCGGTGATCACCACGGTGCGCGCCGCTCGCCGGCCGATCGCCTTGTGCACCAGGTCGCGGAGCGTGAAGGTGATCGGGTAGATGAAGGTGCCCATGTCCACGGCCCGATCGGCCACGACGCCGATCTTGAGGCTCGCGATGTCCGCGATCGCCTGGGCGCCGACATAGGCCCCGACCGCGGCGATCGCGACACGACTGATCGGGGTCAGGACAGGGACAGGGCGCGTGGTTGTCGCCACGATGGGCCTCCGGTTTTGGTCAGGCGGGTGGTCCGGTACCGCCGGCTGGGACGCTGGATCTTCGCACGCGGTAGAACTGCGGCGATGACTGGGTCCTACTCCGGGGATGCCGAGCAGGTCGACGAGGTCCAGCGGGCTGACCTGAGCGCCGCGCGCGACCGGATCCGGTCGGCGTTCCTCAACCCACGCGACGAGAGGCCGCCGTCATCGGCGCGCGGGGTCCATCACGTCGCGCTGATCTGCTCGGACGTCGAGCGCACGACGCGCTTCTACCAAGAGGTGCTCGGGTTCCCGCTCACCACGATGTTCGAGAACCGCGACCTGCCCGGGTCGACCCACTTCTTCTTCGACCTGGGCAACGGGAACACCATCGCGTACTTCGACCTGCCCGGCGTCGACCCGGGCCCCTACGACGAGGTGCTCGGAGGCCTCCACCACCTCGCCATCTCCATCGAGGTCGAGCACTGGCGGGAGGCCCGCGAACGCCTCGAGGCCGCGGGCATCCCCTACGACCACGTCGACGAGACGAGCATCTACTTCCGGGGTCCCGACGGCGAACGCCTCGAGCTCATCGCCGACCCGCTCCGCTGGATGTACGGCGAGCGCGTCGACTGACCCCGATCAACTCGGGTGTGAAGAGCCGCAGGAACGACGCGCTTCGCACCCGAGTTCGCAGGTTGAGGGGTCAGCGGGCCTTGCGGAGCAAGACCTCCTGAGCGATCGTCGCCACGTGGACGCCATCGGTGCTGAGCACGTGGCCGATGCTGAGCCCTCGGCTGGACAGGTAGCCGTGGCTCGCGAAGTCGTAGATGTGCCACTCGTCCGCCCGCGAGGGGCGATGGAACCAGATGGCGTGGTCGAGGCTCGCTGACATCCAGCCCATCTCGAACGGGTCGCCCTCGCCGGGGTCGGGCCGCTCCGGGTGCACGGCCACCACCGAGTCGGTGGGCAGATCGTCGGAGAGGTAGGCGACGGCACACGCCTGCAGGAGGCGGTCATCGCCGATCGAGCCGCGCAGCTTCAGCCACGCCACCCCTCGCCCCTCCTCCTCGTTGCGGAGGGTGGCGAAGCGCCGCAGGAACATCGGGCTCCACGAGTAGCCGGACAGCTCCTCCGGCGGCGCGACCGTCGGCATGGTCGCCGTCTGCACATCGTGACCCGACTCGTCGATCTGGAACGACAGCGACAACGTGAGGATCACGCCGACGTCTTCCTGGCTGGCCACCACCGCACGGGTGCAGAACGAGCGGCCGTCGCGCGAACGCGTGACGTCGAACCGGATCGGTCGGTCGGCGTCACCCGGGCGGATGAAGTAGGCGTGCAAGGAGTGGACGTGGAACCGCTCCTCCACCGTGCTCGCACCGGCGCGCAACCCCTGCGCCACGATCTGGCCGCCGTAGAGCCCACCCCACGGGTACTGCGGTCCCCGGCCCTCGAAGGCATCGTCTCCCAGCTCGTCGAGCTGCATCATCGTCACGAAGTCCACGCCGGATCGTAGGTCGGGGGACGACCTCGGGAACCAGGTCGGTGGCCGCAGGCGTCGTAGGTGGGTCAGCGAGCCGAGGAGCTTCGATGCCCATCACCCTTCGTCCCCACCACCTGGCCGTCGCCGCGCTGGCCGCCGCCACCGTCGTCGTGACGTCCGCTCTGCCCGCGGGCGCGTGCGGCGGGCTCGTCGGCGAGAACGGCTCGATCCAGCTGACGAAGACGTCGACGCTCGCGGCGTACCACGACGGCGTGGAGCGCTACGTCACCTCGTTCGAGTTCACGGGCACCGGCGAGTCCGTGGGTTCGATCATCCCCCTCCCCGACGTTCCCACCGACGTGGTGCGCGGCGGTGACTGGACCCTGCAACGACTGGCCCAAGAGGTGGCGCCGCCGACTCCGGAGGCCTTCGAGGCCACGGGCGGGGCGCTCGCCGCCAGCGACAGCGCGAGGGTGATCCTGGAGACCGAGATCGACGCGCTCGACATCACCGTGCTCGAGGGCGGCGGGGACGAGGTGGGCACGTGGGCGCGCGACAACGGCTTCCTGCTCACGCCGGACGCCCCGGAGGTGCTCGACTTCTACGGGCACCGCAGCCAGATCTTCATGGCCGCCCGGTTCGATGCCGCCCGCGCCGCCGCCCTCGGCCAGACGGCCGGCGACGGGACCCCCATCATGCTGACGATCCCCACCGATGCACCCTGGGTGCCCCTGCGGATCCTGAGCCTGGGCCTCGATGGCGAGGAGGTCGTCGAGGCCGACGTCTTCCTCCTCACCGACGAGGAGCCGGACCTCCTGGCGGGCGGCCCCGGCCTGAGCCTCGACCGGAGCGAGCCCGCGGACGACCTGCTGCTCGACGACCTTCGCTCTGACGTCGGCATGGAGTGGGTGCCGCAGGACATGTGGTTCAGCTACCTCCAGGTGGAGGCCGACGCCGCCGACCTCGACTACGACCTCGCCATCTCGCCTGACGAGACCACGCTCCCGACGCTGGAGGACACCGGCGTGCCTGCCCCCGAGGCACGTCCCATCAACGCACCCGGCCCGGCCATCCCCGTGTGGCCGATGGCCGCCGGCGCGGTCGTGGCCGTGATCCTGGCCGCGGCGTTCCTCCGCACGCGACGACTCGAGCGCGGCGCCGGCGTGAGGCGAGGAGCCCGCCTCGCGCTGGCGGCCGGCGCCGGCGTCCTCGTGGCCAGCACGGGGTACGCGGTGGAGGCGTCCGGGACCGAGCACGACGCCCTGGGGCCGGGCGTCGTGACGGTCGAGGTGCGCATCGACCGGAGCCGGTTCGACATCGGCGCCCTGCGGGTCGAGAAGGGCACCCTCGTGGAGTTCGTGGTGCAGAACGACGACCCCATCGACCACGAGCTCGTGGTGGGCGACGGCGAGGTCCACCGTCGCCACGCGGACGGCACCGAACGCCGCCACCCGCCGGTGCCCGGCGAGGTGAGCATCGCCCCTGGCGATCGGGCCATGACCTTCTACGAGTTCGACGAGGTCGGCTCGGTCGTCTACGCCTGCCACCTCCCCGGCCACGTCGCCTACGGCATGCAAGGCACCATCGAGGTCGTCGAGCTGCGCAGGCTGGCCAGGGGCTGCGCAGCTCGCCAGGCGGATCCGGCCCGCTGGGCGTGACAGCCTCGCGATGGGCGAAGCCCGGCGCCCCGAAGAGGGGCGCCCAGCCGATCAGTGCTTGATCATCACGTGCTTGAGCTCGGTGTAGTGCTCGACGGCGTAGATCGACATGTCCTTGCCGTAGCCGCTCTGCTTGAACCCGCCGTGGGGCATCTCGCTCATGATCGGGATGTGGTCGTTGACCCACACCGTGCCGAAGCGCAGGCCGGCCGCCATCCGCATCGCGCGGCCGACGTCGGTGGTCCACACCGACGCCGCGAGGCCGTAGTCGACCCCGTTCGCCCAGGCGAGGAGGGTGTCCTCGTCGGGAGCCCGCTGCACGGTGACGACAGGGCCGAACACCTCGCGCTGCACGATCTCGCTGTCCTGGGCCGGTCCCACCACGATCGACGGGGCGTAGAAGTAGCCGCCACCGTCGGGCACCGACGCGCTGGTGAGCACCTCGGCGCCGGCATCCTTGGCTCGCGACACCATCCCGCTGACCCGCTCCAGCTGCTCGGCTGACACCACGGGACCGACCTCGGTGTCCGCGTCCGTCGGGTCGCCGAACGGGATCTCGCTCACCTCCGACTGCAGGGCGGCCACGAGCTCGTCGTGCACCTTGGGTCCTGCGATCACCCGGCAGGCGGCGGTGCAGTCCTGACCCGAGTTGTAGTAGCCGGCGGCGCGGACGCCGGCCGCGACGGCGGCCGCGTCAGCGTCGTCGAACACGACCACCGGGGCCTTGCCGCCGAGCTCGAGGTGGACTCGCTTGAGGGTCTCGGACGAGGCCTTGGCGATGGCCTTGCCGGCCGCGACCGAGCCGGTGAGCGACACCATGGCGACGTCGGGGTGGGCGACGAGGGCGACCCCGGCCGTCTCGCCCTGCCCGCAGACGACGTTCAGGACCCCAGGCGGAAGGACGTCGGCGGCCAGCTCCGCGAGCCGCAGCGCCGTGTACGGGGTCAGCTCGGAGGGCTTCAGCACCACGGTGTTGCCCACGGTGAGCGCGGGCGCGACCTTCCAGGTGGCCATGTTGAGGGGGTAGTTCCAGGGGGCGATCGAACCGATGACGCCGAGCGGTTCGCGCCGCAGCATCGAGGTGTAGCCCGCCATGTACTCACCCGCGGCCCGGCCCTCGAGGAACCGCCCGGCCGAGGCGAAGAACTTCCAGTTGTCGAGCGTGAGATCCATCTCGAACTCCATGATCGAGGTGGGCTTGCCGACGTTCTCCGCCTCGATCGCCGAGAGGTTCTCGATGTCCGCCTCGATCCGGCGGGCCAGCTCGTGGATCGCCTCGCTGCGCTCGCGCGGCGTCTTCGCCGCCCACTCGGGGAAGGCGCGGCCCGCGGCGCTGACCGCGTCGTCGACGTCGGCGGTCTCCGAAGCCGGCGCGGTGCCGATCACCGCGCCCGTGGCCGGGTTGAGGATGTCGTCGGTGGCCCCGCTGCGGGCGGGCCGCCACTCGTTGTCGATGAAGTTCTGGTCCGGCATGTCTGGCCTCCGTCGCGAGCGATCCGCTCGCAAGTCTGGCAGAATCGAGCGGATCTGTTCGTGAGATCGGCGGAGCGACGACGGAATCCGCAAGATCGCCAGGAGGCGAACCCAGATGACGATGACCAGCGAGCAGCTGGCGACAGCGGCGGCGGACCACCTCTGGCTGCACTTCTATCCGCTCGCCGCGGCCGGCGACGCGCCCCTCACCGTGATCGAGCGGGGCGAGGGCGCGTACGTGTGGGACAGCGAGGGCCGGCGCTACCTCGACGGGCTGGCCGGGCTGTTCGTGGTGCAGGCGGGCCACGGCCGTCGGGAGATCGCCGAGGTCATGGCCAGCCAGGCCGAGAAGCTCGGGTACTTCCCGCTCTGGAGCTACGCCCACCCCGCCGCCATCGAGCTGGCGGCCCGGTTGGCCGATCTGGCCCCGGGCGACCTCAACCGGGTGTTCTTCACGACGGGCGGTGCGGAGGCGGTCGAGTCGGCCTGGAAGCTGGCCCGGCAGTACTTCCTCGCCCTCGGGCAGCCCGAACGGGTGAAGGTCATCAGCCGGCACACCGCGTACCACGGCGCCACGATCGGGGCCCTCAACATCACCGGCCTCGACGCCATCAAGGAGCCGTTCCTCCCCCTCCTCAACGGCCTGGGTCGCAACGTGCCCAACACCCTCGAGGCCCAACGGGCCGATCCCGACGACCCGCTCGCCGGCGCCGATGCGATCGAGGCGATGATCATCGCCGAGGGGCCGGAGACCGTCGCCGCCGTCTACCTCGAACCCGTGCAGAACGCCGGTGGCTGTCTGGTGCCGCCCGACGGGTACTTCCAGCGGGTGCGGGAGATCTGCGATCGCCACGGCGTGCTCCTGGTGAGCGACGAGGTCATCTGTGCCTTCGGGCGCATGGGCGACTGGTTCGGGGCGAGTCGCCTCGGCTACCAGCCCGACATGCTCACCTTCGCCAAGGGCCTCACCTCGGGCTACGCCCCCCTCGGCGGGGTCCTGGTGAGCGATCGCCTGGCCGAGCCCTTCCTCACCGCCGGGAGCTCCTTCCTCCACGGCATCACCTTCGGCGGCCACCCGGTCAGCTGTGCGGTGGCGCTGGCGAACCTCGATCTGATGGCGGCCGAGGACCTCCCCGGTCGGGTGCTGGGCCTCGAGGACGAGTTCCGCACCGCGCTCGACACCCTCACCGACCTCCCGATCGTCCGCGAGGTGCGCGGGATGGGCTACTTCTACGGCGTCGAGCTCACGAAGAACGGCACCGACTTCAGCGACGACGAGTGCGACTGGCTGATCCGCGGCTTCCTGTCGAACCGGCTCCTCGAGCTCGGCTTGATCTGTCGGGCCGATGACCGGGGGGATCCGGTCATCCAGCTCTCGCCATCGCTGGTCGCCGGGCCCGAGGAGTTCGACACCATCTCGAGCACGCTCCACCAGGTGCTGCTGGAGGCCTGGAAGGAGCTCGACCGTTGACCCCGCTCGTCGTGGGCGTGCCCACGGAGGTCAAGGTCGACGAGCGCCGCGTGGCGCTGACCCCGGACGGCGTGCGGGAGATGGAGTCCCACGGCGTGGCCGTGCTGGTGCAGCAGGGCGCGGGCCTCGGGGCGAGCATCCCGGACGAGGCGTACGCCAACGCCGGCGCGGAGATCGTCGCCGATGCCGCGGACGTCTGGGCGCGGGCGGGGATGGTCGTGAAGGTCAAGGAACCGCAGGAGTCGGAGTTCGAGCACCTGCGCGACGACCTCACGCTGTTCACCTACCTGCACCTGGCCGCGTACCCGAAGGTCGCGCAGGCCCTCCTCGACGCCGGCACCACGGGGGTGGCCTACGAGACGGTCATGCGGGCCGACGGCGCGCTGCCGCTCCTCGCCCCGATGAGCGAGGTGGCCGGACGGCTCGCGGTCCAGGCCGGCGCGCGCTTCCTCGAAGCGCCGCAGGGCGGCCGCGGTGTGCTGCTGGGCGGCGCGCCGGGAGTGCAGCCAGCGCGCGTCGTGGTGATCGGTGCCGGCAACGTGGGCTGGAACTCCGCGTGGATCGCGGCCGGCATGGAAGCGGAGGTCAACCTCCTCGACAGGAACTTGGATCGCCTGCGCTTCGTCGACCAGATCCACAAGGGCCGCATCACCACCCTCGCCTCCAACCGCGGCACGGTCGAGCGCTGCATCGCCGAGGCCGACCTCGTGATCGGGGCCGTGCTGGTGGCCGGCGGCCGAGCGCCCGTGGTGATCACCGAGCCCATGGTCGCGACGATGAAGCCCGGCGCGGTGATCGTCGACGTCGCCATCGACCAGGGCGGGTGCGTGGAGACGTCCCGCGAGACGACCCATCACGACCCCACCTACGTGGAGCACGGGGTGGTGCACTACTGCGTGGGCAACATGCCCGGCGCGGTGCCGGCGACGTCGACCCACGCGCTCACGAACGCCACCCTCCCGTACCTGGTGGAGGTGGCGGTGCACGGCGCCACCGAGGCCTGCCGGCGGGACCCCGCCCTCGCCCCCGGGCTGAACACCGAGGGGGGCCAGGTCGTCAACGCCGTCGTCGCGGAGGCGCTCGGCCTTCCCGCTGGTGCCGCCAGCCACGGCATCGCCTGATGGCCGACGCGCCATGCGGAGCTGGACGAGACGGACAAGGCCATCATCCGTGCGCTCCAGCTCGACGGTCGGACGCCGTACTCCAAGCTCGGGCCGGCGGTCGGCCTGTCCCAAGCGGCCGCGCGCCAGCGGGTGCAGCGCCTCATCGATCGCGGGGTGATGCAGGTCGTGGCCGTCACCGACCCCGCCACGCTCGGCTTCGCAGTGCAGGCCATGGTGGCCATCTCGGTGACCGGCGACGTACGGCAGGCCGCCGATGCGATCGGCACGCTGTCCGAGGTGGAGTACGTCGTCATCACCGCGGGCCGCTTCGATCTCCTGGCCGAGGTGGTGTGCAGCGACATGCAGCACCTCCTCAGCGTCGTCAACGACCACGTCCGCGCCGTCCCTGGCGTCAGCAGCACGGAGGTCTTCACCTATCTGAACCTGGTGAAGCAGACCTACAGCTGGGGCGTGCGCTGACGCGAGCGCCTGGGACCTAGGCCTCGTCCAAGCGACGGCGAAAGAGCACGCCGATCGCCATCACCGCGACGCTGACGACGATGATGACAGTGGCCAGCACGTTGATCTGGGGCGAGAGCTCGGTCCGGGATGCGCCGAAGATGCGCAGCGGGAACGTCTCGACGGAGCCGGAGTTGAAGAACGTGACGATGAAGTCGTCGATGGACAACGCGAAGCTGAGCAATCCGGCCGCGAGGATCCCCGGGGTGATCAGTGGGAGCGTGACCCGACTGAAGGTTCTCCACGGGGACGCTCCGAGGTCCATGGCGGCGTCTTCCAACGTCCAGTCGAAGCCACGGATCCGAGCCTTGATGGTGAGGGCGACGAACGAGGTGCAGAAGAGGATGTGGGCGATGAGGATCGTGCCGAAGCCCCGCGCCACCCCTCGGTTGATGAACAGCGTGGCCAACGACGAGCCCATCACGACCTCCGGTGTCGTGATGGGGAGGATGAGCAGCAACCCGATCAGCACGCCACCGCGGAACCGGTAGCGAACGATGGCGAGGGCGATCAGCGTGCCGAGGACCGTGGCCACGACCGCCGAGAGCGCCGCGACCCGCAGCGAGACCACCATCGCGTCGGTGAGGGGGCCGGCAGCGAACGGGTTCTTCCAGTTGTCGAAGGTGAACTCCTGCCAGATGATGTTGAACTTCCCGCGTGGCTTGTTGAACGAGTACGCCACGATCACGACGATCGGCGTGAAGAGGTAGATGAAGCCAGCCACCGCCACCGCGGTGAGGCTCCAACGACCGACGCGACCGGCCGCCGTCTCGGGGGCGTGCGAGGGCCGCAGCCATCAGACGAGGTCGTCCGTTCCCAGCACGCGTGCGTAGATCAGCACGCCGATCGTGATGATGATCATCAGGATGAAGCTCAGCGCCGCCGCGGTGGGGATGTCGCCCTGGACGAGGAAGCGGTCCTGGATGACCGAGCCGATCATGGTGTTCTTCGGTCCGCCGAGGAACTCCGCGTTGATGAAGTCGCCCGCCGCAGGGATGAAGGTGAGCAGGCTGCCGGCGAACACTCCAGGCAGCGACAGCGGCAGCACGACCTTGCGGAAGGCCTGCCAGCCGTTGTTGTAGAGGTCCTTGGCCGCGTCCGTGAGCCCGAGATCGATCTTCTCGAGGCTCACGTAGATCGGCAGGATCATGAACGGCAGGAAGTTGTAGGTGAGCCCGCCGATCACCGCGACATGGGTGGACAGCAGCCGCCCGTCGCTCATGATCCCGAGCGAGTTGAGGACGCTGACCAGCTGCAGCCGGTCGAGGATCGAGATCACCGGGCCCTGGTCGGAGAGCACGTTGACCCATGCCAGCGTGCGGATCAGGAACGAGGTGAAGAACGGGATCACCACCAATCCCAGCAGCAGGTTGCGGTACCGGCCGCCTCGGAACGCGATCACGTAGGCCATCGGGTAGCCGATGGCGATGCAGAGCACCGTGGCCGCTCCCGCGTACGCGAACGACCGCAGGAACTGCTCGGAGTAGTCGCTGATCGCGTTCGTGTAGGTGGAGAACTCCCACGTGAACTCGATGTCGTTGGGGTCGAAGCGGCTGTTCTTCACCGACAACGACGTGCGTGCCAACGTCACGAGGGGCACGAGGAAGAAGAGCAGCAACCAGAGGACGCCGGGCGACAGCAGCCCGTAGGGCACGAGCCCCGCCGAGCGCTTGGCTCGGTCCTCCTCTTCCGTCGGCCACGGGACGAGACCTAGAGCCCCGTGATCTCGGCGAACCGCTCGTCGAACGCGGCCTCGGTCTCCTCGTCGAGGTTGGCGAAGACGACGAGCTGCGCCAGGGTCTCCTCGTCGGGGAACATCAGAGGGTTGTCGGCCAGCGCCGCCGTCTCCTCGTTCGCCGCGAACACCTCGCGCACCCCCTCGACCGGCGGGTTGTACCCGATGTAGGCCTCGATGCGGGCGGCGTTCTCGGGCTCGTAGAGGTAGTTCATCCACACCGCCGCGTTGGCGACGTTCTCGGCGCCGGCCGGGATGACCATCGTGTCGAACCACCGCATGCCACCCTCCTCGGGGATGGCGAAGCGCAGGTCCGGGTTGTCCAGCGCGAGCTGCGAGATGTCGCCCGACCACCCGATGCAGGCCGCGTAGTTCCCGGTCGCCAGGTCGTCCATGTAGTCGTTGCCGGTGAAGGCGCGGATCTGGCCGTTCGAGTTGGCCTCGTCGATCATGGCGAAGGCCTCGTCGGCATCGTCCATGGTCGCCTGCGTGGCGGGGTCCTTGCCGGTCAGCAGCATGGTGAGGCCGACGGTGTCGCGCATCTCGGTGAGCATGCCGACGCGCCCCTTGAACTCGGGGTCGAACAGGTCGGCCATGCTCGTCAGCTCTCGCCCGGTCGCGGAGATGTTGTAGGCGATGCCGGTCATGCCTGACTGGTACGGCAAGGAGTACTTGCCGTCAGGGTCGAAGTCCGGGTTCCGGAGGTCGGGCACGAGGTTGGACATGTTGGGGATGTCGTCGACCGGCAGCTCGGCCAACCAGCCGAGGCCGATGAGCCGAGCCGCCAACCAGCTCGACGGCGTGATGATGTCGGGCCCGATGTTGCGCTTCGCGGCCAGGTCGGCCTGGTACTTGGCGAACGACTCGTAGTTGTCGAAGAGCTCGGTGTACTCGAGGTCGATCCCCGACTCCTCCTGGAACAGGCCGACGGTCTCCTCGTCCATGTAGCCGGTCCAGTTCTCATGCCAGAGCGCGTTGGAGTCGCCACCAGCTGCCTCCGCTCCCGCTGTCGTCACCGCCGCACGCGGCGAGCACGGTCGGACCGAAGAAGCCGGCGGCGCCGAGCACGCCCATCCGGCCGAGCAGCGACCGTCGAGACAGGACGACGCCTCGGGGGATGCGAGAAGGGCGAGGTGCGGGCATGGTCAGGAACCTCCGTCGGTCGGCGTATCGAGCTCATCGAGCGGGTCGGGTGGGGCTGCGGAGTGACCTCCGACAGCGGGGACGAGGTACGCGACCGTAGGGTCCCAGCGCGCCCAGGCGGCGTCGCCCCCGCGCAGGCCATCGAGCGACCGGTCGTCGCCGAGGTCGGCGACCACGGCGGTGCCGTCGACGGTGGTCATCCCCACATGGACCGTGGCGCCACGGAAGATGACCTCGTCCACCGTGACGGGGACGCCCGCCTCACCGTTCAGCGGTGCTGTCCGGCCCACCTGCACCTTCTCGGGTCGCACCATGACGAGCACGGAGCCGGTCGCATCCGGTGCGTCGGGTACCGGGATGGTCCCACCGGCCACCGCCACCGTCGCGAGCCCGCCGACGAGCCGCTTCCACGGAGCCGGGCAGCAGGTTCGCCTCGCCGATGAACCCGGCCACGAAGGGCGTGGCGGGACGATGGTAGATGTCGGTGGGCGAGCCGATCTGCTCCACCCAGCCGTCGCTCATGACCGCGATGTGGTCGCTCATGGTGAGCGCCTCCTGCTGGTCATGGGTGACGAAGATGAACGTCACGGCCGTGTCCCGCTGGATGCGCTTGAGCTCGAGCTGCATGGCCTGGCGGAGCTTGAGGTCGAGCGCGGCGAGCGGTTCGTCGAGCAGAAGCGCTGACGGCTTGTTCACCAGCGCTCTCGCGAGCGCGACCCGCTGCTGCTGGCCCCCGGACAGCTGGGCCGGACGGCGCCGCGCGAAGTCGCCCATGCGGACGATCTCGAGCATCTCTCCGACTCGCTGGGTCGACCTCGCCTCTTGGGGACCTTGCGGCTCCGGAGACCGAACGCGACGTTGTCGAACACCGACATGTGCGGGAACAGCGCGTACTGCTGGAAGACGGTGTTGACGTTGCGGCTTGATACGGCGGAGTCCGCGAGACGTCCTCGCCATCGAGGAGGATCCGCCCGGAGGTGGGCGACTCGAACCCCGCGATCATCCGCAGCGTGGTGGTCTTGCCGCAGCCCGAAGGCCCGAGCATCGAGAAGAACTCGCCCCGGCCGATGCTGAAGCACGCGTCCTGCACGGCCACGAAGTCGGCGAAGCGCTTGTTGACGTGGTCGAGGACGATGACGTCCTCCCCGGTGCCCGGGTCTTGTTGAGCCGTCACCCCCGCTCCTGCCTCCCTCGCAGCACACGGCGTCGTCCAGCGGAATCAGTCGTACGACCGCCGGATCGTAACCGAATCGCTCGCGTCAGGTACCCGAAACGACCGATCCATATTCCACCGACGGGCCGGCTCGGTAGCATCGCCGCCGATGGTCACACCGCTCGGCCCGGGCTACCAGTCGCGCGTGCTGTGGCACGACACCGCGGTCGCGCACGCGGTCACGCCCACGGACCTCCCCACCACCGTCGACGTCGTCGTCGTCGGAGGCGGCTACTGCGGGCTGTCGGCGGCCGCGGAGCTGGCCCGGCGCGGCCGCTCGGTCGCCGTGCTCGACGCGCGCGACCTCGGCTGGGGCGCCAGCACCCGCAACGGCGGGATGGTGCTCCCCGAGCTCAAGGCGGGACCCCGCTCCCTCGAGCAGACCCATGGTGAGCTCGGCCTCCGGCTGCACGCCGAGGTCGAGGCGGCCTTCGACCACGTCGAGCGGCTCATCTCGGACCGATCGATCGAGTGCGCCTACGAGCGCAGTGGCCAGCTGTACCTGTCCCACGGTCAGCGCGCCTCCGCCCATCTCGACGCGCTGGCCGGAGAGCTGACGTCCGTCGGCTCGGCGGCCCATGTGGTCCGCGGGGCGGACCTGCGGGCCGAGCTGGGCTCGAGCCTGTTCGCGGCCGGGCTCGTGGTGGAGCGCAGCGGCGGGCTCCACCCAGCGAGGTTCCATGCCGGCCTCGCGCGCGTCGCGGAAGAGGACGGCGCTCAGCTGCACCCGTCCACCCCGGCCACGACCCTCTCCCAAGCGGGGGCGCGCTGGCGGGTGTCCACCCCCCGCGGCGACGTCGACGCCGGCGACGTGCTGGTGGCCACGAACGCCTACGCCGACTCGCTCGTGCCGTCGCTCCGCCGCCGGGTGCTCCCGATGGGCTCCTTCATCATCGCCACCGAGCCGCTCGCGCCGGACCTCGCCGATGCGGTGCTCCCCACCCGACGCATGTGCTTCAACGACCGCAACCTCCTCTGGTACTGGCGCCTCGACGACGCGGGCCGGATGGTCTTCGGGGGCCGGAAGCGGCTCGGTCAGGTGACGCCTGGAGGAGGCGCGCGATCACCTGTACCGGTCGATGATCGAGGTCCACCCGCAGCTCACCGGTACGCCGGTGGAGCGGGCCTGGGGTGGCCAGGTCGCGCTGACCCTCGACCGGCTCCCCCACTGCGGCCGGATCGACGGGCTCTGGTACGCGACGGGCTGCAACGGCTCCGGCGTCGCGCTCAACACCTGGCTCGGTCATCGCATGGCGGCCGCCATCGACGGCGAGGCACTCCCTCCCTTCGCCGAGCTCCGGCACCGCCCGATCCCCTTCCACTCGATGCGGCGGGCGTGGCTGCCGGTGGTGTCAGCATGGTTCCGCTTCCAAGACAGGAGAGCAGCATGAAGATCCTCGTGGTCGGCAGCGGCGGTGTGGGCTCGGCCTTCGCCATGATCGCCCGACGCCGGACGTTCTTCGAACAGGTGGTGCTGGCCGACCTCGACGAGGGTCGCGCCGTGACCGCCGCCGAGAAGACCGGCGATCCTCGCTTCATCGGCACCGCGATCGACGCCTCCGATCGCGCCGCGGTCGCCGAATGCGCGCGGACCCACGGCGCCACGCACGTGCTCAACGCGGCCGATCCCCGCTTCGTCATGCCGATCTTCGGCGGCGCCTTCGACGCGGGCGCGACCTACCTCGACATGGCGATGTCGCTCTCGCATCCGCACCCAGAACGACCGCACGAGCTGCCCGGTGTGAAGCTCGGCGACGAGCAGTTCGCCGACGCCGGCGCATGGGAGGAGCGCGGTCTCCTCGCCCTGGTGGGGATCGGCGTCGAGCCCGGGCTGTCGGATGTGTTCGCTCGCCACGCCGCCGACGAGCTCTTCAGCACCATCGATGAGTGCGGGGTGCGCGATGGCGCCGACCTCGTCGTGGACGGCTACGCCTTCGCGCCCACCTTCTCCATCTGGACCACGATCGAAGAGTGCCTGAACCCCCCGGTGATCTGGGAGAAGGACCGCGGATGGTTCACGACACCGCCGTTCTCCGAACCAGAGACCTTCGTGTTCCCGGAGGGCATCGGACCCGTCGAGTGCGTGAACGTCGAGCACGAAGAGGTGCTGCTCATCCCCCGCTGGGTGGACTGCAACCGGGTGACGTTCAAGTACGGCCTGGGCGACGAGTTCATCGAGGTGCTCCAGGTCCTGAACAAGATCGGGCTCGATCGCACCGCCAAGGTCGCGGTGCGCGGCATGGAGGTCTCGCCGCGCGACGTCGTCGCGGCCTGCCTCCCCGACCCCGCGGGGCTCGGCGATCGCATGCGGGGTCGCACCTGCGCCGGGACCTGGGTCACCGGCACCGGCAAGGACGGCTCGCCGCGCGAGGTGTACCTGTACCACCTGGCCGACAACGAGGAGACGATGGCGAGGGACGGCTCACAGGCCGTGGTCTGGCAGACGGCCATCAACCCGGTGGTCGCCCTCGAGCTCCTCGCCACCGGCGCGTGGGCGGGCGTCGGCGTGCTCGGCCCGGAGGCGTTCCCGGCCCAGCCGTTCCTCGATCTGCTCGTCGACCACGGCTCGCCCTGGGGCATGGAGGAGCGCTGACGGATGGGGCTCGCGTGACCTACCACCCGATGGATCCGGCGGAGCTCGTCCGCTTCCTGGAGGCGCCCGTTCGCCCGGGGGTCGTGGCCACGACGCGCGCTGACGGCCGACCCCATGCCGCACCGGTCTGGTTCGACCTCGAACCGGGCGGCGACCTGACGGTGGTGTTCAACACCGGCGCCAACACGGTCAAGGGCCGCAACCTGGCTCGCGACCCCCGGCTCACGATGGTCGTCCAGGACGACCGTCCACCGTTCTCCTTCGTGCTGCTCGAGGGGACGGCCGAGCTCATCGACGACATCGAGCAGGTGCGCGCGTGGGCGACCCGCATCGGTGGCCGCTACATGGGCGCCGACCGAGCCGAGGAGTACGGGCGGCGCAACGGCGTTCCTGGCGAGCTGCTGGTCCGCATGCGGGTCACCGCGACCGTCTCGGCCGCCGACCTGGCCGACTGATCAGTCGGGTGAGGGCTGCTCGTCCGTCGACCGAGCTGCTCCGCCTGGCGGCTGCGCAGCGTGCCGTCGTCGGTGAGGGTGCTGTCCTCGACGAGCTCGCGTCGGTCGCCCGCCGCCCCGAGCCAGTGGCGACGGCAGAGGAGCTCGTAGACCACCTCGGCGTCACCGCCCGTGTCGCCGACGACGACCACCTCACCGTCGTAGACCTGCCGCCCGTTCACGAGCCGCGCGTTCTGCGTGGCGCGGGCACCGCACCAGCAGCGGGCCTCGACCTGCAGCTCCTGCCGCTCGTCGGCCAGCTCGAGGAAGCGGGCCGAGCCCTCGAAGAGCCGGCCCCGGAAGTCGGTGAGGAGCCCGAGCGCGTGCACGTCGGCGTGGAGCTCGTCGACGATGCGGGCCAGCTGCTCGACCTGGACGGGTGTGTAGAACTGCGCCTCGTCGCACACCAGGTACTCGAGCCCGCCGTTGGTCTCCTGATAGGTGCGGGCCATCTCGAACAGGTCGAGCTTGGGCCCGACGTCGACGGCCGCGGCGGACACGCCGAGGCGTGAGGACACCCGAGCGCCATCGCGGTCGAGCTGGGTGCAGAGCAGGCCCCGGAGGCCCCGGCTCGACAGGTTGTGGTGGATCTGGAGCGCGAGCGTGCTCTTGCCCGATCCCATCGTCCCGTAGGAGAAGCGCAGCACGGCCATGCGTCGCACAAGTTACACCTTTGTCATTACCGGAACCCGAAGGTGCCGCTCGCCACGATCGCCTTGCTGAGCGGCCGCACCAGGGTACGCAGCTCGTCGCAGCCTTCCTCCCCCAGCAGCTCCCATGGGGCCAGGGCCAGCGCATCCGTCTGGTCCTCGATGTGCTGCCGCAGCGCGGCCCCGGCCTCGGTGAACGCTCCGCTGTCGTCGACCAGGCCCCGAGCGGCGAGGCGGCCGACGGACGCCTCCCATGCCGCATCGTCCCAGCCCCTCGAGGTCTGCAGCGCGGCACGCGGCACGTCACCCGATGCGGCGTGCACGACGAGCGCGTCGATGCCGTCGAGCCCCGCGTCGACCAGGCAGGCGATGTGCCCGTCGCCGCGGAACTCGCGGAGCAGCGAGATCGCGTGCCACAGCGCAAGGTGCGGCTCGACGGGCCACGCGAGGCTGGCGTGGCCGGCGTAGAGCGGTCGCCCGGCGGCGGTGCACCCTTCGGTGGCGGACCGCGCCAGCTCGGCGGCGCGCTCGATCGAGGGATCGTCGATGACGTCCGCCGAGCGCGCCCCGCAGCGCGGCATCGCACGCGGACAAGCGGGCGTCGAGCAGCGTCGCCGGCGTGGTCGCGCCCCACGCCGCCGGGATCGCGTTGCGGACGAGCTCGGGGTTGAAGTTGAAGAAGGTGGCGATCACCACCTCCGCCGGCACCGCGCCCATGGGAGCGGCTCGCGAGGCGAAGTAGCCGCCGCGGCCCATGACGCCCAGCGCCTCGTAGGCGGCGGTCGCCTCCGGCGCGAAGTAGATGAGCCCGTGGTACGGCTCGAGCGTTCGCCACATCTTGCGGGCCATCACTGGTTCCATGGCGGCGGACCCTAATGGTGGGTTCGGGACCTCGGCCCGGTACAGTGCTCGGGCGCCAGCAGCCGCTGGCGGGCCGTGTCGAGCTGTGGCTTGAGACTGCCACCCAGGAGCAGCGTACGAATCGCTGCACTCGACCCGAGATCGGCGAGCGCCGATCGACCTACCTCGAGTGTGCGCGCGTGCCTGCCCCCTCGATGCAGGAGAACCCCCCAACGTGCCCCCCACCTTTGCCGACCTCGGCGTCCCCGCCCGCCTCTGCGAGCGCCTCGACGTCCTCGGCATCACCGACCCCTTCCCCGTGCAAGCGGCGACGCTCCCGGATGCCCTCGCGGGCCGTGACGTCTGCGGCAAGGCGCCCACCGGCTCCGGCAAGACCATCGCCTTCGGGCTGCCGATGCTCGCCCGCATCGAGAAGGCGGCCCCTCGCCGCCCGAAGGGCCTCGTGCTCGTGCCCACCCGCGAGCTGGCCTCGCAGGTGCAGGATCAGCTGATGGCCCTGTGCTGGGGCACCAAGACCGAGGTGCTCGCCATCTACGGCGGGGCCGGCATGGAGCGTCAGATGCGGGCGCTCGGGAAGGGCGTCGAGATCGTCGTCGCCACCCCCGGCCGCCTCAAGGACCTCCTCGAGCGCGGCTCGCTCCGCCTCGATGACGTCAACCTCGTCGTCATCGACGAAGCCGACCGCATGGCGGACATGGGCTTCCTCCCCGAGGTCCGGCGCCTCCTCGACCTGACCAACAAGAAGCGCCAGACGATGCTCTTCTCCGCCACGCTCGACGGTGACGTCGACGTGCTGGTGCGCAACTACCAGACGAACCCGGCTCATCACGAGGCCGAGTCGATCGAGGAGCAGGGCGAGGTCACCCACCGCTTCTGGTCGGTGTCGCACGGCGACCGCATCGCGGTGGCCACCGCCGTCGTCGAGCGCTCCTGGCCGGCGATCGTGTTCAGCCGGACACGGCACGGGGCCGAGCGCCTGTCGAAGCAGCTGAACCGGGCCGGCGTGCGGGCCGAGGCCATCCACGGCGACCGCAGCCAGAGCCAGCGCGAGCGGGCGCTGGCGGCGTTCGGTCGTGGCGACGTGCACGTCCTGGTGGCCACCGACGTGGCCGCTCGTGGCATCCACGTCGACGGCGTCGCCTGCGTCCTGCAGTTCGATCCGCCGGCCACGGACAAGGACTACGTGCACCGGTCCGGGCGCACCGGCCGGGCCGGCGAAGCGGGGACGGTCATCACCTTCGTCACCCCCGAGAAGGAGAAGGACGTCCGCAAGATGCAGCGCGAGCTGCGACGGCGTGAGCCGATCGAGACGGCGACCGAGGCGACGGCCGCCACGATCCTCGCCTCCCGTGCCCCCAAGCCCGTCGATCGTGGCGATGGGCTCGACGGCGTCTCCCGCCGGGAGCGGGCCCGCGCGGGCGACCGCCCCCGTCAGGATCGCGGCGCGAAGCCGGCCCACGGCAAGAGCCACCGCAAGGGCGCGAGCCCGCGCACCGTCGAGGGCGAGTGGACCCCTCGGCCCAAGGCCGCGGCTTCCCAGAGCCGCAACGGACAGGAGCGTGCCGGGGCCCCGGCCCGCTCTGGTCGCCCAGGCGCCAAGCCCGGCCGACGACCCGCTGGTGCAGGAGCCGCCCGTCAGGGCCGCCCCGCCGGCGGCAACAGACGCCGCGCTCGCTAGCGCGACCCCCACCCCCGCAACTTGCTGGGCGATCTCCAGGCGGATTCCGCCAGGCATCCGCCACAGGTTCGACGGGGTGACCGACCCTCCCGCACCTTGTGGCGATCGGCGCGAAAAGCGCCAGGAATCGCCGCAAGTTGCGGAGCCTGGCTCGGCTCAGGCCCGCATCGCCTGGACCGTGGTGATCAGGTCGGCGTCCTCGGGGTCCTTGTCGGGGCGATAGCCCTTCACCCGCGCGAACCGCAGCGCCACGCCGCCCGGGTAGCGGGTGCTGGTCTGCACGCCGTCCAGGGCGATCTCCACCACCAGCTCGGGACGCACGAACACCGTGTGGCCGTCCCGGCGGTCCTCGATCTCCAGGAACGCCTCCGTCTGCCAGGTGAGCAGCGCGTCGGTGAGGCCCTTGAACGTCTTGCCGACCATCACGAAGCCGCCATCGGGATCACGGGCGCCGAGGTGGAGGTTGCTCAGCCACCCCTGCCGGCGTCCGCTGCCCCACTCGGCGGCCAGCACGACCAGGTCGAGGGTCTTGACCGGCTTCACCTTGCGCCACGACCCGCCTCGGCGGCCGGCGTCGTAGGTGCTGTCGAGCGCCTTCACCATCGCGCCCTCGTGGCCGCGCTCCAACGCCTCGTCGAGGAGCGCCTGCGCGGCCGCCGGCTCGGCCGTGCTGACGCGCGGGATGGCCAGCTCGCCCACCACCTCGTCGAGGTGCCGGAGGCGGGCATCGAGCGGTTCGTCGATGAGGTCGGCGCCGTCGCGGTGGAGGATGTCGAAGAAGCGGACGAGCAGCGTCGCCGCCGCCCCGGATGCCCCGTCGCGACCGAAGGCGCTCATGGTGTCCTGGAACGCCTGGGGCGAGGCGTCCTCGTGCACGCCGAGCACCTCGCCATCGAGCACCACCGACGTCACCGGCAGGGCGCGAGCCACGGCGACGACGCCGTCGAGGCGATCGGTGATGTCGTTGAGGTTGCGGGTGTAGATGCGCACCTCGTCGCCGAGTCGGTGGACCTGCACCCGGGCGCCGTCGAGCTTCCACTCCACCGACGCCGTGCCCGGTGTGGCCCAGCGCCTCGGTGACGTCGGCGGCACTGGCGGCGAGCATCGGCTGGATCGGGTGCAGCACGGCCAGCCGGACGGCCTCGAGGGCCTCGCGACCGTCGGTCAACGCGAGCACCGCCGTGCGGCCGAGGTCGCCCGAGAGCATCGCGGCGCGGCGGACGATGTCGATCGGGATCCCCGCGGCGGTGGCGACGGCATCGGTCATCACCCCGGCCAGCGCGCCCTGGCGGAGCTCGCCGGTGAGCAGCCGGCGGACGAAGTCGACCTCGGGTTCGGTGGCGCGGGAGAAGAGATCCGTGAGCAGTGCCTGGCGGGCGGCCTGTGACCCCGGACCCGCCGTGCCGGCCAGCTCGGTGAGGATCCGGTCGACCTCGAGGATCTCGACCGAGGCCTCGGTGGCGGGCTCGACGTCCTGCCGGTACGCAGATCGCCAGCCCACGCCGATGCGACCTTGGCGCGCCGCGCCGGTGAGGAACCCGACCGCGACCTCGATCTCGTCGGGATCCAGCGCGCGCAGGAGCTCGGCGAGCGCTTGCCACCTTCGCCTTCCGCGAGCGCGTGCCCCCCACGGCGGACGAGGTGGCGACGAGCGTGGCGAGCAGCACGCCACCCATGCTGCCCCAGGTTCTGTGGACGCTCACGCTCGCCATGCGAGCGCTGGCGTCCACAGAACCCGAGAGCACGCCTCGCCTACGATGCGGCGAACGGAGGTGGGGTGTGCGCAGGTGCGAGAGCTGTGGCGAGGCGGTCGGACCTGACGAGCGCTTCTGCGGTGAGTGCGGCGCTCCGGTCGCTCGGGGGTGCCACGCCTGTGGCGCACCGCTGACAGCCGGGAAGAAGTTCTGCACCGTCGTGCGGCACCCCCACCGCGGTCGAGCCTGAGACGACGCCGGGGCGGGCGGCGCCGGAGATCACGGTCGCCGGCGAGCTCCGCGTCGTCTCGGTGATCTTCTGCGACCTGGTGGGCTTCACGTCCCGCTCCGAGGCGCTCGATCCGGACATCGTGCGCGAGCTGCTGTCGGGCTACTTCGACGACGCCCGCGCCATCATCGGCCGGCACGGCGGCACGATCGAGAAGTTCATCGGCGACGCCGTCATGGCCGTCTGGGGGGTGCCGATCGCCCTCGAGAACGATGCCGAGCGGGCCGTCCGCGCCAGCCTCGAGCTCGTCGACGCGGTCCATGCCTTCGGCGAGGCGCACCAGCTCGAGGGGCTGGCGGCCCGGGTGGGGGTCGTCACCGGGCAGGCCGTCGCCATGGACAGCGTGGAGGAGGGCATCGTCGTCGGCGATCGCGTCAACACCGCGGCCCGCATCCAGGGCCTGGCCGAACCCGGCACCGTCTACGTCGACGAGACCACCCGGGCCGCCACCGCCGCCGCCATCGCGTACCGCGACGCCGGCGAGCACCTGGTCAAGGGCAAGGCCGAGCCTGTCCGTGTGTGGAGGGCCGAGCGGGCGATCGCCGGCGCGCTGGGCGTCAACCGCGGCGACAGCCTCGAGGCCGAGCTGGTGGGCCGCGACAGCGAGCTGCGGCTCATCAAGGAGCTCTTCCACACCTCCACGGAACGGCGAGGAGCGCGGCTGCTCTCGATCGTGGGTCCCGCCGGGGTCGGCAAGTCGCGACTGGCCTGGGAGTTCTACAAGTACGTCGACGGCCTGGCCCTGAACACCTACTGGCATCGAGGCAAGTGCCTCTCCTACGGCGACGGCGTCGCCTACTGGGCGCTCGCCCAGATCGTGCGCCAGCGCTTCGGCATCGGCGAGCAGGATGCGGACGACGCGGTGCGCGCCAAGCTGCGCCAAGGGCTGGACGAGCTGATCTCCCGCCCCGAGGAGCGCGACTTCATCGAACCGCGCGTCGCCCAGCTGCTCGGCGCCGCCGACGCGGACCTGGCGCGCGATGACCTCTTCGCAGGATGGCGGCTGCTCTTCGAGCGCCTCACGGAGACCCATCCCGTCGTCATGGTGATCGACGACCTGCAGTGGGCCGACGTCGCGCTGCTCGACTTCCTCGACTCGATCCTCGACTGGTCGTCGGCCCACCCCATCTTCATCCTGACCCTGGCCCGACCCGAGCTGGCCGAGCGCCGACCAGGGTGGGGGCAGCGCCGCAACGGCACCAGCATCGGCCTCGATCCGCTCGACGGCGCGTCGATGCTCCGCCTCCTCGACGACCTCGTCGACCTCCCGGCGGATCTGGCCGAGCACATCGTCAACCAGGCCGAAGGGATCCCGCTCTACGCCGTCGAGATCGTCCGATCGCTCGTCGACCGCGGCCTGGTGCAGGCCGACGGCGCCGGGCCCCGCCTCGTGGGCTCGCTCGACGACCTCGAGGTGCCGCCCACCCTCACCGCCCTCCTGGTGGCCCGCCTCGACGGCCTCCCCCCGGAGGAGCGCACGCTCGTGCGTGACCTCGCCGTGCTCGGCACCAGCTTCCCCCGCGCCGCCATCGACGCGGTCGCCCAACCGTCGGGGGCACAGCTCGACGACCTCCTCGCCAGCCTGGTGCGGCGGGAGGTCCTCACCGTCATCGGAGACCCGCTGTCTCCGGAGCGAGGCCAGCTCCAGTTCGCACAGGGACTCATGCGGACGGTCGTCTACGACAACCTGACCCGCCGGGAGCGCAAGCACCGTCACATCGCCGTCGCCGACCACCTCCAGATCGCGTACCCGGACGGCGGAGCCGAGGTGGTCGAGGTGATCGCCGAGCACCTCCGCCAGGCCCTCGACGCCGACCCCGGAGCCGTCGACGCCGAGGAGCTGCGCGGGCGGGCGGCCGAGTCCTACCAGCGGTCCGGCGATCGCGCCGCCGCCCTCGGCGCACCCGCGGCGGCCGCAGCGGCCTACCAGCAGGCGCTGGACCTCGTCGACGATCCGGGGGTCCACGCCGAGCTCCTGTTGCGGGCCGGGGAGACGGCAGCCCTGTCCGGGCTGGTCGAGGAGGGCGTCGGGCTCCTCGACCAGGCCACCGCTGAGCTCCGGGCCCTGGGGCGCGAGAGCGAGGCGCTCCTGAGCGTCACGGCGGCGGCGAGGGCGCTCGCCAACTCGGGACAACAGGCGGCGGCCAGGGCGCGGGTGGAGGTCGAGCTGCGGGCCCTACCGCCCGACGCCTCCGACTGGGGCAGCACAAGGCTGCTGGCCTTCATCGGCGTCAACCGGGTGATCAACGGGGAGATGGACGACACGACCCGCGACATCCTCGACCGGGCCACCAACCTCGCCGAGGGGCTCGGCGACAAGCGCCTCCTCGTCGACGTCCTCAAGGGTTCGGCGATCCGCCACCTCCAGCTCGGGAACCTCGTGCTCGCGCGCACGCTCAGCTCAGCGGCCCTGGAGCTCGCCCGCGAGGTGGGCGACCTGGAGCGGGTCTCCCACCTCCTCGGCATCAAGGGCCAGGTCCTCACCGGCAACGACGAGCCGGCCGAGGCGATCATCGAGGAGACGCTCGCGCTCGGCCGACGGCTGGGCGACCCCGTCGTCATCTCGATCGCCATGTGCAACCTGACCCGCGAGCTGCTGCGGCGAGGACAGTGGGACGAGCTGGCGAAGGAGGTCCGTGAGCACCTCGACGGCACGCGTCGCGGGACCAGCGCGACCGACGGTGAGCCGATCCTCCACCTCGCGCTCCTCGCCGCGTGGCGCGGCGACCACGCCGAGGCATCCCGACTCGTGATCGAGGCCGAGCGAGCGGGCCACCGACGACCCGCAGGCCATGGCGGCGGCCCGCACCTACGAGCTGCTCATCGCCCGCGCCCTGGGTCGACCGAACCCCACCTTCGTCACCGACGTCGAGCGGCACCTCGACGAGGTGGTGGCCGCCTTCGGCTGGCGGTCCGACAACACTCCGCTCCTGTGGCCGGCCGGCGTGGACGCGGCGTTGGCGGACGGTGATCTCGACGGGGTCGAGCGCCTCCTCGCCCGGCTCGACGCCCTCGGCCCGGGTCACCGCCCCCCGTTCGTGTCCGCCTACGCCCTTCGGACACGAGCGCTCCTCGCCGTTGCACGGTCGGATGACGCGGCCGACGTGGAGGGCCTGCTGCGCACGGCGATCGCGCAGCTCGAGGATCTCGGGATGCTGGTGCACGAGACGACCGCCCGCCTCGACCTCCGCGACTGGCTCCAGGCGCAGGGACGCACGGCCGAGGCCGACGAGGTCGCCGCCCGCTGCGCGGACCAGGTCCGCGCCCTCGGCTCCGTGGAGCTCCTCGAGCGCCTCTGAACAACGTCTGTGGTCGATTCTGTGCGCATAGCGAGCGCTGATCGACCGCAGACGTTGTCAGGTGCCGGTGAAGTTCGGGGGGCGCTTCTCGAGGAAGGCGCGCGGGCCTTCCTTGGCGTCCTTGCTCGCCATGACCTCCATGCCGAGCTCGAGCTCGCGCTGGAACGCGTCGGCCTCCTTGAGCTCGAGGGCGGCGATCACCGAGGCCTTGATGTTGCGGACGGCGAGCGGCCCGTTGGCGGCGATCCGATCGGCCACCTCCAGCGCGGTGTTCATCGCCTCGCCGTCGCGCGTCAGGTGGCTGGCCAGCCCCACCTCGTAGGCGCGCTCGCCGGTGATCGGGTCGCCCACGAGCAGCAGGTCCATCGCCACCGTGTAGGGGATCTGCCGGGGCAGGCGGATCGTGCTGGCCGACATGGGGAAGAGCCCCCGCTGCACCTCGGAGATCGCCAGCTGGGCGTTCTCGGCGACGACGCGGATGTCGAAGGCCTGCAGGATCTCCATGCCGCCGGCGTAGCAGTACCCCTCCACCGCGGCCACGAGGGGCTTCTGGACGTAGTGGTCCTTCAGGAACCCCTTGTAGATGAGCGTGAAGTCCTGGCGGATGCGCTCCTCGTACTCGTCCTCGGCGGGCTTGCCCGAGGTGAGGGCACCGACGAGCCGGTCGAGGTCGGCGCCGGCGGAGAAGTTGCCGTCGGCGCCGGTCATGATGCCGACCCGCAGCTCGGGATCGCTGTCGAGCAGGTCCCACGCGTCGCAGAGTCGGCAGAGCACCTCGGCGTTGAACGCGTTGCGCTTCTCTGGCCGGTTCAGGGTGATCTGCAGGATGTGGCCGTCGCGCTCGACGAGGACGGCGGGGTCGGCCATCAGCGGAACTCCGGGATCACGTGCTCGCCCATCATCTGGATCGTCTGCATCACGGACTCGTGCGGGATCTTGTACGGGTTCACCAGGCACAGCAGCTGGTCGACGCCCGCCGCCTCGTAGCGCTTGCACGTCTCGATGCAGTCGTCCGGCGTGCCGAGCACGCACGCGCCCGAGTCGATCAGGTACTCGAGGCTCAGCAGGTCGAGCGACCCGTCGTCGGCGACCTGCTTCAGATCGGCGGCGTACCCGTAGGTGCCGAGGGCCTCACCGCGGTCGGCCTGCATGTCCGCCACCGACGCGATCAGGCGAGCGCCCGCCCGCGGGTACCACTCGAAGCTCTCCCGCGCCGTCTCCCGGGCCTCCTCGGCGGTGGGCGCGCAGATCGCCATCGTGAAGGTGGACGCCTGGTCGTGCACGTACTTGCCGATCGGCTCGGTGCAACCAGCGATCGCCTTGCGGTAGATGTCGATCTTCTCCTTCACCTCTTCGGGCGGGACCCCGACCGCGAAGGAGCACAGGCCGAGGCCGAGCTCTCCCACCTGGCGGTGGCCGTCCGCGGAGCTGGTGGCGCCCCAGATCGGCGGGTGGGGCGACTGGATCGGCTTGGGTTGCACCCGGCGCTTCGGCATCGACCAGTGCTCACCCGCGAACTCGTACTCCTCGTTCGTCCAGCAGCCGACCACGTGGCCGATGGCCTCCTGCCACATCTCGCGGGTCTGCGCCGGGTCGATGCCGAAGCCCTCCAGCTCGGCGCGCGTCGACGACCGACCCGTGCCGAGGTCGACGCGGCCGTTGGAGATGAGGTCGAGCACGGCCACCGACTCCGCGGTGCGGACGGGGTGGTTGTACGGCTTCGGCATGAGGCGCACCCCGTAGCCGAGCCGGATCCGTTCGGTGAGCGCGGCGATGGCGCCGTACAGCACCTCGGGGTTGGAGCAGTGGGAGTACTCCTCGAGGAAGTGGTGCTCCACCGTCCAGAAGGCATCCCAGCCGTACTGTTCTCCGGCCACGGCCTGCTCGATCGTGTGCTGGTAGGCGAGCCGCTCGGAGTCAGGACCCCAGGGTCGGGCGACGGGGATCTCGTAGAACAGGGCGAAGCGCATGGCGCACGTTGTACAGGAAACCGAACGAGGGGGATTCATGGGCCAGGTCGACGGCAAGGTCGTGATCGTGACGGGAGCGGCCTCGGGCATCGGGCTGGCCACCTCGAAGCGCCTGCTCGATGACGGCGCCGTGGTCGTGGGCGCCGATCTCGACGCCGGACCCGGAGCGCTCGGCGATCGCTGGACCTACGTGCCCACCGACGTCACCGACGAGGGCGCCGTCGAGGCGCTCGTGGCCGCGGCCGTGCAGGCAGGCGGGCGACTGGATGGCGTGGTCAACGCGGCCGGTGTGGCCGGTGGTGGGCTGGCGCACCAGGTCGACGCGGCGGAGTGGCACCGCGTCATCGCCGTCAACCTCACCGGCACGTTCTTCGTGGCCAAGCACGTGATCGCGCAGCTGCTGACCCAGGAACGGGTCGACGGCGAGCGCGGCTCGGTCGTCACGATCGCGAGCATCGAAGGACTCGAGGGGACCGCGGGCGGGAGCGCCTACAACGCCTCCAAGGGGGGCGTGGTGCTGCTCACGAAGAACCTCGCCATCGACTACGGCCCGTCCGGCATCCGGGCCAACGCCATCTGCCCCGGGTTCATCGAGACACCGATGACCGGCGCGCTCTTCGGCATGCCCGGGATGGAGGACGTGGCCGAGGGCTACGTCCTCGAGCACGCGCTGCGCCGCTACGGGCAGCCCGAGGAGATCGCGGCGGCCGCCGCCTTCCTCCTGTCGTCCGACGCGTCGTTCGTCAGCGGGCACGCCCTCGCCGTCGACGGCGGCTACACCGCCGGCCGCGACCACGGCCTCACCAAGCTGCTCGGCTTCAGCTGACCCCAACCTCGCTCGAACCTGCGGTGTGAAGTGCCGCAGGAACGGCGCCTTTCACCCGCAGGTTGATCTCGGGGGTGAGCGGTGCCTCTCAGCGGTGGCGGGGGGCGACGACGGTGGAGAGACGGCCCGAGTGCAGGTCGTAGACGAGGCCGGCGACCACCGTGCCGGCGGCGATGAGTCCGCTGTCGAGCACCGCGCTCACGTCGGCGTCGAGCGTGGCGGGCTGGTCGTCGATGGCGAGCGGATCGAAGTCCGGCAGGGGCGTCCCGGCCGACTTCTCGACGACCGCGTGCGCGAGCTCGCGCGTCGGTGGCCGAGGCCATCTTGCAGTCGGTGTGCTGCACGACGGCGATCCGCGTGACGCCGAGCACCGCGGTCGCCAGCGCGAGCGTGCGCAGGACGTCGGGGGTGACACGGGCGCCGGCGTTGCGGAGGATCTTGGCGTCGCCGGGCACGAGCCCGAACACCGCGAGCGGGTCGATCCGCGAGTCGATGCAGGTGACGATGGCCAGGCCGCGCCGGGCCACGCCCGACGCGGCGACCTCGTGCTCGACGGCCGCGTAGCGCTCGTTGGCCTCGAACAGGTCGGCAAAGGCGTCGTCCACGGCGCTAGATCGGAGCAGCCCCCGATCGGTCGGTGCCAATCCGTGCCAACATCGCCGCCATGACGGAGTTCGGCTTCGAGTCCACCACCGACGACGTTCTGGACGGCATCGACCTCACCGGTCGCCACATCCTGGTCACCGGTGCCTCGGCGGGACTGGGGCTGGAGACCACGCGCGCGCTGGCCGCCCACGGTGCCGCGGTGACGATGGCCGTGCGCGATCTCACCAAGGGGGCCGCGGCCATGGAGGAGGTGCTCGCCGCCGTTCCCGACGCCGACGTCGACGTGCGACCGCTCGACCTGGCCGACCTGTCGAGCATCCGGACCTTCGCCCACGGCTTCGTGGACGACCACCCGCGCCTCGATGTCCTCATCTGCAACGCCGGCGTGATGGCTTGCCCACAGGGCACCACCGTCGACGGCTTCGAGACCCAGTTCGGCACGAACCACCTGGGCCACTTCCTGCTGATCCAGCTGCTCACGCCCTCGCTGGTGGCGACGGGGCACGCACGCGTCGTGCTGCTGTCCTCATCGGGGCACCGCTTCAGCGACGTCGACCTCGACGATCCCGGCTTCGAGCGCCAGCCCTACGACGCCTGGCAGGCCTACGGCCGCTCGAAGACGGCCAACGTGCTGTGCGCGGTGGCCCTCGACGAGCGTCTGCGGGACCAGGGCGTGCGCGCCTTCGCCGTGCACCCCGGTGGCATCGCCACCGAGCTCGGCCGCCACCTGACCGAGGAGACCCTGCAGGTCCTGGCCGACCGCCAGGCCCAGTCGTCGGAGCCCATCCGGTGGAAGACGATCCCGCAGGGGGCCGCCACCACGGTGTGGGCGGCGACCACGCCGACCCTCGAGGGAGCCGGAGGGCTGTACCTGGAGAACTGCGGCGTGGCCGAGGCCAGCGCGGACCCGAACGCGGCGGCCGGCGTGCGGAGCTACGCCCTCGACCCCGACCGGGCCAGGGCGCTGTGGGCGCTGTCCGAGCGCCTGGTTGGCTGAGGCCGTGCAACGGCTGGAGACGGAGCGGCTCGACCTACGTCCGCTGCGCGGCGACGACGCCGAGTCGCTTCACGCCGCCTACGCCGACGCCGCCCTCCTCGAGCACTGGCACCGCCTGCCCCGGTCGGACGTGGCGGCGACGGAGGCGATGCTGACCGAAGAGGTGGCCGCCGGGATGATGTGGGCGATCTGCGCCAGAGGCACGGACGAGGCGCTGGGCCACGTCGGCTTCCACGGCGCCGCGGTCGACCCGGGTCGCCAGATGCCGTTCGGCTACCTCCTCCGGCGAGACGCCTGGGGTCGCGGCTTCGCCACCGAGGCGGCGCGGGCCGTCGTCGACCACGGGTTCCGAGACCTCGGAGTGCCCGCGTGTGAGCTGTGGATCTATGACGGCAACGTCCGCTCACAGCGGGTGGCCGAGCGGCTCGGCGCTGACCACCGGGGCACCTTCTGGGGCTTCAACCTGGAGCTCCAGGCGGCGCGCCGGATCCACGTGTACGCGATCCAGGGTCCGGTGGCGCTGCCGCCCGAGGTGGTGCGGGTCACGCCGGTGCTCTCGGTGCCCGACGTGGCCGCCGCCGCCGCGTGGTGGCGAGACGAGCTGGGCTTCGGGATCGAGTGGCTGGTCGGGGACCCGCCGGTCAGCGCCTCGGTCGTGTCGCCCGGCTTCCCTCCCGAACGCGGCGAGCGTGCGCCTCCGCCTCGGTCCACCGTCGGCCTCGCAGCTCGCCTGCGCCGTCCCGGAGCGCTTCGACGAGCTGGCCGAGCGGCTCGGGGTGATCCCGGTCGACCAGCCGTGGGGCATGCGGGAGGTGGCGGTCACCGACCCCTGGGGCACGACCGTCGTCTTCGAGACGCCCGGGCGAGGCGCCGGATGAGGTTCACCTACGCGGAGGCGATGACCGACCCCGGCTACTACCTCCCGCTCGCGCAAGCCGCGGAGGCCGCGGGCTTCGACGGGTTCCTGGTCCCCGACAGCATCTGCTACCCGGCCGAGTCCGAGGCGATCTACCCCTACACCGCTGACGGCGACCGGGGCTTCATCGAGGACAAGCCGTTCCTCGAGCCGTTCTCGATCATCCCGGCGATGGGCGCGGTCACCGACCGCATCCGCTTCGTGATCTCGGTGCTCAAGCTCACCGTGCGCCATCCGGTGCTCGTCGCCAAGCAGGCCGCGTCCACCGCGGTGCTGACGAACGACCGCCTGACGCTCGGCGTGGGCACCAGCCCGTGGCCGGAGGACTACGAGGTGTGCGACGTCCCGTTCGAGCGGCGCGGCCAGCGGGCCGACGAGAGCATCGCCGTCATGCGGGGGCTCCTCACCGGCGACTGGTTCGAGCACCACGGCGAGATCTACGACATCCCGCGCATCAAGCAGTGCCCGGTGCCGGCCACGCCCATCCCGATCATCGTCGGTGGCCATGCCGAGCCGGCGCTACGACGCGCCGCCCGCAACGACGGCTGGATCCACGGCGGCGGCGACCTCGAGGCGCTGCCCGGGCTCATCGCTCGCCTGCACGAGCTGCGCGCCCAGGAGGGACGAGCGAGCGACCCGTTCGAGATCCACGTCATCTCGATGGACGCCTACTCGCCCGACGGGATCCAGCGCCTCGAGGAGCTCGGCGTCACCGACGTGATCGTCGGCTTCCGCTGGACCTACGACAAGGCCCAGGACACCGAGACCCTGCAGACCAAGGTCGACCACCTCAACCGCTACGCCGACACCATGTTCTGACTGCTTCTGTGTGCGCTCAGCACCGCATGGCGGTGACCGGCGCACACAGAACGAGTTCGATCGGGATCAGGTGGCGACGGGGCCGTGGACCATCGACGCGATGGCCACGAAGTGGCAGACGACCGCCGCGACCACGAGCAGGTGCCACACCTCGTGGTAGCCGAAGACGCGCGGGAACGGATCGGGCCAGTGGGTGAAGAGGAACACCGCGCCGACGGTGAACAGCAGGCCGCCGATGGCGATCAGCGCGAGCTCGACCACGGACATGTGGGTCCACATCTGCGGGACGGCCGCCACCGCCGCCCAGCCGAGGCAGAAGTAGAGCGCGCTGCGCATGATCTTGCTCGCACGACCGCCGGTGAAGGCGAGCACGAACCCGAGCACCGCGCCGGTCCACGCGATCGCCAGCATCGTCCAGGCAACCCAGCCGCGCAGCACGAGCAGGCAGACCGGCGTGTAGCTGCCGGCGATCATCAGGAAGATCGTCCCGTGGTCGAGCTTCTGCATCCACAGCCGCCGAGCGGTCGACCAGTTGACCCGGTGGTACGACCCGCTGACGCCGAACAGCGCGACCAGGCCCGAGCGCGTACACCAGCGCGCCCACCCGGCCTCGCGAGGAGTGGGCCAGGGCGATGACCGTCACCCCGGCTGGGATGGCCAGGAAGAAGCAGACGAGGTGCATCCACCCGCGCAGCACGGGCTTCGCCGGCGCGACGTCGAGGGAGGCAGAGATCGGCAACACGACGGCAAGCGTACGGCAGCTAATCCCGGTGGCGACCGCGAGGACTCACGGCATGATGCTCCGGTGCCGACCCCGACCGCCCGCGCCGAGCTGCTGGCGGGGGCCAAGGCGGTGGCACCGATGCTCGTCGGGGTGATCCCGTTCGGCCTGGTGGCGGGCGCAACGCCCGCCACGACTGGGCTCGGCGGGGGCGTGTCGATCGGCTTGTCCACCATCGTGTTCGCGGGCGCGTCCCAGCTCGCGGCGGCCGATGTGCTGGCCGACGGAGGCGCCGCGCTGGTCGCGGTGATCGCCGCGTGCACGATCAACCTGCGCCTGCTCCTCTACTCGGCGTCGATCGCCCCGCACTTCGCCGCGGTCCCGATGCGACGGCGGCTGCTCATGGGCTACCTGCTGACCGACCAGGCCTACGCCGTCTCGATCACCCGGTGGACGCAGGACGACGACGCCGCGGCGTCCGGCGGTCCGCCCGCACCCGGGCTCGACCACAAGGTGCCCTACTACTTCGGCGCGGCCCTGTTGCTCTGGGTCAACTGGCAGATCTGCACGGTCATCGGGGTGCTCATCGGCAGCGCGGTGCCGGAGTCGCTGCCCCTCGACTTCGCCGTGCCGCTCGTGTTCCTGGTGCTCCTCGTGCCCGCCATCAGCTCCCGCCCCGCCGCGGTCGCCGCGCTCGTCGGTGGTCTCGTGGCGCTGTTCGCGCAAGAAGGAGGCGCGGGCCACCTCGCGGTGCTCTTCGGTGCGCTCAGCGGCATCGCGGCCGGCGCCTTCGCGGAGGCGATGATCGACCGTCAAGGCCCGCGTGACGCGACGCCGCTGCCGCCCGACCCCGGTGTCGTGCCGTGAGCCGCGTGTGGGTGGCGATCGTGCTGTCCGGCATCGGCACCTACGCGATGCGGGCGTCGTTCCTCGTCTTCGCCCACCGGCTCACCGACGTGCCGCCCGCGCATCCAGCGGCTGCTGCGCCAGATCCCACCGGCCGCGCTGGCGGCCATCGTCGTACCCGCCTTCCTCCGCCCCGAGGGTGAGATCGACCTCTGGCAGCCCCGGTTCCTCGCCGGCGTCGTGGCCGCCTTCATCGCCTGGCGGACCAAGAACATCGCGCTCACGCTGGTCGTGGGCATCGGGCTCGTCATGGTCATCGACGCCCTCTGAACCGGCCGGGATTCCGAGTACCGTCCGCCCATGACCACGACCGAGGCTCGCACCGCCGATCTGCTCGATCCCGCCTGGTGGGTCGACCTCGAGCAGGTGCACGACTTCTTCACCTGGGCTCGTCGCGAGGCGCCGGTCTACCGCGACGAAGCCAACGGCTTGTGGGCCGTCACCCGCCATGCCGACCTCATGGACGTGGAGCGACGGAGCGCCGTCTTCTCCTCCCGGGGCTCCTACCGGGCGAACGTCGGGTTCGAGGAGTCGAACATGATCGCCCTCGACGATCCCGAGCACCTGGAGCAGCGACGCCTGGTGAGCCGGCGGTTCACGCCCCGTGCCGTGCAGCAGGACGAGGCCTTCCTCCAGTCCCGGATCGACGAGCTGATCGACGCCGTCTCCGATCAGGGCCGGCTGGAGGTGGTGCACGACCTCGCCGCCCAGCTCCCGTCGCGCCTCACGGCCGACCTCCTCGGCTTCCCGGAGGACCGCTGGGAGGACATCAAGTCGTGGTCAGAGCGGCTCATGCGCACGGACTCCATCACCCGGGACCAGGACGCGCTCATGGGCGTGATGAGCGCCATCATGGAGTTCAACCCGCTCCTCGAGGAGACCGCGGGCGAGCGCCGCGGCTGCCCCGCCGACGACCTGATCTCCACCTGGGCGGCGGCCGACATGGAAGCCGTCACGATGATGCACGAGACCGGGCTCTTCATCGCCGGCGGGGCCGAGACGACCCGCACCGCCATCGCCCGCGGCCTGGCGATCCTCGCCGAGCACCCCGACCAGTGGGAGGCGGCCGCCGCCGACCCCGCGCTCGTGCCCGGCCTGGTGGAGGAGGTCATCCGCTGGGTGACCCCGCTCAACAACATGTTCCGGAGCGTCCTCACCGATGACCACATCGGCGAGCAGGCGGTGCAGGCGGGCGACCGGGTGATGCTCGCCTACCCGTCGGCCAACCGTGACGAAGCCGTGTTCGACGAGCCGTTCCGCTTCGACATCCGCCGTGACCCCAACCCGCACATCGCGTTCGGGCAGGGCACCCACTTCTGCGTCGGCGCCAACCTGGCCCGCCTCGAGCTCCGCATGCTCTTCGGCGCCCTCACCCAGCGCTGGACCAACCTGACGATCATCACGCCGCCCGACATCGAGCCGAACGTCTTCGCCGGCGCGGTGCGGACCTTCGACCTCGGCTTCGAGCTGCGCTGAGCCGTGGGCTACGACCGCGGCGCCCACGAGGTCGGCGACGGCGCGTGGGCGTACCTGCAACCCGACGGCGGCTGGGGGTGGTCGAACGCCGGCCTCATCACCGACGGCGACGCATCGCTGCTGGTCGACACGCTGTTCGACCTCGCGCTCACCGCTCGGATGCTCGAGGACCTGCGGGCCGTGTCGCCCGCCGCCGCTCGGATCGGCACGCTCGTGAACACGCACGCCAACGGCGACCACTGCTACGGGAACCAGCTCGTGGCCGGCGCCGAGATCGTCGCCTCGGCGGCGAGCGCACGGGAGATGGACGAGGTGCCGCCCGCGACGCTGGCCCGACTGCTCGAGGCGGCCCCGAACCTGGGCGCGGCCGGCACCTACCTGCAGCAGATCTTCGGGAGCTTCACCTTCGACGGCATCGAGGCCACGCCGCCCACCACCACCTTCGACGGTGCGCTCGACCTGCAGGTCGGCGACCGCGCCGTGCGGCTCCTGGAGCTCGGACCGGCCCACACCCAGGGCGACGTCACGGTGCACCTGCCCGACGCCGGGATCTTGTTCACGGGCGACCTCGTGTTCCACCGCGGCCACCCCATCGTGTGGGCGGGCCCGGTGCAGCGATGGATCGACGCGTGCGACCGGATGCTCGCCCTCGAGCCGGAGGTCGTCGTCCCCGGCCACGGTCCCCTCGGCGATCGGGCGTGCATCGAGGACCAGCGGGGCTACTTCGAGTGGCTGGTCGCCGACGGGACGCCCCGGCTCGAAGCCGGCCTGTCCCCCCTGGACGCCGCGCGCGACCTCGCCGACGGCCCGTACGCCGGTTGGGGCGAGAGCGAGCGGTTGGTCGTCAACCTCACCGCGTTGGCCCGCGACATCGGGCTCGCGCCGGCCGACGACGTGCTGACCCTCTTCGGTGGCATGGCCGCCCTCGCTGCCTGCTAGACCCGCCGATCGTGCTGACCTACGAAGAGGCCGCGGCCGCCATCACCGCACCCGGCGAGCGGTTCGAGATCGAGACCATCGAGGTGGGCGGCGTGCCCGTCAAGGCGTTCAAGCACGCCCCGCCCAGCCTGCGCGAGCTCTTCGCCACCGCCCGTGATCGCGGGGAGGTCACCTTCCTCGTCTACGAGGACGAGCGCTGGAGCTTCGCCGACGTGATGGTGCACGTCGACGCCATGGCCGCGCTGCTGGTCGATCACTACGGCATCGCCCCAGGCGATCGCGTGGCCATCGGCATGCGGAACTACCCCGAGTGGGTGATCGCGTTCGCGGCGATCACCTCGATCGGTGCCGTGTCGGTGTCGCTCAACGCGTGGTGGACCGCCGACGAGCTCGACTACGCCCTCGAGGACTGCGGCGCCTCGGTGCTGATCGCCGACGTCGAGCGCGTCGAGCGGGGCCACGAGACCGCCGGTCGCCTCGGCTGCCGGGTGCTCGCCGTGCGAGCGCCGGGCGAGCTGCCCGAGGGCGTCGACCGCTGGGAGGACCTGCGCGACCTGGGCGCGCCGATGCCCGAGGTCGTCGTCACGCCCGACCACGACGCCACGATCCTCTACACGTCAGGCACCACCGGGAACCCCAAGGGCGCGGTCTCCACCCACCGTGCCGTCGTGCAGGCCCTGATGGGGTTCGGGTGCAAGGCGGCGCTGGACCGCCTGCGGCGAGAGGGCGGTCCCGAGGCCGAGCGCGAGGGCGGACTCCCGCCGGCCTTCATCCTCATCGTGCCGCTCTTCCACGTGACCGGCTGCGTGCCCGTCATGCTGTCCTGCTTCGCGTCGGGGCTGAAGCTCGTGATCATGTACAAGTGGGATGCCGACCGCGCCCTCGAGCTCATCGAGCGGGAGAAGGTGACGAACTTCGTCGGCGTGCCCACCCAGAGCTTCGACCTCCTCGAGTCACCGCGGTTCGCCGAGACCGACACCTCGAGCCTGGCCAGCATCGGCGGGGGCGGTGCGCCCGCGCCGCCCGAGCTGGTGAAGCGCGTCGCCTCGAGCTTCCGGGGCGGCGGCCCGTCGATCGGCTACGGGATGACCGAGACGAACGCCTACGGGCCCGGCAACAACGGCCAGGACTACCTCACCCACCCGACGAGCACGGGCCGGGCCACGCCGATCCTCGAGCTCGCCGTTCGTGACCCCGAGGGCCACGACCTGCCGATCGGCGAGCGGGGCGAGATCTGGTTCAAGGGCCCGCACCTGATCCGGGGCTACTGGAACAAGCCGGAGGCGACGGCCGAGACGATCGTCGACGGGTGGCTGCGCAGCGGCGACCTCGGCCGCGTCGACGAGGACGGCTTCGTGTACGTGGAGGACCGCGCCAAGGACATGGTGCTGCGGGCGGGCGAGAACGTGTACTGCGCCGAGGTGGAGGCCGCCATCTACGAGCACCCGGCCGTGCTCGAGGCGGCGGTCTTCGGCATCCCCCACGAGCGCCTCGGCGAGGAGGTGGCCGCCGCCGTCTACATCCGGCCCGGGCAGGACCTGACGGTCGGAGGAGCTCCAGGCCCACGTCCGCGAACGCCTCGCCGGCTTCAAGGTCCCGAGCGTGGTGGAGCTCCTCGACGCGCCGCTCCCGCGCAACGCCGCCGGCAAGTTCCTCAAGCGGGACCTCCGGGACCAGCTGACCGCCTGAACCAAGCGATGGCGCTCGCGGCGTACGCTGCTCGCACATGCTTGCGCGGCTACGCCGCCGCTTCGGACGGCGGCCGAGGGGTGCTGACGCGCCGACGGCGCCGCTTGCCCCCGCTCGGACTGACCCGCCTACCATGGTGGACGACATCACGGAGGTGGCCCAGGAACCTGGGCCCTCCGAGCAGCGGGACGAGATGCCGAACGGGGCCGACGACAGCGGATCGTCAGGTCGATGGGGCTGGTGGCGGGAGCGATGCGATGCCCAACCGAGAGAACCGAGTGGGAGATGCCTGACACCTCCGGCAACCAGGAGCCGTCGGACGGCAGCTTCATGGGCGCGACCGGCGAGTTCGATCGCTGGTTCGTGACCGAGGAGAGCGGCGGCCGCGCCGCGGCGACCCCGCGGGAGCCCGAGTCGCCGGGGGAGGGCCTCGACCAGCTCTCGGCGAAGATCCAGGACCTGTCGCAGAGCCTGCTCGCCGCCATGGCGCACCAGAAGGCGCTCCTCGAGGAGATCGGGCGGGACGCGGCGAACACCGCCGCGACCGCTCGTACCCGCGTGTCGAAGGACGCGATCGCCGCCGTCACCAGCGCGACCAGCCAGTACCTGGAGGCCCGGGCGGCCGCGGACGCCGTGCGACACGACCTCGACAAGATGCTGGCGGTGGCCCTCGAAGGGGCCTGCCAGATCGTCGCCGACGCGGAGGAGTCCGCCGCCGGCCTGATCGAGCAAGCCCGCGCCAGCGTTGCGGACATCGCGTCCGGGGATGCCTCGGTCACCCTCGACCTCCGCGATGCCAACGGCGCCGCGCGAGCGCCGACGCCGGCGCCCGATCAAGAGCACCGCTGACGCGCGCCTCGCTCAGGAGCTGAGCCGAGCCAACCGGTCGGCGACCCTCGGCTCGGCCAGGCGCACCAGTGTCGATGTCCGGCTCTGCTCGGCGGTCGCCTTCCGCCGGCGGGGGTCCATGGCGTTCGGTCCCATCGCGGCGAGCACCGCGTCGTCAGGCTGCAGCGCGAGCAGCGGGATGCCGCGGCGACGAAGGCGTCGAGCCTCGGCATCCAGCAGCGTGCTCGACCAGGCGCGCATCGCCTGATCGGGAGCAACCGGGAGGCGCCGGCCGCGGCGGGACATCGGCGAGCTCACGATCACGAGGTCGAGCGGCGTCTCGTCCAACAGGACGTCGGCGTTGGTCGGTGAGTGCACCCCACCGTCGATGTGGGGCACGCCGTCCACCTCGACGGGCCGGAAGAACCCTGGGATGGCGCAGGACGCCGCGACGGCCTGGGGCAGCGGCGGCTCGTGTCCGTTGCGCCCGAACACGATGCGGCGCCCGTCGGACTGTCGCACGGCGCAGATGAGCAGCGGCGCCGTCGGCCAGGTGCCGGGGAAGATCCCCGCGACCCCGTCGGAGATCATGTCGGTGCTGATCGAGCCGTCGGGCATCAGCGACGCCAGCAGCGACCACGGCCGAGCCGCCAGCGGACGCCTGGCCGCCCGCGCCAACGTCGCGGCCAGCTCCGCGGGCGGTCGACGTTCCCGGCTGACCTGCAACGACGGTGGCCGGAGCACCGGCCCGAGCCGCTGCACCACCCGCTGGCCCTCGAGCGAGAGCGGTCGATCCGTCGCGCGGGCGAGCAGGTCCGCGGCGGGCAGGCCCGCCCGCAGGGTCGCACCGGTGATCGATCCCGCCGAGGTGCCGACCACGACGGCCGCGGTCCGCGGGTCCCAGCCGGTGGCCTCCTCCAGGGCGGCGAGCACGCCGGCGTGGAACGCACCGCCGGCGACCCCGCCGGCGCCGAGCACCAAGCCGATCCGTGGTGCGCCGTCACCCATGACGGCGACGGTAGCCGGGCCGGTTCAGGCCTCCTGGAGGACGTTGAGGCCCTCGACGGCGTCGAGGTACTCCTCCACCAGGCGCTGGATCACCTGCGGCCGTCTTCTCGACGGAGTTCAGCTGTCCGACGACCTGTCCGACCGGGTTGAACTGCACGGTGCCGGCCTTGTCCGCGTAGCGATGCCCACGAGCCACGCAGTTCCCCGACACCATGTACTGCATCGGCATCGGCAGGGGCTCCGGGGTGTCGGGCTGCTCCCACGCATCGGTCCAGTCGTTGCGGAGCATCCGGCACGGCTTGCCGGTGAACGAACGGCTCCGCACGGTGGCCCGGGAGTCGGCGTCGAGGAGCTGCTGCTTCTGCGCCGGAGGAAGGTCGGCCTCCTCGACGGTGAGCCACAAGGAGCCCGCCCACACGCCCTGGGCGCCGAGCGAGAGCGCGGCCGCGATCTGCTGGCCGGAGCCGACGCCGCCGGCGGCGAGCATCGGGGTGGGGGCGATGGCCTTGGCGACCTGGGGCCAGAGGACGATCGAGCCGACCTCACCGGTGTGGCCGCCGCCCTCGCCGCCCTGGGCGATGACGATGTCGACGCCCGCCTCCTTGTGCTTCAGGGCCTGGTACGGGGAGCCGCACAGCGCGGCGACCTTCAGCCCCGCGTCGTGGATGTGCTTGATGACGTCCGCCGGCGGTGTGCCGAGGGCGTTCGCGATGAGGCGGACCTTCGGGTGGGCCAGGGCCACCTCGATCTGCGGGAGGGCCGACGCCTCGGTCCACCCCAGCAGGCGCATGCGCTCGCCCTCCTCCGGCGGAAGGTCGGGCACGCCGGCATCCCGCAGGATCTGGTCGGCGAACTCGACGTGCTCCTTCGGCACCATCGCTCGCAGCATGTCGCCCAGCTTCTCGGGGTCCAGCTCGTCCATGCCCTCGTACTTGCCGGGGATGACGATGTCGACGCCGTAGGGCCGATCGCCGACCTGCTCGTCGATCCACTGGAGCTCCACCTCGAGCTGCTCGGGGGTGAAGCCCACCGCGCCGAGCACGCCGAACCCGCCGGCTTTGCTCACGGCGGCCACGACGTCGCGGCAGTGGGTGAAGGCGAAGATCGGGAACTCGATGTCGAGCTCATCGCAGAGCGAGGTGTGCATGTCAGTCCTTGGAGGTGGGCGCGGTCGGGGTGAACCGAACGGGCATGGTCTTGACGCCGTTGACGAAGTCGGAGTGGAGCCGGTTGACCGGACCCGCCAGCTCGAGGTCGGGGAGCCGCTCGACGATCTGGCGCATCGTGGCGCGGATCTCGGCCCGGGCCAGGCTGGCGCCGAGGCAGTAGTGCACGCCGCCGCCGCCGAAGGCGAGGTGGTCGTTGGGCGTGCGTCCGACGTCGAAGCGGTGCGGGTCCTCGAACACGTCCTCGTCTCGGTTGGCGGAGGCGTAGTACAGGACGACCTTGTCGCCCTCCTTGATCGGCACGCCGTGCAGCTCGGTGTCGCACGTCGCGGTACGACGGAAGTTGTGGATCGAGCTCCCCCACCGCAGCATCTCGTCCGTCGCCGTGTCCCAGAGCGACGGGTCGTCGCGCAGGCGCTGCGCCTGGTCCGGGTTGTCGATGAGGGCGAGCATCGAGTGGTTGATCAGGTTCCGGGTCGTCTCGTTGCCGGCCACCACGAGCGTGATGAAGAACATGTTGAGCTCGAACTGGTCGAGCTGCTCTCCGTCGACCTCGGCCTGCACGAGCGCCGTCATGATGTCGTCGCGGGGGTTCTCCCGCCGATCCGCCGCCACGGCATCGCAGAGCGCGTACACCTCCATCGCGGCCGCCTGCGGACCGCCGGGGAGCTCCTGGAAGTCGGGGTCGTCGCGGGAGCCGATGAGGTGGTTCGAGACCTCGAACATGCGGGGCCAGGTCTCGGGCTCGAGGCCGATCATCTCGCAGATCATCTGCACGGGGACCTGGGCGGCGATCTCCTCGACGAACTCCACCTCGCCCTTCTCGCAGATGCCGTCGATCACGACCGCGGCCCGCCGCTCGATCTCCTCCACGAGCGCGGCGATCATGCGCGGCGTGAAGCCCTTCGACACGAGTCGCCGGTAGCGGTTGTGCTTGGGCGGGTCCATGTTGAGGATCGTGAGCCGCATGCTCGCCAGCGCCTCTTCGTCCGACGTCGGGATGAACGTGCCGCCCAGCTCGGAGGAGAAGGTGTGGTGGTCGTGGCTGACCGCGCGCACGTCGGCGTGCCGGGTGATCGCCCAGAACCCGGTGTCACCCGGCACGGGGTGCCAGTACACCGGTGCCTCGGCGCGAAGGCGATCGAACTGGTCGTGGGGCACTGCTCGTCCCCACGTGCCGGCGAGCAGATCGATTCCCTCGAGCGGGCGGTCGGTGACGGTCAACGTGTGGCTCCTGTGGTGGTGGTGACGACGCCGCGCAGCGCGGCGATCGCGAGCTCATCGGGCAGGGCAGAGGGATCGACGCGTCGCATCATCTCGAGACCGAGCAGCGCGCCGATCAGCGCCGCTCCCACGGGCGAACCGTCGTCCTGGGTCCAGTCGGCGACGGCTTCGTCGACGCCTTCCCACGCGGCCCGGTAGCGACGGGCCAGGTGCTCGCGGGCCGCCTCGTTGCGGGCGGCGTAGCTCCAGAGCTCGTGCTCGAGGGCGATCCAGCGGCCATCGCCGGTGGGGGGGTCGGTGACGTTGCGCCAGATGGAGGCCAGGCGCTCGTCGAGGGTCGTGGCGTTCACGAGCTCCGCGCCGATCACGACGGCGACGTCGTCGACCCAGCCCTCGAGCAGCGCGAACAGCAGCCCGTCCTTGCCGCCGAAGTGGTCGTAGACGGCACCCGAGGTCCGCTCGGCCCGCTCCGCGATGGCGTCCACCGACGACCCCTCCACGCCGCGGGCGGCGAACAGCTCGGCGGCCGCGTCCAGCAGGCGCTGCCGCGTCTCCGCCCTGCGCTCCCCCTGGGTCGCCATGCAAGAAACATAGCGCTCCCTATCTAACCTGACCACCACCAGCCCCGTGAACTCGCCAACTCGGGTGCGAAAGGCGACAGGAACGACGCCTTTCGCACCCGAGTTCGTGGGAGGTGGGTCGATCGGGGTCAGGTGGGAGGCAGCTCGAACGACTCGATGCCGGTGCCGGCGCCCTTGCGGGCGAGCGAGGTGTAGTGGCGCGCCTGGATGCGCCACTGACCGTCGCGGCGGACGTAGTGGTCCTGGTAGAGGCCGTAGGCCTCCGTCCACTCCCCGGCCCGATCGTGACGGAGCTCGCAGATGTAGACGCGCCCCGTCGCGCGATCGCCGTCCACGTCGGCGACGGCGTTGAGGATGGCGAACTCGAAGAACTGGAACGGCTCGAGGGCGCGCTCGATGAAGGCGACCAGCGCCTCGGGTCCTTCGAGGCGGAAGGGCTCGCGGGTGCGGGTGTCGATGTGGATCACGGCGTCCGGCTCGAAGAGCGCCCGCACGTCGTCCCAGGCCCGACGCGTGACCGCATCCCCGTAGGCCGCCTGCAGGCGTTGCACGGCGACCAGCGCTCTCGTTCCCGCGTCGTCGAGCTCGTGCATCAGGAGGGCGAGTAGAAGGGGTTCCAGACGGCGTCGCGCTCGGCGGCGACGTCGCGCCGCGGTCGGCAGCCCGGCGCGAGCGAGCGCCAGCGCGCCCGCGGTCGCCTCTCGGTTGTTGGCGTACACCAGGTCGGCATCGCGCGCCGCCGGGTCGACCCACACCGCCGCGATCAGCACGAGGCCGGCGGCGGACTCCTCGTCGATCGAGCCCGCGGCCAGGGCATCGGCCACGCCCACCGCCACTCCGGCCTGCGCCGGTCCCCAGGTCATGCGACCGTGGGCGGTGTCCTCGATCCGCGCCTTGTTGACGAACAGCGTGAACGGCACGACCGGCAACCCCGGCTGCATCACCACCACGAACGGGGCGTGACCGGCGGTCGGCGTGGCGAGGGCCGTCGCCCAGGCCGCGCCGACCGGCCCCTCACGATCGCCGAGCACCGTGTTGAGGTGGGCCGCCTCACCCCCGGTGCCCACGAAGCTCTCCCCGAGCTGCATCACACCGGTGCCGGCTCTGGTTCGCTGCGCCCGTAGCGGATCTGCTTGAGGAGCTCGGAGCTCATCGTGCCCGGCTGGGTGTCGTAGCCGAAGAGCGCGACGTGCCTCGGTGTGGGCCCGACGACGGGCGTCACCCGATGGAGCGACCAGCGGCCCTCGAACAGCATCAGCGTGCCCGGCGTCATCGGCACCGTGGTCACGAGCTCGGGCACCTCGTCCGCGAGGACCCTCGCCACCACGTCGTAGCGCTCCTCGATCCCGCCGCCCTCGACCCATCGCAGCCGCTGGACGTTCTCGAACTCGCCTCCACCGTCGCTCGGCTGCAGTGCGAGCGACACCACGAAGTCGGTCTGATCGAAGTGCCAGCCGAGCGTGTCGCCCTCGCGCATCACGGCGAGGTTCATCGCTCCGAGCGGATCGGCGTACCGGTAGAGCGGCGCGCGACCGAGGATGCGGCTCACGAGCTCCAGCAGGACGTCCCACTCGAACAAGGCCCGCAACCCCGAGCGGGTGCCCGAGAAGCGGTCGTACGGAACGGTGTGCACGGCCGACCGGGTCCAGGTGACGCGCGGGTGGGTCGCGGGCCAGGCGGCGGGGTCGGGCAGCTCGAGGTACGGGGTGCCCTGCACGTCCTGCAGGTAGGCCCCCGCGGCGAGGTCGTCGCACTCCGCGACCAGGCCGGGGAGGGCGTCGGCGCGCAGGAAGCCCGGCAGGATCGACACGCCCGCGTCGCGCAGCTCGGCCGCGTGGCGCTCGACCACCGGGGCACCCGCGCCGTCGAGGTCGAGCACCGGGTACCGGTCGAGGTCGACGAGCGTGGCGGGATCCGGCACGGGCGGGAGCCTACGGCCGCCTGCCATGCTCCGGGCGTGCGCTACCGACGGATGCCCATCGAGGTCGAGTCCCCCGAACAGCTCGGCTACGACACGATCACCAACAACCTCTCCGAGAGCTCCGTCGCGGATCGCCGGCTCCGCGACCTGGGCCTCGAGCTCGACCTCGACGAGCTGCTCCTCTGCTACGGGGACCACCTCGGCGATCCCCTGCTCCGCGAGGCCGTGGCCGCGGGCGGCCCCGATCTCCGTCCCGACGACGTCCTGGTCACGGCCGGCGCCGCCGCCGCCCTCTTCTGCACCGCCACGACCTTGCTCGAGCCCGGCGACCACGCGGTCGTCGTGCGCACCAACTACGCCACGAACCTCGAGACACCGCGCGCCATCGGCGCGGAGCTCGACGTCGTCGACCTGCGCTTCGACGACGGCTGGCGACTGGACGTGGAACGGGTCGCCGCCCTCGTCCGCGACGGTCGCACCAAGCTGATCAGCGTCACGCAGCCCCACAACCCCACCGGCACCATGTTCGACCTCGCAACGCTCGACGGGCTCGTGGACCTGGCCGAGCGCTCGGGCGCGGTGCTCCTCGTGGACGAGACCTACCGCGACCTCACCCACGGCGAGCCGCTCCCCGTGGCGGCCACGCGCTCGCCGAGCGTCGTCAGCGTGTCGTCGATGTCGAAGGCGTACGGCCTGCCCGGCCTGCGCATCGGATGGGCGATCTGCCGGGACCCCGGTCTGGCCGAGCGGCTGCTGGCGGCCAAGGAGCAGGTGCTGATCTGCGGGGCGACGCTCGACGAGCGGATCGCCGGCACCGTGCTGGCGGCTCGATCTCGGGTGCTGCCCCCGATCCTCGACGAGGTGCGGGTGCGCCTCGGGATCGTGCAGGACTGGATGGCGGCGCAGTCGACCTTCGAGTGGGTGGCGCCCGCCGGTGGCGTGGTCGGTCTCGTGCGCACCCGGGCCGAGGTTCCCCTCGACACGGAGCGGTTCTACGACGTGCTCCTCGCCGAGCACGGCACCTACGTCGGTCCTGGCCACTGGTTCGAGCTCGACGATCGCCACTTCCGGCTCGGCTACGGCTGGCCCACGGAGGCCGAGCTGCACGCCGGTCTGGCCGCGCTCACCGCGGCCGCGGCCACCGCCACCGCGGCCTGAGGTCAGTCCCCGCTGTTGCCTCGCCCGGTGCTACTTGACCATCCGGCGGACGAGCCGCTCCGCCACGGTGCCGTAGGGCGGGTAGAGGAAGCGAAGGTCCGGCTTGGTGCGCTTGCGCAGCACGCTCTTGTGGTGGCTGAACGCGTCGAACCCGGTGCGCCCGTGGTACGCGCCCGTCCCGCTGTCGCCCACGCCCCCGAAGGGCAGGTCGGCGGGGACCAGGTGCATCAGCGTGTGGTTCACGCACACGCCGCCGCTGGTCGTGTTCTCGACCATGTCGTCGACGACGTCGCCGCGCTGCGCGAACACGTAGAGCGCGAGCGGCTTCGGACGAGCGCCGATGAACGCCTTGGCCTGCGCGGGACCGCCGACCCCCAGCACCGGCAGGATGGGCCCGAAGATCTCCTCCTGCATGACGGCGCTGTCCGGCCCCGGCTCGACGGTGATGGTGGGGGCCACGAACCGCTCCGAGGCGTCGACCTCCCCGCCGACCGCCACCGTGCCGGCGGCGTCCGCGAGCAGGGCGCGCAGGCGCTCGACGTGCCGGTCGTTCACGATGCGGCCGAAGCTCTTGCTCGCCTGCGGGTTGGAGCCGTAGAAGGAGCGGACCTGCTTGGTGAGCTTCGCGACCAGCTCGTCCTTCACCTCGTGGTCGACGAGCACGTAGTCCGGAGCGATGCAGGTCTGACCGGCGTTGAGGAACTTGCCCCATGCGATCCGGCGCGCCGCCACGTCGAGATCGGCGCTGGCGTGCACGTAGGTCGGCGACTTGCCGCCGAGCTCGAGGACCGTCGGCGTGAGGTGCCGGGCGGCGGCCTCGGCCACGATCCGGCCGACGGTCGTGGAGCCGGTGAAGAAGATGTGGTCCCACCGCTCGGCGAGCAGGGCGGTGGTCTCCTCCACCCCACCCTCGACGACGATCAGCGCCTCGGAGTCGACGTACTGCGGGAGGAGGCGCGCCAGCGCGGCGGAGCACGCGGGCGCCAGCTCGGAGGGCTTGGCGAGCACGGTGTTGCCGGCCGCCAGCGCCGCCCCGATGGGCTCCACGAGCAGCTGGATCGGGTAGTTCCACGGCGCGATCACCAGGGCGGCCCCCAGCGGCTCGGCCAGGATCCAGCCCTTGGCCGGCCGCACGGTGGCCGGCATGCGCACACGCGAGGGCTTCACCCACGAGCTCACGTGCTTGGCCAGGTGCCGGAGCTCCTGCTTGGTGTGCCCGATGTCAGCGGCGAAGGCCTCCACCCGGGGACGGCCGAGATCGCTCTGCAGCGCCTCGACGAGCTCCGACTCGCCGTCTTCCATCATCCGCCGGAGCCCGGCGAGCTGCGCCTCCCGCCACGCCAGGGGGCGCGTGCGGCCGCTCTCGAAGGTGGCGCGCAGCGTCTTCACTGCGACGGCGGCGTCCACCGGTGCCGGCGGGATGATCGCCACGGCTACCGCTTCCGCGCGATGGTCAGGCCATCGGCGATCGGGAGCATCACCACGTCGACGCGGCCGTCGGCGGCGATGTGGTCGTTGACCGCCCGGATGGCGATCGTGTCGTCGGACTGGTCGTCCTCGTCGATCACGTTGCCGCTCCACAGCACGTTGTCGACCAGGACCAGGCCGCCCGGCCGGAGTCGCTCGACGATCTCGTCGTAGTACGTGCGGTAGCCGGTCTTGTCCGCGTCGATGAAGGCGAAGTCGATGGGCGGGTCGGCCGGCAGGGCGCGGAGCGTGTCGGCCGCCGGGCCGATCACGAGCTCGATGCGGTCGGTCACGCCGGCCTGCTCCCAGTGGTCCCGCGCGATGGCCGTCCACTCCTCGCTCACGTCGCAGCAGAGCAGCCGCCCTCCGTCGGCCAGACCCCGAGCGATGCAGATCGACGAGTAGCCGGTGAAGGTTCCGACCTCGACCGCGAAGCGGGCGTCCACGAGCTGGGCCAGGATCGTCATGAACGCACCCTGCTCGGGGGCGATCTGCATCCGGCTCACGCCGCCCAGCGCCGCCGTCGCGGCGATGAGGGACTCCTGCACCTCGTCCGGCGGCGTGCCGTGGGCCACGGCGTAGTCGTGCACCGCCCGCGTCACGACGACCGACTTCGTCTCCTGATCAGCCATGGAGGGCAACCTACTGGCGTTCCACGCCGAAGCTTCAGGTGGGTGCGAGCGGGCCGTCGAGGAGCTCGAGCATCCAGTCGAGCGGAGCGGACGCGAACCCGTCCGGGTCGTCGTCCCCGGGCGCCATCGCCGCGACGGCTCGTGCCCACACCAGCGCGCGGGCGACCTTGGCGACCTCGCAGGCGACCTCGACGACCTCGACCAGCTCCTCGTGCGGGCGCCAGGGACGCGAAGGGCTGGAGGTAGGCATCGATGATCGCTCGCTCCCGCGGCGTCTCGGTGTCGACCCCGAGGATCCACCGCACCACCGACCGCAGGACCAGGGCACTGGCGAAGGGATGCGCGACCACGGCGTCGCCCCAGTCGAAGAAGCGGGCCTGGAGGGCGCCGGGCTGGCCCTCAGCGAAGACGTTGCCGCCGTGGAGGTCGTTGTGGTCGAGCGTCGGCGATCCTGGCGCGCCAGCCAGTCGCTGGCACCAGCCCTCGAAGGGCGCGCGCAGGTCCGCCACGCGGTCGAGCGCCGCGGCCTTCTCAGGCCCGCCCTCCGCGTCCGCGCCGCGCCGGGCCACGACGAGGGCCTCGTCGAACCGCTCGGCCATCCGCTCGGGACGCATGTCGGTCAGACCGAGGGCGAGCAGCCCGTCGACGTGCGGGGCCAGGTCGAGCTGCATCTGCCCGTACTGGCCCGCCACCTCGGCGAGGCTGTCGAGCAGGTCCTCGCCGTCGAGCTGCTCGCCGAGGACGGGTCCGCCGTCAGGCAGGAGGAGCCAGCCGGCCTCGACATCGAGGGCGATCGGATGGAGCACCCGATCGGGCACGACCTCGACGAGGAGCTGGTAGAGGCCCGCTTCGAAGGCGGACGCGGGAGCGGGGGCCTTCATGAAGACGGTGCCCGCGGTCGTCGGTGCCCGCAGCACCGTGCCCCAGGGTCGCAGCCGCTCGACCTCGAGGTCGCCGGTGCGGGTGCGGTCGCTGCTCGCGAGCTGGCGGTCGACCCAGCCGGTGACGTCCTGCCGCCACTCGGCGCTCGCCCACTGTTCCATCAGGCGGTGGCTAGCACGTCCGCAGTCGTCGCCCACCGGATGCCGGGCGAGATCGCCCACGGACGTGGGACCCTGAGGAGATGGCACCCCGCATCACACCGCTGCCCAGCGACGAGCGCGACCCCCGCACGGAGGAGCTGCTCGCGCCGCTGCGCCGGCCCGACGGCACCGAGCTCAACATCTTCGCCACGCTCGCCCGCCACCCGAAGCTCTTCAAGCGATGGTCGGCCTTCGGGGGCACGCTGCTCTACAGCGGCACGCTGCCGGCACGCGAGCGCGAGCTCCTGATCCTCCGGACGGGCTACCTCTGCCGGGCGGCGTACGAGTGGGGCCAGCACGTCGAGATCGGCCGGGCCGCCGGGCTCAGCGACGACGAGATCGCTCGCGTGGCTGACGGACCGGCGGCCACGGGCTGGTCGGCCGGCGACGCCGACCTCCTCCGGGCCGCCGACGAGCTGCACACGGACAACCGCATCGGCGACGAGACGTGGGGTGCCCTCGCCGCCGCGTGGGACGAGCAGCAGCTCATCGAGGTGTGCATGGTCGTGGGCCAGTACCACCTGGTGGCGTTCACCCTGAACTCGCTGGGTGTGGAGCCCGAGTCCGACGACTTCCCGGCGCTCCCGGCATGAGCGGATCGCTGGCCGGTCGCCGGATCCTCGTGGTCGGCGCGGGGACGCGGTCGATCGACGACCCCGATGCCCCCATCGGCAACGGCCGGGCGATCTCCGTGGTCGCCGGTCGGGCCGGGGCGACCGTGACCTGTGCCGACGTCGACGTGGAGGCCGCCGCCCTGACCGCGGCCATGGTCGAGGCCGAGGGTTCCACGGCGCACGTGCTGGGCGGCGACGTCACCGATGCCGCCACCTGTGCGGCGCCTCATCGAGGCGGCTGCCACCGTGATGGGGGGCCTCGACGGGCTCGTCCTCAACGTCGGCATCGGCGCGGGGATGGGGATGCAGGGCACCACCCCCGAGCAGTGGGACGCCGTGTTCGCCGTCAACGTCCGGTCGCACTTCCTGCTCGCGGCCGCGGCGCTCGAGGTGATGCCCGAAGGCGGGGCCATCGTCTTCATCTCCTCGATCGCCGGCCTGACGCCCGGGCAGCCGCATCCCGGCCTACGACGCCTCGAAGGCGGCCCTCACGGGCCTCTGCCGCCAGGTCGCCGCCGAAGGGGCCCGCAAGGGGATCCGTGCCAACGTCGTCGCGCCCGGTCTGATCGACACGCCGCTCGGGCGCCTCGCCACCGGGGGCCGCCCGTCACGCGCCAAGGCGCCCGTGCCGCTCGGGCGGCAGGGCACCGCGTGGGAGGTCGCCGAGCCGGTCGTCTTCCTCCTCAGCGACGGCGCCAGCTACATCACCAGCCAGCTCCTCGCCGTCGACGGCGGCCTCACCGGAGCACGCGGCTAGTCCTGGGAGGCCGGTTCGACTCCGGAGGGATGGGAGGCGACGACCGCTCTGGCGTGGTCACGGATGTCGGAGCAACCGCGTCGCATCGCGTCGTCTCGCATGGCGCCATCGGGCGCTTCGAGGGATGGCCAGCCGTCGACGCCCGCCCCGGCGAGTCGGCCCATCGACGACCGCGCTCGAGCCGGCGATCGACGCAGGTCGAAGACCAGCACGCTCTGGTGGATGCGATCGGGATACGGCGGACCGTCGCTCTCGACGTCTTTGAACACTCGCGCGGCCTCGAGGGTCGCGAGCACCTAGGGCGGCATCGAGCCGATCGTGGCGAGCGAGCTGCTCCTTGGTGCCGTTCTCGGCGAACAGGACCTTGAGTGCTCCCTCGCTCGAAGAAGACGCCGTGGCCGGGTTCGGCGAGCCAGTCGCCCAGCACACCGGCGCCCGCGAGGCGCTGATCGAGTAGCGCGTCCGGCGAGGGTCCTTCCGATCAGCGGTCGCGTTCGCATAGCCGGCCGCGGCGAGGCGCTTCAGCTCCTCGTACATCTTGCTCTCGGCCCGTGGCCAGATCGAAGTGGATCGTGCTGCGCTTCATGTGCTGAACGAGCTCGTACGGGGTCCACCGATCGATGCTGAGCAGGGCCAGGACCGCCATCGAGCTCGAGGATCGCTTTGCCATGCGCTTGACAGTACTCCCTGAGGGAGCACATGATCGTCATACTCCCTCAGGGAGCACGATGGAGGTGCCGACGATGGACATCCCGGAGCTCATCGACGGTGCCGCGACGCGGCGACGACGCGAGGACCCGGTCAGCGGCGGTGATGGAGGCGCTCGGCGCGTTCCTGCATCAGCCCAACCTCGACCGGCACCTGGGTGCGGCGGACCGCTCGAAGTACGAAGCCCTCTACCGGGGAGCGACCTTCTCGTGCTGCATGGGGTGCTGCCGCCGACGCCCACGCCCGTCGATCCGCACGACCATCGCCATGTGGGCGGTCGTCGGCGTGTACCACGGTCAGGAGGACAACCAGCTCTTCGCTCGCACCGACGACGCCGTCCTGGAGCCGACCGAGCGGTCCTCGCACCCGGGGAGATCCGGCCGCTCGATGCCGAGACGATCCACTCGGTGCAGGCAGCTGGTGGCCGCTACCTCGGCGCGGTCCATGTCTATGGCGGTGACCTGTTCGGCACTCGCCGGAGCACATGGCGTGATGGCGTCGAGCAACCGAACGATGAGTCGGCGCTGCCCACGCTCTTCGAGCGCCTGCGGGCGCGAGAAGAAGCGCTCGGCCGAGCGATGACCGCCGACGAGGTCACCGCGCTGCTCTCTTCGCCGCCCGGAAGCGGCCGAGGACGCTCACCGACCTGTCGTCGAGAAGTGCTGGTAGTCCTTGAGGGAGGACCAGTAGCCGCCCCACGACCAGCCTCGGGCCGCGAAGGCGTCGACCACGGCATCGCCGGCGTGGATCATGCCCGCGTCGGTTGCGAGTTCGATCCGTGTACGGCGCCGCCTCCGGTGGCAGCACCGTGCTCCCCTTCACGTAGGGGTTCACGAACGGGTTGACGTCGATGGCGCGCCCGTACGCGTGCTCTGACCAGCCGGTGCCGCCGGTGACCGCCCGGCAGTTGAACGCGCTCGTGTTGTTGGCCTTGATCGAGCGCATGTCGTCACCGCCGTACACGTCGATCGGCTGCATGCGCTGGATCGGGAACCGGGCGTCGTAGAGGTCGCGGAAGATCGCGACCATCCCCTGGGCCAGGTCCGCCGCGACGATCAGCCGGCCGACGCGGACGCCACCGTCGTTGCCGAAGTGCGTGACGTCGATGGCTCGCAGCTGGGACACGGGCACCGGGCAGCCCGGCCGCCACGAGGCGTACAGGTCGGCAGCCGTCACCGTCTTGATCGATGCGGAGAAGGGCAGCACGGGGGGCTGCGCCGTGACCGGGGGGACGGGGGTCTCGTGGTGGTCACCGCGGCGGGTTCCGGCGGTGCGGTGGTGGTGGGCGCCGCGGTGCGTCGGCGTGGTGGTGGCTGCTGCCGGCGGTGGTCGACGTCGAGGTGCTGGTCGAGGTCGTCGTGCTCGCCCTGTCGGCGGTGACCCCGTCGGAGCTCGCGCAGCCCGCCAGGGCCGCGACGGCGAGCAGCATGGCTCCCGCCGTTTGGTGGACGCGACCGCAGAGCATCCCTTGAAGTCTCGCACCGTCGGCCGCGCAACTTGAGCGCAGCCCCTACGTTGCCCGCCATGGCTGCCATCGAACGTGACTGGGTCGCGCTGACCTCCCCCACGAGCGCTCGAGCCGGACACGGGCCCCATCCCTGCCAGGGCCTGTACCACCGGCCCGTCGGCGCCCGACCGACGGTGGCGTGCATCGCCACCCACTACAACGTCGACTTCTCCGAGCACTACATGGCCGAGCTGCTGGCCGAGCGCGGGATCGGCTTCCTCGGGTGGAACACGCGCTACCGGGGCAACGAGGCCTACTTCCTCCTCGAGCACGCCCTCGTCGACATCGGGGCGGGGGTGCGATGGCTGCGTGAGGAAGCCGGCGTGGAGACGGTCGTGATCCTGGGCAACTCCGGCGGTGGCTCCCTCATGGGCGCCTACCTCTCCCAGGCCACCAGCCCGTCGATCGAGCCGGCCGTCGGGCTCGCGCTCCCGGACGCCGTCGGTGACCTCCCGGCCGCCGACCTCTACATCTCGCTCAACGCGCACCCGGGCCGGCCCGAGGTCCTCACCGCCTGGATCGACCCGTCGGTCACGGACGAGACCGACCCCCTGTCGGTCGACCCCGACCTCGACATGTTCGACCCTCGCCACGGGCCGCCCTACGACGGCGCGTTCGTCGACCGCTACCGCGCCGCGCAACGCGCGCGGAACGACCGGATCACCGCCTGGGTCAGAGCCGAGCTCGACCGCCTGGCCGCGGTCGGTGCGTGGGACCGCACGTTCAACCTGCACCGGGTCTGGGCCGACCTGCGCTTCGCCGACCTCACCCTCGACCCGTCCGACCGCCGGCCCGGCTGCTACGCGGGAGACCCACGGGGGGCGAACTACGGACCGTTCGCCATCGGCAGCACCAGCACGCTCCGCTCGTGGCTGTCGATGTGGAGCTTGGAGACATCGCAGTGCCAGGGCGCCCCGCACCTGGCCCGCATCACGGTGCCGTCGCTGGTGGTGCAGTCCCTCGCGGACCGAGGCGTGTTCCCGAGCGACGCGCACGCGATCCACGACGCGCTGGCCGCCGAGGACAAGGCCCTCGAGCTGGTCCCGGGCGAGCACTACTTCGAGACCGGAGGTCGCGACGAGGTCGCCGACCTCGTCGCCGCGTGGATCGAGGCGCGGACCTAGGGTCGTCGGCATGGCCGCAACCCTGCGGGCGACGGTGTCGACGACGCTGCCCGCCGACGACGAGCACCCCTACCGCTCCGGCGCCTGGAGGCCGCAACACCGCGAGTGGGACGCCGACGACCTCGACGTCGAGGGCGACCTCCCCGGCGACCTGTCCGGGGTGTACCTGCGCAACACCGAGAACCCGGTCCACCCCTCGATCGGCCGCTACCACCCCTTCGACGGCGACGGGATGCTGCACCAGATCGCCTTCCACGACGGCCAGGCCAGCTACCGGAACCGGTTCGTGCGCACCGACGGCTTCCTCGCCGAGCAGGACGCGGCCGAATCGCTCTGGACGGGCATGCTCGGCGCACCCGAGCAGTCCAAGCGAGACGACGGCTGGGGCGCCCGCGGCCGCATGAAGGATGCGTCGAGCACCGACGTCGTCGTCCACAACGGCCAGGCCCTCACGAGCTTCTGGCAGTGCGGCGACCTCTACGCGCTCGATCCCCGCACCCTCGAGCACCAGGGCAAGGCCGGTTGGGCGGCGGGCTTCCCGTCGCCCACGGGCATCTCCGCCCACCCCAAGCTCGACGAGCGCACCGGCGAGCTGCTCGTCTTCGGCTACGGCAAGGAGTGGCCCTACCTGCATCTGGGTGTCGTCAGCGCGGACGGCGAGCTGCGTGCGGTCGATCGACGTCGAGCTGCCCGGGCCCGCGGCTGCCGCACGACATGGCCTTCACGGAGCAGTACGCCATCCTCAACGACCTCCCGCTCTTCTGGGACCCTGACCTGCTGGCCCAGGGCGTGCACCTCCCGCGCTTCTTCCCCGACATCCCGAGCCGCTTCGCCATCGTGCGCCGCGACGGCACGGGTGACGTCCGGTGGTTCGAGGCCGACCCCACCTACGTCTTGCACTGGATCAACGCCTACGAGGACGGCGACGAGGTGGTGCTCGACGGCTTCTTCCAGCACGACCCGTCACCGCCCAAGCGCGAAGGCGGCCCGTCGCACATGGCGTCCGTCTACCGGTACCTCGACCTCGAGCAGCTCCAGGCCCGCCCGCACCGCTGGCGGTTCAACCTCGTGACCGGCCAGACGACCGAGGAGTCGCTCTCCGACCGCATCATGGAGTTCGGCATGATCAACGGCACCGTCGCCGGTCGGCCGCACCGCTACACCTACAACGTCACCGGCGCGCCGGGCTGGTTCCTCTTCGACGGGCTCGTCAAGCACGACCTGCACACCGGCCACGAAGAGCGCTACGCCTTCGGCGACGGGGTCTTCGGGAGCGAGACACCGTTCGCGCCGCGGGCCGGTTCGACCGCGGAGGACGACGGCTACCTGGTCACGTTCACCACGGACGTCGGCCGCGATCGCAGCGAGTGCCTCGTCTTCGACGCCGCGGGATCTGGCCGCCGGCCCGATCGCGAGGGTCCGCCTTCCCGAGCGCATCAGCGCCGGCACCCACTCGTGCTGGGTGCCCAGCGCCGCCCTCCCGCCCCCCTGATCCCCCGCTCGAACTCGGGTGCGAACCTAGGACGACGTTCCTGTTGCCGTTCGCACCCGAGTTGACCTTCACTCGATGGCGTCGAGGATCTCGATGGGAGCGGCGGCCTGTTCGGTGCGAGTCAAGGGCGTCGGCGTGGGCAGCGGCGATGTCGTCGATGACGAACTTCGACGCTGACGCCAGGATCAAGCTCGCCACGACGGCGATCGGGACGAGCACGACCATGCTCGCCTGCACGCCCATCGAGTCGGACACCTGGCCGATGAAGGGGAGGAAGATGGCGATTCCCGGAATGGCGAACACCGAGATCGTCGAGAAGGACGCGGCCCGGACCCGGGCGGGAGCGACGATGGACACGAGGGCGAAGAAGGCCGGCGCAAGGGTGCCGATGGACGCGGCGAGCAGCGCGTGCATGCCAACGGCCACCGCCACGTTGGGCGCGTAGGCGAGGATGACCAACAGCAGCCCGTCCACCACCCCGACGATGCCGACGAAGCGCAGCAGGAACCCTGGATCCGTCATCGCCACCTTGGCCACCCTGGGCATGGCGAGGAACACCCCCACCACCTGGAGGGGCTCGACACCAGCGGCGATGGCCCCGCGGGCGGCGCTGTCCAGGCCGAAGACCTCCTCGTAGACGAGGGAGAGCAGCGTCGGAACGCCGAACAACACCACCGCGAGGAACGGGACGGCGAGCCAGATCCGGCGGATCGTCCGCACCCGAGCGAGCACCCGCATGGTCCCCCAGGCCCGCTCCGGGGCATCGGGCACGAGGGCGGCCGCTTCGTCGGCCCCCGCCTCGCGTCGCTCGTAGTAGCCGCGCACCGGCTCGTGGAGGCGCATCGCCAAGAGCACGAACACGAGGGTGGGCACCGCGAAGACGAAGAACGGCACGCGGAAGCCGAAGTGGAGGGCGAGCACGCCGGCGATCAGGGGCCCGAGGATCTGGCCCACCGAGTTCGCCTGGCGATGGACGGAGAAGACCTTCACGCGCGCCGCCGGCTCGTAGTAGTCGGACAGCAGTGACGAGTGGGTGGGGGTGACCACGGCGCGCCCGCCGCCCGCCCCGATGCGCATGGCGACGAGCATCCCCACCGAGGTGGCGGCGCCCGTGCCGATCGAGAAGAAGCCCCACAGCGCGGCCCCGACGGTGGCGATGCGGACCCGGTTGCCACGGTCGCAGTAGAAGGACAGCGGGATCTCGATGAGCAGGACCGCGATCGTCGTGAGCGAGACGAGTCGGAGCGCGCCGGCGTTGCTCAGATCGAAGTGATCCCGGATGTCGGGCAGCAGCACCGCAAAGGCGGACCGGTCGAGCTCGTCGACCGCGTTCAGTCCGAACAGCACGAACAGCGGGAAGGCGGGCGCGCCGAGCGTCACGGCCGCGGGTCGCCACTCGTCCAGCCAGCGTCGGATCCGCCCCTGCATCGCCGGGTTCCTAGTCTGCGTCGGACTCACGTGCACACATCCCACCCCGACGTAGCAGGATGCGCGGATGATCGACTCGGAGGGTTGCTGATGGGGACGCACGTCGTGACGGGCGCGGCGGGCGGCATCGGCAGCGCGCTGCGCGACCGACTCGAGGGCGACGGGCACACGGTGATCGGTGTCGACGTGCGGGACGCCGAGGTGATCGCCGACCTGGCGACGGTCGATGGGCGAGCCGCGATGATCACGGCCGTCACGGAGGCGAGCGGCGGGACGCTGGACGGCGTCGTCGCCGCCGCCGGAGTCACCCATGACGACGGTGCGCTGGTGACATCGATCAACTACTTCGGCGCGATCGCCACGCTCGACGGGCTGCGACCCCTGCTGGCCGGACGGCCCGACGCCAGTGCCGTCGCGGTCAGCTCCAACTCGACCACCACCCAGCCCGGCCTCTCCCCTGACCACGTCGCGGCCTGCCTCAGCGGTGACGAGACCGCGGCGCGAGCGGCCGCCGGGCACGGGATGGGTGCGTACGGCTCCAGCAAGCTGGCACTGGCGCGGTGGGTCCGACGCGAAGCGGTGACCGCGGACTGGATCGGCGCGGGCATCCGGCTCAACGCCATCGCACCGGGCTACATCGCCACCCCGATGACGGCCGGCACCGAGGACTTCATCATGGGCCTCGGCGACGTCTATCCCATCCCGATCGGCCGCGCCGGCACGGCGGCCGAGGTCGCCGGCCTGCTCGCCTACCTCCTGTCGCCCGCCAGCGCGTTCTTCTGCGGCTCCGTCATCACCATGGACGGCGGCACCGACGCCGCCCTCCGCCCCGACGACTGGCCCACCGCCCGCCCCTGACCCCCAACCCGACGGCTTCTGTGTGCGCTGGGCACCGCCATCCGGTGCTGAGCGCACACAGAAGGCGAACGGGGGTCGGTCAGTCGAACAGGAGGAGGGAGGCGGACTGGCTCCCGGAGGCGAGGAGCTCGCCGCTCGGTGACCACACCAGCACGCCACCGTGCCCGTACCCGCCGGAGGCGAGGTGGGGGTCGAGCTCGAGGAGCACCCACTCGTCGGTCGTCGCGCCCGAGAAGCGCATCGTGTTGTCGATGCTCGAGCCACCTCCGGCGCGCTTCGACGCCCGGGCGATCGACAGGGGGACCATGTCCGCCAGGTACGCCATCACGGCCGGCGTGGCCGGGCGGCCGGGCACGCGCGTCCAGATCGTCAGGTGATCCTTGGGGACGACGGACCCCTCGAGGGGCGGCGCCGACCGCATCTCGATGTTGCGCTTCATGGCGGCGATGCCGGCCCGCCGCTCCAGCGGGATCGGGAACAGGAAGGGCGCCGCCTCCTCGGGGGTGGGGACGGTGGGGAAGCGCTCGAAGGCCGCCTCGATCGCCTCGGGCTTGCGGTGCGCGGTGGCGCCGAGGGCACAGAAGACCTCCCGGCCCTCGACCCGAGCCGTCACCCGGACCTGTGCGGCGCGGCGGCCCTCGGCCAGCACCTCGGTGGTGCACTCGAACCGATCCCCGATCTGGGTGTCGCCGGCGATGAACTGCACGGTGGTCCACAGGGCCGGTCGGGCGGTCTCCACCTCCGCCAGCGCGACCGCGACGGCGATGGCGGTGCCGCCGAACAGCTTGCCGTCGAAGCGGGCGAGAGGCCGGGTGAGCTCGAAGCGGGCCTGCCCGGGACCGTCCGCCACCAGCCCGAGCAGCTCGTGGTCCGAGGCTCTGGACTGGCCGTCGATGGTGAGATCCGTCCAGGCCGCCGTCATGGCCGACGACGGTACCGGGCCCGCCCGTCGGGGCGCGAAACCCACCGCGGCTTTGTCACACCCCGCGGGCACACTGAGAGCATGGCTACCGGGGGCTGGCGTTCGCGCGCGCTGTGGCGCACAAGGCCCTACCTCGCGCCCTACCACCGCCACATCACCTTCATCGTGATCTCGTCGATCGTGTCGAGCGCGGGCATGGTCGCGGTCCCGCTGATCGTCAAGGAGGTGATCGACGGTCCCCTGGCCGATGGTGACCGCGGCGGGATCGTCAAGTGGGCCGCGCTCATGGCGGGCATCGCCGTCATCGAGGTCTTCCTCGCCTTCGGCCGACGGATCCTGCTCACCCTCGTCTCCACCGGGTTGGAGACGAACATGCGCAACGACCTCTACGCCCAGCTGCAGCGCCTCGACGTCGGGTTCCACGACCGCTGGCAGTCGGGTCAGCTCCTGTCCCGCGCCATGACCGATCTCAGCGTCATCCGGCGGTTCGTCGGCTTCGGGGCCATCTTCTTCATCCTCATCGTCGTGCAGGTGCTGGCGATCTTCGGAGTCCTCCTCGCGCTCCATCCCTCCCTCGCTCTGGTCGCGTTCGCCGCCACGATCCCGGTCCTCATCCTCTGCCACCGCTTCGAGCTGCGGTACATGGCGGTCGTCCGCCGCATCCAGGACCAGACCGGCGACCTCACGACGACGATCGAGGAGGGCGCCAAGGGCATCCGCGTCCTGAAGGCGTTCGGGCGGGGCGATGTGGCCTTCGCCGGCTACCAGGCCGAGGCGCAGACGATCCACGACACCCAGATGGAGCGCATCACGCTCCACACGCGGTTCGTGTGGGTCCTCGCGCTCATCCCCAACCTCACGCTGTGCCTCGTCCTGCTCGCGGGGGTGCTGGCCGTGGGCTCGGGCGGGCTCACCCTCGGCGGCCTGGTCGCCTTCGTGTCCTACGTCCTGATGCTCACGTTCCCCCTCGAGATCCTGGCCTGGATCATGGCCCTCGCCGGCGAAGCAGAGAGCGCCGCGGTCCGGATCTACGAGGTGTTCGACACCGTGCCGACCATCCAGGACCGTCCCGGCGCGGCTGCGCTCGGCGACGACGTGCGCGGCGACATCCGCTTCGAGGGCGTGTCGTTCACCTACGAGGGCAGCGACCGCACCGTGCTCAGCGACATCGACCTCACCGTGGCGGCGGGGGAGATCGTCGCGGTCGTGGGGGCCACCGGATCGGGCAAGACGACCCTCGTCACGCTCCTCACGCGGCTGTACGACCCGACCGTCGGGCGGATCACGCTCGACGGGCACGACCTCCGCGACCTGACGGTCACCAGCCTGCGGCGGCACGTCGGCTTCGCGTTCGAGGAGCCATCGCTCTTCTCGGCCTCGGTGCGGGAGAACCTGCTGATGGGCAAGCCCGACGCGTCCGAGGCCGAGGTGCTGACGGCCTTGGAGGTGGCGCAGGCCGACTTCGCCCTCGACCTCCCCTGGGGCCTGGACACCCGCATCGGCGAGCAGGGCCTGTCGCTCTCCGGGGGCCAGCGCCAGCGCCTCGCGCTGGCCCGCGCCATCATCGGACGGCCGCGCGTCCTGGTGCTCGACGACCCCCTCTCCGCGGTCGACGTCCACACCGAGGCGGCCGCCCAGGCCGCCCTGCGGCCGGTGCTCGAGGGGTGCACCGTGTTCATCGTCGTCCACCGCCCGTCGACGGTGGCGCTGGCGCAGCGCTCGATCCTCCTCGACGAGGGCCGCCTCGTGGCCGTCGGCACCCACCACGACCTGCTCGACTCCGAGCCCCGCTACCGCGCGGTGCTGTCCGAGGACGCGGAGGAGGTGAGCCTGCGATGACCTCCGTCGAACCGGACGAGGTCCACGACATCGATCCCAACGCCGCCCTCGACCTGACGGGTGACGAGCTGGTCGACGAGTGGCGAGGCGTGAACGTCGAAGACGTCGAGGAGGTCACCGGCGGGTTGGCCGGTCTCCTCCGGTCGCGGAGCCGCGACCTGCTCAGCGACCTCATGCGCCCCCACCACCGGCCGCTCGTGCTGTCGTCGCTGCTCATCGCGGTCGCCGTCGCCGCGCGCCTGGCCATGCCCTGGCTCGTCCAGCGCGGCATCGACGACGGCATCCCCCCGCTCCTCGACGATGGGAGCGGCGACCTCCGCCCGCTCCTGACGGTCGTGATCCTCGTGGTCGCCACCGCCGCGCTCAGCGCCGTGACCTACAACGCGTTCCTGCTGATCGTGGGTCGCGTCGGGCAGGACGTCGTCCTCGACATCCGCGAGCGCTTGTACCTCCACTTCCAGCGGCTGAGCACGTCGTTCCACGAGCGCTACACGTCGGGCCGGGTGATCTCGCGCCAGACGTCCGACGTCGAGGCCATCGCCGACCTCCTCGGCCACGGTCTCATCAACCTGATCACCTCGGCACTGCTCATCGTCGGCATCGGCGTCGCGCTGCTGCTGATGGACCTCCCGCTCGCGCTGGTGAGCCTCGCCTCGTTCCCGATCCTCTTCGTGATGACGCGCGCCTTCCGCAGTCGCGCCGAGCTGGCCTACCGGGCCACCCGCGAGGCGGTCGCCCTGGTGATCGTGCACTTCGTCGAGAGCCTCGGCGGGATCCACGCGGTCCACGCCTTCCGTCGCGAGCCCCGCAACCAGGAGATCTTCGAACACCTCGACGACCGCTACCGGCGCGCCAACAACTGGTCGGGTCGGCTCGCCGGCGTGTACGGACCCGGCGTGCAGCTCGTCGGCCGCCTGACGATCGCGCTCGTCATGATGGTGGGCTCGTACCGGGTGCTCGACGGCGAGATGACGGTGGGTGTCCTCACCGCGTTCCTGCTCTTCCTGCGCCAGTTCTTCGCGCCGATGGAGGAGCTGAGCCAGTTCTACAACCTGTTCCAGGCCGCGGCGGCCGCCACCGAGAAGCTCTCGGGCGTGCTCGCCGAGCCCCCGAGCGTGCCGGAGCCCGTCGAGCCCACGCCGCTCCCCGATCCGCACGGACAGATCCGCTTCGACGGCGTCGAGTTCGGCTACCGCGAGCGCACCGTGCTCCACGAGCTCGACCTGCTCATCCCGGCCGGCCAGACCCTCGCCGTCGTCGGTGCCACCGGCGCCGGGAAGACCACCGTCGCCCGGCTCGCCGCTCGCTTCTGGGACCCCACCGACGGCTGTGTGCTCCTCGACGGCGTCGACCTGCGCGACCTCACGGAGGCCGACCTCCGGCGCGCCGTCATCACGGTCACCCAGGAGAGCTTCCTGTTCGCCGGGTCCGTGGCCGACAACATCCGCCTCGGTCGACCCGGCGCGAGCCGCGACGACATCGAGCACGCCGCCCAGGCCATCGGCGCGCACGGGTTCATCAGCCGCCTGCCCGATGGGTACGACACCGACGTGCACCAGAAGGGCGCTCGGCTCTCGTCCGGCCAACGCCAGCTCGTGTCCTTCGCCCGCGCCTTCCTCGCCGACCCCGCGGTGCTGATCCTCGACGAGGCCACCTCGTCGCTCGACGTGCCGTCAGAGCGGCTGGTGCAGCACGCCCTGCGCACCCTGCTCGAGGACCGCACCGCGGTGATCATCGCCCACCGCCTCACGACCGTGGAGATCGCCGACCGGGTGATCGTCGTCGACGCGGGACGCATCGTCGAGGACGGGTCGCCCGACGATCTCATCGGTGGCGACGGTCGCTACGCCGCCCTGCACCGGCAGTGGCTCGAGAGCCTGGCGTAGCGTCGGGCCGTGGAAGACGTCGTCGCCGCCCTCGCTGAGCAGCAGCAGGAGCTCGACGCAGCTGGTCATCGGTCTCGACGAGGACGGCTGGGCCCGGCCATCGGCCTGCGAGGGCTGGTCCGTGTCCGACGTGGTGCTGCACCTCGCGCAGACGAACGAGATGGCGATCGGCAGCGCGCGCGACGACTACGAGGCCACGCTCAACGGCCTCGTCGAGGGCGTGCCAGCCGCACGCCGGCAACGTCGACGACGGGGCCGGGCTCCTGGTGGCGGCGGAGCGCTGCGATCCGCCGAGTGCCGTGCACGACCGATGGGCGCGGTCATGCGAGCTCCTCTGCGCCGCCCTGCTCGCCCGGGCGCCGGGCGACCGGGTGCAGTGGGTGATGGGTGACATGGCCGCCCGGTCGCTCGCCACCACGCGGCTCGCCGAGACCTGGATCCACACCGGTGACGTCGCCGCCGGCCTCGACGTCACCCTCGAGCCGGCCGACCGGCTGCGCCACGTCGCCCGTCTCGCCTGGCGCACGATCCCGTACGCCTTCGACCGTGCCGGCGAACCCCAACCCGGCCCGGTCGCCTTCGAGCTCGTCGCCCCGAGCGGCGCCGACTGGACCTTCGGCGACTCCTCGGCTCCCACGGTGATCCGCGGTCCGGGCTACGACCTGTGCCGGGTCGCCAGCCGGCGGTTCCCGGTCGCGGACACGACCCTCACGTGGGAAGGCCCCGACGGCGAGGACGTCCTGCGCCTCGTCCGCACCTGGGCCTGAGCGCCGCCTTCGAGGTCAGCCGAGCAGGAGGTCCTGGTAGTCCTCGTGCTTGGCGATCCACGCCTTGATGAACGGGCACTCCGCGACCACCTTGAGGCCCTGGGCCCGCACGTCGTCGAGGGCACCGCGGGCGAGCTGGCCGCCGAGGCCCTGGCCCTCGTGGGCGTCGTCGATCTCCGTGTGCTCGAACACGACCGCGTCGGGAGTGCGCCGGTAGCGCGTGAACCCGGCGAGCTCGCCGTCGACGTGGATCTCATAGCGGGTCTGGTCCGGCTTGTGCTCGACGGTCGGCATGGGCCCTGTCTACCGGCAGACCACCAGATCTGTGGACGCTCACGCTCGGCATGCGAGCGCGCGAGACCACAGATCTTGTTGTCAGGTGCCGGTGATGGTGCCGAGGTTGAGGCCCTCGGGGCCGTAGGCCGCCAACGGATCGGCCCGCACGGCCTCGTCGAGCTGGTGGGCGTCCTCACCGATGAGGATCCGCCACGTCCCGGCCTTCACGCCGTCGAGGATGACCTTGGCCGCCTCCGCGGCGGAGACCGGCGCGCTGTCGCGGAACATGTCGCCGAACGACTCCATCAGCGAGCGCAAGGTGTCGTCGTCCATGCCCTCGCGTGGGGATCCCGCGGCGGGCCATCCCCTCTCGCATCTGCTCCATGTCGCCGGCGCCCTCGAGCCGCTCGAAGAGCTTGCGGCTGTTGTTCACGATCTCGGTGCCGATGTGCCCGGGCATCACGACCGACACGCCGACGTGGGGCGCGTTGAGGCGGAAGTCCTCCAGCAGGGCCTCCGAGAAGCCCTTCACCGCGAACTTGGCCGCGCTGTACGCGGTGTGCGGCATGCCGGGGCCGAGCGAGGCCCAGAAGCCGTTCACGCTGCTCGTGTTGATCAGATGGCCCTCGTCGGAGGCGACGAGCAGCGGCACGAAGGCCCGACAGCCGTTGTAGACGCCGCCCCAGCAGATCTCGAAGGTGCGGTCCCACTCCGCTCGGCTGGCGAGGAGGAAGCTGCCGCCGCCCCCGATCCCCGCGTTGTTGAAGACCAGGTGCACGTGGTCCGTGGCGTGCTGGGCGAGCACCTCGTCGCGGAACCGCTGCATGTCCGACTCGACCCCGACGTCGCAGAGGTGCGTGGTCAGCCGGGTGCCGGCCGGCGCGCCCTTCTCGGCCTCGCGAGCGGTCTCCTCGAGGTTCTCGATGTTGATGTCGCACGCGGCGACGTGGCACCCCTCGGCCGCCAGCTGGATCACCAGCTCGCGACCCATTCCCGTTCCGCCACCGGTGACGACGGCCAGCTTCCCCTCGAACGACTGCATCCTTGCCCCCTTCGGTCAGCCCGAAACCTAGTGTCAGAGCCCGATGCCCACTGAACTGCGTTACGAGGAGCACGATCACGTCGCGGTGATCACGCTCGACCGACCCGAGGCGCGGAACGCCCTCACGCACACGACCTACGCCGAGCTCGAGGACGCGGTCCGAACCACCTCGGCTCGCTGCCTCGTGATCACCGGCACGGACCCGGCGTTCTGCTCCGGTGACGACGTGAAGCAGATCATGGTCGGCGCGGGCGATGCGGTGGCGAAGCGGGCTGCGGCGCGCCCCCGCCCTCACCCCCGCGGCCGAGGCGCTGCTGTACACGGACGTGCCGATCGTGGCGGCCATCAACGGGGCCGCCGTTGGTTGGGGCATGGAGCTGGCCCTCATGGCGGACATCCGGGTGGCGTCCGAGCGCGCCAAGCTCGGCGAGCTGTTCGTCCACCGCGGCCTCTGCTCGGACGTGCCTGGCATCGGTCGCCTCGCCCAGCTCGTCGGCCGGGAGCGGGCCGCCGAGCTGCTCTTCACGGGCCGGGTGGTCGAGGCGACGGAGGCGAAGGAGCTGGGGCTGGTGTCGCGGGTCGTCCCGCACGACGAGCTGCTGCCGACCGCCATGGAGCTCGCGCAGGCCATCGCCGACAACCCGCCGCTCGCCGTCCAGCGGCTGAAGCACGGGCTGCGCCTCGCCCTCGACCCCGACTGGCGCGAGCTCGGGGCCTGGGTGAGCCAGAGCCTCGGCGAGCTCTTCCAGACCGCCGACCACCGCGAGGGCGTCGCCGCCTTCCTCGAGAAGCGCCCCGCTCGCTACGAGGGTCGCTGAGCCGACCGCCACGTCTCGACGGAGCGCTCGACGTCGAGAGGCATCAGGTTCGACGGGGGGCCGGAGGTCGCCTGCCGGTTGACGGCGCGGATCCGCTCGTTGATGTCCGCCACCAAGGCGCGCACCTCGTCCTCGCTCCCCGCGGTCGTGATCGCGTCCCGCGCGTCCTCCACGTCCTTGCGGAGGGCCAGCGTCGGCGGGAGGTAGGAGACCCCCTCCCGCTGGAGCTTGTTGCGCACCCACCAGAGCTCGTCGTGGGGTCGGTCCACGTCCGCGAGGGGCTTGCCGTGACCGGCGAGACCGTCGAAGTCGCCGCGCTCCATCCCCTCACGGATCTGCCGGTCGATCCAGGTCTCCCAGCTGACGCCGGGTGGCTTGCGCTCGGTCATCGGGCTCCTCGTGAACGGGATCACGATCTCCCTGAGTATCCGCCCCGGGCGCCCGATCGTCAACGCTCGGCGCGGTGCGTCAGGCGGCGCGCACCGTGCGGGCCAGCTCGCCCCACGGGCCCAGGGCGCTGGCGTCGCGAGCCCAGGCCATGCCGGCGAAGTAGGACACCACCCGGGTGGCGACGCCGTCGTACCGGGCGATGAGGCCGTCGGCGACGGTGGCCCAGTCGCCGCTGATGCAGAAGTGCTCGAGGAGGTCGTCGTCGATCACCGCGGCCATGCCGGCGAGGTCGCCCGCCTTCTGCTTCTCACGGATCGACGCGGTCGTCCCCGGTCGTCCGAGCTGCTCGAAGATGAAGGCGTAGTTCGGTGTCGAGCCGTAGAACGCGACCTGCATCCGCGCCATCTCGCGGAGCGCCTGCACCTCGTCGGAGGTGGCGCCCGGGGCGGCGAAGGTCGGGACGATGATGGCGAGATCGTCCACCGCCCGGCCGGCCCGCTCGGCGCCGGTGGCGACCTCGGGGAGCACCGTGTCGCGGAGGTACGGGTCGGTGTTGAGCGGGTGGACGTGCACGCCATCGGCGACCGACCCCGCCATCCGCAGCATCCACGGGTTCACGGCGGCCACGTCGATGGGCGGATCCGGAACGTCGATCGAACCGGGTGACCACATGGCCGGAAGGAGCGAGAGGTTCCAGAACTCGCCCTCGTGGGCGAGTGGCGCGCCCCGGAACGCGGCGAAGATCGCGCGCAGTGCCTCGACGTACTCCTGCAGCCGCGGCCCCGGGTGCTCGAAGTCGCTCCCGTAGCGGCGTTCGACGTGGGCCTTGACCTGCGTGCCGAGACCGAGCCGGAAGCGACCGCCGGACGCCTCCGCCAGCTCCCAGGCCACCGCCGCGGTCACCGTCGGGCTCCGCGGGAACGCGACGGCCACGCCGGTGAGCAGATCGAGGTCGGCCGCCAGCGCCGCGGCCGCGCAGCTCAGGTAGGCGGTGCGACCCGCTTCGGTGACGACGAGACCGGAGAACCCGGCCGCGGACGCGTCGCGCGCCAGGTCCTGCATCCGGCGCAGCGGCAGGCCGCCGGTCATGAGGTCGAACTCCATCAGGCTCCCTTGACTCCGCCGAGGTCGGACGCGGTTCGGGATACGGCGGCGTTCCGCGCCTTGGCGTCGTCGGAGGCGTTCAGGGCGATGAAGAGCTCCCCTTCCAGCCGGAGGCCGGCGTCGAGCGGCCCGCGCAACCCCTCCACGACCGCTCGCTTGGCCGCGAAGACCGCCGGCCCGGGGTGGCGGCTGATCTGCTGGCACCACGCGATGGCCGCGGCGCGGAAGCCCTGGGCCGGGAGCACGGCGTTCAGCAGCCCGATGCGCTCGGCCTCGTCGGCGCCGACGATCCGTCCGGAGAGGCAGAGCTCGGCCCCGCGGCCGCCGCCCACGAGCCGCGGGAGGCGTTGGGTGCCGCCGGCGCCCGGGATGATGCCGACGACGACCTCGGGTTGACCCAGGTGCGCTCGCTCGGACCCGATCCGCATCGTGCAGGCCAGCGAGGTCTCGCAACCGCCGCCCCACGCCTGGCCGTCGATGGCGGCGACCGTCGGCTGCGGCATCGTCTCGAGGAGGTGCAGCGCTCGGGACCAGGAGAAGAGGTCGCCCTCGATCGGCTCCCCCTTGGCCAGCTTGGCCAGGTCATCGAGGTCGGCGTGAGCGATGAAGTAGCCGTCGAGCCCACCGGTGAGCATCACCACCCGCACCTCGTCGGTCTGCTCGGCCAACGCCGCGAGGTGATCGGCGAGCTCGCCCATGGACACCAGGTCCATCCAGTTGCTCGGCTCGCGACGGAAGGTCAGGACGGCGACGCCGTCGTGCTGCTCGAGGGTCCACGCGCTCATCGTCGGGACCCTAGTGAGCACGACGAAGCACCGTCGTGGGGCACTAGACAGGCGCCACCGGAGCTCGGGGAGGCGTCGTGCGGATCAGTCGGGTCGGAGCGTTCTCGCTGGGTTGGGGTGAGAGCCTCCTGTGGGATGACGTGGCGAGGCGGCTCTACTTCGCCGACTGCGCCGCCCAGACCATCCACTGGCTGGAGGACGGGCAGGAGGAGCTGCACACGTTCCAGGCGCCGTCGATGCCGGCGGGCCTCGTGCCGACGACCGACGGCCGACTGGTGGCGATCCTGGACGACGGCATCTACGACATCGACGTGGACGCTGGATCGGCGGCGATCCTCACGCCGTTCCCCGAGCAGATCGGCGGGCGCTGCAACGACGCGTGCGCCGACCTCGACGGCAACCTCATCACCGGCCGCCTCAACCTGGGGCCCGAGGAGGGCTCGGCGTGGTGGTACTCGCGACAGGACGGGTGGCGTCTGCTCGACGACGACATCTCGAACACGAACGGACCCGCCGCCCTCGTGATCGACGGGGTGATGACGCTCATCATCGGCGACACCTCGGCCGAGTACTTCGCCTATCCGTACGACGGCGCGACCGGCACGGTCGGCCCCCGACGCGTCTTCGGCGACACCAGCACGCTCGACGGCGGCCCCGACGGCTCGACCGTCGATGCCGACGGGGGCCTGTGGTGCGCGCTGTTCGGTGGCGGACAGCTCGCCCGCTTCACCGCCGCGGGCCTCGATCGAACGGTCGCGCTCCCGGTCGCGAACCCGACGGATGTGACCTTCGGCGGCCCCGACCTCGATCGGCTCTACGTGACGAGTGTGGCCGGTCCGGATGGTGACGGCCTGGACGGGGCGCTCCTCGTGATCGACGAGCTCGACGAACGGGGACGGCTCGAGCCGCGCTTCAGCTGATCGCGTCGACGAGTCCCCACTCGAGGGCGGTGGCGGCGTCGAGCCGTTCGCCGCTGAGGGCAAGCCGGGTGGTGCGATGGCGCCCGATGCGCCGCGGGAGGCTCACGGTGCCGCCCGCGCCGGGGATCAGGCCGAGGGACAGCTCCGGCAAGGAGATGGTCGTGCTCGGAGCGGCGATGACCCGGCCCGCGAAGGCGGGTAGCTCGATGCCGGACCCGGCGCAGGCGCCGTGCAGGTGCGCGGTCACCCGATCGGCGACCGCATCGATCGCCCGACCGACGCTCTGGCGCAGGCGGATCAGGTGCGCCGTCGCCGGGTCGGGGAACGAGCCGAACTCATCGAGGTCACCGCCCGCGCAGAACGACGCGCCGGCACCCCGCAGGTGGACCTCGGTGATCGATGGATCGAGGACGGGGAGCGCGAAGGCGTCGACGAGCGCGTCGCGCATGGCGGTGTTGAGGGCGTTCCGGACGTGGGGACGGTCGAGGGTGATCTCGAGGCACCCGCCGTCCCGCACCAGGGTGACCGGCTCGCCCTCGTCGCCGCGACGCCGCGGCGGGCGCGCGGCGCGCCACGCCGCGAACTCCGGTCCGGCCTGGAGCGCGGAGTACACGGCCGACTCGGCCGCCAGGCCGTCGGCCACCGAGAGGTGCGGTACCGATCGCATGTGGAGCACGAAGGCGCGCGAGGCCACCGGTGCCGCGTCGAGGGTGACGAGCACCTGGCCGATGGCCGCATCGCCCGCCGGCAGCACGACGTCGCAGACCGCGGCGGCGGGGCGCCGCTCGGCCGCGGCCGTGCCGGCGAGGCCGATCACGACGCCAGGGAGCGCGTCCGGTCTCGTGGTGCCCGCGTCGGCCGGCGCCTCCTCGTCTGCGTCGAGGTCGACGAGCACGATGTCGTCCCCCCAGGCATGACCCGGGGAGCGGGCGACGGCCAACAGCTCGTCGAAGGTCAGGTGGTGGATCGCCATGGAGGTGGTGGCCGGACGGCGCAGCGGCCATTGTCGCGCTGTGCGGATCGTCCCGGACCCAGAGGCCGAGGAGGTCGCGGCATGGGCGGCGAGCGGGGCGATGGCGCTGACCGGACGGCCCGGTGGGCCCGCGCTCGGGCCGCCAGCGGGGCTCGTCCCGAAGCTCCGAGCCCTCGGGGCGCGGCTCGGGGAGGCGGCGAGCGCGCTCGGCGGCTCGTTGGCGGTGGATCCCCTTGCGTTGCTCGCCGAGCGGGCGGCGATCGCCGGACTGTGGCGCCGGGGCACGACGAGCTGCGGCGGCGCATCCCGCTTGCTCCCCTGCCGCGACGGTTGGTTCGTGCTGTCACTCGCTCGACGCGAGGACGTTGCCCTCGTCCCGGCCTGGCTCGAGCGCTCGGACGTCCCCGCGAACCCGTGGGACCTCATCGCCACGACGCTCGCGACGCGACCGGGTGACGAGCTCCTCGACCGGGCTCGTCTCCTCGGTCTGCCCGCCGCCCGGTTGCCGTCGGCGAGTGGAGGAGCGCACGGGCTACCGGTCGCGACGCTCGAGCGGGCCGCGGACCCGCTCACCGATCTCGCGGGCGTGCGGGTCGTGGAGCTGGCGTCGCTGTGGGCGGGGCCGCTGTGCGGCTCGCTGCTCGCGGCGGCCGGGGCCGACGTGGTCAAGGTGGAGTCGACCGGCCGGCCCGACGGCGCTCGGAGCGGCCCAACGGCCTTCTTCGATCTGCTCAACGGCGGCAAGCGCAGCGTCGCGCTCGACCTGACGACGGCGACAGGGGTGGACGCGCTCCGCTCGCTGGTCGCGACCGCCGACGTGGTGATCGAGGCGTCGCGACCACGCGCCCTCGAGCAGCTCGGGATCGACGCCACCGCCCTCGTCGCCGGCGACGGCCCGCGCGCCTGGTTGTCGATCACCGGCCACGGTCGGACGGGTCCCGCACGGGAGTGGGTCGCGTTCGGCGACGACGCCGCCGTCGCCGGAGGACTCGTCGCGTGGGACGGCGAGGGTCCGGTGTTCTGCGCCGATGCCATCGCCGACCCCGCGACCGGGGTGGTGGCCGCGGTGGCGGTCCTCGAAGCCCTGGCGGCCGGCGGCCACCATCTCATCGACCTCCCCCTCGCCGCCGTCGCCGCCCACCTCGCCGGCCCCACGCTGCCGGTCCCGTCGACCGTCGAGGCGGCTCAGCCCGTCGCCCGTCAGCCCCTCACGAGCGGCCCGCCGCTCGGCCAGCACACCACCGAGGTCCTCGCCGCCCTCCCCCGCTGCCTCGATGACCCCGCCGCCCCCACCACCAGCAACTCGGGTGCGAAAGGCCGCGTTCCTGTTGCCGTTCACACCCGAGTTCGCCGCACGCCCCCAACTCGGGTGCGAAAGGCTGCGTTCCTGTGGCTGTTCACACCCGAGTTCGGGACGGGGCGCGCGTGGCGAGGTCGTCGGCGACGGCCAGGACCGCCACCGCCAGCGTCTCGAAGTGCTGGACCAGGTCCATGTCGTCGCCGCGGATCTCCCGGGCGACGAACAAGCCGTCGGCCATGGCCATCGTGAAGGTGGCCAGCTCGCGGGCGCCCGCCTCGTCGAGGTCGGCGAAGTGCTCGGCGTAGGAGGCGACCATCTGATCGAAGGTCTCACCCCGCGTGTGCAGGAACGCGGTGCGGGCGGCGGGCTCGTCGGGTCGGCGCTCGAGCGTGAGCATGAGACCCAACCGGAGGAAGTCCGGCGACTCGAGCAGCGCCCGGCCGGTCCGCCGCATCAGTGCGCGCATGATCTCGAGGCGCGACGCGCCGTCTTCGATCTGCACCGGGGTGCTCATGCCGGCGACCCATTGGACCCAGCTGCGCTCGATGACGGCGGCGAGGAGCGCGTCCTTGTCCTTGAAGTGCCAGTAGATCGAGCTCGCCGGCAGACCCGACCGTTCGCTCACCAGGGCGATGCTCGTCCCGTCGTAGCCCCGCTCGCCGGCGATCGCGGTCGCGGCGGCGAGGATCTTCTGCCGGGACTCATCTCCGTTCGCGCGCCGCCGTCGCGGTTCGGGTGTTGACGCTTCCACGTCGCGCATCTTACTGTAGCGATCACTACAGGAACAAGGAGGCCACATGGCGCTGGTCGACGAGGCGAGGCGAGTGGGCCCGGAGCTGGCCGCGGCTGCCGCAGAGGCGGACGAGCTGCGCCGCCTGCCCGACAGCAGCTGGAAGGTCCTCCAGGAGGGGGGCTTCCTGCGGGCGCTGCAGCCGGCTCGCTTCGGTGGCGGTGAGGTCACGTTCCTCGAGTTCCTCGATGCGGTGATCGAGCTGGCCAAGGCGTCGCCATCGGCCGGCTGGGTGGCGGGCGTGATCGGCGTCCACCCCTGGCAGCTGGCCCTGTTCCCCGACGAGGCGCAGCAGGAGATGTGGGGTGACGACCCCACCCGCATGCACTCGTCGTCGTACAACCCCACCGGGAAGGCGGCGCGCGTCGACGGCGGCTACCAGGTGTCCGGGCGCTGGTCCTTCTCCTCGGGGTGCGACCACTGCGTGGCCGTCAACCTCGGTGCGCTGGTCTTCGACGGAGAGGCGGGCGGGCCGCCGGAGTTCCGGTCGTTCCTGCTCCACGCCGACCAGTACCGCATCGAGGACAACTGGCACGTCGCCGGGCTCAAGGGGACGGGGAGCAAGGACATCGTGGTGGACACGACGTTCGTTCCCGAGCACCGCTCCCAGTCGCACATGGACTACGCCGTCGGCGCCGCCCTCCCGGGGCAGGAGGTCAACCCCGGTCCGCTCTACCGCCTCCCGTGGTCGGTGGTGTTCAACATGGCGCTGGCCGCTTCGGTGCTCGGCTCGGCCCAGGGCTTCATGGAGATCTGGATCGCCGAGACCGCCACCCGATCGGTGCCGGGCGGCCTCCGGCTGGCCGACGATCCCTTGAGCCAACGGCGCCTGGCCGAGGCGACCTGGACCGTCGACGCGGCCGCGACCAAGCTGCGCGCCGACGCCGTGACCCTCTGGGAGATGGCGGAGGCGGGCCACGTCCCGACCATGGCGGAGCGAGCCCAGATGCGCTGGAGCACCAACCGCGGCTGCGAGCTGGTCGGTGACGCCGTCGCCGACCTGTTCCGCGCCGCGTCCGGCCGATCGATCTACCTCGATCACCCGTTGCAAGCCCGCTTCCAGGACGTGCAGGGCGCGCTCGGGCACGCCTTCCTGGTCGCCGACCCGGTGGCCAAGGCCGTCGGGGGCGAGCTCCTCGGCACGACGAAGCCGGAGCTGGTGCTGTGATCGAGTCGCTGAGCTACATCGGGTTCACCTCCCCGAACGCGGCGGAGTGGACGTCCTTCGGCCCCGAGGTCCTCGGGCTCGAGGTCGTCCCTCCCGGTCCGGATGGCTCGGTTCGCCTGCGACTCGACGCCGCCGCCCATCGGATCGCCATCCACCCTGGCGCCACCGATGACCTCGCCTACCTGGGCTGGGCCGTCGCCGGTCCTGGTGCCCTCACGGACGCAGCCGCGTCGCTCGAGGCGGCCGGCATCGACGTCCACTCCGGCGACCGCGAGCTCGCCGCGGCACGCGCCGTCGAGGGGATCGCCTGGTTCCACGACCCGTTCGGGTTCCGCCACGAGCTGAGCCACGGCCAGCGCCAGGCGACCGAGCCGTTCGAACCCGGCCGGCCGATGGATGGGTTCGTCACCGGCGACGGGGGCCTGGGCCACGCGGTGCTGTTCGTGCCCGACCTGGCCGAGGCCGAGCGCTTCTACATCGACGTCTTGGGCTTCCGGCTGTCCGACGCCGTCGAGGACGGCGTCAGCATCCGCTTCCTCCACTGCAACAGCCGCCACCACAGCCTCGCGTTCGTCGCCGTGCCCGGCATGGTCGGGATGCACCACCTCATGCTCGAGGTCGGATCGCTCGATGATGTCGGCGCCGCCTACGACATCGTCAACGAGCGCCACCTCCCGCTGGCCATGACCCTCGGCCGGCACACCAACGACCGGATGACGTCGTTCTACGTCCGGACGCCCTCGGGCTTCGAGATCGAGTACGGCTACGGAGGCGCCCTGGTCGACGTCTCGCAGCCGTGGGAGGCCGTGACCTACGACTCGGGCAGCAGCTGGGGCCACAAGCCCCCTGCCGAGCGGCTGTTCCCCGGCATCATCCGACCGGCCGAGACGAGCGCGTGAGCCGCATCGACACCCACCACCACGTGGTGCCGCCCGAGTACGCCGCCTGGCTGCGTGCCAAGGGCGCGCTGGCCGGTGACCTGCCGATCCCCAGCTGGCAGCCCGAGGCGGCGCTGTCCCTCATGGACCGCCACGACGTGCGGACGGCCGTGCTGTCCGTGTCGACGCCGGGTGTCCACCTGGGCGACGGCGCCGACGCGCGCGCCATGGCCCGCCACGTCAACGAGTACGCCGCGCAGATGACCCGGGATCACCCCGACCGCTTCGGCTTCTTCGCGACGATGCCGCTCCCCGATGTCGACGGTGCGCTCGACGAGGTCGCCTACGCCTTCGACACCCTCGGCGCCGACGGGGTCGTGCTCCTCGCCAACAACCGGGGGACGTACCTCGGGGACGAGTCGTTCGATCCGCTCTTCGACGAGCTGCAGCGCCGGGCCGCGGTGGTGTTCGTCCACCCCTCCGTGCCGCCGGGTCTCGACCCCATCGACGGCATCCCACCGTTCATGGCCGACTTCCTGCTCGACACCACCCGGGCGGCCGTGAACCTGGCCAGGAGCGGCACCCTGGAGCGCTGTCCCGACGTCACCGTGATCCTGTCGCACGCCGGCGGCTTCATCCCGTACGCCGCCTACCGCCTCGCTCGCGCCGCCTCCGGGCGCGACGACGCGCGCCACGGCCTCTCCCTCCTCGAGCGCTTCCACTTCGACATCGCCCTCTCGGGCAGCCCCACCGCCCTGCCCAGCCTGTTGGCCTTCGCGCCACCCGGTCACGTCCACTTCGGGAGCGACTGGCCCTATGCCCCCGACGTCGCCGTGGCAGGGTTCACGACCATGTACGAGACCTACGACCTCGAGGACGACGTGCGCACCTCGATCGACCGCGGCGCGGCGGAGGCCCTCTTCCCTCGCCTGCTCCGCGATCGGGGCGCGGCATGAAGCTGGCCAACGTCAACGGACGGGCGACGCTCGTGCTCGGCGACGAGATCACCGATGTCGCGACCGCGTCGGGTGGGAGCTTCGGGCCATCGCTCGCCTCCGTCTACGACGACTGGGCGGCGTTCGTTGCGTTCGCGGCCACCGTCAGCGCCGGTACCGGGCCGCTCGTCGAGGCCGACCTCGGCTGCCCGGTGCCTGAACCGCGGCAGGTGTTCGCCATCGGCCTCAACTATCGGAGCCACGCCGAAGAGTCCGGCATGGCCCTCCCCGCGGTGCCGGCCACCTTCACCAAGTTCCCGGCCAGCCTCGGTGGCCCGTTCGACGACATCGAGATCGTGGGATCGAGCGTCGACTGGGAGGTCGAGCTGGTCGCCGTCATCGGCCTGCGCGCCGACCGGGTGGCGGAGGCGGACGCCTGGTCACACGTGGCCGGCCTCACCGTCGGCCAGGACATCAGCGATCGAGCCCTCCAGTTCGCGGCCGGCTCCCAGTTCTCCCTCGGCAAGTCACGCCGCGGCTACGGCCCGATGGGGCCGTGGGTCGTCACCCTCGACGAGGTGCCCGATCCCGACGATCTCGCCCTCGGCTGCTCGGTCGACGGCGAGGTCGTGCAGGACGCTCGCACCAACGACCTCGTGTTCGGCGTACCCCGCCTCGTCGCCGAGCTCTCGTCCGTCCTGCCCCTCCTGCCCGGCGACGTGATCTTCACCGGCACTCCCGCGGGCGTGGGCTTCACCCGTTCGCCCGCCCGGGCGCTCCAACCGGGCAACGTGCTCGAGACGTGGATCGAGGGCATCGGCACGATCAGGAACACGTGCGTCTGATGGGACGCTTCGCCAACGCCTTCGGACCCGAGCACCCCGACAGCACCTACGTGCCGCACGCGTTCCCCGAAGTGCTCTTCGACGCTGGTGAGGTGCAGCTCAACCACGTCGTCGTCGGGGAGGACGACAAGCCGGCGTTGCTGCTGATCCCCGGGCAGTCCGAGTCGTGGTGGGGCTACGAGGACGCCTTGCCCCTCCTCGCCGAGCACTTCCAGGCGTTCGCCGTCGACCTGCGCGGCCAGGGCCGGTCCACCCGCACCCCCGGGCGGTACACCCTCGACAACATGGGCAACGACCTCGTGCGCTTCATCGACGGCGTCATCGGGCGACCGACCTTCGTCAGCGGCCTCTCCTCCGGCGGGGTCCTCTCGGCGTGGCTGTCGGCGTACGCCAGACCGGGGCAGGTCATCGCCGCGGTGTACGAGGACCCGCCGCTGTTCGCATCGGAGGTCGACACCTCGTGCGGCCCCGCGTTGCGACACAGCATCGGCCCGATGTTCGCCCTGTGGTCGAAGTACCTGGGCGACCAGTGGTCGATCGGCGACTGGGACGCGATGGCCGCGGCCGCGCCCGCCGAGCTGCCCGCGTGGATCGCCGCCTTCGCGTCGGCTGCCCTCGGTGACGGGCCCTCGCAGAGCATGAAGGAGTACGACCCGGAGTGGGCACGAGCGTTCTGGGAGGGGACCGTCGCGGCCAGCTGCGATCACGCGCGGATGCTCGCCGCGGTCAAGACCCCCGTGCTCCTGACCCACCACTTTCGGCAGGTCGACGACGCGACGGGCGTGCTCATGGGCGCCCTGTCCGACCTCCAAGCCGAACGAGTCCGCCAGCTCGTCACCGGAGCCGGACAGCCCTTCGAGCTCCGATCGTTCCCGACCATGGGCCACTCGATGCACGGCCAGGACCCCGCGCTGTTCGCGGCCACCGTGGCCGAGTGGGCCGGCGCGATCCACGGATCGTAAGGGGCTGGGTGTCCGTCGTCGTCACGCCGAGCCGGCCGTCGGAGGTCGGGACGCTGACCGTTCGCCGCGCCCTCCCGAACCGGGGCCGCCGCACGGTCGGGGCGTGGTGCTTCGCGGACCACATGGGCCCGGTGGAGGTGACCGAGGAGCAGGGCGTCGACATCGGCCCGCACCCGCACACCGGACTGCAGACCGTGACGTGGCTCGTCGCGGGCGAGATCGTCCATCACGACAGCCTCGGCTCCGAGCAGCCGATCCGGGCCGGCCAGCTCAACCTCATGACGGCCGGGCACGGCGTCTCCCACTCGGAGGAGCGGACCGGGCAGCTACCGCGGCGCCCTGCACGGGATCCAGCTCTGGATCGCGCAGCCGGAGGCCACCCGTCACGGCGACGCGGCCTTCGAGCACCATGCCGAGCTGCCCAAGCAGGCGCTGGACGGCGGCACGGCCACCGTGCTCGTCGGCGAGCTCGACGGCGCCGCCTCGCCGGCCCGGCGGGACTCGGACCTCGTCGGCGCCGAGCTGGCGTTGCGGCCCGGGCGCTCGACCCTGCCCTTGCACGCCGACTGGGAGTACGCCCTCGTGGTCCTGCAGGGGGCGGTGACGATCGACGGAACCCGCGTCGTGCCTGGCCACCTGGGGTTCCTCGGCGCGGGCCGCGACGAGGGCGCGCTCGACGCTGAGGGCGACACGACCGCGCTGCTGATCGGGGGCACGCCGTTCGAGGAGCCGATCGTCATGTGGTGGAACTTCGTCGCCCGCACGCGCGACGAGATCTCCGCGGCCCGGAGGCAGTGGATGGACGACGACGGGCGGTTCGGCACCGTCGCCTCGACGATGCCGCGGATCCCCGTCGGGCCGCCGCCCTGGGCTCCCTTAGGCGCTCGCGGGTCGGCGAGCGAGACCGGCCCCCGCTTGGTCGACGAGCGCCACGGCCTGGGCCAGCTGCTCCGCGCTGTAGGGCACGGCGAGAGGAGCCTTGAGGACGAAGCGGCCGATCGGCGCGCCGCGCGAGGACACCGGGATCGTGGCGCCGTCGGTCGGCAGCCCCCACTGCGCGGTCTCCCAGCTGTTCGGCCCCCAGCTGACCGAGCCGTCCCGGTGGATGATCGGGAGGATCCGGTTGTCATCGTGGGTGGCCTCGAACCGACACTCCACCAGCCCGAGCAGCTGCGTCAGCTCTGACTCCGTGGCGAGCAGCACGTAGTCGGCCTCCTCGCCTTCGGCCACGAGCGCGCCGAGGCCCTGCAGGCGTCGCGAGATCGCGGCGCCCGCGAGCGGCGACCGCTCGAGCCCTCCGCCCGCGCACGGCCAGCTCGCCCACGGCGAGGCCCACGACGAGGAGCAGCACGGCCGTCTCCACATCGTCGCTCGAGTTGATCCTGAGCGAGTAGTAGGGCTGGGTGTGGAAGAAGTTGAAGGCGGCCGCCGATGACAGCGCCGCCGTGGCGGCGGCCAGCGCGATGGCCGGTGGCGGCGATGGCGACCACGACGACCACGAGGAGCAGAGCGATGTTGGTGCTCACGAGGTCATCGCGAACGGGGATGAGCGCCGCCGCGATCACGCACCGGCAGCCACCACCGCGGCGAGGAGCACCCATCGCGAGGCGGGAACGAAGTCATGCCTTCGTTGTACGCCCGCGGCGCGTAAAGAGGGCGCAAAGACTCTTCGGGAGGGCCTCAGGTCCTGAACACCAACGCATACGGTGCCGGCATGGAGCTGCTCGAGGCCTTGCGCACCAACCCTTCTGTCCGGGAGTTCACCGACGAGCCCGTGTCCGACGTCGAGGTCGCGGCGATCCTCGACGATGCCCGGTTCGCGCCCAGCGGGGGGAACCGCCAGCCGTGGCGGGTGGCGGTCGTCCAGGATCCCGACCTCCGGCGAGGCTTGGCGGACCTGTGTGGGCCGGTTTGGTCGGAGTACCTGGCGATCGGTGCCACCGGGGTGACCCCGTTCGCCGTGGCGGGTCCCCAACCGGTCGTCGACGACATCGGACCGCAGCCGAACCCACTGCTCGACGCCATCGAGCAGGTGCCGGTGGTGCTCGTCGTGGCGGCCGACCTCACGGCCATCGCCATGATGGACAAGGACCTGCATCGTCCGACGCTCAGCGGCGGAGCATCGGTGTACCCGTTCGTCCACTCGGTGCTTCTGGCCGCGCGCGGCCGCGGCCTCGGTGGTGTCATGACCACCTTCCTCGCCCGGGCGGAGGATGCGGCGCGACCGCTCCTCGGGCTGCCGGACGACTGGGCCGTCGCGTCGATGGTGTGCCTCGGTCACCCGGTCCGGCGGGCCACGAAGCTGTCCCGACGACCGGTCGCCGAGCTGGCGTTCGTGGACCGCTTCGACGGCACCCCCTTCGCCGTCGCCGCCTCCTGATTCACAGCGGCCTCCCAGGCGACGCTGCAGCAGCTCCCGGTCGCGCCGGGCACGCTGGACGACATGCACGCCGACCACGAGCACGACGACCTCCACGACCGGGGCCTCGGCTTCGACCTCGCCACGCTCCGAGCCCGCGCCAGCCAGCCCACCCGGTTCGAGCGGCGGAGCGCGCTCAAGCTCTTGGCCGGCGCCGGGGCAGGGCTGTTGCTCGTCGCCTGCGGCTCCGACGACCAGTCGACCGCCACGACCACCACCGGCGACAGCACCACGACGACCGCGGGAGGCACCACGACCACGGGCTCGTCCGGGACATCGGTCGACACGATCCCCGAGGAGACCGGCGGTCCGTTCCCCGGCGACGGCACCAACGGTCCGAACGTGCTCGTCGAGAGCGGCATCGTCCGTCAGGACATCCGCTCCAGCTTCGGCAGCTACACGGGCACGGCCGAGGGCGTGCCGCTGACGATCGACCTGACCATCGTCGACGCGGGCAGCGGCGCCCCCATGGCCGGCGCCGCCGTCTACGCCTGGCACTGCGACCGGGACGGCGGCTACTCGCTGTACTCCGACGGCGTGACCGACCAGAACTACCTCCGCGGCGTGCAAGAGGCCGACGCCGATGGTCGGCTCAGCTTCATCAGCGTCTTCCCGGCCGCGTACTCGGGGCGCTGGCCCCACGTGCACTTCGAGGTGTTCAACGACCTCGCCACGGCGACCAGCGCCGGCAGCCGCATCGTCACCTCGCAGCTGGCGCTACCGGAGGACGTGTGCGCGACCGTGTACGCCACCACCGGCTACGAGCAGAGCGTGCCCAACCTGGCCCAGACCTCGCTCGACCGCGACATGGTGTTCAGCGACGGCTACGACGCGCAGCTGGCCACCGTCTCGGGCTCCGTCGACGCGGGGATGACCGCCACGCTCACCGTCGGCGTGTCCTGACCGCTCGAATGGCGCCGATGGTCCGCCGTCGCCTCAACTGAGGAGCGAGTGACCGAACCGTTCGCCCCGACCGAGCGCAATGACGAAGGACGGGCGCCCTATGGCCCCGTGTGCGACACCTTGGTCGACCGGGCCGCGATGGTGCACTGGTGGGACGAGCTCACGTTCCTCCACTGGGACTTCGACCCCGAAGCGGTGCAGCGCCTGCTGCCCGCCGGCCTCACGGTGGAGACGATGGAGGGCCGTGCGTGGGTGGGGCTCGTCCCGTTCTTCCTGCGCGTCGGGCTCCCTCGGGTGCCGTCGGTCCCCTGGCTGTCCAGGTTCGCCGAGACGAACGTGCGCACCTACGTCCGCAGCGCGGACGGGCGCGCGGCATCTGGTTCTTCTCCCTCGACGCGGCGCGCCTCGGCGCGGTGGTCACGGCGCGGGCGACCTACCGCCTGCCGTACTTCTGGTCGGAGATGTCGATCGCGCGGTCAGCGACGACGATCTCGTATCGGTGTCGTCGGCGCTGGCCCGGGCCTCGGGGGGCGCGCAGCGATGCCCTCATCGAGATCGGCGATCCCTTCCGCCCCGAGGAGCTGACCGAGCTGGACCACTTCCTCACCGCCCGCTGGGCGCTGTTCAGCGCGCCGCGCTCTGGCCTCCGCCACGCCCTCGCCGTGCACGAGCCCTGGCCGCTCCATCGAGCCCGGGTGGTCGACCTGCACGACGAGCTCGTCGCCGCCGCGGGACTCCCCCAACCCACGACGAGCCCCTCGTCCACTACTCGCCGACCGTCGCGGTGCGCATCGGCTGGCCGTCGAGGATCGATCGCGTGTGACCACTGCCACGTTGCCAGCCCCCCAGTAACGCGCGTTATCGTGCGAGGGGCAGACCAAGGGGGACGCACCACGATGAAGGTCCACGTGGACGAGGAGCGTTGCGAGGGCCACGGCCGCTGCTACGCGCTGGCCCCCGCCGTGTTCGAACCCGACGACCTCGGCGACGGCAAGGCCATCGGCGACGGCACCGTCCCGCCAGGTGAGGAAGACCGCGCTCGCCTCGCGGCCGCCAACTGCCCCGAGCAGGCCATCACGATCGACGAGGACAGCTGAGATGAGCACCACCGACGACCACGCCCCGGTGCAGGACTGGGCGACGGACTTCGACCACACGGACGAGGCCTACGCCGCCGATCCCTTCCCGATCTGGGACGAGATCCGCGCCTCCGAGTGCCCGGTCGCCCACACCGAGCGGTACGGAGGTGCATGGCTGCCCACCAGCCACGCCGATGTCTCGGAGATCGCCTACGACACCGATCGCTTCACGTCGCGCAGCATCCTGATGTCCCACTTCCGGCCGCCGCTCGAGCTGGCGCCCTCCGGGATCGCCCCGCCCATCTCCTCCGACCCGCCGTTCCACCACGGCGCGCGGCGCGTGCTCCTGCCGGCGTTCGCCCCCCAGGCGATCGACAAGCTCGAGGCCTCCACACGTGACTACTGCAAGGAGCTCATCGCCGAGATGGGCGATCGCGACGTGGTCGACGCCGCGAAGGAGTACGCCCAGCACATCCCGGTGCGCGTGATCGCTCGGATGCTGGGGTTCCCGGAGGAGGACGCCGACCGCTTCCGCGGCTTCGTCCACCACGTCCTCGAGGGCGTCGCGCTGCCGTTCGAGGAGCGCGAGGAGGGGATGATCGTCCTCTTCGAGTACCTCGAGGCCCAGGTGCACGACCACGTCGAGAACCCGCGCGACGACCTCACCACCTTCCTCCTGGAGTCGAAGCTCGACGGCGAGCCGCTCAGCATGGACCACGTCGGCGGCACGATGGCCCTGCTGCTCCTGGCTGGCATCGACACGACGTGGAGCGCCATCGGGGCGTCGATCTTCCACCTCGCGTCCACCCCCGCCGACCTGGCTCGGCTGGTCGCCGAACCAGAGCTGCTCCCGACCGCCATGGAGGAGCTCCTCCGTGCCTACGCCCCCGTGACCATGGCCCGCCTGGTTCGAGACGACACCGACTTCCACGGCTGCCCGATGAAGGCCGAGGACTGGGTGCTCCTCCCGTTCCCCGCGGCCAACCGCGACCCGCTCGCGTTCGAGGACGCCGACCAGGTGATCATCGACCGCGAGGTGAACCGCCACGCCGCCTTCGGGCTCGGCATCCACCGGTGCGCCGGTTCGCACCTCGCCCGCATGGAGCTGCGCGTGGCGCTCGAGGTGTGGCTCGAGCACTTCCCTCGCTTCAGCCTCGCCGACCCGGACGCCGTCCAGTGGTCCGGCGGCCAGGTGCGCGGCCCCCGCGTCCTGCCGATCCGGATCGGTTGATCAGCCCTCCCGCTCCTTGCGGACCCGCTCGGCGTAGTCGGCCAGGGAGCGCTTCGGCTCGAACCCGATCGATCGTGCCTTCGTGGTGTCCGCCTTGCCGCGGGTGCGCTCACCCTGCCGGGCCGGCACCAGCTCGATGTCGTCGCTGAACAAGCGGGCGACCTCGATGATCTCCCAGTCCTGGGACGTGCCGAGCTCGTACCCGTCGCCCTCCCCGTGGAGGTAGCACACGATGAGGCCGTCCACGATGTCGTCGACATGGGTGAAGTCACGGGTCTGCGTGCCGGGCTCGACGACGGTCAGCGCGACACCGTTCGCCGCCTGCTCCTCGAAGATCCCGATGACGGTGGCGTAGGCCCCCTTCCCGATCTGTCCGGGCCCGTAGACGTTGTAGAAGTAGGTGATCACGTACTCGAGCCCGAACCACGTCGAGAAGTTGCGGATGAACTCGATGTTCTTGGCCTTGGTCCAGGAGTACGGGCTGAGGTGCTCAGCCCCCTCGCTCGCGAACTTGGAGCTGGACCCGGCGTAGACGAGCAGCGACCCGCGCTCGTGGCAGAAGGCGACCACCTCCTTGGTGCCGCGGATGTTGAACTCCCACACGTCGTCGAAGTCGCCGAAGGACTGCACGATCCGGGAGTACTCACCGAGGTGGAACGTGACGTCGGGCGACGGCAGGCGCCGGCGATCCCACACCCGGTTGATGTCCAGGCAGCTCGCGGTGATGTACTGCACCCGCGGGTCGTCGACGTGGTTGTCCACCGAGCCCGTGAAGTAGTTGTCGATCGAGATCACCGACGTCTCGGGGAACTGCTCCACGATGCGCCGGATCAGGTGGCTGCCCACGAAGCCGGCCCCGCCGGTGACGAGCGCGACCTTCGGCGCGGGACGGTCGAGGCGCTCGGGACTCACGGCCCGGAGGCTAACCGGGCCCGGATGCGGCCCCGAGCCGTCCGATGACTTCGAGCCCGGCGAGTCGTCTCCATCAGCATGACCGGCGCGCTCGTGACTGATCACCCCCCGCGGCACGACGCGCCGGTCGTCTTCCGACGCCTCCTCGCCAACACGCTGGTGAGCGGGGTGACGAGCTCCTTCCTCTGGTTCGCCTTGACCTTCTGGGTGTACCTCGAGACCCGATCCGTGGTGGCCACCGGCGTGATCGGCGGGTCCTTCGGCCTGGCGTCCGCCGCCATCGGCCCGGCGTTCGGCACCTACGTCGATCACCACCGCAAGAAGACGGCGATGGTGCTGGCCACGACCATCTCCGCGTCGTGCTTCGCGGTGGCCACCGCCGTCTTCATCGCTGTCGACAGCGAGCGCCTGCTCGAGATGCGCGGTCCCTGGTTCTGGATCCTGGTGGCCAGCACCCTGCTGGGATCGGTCGCCGGGCAGATGCGGGGCATCGCGCTGTCGACCTGCGTGACGCTGCTGGTGCCGGAGGGCGAGCGCGACAAGGCCAACGGCCTGGTCGGCACGGTCAGCGGGCTCTCGTTCGCCATCACGTCCGTCTTCAGCGGACTGGTGATCGGTCAGCTCGGCATGGGCTGGGCGCTGTACGGCTCGCTGGCCCTCACCCTGGGCTCGCTGGCCCACCTCCGCGGGATCCACATCGAGGAGCCCGAGCCGGAGCCCGCCGCGGCCGGCGCTGCGTCCCGCGTCGACATCCGCGGCGCGCTCGACGCCATCCACGCCGTGCCCGGGCTCTCGATGCTGATCGCGCTGGCGGCGTTCAACAACCTGCTCACCGGCGTCTTCATGGCGTTGCTCGACGCCTACGGGTTGTCGCTCGTCTCCGTCGAGACGTGGGGGTTCCTCTTCGGTGGCATCAGCATGGCCTTCATCGTCGGCGGCCTCCTGGTCGCCCGGTTCGGGCTGGGCAAGCTGCCGCTCCGCACGATCCTGCTCGGCAACCTCGTCAACTGGACGGTGTGCTCCGTCTTCACGTTGCACTCCTCGATCGTCCCGCTCGTCATCGGGATGTTCGTGTGGCTCCTCCTGGTCCCGGTGATCGAGGCGGCCGAGCAGACCGTGCTGCAGCGCTCGATCCCGTTCGAGCGGCAGGGTCGCGTGTTCGGCTTCGCCCAGCTGGTCGAGAACGCCGCCGCGCCCGTCACGGCGTTCCTGATCGGCCCGCTCGCGGAGTCGGTCGTGATGCCCCTCATGACCGACGGCCGCGGCGCCGACGCCATCGGCGAGCTGGTTCGGCACCGGTCCTGAGCGCGGCCTCGCCCTCATGTTCACGCTCGCCGGCCTGATCGGCGTGATCATCACCCTCGCGGCGCGGGCATCTCGCTCCTACCGCGAGCTGAGCGCAGGCTGGCTGGCCCTCGACGCGGCCGCGGCCGCCTGATTGCGCCGGGACCGTCTCCCGGCTCGATCGGCGCCTGCGGTGCGAGGTCAGGACCGTGCCGCTGACCCTGCCGAGCCCCTGCTACTGCAGGCGGCTTGGGTCAACATCGTCGAGCACGCGGGCTGTCGGCACGCCGTCCAGCCCCGGTGAGAGGTCCTTCGATTGCCAGACGACGCCCTCGAGGAACTCCTTGAAGGCGTGTGCCGCCTCGGAAGCGTCGAACTCGAGGTCGACGACGATGTAGCGGGGATCGCCGACGGGCTGGCGTACCCGTTGCGCCCGTACGCCCGCGTTCTTCCGGGCCTCCGCGAAGCTGTTGAAGGCGCCAAGCCAGGTGTCGAGGTCGGTGATGGGGTGCTCGATGTGCAGTGTCGCCATGCGTTCTCCTTCGGCCCATCGGGGTCGAGCGGAGGCTATGCCAGCTCGGCCAGAGGCTGGCCGGGCAAGACGCCGTCGACCGACGCGCCGGTGGGGGAGGATGCGGGGATGGTCGACCTCAGCCAGCACGGCCCCGTGTGGATCCTCCGCATGGACGACGACGAGAACCGCTTCAACCACTCCTCCATCGCCGATCTCCATGCCGCCCTCGACACGGTGGAGGCCGTCGAGGGTGACCGGGCCCTGGTCACCACCGGGTCGGGCAAGTACTTCTCGAACGGGCTCGACCTCGACTGGGTGCTCGCCGGCGAGGGGACCGAGGGGTTCATCGAGGAGGTCCACCGTCTGCTCGGCCGCGTGCTCGGGTTCCCCGCGTACACCGTGGCCGCCGTGAACGGGCACGCCTTCGCGGGTGGCGCGATGCTCGCCTGCGCGCACGACCAGATCATCATGCGGGCCGACCGGGGCTACTGGTGCCTGCCCGAGGTCGACCTGGGGCTACCGCTCACCCCCGCCATGTACGCGACCGTGGCCGCGCACGTTCCTGCGCCGACGCTCGCCGAGGCGGTGCTCACCGGTCGCCGGTACGGAGGTGTCGAGGCGTGCTCGGCGGGCATCGCGAGCGAGGCGGTCGCCGACGACGAGGTGCTCACCCGAGCGGTGACCGTGGCTGCGGAGATGGCGGCCAAGGACCGGACCGTGCTGGCCGCTCACAAGGAGCTCCTCTACGGCGAGGCCCTCCGCACCTGTGGCGTGTGATCAGTAGGCGTCGACGGGGAGGCCGAGCTCGAGCCGTCCGGCGTGCACGAGCGTGGCCTCGGGCGTGAGGGGGTGGAACTTGACCGCCCGGATGTCGCGATAGCAGCGCTCGATGACCGACCCCTTGAAGAAGGCGGCGCCGCCGCCCAGGTCCATGGCGATGTCGCAGACCTCGATGCCGGCCAGCGCGATCTCCCGCTTGGCCGCCATGGCGGCCGCCATGCGGTCCACCGAGGGGTCGGGGTCGTCCCCGATCTCGTCGAGGGCACCATCGAGCGCCCAGGACGCCACCTTCAGGCGGTGCGCCATCAGCCCGACCTGGCGCTGCACGATCGGGTCGTCGGCCTTGGGCGCCACGGCCTCGACCGCGGCCCGGTACGCGGCCTCGGCCACGCCGAGGTAGACGGCCGACACGATCGGCATCGCGATGCTCACGATGACCTGCAACGGGGGGTCGATGACGCCGTACGGACGGTTGGCCAGCACCCGCTCGTCCGGCACGAAGACGTCCTCGATGACCACGTCGTGGCTCCCGGTCCCTCGCATGCCCAGGGTGTCCCAGTTGTCGAGGACGGTGACGCCCTCACCGAAGGGCACCGCCATGTTGAGGACGCGGGGCCCGTCGTCAGGGTCGTCGTAGCGGAACATCGTCGACATGACGGTGCCGGCGGGCGACTGGCTGGCGAAGATCTTGCGACCGGAGACCCGGAAGCCCCCATCGACCTTGATCGCCTCCCCACGCGGGTGGGTGAAGTCGGCGCCTCCGGTCGAGACGAGCAGGATCCCTTCGTCCGCGATGCGACGCAGGGTGGCCTCCGCTCCCGGGAGGCCGCGGCGATAGCGCCACGCGGTGAAGGAGGTGACGTGCTGGTGCATCGAGCTCGCCAGCGCGGTCGAGCCGCAGTGGTGGGCGAGCTCGCGCTGGACGGCGGCCGTCTCCCGGATGGTCGCGCCGCCGCCGCCCAGCTCGGCCGGGACAGCCAGCGCCAGCAGGCCCGCCTCCCGGAGGCGGCGCACGCCTTCGTCCACGAAGGAGCCATCCCGGTCGTGGCCCGCCGCCCGTGCGGCCAGCTCAGGGCCGAGCTCGGTCGCCCGAGCCAGCAGGTCGTCAGCGGTCATGGGGTCAGTCATGGTGGACATGGGTCGAACGTACGCCGGAGGTCGTTGGCCTCCTAGTACTGGATCTGGACCCCGCTGGTACAGATTCGGGACTACCCACGCGCGCCGATCGGCGCGACCATCCTCACGTGCCTGACTACGGACGGTTCTGCCCAGTCGCGCTCGGCAGCGAGGTCCTCGCGGACCGTTGGACGCCGTTGATCGTGCGGGAGCTGGTGCTCGGCAACACCCGCTTCAACGACATCGCCCGGGGCCTGCCGGGCATCTCTCGGTCGCTCCTCGTGCAGCGCCTTCGACACCTGGAGCGCATGGGGGTCGTGGACCTCTGGCCGTCGCCCACCGGCCGCGGCAACGAGTACCACCTCACCCCGGCGGGCAAGGACCTCGAAGGCGTGCTCGTCGCCCTCGGTCGGTGGGCGGTGCAATGGCTCTTCGCCGATCTGCACCCCCACGAGATCGACCCCGTCAACCTGTTGTGGTGGATGCACCGTCGCATCGACGAGACCGAGCTCCCCGCGTCGCGCGTGGTCATCGAGTTCGTGCACACCGAGCCGACGCGGACGGTGATCTGGATGGTCCTCGACCGAGGTGAGGCATCCGTGTGCCTCCAACACCCCGGCTTCGACTCCGACCTCGTGGTGACCTCGACCACCCCGGCGCTGGCGGAGGTGTTCGCGGGGATCCACACCTGGACCCACGCGCTCGCGTCGGATGCCATCCGCATCGACGGACCGCCGTCGTTGGCCAAGCGGCTCCCGCGGTGGTTCCTCGGGAGCCCGTTCACCGACGTCACCCGAGAGATGGCCACCGCCGCGCGGCGGGGTGCCTGAACCTCGACCGGGCTACCCTCCGACCCTTGCCGGACCCCCGTGGAGACGCATCCGAGGAAGGCCTGATCGGGCTCGCGCTGGCGGCGTCCGCGCTGGTGTCCTCCCTCGCCGCACCCGTCCTCCGACGAGGTGACGACGGCGCCGCCTTCCCGCAGCACATGTTCAACCGCGTCGTCGAGCAGGTGGTCCCCACCGTGGTCGACTCCGTCGACATCGATGCCCTGCTCGAACGGGTCGACGTCGACGCGCTGCTCCGGCGCATCGACATCGACGGCCTGCTCGACCGGATCGACATCGACCGGCTGATGGCCCGTGTCGACGTCCAGGCGCTCATCGACCGCGTCGACGTCGGCGGCCTGATCGAGCGGGTCGACCTCGACGCCGTGCTGGCGCAGGTCGACATCAACGCGCTGATGGAGCGGATCGACGTCGCGGCGATCGCCGAGCGCGCCGAGATCGGCGAGCTGGTCGCCCAGAGCACCCGCGACGTGGCGGGCTCCACCATCGACCTGGTGCGCCGCCAGCTGGTCGCCATCGACCTGCTCGTCCTCCGCCTCGTGCAACGGGTCCTCAAGAAGCGAGGGGCGGCCATGGAACCCGGCCCCGCCGCGCTGCTCGCCGCACCACCGCTCAAGGCGAGAAGGGCCTCGAAGCCCGACGGGCGAACGGGTCACCGGGCGCTTCGCCGGGGCGGCCAGCCGTCTCACGGAGTTCGGCATCGACTGCTTCATGATCGTGCTGTCCTACGGGATCGCAGCGAACATCGTGGTGTTCCTGCTCCGGCTCGTCCTCGGCGTGGATGTGAGCACGTCCAACACGGACAACAACTGGTGGTTGTTCAGCTACCTGACCTGGGCGCTCCTGTACTTCTGGTTCAGCACGGCCATCACCGGCCGCACGATCGGCAAGTGGTTGGTGGGCGTTCGGATCGTGGAGAGGGATGCAACCCCGTTGCGCACGGGCCCTGCGCTCGTCCGCGTCCTCGTCCTGCCGATCAGCATCGCCGTCTTCGGCCTGGGCCTGGTCGGCATCGTCATCGGCAAGCAGCGCCGGGCGTGGCACGACCGCGCCGCCGGCACCGTCGTCGTCTACGACTGGGGTGATCGACCGGCCGAGATGCCCGCGCCGCTCACCAGGTGGCTGAGCCGCCAGGGCACGATGGAGCTCTCAGCCGACGGAACCAACGTCGAGCACCTCGGAACCGCGGACCAGCCCTAGCCGCACCTCGCGGAGATCCACCGTCGGGTTCGTCGGGAGCAAGAGGGCGAACGACGGGCCGCCGTTGGCCCGCTGGACCACCGGCGACACGGCCACGATGCGCCCGTCGACCGCGGCCACCACGTGCTCCGCGCCCCGGTCGCCGTCGACCGTGCCGGTCAGCACCACCACCGGCTGGTCGCCGCCGAGCAGGCGGTCGCGATCGTCCACCGCGATCGCGTCGCCAGCCACCTCACCGGTCGGCTGGTAGTCCGTGCCGACGAGCTCGCCTCGCCCGGACAGGGAGTACAGCGAGCGCACCGGGTCGTCCTCCGCGCCGACCGCGGGGAACGCCATGGCGAGCATCGTGGCGAACCGATCGGTGCTGGGCACCTCTCGTCCCTCGGCCAGCGTCGCGTCGGCGCGACCGTCGTACCACCAGAACTGCTTGCGGTCACCGCGAGCCGCCACGTCCGGACTGCTCACATCCACGCCGTCGATCTCCCACGGGATCTCCACGCCGATGAGCGACGCGATGGTGGGGAGCACGTCGATGCTCTGGACGTTGGCATCGTCGACCTGGCCGTCGGTCTGTCCGGGCGCCTTGACGATGAGCGGGGTCCACATGATCTCGGGCATGGCCTCCGGCACCGGGAGGCGCCGGTTCTCGTCAGCGCTGAAGGCGATGCCGTGGTCGGCGGTGACGACGATCGCCGCGTCGTCGTAGACGCCGACCTCCTCCAGCCGCTGCAGGATCTGGCCGACCAGTCGATCGGTGTAGCTGGCCTGGAGGAGGTGCCGCTGGCGCTCGACGTTCGCCACCCACGGGTCGCCGCCGCCGTTGATGGGCAGGTCCGCGGCGGCGGCCGGGTCCGCGTAGGTGCGCCCGTCCGTCAGGTGGCGCCAGGGGTAGTGCGGCGACACGAGGTGCAGCACGGCCGCGAGGGGGCGCTCGCCCGGCTGCAGGGCCGCCAGGAAGTCGGTCAGGCGGGATGGCTGGGCCGCGACGGCCTCCTGCCACGTGCCCTCCTCCGCCGGGACCTCGCCGGACCCGAACGACGAGGAGCCCGACGAGACGCTGTCCACCTCCTCCTCGAAGTCGTCGAGGCTCGCCGGCTCGTCGGTGCCGGAGACGCGGTCCACCCAGAGATCGAGGGCGTCGCCGAACAGACCGCCCATCTGCGCTCCGGCCTCCGCGACGTCCTCCTCGGCATCGGCATCCGAGCTCGCGGACGCAGGGGCCTGGGGCGTCTCGCCGCAGACCGAGGTCGGGCACAGCCGGGTGAGGGCCTCGGACACCACGAGGTCGTGCGAGCCCGCCAACAGGCGGAAGATGTTGTCGGGTTGCTGCGTGAACAGGGGCGCGACGGGCGCCGGGTTGTTCCCGGTGAAGATCGTCGGCACCGCGGTGTTCGTGAACCCGGACTGGGTCGTGTGGTTCCGGTACCAGGTCGCCTCCCCGGCCAACCGGGCGAGGTTCGGGAAGCGCACGGCGTCGATGGCCCCGTTGGCGTCGATGATCGACGCGGTCGGCAGCTCGTCGAGGACGATCAGGACGACCGGGGCCGCGGTGCCGCTGCTGGCCGCGGCGGCGAAGTCCGCGCCCGACACGACGTCGCTGGATGGCGAAGCGAACAGGAACACGAGGAGCGCGAACACGGGGAGCACCGCCAAGAACTCGCTCCAGAGGCGGAAGGCAGCCGAGCGAACGGTCAGGACCCACGCCGCCACGGCCGCCGCCGCCGACAGGCCGAGGGCGAGGGGCCGGACCAGGCCGGACAGGACCTGCACCGCGGCCAGGCCGACGAACGCGCCGATCGACGCGCCGTGGACGACCATGCGCCACCGAGGCGCCACCATCCCGGCGAAGACGCCCACCCACCAGACCACCAGCGGTGGGACGAGCACGACGGCGAGCCCGAAGAGGACGAGGTCGAGCCCCTCGGCGTCGCGGAACACGAAGGTCTCGGGGCTCTTGCCGAACGAGTCGAGGACCGGCTGGGCGATCGCCACCCCCGCGACGCCGATCAGCGCCGCGAGCCGTCCGAGCTCGACGCGGAGGCCCGTAGCGCTCGACGGAGCCGGACGATCCTGCTCGAGCGCGCTGGCCTGGATGCTGGTCAAGCGGCCGAGCCGCGGCGGGCCCAGGAACGCCCATCCCTGCGGGCCCGATCGGTCACGAACGGATCGTAGGCGCGGCCCCTCGGCCGGTGGGAGCGGCGGTCCGATCCCTCACTGGCGTTCCGAGCGCCCGACGCGATCGCTTAGCCTCCCGCTGATGCGAACCAGCACCAGGCGACGGGGGCACGCGCGATGTGGGGTGAGCGGCGTGTCTCGGTCGTGCTGATGACCTACGCGGAGCGCGACTCGATCCGCTCGGTCATCGAGGGCTTCTTCGACACCGGCGTCGTCGACGAGGTGCTCGTCGTCAACAACAACGCCGAAGACGGGACCGTCGAAGAGGTCGAGAAGACCGACGCTCGGATGGTGTTCGAGTCCCAGCAGGGCTACGGCCACGCGTGTCGCCGAGGCCTCGTGGAGGCCAAGGGCGACCTGATCGTGCTCGCGGAGCCCGACGGCACGTTCCTGCCGAGCGACATCCACAAGCTGCTCGCCTTCGTCGGGGAGTGCGATGCCGTCTTCGGGACCCGCACGACCCGGGAGCTCATCTGGCACGGCGCCAACATGGACTGGTTCCTCCGGTGGGGGAACTGGGCCGTGGCCAAGTCGATCGAGGCGCTCTTCAACACGACCCACCTCAGCGACGTCGGCTGCACCTACCGCGTCTTCACCCGCGAGCTGGCCGACCTGATCGCCGAGCGCATGCAGGTCGGCGGCAACCACGCGGGGCCCGAGATGATGCTGTTGACGGTCACGTCCGGCGCTCGCTTCGTCGAGATCCCGGTGAACTACCTGCCTCGAGTCGGCACCTCGTCGGCCACGGGGAGCATGCGCACGGCCACGGGCATCGGTCTGCGGATGATCCTCCTGATCCTCGACTTCCGACGCCGGACGCCGCGCTCCATGCCGCGTCCCGCTCGGCTCGGCAGCGATCCGGCGACGCGGAGGGACGATGACTGAGGACAACTTCGACCGCATCGCCCACGAGTACGACGAGTCCCTGCCACCGCACGTCGTCGAGCACTACCTCGCCAAGCGCGTCCGCTACATCGGGGAGCACTGCCCATCGGGCCGGGTCCTCGATGTCGGGTGCGGCACCGGGGTGCTCGCGGGCCGCCTGGCCCGCGCCGGCTACGCGGTGACCGGGCTCGACCCGTCCCAGGGGATGCTGGACGTGATGGCCGAGACGGAACCCGAGGTCGAAGGGATCCGGGGGGAGGGGTCGGAGCTGCCGTTCGAGGACGGGCACTTCGACGTGGTGATCACCGTCGCCGCCCTGCACCACATCGCGGAGCCGGAGGCGGTGCGGTCGACGCTCGTCGAGATGGTGCGCGTGACGCGGCCGGGGGGTCGCCTCGTGGTCTGGGATCACAACCCACGGAACCCGTACTGGAAGAACCTGATGGCTCGAGTCCCCCAGGACGACGGCAGCGAGCGTCTCGTCCCCGAGGACGAGATCGTGGGCGCCCTCACCCAAGGGGGCGCCGAGATCCTCGGCTCGAGCCAGCTCGGCCTGGTCCCCGACTTCGTGCCGCCGTCGCTTCTCGGGGTGGCGCAGGCGGGCGAGCGGATCGTCGAGCGGGTGCCGGGCCTCCGGCGGCTCTGCGCCCACAACGTCATCCTCGCGGGACGTCCCTGAGGGTCAGCCCTCCGCGCCGGTCTGCTCGTAGACCAGCGCCTGCAGGTCGAACAGACCGTGGGTCACCTTCTGGTCCGTGAGCTCGTACCCCTCTGGCAGGAGGTCGACGAACTGCTCGATCGGCGGGCCGCCGTACAACCCGGCCATCACGATGATGGGCCCACCATCCGCGGCCGCGATCGCCTGCTCGGCGACCACGGCCGGGTCCGGCGGCAGCTCCCCGACCGCGAAGGGCCTCGTCATCTGCGCCGGGACGCTCAGGCGGAAGATCGGGACGCCAGGAGACGAGCTCTCGACGTCGAAGTTGGTGAGCGGGCCGGGGGTGAAGGCGGCCCCGTCGACCACCACGGCTCCGGGATGGTCGGCGGCGAGCTGGGCCAGCGCGGTGTAGTCCGGCCGGTGGAAGCGCTCCTGGGTCATCATCGCCGCACCGATCGCGAGCGCGGTGACCGCCAGCGCGGCCGCCGTCAACCGCAGCACGCGGTCGGCCGACGGTGATGAGCGCGGCCACCGCGAGCGCCAGGTACGGCCACGAGGCGGCCAGGCTGCGGGTGCTGAAGACGTTGGCGCCGACGGCGCTCTGCAGGAGGCTGCCGACCGGCGTAGCGAGTGCGAGCACCACGATGAGGACGATGCGTCCGTCGTTCGGGGCGAACCACTCCTTGAGCCGCGAGCGCATCGTGAAGATCCCGTAGGCGCCCAGACCGAGGCTGACGGCGAGCAGCAACAGTGCGGGCATCCCGGGCAGGTCGCTCATCGAGCGGGTCGGGCCGCCGTACGGGAAGCCGACGGTCCAATGGCCCAGGGTCAGCCGGGCGCCGTCGAGGGTGAGGGGGGAGAACGCGCTCAGGATGTCCGTCGTCGGTGAGTCGACGTCGCCTTTGAGGCTGGGCATCCACGGGAGGTAGAGCAGCGCCGCGACCGCCGTCGCGATCAACGCGGGCCGGCGGGACCGCGGGTGGGCCCAGACCGCCCATCCCAGCTGGCCGACCAGCACGAACACCGCGGTGTAGTGCGTGTACGCGGCCAGGCAGACGCACAGGCCGTAGAGCACCCACCAGCCCGCCTGGTCGGTGTCGATGGCCAGCAGCAGGGCCAGGGTCGACAGGAGGAGCAGCCCCATGAGCAGGCCGTAGCCGCGCGCCTCGGCCGAGTAGAAGATCATGAACGGGCTGAGCGTCGTGAGCGCCGCGCCGAGCACCGCGGCGCTGCGGCCAACGGTCCGCGATGCCCACCGCGTAGACGAGTGGGATGGCCGCGATCCCGGCGATCAACGCGGGCAGGCGGACCAGCTCGGGACTGAGACCCAGCCGAGTCGTCAGCCAGGACAGCACGAAGCTCAACGGCGGGGTGATCTCGGCCGTGGTCGAGACCGTCTCGACGACCCCCCGGAGCCCGCGCGTCGACACCACCCAGTAGGTCGCCAGCTCATCGCCGAACAGGTCCTGACGGGCGACGACGAGGCGCAGGATGCCGCCGACGACCACCATCCCGAAGACCACCAACGGAAGGACGACCGGGTTGTCGAAGAGGCGCTTCACGTCTCGGTCGACGCTGAGACGCATCGATTCCTCCTGTTGGCAGCGATGCGAGGGCCAGAAGGTAGCAGGCACCCTCCTCCCCCGGGCCGAGCTCAGCCGGCGGCAGGCTCGGTGATGGCTCGGCGGCGGCGCACGCGGCGCATGAGGGGGCGTTCCAACAGGTAGTAGCTCACGGCGGCGCACCCGACGGTGATCGTGAACGTGAGCAGGGTGAGCGGCACGAAGGTCTCGACGCCCGCGTCGAGGAGGAAGATCAGGACAGGGAACTGCCAGAGGAAGATCCCGTAGGACACGAGGCCGAGCCAGACGAGCGACCGATGGCGGAGCGCCCTCCGCCACAGCCCGCCGCCGTCCTCGCCGAAGACCGCGGGGAGCAGGATCAGCGCGGCGATGACACCGAACAGGAGGTACTGCGCCACGTAGTGACCCAGATCGACCACGGGATAGGACAGCGACGGCGACGGCTCGAACCAGAAGAAGGCGGAGAGGCCGTAGAGCAGGACACCACCGAGCACCGGGATGCCCGGGTGCCGCCGCATCCAGTCGACGAAGGCGGGCTCGGTGGGGCGATGGCTCAGCTTGACCGAGATGGCCGCGAGCGCCAGACCCAAGCCGAACCACCAGCCGCGGCCGAGCGGCGAGAAGAACAGCCAGGTGTGGACGTCGTTGTCGGGGACCGAGCTCTGGATCACGATCGAGATGGCGCTGATCACGGCGACCGCCGCCAGCTCGAGCCGCAGCCAGCCGCCGCGCCACCGCTCGCCGAGCCACGCCATGGCCAGCACGAAGAGCGGCAGCGTCAGGTAGAAGAACACCTCGATCGACAGGGTCCAGGCGATCGGGATGCCGCAGCGGAAGGGATCCACGGCACACGTGCCCGTGGCTTCGTAGATCGGATAGTTCTGGAGCAGCCCGTAGTACACCCACCAGTTGCCGCTGAAGATCCCCGCCATGCCGGGCACGATGGCCGCCACCGTGAGGACGGCCCAGTAGGCCGGGAAGATCCGGACGAACCGCCGCTTGCCGTAGTCCGCGAAGCGCGTTCGCTCTGTTCCCGAGACCCGCGCCTCGACGAAGGGTCGGTAGAGCAGGAACGCCGAGAGGAGGAAGAAGAACGGCACGCCGATGTCGAGGTGGGCGAGGTAGCGGCCGTAGTACGAATCGTCGAAGGCGCCGGCGAAGATCGCCGTGTGCACGAGCAGCACCGAGGTCGCCGCCAGACGCACGGAGGGGGTCGAGGAGCGGGAACCGATGGAGCGGTTCGGCACCGGCACCATCGCTCGAGGTCACGCCGCATCGTAGGTTCGCGACGGCCCGATCCGCGGCATGAGAGCGGCGGCGGGAGGGGGCCGCGAACAGGCCCGCGTGCTAAGGATTGCAGTCTTGGACTCCTCGACCGCACCGGACACGCTGGCCCTCCGTACGGGACCGGACCGATGAGACGCACGGGCGAGCGGGTCGTCACCGCCCAGGGCGGATTCAACCCCACGTGGCAGCGCCACGTGGCCGCGTATGCCCTGGCCGACGGCTACCTGCCCCCCGGGCGGCTGCTGGACGTGGGCTGCGGCATCGGCCACAGCTACCACCTCCTCGCACCGCGGGAGACGGTGGGCCTCGACATCTCCGCGGAGGCGCTGAGCGGCCAGGAGCGCGAGACCGTCGTCGCTGACATGCGGACGCTGCCCTTCGACGACGGCGAGTTCGCCTCGGTCCTCTCGGTCCAGTCGCTCGAGCACGTTCCCGACCCAGAACGCGTCCTGGCCGAGGTGGCGAGGGTCATCCGCCCCGGGGGCACGGCGATGTTCGTGACCCCCAACCGGCTCACGCTCGGCCGCCCCGACGAGATCATCGATCCGTACCACTTCCGCGAGTTCGACCACGCCGAGCTCGCGGAGTTCTGCGGCCAGCACTTCGCTCGGGTGCGGATCCTCGGTCTCTTCGGGTCGCCGCGCTACATGGAGATCGTCAACGAGGAGCGAGCGAAGCTCGACCGCCTCCTCGCCAAGGACCCCCTGCGCCTCCGTCGGTACGTGCCCATCCGCACCAAGCAGTGGCTCTACGACGCCGTGCTGCTCCGCAACCGTGACAAGCCCGACGCGCGAGCCGAGGCGATCGAGGTCGGGGACTTCGAGCTGCGCGACACGGATCTCCTCGAGGCGCTCGACGTCTGCGCGATCTGCGAGCGAGCCGAGGGGTGATCCCGAGCGACCCGGGCGGCGCGACCGCCTGCATCTGGTGCGGCGCCCCCTTCGACGAGCGGTCCGATCACATCCTGCACCGCACACGCTGCGCGGACTGTGGCGCGGCCACCACCGACCCGCCCCCCACCGCCGACGAGCTCGCGGCGGCCTACGGGGACTGGTACCGGCCTCACGCGAAGCGGCGCTTCTACTTCGGCGCCGACACCATCCTCGGCCGCTTGCGCGGCCTGCAAGCGGCCCGGATCGACGAGATCGCGCCCGCGGGGCCGGTGCTCGACGTCGGGGCGGGCGACGGGACGTTGATCGACGCCCTGCGCGCGCTCGGCCGTGAGGCCACCGGCCTCGAGCGGAACCCCACCCGTGAGGACCTGAGCGACGAGCCGCTCGAGGAGGTCAAGGGCGAGTGGGCCGCGGTGGTGTTCTGGCACTCGCTCGAGCACCTCCCGAGCCCTGGCGACGCCATCCGCCAGGCGGCCCGCCTGCTCCTGCCCGGCGGTGTCGTCGTCATCGCCGTGCCGAACAACAGCAGCGTGCAGGCGCAGGCCTTCGGCGACCAGTGGCTGCACCTCGACATGCCGCGCCACCTCGCCCATCTCTCGACGGAGAGCCTCCGTCGTGGACTGCGTGACAGCGGGTTCAAGGTCGAGCGCGTGTCGTTCGTGCGGGGCGGACAGATCATGGTCGGCTGGCTGCAGGGCCTGGTCGGCCTGCTGCCCGGCCAGCCGGATCTGTACCAGGCCCTCCGCCGGGAGGGAGCCCGGGGCGTCGACCAACCCGCGAGCACGCGCCTGCTCGCCGTGACCGCCGGCGTGGTGCTGGCCCCCGTGGCCGCCCTGGCCTCGGGCGCCGAGATCGCGCTGGGTCGCGCGGGCACCGTCTACATGGAAGCCCGCATCGGCTGAACCGGGTCAGCCGCGGCGCGAGGCACGAGCTGCACCACCTCGAGGCCCTCGTCGGTCACCACGATCGTCTGGAGGTCGAATCGCGCGCCGATCTCCTTCAGCACCCACTCCTGCAACGAGGCCATGGCGCCCGACTCGATGAGCCCCTGCCGGACTCGGCCAACGGGTCGAGATCGGGTCGCGCTGATACCCGTCGAAGGCTCGGCGGGCCGGGGCATCGAGGAGCATCCGCTCGCCGCCGGAGAGGCCATCCACGAACTCCTGCAGCGGGTCGAGGTGCTGCTCGGGGACGAAGCTGTCCTCCCAGGGATCCCCGAGGGGGACCTCGCTGCCTCGCTCGGCTCGCATCAGGATCTCGACCGAGAGATCGGCGCTGGTGAGCACGATGCTGCGCGACTCCCCGGGCAGGTGCTCGGCGAGCAGGTCCGCTCCCGCGGCCGCTTCCGGGCGGATGGGCTCCGGGTTCCACAGCCGCTCGCGAGCGGCCGCCAGCGATTCGCCCCCGGGCACGACGTGCGCCAGCGCCGACTGCGGGTAGCGGACCTCGGCGGTCGACCATGCCGTCGCCACGAGCAGCGCCGAGACGCCCAACGCGCTCCCGAGCGCGACCCGCCGGCCCGAGGCAGGGACGTCGAGCACGGGGCGGCCCACGAGCGTGAGCCACAGGGCACCGAGGGCCAGAACCGGCAGGCTGACGTACGGGATGATGTGGTCGGCGCCGCGGTTGACGATGTACGTGTAGAGCGCGATCCCGTAGCCGGTCATGCCGGCGATGCCGATCAGCAGCGGCCGTTCCTCCCGCACGAGATCGGGCCGTCGCGTCACGGTCACGGCGAGCGCGGACCCGCTGGCCAGGTAGGCGGCTCCCACCGCCAGGCCCGGTGAGAACGACGAGAAGTCGTAGGTCCAGTCGCCGAGATCACCGAACAGGAACTGGCGCAGGGTGTTGAGGTACCAGCTCCAGTCCGGGAGCTCCTCGGTGGCGGCGAGCGTGCCGGCGGCCAGGAGCAGGTGCGCGACCACGATGGCGCCGGCGAGCTGGGCCGCCCAGCGCCCCAGCTCCCGGCGCCGACCCGTGGGCAGCAGCGCCACCTGGAACCCCGCGATCACCAGGGCGGTGAGCAGCGTGTACGCGAACGCTTCCAGGGCCCAGACGGCGGCGATGGCCACGGTGACCAGCTGGAGCAGCCGGCGCGGGCGTGGCCGCTCGCGGCCACCGTGCCTCGGCCACGGCCCCGACGACCACGCCGATCGGCAGCCCGAACCGGATGGCTCCGTGCTGGAGCAGCGCCCCGAGCGGGTGCTCGAGCCCGTACACCAGCACCGTGACCGCGACGGCCATCGTCGTGGCGGCCACCAGCCGGGACACGCCGGCGACCCGGAGCGTCACGAAGGTGCCGACGAACATCAGCGCTGAGAGCAGCCCTTCGACCAGGCCCAGCGTGCCGTTGCTGATCGGGATGACCGCGAACGCCCCGGCGAGGAAGTAGATCGAGCCCACCCCGTACTGCGAGATCACGTCCACCAACATCGCGTCGCCCGCCAGGATCTGGTTGGCCGGTCCCAGGTAGAAGTTCTGGTGGAACTGGGTGAGGGAGAGGTCCAGCGACGTCCCTGGGACACCCGCGGCGAGCGGAAAGAGGTTGGGAACGGCCAGGAGGATCAAGCCCACCAGCACGATGTCGATGGTGTGGCCCAGCCAGGTCGGGACGGTCGGGAGCCGGGCCCGCTCGTGCACGAACAGCACGCCCGCGACACCGATGGCCCCGATCAGCAGGCCCGCGCGCGAGACGCCGTCGAGATCGACGAAGGCCAGTGCCACCCCCGCGAGCAGGACGCCCGCGACCGTCCACACGGCACTCGCGTGCCTCGCCGCGCTCGTCGCGGCGGGCCACGGACGTCCCGACGCGGCTCGTGCGAGCACGACGACCGCCACCGCCCCCCAGATCGCTGCCCCCACCGCGAGCACCGCCGGCCCACCACCCCAGGAGGCCCCAGCCGAGACCCGCGTGAGCACGACCACCAGGGCGAGGCCCGCGCTCAGCGCCCCGACCACCACCGAGAGGGAGCCCGCGTTGGGTCCCGTCGTGATCCGGTCCGAGACCCGCGCCGCGACCACGACCCCCGCCGGCATCAGCAGCGCGAAGGCCACGATGTAGATCAGCGTCTCCGCGTCCTGGTGGTGGCTCGGGAAGGGTGCAGGGAGGCGCGTCTCGGGCACGACGGACCAGAGGAGCGGGCCCACCAGGAACAGCGCCCCGAGGGTCAGGGCGACGCTGAGGGCGACGATCGGCGCCAGCGGGACCGCGGCGCGCCCAGACCGAGCATCCGACAACGCTTTGCTGTCCTCGCTGGCCATCTGCCCGTCTCCGAGTCACCTCGTCCGCGTGCCCGACCGGACCGGGCGGCGAGGTTACACCGAGGCCCCCGGGCCGTCGTGGCGGGGGCAGGCCTGTGACCGTCGTCCTAGGGTGCGCGCATGCCAGGACCGATGGAGGGGGTGAAGGTCGTCGAGCTGGGCATGTGGGTCGCAGGGCCCGCGGCGGCGGGGGTGCTCGGCGACTGGGGTGCCGACGTGGTGAAGATCGAGCCGCCCGAAGGTGATCCCTTCCGTGGGTTGCTGTCCGCCTTGGGCAGCGCGGGGTCCAGCCCGCCGTTCGAGCTCGACAACCGCAACAAGCGCAGTGTGGGTGTGAACCTGGGCGTGGCGGAGGGACGCCAGTTCGCCGCCGAGCTCGTCGACGGGGCCGACGTGTTCGTGACGAACGCCCGACCGGGCGCGCTGGCCCGCGCCGGACTCGACTACGCCAGCGTGTCGGCGCGCAACCCCCGCCTCGTCTACGCCCACGTGACCGGCTACGGGCTCGAGGGCGACGACAGCGATCGCGCCGCCTACGACGTCGGCGCGTTCTGGTCTCGAGCCGGCGTGGCCGCCTCGCTCACACCGGACGGCGGCGCCCCTCCCGTACCAGCGCGGCGGGATGGGCGACCACATGGCCGGGCTGGCGGCGGCCGGGGCCGTGTCCGCCGCCCTCTTCGCCCGGGAGCGCACCGGGAGGGGCAGATGGTCTCGGTGTCCCTGCTGCGCATCGGGATGTACATGCTCGGGTGGGACATCAGCATGGCGCTGCGCCTCGGCCTTCCGACGGTGCCGATGACGGTCGCCGCGCCCCCCAACCCGCTCATCAGCGCGTACGAGGCCGGCGACGGCAAGCGGTTCTGGATGCTCGGGCTCCAGGCCGACCGCCACTGGCCCGACGTGCTGCGGGCCGTGGAGCGGCCGGACTGGGCCGACGACCCCCGGTTCTCGTCGCTGGTGGCTCGGTTCGAGCACTCGGCGGAGCTGGTGTCCGCGCTGAACGAGGTGTTCGCCACCCGACCGCTCGCGGAGTGGGCCCCGGTGTTCGACCGCGAGGACGTGTGGTGGGCACCTGTGCAGCACGCGCACGAGACCGTCGACGATCCGCAGGTCCGCGCCGCGGGTGGCTTCGTGACCGTCCCGGTGGTCGGCGGCGACCCGGTGGAGATGGTCGCCACGCCGGTCGACTTCGGGGGGACGACCTGGGAGCCGCGATCGATGCCCCCCGAGTTCGCCGAGCACACCGAGGCGGTGCTGCTCGAGCTCGGCCACGACTGGGATCACATCATCGAGCTCAAGGAGCTCGGCGCCATCCCCTGACGGGGCGGCTCATCCCCAGGACGACGGGTACGCCGCGTCGGAGATCGCGCGCGCGGCAGCGGACACGCCGAGGGGGCGGAACGTGTCGATCATCACTGCCGTCTCGCGCGTCTCGGTCGCGTCCATCGACCGGGCGAGGCTGCCGGGCTGCGGGCCGTGGACGAACCCACTCGGGTGGTACGAGATCGACCCGACGCCGATGCCGGAGCCCGCCCGGCTCATGAAGTCCCCGTCGGCGTAGAAGAGCACCTCGTCGGAATCGGTGTTGGCGTGGTGGTACGGGATCTTCACCGCGTCGGGGTGGAAGTCGAAGGGCCGAGGCACGAAGGAGCAGACGACGAAGCCCGGCCCGGCGAAGGTCTGGTGCACCGGCGGCGGCTGGTGGAGCATCCCGACGATCGGCTCGAAGTCGTGGATGGAGAGCGCATGCGGGTACAGGCAGCCGTCCCAGCCCACCACGTCGAACGGGTGCCGCCGATGCACCATCCGCGTGAGACCGCCACGGTTGCGGACGAGCACGGCGACGTCGGCGCCCTCGACCACGAGCGGAGCCGTCGGCCCGCGCAGATCCCGCTCGGAGAACGGCGCTCCTTCGACCAGCTGGCCCCGTGCGGAGAGGTGCTTGTCCGGGAACCGGACGTGACCGGAGGCCTCGATCACCAGTGCGTCGAGCGTGGGCGACCGGAGCACCCATCGGTGGGTCGTGCCGGTCGGGATGACCACGTAGTCGCCGCGGGCGACCTCGAGCGCGCCGAAGCTCGTCTCCAGGGTGCCTTCGCCGGCATGGACGTAGACGAGCTCATCGCCGACGGCGTTCCGATAGAGGTCGGAGTCGCCCGTCGCGGACGCGAACGACAGCCGCAGGTCATCGTTGGCCAGCAGCAGGTGCCGGCCGAGCACGACGTCACCGCCGGCTTCGAGCTCCGGAGTCCGAAGGTGACGGGGTGTGAGCGGTCGGTCCGGCTCGACCTCCCGGACATCGCTGCCCTCGACGGCGGTGATGTCGGCCACGGCGCTGGGCGAGCCCAGGTGGTAGAGCAAGGCGGATTCCTGGGCGAAGCCCTCCTGGCCGATCAGCTCCTCGGCCAGGTAGCCGTCGACACCGGCGCCCCGCGCGAGCGTGTGGCGCTTCCGCGGCACCTCTCCGACGCTTCGGTAGTACGGCAACGCGAGCAACGTAGGACACTTCGCGTGTCCGGGACAGCCACACGCTCATCCGGGGCCGCACTCGGCCGCGGAGTCAAGGCATGGGAGTCTCCCGCGCCATCTCGATCGAACCAGCGGCCGACGAGCCCGCCCGGGGCGACGCGACCACACCGCGCTGGCACGGCGCACTGGCCGGCTTCCTGTCCGCGGCCGTCGCGCTCGGCATCGCCCAGCTGGTCGCGGGCCTGGTCCGAGGCACGACCTCACCCGTCGTCTCCGTCGGGGAGTGGGTGATCGACCACGTACCCGTGTGGGTCAAGGAGTTCGCCATCCGCCAGTTCGGCACGAACGACAAGCCGATGCTCATCGGTGGCACCGTCGTCCTGCTCGCTGTCTTCGCCGTCGTGATCGGGATCCTCGCGGTCAAGCGGCTGTGGATCGGCGTCGCCGGCATCGCCCTCTTCGGCCTGATGGGCATGGCCACCGCCGCGACTCGACCCAGCGCGTCGTCCAGGGCCGTCGTGCCGGCCCTCGTCGGCACGCTCGCCGCCGTCGCCACGCTGGTGCTCCTGCTCCGCGGCACCCTCCGCCCGACACCCACGGCGCGCAACGAGGCTCCCACCCCCGTCGGTCGACGCCAGTTCCTCCTCGGCGCGGCCGCCGTCGGCGCCGTGGCCGCGACGGCCGGAGGCGTCGGCCGGGCGCTGGCGCGGCGGTTCGACGTCGCCGCGGCCCGCGCCGCCGTCGTCCTCCCGACCCCGGCGTCAGCCGCGCCGGCCCTCCCGGCCGCGGCCGAGCTCGGCCTCGCGGGCCTGACCCCCTTCGTCACCCCCAACCGCGACTTCTATCGGGTCGACACCGCGCTGACCCTGCCCCAGGTCGCCCCGGACACCTGGTCCCTGAACGTGAAGGGCATGGTCGACCGGCCGCGCTCGTACACCTTCGACGACCTCCTCGCCCGCCCTGACGTCGTGGAACGAGACATCACGCTGGTGTGCATCTCCAACGAGGTCGGCGGGCCCTACGCAGGGAACGCGCGGTGGCTCGGCGTGCCGCTGGCCGCCATCCTCGACGAGGTGGGCGTGCAGGACGGAGCCGACCAGCTCGTGAGCCGATCCGTCGACGGCTTCACGGCCGGCACGCCGACGGCGGTCGTCACCGACGGCCGGGATGCCCTCGTGGCCTTCGGCATGAACGGTGAGCCCCTGCCGATCGCCCACGGCTTTCCCGTGCGACTCGTGGTGCCGGGGGTGTACGGGTACAACTCCGCCACCAAGTGGGTGCGCGAGCTGGAGCTGACGACGTTCGCGGCCTACGACGCGTACTGGGCCGCTCGGGGCTACGCCCAGCAGGGGCCGCTCAAGACCCTCACCCGGATCGACACCCCTCGCGGGCTCGCGAAGCTGACGGCGGGACCGACCGCGATCGCGGGGGTGGCCTGGGCCATCCATCGGGGCATCGACCAGGTCGAGGTCCGCATCGACGACGGTCCGTGGCAGCCGGCACGCATGGGCGATGTGCGTGAACGGCGACACGTGGCGCCAGTGGATGCTCCCGTGGGACGCCACGCCCGGGAACCACAACATCACGGCCCGGGCGACCGATGGCGACGGCGAGCTCCAGACGGAGGCACGAGCCGAGCCGTTGCCGGACGGCGCGTCCGGCTGGCACTCGATCGTCGTCCTCGTGTCGTGACGACGACCCGTCAGACCTCAGCCACGGAAGGCCTCCCGGTACGCTGCCCACGGTCGCTCCCCCGGGCACCCCGGTCGCGGGTTGGGTGGCCAGCGGCCGCAACGGTGGCGGCCCCGAACGGGACACCCATGGATCCACGGCTGGACGACCTCGACGACGCCGACCTCGTAGCGGCCGTCGCCGCCGGCGACCAACAGGCCCTCCGAGCGCTGTACACGCGGCACGGCGCGGCCGTCTACGGGTTGGCGCGCCGGGTGCTGGTGGATGTCGAGCGAGCCGAGGAGGTCGTCCAGGAGGTCTTCCTCCGGCTGTGGAACGAGCCCGGCCGCTTCGACCCGGCTCGAGGCGCGCTGCGGTCGTTCCTCAACCGCGAGGCGCACAGCCGGTCCATCGAGCGCGTCCGGTCGGAGGAGGCCAGGCGCCGTCGCGAGGAGCGCCACGAGCGCGAGCGCGCCGAGCCGCCGATCGATGTGGAGGTCGAGGCCTGGGCGCTCATCCGATCCGAGCTGGTCACCGAAGCGATGGCCGAGCTCTCCGAAGGCGAGCGCCAGGCGATCACCCTCGCCTACTTCGGCGGGCAGACCTATCGCGAGGTGGCGGTGGCGCTCGATCAGCCTGAGGGAACGATCAAGAGTCGCATTCGCGTCGGCCTGACCAAGCTGGCCGACAAGCTCGAAGCGACCGGACTCGGAGTGAGCTCATGACCGACGACACGCGATACCAGGGCGACGACGCCGATGACGACGTGAGCGAGCTGTTCGGCGCCTACGTGCTCGACGCCCTGAACGACGACGAACGGGCGCGGGTCGACGAACGCCTCGCCGCGGATCCAGATGCTCGGGCCGAGGTCGACCGCCTCGCGAACGCCGTCGACACCGCGCTGGCCTCCGACGTGCCGGAGGCCGCGCCTCCGCCCGAGCTCTGGGACAAGATCGCGTCGGGCCTTCCCGCGCGGCCCGACGAGCGACCCGAGAGCTCGGAGCCCACCGATGACCTGGCCGCTCGACGCGCCCGACGAACCCCGTCGAAGCTGGGGGTGGCGATCCTCGGCGCGGCTGCCGCCGTGATCGTCATCGCGATCGGGGCCGGCGTGATGGCTCGCTCGGACGACGACACGCCGTCGCTCGCGGTGCAGCTCCAGCGCCAAGCCGATGAGGCCGCGGCTCAGCCGGGCTCGCGCACGGCCGAGCTCACGAGCGCGGACTCGGCGGCGACCGTGGCCGTCGTGATCGACGCCGATGGGCGAGCGTTCGTGACGCCGCACGACCTGGCCGTCCTCGGCGACGATCTCACGTACCAGCTCTGGTCGATGGACGAGGAGCCGATCTCGCTCGGCTTGCTGGGCCCGGATCCGACCGTCGCTGTCCTCACGATCGGCGGAGATCCCGAGAACCTGGGCATCAGCGTCGAGCCGGCGTCGGGCAGCACCGCCCCCACGACCGATCCTGTGGTCGCCGGCACGCTCGCCTGAGATTTTCTGCGGCGCGGTCATCCAAGCGGGGCGCCGGCCGCGGAGTGGGGGTGTACCTGCCCACCCACCCCAGGAGAGCTCCCCCATGAAGTCCCCCCGCATCGGTCTGTTCGTCGTTGGTCTCGCGGCCCTGTCGCTCGTCGCGGCCGCGTGCAGCGACGACGGCGACAGCAGCGCTTCCACCAACACGTCCACCACGTCCCCCATGGCTCCGGCCGACTCCGACGCCGACTCCGCCAGCCTCACGGCCGAGAACTTCGGTGCGGGCTGCGCGGCGGTTCCCGCCGACGGCGCTGGCAGCTTCGAGGGCATGGCCCAGGACCCTGCCGCCACCGCCGCGTCGAACAACCCGGCGTTGTCCACGCTGGTCGCGGCGGTCACCGCCGCCGACCTGGGTGACACCCTGAACGGGCCCGGTCCGTTCACGATCTTCGCCCCGAGCAACGACGCCTTCGCGGCCATCCCGCAGGAGACCCTCGACACGCTGCTGGCCGATCCCACCGGTGACCTCACCAGCATCCTCACCTACCACGTCATCGCCGGTGAGCAGCTCGACGCGCAGGAGCTCGCCGACGCCGGGACCGAGACCACGGTCAACGGCGCCGACGTGACCATCGCGGAGGACGGCGACACCATCGAGATCAACGGCCAGTCGGCCGTCGTGTGCGGCAACGTCGAGACGGCGAACGGCACCGTCCACATCATCGACACCGTCCTCATGCCCCCGGGCTGAGGTCCTCCCAGCGGTGACGAGCGGTGGCCCCGGGGGCTTCAGGATCCCCCGGGGCCACCGGCACGCGAGAGCGGCGACTGGCAGGCTGACCGGGTGGACTACGACGACTACGTCGCGCGCGGTCGAGCGCGAGACCCGCCTGATGGCGGCTGCGTTCGTTGCCGCGCCGCTCGACGCGCGGGTACCGACCTGTCCGGACTTCACGCTCGCCGACCTCGCGGCGCACGTCGGCGAGTTCACGGGACTGTGGACGCACGTCCTGTGCGAGGCCGGGGAGCAGAGAAGACCCCGTACGCCGCCCTCGGCGGCCTCCGACGACCCTTCGGCCTGGTACCTGTCCCTGGCCGACCACCTGGTGGATCAGCTTCGCTCGACGGCCGGGGACGCACCCTGCTGGATGTGGATCCCGGACCACCAGACCGCCGGCACCGTTGCCCGTCGGTGCGCGAACGAGCTCTCGATCCACCGCTATGACGCGCAGACGGCCAGCGGCACGATGACCCCGCTCGACCCCGCAGTCGCGCTCGATGCCATCGAGGAGATCTTCGTGATGCTCCCCGCGTGGGACAACCCGCCCGAGGGCAGCGGGCGGACGCTCGGCCTGCGCGCCTCGGATGGCGACCAGCGCGCCATCACGCTGGGAGCCGAAGGGCCTCGCCTCCATCTCGGGCCTCGGGAGGCCGACCTGACCCTCACCGGCACCGCGTCCGATCTCGCCCTGCTCCTCTTCGAACGGCCGCCCATCGGCCCTGTGCAGGAGGAGGGCGACCCCGCCACGCTGGCCGCGTGGTACCGCGAGTTCCGCTTCGACTGACTCCCGCGGTTGGGTCGACTCCCGGCACGGGCAGGACAGAGAGGATCCACCCAGCGAAGGAGCTGTCCCGCATGGCCACGGAGAGCAACAAGGAGCGCGTCGACCGCGAGCTCGTTGAGCTGCTCAACGAGGTGCGGGTGGCGATCCCCGGCGCACAGGTCCTCCTCGCGTTCCTCCTCGGCATCGCCTTCACCGAGCGGTTCCCATCGCTCACGTCGTTGCAGCGCGGGGTCTACTTCGCCACGCTGTTGCTGGTCGCCGCGAGCATCGCCCTGATGATCGCTCCCACCGCGTACCACCGCGCCAACTTCCGAGACGGCGACAAGGAGCGGCTCCTCCAGACCTCCACGAGGATGGTCCTCGCCAGCCTGGGCCTGCTGCTGGGCGCCGTCACCGGCGCGGTGTTCCTCGTGACCGATCTGCTCTACGGCCTCGGACCCTCGCTGGTCGTCGGCGCGCTGACCGCCGCGTGGTTCCTCTGGTTCTGGTTCGTGTTCCCGGTGGTTGACCGTGGCTCGGCATCCGACGACGACGGGGGTGAGCGGTAGCGTGCCCTAGTGCCGTTGACGAGCCTGGGTCCGCGCTCCGCCGCTCGCGCGACTCGGATCCCGCGGCGATGCCGGAGATCCTCGCGGACGTGGCCGCCGGCATCGGTGCCACCGACCTCACGGTGTACCTCGTGGACTTCGGTCAGACCACGCTCGAGCCGATCCCGGCCCGCTGGGCGCGGGCGTCGAGCCCTCCGAACGAACCCGTGGCCACCTCGATGGCGGGACGAGCGTTCACCGAGCAGGCCATCGTCACGGCGGAACGGGACGAGGGCACCCGCGTCTGGATCCCGGTGGCGGAGGGCTCGGACCGCACGGGCGTGCTCGCGCTGACCCTGCCGTCGTTCACCGCCGATCTGGCCGAGGCCTGCGAGGAGCTCGGACTGCTCGCGGGCTACCTGATCGCCGCGCACGCCCGGTGCACCGATCTCTACAGCGTCCACCGCCGGCGTCGGGACATGAGCCTCGCGGCGAGCATGCAATGGGACCTGCTCCCCCCGCTCGTGATCAAGACGGAGTCCGTCGCCGTCGCGGGCATCGTCGAACCGGCCTACGACGTGGGCGGGGACTGCTTCGACTACGCCGCCAACGGACCGACCTTCGACCTCGCGATCATGGACGCCATGGGCCACGGCCTGGGCTCGGCCACCGTCTCCGGCCTGGCGATGGGCGCCTATCGCCACGACCGGCGCGAGGCTCGTTCGCTCGAGGCGATGCACACGACGCTGGCGGAGACGATCACCACCCAGTACCGGCAGACCACCTTCGTCAGCGGTCAGCTCGCTCGCATCGACTGCCGCACCGGTGAGCTCACGTGGACCAACGCCGGTCACCCCCGACCGCTGCTCGTGCGGCATGGCCAGGTGGTCGGCCAGCTCTGGTGCAAGCCGACGCCCCCGTGGGGCCTGGCCGACGGCACCCCGACCGTGGCGACCGAAGCGCTCGAACCCGGTGACTCGGTGCTCCTGTACACGGACGGTGTCACCGAGGCCCGCACGCCAGAGGGCGAGCAGTTCGGGCTCGACCGGCTCATCGACATGACGAGCCGAGCGGCTTCGGATCTGCGCGAGCCCGAGGAGATCGTCCGCACGCTGGTCCGCGGCGTGCTCGAGCACCAGGCGACCGACCTCGCCGACGACGCCACCTTGGTGCTCGTGCGCTGGAGCGGCCCGTCGGAACCGTGACCCAGAGCTATCCCGACGACTCGACGAAGGCCTCCTCGGCGACCATCGCGGCGTAGTGCGGGCGGTGCGTGGCCATCACGTCGCTCGTCTGCGACGCCATGGCCGCCAGCGCGGCGAGCTTCTGGTCGAGGGCGGGCCCCTCGGCCACGAGGTGGACGGCGAGGTCGGCGACCGGGGTGCCCGTGGGGCGCTGGTCGGTCATGTAGCTCCCCCACGCCTCGTAGAGCGCGCCGAACCGGCGGAGGTGGTCGTCGGTGGCGGTGGCGTGGAGGAGCCGCGCCGGACGGCCGGCCTCCTCCCAGGCCGTCGTCACCCACTGCGAGACCGTGACGTGATCGCGGTGGAAGGTCATGCCGTCCGGGGCGAAGGTCACGATGGTGTCGGGCACCGTCTCCTGCATGAGCCGGTGCACCAGCGCCACGCCCTCGGTGGGTTCCACGTCGGCCAGCCCGCCGTCGGGGAGGTCGAGGACGCGGTGGTCGGTCACGCCGAGCACGGCCATCGACGCCGCGGCCTCCCATCGCCGCAGGCGAGCGAGCCGCGCCGGCGGCCAGGTGATCGGGTCGTTGGTGCCGAGCTCGCCCGCCGTGAGCGACACGCACGCCACCCGTTGGCCGGACGCGATGGCCTCGGCCATCAGCGCCCCGGCCAGGTAGGTCTCGTCGTCGGGGTGGGCCCAGACCGACAGGATCGTGCCCAGGTCTTCGACGCGGATCGACATGGCCTGGACTCCTCGGTCTCGGTGCCGCCGGGATGCGACCGGACCAGCATCCGATCGCCCTCCCACGGGGCGCTGACACGCGCTGGCATCGCACGCCAGCCGCTGTCAGCGCGACGCGAGGAGGTGGGGGGATCGTCCGCACCATGACCACCACCATCAGAACCACGACCCGACCGACCCCGCGGCTCAGCGAGCTGCCCACCGACCTGCTCGAGCGCTTCCGCGCCCGGGCCGGCGAGCTCGACCGCACCAACGCCTACTTCCACGACGACCTGGCTGAGCTCCAGGAGCTGGGCTACCTCACCGCCGCGGTGCCCGACCGCGCTCGGTGGCTGGGGCTACAGCCTGGCGGAGCTGGCCCGCAGCCAGCAGCGCCTCGCGCGGTACGCCCCCGCGACGGCGCTGGCGACGACGATGCACTTCTACTGGACGGGCATCGCGGCCGAGTTCGAGCGCGCTGGCGACGACTCGCTGCGCTGGATCTCGGAGCGGGTCGTCGCCGGCGACGTGTTCGCCGCGGGCCACGCGGAGACCGGCAACGACATCCCGGTGCTCCTGTCGACCTGCCAGGCCGAGCGCGTCCCGGGCGGGTACCGCCTCACCGGTCGCAAGCAGTTCGGCTCGAACGGCCCGGTGTGGTCCTGGCTCGGGGCGCACGCGATGGACATGGCCGCGGAGGGCGGCCCGCAGGTCATCCATGCCTTCGTCGAGCGCAACAGCCCCGGCGTCACCGTCGTGGAGACGTGGGACACCCTCGGCATGCGGCCGAGCCAGAGCCACGACACGATCCTCGACGGCGTCTTCGTGCCCGACGAGCGGATCGGCCGCGTCACCCCCGCGGGCGACGACGCCGACCTGTTCATCATCGGGATGAACATGTGGGCGCTACCCGTCTTCGCGAGCGTGTACCTCGGCATCGCCGAGCGCGCGCTCGAGCTGGCGGTGGCCAGCGCCCACAAGAAGACGTCGATCGCCATCCCGCGGGGGGCGTACGCGTACAACCCGATGGTCCAGCACCAGATCGCCGAGATGTACCTCGAGCTCGACGCCGCGCAAGCGACCGTCGACCGCTTCGTGGACGACTGGGTGGCGGGCGCCGACCACGGGCTGGCGTGGACCCCCAAGCTGCTCTCGACCAAGTGGAGGGCCGTCGAAGCCGCCAAGCGCGTGGTGGACATCGCCCTCGACGTCACCGGCGGGGGCGGCATGTTCAAGGGCAACGAGCTCGAGCGCTTGTACCGGGACGTCCGCTGCGGCGGGTTCCACCCGGGCAACGACGCCTTCACCCACGAGATCGTCGCCAAGTGCGTGCTCGGCATCGCCGCCGAGCAGCCTCGCTGGTAGGGCGGATCAGAGCGACCGGAGCGCATGCTCGACGGCACCGTGGCCGTCGAGCATGGCGCCTCGGGCGATGGCGGCGTCATAGCGCTCGTCGCCCAGCACGCGCCGGAGCCGTTCGGCGAGCTGGGCCAGGGTCGCCTCGTCGTCACCGAAGATGCGATGGCCCTCGGTGGTGCCCCGCACCGCCCCGACGAGCACCGCCGAGTCCTCGTGGCTCCCCCGCGCATCGAGGAGCACGGCGATCGAGCGCAGCATCGTCCACTGGGTCGACCACATGCCGGCGCGGCGCCAGTGGGTGAGCAGGCGCCGGTACTCCTCCGCCGCCACCGCGGGGTCGCCGAGGCGGGCCTCGATGGAGGCGTTCGACGTGCCCGCCACCCCGCTCACGAACGATGCCCCGCTGCGCTGCGCGAGATCGAGGGCGCGGGCAAACCGCTCCCGCGCTCGGTCGGGGTCGCGGGTGAGGTCGGACTCTCCGGCGCAGTACCAGGCGTAGGCGGCGTGGGGGCCGACGTCGTCCCCCACCTCCGCGAGCAGGGTGGCGGCCTGCTCGCTCGGCCGTTGCGTCGCCGGCGTACGCCAGCGCCAGCACCTCGCAGCCGAGTGCGGTGAGGCGCCTGCGCCCGGCTCGGCGCCAACGCCCTGGCCCGGCGGTAGTGGCGCGCCGAGTCGTCCAGCCGACCTTCGAAGAGCGCCTGGCTCCCCTGCATCGTCGCCACCCTCGCCGACTCGCCCGCCGTCGAGCTCTCGGCGACGGCCGCCGCTCGCTCGGTGCGGCGCGCCGTCTCGGCGAGGTCGCCCGACATCCAGGCCGCTTGTGCGCTCACCGCCCACACGCCGGCCGCGAGCGGACTGTGGTCGCCGGCGTCGGCGGCGGTCAGGCGATCGGCCCAGGCCAGGACGTCCGGCCGCAGCCGGAGGAACCCGTAGTTCCAGAGGGCCACCATGATGCGGCCCGCCGCCTCCAGCTCGCCGTGCTCCAGCAGCCAGCTGAAGGCGACTCGCAGCTCTGGCAGCCCGGCGTCGATGTTCTCGAGCAGCTGCTCGGCACGGGGACCGATCAGGGCCCGATCGGCGGCTTCGATCTGCTCGACGACGTGGAAGGCGTGCCGCCGACCGACATCGTCCGCCGTCCCGTCCTCGGCGAGCAGCTCGGCGCCGTAGGCCCGCAAGGTCTCCAACAGCACGTACCGACGCCCGGGCACCCGCATGACCAGCGAGCGCTCCGCCAGCTGGGCGACGGCCTCGCGGTGCGTCCGGGCCCGCCGACGTGATGGCGACGGCATCAGCGGCCGTGAACGAGCCCGCAAAGACCGAGAGCTCGGCGAACGTGCTCCGCAGCTCGTCGCCGAGCAGACCGACGGACCAGGCCACGGCCGCGCCCAACGATCCGTGCCGGCTCGAGGTCCGCGAGCCGGAGGAGAGGAGCCGGAACCGGCGGTCGAGCCCGGCGGCGACCTCCGCCACGTCCAGCGTGTGCAGCCGGGCGGCGGCCAGCTCGATGGCGAGGGGCAACCCGTCGAGGCGACGCACGATCTCGGTGATGCGGGCCAGATCCTTCGCCCGCGGGGCGAACCCCGGCGAGACCGCCGCTGCTCGCTCCACGAACAGCAGGACGGCCGGATCATCCTCCGCCGCCGTGCCCAACGGGGGCACGGGGCAGAGCACCTCGCCGTTGACGCGCAGGCGCTCCCGGCTGGTCGTCACCATCGTCACGTTCGGGCATCCCGCCACCACCGCCTCGACCAGCGCCGCCATCGGTTCGAGGACGTGCTCGCAGTTGTCGAGCAGCAGGACCACCTCGAGGTCGCCGAGCACGGCCGGGAGGCGATCGTTGAGCCCCACGCCCGGCCGACCGTCGATGGCCAGCGCGGCCGCGACCGCTTCGACGGCCGAGTCGGTCGTGGCGGTCGCCAGCTCGATGAGCACGACGGGTCGGGACGGCCGCTCGTCGCGCAGGCGGTGGCCGACCTCGATGGCCAGCCGCGACTTGCCGACTCCGCCCGGCCCGACGAGCGTCACGACACGGTGGTCGCCGACGAGGGAGATCGCATCGCCCACGAGGTCGTCGCGGCCGAGCAGGGACGTGGCGGCGACGGGCAGGCGGTGGGGAGGCGTCCAGGCCGCAACCGACGACCCGTCGAGCAACGCGGCGTGCTGGGCGGTGAGGCCACCGGAGGGCTCGATGCCGAGCTCGTCACCCAGGACGCGGCGGAAGTCGTCGAACACTCGCAGGGCGTCCGCGGTCCGACCCTCGGCGGCCAGGGCCTCCATGAGCAGCGCGCGCGGACGCTCGCGCAGCGGGTGCTCATCGGCCAGGGCCGCGAGGTCGACCACGAGACCGTCCGTCGCGCCGGCGATCAGGCGCGCCTCCGCGTGCCGCTCCGTCGCGAGGATGCGCAGCTCCTCGAGCCGGGTGGCCTCGGCTCTGCCGTCGTCGTCGTCGGCCAGCTCCGGGTAGGCGGGCCCGCGCCAGCGCGCCAACGTGGCGGCGATCGTGTCGGCGGCCTGGGGATCCGTCGCCGCCGCGGCCACCGCGGCGGCCAGCACGTCGGCATCGAGGGACACGGCGGTTGCGTCGAGCCGATAGCCGGCGTCGGTGGACGAGACGATCCCGGGGAGCCGCTTCCGCAGGCGCGACAGATGGGTCTGCAGCGCGGGCTTCGGATCGCGGGGCGCTCCGGCGGGCCACAGTGCGTCGATGACCGCATCGGATGTCACCACCCGGCCCCGGTGCAGCACGAGCGTCGCGAGCAGCCGCCGCTGCAGCGCGCCGTCTGGCGTCAGGTCCTGACCCGCGGCGTCCCGGACGCGGATGGGCCCGAGCACGTCGATGTGCAGCCCGGCGCCACCGCTCATGCGCCAACGCTATTGGCGCCGGGCCGGGTCAGCCGGACAGAGCGGTGCGGCGCTTGTGGGCGTACATGGCGCGGTCGGCCAGTGCCAGGAGATCGGTCGCCGATCCGCCGGTGCGGCTGGAGGCGACCCCGACGCTGATGCGCACGCCGAGGCCGGCGTCGAAGGCGGCATCGAGGCGGGCGACGAGGGTGGCGGTGTGGGCCTGGCTGAGCCCGTCGCAGAGGATCACGAACTCGTCGCCGCCCAGGCGCCCGATGGCGTCGGTGCTGCGGGCGAGGGAGGTCAGGAGCGTGGCCACCTCGACGAGGAGGTCGTCACCCCACGCGTGCCCGAACGTGTCGTTGATGGCCTTGAACCCCACGAGGTCGCAGTAGACGGCGGTCACGGGCCCGCTGGCCAACCGAGCCTCGGCCTCCTCGAGCAGAGCGGCCCGGTTGAGGAGGCCCGTGAGCGGATCGCTGCTCGCGCGCCGGCGGAGGTCGTCCTCCTCGCGGCGGCGCTCGGTGACGTCGTCGAGGGTCACCACGATCGCGCTCAGGTTGCCGGCCTGGCCGCGAGCCAGGAGGCGGGCCTCGACGAGGCGCAGGTCGCCCCGACCCTGCCACCCACGGGTGGCGAAGACCACGATGCGGCTGCCGAGGTGCCGCATGAGCTCGCGGACGGCGGTGGTCAGCGTGGGCCGGTCGCTCTCGATGGCGAGGTCCGGCAGGAACCGTCCCTCCGTCGGACCGTCCGGGAGGTCGCACAGCGCGCGCGCCGCCTGGTTGCCGAACTCCATGCGACCGTGGGCGTCGAGCACCATCAAGGCCATCGGGACGGCCTCGGCCAGCGACCCACCGAAGGTGGCATCGGTCAGGTCCACGACCGTGTTCGGTTCTCGGGGCCCGCGTCGCCAGCGATCGCGTCGTGGCCACGAGCCCCGGCAGCTCCGGATCGTCGGTCTGGTTGATCACGTCGACGGCGAAGGTGCAGACGCCCTCGGCGGTCCGCACCCGGTACGCCAGCTCGCCGCGCCACCCGGGTGCCGATGCCAGCGCCGCGGCTCGAAACGCGAGCAGGCGGGGCAGATCGTCCGGATCGATCGTGGCTCCGGAGGCCGCGCCACCGGGTCGCTGCCCCAGGACCCCCACGTCGGGGCCGAGGCGATCGAGCACGCGGCCGGAACGCGTCGAGCAGCTCGACCGTGTCGCTGAGGTAGGAGGCCAACCGGGACGAGCTCGCCGGGCGGTCGTCGCGCGTGCGACGGCGACGACCCACGACCACGGCGGTCACGCCCGGCCCGGGTTACGAAGGGGCGGCCCGCCGTCCGCCCCTTCGTGCCGCCACGCCCCCGGGTGGGAGAGGGCCCGCCAGCCCCTCCCACGGGTCGCCGGGTCTGGAGCCCCGGCGGCAGGTCCACGTGTGGCGGCGCAGGCGGGGGAGGGTGCCTGCACCACCACCGGGACCCACAGGTCGACGCCATGCCCGTCAACCTGCGAGATCGGTGCCCGACCGGACGAACCAGACGGGTGGAGCGCCTTCGCCGCGGCGATCGAGCGGAGGCGATCGAGAGGGAGCTGTGCCATGGATGGTCCTCGTTGGAGGGAAGGGCCCCCGGTTGGGGGTCGACGCAACCACAGAGACACCCGGTGCCGATCAGATACGCGGAATCTTCGATGTATCCGAACGGCCCCGATGGGCTCTGTGGGAGGTGATGTCCATGCCCACCACCGCGGTTCCCCGTTCGCGCCGGTGCCGTCGTACAGTCCCCCGAGTGGACCGTGCGGCGTTCGACGACGGCTTCGACGCCCTCGCTCGCTCTGCGGTGGACGGCGACTCGGCCGCCTGGGACGAGCTCGTCGCCCGCCTCCAGAGGGTGGCGTGGCGAGCCATCGCGGGCTTCGACCTCTCCGAGGAGGACCGCAAGGATGCCTTCGCCGGCACCTTCTTCCGCCTCTACGAGCGCTTGGGCACCATCCGGGAGCCGGCGAAGCTCCCCGGGTGGGTCGCCACGACGGCGCGCAACGAGGTGCACACGCTGCTGCGGGCCCGCCGCCGGGCCGTGCCCACCGATCTCCACGACGAGCACCTGCCGCCGACCGCCCCCGAGCCGGCGGGTCGCCTCCTCGAGGGCGAGCTCCACGCGGCGCTCTACGCCGGCCTGGACCGCCTCTCGAGCCGATGCCGCCAGCTGCTGCTCCTGCTCACCACGGACCCGCCGCTGTCGTACGACGAGGTGGGCGAGCTCCTCGACCTGCCCCACGGGAGCATCGGCCCCACCCGCCAGCGCTGCCTCGACCAGCTCCGCCAGACCACGGAGCTCCGCCCCTTCCTGGAGGAGGCCCGATGAGCCCCGACGACAACCTCGATCTCGCCCACGACGACCAGCTGCTCGCGCAGCTCGCCGCGGCGCTCGACGTCCTCGACCCGGTACCCGACGACGCCGTCGCCACGGCGCGGGCCGCCGTCCAGCTGGACCGCGCCGATGCGGCGCTCGCCGAGCTCATGTACGACTCGCTCGCGGATGCCGGCGCGGTGGCCATGCGGAGCGACACCCTCGTGGAGGCCCGCGGCCTCGGCTTCGTCGCCGGTGGCTACCGGCTCGACGTCGAGCTGCTCGACGACGGCCGGGTGGTGCTGGGCCAGCTCGACCCACCCGCCCCGGCCCAGGTGTCCCTCGAGACCCAGGACGGCGCCACCACCGCCTCGGCGGACGACCTCGGACGGTTCCGGTTCGCGGACGTCCACGGCCCCCTGCGGCTGCGGGTCACCACCACCTCGGGTGTGGTCGTGCTCACCCCGTGGATCACCTGGTGACGACCGGGCGCTGAGCGCCCGTCACGGCGCGGCGGCCTCCCCCGCGCCGATGCACACGAAGGCCAGCGCCACGGCATCCTCGGTGTCCCGCGCGGCCGCCTCGGCGAGCGCCACGCTCGGCGGTGAGCCCCGCCGCAGCCGCTCGTGGAGCGCCAGCATCAACGGGGTGGTGGCCTCGTCCGGCACCGGCAGCACAGGAGCCACCACCGACCCCACCCCCAGGCCGAGCAGCGCCGCCGCCGTCCCCAGCAGCTCGTCGCCCGGCCGCACCTCGAGGACGGCGGCGTCGCACGCGGGAAGCACCAGCGTGTCCGGCGCGGCGCGGAGCCGCTCGAGCTCGTAGACGGTGAGCGGTCCGTCCGCGAGCCGCAACGAGGAGAACAGGGGAGCATCGGAGCGGAACGTGCCGTGGGCGGCCAGGTGCACGAGGTCGGCGCCCTCCATCGCGCCGTGCACCTCCGCCGCCGTGGCCCGAGCACCGCGCAGGACCCGCGCGCCTCGATATCGGGTCGCCAGGCGGCGGACCTCGTGATCACCGCCGTCGAGATCGGGGCCGGCCACCAGCGCCACCCGCTCGACGGGCGCGGGGACGACGTGCCGTCCCCGCCGGTGCCAGAGCTCCGCGCTCGGCGACACCGTGACCGGCCGGCCCGCCAGGCTCGGCAGCGCGCCCCAGCTCAGCCCGTGGAGGGCGCCCGTGGGCACGATCACGACGGGCTCATCGGGGAGCTGCAGGGGCCCGAGCAGCAGCGCATCGAGCCGCGCCGCCGTGGCGCGGAGCGCGCGGGCCGCGCTGGCTCCCGCCTCCGCATCGTGCGTCGCGAGGCACCGCCGCAGCGACGCTCGGAGGTAGCCCTGTTCGAGGGCGACCTCGTCGAGGGCGGCCAGGTCGTGCAGGTGGGCCCGACCACCGACCAGCGTCACGGCGAGGACCCGTCCCTCGAGCGAGATCAGCTCCACGAGGCTCGCCGGCCCCAGGCGATCACGCAGACCGGCCAGGTCCAGGGTGCCGCCCGCGGCGCCGGCACCCGGTCCCGCCCGCATCGTGCGTCCGCGCACCACCGCCTCCAGCCGGGTGACGCGCTGCGAGAGCGCCGGCGCCGGGTCGCCCTCGAGGGTGGCGTCGCGGAGCTCGGCCCGCGCTTCGCGGAGATCCTGCAGCGCAGACGTGAGGTCGGCATCGTCGGAGGGGGCGACCGCCGGCAGCCGGAGGGTGCCGGCCCGCCAGCGCTCGACCCATCGCAGCACCTCCGTCGGCCGACCCTCGGCCACCGCCAGGCGAAGGCCGAGGCGGGCGAGGTCGGCGCCGTGGGCCGCCGATCCCGAGCGCAGCTCGGTGGCACCGAGGGCCGCCCGGTGCTCGTCGACGACCGCGAGCCCGCGACGCAGGGCTCGCTTGGCGCCGCTCGCATCGTCATCCGCCAGGCACAGCAGTGCGCTGGCGTGCCACGCCTCGACGCGGAGCAGCGCGGACCCGCGCCGGCGATCGCCCACCACGTCGGCGAGCTCCCGGCGAGCCACCTCCGGCCGATCGAGGGCGAGCGCGACGCGGGCCAGGAAGGTGCGGACGTGCAGGGCCTCGACCGGCCAGCCCTGCACCTCCAGGAGGCGGGCGATCCGGCGGGTGCGGGCCAGCATGCCGCGGGCCGGCGGCGCGGCTTCGTCTTCGGTGGCGAGGATCTCGGCCTGCATGGCCACGTAGTCCGCCAACGCCGCCCACGGCGCGCGCCGCGCCGAGCGCAGCGCCCGCGCCGCCGCCTCCGCTTCCGCCCGTGCGGCGGGGAGGTCGCCCTGCGCGAGCCGGGCCCGGGCCAGGAGCAGCCGCGTCTCGGCGTGGTGCGTGGCATCGGCGTCACCGAGCACGACGAGGGCCCGCTCGGCCGCCTCGACGGCGTCGCGAGCGAGCCCGACGGCGAGGAACACCTCGCAGCGATCCGAGGCGAGGGCCGCCACGAGCCGAGGAGGGTCACCCTGCGTGGCGTAGGCCGCCTCGGCCCGGTCGAAGGCCGCGAGGGCGGCGGGGACGTCCCCCCGCCGACCGAGGGCGAAGCCGAGGTTGTGGGCCGCCATCGCGACCAGGACCCAGAGGTCGTGCTCCGTGGCCAGGCCGCTCCGACTCCGCCAAGTCGGTGAGGGCGGCCTGGAAGTCGCCCTGGTACGCGCGCAGCGTCCCTCGGTTGAGGAGCAGGCGAGCGACGTTGGCGTCGTCGTGGTCGCGGCGCAGGCGGGTGAGGGCGCGCCCGTAGGCCGCGAGGGAGGCGTCGAGCTCGCCGGTGCGCTGGAGCACGAGTGCCCCGAGGAGATCCACCTGCCCTCGAGCCGACGGGGGCGCGAGATCGCCGGCCTGGGCGATCTCGCGACCGGCGGCCGCCGCGTCGCCCAGGCTGAGGAGCGAGATGGCGAGGCTGGCCCGGGCCAGCGACTCGGTGTGGGCGTCGCGCTGTTGCGCGGCGCCGCGCACGGCGGCTCGGTAGGCGGCCACGGCCTCCGGCAGGCGTCCGAGCTCGTGGTTCGTCAGGCCGACGACCCAGTGGCCGGTGGGCCACGCCGGATCGTTCGGTGGCACCCCGGCGAGGAGTCGCTCGACCTGACCCACCACCTCCGCCGGATCACGGTGGCGCTGATCGGCGAGCTCCCGGAGCTCCGCTACCAGGGGCGCGTCGGCGTCACGGGCCGCGGTCGCCATGCGGACGACCCTATTCTCGCGTCCTCGCGATCCGCGCGGTGATCGTGGGAACGGAGACCCAGATGACCGAGACGGAGTCCACCCAGCCGGAGTCGGGCCGAGCGAGGAGCGCACGCCGAGCCCAGGGACCGGGGTGGTCCGAGCGGGTGCGCTTCGTCGCCGGGTCCCGACGGGTTCGCGCACACGCCCCACGACGTGGTCACGACCGATGCCGCGGCAGCCGTCGCCGTGGCCGGTCGGCTCTTCCCCGACACCAAGCTCGAGGTGAGCGAGCTGAAGGTGGGCAGCTACCAGCGGCTCGCCGGGGTGCCCGAACCCATGCGCCTCGTCGGCGAGCTCCGACGGGCGGGGCTGGTCGCCCAGCCGAACCACGTGTTCTTCGCCCACAGCTGCGGCTGCTGCGGGCCCCACCCGGCGCAGACGTGGGGGTCGGGCCAGGGCGTCCAGGGTGCACCCGTCTACGCGTCGCCCGTCTACGCCGTCCCCGGTGTACGCGTCGCCCGTGTACGCGTCGCCGGTGTACGCCAGCCCGGTGTACGCCTCCCCTGTCTACGCGTCGCCCGGTGTACGCCTCCCCCGTGTACGCATCGCCGGTCTACGCCAGCCCCGTCTACGCCAGCGCCGAGCAGGCGACCGGCCGGCGGCCCAGCAGCGCCCGCCCGGCGGTGGAGCCGTGGGTGAGCCTCGCCTCCACACGATGCGCGGCGGCCGCGGCTGCGTCGACCGCGGTGCCGGTGGTCGTCCTGGACACCGGACTCGCGATGACCGACTTCCAGTCCACCGCCATCGGTGCCCTGCTGCCGCTCCTGTCGGCCACGGCCGCCGACGGCGACCAGCCCGACGACGACGCCGACGAGGACCTCGATCCCGCCGCCGGGCACGGCACGTTCATCGCCGGCCTGATCCAGCAGGTGGCGCCGGGAACGGCCATCACCCTCCAGCGGGTGCTGCACGCCGAGGGCGACGGTGACGAGGTGCAGATCGCCGCGGCCATCGATGCGCTGCCCGATCCCCCGGTCGGCGGCGCGCTGCTGAGCCTGTCCTTCGGCGGCTACGCGCTCGAGGAGCCCGGCCTCCTGGCGGCGGCCGTGGCGCGGGCCCAGGACCGCGGCTACGTCGTGGTGGCGTCCGCCGGCAACGACGCCACGTGCCGCCCCACCCTGCCCGCCTCGCTGCCTGGGGTGATCTCCGTGGGCGCCGTCGGCCCACACGGTCCGGCCCCCTTCAGCAACTACGGCCCGTGGGTGCGCGCGTGTGCGCCCGGCGTCGACCTGGTGAGCACGTTCTTCGCGGGCTGGAACGGCGACGACCCGGGGACGCCCGACGGCGACCCCGACGACTACACGGGCTGGGCGTGCTGGAGCGGCACGTCCTTCGCGGCCCCCGTCGTCGTCGGCGCGCTCGCCCGCGAGATGGCCACCGGCACGACCGCCACCGATGCCGTCGCCAAGCTCGTCGACAACCCGGCCCTGCTCCGCCTCCCGGGCCTCGGCACGGTGATCAACGTCCTCTAGCCGGAGGTCGATGAGTTCTCGGCGAGCTGCCCGTCCCACCAGTGATCTTCCGCACGACGAGGAGGAACACCCCATGGCCACGATCAAGGCGAGCCTGTTCACCGCGCTGGACGGCGTCGTCGACCCCGAGGTCGGCAACTGGCACTTCCCGTACTTCAACGACGAGATGGGCGAGGCAGTGGGCGGGACCCACGACGCCGACGTCATGCTCTTCGGCCGCGTCACCTACGACAGCTTCGCCGGCGCCTGGCCGGGCCGTGAGGCCGCGGGCGAGGACGACGCCGAGTTCGCCAAGCAGCTCGGCGACATGCGCAAGATCGTGGCGTCCCGGAGCCCGATCGAGTTCTCGTGGCGCAACTCCGAGCAGCTGGAGGGCGACCTCATCGAGGCGGTGACCGCGCTCAAGGCCGATCCGTCCATCCGCCAGATCGCGTTGAGCGGATCGACGTCGGTCGTGCGGCAGCTGCTCGGCGCGGGCCTCGTCGACGAGCTCCACCTGTTCGTGCACCCGGCGACCGCTGGTGGCGGCCTGCGCCTGCTCGACGACACCACGCCCGTCCTCCACCTCAAGCTGCTGTCGGCCACACCGTTCGAGACGGGCGTCGTCCACCTCGTCTACACCCCCGACCCGAACCCGCCCGCGGGCGACTACGACTCCGCGAAGGCCAACCTCTCCTCGGACTGACGGTTCGACCTAGTGGCTGTGGCCCCGGTTGTCCCCGATCTGGCCGCGAACCTCGCCGTTGCCAAACGTCCCGGTGTGGATGTTGCAGTACCCAAGGCCGTCCTCGATGGCGACCAGGAGCTCGTCGAGCTCACCAGGGAGGATCCCCTGCGCCGCTGCTCCTCCGACCACCGACGCCGCGTTGAACGTGCCCGTGATCGTTCCGGACGTCGTCCCCGGGCACAGCGGCGTGCCGACCGGGCCGTTGCCGAGGTTCGTGCACAGGAACACGGAGACGCCGCCGTTCACGTCCTCCTGCCCGAAGTGGATGTGGGATTGCGTGATGGGCGACTCGAGGTTCGAGTAGGTGAGCTTGTACGAGAACACGCCCGGGGAGGTCTGGCGGGCCGAGAACGAGCCCGTCCCCGTCGTGGAGATGGCGGGGACCTCCTCGGCGCCGATCATCGTCGCCCGCATGCGACTGCCACCACCCCCTCCATCCGCGGCGCTGCTGGCGGCGGCGGTCACTCCTCCTGCCGTCACGGCCATGGCGGCGGCGATCGCGATCAGGACTCGGCGCTTCGACACGATGGCTCCTCCTCGCTTCGGTGCCCGCGTCTAGGAATTGGCTACGGACGGAGGCGGCCAACGGTTCAGGTCCCCCTGCTGCGGCTCCTAGCCTGATGGCGTGGACCTGGAGCTCAGCGGGGAGATCTGGTTCTGGCGGGGACCCGCTCCGTGGCACTTCGTCACCGTCCCGGACGAGGAGTGCGCAGCCCTCGAGGCGACCTCCTCGCTCGTCTCCTACGGCTGGGGGATGATCCCGGTCACGGCGCACATCGGGGACACCAAGTGGACGACCTCGCTGTGGCCGAAGGACGGCGGCTACATCGTCCCGCTGAAGACCGCGGTGCGGAAGGCGGAGGGACTCGAGCTCGGCGACGAGGTGACCATCCGCCTGGTCGTCGGCACCTGAGGCCGGCGACGCTCTGCGGTGGGGCCGGTCAGAGGAGCCCGGTGTCTGCGGTCAGTGGTTCGTCGCCCTCGAACCACGCCGCCAGCCGTCGGAAGAAGTCGGCGACGTCGGGCGGACCGTCCCAGCGGAGGGTGAGCTCGTCGTCGCTGGTGGTGACCTCGAAGCCCCAGAACGCGCAGCACCGCTTCTCGTCGATGGTGAACGTGCGCAGGTGGGCGTCGATGTCGGGCCGGTTGGGGAAGTGCAGCAGCAGCCCGTGCTCGGTGCGCTCGAGGCGGGTGAGGTCGCTGCGCATGCGTTCGATCTGTTGGATGCGGTCCTGGATCTCGTTGCCGGTCGCGGTGCAGGCGACGGGTGCCGTGGCGTCGTAGATGGGGATCAGCTTCACGGGACCTCCACAGCTGCGTCGGCCGCGGGCATCAGCAGCAGCGGGCCTCGGCTTCCGGCACCGACGCGCAGCACAGCGAGTCGCCGGTCTGATCGTCGACCTTGGCGGAGCTCTGGCCGAAGGCGTCGCTGTCGGCGAGCACGGTGTAGATCTCCCAGGCGCCATCGGGACCGTCGACCCAGACCTTGTCCTGCTTGGCGAAGCAACACGTGCCGGACTCCTCGAGCGACTCGACGCCTTCCTCGGCCAGGCGGTTCTGGTGGGCCCAGACCGCGTCGCTGTCCTCGACCTCGACCCCGAGGTGGTTCAAGCGGCCGTCGGCACCGGCCTTCTCGAAGAGCACCAGCTTGAGGGGCGGATCCGCGATGGCGAAGTTGGCGTAGCCGGGCTTGCGCTTGGCGGGCTCGGTGGCGAAGAGCCTGGAGTAGAAGGCGACGGCATCGTCGATGTCAGGGACGTTGAGGGCGAGCTGGACACGAGACACGGTGGTTGGCCTCCGGGGTTGGTATCGTATGGACAAACGTCAATGTATCGACATCTATCGATAGATGCAAGAGGGTTGCCGTGAAGAGGATCGCCCGCTCGAAGCCTGCTGCGCCCCGCTGCTCACGGCTCCGCTGAGCGTCACCGACGCCGACGAGCTCGCGCTCGCGTTCAAGGCCCTCGCCGATCCGGTGCGGCTGCGCCTCCTCTCGCTCATCGCCGCCGCCCCTGAGGGGACGGCGTGCAGCTGCGACCTCGAGGAACCGGTCGGCAAGAGCCAGCCCACCGTGTCGCACCACCTCTCCGTGCTCGCCGACGCCGGGCTCATCACGAAGGAGAAGGTGGGCCGCTGGGTGAACTGCACCGTCGTCCCCGCCCGCCTGGCCGCGCTTCGGGACGTCGCTCGGCGGCTGAGCCTCATGACGGCCACCCTGGGACGGCGGGTCACCGCAGAGGCGATGGGCACCGGCTTCCTCGTGGCCGTGGTGGTCGGCTCGGGGATCTTCGCCCAGCGCCTCTCGCCCGATGACGTCGGACTGCAGCTCCTCGAGAACTCCACCGCCACCGCCGCGGGCCTCGTCGCCCTGATCCTCGCGTTCGGGTCGGTCTCCGGCGCCCACTTCAACCCGGTGGTGTCGCTCGCCGACCGCGCGTTCGGAGGGCTCAGCACGCGCGACCTGCTCGCCTACATCCCGGCTCAGGTCTTCGGCGCCTGCGTGGGCGCGATGGTCGCCAACCTCATGTTCGGCCTCGATGCCGTCAACGTGTCGACCCAACGAGCGCACCGGCGGTGACCTCTGGCTCGGTGAGGTCGTCGCCACCTTCGGGCTGCTGATGGTGATCCTCGGCGTCGTCCGCTCCGGACGGGGATCGACCGCGCCGTTCGCCGTCGCCGGCTACATCGCCGCGGCGTACTGGTTCACGTCGTCGACCAGCTTCGCCAACCCCGCCGTCACGATCGGTCGCACCCTCAGCAACACCTTCGCCGGCATCGACCCAGCGTCCGTGCCCGCGTTCATCGTCGCCGAGGTCCTCGGCGGCGATCGGCGCGATCGGCCTCGCCTGGTACCTGTTCCCCGAGCACCCCACCCTCGACCTCGTCGTGCCCCACGAGCAACCCGACGCCGCCTGACCGGAGGACCACCATGGCCAGCGTCGACGTACCACGGACTCCCCACCGTGCTCTTCCTGTGCGTCCACAACGCCGGCCGCTCCCAGATGGCCCTCGGCTGGTTCAACCACCTCGCCGGCGACCGGGCGGTGGCCTGGTCCGGAGGCTCCGAGCCCGGCAAGGAGGTCAACCCCTCCGCCGTGCTGGCCATGGCCGAGGTCGGCATCGACATCACCAAGGAGTTCCCCAAGCCCTGGACCGACGAGATCGTCCAAGCCGCCGACGTCGTCATCACGATGGGCTGCGGTGACGCCTGCCCCCTGTTCCCCGGCAAGCGCTACGAGGACTGGGAGCTCACCGACCCCGCGGGACGGGACGTCGACGCAGTCCGCCCCATCCGAGACGACATCGAGCAGCGCGTCCGCCGCCTCCTCGAGTCCCTCGGCATCTCCCCTTCGTGACCCAGCGAGACGCCCGGGACAACCTCGGGCGGGCGTCGTACGGTGCAGGCAGCCGTGTCCGCGAGACGTCACTGCTGGAGGCGAGATGGCTGCATCTGATCCACGGTCGGGGTCGCCCGACTTCATCGACGCGATCCCTGTCGTTCCGTACTCGGACATCCGCGCCGGGCACGACTTCCTGGTCGACGTCGTCGGGCTCGAATCAGGCGGGTTGATCGAACACGACGGCACGGTCATCCACGGTGAGGTTCGAGCCGGGGAACGCCGCTTCTGGCTGCACGCGGCAGAGGGTGGGCTCACCACCCCGGCGACGGCCGACGCCCGAACGGGCGGCATCGTGCTGCACGTCCGGGACGTGGACGCGCACTACGAGCGCACCAAGGCTGCCGGAGCCACGATCCTCCGGGAGCCGACGGACGAGGACTACGGCCAACGTGAGTACGGGCTCCGCGACCCGGAGGGCCACGACTGGTACATCGCCACGCCGTTCGCTGCGCCAGCGTTGTGATGCAGACAGCGGCCTGATCAGGTAGGGAGGTCTGTGCTGTGGTCGGTCGGCTGCGGCGTGACGCTCATCACGAGCACGCTGTCGGGCGTCTCGAAGCGGTGCCAGGTGCCCTGCGGCACGACGACCAGCTGGCGGGCGGCGAGATCCGCCGGTCGCTCGCCGTCCTCGGTGAGGAAGAAGATCGTGGTCGCGCCCTCCAGGACCATCACGATCTCGTCGCCGACGGTGTGGCGCTCCCATTCGCTCGTTCCGGCCCACCGGCCGATGAAGACGCCGCCCTCGCGGTAGTCGGCCAGCGTGGCGAAGACGCCGTCGGACTCCTCCGCGGTGGTGAAGGGGCTCCGGTCGGGCAAGAACCGCAGCCCGGCCACGGCGTCGTCGATGGACACGGGATGCGGACCGGTCGCTGTCATGCCACCCCGGTCTAGCCCTCGGGAAGGGCGGCGAAGTCCTTCTTGGCGGCCTTGTACCAGCCCATCCCGGCGATCGGGCGCCTCCAGCGACCCTTCATCTCCTTGTGGGCGGCCTCGTGGGCGGTGTCGCCTCCGGCCACCATCTCCTTGAGGTGCGCGTCCTGGGCCTTGATGACCTCATCGGCGGTCTCCCCGTGGTGCTGGTGGTCGCACGGACCGCCGAGCTGCTTGCACGTCATCGTCTTCATCTCGGTCAACTCCTCAGTCGATAGTGGAACTCTCAAATTGAGAGTGTTACTATCACTCCGATGCCGGATGCTGTCAAGCACTCGCTCGGCGAGCGGTGGTGGAGCGAGGCTGGCCTCCAGCGCGGTACAAAGCCTGGCTCTCCGCCACCCTCGTCCAGCAGCTCACCTGACTCCCGCCGAGACCAAGGAGGTCCCATGACCAACCCCAGCCAGAAGAAGGCCAGCCCGAAGCTGCTCTCGGGCGGCAACCCGCAGATCCCCAAGGGGGAGGGCGACGGCCCGGTGCAGGACTACATCGCGGCCATGCCCGAGTGGAAGCGCGACGTGGGGAAGCGCCTCGATGCCCTCATCGTGCGAACGGTCCCCGAGCGTGCACAAGGCGGTCAAGTGGAACCAACCGTTCTACGGCGTCGAGGACGACCGCTGGTTCCTGGCGTTCCGCTGCTACACGAACTACGTGCAGCTGCAGTTCTTCCGAGGGACCTCGCTCGATCCGGTTCCGCCGAAGGCGTCCAAGCACGACGAGGTGCGCTACCTCGACATCCACGAGGACGACGAGCTCGACGAGGCCCAGCTCCGGTCCTGGATCAAGCAGGCGAGCAAGCTGCCCGGCGAGAAGGTGTGAACCCCTACAAGACCCTGCGCTCGGTGGTGCGGTTCGAGCCGATCGAGACCGATCGCATCGAGCGGCGTCTGTCCCGCGCGGCCTCGGTCGCCGACCTGCGCCGGATCGCCAAGCGTCGCCTGCCCGGCGGCGTGTTCGACTACATCGACGGCGCCGCGGAAGACGAGCGCACCCTCGCCGCCAACGAGGCCGCCTTCGCCGACACCACCTTCCGGCCCCGCGTGCTGCGGGGCATCGAGAAGGTCGAGATCGACTCCACGCTCCTCGGGCAGCCGCTCACCTACCCCCTCGTCCTCGCGCCGACCGGGTTCACCCGCATCGCCGACCCTGACGGGGAGCTGGCCGTGGCCCGGGCGGCGGCGCGAGCCGGGCTCCCCTACACGCTGTCCACGCTGAGCACCCGCTCCATCGAAGAGGTCCGAGCCGTCAGCGACGGCCGACTCTGGCTGCAGGTCTACGCGTGGCGCGACCGCGGGCTGGTCAAGGAGATGATCGAGCGGGCCGCCGCGCAGCGCTACGAGGCGCTCGTCCTGACCGTCGACACGGCCGTGCTCGGTCGCCGGGAGCGCGACGTGCGCCGCGGGTTCTCCCTGCCGCCCACGATCGGGCCGGGCACGATCATCGACGGCGCCCTCCACCCCGGCTGGACGTGGTCGTTCGTGCGCAGCGAACCCATCCGCTTCGCCAACGTGGCCGGTCGTGAGGTCGGCGACGGCGCGTCGCCCGTGACCCTCTCGGACTACATCAACACCCAGTTCGACCCCGCGCTCGCCTGGACGCGACGTCGACTGGCTGCGCTCGGTCTGGGACGGCCCGATCGTGATCAAGGGCATCCAGACCGTCGAGGACGCCGTCCTCGCCGCCGAACGCGGCGTCGACGCCATCGCCCTGTCCAACCATGGCGGCCGCCAGCTCGACGGTGCCCCCGCCCCGTTCTCGCTCGTCGCCCCCGTCGCCGACGCCGTCGGCGGCCGCACCGAGATCATCTGCGACGGCGGCGTCCGCCGCGGCAGCGACATCGTGAAGGCCGTCGCCGCCGGTGCGACGGCCGCCATGGCTGGGCGCGCCTACCTCTACGGCCTCGGGGCGGCCGGCGAACGCGGCGTCGACCGCGTCCTCGAGTGGTTCCACGCCGACGTCACCCGGACCATGAGCCTCCTCGGTGCCGGCACGATCGCCGACCTCGACCGCTCCCTGATCACCTTGCCGAACGAAGTCCGATGAGCGTGGCGTCGCCGCCTGTCGACGGGTTCACCCACCGCACGCTCCGGCGTCCCGCCAGTCGAGGGCTCGGGAGGACGATGGCTCAGGACGCCGCACGCTCAGCGAGGTCGGCCGCGTCGGACATGGTTGCGGTCCCTTCCGGGCCGCGCGAGTCGGTGCGCGCTGCCTCAGCGAGCGCGACGAGCTCGTCCCGCGTCGGACCCTCGGCCATCGGCGGGCGCCAACCGGTCTCGTACACGGCGCGGGCCAACCCCTCGGCGGGAGCGAGCGACGCCGGGAGCGCGGTCATCGCGAGGAAACCCGCCGCATGAGGCTCGATCCGGGGATCGGCCTGTGCCGCCGCGACGATGGCGGCCGAGGTCAAGGGCCGACCGAGGTCAAGGTCGTTCCCCTGCCATCGCTGGACGGCCTCGGCGTCGAAGGCGAGGTGATCCTCGACCCACGGCCGGATCCACGTGTCGCACCATGCACCGAACGGGCCGGCGATCCGGTCCGGATCAGCGCCGCGGTCGAGCAGCTCGAGGAGTGCACTGATCTGCATGCTCGCCATGGCGATCCCCCGGCCTGCGGTCGGGGCAGTGGTGGCTACCGCGTCGCCAACGGCGACGAGACCGGGGCGACCGAGCTGCCGCCGGTAGAGGTTGAGCAGGCCGCCACCGACCATGACGCCGCTCGTCGCCATGGCGACGGATGGGTCCGTCCACTGGGCGAGGGCGGGGATCGCTCGACAGGCGGCGTCGAAGGCACCGGCGTGGCGAAGGATCCCGAGCTGGGCGTCAGCGGTCGGCCGGATGATCACCGCCGAGATGTGGCCGTGCTCGTGGGGGAAGACGTAGGCGTCGTATCCCTGAAACATGCCGCTCCACGCGAACGGACGCGTCAGCGGACCCGGGGCCACGTCGCGTCGCCGCCGGTAGGTCCGGGCAACGTAGGCCATGCCGGCGTCAGCGCCGAGCTCGGGCGGCGGCGCCAGCCGGGACAGCCGACCGCCCGCGTCGACGACGAGATCGGCGCGGCGGATCGAGCCGTCCACCACCACGCCCACGACACGCCCGTCCGCCTCGACAAGGCGCTCCACACGACCGACGGCGACGGTCAGCCCGTGGACTTCGGCCGCCGCCTGCCGCAACGCTCGCTCGTAGGTCACTCGACGGGACCGCACCCCGACGGCCGCGGCGGAGGTACCAGGCACCGGCATCTCAAACGGCTCGGCACCGAGATCGAGCCATGCGTCCCACGCCTCCGGCCACGTCGCCAGCAGCAGGTCGCGCACCTGCGGACGGAACCCGTGTGCCTGTTCGAACTGCATCACGCCGCGGCGATGCCAGGATCCGTCCGGCGCCGGGCCGGGGTCACGGTCGACGGCGGCAACACGGTGCCGGCGGCGTGCAAGCGCCGCGCCGAGCGTCAGGCCCGCCGGTCCCGCGCCCACGATGATCACCTCCATGGATTCTTCCTTTCACTACACTAGTGGGATGTTGATTACACTATCAGTGCAGCCTATCTGCGCAACCCTCGCCGACAAGGTCCGCTCATGACGGCCTCCCGCCCGTACCGGTCCGCACTTCGTGACGAGCACGCCCTGGTCACCCGCCGTCGGATCGTCGACGCCGCCGCCGCGCTCTTCGTGGAGCGCGGGTACGTGCCGACCACGATCGACGCCATCGCCCAGCGGGCGGACGTCAGCCGCCGGACCGTGTTCACGTCGGTGGGCGGGAAGGCCGCCGCCCTCAAGCTGGCGTTCGACTGGACGCTCGCCGGGGACGACGAACCTGTGGCCCTCGCCGACCGGCCCGAGGTGCAGCGGATGATGCAGGGGGAGGACCCGGCCGCCCTGCTCGCGGAGTGGACGACGATGAACGCCGGGATCGCCCGGCGGGTCGCCGCGCTGCACCACGTCCTCGTCGTCGCCGCGGACGCCGATCCCGACGCCGCCGTCCTGCTCGCCACCACCGACGAACAGCGAGGCGACGGCGCCCGCGCCGTCGTCGGCCGCATCGCCGACCTCGGCGGGCTGCGCCCAGGTCTCGACCAGACCGAGGCCGCAGCAATAGCCGACGTCCTGATCGATCCGATGCCCTACCGGCGTCTCGTCGTCCTCCATGGCTGGGCCTTCGAGACCTACGTCGACCACCTGCAGCGCATCGCGGCAGCGTCACTGCTGCGGTGACGACGTCAGCTGATCGACCTGAGACCGCCGGTCGATGCCGCGGCGACTCGGGCCTTCGTCCGGCAACGGGCTAGATCGCGTCGTCGAACGGTCCAACGCTCCTCGAGTGGAACGCGGTACGCACGCGCGACACTGCACGTGATGGCTGAGCTGCCGCCGATCGACCGCGCCGCGGTCCCCGCCTTCTGGGCGCGAGGCCAGGCGGCCGGGGCGATCCCGAGCGACCGCGAGGCAGGGGTACCCGTGGAGCGGTTCGGCGACAGCGCCGAGCTCGCCGACGAGCTGCTCGACCTCGTGCTGCACGGTCCCAAGCGGGCCACGGCCGGGAGCGTCGCGGCGTTCGAGCAAGAGGGCGAGCCGCTGCCGATGGTCGGTGACCTGTGGATCGCAGCCGACGCGTCCGGTCGACCCCGAGCGGTGCTCCGCACCACGGAGGTGAGGACGGGGCCGTTGTCGACGGTGGACGACGCCTTCGCGTGGGACGAGGGCGAGGGGGACCGAAGCCGCGCGACGTGGCTCAAAGACCACGAGGCGTTCTTCCGTCGTCAGCTGCCCACCCTCGGCATCGAGTTCGACCCGGACATGCAGACGGTGTTCGAGCGCTTCGAGGTCGTCTACGTCGAATGAGCTCGGATCTCAGACGAATCGGTCCGTGAGGGCTGCAACCTCGTCGAACTTCTTCTTGATCTCCGGCAAGGTGGCCGTGCCGTCGCGATACGACTGCTTGGACATGTCGACGTCGCCGAAGCGCAAGCGACCAGAGTCGCTGTCGATGACGTCAGCCACCAGCAGGTCGCCTGTCTCGCGATCGAACCCGCATTCGATCTTGAAGTCGATGTAGACGCCGCCGTGCTGCTTCCACGCCTCCTCGATGACCTCGAACGCCGAGACGGTGCGGCTCCGAAGGCTTGCGATGAGCTCCGGCGAGACGTCGGCGTAACGGCCCTCTCCGAGCGGTTCTTCGGCGATGAGGTCGCCGGCCTTGGCGTCGGGGCCGATCGCTTCTGCCGCCGTCTTGTTGGGCACGTAGCGCCGTAGAACGCCCGCTTCGAAGTCGAAGTCCAGCAGCGGGTCGTGGTTGGCATCGTCCTTCTCGAAGATCTCGAACAAGAGCTCGTCGAAGACGGCGCCCTCGGGCAGCTCAGGGAAGCGGTCCCGAACGCTGCCGGAGGCGTACCGGCGTGCGACGAGCTCCAGCGGGATCATCTCGACGTTGCGCGCCCGGAACGTGACGTCGTCGACACGATCCACGAAGTGGGTGCGCACCCCGTTGCGCTCGAGGAGCCGGAAGATGTTGGAGGTCGTCCGCGTGGATGCGGCCCCCTTGCCATCGAGCACATCGCGCTTGGCTCCGTCGCCGGCGGTGATGTCGTCCTTGCTGCGGACGAGCACTTCACCGTTGCCTACGTCTTCGACGATCTTGGTCTTGCCTTCTGCCAGCATCTTCGTCTCTCCGATCAAGGTCATCAGGTCGTGGCTGTCGAGGTCGTGGCCGCTCTGGAGCCGGGCCACGACGGTGGCGAGACGGTCCCGGAGCGCTGTGGTCTGGGCGACACGCAGGTCGAGGTCGCGCAGCTGTCGGGTGAGCGTGGCGACCAGGGCTTCGCCGCTGTCGAGACAGCGTCGGATCTCGCCGAGGGAGAGTCCGAGGCTGCGAAGGGCGACGACCTGGGTGAGGCGGGCAACGTCCGGCTCCGTGTAGCGGCGATGGCCAGCGGCACTGCGCGTCGGACTCAGGAGCCCGATCTGGTCGTAGTGGTGGAGTGTTCGCACCGACACGCCGGCTTGCTGCGCCAGCTCACCGACCGTCCACTCCCGCGTCACGCTCGTAACCGTAAGAGGTCACGTCGCGTGAGGTGCAAGGGGGAATCTCTGAGGTCCGACGCGTCGCGCAGCACGGATGGTTCAATGGCGTGCCTCGATCGATCTCGACGGCCCCCGCAGTCGACGGTCGCGCCGGACCTCAAGCACCGAACTCCTTAGGAGACGCCTTCCATGCCGCACATCGACCTCGTCAACGACCTGCCGGGCATCGTCGGGCTCATGGCGTTCAGGCCGGAGACGGCGGGACCGTTGAACGCGCTCGCCGAAACGCTCCTTCGCGGGGACAACACACTCGGTCGAGGCGAGCGCGAGTCGATCGCGGCCTACGTCTCGTACCTCAACGAGTGCGAGTTCTGCGAGCGGTCGCACTCGGCCTTCGCCGCTCGTCAGCTCGACGGCGGCTACGACGTCGTCGACAGCATCAAGCGGGATCCGCGCGAAGCGCCGGTGAGCCCGCGGCTCCGTGCCCTGCTGAAGATCGCGGCCGCTGTCCAACGCAGCGGTCGCGACGTGACCGACGCCGACATCCGCGCCGCCCGCGACGAGGGCGCCAGTGACGTCGAGATCCACGACACGGTCCTCATCGCCGCGGCCTTCTGCATGTACAACCGCTACGTCGACGGCCTGGCGACCTGGGCACCCGACGCCCGGGAGGCCTACGACCAGATGGCGGAGGGCATCGTCGAACATGGCTACGGCGCATCGCTCCGAAACGCGGCCGACTCCAGCGCGTGAGGTAGCCGCCGACGGCCAGCCGGCCGCGGGACCTACGACGGCCGGCCCCATGAGCAGCCGTACGGTGACGCTGGGCACGACGGCGTACCCGGTCACGCTGCCGAGCATCCGCGACCCCAGGCTGCAGGTCGCGGCCGTCATCGTGACGATCCACGTCCTGGGGCAGGTCGCGCTCGACTTCCGCGTCAGCGTCCCGCAGATCCTCGCCGCGATCCTCACGTGCGCGGTCATCGAGGTGGCGATTGACGTTCCGCGAGAGCCGGTCGTTCGTATGGCCGGCGAGCGCCATGCTGACCGGGAGCGGCGTGGCACTGATCCTCCGCTCGTCCAGCACGCCGCCGGGCGATCACTGGACTGCGCACCACTGGTACGTGTTCGCCGGCGTCGCGGCCGTCTCGCTGCTCACGAAGTACGTCATCCGCTACCGCGGGTCGCATCTGTTCAACCCGTCGAACATCGGGCTCGTCGCGGCCTTCCTCGTGCTCGGCAGCGCCCGGGTCGAGCCGCTCGACTTCTGGTGGTCACCGCTGGACGGGCCGATGATCCTGGCCTACGCCGTCATCCTGATCGGCGGCGTGCTGATCACGCGCCGCCTCCACCTCCTGGCCGCCGCGGCGACGTATTGGGGCGGCCTCGCAGCGGGCATCGGGCTGGTCGCCGCGTCCGGGCACTGCATGGTCGCCCGGTGGGCCTTCGCGCCCGTGTGCGGGTTCGACTTCTGGTTGGTGATCGTCACCTCGCCCGAGGTGCTCATCTTCCTGTTCTTCATGCTCACGGACCCGAAGACGGTGCCGCCGGGTCGCGTCGGCCGGATCGTGTTCGCGCTCGTGCTCGCCGTTGTGTCGACCGTCCTCGTCGCTCCCCAGACGAACGAGTTCGGAACCAAGGTCGCAGTCCTGGGCAGCCTCGTGATCGTGTGCGCCGCCCGACCCCTCCTCGAGCGGCTGGTGCCACCGGCAGGCTCGGACGATGACGACCCGCTCAAGTTCGCGGGGCGACTCGTCACCGGCGGGACGGGGCCGGCGCTCGCCCGCGGCGGCGCGCTGCTCGCTGTCGTCGCACTGGTAGGCATCACCATCGTGGCGGCAGGGGGCCCCGCTCGTGGCTTCGTCGACCCGCCGGCGGAGGACGTGCTCGGCCGGCTGCCGGGCGACATCGACCCGGCCACGCTGCCGTCGATCGCCGTCGCCACGGAGGTCGTGGACTGGAACCACGAGATCACCGGCGAGGGCGCTCAGGAGATCGTGCTGGCGCTCGCCGAGAACCTCGAGCTCGAGCACGAGGCGTTGCGTCGCGGTGACGCCGACCTGCTCGAAGCGGTCGATCATGGCGACCGGCTCGACGAGCTTCGCCAGCGCGTCGAGGACGCCGCGGAGGATGGCACCACCGTCGCCGAGCAGTACGCGATCGACGACGTGCACGTCACGCTCGTCGTCCCGTTCGGCGAGCAGGCGGGTCTGAGCCTCGGCCTCGAGTCACGGGGCACCGTGACGACCGAGACGTATGACGGCGACGGGAACCTCGTTGCGCGCTCGTCGGCACCGTTCGCGACGTCGTTCGTCATGGGCCGTCCGACGGGCGGTCGCTGGATGAACGTCGCGGTGCTGCCCGTGGAGGCAGCATGAGCGACCCGCTGCGCTTCGGCGTGCTCGGCTGCGCGGCCATCGCCGTGCACAAGGTGATCCCAGCCATCCATCGGTCGGAGCAGTGCGAGGTCGTGGCGATCGCCTCGCGCGACCTCGACCGTGCCGCGGCGACGGCCACCGATCTCGCGGATCGGCCGCCACCACGGCTCCTACGATGACCTGCTCGCGGACCCCGACGTCGAGGCGGTGTACATCCCGCTGCCCAACCACCTGCACGCGCCGTGGACCCGCCGCGCCGCCGAGGCCGGCAAGCACGTGCTCTGCGAGAAGCCGCTGGCCCTCGACACCGCGGAAGCCGCCGGGATGATCGAGAGCTGCCGGCGGGCGGACGTCGTCCTCATGGAGGCGTTCATGTACCGCGTCCACCCGTTGTGGACGCGCGTCCACGAGCTCGTGACCGACGGGACGATCGGTGAGCTGCAGGCGATCCAGGCGTTCTTCTCGTACCGCAACCTCGACCCGGAGAACATCCGGAACATCGCTGCGTACGGCGGTGGCGCGCTGATGGACATCGGGTGCTACCCGATCAACGTCGCCCGGTGGCTGTTCGGCGCAGAACCGTCGGACGTCGTCGGCTCGGTCCGTTTCGACCCGACGTTCGGGACGGACGTGCTGGCGTCGGCCGTCCTCGACTTCGGCGGCCGCCATGCCACCTTCACGTGCTCGACGCAGCTGGAGGACGACCAGCGGGTGCACCTCATCGGAAGCGAGGGGCGACTGCTGGTGGAGATCCCGTTCAACATCCCGCCTGACCGCCCGACGCGGATCATCCGTGCCGCGGGCGGGGACCCACCCGTGGCGCCCGGCCTCGACGTGATCACCATCCCGCCGGCCGACCCGTACGCGGTCCAGGCAGATGCGTTCGCCGCGGCGGTCCGCGACGGTGCGCCGGTGCCGATCCCGCCCGAGGACGCGATCGGCACGCTCGCGGTGATCCAACGCATCCTGGACAGCGCCAGCAAGCGGCAGCCCTGACCGGAACCGGTACGTTGGCGAGCATCGAACCGAACGCGTGAGGTGACCATGAGCGAGCCGTTCTTCACCGAGGTCGAGTCGCCGATCCGCTACGAGGGGCCCGAGAGCGACGATCCGCTGGCGTTCCGCTGGTACGACGCCGATCGCGTCGTGGCCGGTCGGCGGATGGAGGACCACCTGCGCGCCGCCGTCTGCTACTGGCACAGCTTCGCGTGGGACGGGTTCGACATCTTCGGTGCCGGCTCGCTGGACCGCCCGTGGCATCCGACCTTCGCCGGGAGCGCGGACCCGATGGCCGCAGCTCACCAGAAGATGGACGCCGCGTTCGAGTTCTTCACCAAGCTCGGGGTGCCCTTCTACTGCTTCCACGACCGTGACATCGCGCCCGAGGGGACGAGCTTCAAGGAGTCGATCGCGCTCCTCGACGAGATGGTCGACGCGGCCGCGGCTCACCAGGAGCGCACCGGCGTGACGCCCCTGTGGGGCACCGCAAACCTCTTCTCCAACCCGCGCTACCAGGCCGGCGCCGCGACGAACCCCGATCCGGAGGTCTTCGCCTACGCCGCCGCGCAGGTGGCGCACTGCCTCGAAGCGACGCACCGCCTCGGGGGCCACAACTACGTCCTGTGGGGCGGGCGAGAGGGCTACGAGACGCTGCTCAACACCGACATGCACCGCGAGCTCGATCAGCTCGGGCGGTTCCTCGCGATGGTGGTCGAGCACAAGCATCGCATCGGGTTCACGGGCTCGATCCTGATCGAGCCGAAGCCGTTCGAGCCGACCAAGCACCAGTACGACTTCGACGTCGCCACGGTGTGGGCGTTCCTCCAGCGCTACGACCTCGCCGACGAGGTGAAGGTCAACATCGAGGTCAACCACGCCACGCTCGCCGGTCACGACTTCGCTCACGAGATCGCCGTCGCGGTCGGCGCGGGGATCCTGGGCTCGGTCGACGCCAACGCCGGCGACGACCGGCTCGGGTGGGATGTCGACCGCTTCCCGGTGTCGGTGGAGCAGATGACGCTTGCCATGGTCGAGATCCTGCGCGGAGGCGGGCTGGGCAGCGGCGGGTTCAACTTCGACGCCAAGCTGCGGCGCCAGTCGATCGACCGGACCGACCTGTTCCACGCCCACATCGGCGGGATGGACACGCTGGCCCGCGCGCTGCTGGCGGCGGCGTCGATCCTCGAGTCCGGCGAGCTCGACGCCGCCCGCGACCGCCGCTACGCCGCCTGGGACGGCGACCTCGGTCGGTCGATCCTCGACGGCTCGGTCTCGCTTCCCTCGCTGCACGAGCGTGCGGTCGGCACCGGTGAACCGGCGCGTGTGTCCGGTCGCCAGGAGGCGCTCGAGAACCTCGTTGCCCGCCACGTCGCCCGCGCTCGCTGAGCGGTCACGTGGTCAGCGCCGGCCCCGCGCTCGTGGCGGGCGTCGACTCATCGACCACCGCGACGAAGGTCGAGGTGCGCGAGCTCGAGACCGGCCGGATCGTGGCGCGGGGGTCGGCACCCCATCCCCCGACGCAACCGCCTCGATCGGAGCAGGACCCGGCGGCGTGGTGGGCGGCGTTCGAGGTGGCCTGGCAGCAGGCCGGCGCGCCCGTCGTGGCCGCGATCAGCGTCGCCGGGCAGCAGCACGGGATGGTGGCCCTCGACGAGGAGCGCCGTGTCATCCGGCCGGCGAAGCTGTGGAACGACACGGAGTCGGCACCCGACTCGGCGTGGCTGATCGACCGGCTGCCGGGCGGGAGCGCGGCGTGGGCCGACGCGTGCGGCGTGGTGCCGGTGCCGAGCATCACGATCACCAAGCTGTCGTGGTTGCGCCGCACCGAGCCGGAGGCGTGGCGGCGGCTCGCCCACGTCCTGCTGCCGCACGACTGGCTCACCCTCCAGCTCGCCGGTCGGCTCGCCACGGACCGGGGTGATGCGTCCGGCACGGGCTACTGGTCGGCGGCCACCGGCACGTACCGCTTCGAGCTGCTCGACCTGGTCGACGGTGACCGCGACTGGTCCGAACGTGGTGCCGCCGGTGCTCGGACCGGGCGACGCCGCGGGCGAGTGGCACGGCGCCGTCGTCGGCCCGGGGACAGGCGACAACATGGCGGGAGCGCTCGGCCTCGGGCTCCGTCCGGGTGACGTCGCTGTGTCGATCGGGACATCGGGCACCGTGTACACGGTCAGCGACGCCCCCACTGCCGATCCGTCCGGCGCGGTCGCCGGTTTCGCCGACGCGTCCGGGCGCCACCTGCCGCTCGTCTGCACCCTCAACGCTTCGAAGGTCAGCGATGCGGTCGCCCGCCTGCTCGGCGTCGACCACACCGGCCTCGACGAGCTCGTTCTCGCCACCGCCCCCGGTGCCGGGGGGCTGACCCTGCTGCCGTACCTCGACGGCGAGCGCACGCCGAACCGCCCGTCGGCGACGGGTGTGCTCTCGGGTCTGCGCAGCAACGTCACTCGAGAGCAGCTGGCGCGGGCCGCGGTCGAGGGGGTGGTGTGCGGCCTGCTCGACGGCCTCGACGCTCTCGCGAGGTTCGCGCCGGTGGACGGCCGGCTGCTGCTCGCCGGTGGCGGTGGCCATTCCCGCGCCTACCGCCAGGTGCTCGCCGACCTGAGCGGTCGCGCTGTCCTCGTGCCGCGCAGCGACCAGCAGGTCGCCACGGGGGCGTGCGTGCAGGCGGCGACGGTCGCCACCGGCGAGGACCCGGCGGACATCGCCGACCGGTGGCGGGTGGGCGAGGGGGACGAGGTCGAGCCAGGCTCCGGAGCGTCGAGCGCGCCCGACGTGCGCGCTGCCTACGGCGCGCTTCGTGATGCCGACCTCACCTGACGAGCGACCGCACACCGGTGCCGTGGCAAGCGCGGCTAGCTGTCGCCGCGATCGACCGTCACTCGCTCGCCGGCCGCGACCGTCTGCCACGGGCCGACCGCACCGTCCGGCCACTGGACGCGCACCTCTGCTTGCGCCTCCTCGCCGATGCCGACGTGCACCCACCCCAGCTGCCCGCCGGCGTGACCCCCGCCGATCGTGACTTCGCGCGAGACGACCCGATCGCCGATCCGCACCTCGATCCAGCTCCCGATGGCGTCGACGTTCGGCTCGGCCGGTTGTCGGGGCCGCACCTCGATCCAGCCGCTCATCGCCGAGGGACGGTCGGCGTCTCCCCGCCCCACGTTCCGCCACGTCGTCACGTTCTCGCGGCGGTTGACCACGACGAGGTCCAACATGCCGTCGAGGTTGAGATCGACGACGGCGGCACCGCGGGCTCGGTGGTAGTCCACGATCCCCGCGTCCTCGGCGGCCTCGACGAAGGTCCCGTCCGCCGTACCGAGCAGGAGGTTGTTCGGATCGCGGGTGGCGTAGTCGGGCTGCGCCTCGACGTTGCCCTTCGTGACGAAGAGATCGACGAAGCCGTCGTTGTTCACGTCCTGGAACTCGGGGTGCCAGGCGGTCGACGGGAGCACGTCGCCGCCCGCGAAGGGGCGAGTCGCGGTGACGCCACGCGCCAGGGCGACGTCCTCGTACGTCGGCTTGCTCGCGTCGCCGACCAGTGACTGCAGCTTGTTGTCGCCCTGGCTGGTCAGGAACACCTCGGGGAGGCCGTCGCCGGTGACGTCCTGGCTGGCGATGCCCATGCCCCAGATCTCCAGCGGACGCCAGCCGTCTGCCTCGCCGTACGCGACCGGCGTCACGCCCGGCTCGATCCGCCACAGCTGCTCGGTGCCGTCCCGGTAGTAGTGCCGGTCGTTGCTCATGCGCAGATCGCGCCGTCCGGAGCGCTGCCAGTCGCTGAACAGGATGGACAGCGTGCAGTAGCCGGGGGCGAGCGCCACCGGCGGCGCGTAGCCGGCGGCGCTCAGGCCGGAACAGCCTGCTGTCCTCGCACGACTGACCATCCGGCGCCAGGTAGTCGCCGAACGCCAGCGTCGGCAAGGTGTTCGTCCCTTCCCATGTCGCGCTGAACGCGTCGGTCCACGAGTCTCCGCCGTCGATGCCCCAGAGCTCGTTGGCGCGCTCGAACTCGCAGTCACCCTGCCCGCGCAGGACGACGTCCTCCCCGACCCGTAGGACGGCGAGGTCGACGTGGCTGTCGCCGTCGATGTCGATCGGGTAGCCACCGGTGACGCCGGTGAGATCGGTGGTGGCCGACGCGACCGGCGTGAAGCGAAGCGGGCCCGAGGGCGTGCTCTCGTTGTGGTACAGCGCCGCGGGCCCGCTCCCGCCGGCGAGGTAGAGATCCGGCAGCCCGTCGTCGTCACAGTCGAACGTGGCGACGCCGCCACCCACGAAGAACTGGAACTCACCCTCGTAGCGGTGATCGATGCCGGACTCAGCGGTGTCGTCGACGAAGTGAGGAACGATCGGTGGGTTCGTCGCTCGGTCGCCTGCGTTCGCGAACGCGAACCCACCGGCGGCGGCGACCGCGACGACCACCATCGCGATCACCCGCCGGGACATCGGACGGGCGCGCATGCGCCCGATTGAAGCACGCGTCTACGTGGGGGTCGCGTGCGGGCATCGTCCCGGCAGGCTCGAAGATCGATGGCTACCATCCGTGCGACGGCGCACGACGACAGCGTCAGCGCCACCAACGGGGGGGTTCAACGTGAGGACACGGGTCCGTGGGTTGTTGGCGCTGAGCATGTGCGCTGCCGTGCTGTTCGCTTGCGGTGACGATGAGATCCAGTTCGAGCGACACCACCGAGGGTGGTGGTGGCGGCGGGGACTGCGTGGTCGGCGTCTCCTGGAACAACTACCAGGAGGAACGTTGGGCCAAGTTCGACGAGCCTGCGATCAAGGAGGCGGTCGAGGCCGGCGGCGGCACCTACGTGTCGAACGACGCCAAGTCTTCCGCCGAGACGCAGGCCACCAACGTGGAGAACCTGATCTCCCAGGGTGCCAACGTGCTGATCATCCTCGCCCAGGACGGGACGGCCATCAAGCCGTCGGTCGCGAGCGCGATCTCGAACGGGGTACCCGTCATCGGCTACGACCGCCTCATCGAGGACACGGGAGCCCTCTACATCACCTTCGACAACGTCGAGGTCGGACGGCTGCAAGCACAAGCGATCTTCGACGAGGTGCCAACGGGCAACTACATCATCATCAAGGGCAACAGGGCCGACGCCAACGCCGACTTCCTCCGCGCCGGCTACGAGGAGGTCATCGGTGACGCCGTGGAGGCTGGCGACATCACGATCGTCGGCGAGACCTACACGGACAACTGGGACCCGGCCATTGCCCAGACCGAGACCGAGCAGTTCCTGACCGCGGCCGACAACGACGTCCAAGCGGTCCTCTCGGAGAACGACGGCATGGCCGGCGGGGTCGTGGCGGCGCTGGAGGCTCAGGGCCTCGCCGGCACGGTGCCGGTGTCCGGTCAGGACGGTGACCAGCCTGCCCTCAACCGGGTCGCGCTGGGCACGCAGACCGTCGACGTCTGGAAGGACGCCCGCGAGCTCGGCAAGACCGCTGGCGAGGCGGCGATCGCGCTGTGCGCGGATCCGGACATCACCAAGGTGAGCGGCACCGCTCCGTTCGAGTCCCCCGAGGGCAACGAGCTCACCACGATCCAGCTCACACCGCAGCCCATCACCAAGGACAACCTCGACGTCGTCATCGACGCGGGCTGGACGACCAAGGAAAACGTCTGCAACGGCGTGGAAGCCGGTTCGGTAGCGGTCTGCGACTGACCCCATCCGCAGGGCGTGCTCGATGCGCCCTCCGCCTGCACGTCGGGACGGAGGGCGCATTCGCACGTGGGTCACGACAAGGCGTGAGAGATGACTGAGGCTCAGACGGGCACCGGGATGACGCCGAGCCCTCCGACCACCGCCCCGCGACCACGGGAGCGGTCGTGGCGATCGTTGCTGGCCGCGACCGAGATCGACACCCGCCTGCTCGGCATGGTGGTGTCTATCGCCGCCATCTGGATCGCGTTCAACATCCTCACGAGCGGCGACTTCCTCACCGCCCGCAACCTGTGGAACCTCTCCGTCCAGAGCACGTCCATCGCGATCATGGCCACCGGCATGGTCCTGATCATCGTGTCGCGCAACATCGACCTCTCGGTGGGGTCGCTGCTCGGGTTCCTCGGTTACACGATGGCGCTGGTGCAGACCCAGGGCACCATCGCCTTCTTCGGCATCGACTTCACGATCGACGGGCTGCAGAGCAAGGCCTACGTCTGGGTCGTCGCGCTCCTCATCGGCATGCTCCTCGGCGCCCTGGTCGGCGCGGTGACGGGCTCCATCGTGGCGTACGGCGGGGTCCCGTCGTTCATCGTCACCCTGGGCGGCTTCCTCATCTGGCGGGGCATGATCTTCCGCACCGGAGACACCAAGGGGCAGACCCTCTCGCCGCTGGACGAGACCTTCCAGCGGTTCGGTGGCGGAGCCACGGGCTCGCTCGGCGAGTGGCGAAGCTGGGCACTCGCGCTGCTGGGCTGCGCCGGCGTCGTGCTCGTCATCTACCTGACCCGGCGCCGCCGGCAACGGTTTGACCTCGCCGTCCGCCCGATGTGGATCGAGATCGGCCTGGGTGTGCTCGGCTGCGCAACCGTCGTCGCCGCCGTCGGGCTGATCGCCAACCGCTACACCTCACCGACCACCGGGGACCCCACCGGAGTCGCGTACCCGGTCGTGATCCTGATCTTCGTGACCATCCTGATGACCTACCTCGCCCGCCGCCGTCGCTTCGGTCGCTACGTGTACGCGTACGGCGGCAACCCCGAGGCGGCTGAGCTGAGCGGCATCAACACCCGCCGCACGATCATGCTCACGTTCGTCCTCATGGGCGTCCTCGTCGCGGTGAGCGCCGCGATCCAGACCGCGCGGCTCAACGCCGGGGTGACGAACCTCGGTGTCCAGAACGAGCTCGACGTCATCGCCGCTGCCGTCATCGGCGGGACGTCGTTCGCCGGCGGCGTCGGGACGATCCCCGGAGCGGTGCTGGGTGCGATCATCATGCAGTCGCTCCGCTCCGGCATGGTGCTGTTGAGGATCGATTCGCCGTCGCAGGACATCGTGGTCGGCATCGTGCTGGTCGCGGCCGTCGCCATCGACTCAGCACTCCGGTCCGGGCGCCGGACCGTGGCAGTGGGCGCGCTCGCGACCGGCTTGACCTTGGCTGCCATCATCATCCAGACCGGTCGAGCGTGAGGGAGGTACCGCACGATGACTGACACGCGGCCGACCACGACCGCTGAGCCCGGGCAGACCCCGTTGGTCGAGATGCGCGACATCCGTGTCGCGTTCGGTGGCCTCCACGCCGTCGACGGCGTCACGATCGACCTCCACCCCGGTGAGGTCGTCGCACTCGTCGGCGGCAACGGCGCCGGGAAGTCGACCTTGATGCACACGCTGGCGGGCGCCCATCCCGCGGACTCAGGGCAGATCTTGGTCAACGGTGAGCCCGTGACCATCCACCAGCCACGTGACGCTCAGAAGCACGGCATCGAGACCATCTACCAGAAGCTGGCGCTGGCCGAGAACATCGACGCCGCGGGGAACGTCTTCCTCGGGCGGGAGCTCCGTACGCGCACCGGGGCCCTCGACGACTCGGCCATGGCGTCGGCCACCCAGAAGGTGATCGGACGGCTCAACAAGCGGTTCACGAACCTCAAGATCCCGGTCCAGTCGCTCTCCGGCGGACAGCGGCAATCGGTGGCCATCGCCCGAGCGATCTACTTCGACGCCAAGATCCTCATCATGGACGAACCCACCGCCGCCCTCGGCCCCGCCGAGACCGATCAGGTGCGCGAGCTGGTGACCCAGCTCAAGTCCGAGGGCATCGGGATCTTCCTCATCAGCCACGACATCCATGACGTGTTCGACCTGGCCGACAGGATCAGCGTGATGCTCCAAGGAAAGCTCGTCGACACCGTCGACAAGCACGCCGTCACCAAGGACGAGGTCCTGGCCATGATCATCATGGGCAAGAAGCCCGGCGAGATCTCCAGCGAGGACATGGCCGAGCTCCACTGACCGGCGCGTGCTCAGTCCACGTCAGCAGGACGGGACGTTCCGGCAGGTCAGGTGGACTTCGAGCGCGCTCGGAGGGACTCGAACCCCCAACCTTCTGATCCGTAGTCAGATGCTCTCTCCAATTGAGCTACGAGCGCTGGGTTGGAGGGGAAACCCTACTGGAGGCGTGTCGACCCGGTCGATCCGACGCCGCGCTCACGCCTCCAGCGGCGGGAACCCGGCCATGGCCCGGAAGTCGGCAGTGCTGTTCGTCTTGGGGAAGGGCTCGTCGGGCACCGGAAGGCCGAGCCGGGCGCAGATCGGCTCCCAGCCGTCACCGGGCTGCCACTCGAGCAGCTGGTCCCGAGGCACACCCGCTCGCACCGCCTCGTTGTGCCGCTCGTAGGCGCTGAGCATCGCGTCGCGATCCTCCAGCTGGTCGCTGAAGCGCTCGCCCAGCATCTGCACCATGGCCGTCATCCACGGGTCGCCTCCGGACGAGGCCATCCGGATCGACGGGAGGATGGTGTTCGCCGCGCTGCGATGCCACACCTCCGGCGACTCCCGCACGGAGAGCAGCACCAGCGCGTCGGGGTTGGCCGCGAGGAGCTCCGGCCAGAAGAAGCATCCCGGCATGTCCGTGCAGGCGCGATAGGCGGAGAGCAGCGAGCCGAAGTCGACGGCCTCGCCCAGGCACGCCTGGGTCCAGACGGCTCGTTCTTCCTCGTCGCCGAACACCTCGACCATGTGGTGGCAGCGACCACCCAGGAGCCGCTCCAGGGCGAGCTTCAGCGCGTGTGTGCCGGTGCGCCCGAGCCCGGCACCGACGACGGTGAGCGTCACAGGTCGTCGCGAGGCGTCAGGCACGATGCAACCGTAGGGGTGGGTGCCCACCGAGCGCACCGGTGCATGCGCTCTGATGGGGCGATGGCTCATCGGGCGGCACTCCTGGCCGTGGTCCTCCTACTTGGATCATGCGCCGACGATGCGGCCGGTCCGCCCGCACCCCGGGACACCACCGCGCCGTGCGCGGGCCAGCGAAACCCAGATGGACCTGCCGTACGTCGACGGCGGCGACCCGCAGCAACGCCTCGACCTCTACTACCCACCCGGCGCGGATTGCGATGCGGTGCCGGTCGTCGTGTGGGTCCACGGCGGCGGCTGGCGCGGCGGCGACAAGGCCAACGGCATGGAGGACAAGGTGCGCCAGTGGACCGATGCCGGCTGGGCGGTGGCGAGCGTCAACTACCGCCTGACCGATGCGCAGGCCCCGGTGGACGATCGGGTCGTGGCGCCGTCGCACAACGAGGACGTCGCCGCCGCGCTCTCGTGGCTGGCGAAAGAGGGACCCGCGAGGGGGATCGATCCGGAGCGGATGGCGCTCGTCGGCCACTCCGCCGGCGCCGCGATCACGGCCGCGATCGCCGCCGACCCTGCCTACCTGGCCCCCCACGACCTCGAGCCCGCGGCCTGGCGTGCGCCGCGCCCCTGGACACCGAGGGCTTCGACGTCGCCGCGGTCGTCGCGAGTGGCGGGCCGAGCGCCACCCTCTACCGCTCGGTCTTCGGCGCCGATCCGTCGCTCTGGCCGGACCTCTCCCCGCTCGCACACGTCGGTGACGCGCCCCTGCCGGATCTGTTCCTCGTGCGACGGGGCACGCCCGCCCGCCGGGCGCAGGTCGACGGCTTCGCGGAGGCCGCCCGCACCGCCGGGGCGGAGGTCACCGTCGTCGACCTTCCGGGCTTCTCCCACGAGGACGTGAACCGGCGCATCGGGGAGCCCGACGACGACGTGCTCACGCCGGCCCTCCAGGCGTTCCTCACCGAGTGCCTCGGCGGCTAGGGGTCCGGAGACGCCTCGGGCGGCCACGTTCGACGGGCCGCGTCGATCGGGCTCATCAACCCGACCTGATTGCCGTCGGGGTCGGCCACGATGGCGTAGCGCCCGCCCCAGAACGCATCGAAGGGCGGCTGCACCCCGGGGTGGCCGCTCGCGGTGAGCCGTCCGTACAGCTCGTCGACGGCCTCCCGGCTCGCCACCGCCATGCCGAGGATCACCTGCGTGCCCTGGCCGGCACGCCAGCTGGCGTTCCAGAGGCCGGCGGAGTCCGCCGTGTCGAGCTCGAGGGAGACGGGACCCGCCGGCTGCGGGATCTCGACGTGCATGTCGTCGGCGTCCTCGGGCACCGCCAGCCCGAGCTCGCGGTAGAACGCGGCCGACGCCTCGCTGCTCCCCACCACGAGGGTGACCTGCTGGAGCTTCGGGGCGGACACGCCCTGAGCGTAGGCCTAGGTGGTCGAGCGTGCGTCGTGGACGACGACGCCGCCGATCACGGTCGCGACGAGCTCGAGGTCGTCGGTCAGCAGCAACAGGTCGGCTCGGGTTCCCGGCGCGAGCGTGCCGCGGACCGTGTCGCCGAGGACGGCCGCGGGGGCGGTGGACGCGGCGTGGATCGCCTCCTGCGGAGCGCAGCCGCTGAAGGCGACGAGGTTCCGCACGCCCTGGTCCATGGCGAGGTTGCTCCCCGCCAGCGTGCCGTCGGCGAGGCGGACGCCGTCGTCGTCGATGGTGACCTCGGTGCGTCCGAGGGCCTGGCGCCCCGGCGGCATCCCGAGGGCCGCCACCGCATCGGTGACGATGGTGAGGCGGTGGCCGAGGGCGCGCTGGGCCATCGCCACGACCTGCGGGTGCAGGTGGATGCCGTCGGGGATGAGCCCGACGTGGAGCCGATCGTCGGCGAGCGCCAGGCCGGCGAGCCCTGGCTCGCGGTGGTGCAGCGGTGCCATGGCGTTGAAGAGGTGCGTGACCCAGGTCGCGCCCGCATCGACCGCGGCCACCGCCTGGGCGTGGGTGGCGGGGGTGTGCCCGAGCGAGACGACGACCCCCCGCGCCACGAGCGCCTCGACCACCTCGAGGGCGCCGGGCACGTCGGGGGCGAGGGTGACGACGGCGACGCCGCGCTCGCGTGACCAGCCCTCGATCGCGGCGAGCGAGGGCGGGCGGAGCAGCGCGGCCGGGTGCGCGCCACGCTTCTCCTCCGACAGGAACGGTCCCTCCAGGTGCAGCCCCAGCGGCGCGGCCCCTCGCCACCCCTGCGGGGGTCCGGCGGCGAGGGCGTCGATGGCTCGATCGACGATGCCGTCCGGGGTGGTCACGATCGTCGGGAGCCACGCCGTGACGCCGAACTGGGGCAGCGCCGCGCCGAGCTCCCACAGCCGCTCGGGGTCGCCGGCCAGGTCGATCCCCAACCCGCCGTTGCACTGCAGGTCGACGTACCCAGGCACGACGAGGAGCCCCTCGGCGTCGATGACACGGGCGTCGGATCCGACGGCCGCCACGGTCGACGAGCACCCCGTCCTCGGCGGCGAGCTCGGCCTCCTCGAAGGCGCCGTCGACCAGGACGCTTCCCCCGCGCACGAGCAGACCGGCCATCGGCGCAGTCTCGCGGGTGGGGCCGGGCAAGCCCATTGCGGTTCTCCACGGGCAGGCGCATGCTCGGAGGGAGCGGCTCACCGGGGGAGGTCGAGATGTTCGTACAGCTGATCGAGGGACGGACGACGGACGCGGAAGGCCTGAAGCGTCAGGGCGATCGGTGGCAAGCCGAGGTGCGACCCGGGGCCATCGGCTACCTCGGGGTGACGTCAGGGGTCACCGACGACGGACGGTCGATCGCCATCGTGCGGTTCGAGTCCGAGGACGCCGCCCGGGCCAACGGCGAGCGGCCCGAGCAGAGCTCGTGGTGGGCCGACACGGCGAAGTTCTTCGACGGCGACGTGGACTTCACGGAGTCGTCCGACGTCACCGAGTTCCTCGGCGGCGGCTCGGACGAGGCCGGCTTCGTGCAGGTGATGAAGGTGAGCGGCGTCGACCGGGCCAAGGTCGAGCGGCTCGACGCCAGCTTCGACAAGATCGCCGACCTCCGGCCGGACCTCCTCGGCGGGCTCCGGGTGTGGACGGGCCCCGACGCCTACGTCGAGGCCGCCTACTTCACGAGCGAGGCCGAAGCGCGGGCCGGGGAGAAGGCCGAGGTGCCGGAGGACATCCAGCCACTGATGGCCGAGTTCGGGGAGATCATGGCGAACACGGAGTTCATCGATCTGAAGGACCCGCAGCTCCACTGAGCTCGCTCGGCACGTCGGCCGGAACGCCGACCGCCAGGTTCCACAGCCATCCCAACCCGTAGCCGAGCGCGGCCCCCGCGACCACGTCCAAGGGGAAGTGGGCGCCGAGGTGCACCCGCGCGAAGGCGACCGCGCCGGCCAGCCCGTACGCCACGACGCGCAGGCGGCACGTGAGGTACGGCGACAGCACGGCCGCCAGCGTGAAGGCCATGGTGGCGTGACCGGAGAGGAAGCCGAGACCGTCGTCGGGCGCCCGGGGCCGCTGCACGACGTCGGTGATGAACGAGTACGGCCGGCCCCGATCGACGGCGGCCTTGACCACCTGGGCGAGCCACCACGCGGTGATCCCGGCCACGATGGCGCCCACCGTCGGTCGCCATCGCCCCCACGCGATCCACGACCCGGCCGCCACGAGGCCCGGCGCGAACCCCGCGCCGAGCTGCATGGGCAGCCAGAGGACTGGCTCGAGCCAGTCGGGGAGCGAGTGGATCGTCCGGAACAGCGACTCCTCCCAGTCCGGCACGCCCTGCACGGCCACGGCCGTGGCGACCAGGACGACTCCCGCGGCCACGGCGAGACGAAGGCTCCACCGCGGCGGCGTGTGGGTGTAGGCCGCCATCAGCGGATTCTCGCACCCTGGTCACGCGACACCGCCCGGCGGGGTGCGCCGGGCGGATCAGCGGAGCGGGTGGGATTTGAACCCACGGAGGAGTTGCCCCCTCACATCCTTAGCAGGGATGCGCCTTCAACCGGACTCGGCCACCGCTCCAGGGTGGAGGGACGAGGATACCCACGCGGAGCGGGTGGGATTCGAACCCACGGACCCTTGCGGGTCGACGGTTTTCAAGACCGTTGCCTTCGTCCTCTCGGCCACCACTCCGGCGAGCGACGTTACTCAGGGAGCGAGCTTGGCCTTCTGGTCCGTGATCCACGCATCGGCGATGCGCCACGCCTCCTCTGCGTCGCGCCGGACCGCCGGCCCGTGCGCACCGGCGGCGGGGTAGCTGCCGAGGAACTTGATGTCCTCCACCTTGGAGCGCACGTCGCGCAGGCAGTCGGCCACCAGCTCGTCACTGAGGTGCCCCTCGAGGTCGATGATGAAGCAGTAGTCGCCGAGGCCCTTCTTGGTGGGCCGCGACTCGAGCTTCACGAGGTTGATGGCCCGGGCGGCGAACTCCTGCAGGATGGCGAGCAGCGAGCCGGGCCGGTCGGTGCGCTGGAACACGACGATGGTGGTCTTGTCGTGGCCGGTCGCCGGCGGGACCGCGTCCGGCGCCACGAGCACGAAGCGGGTGGTGTTCTCGGGGTGGTCCTCGATGTCGTTGGCCAGCACGTCGAGGCCGTAGATCTTGGCGGCCAGCGACGGCGCCACCGCGGCCGACACGCCGTCGGCCTCCTCGGCGACCAGCGCGAGCGGCCTCGGCGTTCGAGTTGGCGGCCACCATCTCGACGCCCGGCAGCTGGCCGGCCAGCCAGGTGCGGCACTGGCCGGCCGCCACCGGGAAGGTGAGCACGCGGGTGACGTCGGCCATCGCCACGCCCGGCGGGGCCAGGAGGTTGAGCTGGATGCCGAGCTCGACCTCGCGCTGGATCAGCAGGTCGTGCTCGAAGGCCAGCGCGTCGATCGTGACGTTGACCGTGCCCTCGATCGAGTTCTCGATGCCGACGAACCCGAGGTCGATGTCGCCGCTGTCGGCGGCGGCCAGCACCTCGGCGATGGTGGCCATCGGCACGAGCTCCTCGGCGGCCAGATCGGCCTCGCCGAGGAGGGCCTGCTCGGTGAAGGTGCCCTCCGGCCCGAGGAAGCCGATGCGGCGACGCGCAGTCGGTGCGGCGTCGTCGGTCACGAGGCGCAATGCTACTGGCGTGGACGAAGCGGCCCTCGTGCGATTGCTGGAGGCGGTGCGCTCCGGCGACGTGCACCCCGACGACGCCGTCGCCGAGCTGCGGCGCCTGCCGTTCGCCGACCTCGGCTTCGCCCGGGTCGACCACCACCGCGCGCTGCGCCAGGGCCTGCCCGAGGCCGTGTACGGGCCGGGCAAGGCGCCCGAGCACGCGGCGGCCATCGTGGCCGAGCTGCTCGACGGCGGCGCCTCGCCCGTGCTGCTCACCCGCGCCACCGAGGACCAGGCGGCCGTCGCCGCTCGCGCAACCCCGGCGGCGTGCAGCACGGCTCCATGGTCGTGTGGCGGCCGTCCGCGCCTCGCTCCGAGCGGGTGGTGATCGCGGCCGCGGGCACGGCCGACCTGCCGGTGGCCGACGAAGCCGCCACCGTGCTCGCGGCGCACGGCATCGAGCCCATCCGGCTCACCGACGTCGGCGTGGCCGGCGTCCACCGCCTGCTCGCCGAGGCCGACGTCCTCGCCGGCGCCGACGCCGTCGTCGTGGTGGCCGGCATGGAGGGCGCGCTGGCCAGCCTCGTCGGCGGCCTCACCCCGGCCCCGGTCGTCGCCGTGCCCACCAGCGTCGGCTACGGCGCCAGCCTCGAGGGCGTCACCGCGCTGCTCGGCATGCTCGCCTCGTGCGCCGCCGGGCTCACGGTCGTCGGCATCGACAACGGCTACGGCGCCGCCTGCGCCGTGCTCCGGATGCTCAAGTGACGCGGATCGCGTGGTTCCACTGCTTCTCGGGGATCGCCGGGGACATGGCGCTCGGGTCGCTGCTCGACGCCGGCGCCGACCTCGACGAGGTGCGCGCCATGGTCGAGCGGCTGCCGGTGCGGGGCTGGGGCCTCGAGGCCGAGCCGGTGCTCCGGTGCGGCATCGCCGCCACCAAGGCCCACGTGCACGCCGAGGAGACCACGGTCGTGCGCACCGCGTCGCACATCGCGGCGCTGGTGGAGGAGGCCCGCCTGCCGGACCGCGTCCGCCGCCGGGCCCTGGCCGTGTTCGGCGCGCTCGCCGACGCCGAGGGCCGGCTGCACCGCCGCCCGCCCGAGCAGGTGCACTTCCACGAGGTGGGCGGCCTCGACGCCATCGTCGACGTCGTCGGCACCTGCGCCGCGCTCGAGGTGCTGGAGATCGACGCGCTCTACTCGTCGGTCGTCGTCACCGGCACCGGCATGGTCCGCGCCGCCCACGGCCTGCTCCCGAACCCCGCCCCGGCGGTCGTCGAGCTGCTCGCCGCGGTCGGCGCGCCCACCGCGGGGCTCGACCTCGGCGTCGAGCTGACGACGCCGACCGGCGCCGCCCTCGTCGCCGCGCTCGCCTCCGGCTTCGGGCCGCTGCCGCCGATGACCATCGAGTGCAGCGGCTTCGGCGCCGGCACCCGCGACATCGACGGCCAGCCCAACGCCACCCAGGTCGTGATCGGCACGCCGAGCGAGGCGGTCGCTCGCCGGCCAGCCGGTCGTGCTGCTCGAGGCCAACGTCGACGACGCCACCGGCGAGACCCTCGCCCACACCGTCGGCGCCCTGCTCGCCGCCGGCGCCCACGACGCCTGGATCACGCCGATCGTCATGAAGAAGGGCCGGCCCGCCCACACGGTGTCCGCGCTGGCCGACGTCGCCCTCAGCGCCCAGGTCGCCGAGGTCCTCACCCGCGAGACCGGCTCGCTCGGCGTGCGGGGCGCCACCCTCGAGCGCTGGCCGGCGGCGCGCGAGTCGGACACGGTCGACGTCGCCGGCTACCCGGTGCGGGTGAAGGTCAGCCCGGGCCGCATCAAGGTCGAGCACGACGACGCGGCCCGCGTCGCCCAGCGCGCCGGGCCTGCCGCTGCGCGAGGTGCTGTCGCTGGCCGAGGAGGCGGGCCGGCGCACGCTGCGGGTCGTCCCCGACCCGCTCGTCGGAGGCCGTCCCCCACGAGCCCCCCCACGACCACGACCACGACGACCTCGCCTGACGGATGCCGGTGCCGCCCGAGACCTGCGAGGCCTGCCGGTTCGACGGCGCCCAGTACGACCTGCCGGACACGCTCGGCACGCTGCGGGCCCTGGCGCCGATGTGGGAGCAGACGATCGAAGGCGTCGCGCCGACCGTGCTCACCGCCCGCCCGGCGCCGGAGGTGTGGTCGGCGGCCGAGTACCTGAGCCACAGCGCCGACATCGTGGCCAACATGGGCCGGCTGCTCCACGCCGTCCTCACCGTCGAGGACCTCGACCTGCCGGACGTGCCGCCCGTGACCGACCCGGCGCCCGAGGCGCTCGATGCTGCTCCGCCAGGTTCGCCGCCAACATGAAGCGGCTCCACGACAAGGCGGCCAGCCTCGACGGCCCGACGATCCCCGCTGGGCCCGCACGGCGCACGTCGGCGGCGAGGCCGTCGACGCGGCCTGGACGTCCGCCACGCCGTCCACGACGCGACCCACCACCTCAGCGACGTCGGACGCGGCATCCACCTGCTCGGGGCCGGCGCGCCGACCCAGGAGGGCGTCGTCGCCCAGCTCAACGTGTCCGACGGCGGCGTGCCGAAGAAGCCCGTCGAGGTGGCCGAGGTCGGCGACCGCGGGCTGGTGGGCGACCGCCAAGCGGCCCGGCAGCACCACGGTCGGCCGCTCCAGGCGCTGTGCCTGTGGTCGGTCGAGGTCATCGGTGCCCTCCGGGCCGAGGGCCACCCGATCGAGCCGGGCCCGGCCGGCGAGAACATCACCATCGGCGGCATCGACTGGCCCACCATCCAGCCCGGCACCCAGCTGCTCATCGGTGACGTGCTGGCCGAGATCTCGGCCTGGTCCACCCCGTGCGTGAAGAACGCGGAGTGGTTCGCCGACCGTGACTTCAACCGCATGGACCACGACCGCCACCCCGGCTGGAGCCGCGCCTACGCCTGGGTGCGCGAACCCGGCACCATCCGCCAGGGCGACAAGGTGATCGTCGAGCCGTGAGCGCGTCAGCTGGCCGGCTCGCGGTTCGCGGGCGGGAGCGCAGGGCGCGCCACAGGGCGCGGTAGCTCGGGTAGGTGAGCTCGGGGGTGATGTAGCCGGCGGCCTCGAGCTCGGCGTGGAGCTGGGGGAGGTTGCGCCACGGCACGCCCATGTCGACGTGGTGGGCGAGGTGCCAGCCGGTGTTGAGCGGCACCATCCAGAACCGGGCCAGCCATGACTGGCGCACGTGGTGCGTCGTCTGGCGACGGTCCTTCGAGCGCGCCATCCCGCCGTGCTCGGCGATCGACCGCAGGCGGTTGATCACGCGCCAGGACGTCAGCCACGGTCCCAGCCACAGCAGCGGGTACAGCCACCAGCGCCCGACGGCGATCGCCGCCGCGATGAGCGGCACCTGGGCGATGAGGATGCGGATCGAGATGGGGCGGGCCGTGGGGCTCTTGAGCGACTGCAGCAGGCCCTTGAGGTTCTTCCAGCCCGAGGTGCCACGAGCGTCGCGCCACATCTTGCGGCGGAAGCTGGCCTCGGTGATCGGGTAGCCGTTGTAGAGGTTCATGTCGGGCTCGTTCGGCCCGAACTCGTCCTTGTGGTGGGCGAAGTGGCCGCGGCGGTAGCCGTCGAGCGGCACGAAGGACGGGTAGGCGACCAGCCAGCGACCCACGGCGTCGTTCCAGCGCTTGTTCGTGAACAGGAGCTTGTGCGCGGCCTCGTGGCCGAGGATGGCGAAGCGGGCGAAGGCCGGTCCCATGAGCACGAAGGCGGCCGCGTAGGCGAGGGGGTGACCGATCCACACGGCCAGACCGATGGTGACCGAGGGCCTGCAGCCACGTGGCGACCACCGTGCCGGCGTTGCGCAGGTCGTCGATCTGGCGCAGCTCCGTCCGCAGCGCCGGCACCGGCATGCCGGTGGCCGTGAGGCGATCCGTGGGCAGCACGTCGGTGAGGAGCTCCTCCGGCGGGAGCATCGTCGGCCGGGTGTCCAGCACGGTGACCATGCCGGTACCTTACACTCTCACTGCACATGTCGTCAACACGTAACACTCCGCTGACGGCCCGATCCGTGCTGGCCTCGGTGCTGCTCGGCACCGACCCGCCGTGGCTGCCGACGCCGCTGCTCGTGCGCACCACGGCGCTGTTCGGCATCAGCGAGGGCAGCACGCGGACGGCCCTGTCCCGCCTCGTCACGGCCGGAGATGCCGAGGCGACCGACGGCGGGTACCGACTGGTCGGCCGGCTGGTGGCCCGCCAGCAACGGCAGTCGGCCAGCCGTCTGGCCGAGACCCGGCGCTTGGGACGGCACCTGGGAGCTGGCCACCGTCGACGGAGACACCCGCCGGTCGGCGGCGGACCGAGCCGACCTCCGCGATGCCCTCGGCGCCCTCCGCCTCGTCGAGCTCCGCGAGGGCGCCTGGGGGCGGCCGGACAACCTCGACCCGGACCGCTCGCCCGACGCGGCCGCCGGTGGTGGCGCGATGGTGCGTCCGGTGGACCGGCGCCCGCCCCGATCCGGAGCCCGACGTGGCCTCGGCGTTCGGACTCGCGGCGTGGTCGACGACGGCTCGACCCTCCGGGACGAGATCGCCGGGCTGCTCCCGCCGCTCGAGGGCGGTGACGCCGTCCGCGCTCGCGCGACGGGTTCGTCCTGTCGGCCGCGGTGCTCCGCCACCTCCAGGCCGACCCACTGCTACCGGCCGAGCTCCTCCCGTCGGGCTGGCCGGGGCCGCGCTCCGCGAGGAGTACGACCGCTACGACGTCGCCTACCGGTCCACGCTGCGGGCCTGGTTCCGTGCCTCGAGGTGATCAAAGGGCGCCCGTAGCCATGTTCTCGGGCGATCTGTCACACGAGGAGCACGAAGGATCGCCCGAGAACGATGCGCGGTCAGCGCTGGCCGCGGTGGTGGCCGGCTCGGGTCGGCGCCGACGAGCCCCCCGCCGCGTTCGTTCTGGGCGGGGTCGAAGTGGTTGACGACTCGGTGGTCGAGCGCCGGTTGGGCCTTGG